>JAHZKX010000018.1 GCA_022600195.1 Planctomycetota bacterium
ATTGAATTACCAAACCCCTGCGGCATTTGCCGCGCGGTGTTCTTCTTCCGTTCGGCCTACGGCCTCACTCCAGAAGAACACCGACCCCATGAACCCCGATTCTCTCACTTAGGCTGGTACTAACATCGGGGGAAGGTCACTGTAACATCATACACATCGATTGAACTCGGCTGTACGGTTTGGCCGAGATCTTCTGCTGAATACTGCACTGTAAATGAATAGCTGGTGTTTCCCGCATCTGCGGGTGTCACGTCATCCACTGAAAATGGTGCAGCTGTCGTCAACAGCGTGCGGTCTTCCAGAATTTCCGTAGTGGAGATTTGATTGTTGACAGCCGCCTGCCAGCGTCGTCGAATCGCGCGGCGATCGCGGGATCGAAACAGGGGACGTTTTTTGATGTGAGATGTGAGAGTACCGAGCCAATTTGTAAGCAGCATCCTGTCAACTCCTCAGTAAGTATGGTCTATCAGTAAATGAATTTTATTAGTGGATATAACACTGTCAGATTCAGTAAATAATCATGACCGAACCTCTCAAAGCGAGAGTCGAAAACCCTCCCTTTATAATTCGATCAACGCTCAAATCTGTAATCTCCCAGACGCGCAGGCGACTCCAAAATCAAACTGCGCAAGGCGCCTAGCTTCAATTAACCTAACCATCAATATCCGAAAAACCAAAATATTTCCACAAAAAAAGCACCCGTTCTTCCAATTTTAACAAAATTACCAAGACGTTGTTTTTTTGACATACTCTCGTATACCACCAGCTTTAGGATGATCTGAGACACAAAATGGCTATCTCCATCCCATTTTCACGCTTCAAGCCTCACCTTAAAGAAAGATCAGCCCACATTTAGCCTGTATTCTGTGCAAATAACGAAAAAGTTCTATATCACGCAGACTATTATTCTTTACTTTCAACCACCTCTCTGACCACAATAACTCAGGGAGTAAAATGCAGCATGTAAGTCGACCTGCACCAGGCTTCCGCTTTCTGGAATGAATTGAGAGAAGTAAGAGGAATCAAATGCAGTTTAAGCACTCGGGAATGGGGATATTGCTGGCAGTTGTCTGTCTGTCGAGTTCGTGTTCAGAGTCCGATGAGCAGAATCTGATTGGACGCTGGCAAACGACAGCAGGCCCAAACATGATCTTTAATCAAGATGGGACCGCCTACAGTATTAATCGGGGACCACGCAGGAAGGGTCGCTACTATCTCAATACGGAAACAAAGCCTTATACCCTGATCATGGATATGCGGAAATCGACAATCAACGCGGTCTTGTACTTCGATTATGCTCCATTTTCCGCTAAGCACATTGAGCTGACTCCCAGGTTTGTCCAGAGAACCGGGGAAAAGAAGAAAGAGTCAGATTCCCATCGAAAAATGCTCTATAAAAAAATCAACCCGAACGACCCGACAGCAGGTCAAAAACGCATTGCTGTCAGGGCGACTCCTGAAACAACATAGTCCGAATTTCAAGACAAAGCGATCCATCAACGAAAAAGGGGCAGAAGTGTCGTAACACTTCTGCCCCTGATGTTTTTAATATCGGTCTTTAACTGTTGTGATTACTCGGCACTGCGAACCGTAGTCACAGATTGAATACTTTCGACGGTTTCAAAGAATTCGTTACTCTCCGAGGGAAGATAATCATCATTGCTGACGTTGAGCGGAGGTTCAAACCCTTGAATCGACAGTTCTTCCACAGCCGAAATCTGAGCGACCGGCTGTTCGCTGGTAATGATCATTTCAGGGTTGATCACTTCCGTATCGGCTTCCGCGTCTGTAATGATCTGAAACTGAGGTTCTTCTGTTACCTGAGCTTCTACCGTAGCAACAGTAGCAACAGTAGGTTCTGTCACAACAGATTCAGCAGGAGCCGGGCTTTGTGCCATTTGCAATTCTGCCTGTTGAGCATTTCGTAAGTTCTGCTCTTGTTGCAATTCCGCAATCTGCACAATAGCTTCGCTGATAGAATCCAGTTCAGGATTGATTTCCAGAGCCCGGTTATAATGTCTGGCTGCATCGTCTAACATGCCTCTTTGCAGGCAGATATAGCCGATGTTGGCGTGGGCTTCTTCAGCACTCATCACCGAACGGGCAATTTGATAGGCTTCGTCGATCCGACCCTGATGGCCTAAGACCAGACTCATATTATTGAAGGAGCGTTTAGAACTGGGATCGCGTTTGATGGATTCATCCAAAGCGATTTCTGCAGCAGGCAGATCATTCTGAAGATAAAGGGCATACCCCAGGTCTGTCAGATATTTGGCGTTATCGGGCTGGATTTTAACCGCTTCCATTAAATAATGGGTCGCAGCATCATGATTTCCCATTTTGGAGTTCACAATTCCCATGCGATGCAAGACGACCGCATTTTTAGGATTCCGCTGCAACATGACCCGATAGGTTTGTTGAGCGCTGGTAAACTGTCCTTTGTTCTCAGCCGTTCGAGCCAGAATCATTTGTGGTGATTCTTTCGCAGGCAGATTTAAGTTTGTTCCCACCATATTCTGGGTATGAGAACAACCTGCTGAAAAAAGCGGGGCCAATCCGGCAATGATGACCAAAGACCATGTTGTTGAGATTCGCATTCCATTACCTCACAAAACAAAATTGTGATATTTCACTATCCATTGTGAGAAACACTCAGACCATCCTGGGCAGAAACAAGAAGTCGTTTTTCGTTCTTATTTGACCTGAAAGTGACTCTAATATGATTCTAATTTTTAACAGGTGCCCCTGTCTGGAAGTTTTTCCAAATACAAAAAACATAAATCAAGGGAGGCACTTACTCTCAAGTATCGACTTTCATTCACAGGAAGATGAAAAAACTAAGAGAATCACTACAGTCTTCTTGAATTCCTATCTGAGTCAATTCCTACATTTTCACAAATGAACAAAGATCGGCAGATTTTGCCGATCGACAGGATCCTGTCCTGTCATTCAGAGCGGTAGGGAAAATTCGATGTCAGAAATCAGAGCAACCGAAGTCCTGTAAACCGACTTCTTTATCAGGTGTTACTCAACCACCTCAGACTCTTCTTCAGGTTCAAATTCGGGCAAGACCTCAAGGCCGATTAATAATTCAACCTGTTCTGCCAGTAAACAAAGTTTTCCCAGAACGCGATGATTCAGTGCCATGAGATTTTCGAATAACGTCTCGGCAGCAGAGAGTAAATCTCCTGGATTATTGGATTCCGGCGTGCGAGACAAGGCAAATTCGGAAATAGAGATATCTGCCTGGGTATGCTCAAACGGGTAGGAATATCTTTGAAATCGAGATTGAATCGATTCGATTTGTGTTTCCAGCTTGCCCATTTCTGTGATCACAATTTCACAATACTTTTCATCATTCCGTTTCTCATCAAAGAACTGCAGTAACACCTGGAAAGAGGTGCAATTCATGTGTAATTCCCATAAAGCGGAAATCTGTGAATTGGTTACCTGGAGCGTCAGCAGCAAATTACGTAAATCAGCTTCCCAGTTTTCAGCGTCATGAATTTTGGCTTTGACTTTGGGAACCAGAAACAGTTGTAACGCTCGTTCCAGCCTTTTCACAATCACCGATTCATATTTTTCCAGATCCAGCCGCATCTCACCTTTTTTACGATCAATGACGGTATTTGCTTTGATCACTTTGTCAAAATTAACCAGCGAGTTGATAAATTTGTCTTCGCTCCCCAGCTTGAGATTGGCCCGAAGCGCAATCGCGGCCACGTTCACACTCAGAGACTTTGATTCATATTCACGAATTTGATCAACAAAAGATTGATACTTTAATCGATGCTTCAAAAGTATATCCCGGCAACTTTTTAATTCCTGGGCACATTGCTTAGCATCTTCAGGAACCTGGATGGCGTGCTCAGAAAATGATAAGGGGCGATTGGGATAGATTGCCCCTTGATAATACCGTTGGACTGCTCGATGAGATTTCTCTTCTTCCCCCTGTCGAATTAATAACTCATCAACAGAGTGTAATTCTTCGCGTGGAATTTCCTTTCCAAAAACACTCCAGTAAAAATCCCGAGTGACATACTTTGCTTCACGGGAAAAGTTGCTTAGCAGGATGGTTGCCGGAGCTTTCAGTCGAAAAACTCCCTCTGATTCCTCTTGTTGCGCGTTTGCAATACGTTCGTGAGTGGCTGGGTGCGTGTCAAACCAGCCCGTTGTTTCCTGCTGGATTGCCTTATCCACGACCTGAATGACACTCTCGGGAAGCTTCTTCAAATTGATATTAATCAAAGCTGGTAAATTATCGACCAGTCTTCCCTCAGCATAAAACTGACCTAAATCACTTAACGCTCCCTGATTGGCGACGCTCAGCAACATCAACCTTCTACTGGTTGAGGCAAAGCAACGACTACCCGCTAATCGCGTTTCATATCGGTCTGCATCAAATTCCATCTGCCGCATTAAAAATCCACTTACCAGATGCCCGGTCATCATCAGAACCCACAGGATCTTTCGAGTGAGCCAGACAAAAAATCGGGCAAGATATAAGATCCAGCTGATTCGTAAATCGAGTGACTCCGACAGATGCTCAAGCCGCTCATCCCAATCATCGCGTTCATACACCACGCGCAAAAACCACAGATTGATACTGCGAATGATAAAGGAAAGCCTCATGCCTGCCCCTTGTGAAAAATGGCCAAATTCATGTGCCAAAACACCGGTAAACTGCCTCAAAGACATACCGGCAACCAGGGGCATACCAATGGTTAAAACGAGATCATTGCCAAACATACTCAGCCAACCACGCCTGAAACTGGCGGAAGCGTTGACCTGAATATCCAAATTAATTTGAACCGGGGGTGGCGCACCGACGGCTTCACAAACTCGATCAACAAACGTGAACAGTAATGGTTCCTTTTCTCGCTTGAGGGATCGCCAGGATGACGATTGAGAAGGTCTTGAAAAGAGTGGCTTGAGCATGAAGATAACCAGGATCACACCAACCACAATCGGTGCCAGATAAACCAGTGCCATTGCAACCATGCCCCTACCGCGATTGCGAGTCGAAGAACTGGAGTTGGCCACATCAAAGAGACTTAACGAATGCACGGCATGAAAATAGATACTCCACATCACCAGACCGATGATACCCAGATAGATCAGCGGCAATAGAATCATCACAATACTCACCAGAAACGCACAAAGTCGATAAAGCATCGTGGGTGCAACAGGCTCGATATCTCCTTCAAACGCCTGCAAAATTTGTTGGGGAGTCAGTTCTTTCGAATTCCTTTTCGAGTTTTTTCTTGTGGCAACAGACTGCTGCTTTGCTCCACTTTTAGCCAGTTCGACAGAGGAACGTTTTTTCTGAGACTGCCCGGAAGGTGAGTCGCTCATCTCGTATCCAGCCTTGATCTTATCAACAGGGAAACCCAAACGGACAGTACGTGATCTAATAGCCACACTTTGGTGAGAACATATACTAAATGCTCGATTTTGAAAAATCTACGTCCAAATTTAAATTTATCCAGACGGATCTTCAAACAACCGCTTGGGCCGGATCCTGTTGATAGAACAGTTTCAAGGTCTCATATAAATCGAGAGAGTACTCGCGCATCTGCGAGCCTTGCTCAAAGAAATGCTCCGAGCAGACGGCAAAGAACTCCGCAGGATTGGTGGATCCATAGGGGTCGATAAAGGTTTCTTCACCTTGGGCTAGCTGATCGCGTAATTCCTGGAACTCAGCCGTCATGACTTCTTCCCAGCGTTGATATTCTTCGTTGTTGTGCAACGGAGGTGTTCCGTTGAATTGCCCTTCTGAAGCATCATAATAATGGGCAAATTCATGTACGACCACATTGCGACCATCGTCGGGAATCTGGCCCCCTTCATAAATGCTGGACCAGGAAAGAACAATCGGCCCCTTACCCCAGGATTCGCCCAATCGAAACGAAGTTCCTTCAGTCAGAACTCCAATCGAATTTTGAAAGTTGTCGGTCGCGGCGTAAGTATCAGGGTATACCAGAATCGTTTTCAAATGATCAAAGCAATCTCTGGCGAAGCCCAACGTAATCAGACAGGCCTGACCGGCAATCGTCAGCTTGACCTCTTCGGTAATCTGAAAACCGTTGCAGCCTTCCCAATATTTTTCCCGAACGAATATTTGAACTCGTTGAAATAAAAGCGCACGCTGCTGCGAATTCAGTCTCGAAAGTTGCCTGACGTTCTGATCCAGAATGGCCTCCCAATGACCCGGCATGGGAGAACTCAAGATTTTCTTACGTCGACGGTTTCGCAACCAGGTAAAAATCATGAACAGCATTCCTCAGCTGTAAATTTAGAAACAGATGCTTGATGGAAATCACTTAATGCGAGGCATTATAATACTTTTACCGGTTCATTACAGGGTATCCAAAAACTTTAAAAGTGAAGATCAAAGATGATATTTTGACAAACAGGCTCTTTCTAAATGATCGATCACAGGTCAGGTCTACGATCAACAAATTTTCCGGTTCTCTGCCACTTCATTGAATGAAAACGCTAAACATGGCAGAATTGACTCTCTAAAAGATCTCGGTAACCATTCCTGCCCTGTTCTTATTCTATCACGATGAAAGCCGTTATGATCCGAATTAATGTTTTCACACTGCTGGCAGTTACTCTATTTTTCTCATTTCAATATCACAGTCAGCTCCAGGCGGCCACTCCGGGAAAACCGAACATTGTTATCATCTACGCCGATGACCTCGGTTATGGAGATGTCTCCTGTTATAATCCAGACAGAGGCAAAATTTCTACACCACATATCGATCAACTGGCGGCAGAGGGCATGCGATTTACCGATGCCCATTCTTCATCTGGCGTTTGTTCACCCTCGCGCTACACCCTGCTCACAGGACGCTATCATTGGCGAACTCATTTGCAGAAAGGCATTGTGGGACTGTGGGGTAAACCTCTGATCGCACCAGACCGGCTCACCATCGGGTCAATCGCACAGAAAGCAGGTTACAAAACTGCCTGCATCGGCAAATGGCACCTGGGCTGGGATTGGCCAATCTCGAAGGAGAACCGTCCGTATTTTGGGCGATTCAAAAAAGATGCCATCTTGACGAAAGAGCATCACACCGCCTGGCGCGAGACGTTCTCCCAAATGATTGGCGGCGGTCCAACGACGCGCGGGTTCGACAATTATTTCGGCACTGACGTACCCAATCATCCGCCATTTTGCTTCATCGAAAATAATCGTACCATCGGCATTCCCTCCCAATTTTTGCCACAGTCGAAGTTGGTGAAGAACCAGGCCAGCGTGCAGGGGCCGGCAGTCAAAGGCTGGGCACTGGAACCGATTCTCCCCGCCTTGAGTGAACGGACAGCCCAGTTCATTAGGCGCGAAGCGAATACGCCGGAACCGTTTTTGATTTACATGCCCCTGACATCACCCCACACGCCGCTTTCGGTGAACGAGGAATGGAAGGGAAAAAGCAATCTCAATCTCTACGGCGATTTTGTCATGGAAACCGATGCCGTCGTCGGACAAGTTTTGGCCGCGATCCAGGAAAGTGGCGCGACCGAGAACACTTTGGTTCTTTTCACCAGTGACAACGGCTGTGCCCACTACATCGGCACGAAGGAGATGGAAGGCAAGGGACACTTCGCCAGCGGCCCCTTACGCGGATACAAATCAGACGCATGGGAAGGCGGACATCGTGTTCCTTTCATCGTGCGTTGGCCGGGAATGGTCAAACAAGGCAGCACTAATAAAAACCTGATCCACCAGGCCGATGTGATGGCGACCCTGGCGGAGATTATTGGCCAGACATTACCAGACAACGCTGGGGAAGATAGCTTCAGCTTTTTATCCCAACTCAAAGGCGCCAACCAACCAGTCCGTCCTCACGCTATCAGTTGCTCGATTCGTGGCGTGCCCAGTCTGCGCGATGGCGATTGGAAATACATTCCCGATACTGGATCGGGTGGCTGGACCAGAGGCAGAGGAGATTTTCCGGTCCAACTCTATAACCTGACCGATGACATCGGGGAAACCAACAATCTCGCCAAACAATATCCCGAGCGCGTAACGGCAATGCAGATATTGCTGGAAAATCTCATTACCAAAGGCCGCAGTACACCGGGTAAAAAACAGAAGAACGATGTTAAAGTAGTGCGTTTTGGGAGGAAATAGATTCCGCATTATGACAACCTGGACCGCACGAGCATTACTCTGACTGAAATCGATAGCCACTTTCAATTTTTCATACCAGGTGCCAGCCAATAATCGGTAACGATTCTCCAATTTTTACACTGTATCACTTAATCGAATTTGATTCGTGTAGAGACTTACTTGACCCGATGGTCCAGGTCACTGATACTAAATGAAACCATCTCACTAACCCCAGAAAGAAAAACTTTACAGAGGAGTTCTCATGCAAACTGCAACAGCAGGTTTTTCATATAAATCAACGAAATTCATCATTACTGCACTCACATTTTTCCTTATATTAAGTTCGCAGGTAACGGCATTTTCTTCTGAAAAACGCAGCACACCGAACATCATCTTTATTATGGCCGATGACCTGGGTTATGGTGATCTGGGTTGCTATGGGCAACAAAAAATCAAAACACCACGCATCGATCAGATGGCAGCCGAAGGTATGAAATTCAGCCAGATGTATGCGGGCGCTACGGTGTGTGCACCCTCACGCTGTGTCTTGATGACAGGATTACACATGGGGCACGGCCGCGTAAGAGGCAATACCTGGGTGAAAGAAAACCAATCGCTCAAGACCGAGGATCTGACGGTGGCTGAACTCCTGAAAAAAGCCGGCTATCAAACCGCCTTAACGGGAAAATGGGGCATAGGTGAAGAGGGTACGCAGGGCGTACCGAACCTGCAGGGTTTCGATTATTTTTATGGCTATTTGAATCAGCACAATGCCCACAATTATTATCCTGAATTCCTCTGGAGAAACGGAAAGAAAGTGGCGCTACGAAATATTGTCGATCCCCGCACAATCTCCAAAGGTCCTACCGGAAAAGACAGCCTGGGAGGTGTGTCTACAAAAAAAGTAGATTACTCACATGATCTGGTAATGCAGGAAGCACTTGATTTTATTGATCGAAGTGCAAAAGCGCCTTTCTTTTTGTATGTCGCGCTCACAATCCCACACGCCAATAATGAAGCAGGCAGAAAAGTCGGCGATGGCCAGGAAGTTCCCGATTACGGCATCTACGAGAACAAAGACTGGAAGAAACAGAACAAGGGTCAAGCCGCGATGGTCACGCGCATGGATACAGGCGTCGGACAAATCCTGGATCGGCTCAAAGCATTGAAGATCGATAAAAATACGCTTGTGATTTTCACTTCGGATAATGGCCACCATCGGGAGGGCGGCAATGATCCCGAATTTTTTGATGCCAACGGGCCTTTGCGGGGAATGAAACGTGATCTCTATGAAGGGGGTATTCGGGTTCCATTTATTGCCTATTGGCCGGATACAACGCCAGCAGGAAAAGTTTCCGACCACATTGGATACTTCGGCGACTTAATGGCGACCGCGGCAGATCTGGCCGGCGTTCCCTGCCCTGAGAATCTGGACAGCGTCAGCATCGCCCCCACGCTCGTCGGCAAACCAGAACAACAGCAGCAACACGGCTTCCTCTACTGGGAATTCTATGAAAGAGGCGGTAAAAAGGCAGCACGCCAGGGAAAATGGAAAGCAGTCCGTATGCCAATGTTCACAGGTAAAACAGAACTTTACAATCTGGAGAAAGACTTAGGCGAAGCAAATAATATTGCGGACAGGCACCCGGACATTGTCAAACAAATGGAAACGATGATGCAAGATGCACACACGCAAGACCCACTCTGGAAAGCCAGCGGCAAACAATCGAAAAAGAAGCCCGCCCCCGGCGATGGCAAACCTCGGTTTTAAACAGCGTTCGCTGCTGGTTTTCACTAAAGAGATGAAAGCAGACTGGTAATTCAGTCTGCTTTTTTGTTGTCCAGGCAAAACCGGCCACACAACCATTTTCATAAAATCGTGATTTTTACCAATTTTTTTTAATTCCAGAGGAATTGAAATGCGTATAAATCATTAGAAGAGCACAAGAATCATTTGATTTTACTTTGCAGAATCATTTTTAATTCTGTGATCTAAAGGATCATGAATCGTTGCTCTTGAAGCGATTTGTTTACCGTTGTTCACACGATTTAAAAGGTATCTTTTAAGGAGACGGAGCGATGTGTTTTACAGTCGATCAAGTCGAAGAGTCAGAAAATGAGAAGCGACAAAAATAGTCCCGAAAGGCAGTCAGTTAAGGTGAGAGAACAGTAACTGATTCGCCTACGCTTTATTACCTGTCCGCTGGGAGACGCAGCTTCAAAGTAAAGTCATTCCTGGAATTGATTAGGGGGGGATAATATTGTCGACGCTAACCAATGATGCACGCCCAGACCCACAATCGTAATAGGCGATTGATTGACTGGACACGTTGAAAATGCTCACTCCGAACAGAGCACTGCAAAACCCCTGCGTCGGTACTGTTACTTGAGCTATCACAGCAGGAAAGCCACCACCAGCACAGCTGGTTTCTGCATTTCCGTTAAATGTAATGGGATCCGTTGTAGTATCAATTGCACCAAATACAAAATCCCCTGTATTCGAGGCATTCGCATTTGGATTAGCGAGAGTCACAGTGCCTAAATTTGTTGTCGGCATGAATGCAACTCCAAGAATGGGATTGGCTTCCACATAAGCAACACCAACATCTCGAGGAATATCAGTCAAACCCACCCCACTATCACCCCACTCTTGAACTGCTGCTAACGCTGCCGCATCAAGCGAATTTTTGATTTCAACCTGAGCCTGCCACATTGTCGCGATTTCCAGTACACCACAAAAAAACGTCAGAAATACCGATCCCCACAGAATCAGCCAGAGGATGGCGATTCCGCGACGGTTCTTGTGAGACTTAGTCTTTGAATGAATTTGTTTCATCGGGAATTTGTCACTCTAAGCAGGTAGAAACGAAAGCTCTTCAGCAATATGTCTGATGTAGATTAAAGTTCATATAAATAGGTCGTGGATTGTTCAACGACATAGTCTTCAATCGAAAAACCAAAACTGTCTAAAAAGTCGGGAATATTACCATCCAAAGCTACACAAACAGTAGTGCGAACAGACTCAGTGTTAACGGCTCCTGTAACGACAGGTAAACTCGTCACAGGTGGATCACAGTCGCAACCAGCAACCGCCACGACAGGATCATTAATCGTTGCTGCTGCTCCCACATTATGTTCGAGAACGACTCGACAACTCCCCAGTGGAATCTCACCCACCATGAGCACATTATCAACACTCGTCTTTAATGCCCCCGTATTCAAAGCAGGGAGAGCTGCTTGTGGGGTTTCCGAAGCGATCTTGGCGGCGTATCGACTTGCATAAGCTGTCTGCTCGCTTACAACATAAATTAAAGAAATCTGAATGATCGCCAGCATGATAATCAGAAATGCTGGCATCGTGAGAATTAACTCCAACACAACAACACCGGACCGGTGAGCATTGGGTTTCTCTGTTTTTTGTCTGTTTATCTGCACAGGTCGGTACCGCACTCGTACTGGGGTCAATATCGGAGGTTTTATCGTAATCTATTCACTATAATACTACTTTGGCAAGCAATTTGCGTTCCCTATTCAAGAGACGCCTTATATCTCTGTCGATTCAACAGAGAAAACGAGTACGGCGTGAAATTTGTCTCAATCAGAGGTCAAGTCAGTCACTTTTCAGATCGGCCAGATCTGGAACTTGATAACTGACCTTAGCAAGTGTGAAGCAAACGTCTCCGTTTGTTAACACTCTTGAGTTGAAAAGTACGTAAGATGGAAATCATCAGGGAGCCTGCATTGTTCCACAATCAGAGCAATTTACGACAGCAAACGCCCCAACACAGGCGCCGGACAGGCTCGGTTCTTCTGGAGTTCATCCTCGCATTTCCCCTGATTCTGATTGTTTCACTGGCCATCATTGAGTTTGGGTTTTTCGCTCTGCTGCAACAATCGATTACAGCAGCCGCAATCGAGGGCTCAAGAGAAGCAGCCAAAGTAGGCGCAACTACAACATCAGTGGGAAACCTGATCCAGGAATATGTAGATCTGAATTCGTCCTTAATGCTGGATGTAGGACAACAACCTGCAGCATCTATGGCAGGAAACGTACTGGTATCTATCCAGGATGGAAGCGGAGCCCTGACACAGACGATCGGAAACTCAGACATCCCCTGTTCCCCAGTTGGCCCGGCTCCAGGTATAACCGAGATCAAAGTCACGATCTGCCTTAACTTAACCGATACGAATGGTACGGTCCCCATCCCCGACCTTTTATCGACATTTGGTTTTACGCTTTCGGGAAAACAACTTGAAATCAGCGCTATGACCGGATTAGAGTAACAGCAAAGCGATTTGTCTTTCTCTCACTCTTTCACTGGCCACGCATAGCAAGTTTTCACATCCTATGAACGAAATTGTCACAGGAATGTTTTTCTGGCTGCTGAAAATTCTGGGAGCCTACCTCGCTCTCATGATTATCTTTACGATGATTCTCTCACGCTGGAAGAAGAAATCAAAAGAGGAAACAGAGGCTATTTCCCAGAGCAGGAAAAAGCGATCAGATCGCTAGCTTGAGCTGACCTCAATACAAATTACTGAGCAAAAGGCAGAGAAAATTGCTTCAGTGGCTGTATATCAGACTGAATCGCACGAGCTCGCCGGCCGTTTGAATTATTTACTGGTCTGCCGCGCATTCCGTTGTTCAGAAATGTTTTGAGTGATCCGTCCAACAATGGATTTGACTTGATATCAACAATCGGAGTGGATGTCGTACCTCGTAGTTCTACACGAATCCAGCCACTGGTAGCATGACCGATTAACTGAGTAATTGCCGGCAGTGGTAATTGACGACGGGTTAATTTGGAAAACAAATCCACTTTCAATCGACCATCAAAATGGGCTTCACCAGCTTGCCCATAAAGACTGATCGCATTCCCTTTGAGCTCGATGTACTTCAGATGAAATGCCTGATTGGAAACCGTAAAGTCACAGAACGCAGAATCAAATGCCGTTTTGTCTGGTTGTGACAGACGAACCACTTTAAAAATCTGCGCAATGGGAGGCAGTTCATAAATCGCGGCAGGACTAATTTGTAATTGACCGTGCCCTTTGAGATCTGATCGATTGGATCCTCGCCCCCATAGTTGAATCCAACCATTCATGACTCCACGTAATTGGGATTCCCCGGGCATATAACGGGCCGCATATTCTTCCAGTAACCCGCGATTTAGTTCAATCTGCATGTTATAGGTAGGAACCGCATTGAGTTCGATATCTCCCATACAGGTCAGAACTCCACGAATCGCTTTGGCCGTGATAGGTTGTTTTGCCTTAATATTCGCTAAGCCGACAGCCTGAGCCTGATTGCGACGAATTTGTTTGGAACCGATTGTGAGTTTCTGATCGTGAATCTCAAACGGGCCTTTGATTTCCGTCAGATGATAATCCAGAATCACCGCCGAATCCAAATCGACTTCACCAGTTAAGTGCAGATGAGCGCCATCCCAGGTTCCTGCAGAATGGACCTTCCCATAAACTTTGGTCACATCAACGCCTGTGGTCAGTGTATTCTCTGCAAGATACGAATTCATATCCCAGGCAGCCGTCACGAAAGTTCCCACCTTTTGCGAACCGCGAAATTCAATCTTCCCGCTGGCAGAAATGGGCCTCTGAATATTTAAGGTATTTAATGCAGAAGCCATCTCACCTGGCAACGCCTGTTGAAAGGCCCGGTCGGTGGTGAGGTCATCGATATCCATTTTATCAAGCAACACTCGCCAGTCCCCTTCGGAAGTGACTTCGGCAAACGCCTCCTTAATCCGGATTAACGTCTCGTCATGTCTTCCCGATATCGAAGTCAGACGGACTTCACTATTTTGTGTCTGAGGATTCACAAAATAGCTCCAGTTCGCATTCAGATTATCGATCTGATATGGAAAGTCTTTTACCAGCATGCTTCCTGAACGCCATCTGGCATTAGGAATACTGATAATGGCCGGTTTGCCGCGTTCCCATGAAATATCAGTTTTTAGATTAATGATTCCACGTGGTGAGAGTTCTCCCCACAATTCCTGCAATGATTGAGGTAGTGCCAGACGCAGGTTGGAATCACAGGCTGCATTTTCTGCGATGATACTTAAATTTAGTTTGCCGTCTTTTTCAAATCGAGCATATGAACCAGACGCAGACAGACGCGCATTGCCATGAGTCCCTTTTAGCTGATCAAACGAAGTCTTTCCCGTTTTACTGGAATAAAAAACTCGGCCCGAAAGATCGCTGATACGATATGGAAAATCTCGATACTGTAATGCGCCATGATCCATCTTCGCCAGAAAGTCCAGATGGATTGGCTGATTCAACATCGGTTCACGAGTTAATTTCAAAACGGCATCGGCTTTACCATGTAAATCAATTTGATTGAGAACGGATTTGATTCCCTCAGGTGAAGCAGATAACAGCGCTGAATCTATGGGAACTTGTTCGATTTCCAATGTGATATCAATTTGGGATGCAGGTCCGGGATGCCTCACAAAACCGCGCGCGGTCACAGGTCGGTTGCCCGCCATCCCAAAGAAGTCCAGTTTGAGAGTGTCATTATCCTGCTGGTTGAGTTTGCCTTTGATGCGATCAACCCGATAAGGAAAATGGACCGGCATCGCTCCCCCGTCATTGGTAGTAACCACCAAATCCTGTATCTGCCATTTCCCCTGACCTGGATGTGTCAATGTGACATCGAGATCAATATTCCCACTGGGTCGCAGCGTATCAAATGTGCGAGCCAGACCTCCAGATAAACGACTCCGTAATCGATCATCGACGGGAAGTTTTACTGCTTGTAACGAAAAGTAGCTTTGGTCGTTCGGTTGATCCTGTGCCTGATGCGAAGAGCCAAAACGATAGTATCCTCCCACAGAAAAATTGGTCTCGCCATTATGTGCCTGTAAATCCTGAATTAATAACCTGTTATTATTCACAAACACTTTGCCGACAATATTTCGTAATGGAAACGGCAGTATTGGATGTTTGAGCTTTCCTTCACGCAATTGTGTCAATATCTGAAACTGGGGCGTTTGATCCTGACTCATTTTAGAGAGACTGAATTGGATATCCATCTGGGCGCTCACACCCAGATCATACATGCCCGTTGATTCATCAGGCTTTAGTTGCATAGAAGGAAACGCAGAGTTGAGTTGCGATGCCAGCACCGGCGAAATACCCGTTGCCATCCGGACCAGATTTGGTCCAAATTCTACTTGGCTCCACTTTCCTTCCACGGAACCAATTTTGGAACCAATGTCCCAATAACCCGATATCTCCAGCTTTCCTGCTTGCGGAATAGAAGTATGCCCTTCGATTTCATAACGTCGGGTTCCGGAGGGAATCAGCCTTAAATCCAGGTTTTGAAATGTAACTGCCGTCGGAACATTTTCCGCACCCCGTTCAAATTTTACAGCAAGACTTCCACGCTCAATCACTAATTCCGGAAGTGGATTATCGCTTTGCTTGATTTCTGGCAGCCCTTCCCAGTTCCAGGTTCCATCTGCCATGCGAACCAGAACTAACTGCGGACTATTCAATACCACTTTCTGGATATCAATCACCTGATGCCGGGCCAGTTTTTCCTGGTCCAAAGTCACCACCACCTCTGGTAAATCAATAATCGTATCGGAGTGGCTGACAACTTGAACGCGACAACCCTCAATTCGAACCCGTCTTCGAAAATCAAATTGCACTCGATCAATTTCGATCATCAGGTCGGGAATATGCTTTGATATTTTCTCAATGATACCGGCTTTCAACATTTCGTCGCTGCGCACCCACAGATAATAACCGTAACTCCCGCCGGTGATCACCAGCGAAATTACGATTAGCAGAAACCATTGAAATGTTTTACGAATAACCATATCAACTCTAAACCATTAAAGGCGAATTACTGTCCCGGTTTGATTTCTTTCTTTTGAATCAGTTGAAAAAACATGTGATAAATTCCTACCGCAGACAAAATGTATAAACTGTATTCAGCCGGCAGACGATAGCGCAATGAACTGACGAAAATCAGATGGATCAACGAAAAGTAAATCACAGGTCCCAGCGTAATCAACAACAGTAAACTCTGATCGCGCGAAACCCAGGCACCATAACTTGCGAAGAGGATCACAGGAATAAAAACGACCGAAACCGCAAGCATCATCCAGAATGACTGAAACTGCGCCGCATTCGGCCAGGGTTTCCAGTAACGCAGCAGCTTGGCACCCATCAAGCGCAACACATGACCGGGGTGCTGTTGCGCATACTCAATGGCCCGCTGTGTATAGTGCTGATTCATTTCGTATTCACTCATGCTTTTCAACACATTCTCTTGATCAAAAAAAGTCATATCGCTATCACCGGTCGCCCGGGGATTTAAACCGTCATATAAACTGGGACCTGCCCAGAGTGTCGTAGGAACAAAATGATTCGTTACCTGATAATTGCGATAAACCCAGGGTACCAGCATCACTGCAAACCCCAGAGTCATCAACAAAGCCCGCTGCATGGCTGCAGTTCGATTTCCCTTTGCACTAAAAACTAAAATGACAACAACGACAGGCAAGATTAACAACCAGCTCGGCCTCACATAAAAGGCGATCGCCAGTGAAATTCCAGCGAGTACTGAGAACAGGGTTCCACGAACTTGATCGCCGGCTCCATATTGAATTTTTGATAATTTGACAAGTACCCATAATGAAATCAGCATTGCGACTGCAAAAGCAGTCTCACTTAATAACAAAACACTAAACCCTGCCATCACCGGTGAGACAGCAACGAATGCCGCCGCGATCAGACCAATTGTTTCATTGACCAGCTCTTTTCCCAGCAAATACACGGCAAAACAGGCGACCACTCCCAACAGCGCCAAAACAATTCGAACACCAAAGTGATCTTCTCCGACGACGGACATGGCTCCCGCCAGGATGACAGGAAAACCGGGCATCCTCAGTACACGTCGTGGCGGTGTATAAATCGAATATTCTTCGCCACGAATGATCTTTCGAGCCAGCTTCCAATAACCGTCTGCGTCACCTTCGATCACATATGTGCGTTCAGGTTGTCGATCAAGTTGGCGCTGAACGTAAACCGCCACTCCGCACCTGATTGATGCGGATATCAGTAAAATAAATAACAATAAGTACTTAAGCCGTTTCGTTTGCGGCATAATCTCCCCTGCCACTTTGGAAATGGGGGAATAGTACGACTACTCGACCATCAGGGTCAATTCCAATATAAGCTGCCCCTGAACCGCAGGGTGAAATCTTCTCAAGTTCCCCACTCGAAATGCCAAGATTCTGGTACACAGAACTGAACAGATTACGTAAGAATGCAAATAATCAAAAAGGGATTTACCTCATCCAAACATCCCACATTGACACAAAAACAGATTTACAATATCGTCCGCTCTCAAATCTCTCCAAGCAAAACAACTCCTCAAATCACATCAACCCATTTCACTAAGCCAGGATCTTCACGGCTGAGGGAAACAATGCGCTATCTTAAATTCTCGATCCTGACAGGAATCGGCCTGTTCGCGCTGGCCATGTTTTTCCTTTCGCAATCCATGCAGGATTTTCTCAATCTACAAACAGAGACTGCGCAAACCAGCAATGATCTGGAGATTCTTGATTTTTCCCTCGCCGAGCCTGAAAGCTTTCCTGATCTCAATCTGGATTTCCCTGCGGGATCAGATCAATCAAAGACAACTCTTTCACAGAGTCCTCACCAGTCTCATTTGCCAATGGCCGACCAAAAGGGAAACCACGACCATCGCCTTCACAGCGCGATGCCTCCGGAACGAAAACCTTCTCAAATCAACCTGCTCCATCTCCAAAATCAACAAGCCGCAGAGCAACAGTCGCTAAATATCCTGTTACTCACACAAACAACGAAACAACAACGTACGACACTTATTGAAGAATTAATCCGTCTTGATGCCGATCTGGTTCGACAAATTGCCTTCAAGCCGACCTTTCAACAAGACCACACTGAAAATAAATTCAAAGGTATACAGCAGACTTCTCTCAATCATGCAGCAGAAACTCAAACTGTGTCTGCCGGATATAAGGTTCCTCAAAATTCTTCACCGCGAGTTCCTCCTCAAAACTCATTTCTCATCCAAAAAGAAACTCCCATACATCTCATAACATCGTTTCGCGGAGCCAAAATCAAAACCATTGGAATCGCTCAACAAAATGGCTCCCTGAATCAAACGATCCAGGTCATTCCTTTAATCAGTAATACGGTGATGAATGCCACCGTACTTGGTAGTAATCTGGCCAAACTAAACCTCACATTAAAACTTCCAGCTCCGGAAGCACTGCCAAAACCAGCTCAAATCAGACTTTCCAGATTGGGAGAATTCCAGCCGTCAGAAATCATCAAACTAACAGGAGTCGGCCTGGTCGTGGGCTTGAAGGGATCTGGAGATCGCGGGTATACAACAGAAGCCATTCAGGCTTTGAAATCTTCGATCAAAACCATGAATATCGATCTGGATCAAATTAAAACTCCCATTGAATCCGGTAACCTGGCGAATGTTTCCATCATCGCTCATGTCCCCAATACAGGTGTAACGAAAGGACAGCGACTCAAATGCTATGTCACTGCTGACAATGAGACTGTCAATCTCACAGGCGGCTATCTCCTGCCGATGGCCTTACTGGATGCAGGCTCTTTCAAAACAAACGCAGATGCCATTGGTATGGGACCGATCCTTACCGATCCAAGTCAAAAAAAATCGCAGGCTGTCATCACCGCAGGCGCACAAATTCTTTCAAACCTCAGACCGAATCTAATTTCCAGTCAGGGACTTCCCCATCTCAAGTTCTTTCTGAAGAATCCCTCTGGCCAGCCGACGTTTGGTCAACTGGTCACACAAAACATCAATCAGTTTCTGAAAACACAACACTCCGAAAATACAAAAGCCCTTCTCCGATCTTCCAGTATGATCATGATTTCCTTACCGAATTCAGACCAGCAACAGGCACAGAATTTAGCAGCCAGGTTACTCTCACTTGAGATCCCCTCACCTTTATCTACGAAGTCTTCTCAGAATCCGGAATTAATCATCGACACGACAAAAACAGAAATTCAAACCAGAGGAACGGTACTTCTGCAACCAGCTAAAATTGATTTTAATCACTTCACGCTGGAAATTGCCCCTTCTTCTCCTTTGACAACAACAAGATTAAAAGACCTGTTGACCTTAATGCAGCACATGCAGATTCCTGAAACAAAACAGATCCTGTTTCTGCGAACACTTCAACAGCAGGGTAAAATCAGAGCCACTTACCGCGAATTTTAATCGGCCCTTGCTACCCTGTCTCTCATATGACAGAATAAATCATCTCTCGCGAGTTCTCTGTAAACGTTTCATTCCCCCCCGTTTTTTAATTCAACAGCCGTGCTTATGCTTTCTGAACTATCAGAATTAGAGTTACTGTCGCTCATGCATAGCACCTTACCCATCGTTTTACTCGCCCTGTTCTGGAGTTGGGAAAGCTGGGCAGCCTTCAAACCGGTTGTCAAAAAAACTCGCTATCAACACGCTTTTCATAATCTTGCACTGGTCATTCTGAATTCCTTGTTCCTGGGATTGCTCTTTGGCGCCTCGGTGGAAGTCACTTCCCAATGGTCTCTCGACCACAACTGGGGACTCCTCAATCGATTGCCGCTGGGAATGACCGGTAAAATGATCCTCGCCATAATACTCCTCGATGCCTGGACGTTCTGCTGGCATTGGATGAACCACCGCATCCCCCTCTTCTGGCGATTTCATCGCATGCATCACAGCGACCCCTACATGGATGTCTCAACAGCGACACGCTTTCACTGGGGAGAATTGATTTTTTCCACACTTTTTCGTCTCTTATTAATTCCTCTACTCGGCTTACAAGCCTGGCACATCATTGTCTATGGCATGCTCGTGTTCCTCTCCACACAATTCCATCATGCCAACATTTCCATAGGTCGCGTTGACCGTTTTTTCCGCTGGTTCTTTGTCTCTCCTGATATGCATAAAATACATCATTCACAAATACCTGAAGAAACAAACTCCAATTATTCAACCGTCTTTTCCATTTGGGATCGCCTTGCAGGTACCTTTCGAATGCGCACCGATCTCAAAAATATTCACTTCGGATTAAGCGAGTTCGAACAGCCCCAGTGGCAAACCTTGATTGGCATGTGGAAAACTCCGTTTATCGGAAAGAGTCACCTAAAAAATAAGAAGGGCGACACCAAAACAACTTCCACCTGAGCGGCTACACTCTGTCAATCACTCGGTGCCTGACCGTATTCCCACCGCAGAAATGTTTTGTAATCCCATATTCTATCAGATATCATCCAACAAATCGGACCTGGACACCTTAAAGAAATTGGGAAGAAGAATTCTATGCGGATCACCCACTCTCAACGTTCTGAATATTAAGTTACATACCCTGATGTCTGACAAGAAACTCCTTCAACAGTTTGTCGATTCCTTTCAGCGACTCGATGATGACATGGTCGCACTCGACGGGACTCCATTAGAACTCATTGTCAAACGAGAAGTAGATGAGTGGGATAGCTGGAGGGGTGACTTGGACTTGTGGGAGCCCAAACGCATTGACACAAACCCGGATCGATTAGAGCCCCTTTATTCTCGCATTGCCGGTCGATTCCCTGTCATGTATGAACAGCTTGTGCTCTCATTTCGCTGGTTGGAAGTCGACTTACAGATGATAAGATTGTTTGCCAATCCTCCCGGGGTAAATTTATCTGGCCTGACAGAAGCAATTTTTAATGATCCTATTATTGCTGACGTTCTGATTCCTGCCGGGTTTGTTCCTTTTGCATATGCTCCCTCTGGCAACTATGATGCGCTGTGCTTTGATCTTAACGCTATGACATCACAACGTGATTGCCCTATTATCCAGTTTGAACATGAATCAATATTATGCGACTTAAAAACAGGTGAGCGTTGGCAACGCTGGGAATCATTCCGGGACCTGATGACAGAAATTATCTTCCTTAATTGCAAATAATTGCCAAGCGTCCCTGAATAATAGAAAACTGCTGCACAACTAACATGAGACCAATCATCATCACAATAAATGATAAATAACGTCCCGAAAAGTAGCCTACTACTGACTATTTAGAATGATGAACCGGAATTTCCGCGAGTTTGAGAAAAGCAAGCCAGCGTTCACGACTCTCCTCATCAAAACCGCACATCGTAATCGCAGATTTCAGTATCGTACCTCGAAATCGTCTATCGTAAACCAGCAGAAATGTTTCGCCCAGAAATACCGATACAAAGGGCAAGTCTTCTGTGATTCTATTACTGTAGTCAGCCCAATAGCTGGAAGTCAAAGGAAAAGTAACAATACGATCATCGCATCTGATTTCGACATTGTTTGTGACTGTCCTTAACAAAGGTTCTGCAAAGAAGCAGGGGAAATAAAATTCGACACAAAGACTCACGAGCGGATCGGCGCTAGCCACAGTTAATCCAAAAGCACCTGAGCGACCCTTCCAGTAATTGAAACAGCCAGTCAAAAAATCCAGAATCGCATCAAATCAATTCTGAAATCACTTCGCCTTCTGGCAGCGCAAGCATGGGGCGGTCATCCAGTGTGCGGAGTTGGGCTTTGGGATCCATGCCCAGAGCATGATAAACCGTGGCGGCAAAGTCTGGTACCGAAACAGGACGGTCCGTGATATCCGCTGCATGTTTGTCGCTGGATCCCAGAACAAGCCCTCTCTTGATTCCACCTCCACCCAGCGTCAGACTGAAACAGCGGTTCCAGTGATCACGCCCGGGAGCACGTGGGTCGTTATTCAACCGCGGAGTACGTCCGAATTCACCAGCGGTAATCACCACGGTGTTATCCAGCATGCCTCGTTCGTCGAGATCATTTAAAAGAGCCGCGTAACCCTGATCATAAGGGGGAACTTCGGTTCTGAGCCGGGGAAAGACTTCCGGATGATGATCCCACCCATAACGTACATAACCTTTCACAGTCACAAATCGTACGCCCGCTTCGATCAGCCGTCGCGACAGTAACAACCCCTGCCCCACACGATTACGCCCATATTTGTCACGCATCTGATCTGTCTCCTGCGAGATATCAAATGCGTTCTTGGCGCGCTCTGATGTAATCATGGAAAGCGCTCGCTCGCGAAACTGTTCGTGAGTTCGCGCAAATTGAAGTTGCTGCTCTTTATTCGATTGAAATTGATCAAGGGCCGACAGCAACGATTGCCGATCACTCAAGCGATCTACGCTCACTGCTTCAGGCGGGCTGAATTCATTGACCTGAAAACTACTGCTGTTCGGATCGGGAGTGACAACGAACGGATCATAAGTGCGTCCCAGATAACCGCCGAAACCGGGGGCACCATAACGTGGGCTGTCCAATTTACCCACCTGCACGAAAGGGGGTGTCTGGCGTGCACGCCGTTCCTGTTGCCACGTCAACATCGCACCAAATCCCGGCGGATTAATCGCCGGCGTTAAGCGACTCCCACTCATCAAATGAAAATCACCCTGCCCATGTGTGGGTGAGTAGGAGTGCATCGAACGAATGAGGGAGAACTTGTCAGCACAATTGGCCAGGTTCGGCATCAATTCGCACAGGTCCATCCCGGGTACGCGCGTGGTAATCGGTGTCAGCTCGCCACGTATCTCAGCCGGTGCATTCGGCTTCATATCATACATATCAATGTGGCTCGGCCCACCCAGCAACCACAATAGAATACAATTCACCTCGCGCCGCGGTTTTGCAGCCTCAGTCGGCTGTCGCATCGTGTCTATCAGGTTAACGCCCAAGGCAGACAAACTGCCCACCTGCAGCAATTCACGCCGATTCAACCCTGCATTTAAACGCAACATATTTCGTTTCTCGTCTGAGACGTACATTCATCTGAGGGATTTAAGTGAAACTCAAATCACTTCGCGCAGGGGTTCGATACCTTGATCAACCAGATACTGCGGTGTGCCGCTGCTGTCGAAGATGCGGGTACCATTGAGATCCAGACCGACGTTGCGATACAGCGTAGCAAAGACTTCCTGAAATTTGACCGGTCTGTCGATCGCAAATTCGCCGTAACGGTTCGTCTTGCCAATCACCTGACCAGTTTTCATCCCACCACCGGCGAGCATGGCACACGAAACTTTGGGCCAATGATCGCGACTGTTATTTTGATTGATTTTGGGCGTGCGTCCAAATTCACCCCAGACCACGACGGAAACGTCTTTATCCAGACCGCGTTCGTGTAGATCGGTCACCAGAGCAGAGAGTCCCTGATCGAGCAATGGAAATTCCTCGCGAGACTTGGGGAAGTTCATCCCATCAGGACCATGCCAGTCCCAGCGACTGTAATTCAAAGAAACACATCGGGCGCCCGCTTCAACTAACCGACGGGCCAGACAGAAGTTTTCGATCATCCGGGGCGCACCGTCGCGCTGAAATTTCTCATCACTCTTCCCGTAACGGGCGAGAATCTTCGGATCTTCTTTCGAGAGATCTAACGCATCGACCAGTTGCGACGTCGTCAGAATATTCATCGCCTGTTGCGAATAAACATCCATACTCTCCATTAAACCGGAAGTGTCGGCTTCACGACGAAACGTGTCGAACGCGCGCCGCAACTCAACGCGATCCTTCAATCGTTCAAGCGTGATGCCCTGCAATATCATATTCTCCGGCGAACTGCGAGCTTTGCGACCGACAAGATTGAAAGGCGAATGCTGAACTCCCAGAAAGCCACCCGTTCCCGGTTCTCCCCAGGTACGATTGCCCGTTTTATACATCAGAGCAACATTCGAAGGAACCGCGGCATTTACAGAACCTTGAAGTTTCGAGACGAAAGCCCCCGCTGCCGGCCAGCCACTCGGAGGCTGACGACTTCCAAAACGTCGGCCCGTCATACATTGATAGGCATCGTGTCTGCCGTCCGCATCAGAGATCGAACGCACGGGAATAAACTTATCCATCATGGCCGCCATCCGCGGAAACAGTTCGCAGATTTCAATGCCGGGTACGTTGGTTTTTATCGGATTAAATTCACCACGGATTTCCGTAGGCGCTTCCGGCTTCGGATCCCACAAATCGATGTGTGACGGACCGCCGGGCATGTAGATATTAATGATTGCTTTATGATTGCTGCCGGTCTGGTTATCGTTCTCAGCCTGAAGGACACCAGGTAAGGAAATCCCACCCAGGGCCATCCCGCCGATTTTCAAAAAGCTGCGACGCGAAACACCATCACAAAATTGACCACGTTTCGCGGTCGATTTACCTAGAATCGTCAGCATGCAATTTCTTCCCGGGAAACAATGATTCACAACACCATTGAACAAGCATAAAACAACGCTGATATGATAACAGACATGGATTTCGGATGCAATTCGTAACTCTGATTTCCCAGAGGTTCCTGAGTACAATGCCCCAAACCAACTGAAAAAGACCCTTTTTCTATTCACCGTCTTCTGCAGAAATAATTTGTACCCCCACAATGTATTCGATATCATCGAAGCCTGCTAAAAAAAGCGTTTCCGAATGCCTCATCAAGGATACCCACCATGAATCATGAACTAACACGAAGAAGGTTTCTACAGGATTCAACCAAAGTAGCATCCATCACGGCAGCGACTTCGGCATTGGGATACGTGCACGTCTTTGGTGCAGAACAGCCAGCTAAGCTAAACATCGGAATTATCGGCTGTGGCTCGATCATGGGACATCATGTCAAAGGACTTGTCGAACGAAAAGAGTCGGTTTCCATTTCTTATCTGTGTGATGTCGATCCACAACAAATCGAACGCATGGCATCGTACATGCAGGGCTTCCAATCAAAGCCCGCCAAACAGACATCCCGGTATGAAGACGTGATCGGCGACAAAAATGTGGACGCGGTTATCATCGCTACACCTCATCACTGGCACGCACCGATGACGATCGCCGCCATAATGGAAGGCAAAGACGTTTACATCGAGAAACCCATTTCACACGTTTACAACGAAGGGCATCAAATTATAAAGGCGGCGAAAAAATACCAACGCGTCGTGCAACAAGGCAGCCAGATGCGTAACAGCCCTGTCACTCTCAAAGCAGAAAAGTTATTAAAACAGGGCATTATCGGCGACATAAAAATTGCACGCGCCTGGACCGCCGAATCACGCAGCACCGTCAAACCTGTGCCTGACAGCACGCCTCCCAAAGGCGTCGATTATGACCGCTGGCTCGGTCCAGCTCCGAAACGTGCATTCAATCAACTCCGCTTCCACCGCTCCTGGCGCATGTTTCGCGATTATGCCAATGGCGAAATTGGTGATGATGGAATTCACGATCTGGATATGGCAGCCTGGGGCCTGGGTGTCGACACCCTGCCTCAACAAATCACAGCCCGCGGCAGCCGCATGATGTTGCACGGTCACGCCAGCGATTACCCCGATAATATGAACGTCACCTACGAGTACCCCGATGGTCGACTGCTGATCTACGAAAACTACCCGTTCACAGCCTATGGTCTGCATGGATTTGACAACGGAAATGTGTTTTACGGCACGGAAGGTCATATGATCTTCTCCAGGCGTGGTGCCTTTAGTGTGTTTCTGGGTCCCAAGAATAAAAAAGGCCCCACAGAAGGTAAAGAATTAAGAGGCCAACGCGGTTACGCCGAACACATGGCCGATTTCCTGAACGCCGTACGGAATCGCACACTCACCAAAGCCAATCCACAAACCGCACATCGTAGTTGTGCTCTCGTGCATTTAGGGGAAATCACCTACCGTACTCGAGGACGTCTTGATTTCGATCCAAAGCAAGAACAGTTCATCGACTGTGATGAAGCTAACGGAATGCTCGACAAAACCTATCGTAGCCCCTATGGTTTACCCACATAGAAGAAAACAAAACCAAATGTACCATTGCCTACACCGCCAAGAAACTGGTCTTTTATTATCATGAAATATCTCACTTTAATTGTACTGTGGTCTGGATTATTCCAGTCATCGTCTCTGTTTGCTTTTCCTCCCAGCAAAACAAAGATCCCCACTCCGCCTGCCGATATCATCTTTGAACGCGACATTCCTTATCGGGAAGGTCACGAACGATGGGTCCTGAATGTGATTCGCCCCAAAGCTGATTCCACTCAACCACGTGCCGCCATCGTGCTGGTTCACGGCGGAGGCTGGACCGGCGGAGATCATTATCGTTTTTCCAAAATGGGATTTCAATTGGCGCAAGCAGGATATGTAGTCATCACGCCCACATATCGCATGCTTCAGGACAAACCATTCCCCGCCTGTCTGCACGACGTGAAGAACTCGATTCGCTGGTTACGAGCACATGCCAAAAAATACAACGTGGATCCGGACAAAATCGGCGCTTACGGAAATTCCGCAGGTGGTACATTGGTCCTCACCGCCGCCCTGACCAAGAAACAGGACTTCGAAGGCAAAGGCTCGCATCAAAACGTTTCCAGTGAATTGCAGGCCGTCGTTTGCTCTGGAGCCGTGGGAAACATGCTCCATCCAAACCACAGCAAACGGGCGGCATTCGTGTATCGAAAACTGGCCATCGGCAAAAATCGAAAATTACCCGACAACGAAATCAAAAAAATCATGCGCCAGGCATCGCCATCCTCTTATGTCCGCAAAGACGTCTGCCCCATCATTCTGGTTCATGGAGCCAAAGATAAAGTCGTTTTTATTGACTCCACAGATGAGTTTTTTAAAGCCATGCAGAAGGTCGGTGCAGACATTAACTACCTTCGCTTCGAAGACGGAAGCCACGGCGTCATGGGACAGAAAGGGGCAAAAACAATGCCCGCCATGCTTCAGTTTTTTGAGAAACACTTAAATCAGGCGCCCCACCACCAAAAATAAATAAGGATCGCAACTTTTTTCATACAGAGCAGGCAGAGACGCGAGAAACAGGCAAAAAAACACAACACAGAAATACGGAGCGTATGGAAACCCAGTTTGAAGTCCTCAGGCATCTCATCCACTATTCGTGTCACCTGCTCGTGCCGTTTTTGATTGCGAAGCTGTTCTTCAAAGAGAACTGGTGGAAGGCTGCCCTTATTATGTTGGCCACCATGGTCATAGACGCAGACCATCTTCTGGCTGACCCCATTTTTGATCCCCACCGTTGCAGCATTGGATTTCACCCGCTCCACACAGTATGGGCGGGGCTAATCTATCTGGGACTACTGGCGATTCCCTCCTGGAAATGGCGTGCTGTCGGTGTCGGACTTTTATGGCATCTCTGTACAGACGCCATCGACTGCACCCTCGGCGGACACTGCCTGTTCTGTGGGCTCCACTGGGAGCCGCTTTATTGCGAAACCAATTGGCTATGGCTTAACCGCAGTTTTACATTCGTTATGATAAAGTAGTTCTTTCACTGAGAAAATGATTTAGAGGAAAAGTCCATGAAATACTACCTGTTCCTGAGCCTTTCATTCCTGTTCACTTTGTGCAAAGCACCATCGTTGATCAACGCAGAAGAGCTGCGCACACCACAGCCTCATCCCTTCGGCAAACGCGATCATGTCATACAACAAATGAATGGCGCGTCTGCACCCACTTCGTTGCCTGCAGAAATCCAATGGATCAGCGAACCCTGGTACAAAGAACGCAGCGATGAGAATGCCCAAATGCCCTACCTGACATATCTGGCAGAACAGGACCGTGTGATGATGCTGGTGGTCACACATCACCCTACGCACACAGCAATGATCTTCAGTGACGATCACGGCAAAACATGGAGTCAACGAAAATGGTTTAGCCGCGATGCGGAGGGAAAGCCGAAGCCGGGAATCGTATTAGGTCTAACCAATCTCGGCGGTGGAAAACTGATCGTGCAAAAAGATAACGTCTCGCACGGCCATTGGCGCAGCAACAATTTCGGCGAGACGTGGAAACACGTAACCGTCGATGATCCCGTCAAGAAGCGTTATGTATGGGACCCGTTATTGGTTGTGAAAAATCCAGAAGGAGATACCGAAACAGTGTTCGAAGCCAGTTGGCGACCAACCGGCGTGGCCTGGGGATCACCAGATGGCTTTTATTCACAGGCTTATTTGCGCACCAGTACCGACGAGGGAAAATCCTGGAGCCCAGAATTGAAAGTTCCACAATGGCTGGGCGTGAACGAGGTCAATCTGATTCAGGGCGCCAATGGCGATTTAGTCGCCGCCTGCCGAACCGACTACCCCAAACGATTCGCCCATAATAAACTCGATCATTTTGGTGGACTGGCAGTTTCCACTTCGAGCGATCATGGAAAAACATGGTCGAAGTTGAAGCCCCTGTATGAATGGGGTCGTCACCATCCCAGTCTGGTGAAGTTGCCCAACGGAGATCTCGTGATGACATACGTGGTGCGTCTGGGATACCCGGCAACCCATGAGGGACACCCACAATTTGGAGTGGAAGCAATCGTCAGCCACGACCATGGACAATCGTGGGATAAAGAACACAGATACATTCTGGCATCCTGGACAGGCAACATCACCGGTCCCACAGCCTGGTTTTGCAGCGTGCAATCCACGTCAACGGTACTCATGCCCGATGGAACACTTCTAACCGCCTTCGGAACCGGATTTCGAAATCCCTCAGATGCAAAAATCTGTAAAATGGATGTGGCCCTGGTCCGTTGGCACCTGAATAAATAAGAACAGTCAGCAAAACGTTTCTGCAGTATTAAAGAAGCATTGCCGATTAAAATTGGTGATGCTTCATACCTTTACACACGCTATTCCGATCTGTTGATTTACATAGAATCCTGAGTCACATCCAGTCTCTCGGCTCAGGAAACCTCGAAAGGTCCTTTCTACTCTTTATCAATGGGCAGTCCAGACTTGCGCAGGATGACCTGAATCGAATCGACGGGAACATCCTGAATATCTTTTTTCAACTTCACGGCTAGAGCACCAGCAACACCACTTGCCTGACCGGTGGCCATCCAGGTTGGCTCAACGCGCAAGGAATTAAAGGCAACACGCGAACAACTCATCGCAATGGGTACGAGCAGGTTTTTGCACTCTTTCGATTGCGGCAAAAACGCACGATACGGAATCTGATAAACGGGTGTCTCGACGAGAAACCCACCTTCGTTGACGACCTCTTTCCCGTCTGGGCTGGCCAATCGTTGCACAACGTGCGAATCGACGGGGAATGATCCCAACCCCACAGAATCCTGTTTCGACGTCTTCTCGAACAGGTCGGCTTGTGTCATGACAGTATCGCCAACCATCCGTCTTCCCTCGCGGATATAGACGTCTCTGGGCCAGTGACCATTGTCGACAAATTCGTCTTTACAAAGTCCCCAGGTCTGAAAGTACTTACGTTGCGATTCGATGATGCAAGGGTCATTTTGAATAAACCAGATCAAACGACGTGTGTAATTGACGTGTTCCTGCCAAATCACTTTGCGTTTTTCAACGTTCGCTGTGGGATAGCCATCGCCACCACCTGCCAATCCCCAATGCAATAAGCGAGGAACACCGTCATTGATCATAGCCTTAGAATTGGGAATACCACGACCAAACCCTAATGTGGCTTTTCCACGGTTACGCAGCACTTCGCGGCGTAGAATTTCAAATTCATGCGGATCGTAATCCACCGGTTTTTGAAGATCAATGCGACGGTTCAAATCACTCGTAAAACAGGCATACATGTTGAAACATTGCAGATGCTGATCCCCGGCCCCTTCAACCACATCGGTGGTTAAACCATGCACGTGCGGCAACAATGTTTTCCCATCCTCTTCAAAACCGCTGATGGGAAGCCTGTAAATGGGTTCGACGATTTTTCCGGGCGGGTCTTTCAGCTTCAATACAACACCCGCCAGCGATTCGTTGTACTGAGATCGACTTTCGCGACCGATTACCCACGAGACTCCCGCAAGTGGTAACAGATCGCCTGCATAAGAGGCATCAATAAAAATGCTTGCTTTCACTTCACGAGCATCCCTGGCAATCAGCTTTTGAATGTGAAACTTATTTTTGATGACACGCACGGTCTGGAACGATTTCAAAACCAGAACACCCTCTTCCTCCAGCCACTGGTCAAATACCTCTTCCATCATATGTGGTTCGGGACTGGGAGTTTCACGTCCATATTTTTTGTTAACCCGCTCTTTTAACTCGTTCCAGTGTCCGCCAAGTGAGCTGCGAACCATCCGATTCTCTTCACCGAACCCAAGCGTTTCGGACATGCGCCCGCCCACATGATTGAACGGCTCCACAATCACAACCCGTTCGGTCCCCACCCGTCGCGCAGAAATCGCCGCAGATATGCCCGCAGGAGTTCCTCCCACGATCACAATGTCTGCAGAAACCATTTCTGCAAAGATCGTGTGTGAAGAACAACACCACACAAAGAGAAAGAGAAACAGTCTCAACGGTCTCATATAATTCCTGACTTGCAAAAGGGAGGAAGTTCGCTCTTAGTCTATTCGGGTAACTCTTAAGAAAGCACCAGATGGTTCATTGCATGAGCGACAAGTAACGGATTGGCAGCACTCAAGCAAGCAGTTCCTGAATGGGTTTCGCATAGTCGACAAATTGAATGGGGCGACCATCGGGCTTGAATACTTCGGTCTGCGGATCAATACCCGTCAGATGTAGAATGGTTGCCGCGATTTCTTCCGGGCTGACCGGGCGGTCGATAACCGCAGCGCCATCTTTATCGCTGGCACCAATCACTTGTCCCCCTTTAATTCCCGCCCCCGCAAATGCCACACTGAAAGCCTGTGGCCAATGGTCGCGACCGGCCCCCTTATTAACACGGGGAGTGCGACCATATTCGGTCATATAAATCACCAACGTTTCATCCAGCATGCCGCGCTGCTCCAAATCGAGTGTCAGGCCGGCTATGGCATTATCCATATTTGGAAGGCGGCTGCGCAGCGAGGGAAAAATATTGCTGTGATGGTCCCAACTATTCCGGCCAATTGTTACGAATCGAACACCAGACTCAATTAACCGCCGTGCTGTTAATGCATAGATATTTTTGGCATCAGCTTTACTTTTTATGCCATACAATGCCTTTGTTGCGTCGGACTCGGAAGAAATATCGAAGGCATTCGCTCCGCGACCGGATATCACAATGTCGAGTGCGCGCTCGTCAAATTCATCCCACGCAGTCGGTGCTGCACCGCTGTTCGTTGTGGCGGCAAGTTGATTGCGGAGTGCTATCCGTTCTGAAAACCGGTCGATCGACTGGCCACTCAGCGCAAGAGAGTTTTTCTGAAAACCGCGAAAGGCGGCAGAAGTCGCAGGCAGCCATCCATGCCCTGTGAATTTAGATGTAAAATCGTTACCGGGAATGCTGCAATACGGTGGCATTCCATTTCGGATGCCATGTTGCTGTGCGACGATTGAACCTAATTCAGGATTTCCGGAATACCCAACGCCTGTTTCTCGAGGCGGTCGGCGGCCTTCGACCATGTAAATCGAACCGCGCTGATGTGCTGCTTCGCCATGTGTCACAGAGCGAATCACAGTAAGTTTTTCTGAAATCTCTGCAAGTCGCGGCATATATTCAGAAAATTGAACTCCAGGTATCTTTGTCGCAATTGAGGAAAACTCGCCTCGTATTTCCGCGGGAGCATCCGGCTTGGGATCCAGAGTGTCATGATGCGAGATCCCCCCCTGTAACCAGAAAAGAATGACCGACTTTGCTTTAACTTGACGAGGCTGACTCGCTGCCGCTTCGTGACGCAGCATAGACGGCAATGAAAGACCGAGCGTGCTCAGGAATCCTACCTTCAGAAAGTCACGGCGCTGTTCACTCGAAAGCCGCTGATAGGATGAGCAACCTGTTGTTGAGGGAGTCACAGTTGTTTTCCTTCTCGCAGGAATATTCTTAGGGGATCGCAGGTGGACTGATTACAGTACTTTCAAATACAAACCGCAATGGAATTACTCTACAATCAGCCAGATCAATATCTTACAGCGTCTATTACCACATGTCCAGAACGGAAAAAATCTGTTGATTTGCATCGTATTCACTGTGATATATACATAATACAATTATTTGTATCATTAATTTGATTACCCAATACATAATATCATATCTGAAATATCGAGATGGGATTCCTTCTCGATTAATCAAACGGAAATCAAGTAACTCCATAACTTCGAGAGAGAAATATGAGACGAGCGGCTACTTGCATTGCGATGACACTGGTCTTACTGAATATGTCCCCCCTTTGGGCTCAGGTAGAAACCTTTGATATTCCCAAACTCGATCAGATCAAAATCGATGGCGACTTCAGCGATTGGAAAGAAAAGCCGGGTTTCGGTGTTGAAGTCTTGCTGCAGGAAGCAGGGACATTTAAAAACGCCACCGATCATAACGTGCATTTTCGTCTCGGCTGGAATCAAGAGGGATTATTAATCTACCTCGTCGTGCAGGATAATAATTGGGTCGAATATCCCGAGAAAGGAAAGTACTACAGTGCCGACGTGGTGGAAGTCTTTCTGGCGAATAAGCGGGGGGATGAAGATGTCTGCCAGTGGTACATCACACCCGGCATGACACCCAAGGTCAAACAGGCGGGCGTCCGCTTTCGTGAGTTACGTCGTGGCCCCACCAAAGGCATGCCGTCCGACCTCAAAGTGTTTCGTGAGAAACTTAGCGATCACAAGTACCGCATGGAAATCTTAGCTCCCTGGTCCAGCATCGGTAAAGAGGGAGCCACCGGAAACATCTCAGCTTTTCAAATCTGGGTGAACGACAAAGATCAAGGCTCGTCTCGCAAACGATATATGTCGATCTTTTATCCCGCCAAAGGCGCCAGCTATGCGTCCGGATCAATGCACAATATTCGTCTGGTTGATAACAACACAGCCTCACAACGCATCTCATCACTGGGCGAATACGATATGCAGCGATTTCAGCCTTTCGTACGCCTCTGGGCAACAGCAGAACATGCTGGAAAAAAAGTCACCGTAAAACAAGGGAACACAATACTAGGCACGGCAGTTCTAAACGACAAACAGTCCCCGGGACGATCAACGGCCAAGATCCTGCTTCCCCCCGCTCCCGCAGGCAAGCCGTATCAGAAGCTGGGTGTCTACTTAGAAAACCAGAAAGTCAATTCCCTCTCCCTACCGTACTCTGACATCGTCGGCAGCTTGAAAACCATATTTAAACAAAGAGCAAATTATCGCAAACTGTTCAAACTCGATGAACCTTGGGCAGACTTTGTGAGCGAGCCTCTTCTGGAACGACACCGTGGTCTCGCAGCAGCAGGGCTTAACTTGCTGGAGCAACAGCCACTGCCGAATTCCGAAAGCGAAATGGAAATCCTGTCAAAAACAATTGAGATGCTGACTGATTTAGAAAAAGGGGAAGACTATTTCGGCAAACAGCGCAATGGCCTGTGGGGTTATTATTACTGCAAAGCAGACGGAACCGGGCAACGTTTTTCCATGACGATTCCAAAAGACTTCAACCCGCAGAAAACCTATCCTCTGTATGTAAATCTACATGGCAATGGGGGCCGCCCTCTGCCGACAAAAAGTGTAGCCCGCCAGTCCGATTATTTTCAAATCAGACCCTGGGGCCGGGGCGATATTTCCTACTTTGGATTAGGTGAAGTTGATGTTCTCGAATCCATGAAACATGTTCTGAAATGGTATCCGATTGACGCGGACCGGATCTGCCTCGGAGGACATTCGATGGGAGGCAACGCAACCTGGGATCTGGGATCAAAATACACCAACTTATTCGCGTGTCTGGTTCCTAAAGCCGGGCGATCCGGTGATGACTATTACGAAAACTTCCGCCATCTTCCCGCCTTGATCCAACATGGTGCGAAAGACGGTGCACAGCCCGTCGATTTTGGTCGCTATACAGTCAGTCGCCTGGAGCAACTTGGTTTCCCGGTGATCTATAAGGAGTTTCCTGAAGACGGACATGGCATTCGCAACCCTTACCCTGTTGAAGAATGGTTTGTCCAACAACGCCGCCCGCGTAGTCCGCACATCATCACCTATACCTGTGACACAACCGCGAATGGCGAAATTTACTGGACCCGAATTCGCCGTTTTCTGGATCCGCACAAAGCGGCAACCATTGATGCCCGAGTCACTGACCAGAATCAGGTGACTCAAGTCGATTTGAAACTCAAAAATATTGAAGTCATTGAACTCAACCTGAATGACCTGCCCTCAGCTCCCTCCAAACCGCTGATTCTGAAACTGGGCAAACAAAAACTTAAAATCGCCGCTCCCCGATCCCCACAAGCCACTCTTATTTTTAAGAACCGTGAATGGCAACTCATCGATTCCTGGAACCCTCCTGCCAGTAAAATCAGACCCTACCAGCCCGGCGGAGCAGCCAACCTTTATTCAGGCGAACCCTTGCTGATTGTTTACCCGACCACTGGAAAAGAGGAAACGCGTAAGCAATTAGAAGAGTCTGCCAGAAATATCGTGCTGTATGGCGGTTTCGGACGAGACATGATCACAGGCAGCGTCCCCATCAAAGCGGATAAAGATGTCACAGCAGCCGACATACAACACAAAAATCTGATCCTGTTCGGCGGACCAGAATATAACACCATCACGAGCCAACTGGCAGACATGCTGCCCGTAAAAGTAAACCAACAAAACCAGTTCGTCGTTGCGGGACATGCACCAATGGACGTCGATCAAAGTGCCCTGCTGTTGACTTACTATAACCCGTTAGCGACGCAGCAACTGATCCACTTGATCTGGCAGGATGAAATCCCGCCCGAACGTCGAGAGCGATACGCTCGCTTTGCACGTAATAAACTACCAGGTGCCAGCGGACGCCATCCCCATAATATTCCCGATTTGCAAATCAATTCCCCGCAACGTTCCACATCAATCCGGCGCCAATTTACACACGACTGGAAATTAAAAGCACGACAGGGCACCAATAAAAAACAGTCACCACGCGTGATCAAAGAAGGGGTCGACATGACCAAGATGCGTCTCTTGCAAACCAAAGCAAACGTGGATTTTGCCATCAACATGGGTTATGGATCCTGGACCAACGGCTCCACCGAACCTCCTACCTTAGATCAATTCCGATATCGCAATTATAGAATGACGACGTTCAAAGCCAGTATCAAAGGTAAACATCTGGAAAAAATATTAGCGGATCCTGCCAATAAGTATCTCAAAACATTTCCACCGATCCCAAAAGGAACGCTCAAACCAGCAACGGAATATAGTATTGTTGCCCCGGAAGGAATTTTGTGGGCAGCCAGGTCGATCAGAACTTACTGGACAAACATGGTAGCCGGACCAGACATCCTGAAGTCAGACGTCATCAAAGAAGTTTACGGCGTGGATGAATCAAAGTAGACCCGCATGGAGTCTCTTTGTTTCCGGTACTAACTTTCCCAGCATGCAGTAAGCCAAAACGCTTTAGATCAATTCCGTGATCACGATTGCAGAGGCAAACCGACTCGATGGGAACTTAACCAAACAACTGTTTGAGCGGCTGGCCACTTTCAATAATCGGAATCGGACGGTCTTCCCGATCCATCAAAAACAGATCAGGATCAATGCCCAATGACCAGTAGATCGTTTTTGCAAGATCTTCCGGGCTCACAGGGTTTTCTGCCGGATACGCTGCCTCGGCATCAGAGGTTCCATGCAGAATGCCACCCCGAATCCCGGCACCAGCCAGCAGACACGGAAAACAATGTGACCAGTGACCACGTCCCCAACTGGCAGTTCCCTTGGGTGTACGACCCATTTCTCCAACAGCCACCACCAGTGTTTCATCAAGCAAGCCGCGTTCTTCCAGATCGGTAATTAACGCCGTATAGGTTTGATCAAAACCTGGAAGCAAATGCTTTTCAAGATGATTCGAATGAATATGCGAATCCCAACTGTAGCCATCAGGGGCATCCCAGCAAACCGTGACAAACCGCGCCCCTGCTTCCACCATCCGTCGGCCCATCAACGCCGATTGACCAAACAGATGCCGTCCATACCGATCGCGCAGGGCCGCTGACTCTTTAGTAATATCAAAAGCTGATCGCATTTTTGTAGAAGTCACCAGCGAAAGCGCACGCTGTTGAATCCGATCATAATTTTCATAGATGTGATCTTTATGGAATGACTTGTTTGCTTGATCAAACTGCTTCAGCAAACTGCTCCGTCGATTCAGTCGATCCAGAGTGATGGCTTTCGTCGTCGCCATTCCATGAATACGAAAATCCAGTTCCTCATCGTTACAGCTACGAAAATATGGATTGTCAGCCGAATTGCGTTTGCGGATGTTAGTGGCAAAGGCATTGTATGCCGAGCCCAACCAACCTGCGTGTTGCCCGGTGCGTTCATAACCCTGCAATGCACCCAGCTTGTTCGGCAAGTAAATATAATCGGGAAGTTCGCGCTTGTGTGCATCGGGCGCGCTGCGTGAAAGATATTCAACCACGCTGCCCATTGCAGGCCAGTCGGTCGAGCGGGCGTTGACATCTCCCCCGTCGGCTGCTGACCGCGTCCATTTATGGCCCGTTTGCATATAATGGCACGCATTATGATCGTTATGCGGATGCGTCATCGTGCGGATTACGCAAATCTTGTCCGAAATATTTGCAGTCCGACTGAGATGCTCGCTGATCTGCAGACCCGGTGTCCGTGAGTGAATGGGTGAAAAAGGACCCCGAATCGAACTCGAAGCTTCCGGCTTCATGTCGAATGATTCCAGCTGGCTGGGACCACCAAACAGATACAAAAAAATTACCGACTTCGCCCGACCGTTTTGAAAGGCACCTGCCACTTCTTCAGCAGCAAGCACACCCGGCAGGCTCAGCCCAAACAACCCCGCGCCTCCGATCTGCAACGCTTCGCGTCGCGTCAGGCCAGAGCAAACTTGTTTTGGATATCCATTGATTGTCAACATAAATCAAAGTCTACTGATATATTGAATCCATTTCAAGGTTTATTGGTTCAGAGCCCGGTTTTTCCACATTCATAATGGATCAACAATGGGAAAAAAGAGTTACTTCGCCGCCGATTGCTGCTTGCCGTGTTTTAGAATCGCGTCAAAAAATGCCTTCTGAATATCCCCGGGTGCTGCATGGCCCATCAATGGTTTATTAATCACATGCTTCTTTCCCTGCAACACATTATACGCCGCATAACAACTGGAAGGAGGACAGGTTCTATCAATAAATCCTACGCTCATAATCGCATCGGCCTTACAGCGAGTGGCGAAATTGACGGCATCGACATACTGCCCTGCTTTTAGTGCTTTGGGTTCTGGCTTTCCATCGGGAAGCGTCGCGACCAGCTTAGGCCAGCCATTGATGCGACCGGCGGCGCGGCCAGAATGATCACAGATCGCAGGAACTCCCGTCGCAATGAATGTGACGCGGTCATCAATTCCACCCGCGACCAACGCCTGTCCGCCTCCTTGACTGTGACCAATCACGGCGATCGTTTTGCCGTCCCACTCCGGTTGTGCAGTCAGAAAATCAATCGCACGTACCAGACGCAGAAACATCCCGCGAAAGTAAGTCGTCTCGCGGCTCTCACGACCTGAATGTGGGTAACTTTTTAATCGTCCCTGTGACAGATCTTTATAAAACTGAGCTGCTTTTCCATTCGGGATGCCATGCGCGTTAATGTCCATCGACAGCATCCCGTTTTCTGCTCCTTTGGCCGCATTTGCCAATGATGAACTTCGAACGCCGGCACCATGTACCCACAACACAATCGGTAGGCTTTTCGGTTTGGCGTTTTTGGGTTTTCCTAAATACCCGGAGACAGGTGCACCCCCTAAGCAATCAACTTGCACATCAAAACAGTCGATGTGCTTGTTGGCTTGTTCCACTGGTTCCAGTTTGGCTTTGGCTGGAACCGCCGCCAACTGTTTTTTTTGATCTGTCCAGAAATGATCGAAATCATCTGGAACCGGCAAACTAAGACCAATCTCCAAAGGAGAGAAAGCGGCTCCTGCTACTTTCGTCAATTTTTTCTTTGTTCCCGTTGTCACAGTACAACGTAAAAAACCCGGTTTCTGTGTCGTAACCTTTACTACGGCAGGCTTGTCGCCCAAGGTCAGTGTCCCGATTGGAAATCCGGCCGTTCCAGGAACGAAATCATCTACCCAAAAGGAGACTTCCTGACCTGAGACCGGTTTGCCATCCAGAGTCATGGAAATCAGAAATTGCGCTTCCTCACCGGTTTTATAAATGGCATCAGGACGGTCTGTGACCACTTTCAGTTGATACTGGTCAGCGGCAATCAATTGACCAGAAATCGAAAGTAGAATTGTGAGTAAAACTACCGAGAGTAATATTTTTCGCAGCTGATGCATGATGTTTTCCCAGGTTCCTATTGTTTTCTAAAAGAGTTTTGTGATTTAAACAATCTTATCCGAGTCAAACCAGAATGAAAACCATATCGAGCAGAAAGTCATATTCACACTACGACGACACACCATGAGGACTATGATTCTGATCTATTTCCAGGAAAGGCAACTTGTCCTTTTGCATCCACGATTGCACGTGTTAGCATACTTCCTAAACACACAATATCGTTAAAGTATTTACTTGCACGATTTAGATAAGAAAGTCCGTCCCATGATCATCGACGTCCACAGTCATACCTGGAAATTTCCCGAACACTTTAATGACGATTTTCGTCAACAAGCCGCACGACGCGCCAAAGCAGGAGTCGAACTCGATCTGACCGTCGAATACGAAAGCTATCGGGCAACAGCCCCCGAAGCAACACGCACAATTGTGTTTGGCGGCAAAGCGCGATTAAGCGGACTCTGGGTCGACGATCACTACGTCGCCGACTATGTCGCGCAGCACCCTGACACACTCATCGGTTATATGTCACTGGATCCGACACAGCCAGGTTGGCAGGATGAGATGCGCGAAGGATACGAAGTACTCGGCCTGCGCGGCATCAAGCTACTCTCCATGTATGCCGGCTTTCGCCCCGATGACAAAAGTCTGGACCCACTCTGGGAATTTGCCACTGAGCACAAATTACCCGTGCTGTTGCATACAGGAACCACATTTGTGGCGCAGGCGCCACTCGATTGCACCTTGCCAATACATATTGACCGCGTCGCCATTCGATTTCCCGAGGTCCGAATTGTAATGGCACATCTCTCCCACCCCTACGAGGGAGAATCGGTCGTTGTCATTCGAAAACATCCCCACGTCTATGCCGACATCAGTGCCCTGCACTACCGCCCCTTTCAGCTGTATCATAGTTTGATGCTGGTTCAGGAATATGGCGTCTGGGACAAACTCCTCTTTGGATCGGACTATCCCTTTACCACAGTCAATGCCTCCATTGATGGCTTGAGAAATCTCAATTCGATGTTGGAAGGCACGGCATTACCCCGCCTCGATACCGAACAGATTGAATCATTAATTTTTCGAAATGCACTCCCTTTACTGGGTTTGGAAGATTAAATATTGATAACTAGCTCACATTCTGACTGAAAGTACATTGATGTCATTTCAAATCACGCGTGTCAAGGCACGGATCGCAAATTATACTCTGCACCAAAACCGCATTATCATCACCAGTATCGGCAAGCATGATGCATCGCGTTATTTAAATGTCACTCTAACTGACGAACAGGGTACACAAGGTTATGGTGAAGCAGCCACTGTAATTATCTGGAGTGGCGAAGCTGCCGAAACCGGATTATGGATCGTCGAAAACATTGTCGCACCTCTATTAAAGGGAAGTCACTTCGATCATCCCAGCGATATCCTGCCGCTCCTGGAAAAAGCCTTTCAAGGAAATCCGTTTTTAAAAGCCAGTATCGATATGGCCGCCTGGGATTTATGGGCCAAACGACAGGGAAAGTCGGTTGGAACGTTAATCGGTGATCGTGAACCCGTTGAATCTGTTCCCACAAGGTTCAGCATTGGCGCTTATTCCGTTGAAGACACCTTGCGTCTAGCCGTTGAATCCTGGGAAGCGGGCATTCGAACACTGAAGATCAAAACCGGTGTCCCCGGATTGGATGATGTTGCCCGCTTAAAAGCAGTTCGAGAACGTTTAGGAGACGAACCCGTACTGACAATTGATGCCAACGGTGCCTACCACACAGAAGATCAAGCGGTTGCCGCCATTGAGGCGTTACTTCCTTTTAATTTAACGCTCGTAGAACAGCCCACACCCCGTGATCGAATTGGCATGATGGCACGCGTAAAACAACGAGTCGATGTTCCGATTCTGGCTGATGAAAGTATCTTCACGCCAGGACATCTGGAGGAAGCACTTGATTGTGATGCCCTCGATTTACTTTCTCTCTATCCGGGAAAAAATGGTGGCTTTACCAATTCTCTGAAGATGGCAAAAATGGCACAACAAGCTGGAAAGCATTGTGTAATTGGCTCAAACATGGAAACCGACCTCGGTCAGGCAGCCATGGTCTGCCTTGCAGCGAGCTTGACGGCATTTCCCGTCGAACAATATGCCTCAGACTTAATGACGAGTATGATTTATACAGCCTCTTCAACCACACCTCCAATCGAACTCAAAAATGGGCGACTGGTAACTCCTCAGGGAGACGGGTTTGGAGTGGTCCCTCTTCAAATGTGAATACTGTAATCAAACGTGACTCAACTCAGAAACAGTGAGGAAACAGATGCGTGTCGTTCAATTTTTAATACCAGATCAAGGCCGCCGAGTGGGCATCGTTCAGGATCAGATGGTCATTGACCTGACTTCAGGAAATTCGGAATTGACGCGGATTTACGATATCTTTCAGGCAGCACAGAAAAAACAGACTTCTTTGAATCAGCTCCTCACGGAACTGAGTGCTGCGTCAAATGCAATTGAGAGATCCTATGAAGATCTGCTGCAGGCAATCCCCGGCGGATCTCATCCCTGGCTTCTGCCTCCCATTGATCATCCGGACCCGCATTGCCTCTTTGTAACAGGCACCGGCTTGACCCATACAGGCAGTATGCAGTCGCGCGATCAGATGCATGCTCAGGAAACGGAACAAGCAGAAACACATCAGACCGATTCCGCTAAAATGTTTGCCATGGGTGTCGCGGGCGGCAAGCCGAGTCTTGGAGAACGAGGTGTCTCTCCGGAATGGTTTTATAAAGGGAACGGCACAACGCTCTGCGGGCATCGAGACTCTTTGGAAATTCCCGACTTTGCGTTGGATGGTGGAGAAGAACCCGAACTCGCCGGTTGTTATATCATTGATGACAACGGAATTCCCAGGCGTCTCGGGTTCGTTTTGGGCAATGAATGGTCAGATCATGAAACAGAAAACATCAACTATCTCTATCTGGCTCCCTCCAAATTACGGACTTGTTCCATTGGACCGGAATTAAATACAGATTTTGATTTTTCCGATTTGACCATCCGTTGTTCTGTCCAACGCGAGGGGCAAACGATCTACGAAAGTGGAGACCTGAAAACAGGGGAACAGTTCATGTGCCATTCATTGGGCAATTGTGAAGACCATCATTTTAAATATCCGCAACACAGACAGACAGGAGACGTGCATCTGCATTTCTTAGGAACCAGCAAACTGAGCCATGGCACACGCAACTGGAAGTATCAAACGGGTGACGAAATCAAAATCGAAGCCCCAGGCTTCAGCAGCCCTTTAATCAATACCGTGAGAAAAAACGAATCCCCAGATCAGACACCCATTGAAGTCCGACCGGCCTGACGCACCCATCGCAATGTAGTCTACTGTCACCGGTTGGAAGTTTTCTCCGGAATCAGCAGACGGGGCAAGAATTACTACCCAATAGATCAAAAATGACAGGCGCAGAGCCCTTTTCATAAACAGGACTTGGCAAAGGTGGTCTGCATGAGTATACTTCAGGCAGAGTTTGGCTCTTCCTAGAGAGACCAGATTCATCCAGTCGGAATAAGCGAGTAGCGTTTTTCATGGAAGTGAAGTGCGTTTTCCGACCTGACAGGGTGTTTTTGCGGAGCTAGGTCCTCCTGCAGCCCTGATACCTGTGCTGGCTTTTCGCCGTACACTTTGCTGCCCACCCTTCGGTTGTGTTAACCGTTGTTGAAAGCGGCCAGCGTCATGATGGACGCATCGAATTCTGTGATTTTCTTGTTTATCCAGAGTTCCCACAGCAGCAACATTTGCTTGTGGTAAAGCCGGTTTGACCTGCTGCACCTGAGTAAATCTTGAGGATCTGGCGAAGGATTTTGCCCGTTCCCGCACATGACCTTTACCAAGTGTGCTGTTGCTACAAAGCGGAACTGGATACGACCTCGTGGTTCACCACCCGCAACCCGAATGAATGACTTAAGAAAATCTGTTTCCAGTTTTGGAAATCCCAACTCTCTGATTTGATTCAGAGAGAATGTCTGCTTTGATGAAAGCCGACCTCTGGGAATCCAGACATTGGAAACACACGAATCCCAATAAGGAAAACCATTGAAAACTTTTAAAGAACTTGACTTAATTGCTCCCGTGCAGCGTGCACTGGTTGAAGAAAACTACGAAACCCCGACCCCCATTCAGGCGCAGACCATTCCAGCGGCACTCTCAGGACATGATATCCTGGGCTGTGCTCAGACCGGAACGGGAAAAACCGCTGCCTTTGCTTTACCAATTCTGAATCAGCTGGGACAACACAACCGCAAGTCAGCTCCAGGCCGCCCTTTCGCACTCGTGCTGGCGCCGACTCGGGAACTGGCCATTCAAATTGGTGATAGCTTCGCGGCATATAGCCGTCACTTACGACTGCGTCATGTCCTCGTCTATGGCGGAGTGAGCCAGGGAAATCAGGTACGGGCCCTCAATCGAGGAGCACACATTATTGTAGCCACCCCAGGCCGCTTACTCGACCTGATGAATCAGGGGCACATCAAACTGGAACAACTTGAAGTGTTTGTTCTAGACGAAGCCGACCGCATGCTTGACATGGGCTTCATGCCGGATCTCAAACGAATTATCAGCAAGCTCCCAGACGAGCGGCAGTCCCTGTTCTTTTCAGCGACCATGGCCCCAAAGATCTCGGAACTCGCACAAACTCTGCTGAAAAATCCGGTCAGCGTCAATGTAACACCAGAATCAAAAAGCGTCAAAAAAATCAAACAGGAATTGATGTACGTTGAACGTAATGGAAAATTGCCGCTACTGAAAAAAATCCTCTCCACTCCCGATGTGGACCGCGCCCTGGTTTTCATGAGAACCAAACGAACGGCAAACATGCTTTCACAACAACTCGTGCGATTCGGGATCAAAGCGACAGCAATCCACGGTAATAAATCGCAGGGTGCCCGACAACGCGCTTTGGAAGCGTTTCGAAGCAAGCAGGTACAGGTCCTGGTAGCAACAGATGTCGCCGCACGCGGAATTGACATTGATGGTATCACACACGTTATTAATTTTGATCTTCCATTAGAACCAGAAGCCTATGTGCATCGCATCGGCAGAACCGGTCGGGCTGGAGCAGAAGGAATTGCGATTTCGTTTTGCAGCGACAGCGAACGGGGCGAATTAAGGGCGATTGAAAAACAAATCGGCCAGAAGGTTCCCCGTTCCAAAGATCAGCCAAAGTTGGAACCGAAAGATCGCAGACCTGCCCCTGAGTCACGCACTCGTAAAGAAAAAGAGAAGACAGGACGGCGATCTGGTTCAAAAGTCTTCACTCAACGCACCACACGCCGATCAAAGAGAACTGTAGCTGGGGAAGACAAACCAAAGCAGCAGGGACAAAAAAACACAAAATGGCGGCGTCTCAAGAAACCCGCAAAACAAACCAGCTGAGAAGCAGAACACCAGTTAACCAAACCAATGTAGTTATCGAAGCCTTTTATATTTAAGGAGAGTCGCTATCGCAAGAAATCAGAACACTTTTGCCAAACGTCAACGCGAAGCGGAGAAAAAAGCAAAAGCACAAGCCAAGCTCAATCGGCGTAAACAACAGAAGGAAGAGGGCGACGAAAACAACCCACTTGATTTAGATAGCATGGATCCACGGACATTTGATCCCCCGACTGAATGATCTCTTCTCGCTCCTCATAAACCGCACCGCTGCAGCAAAGCAGTTTCTAATTTAAAACACCAAGAGCCAATTCAGCTCTCGGTGTTTTTCTTGCGCCGTGTCATTCTTAAACCTTACATCTTTCAATCAAAATCACGAAAAACCATTTCGTTTTTTGAATTCAACGACTTGCTTCTGTTGTCCGCAGACAGCAATCAACGGGGCAAACATCATGACTGGCGCCCATGTCGCCCAATGCAGGTCTCTCCTTGTCGCCACTGATACGCTCTTCGATCAATTCACGTATCATGCGGATAAAGCGAGGATGCACGCCCACCGTTTTCGCGCGAACCACATTAATTCCCAATTCATTCCCAACGTCTTTTGCTTCTGTATCCAAATCGAACAGAACTTCCATATGGTCGGAAACAAAACCGATGGGAACAATCACAACATCCTGAATGTTACCCTGTGACCCCAATTCTTTAATATAATCGCAGATATCAGGTTCTAACCAGGGTTGATGTGGAGGCCCGCTACGACTTTGATAGACCAAGTTCCAGGGGTGCCCCGCTAGTTGGTCGCTGACAAGCCGGGCAGACTCTTGCAACTGTGCCTCATATCGACAGCCAGACGCCATCGTAATTGGTATGCTATGTGCGGAATACAAGACCACGGCTTTGTCGCGTCTCTCTTCGGGAATCTGATCTAATGCATCTTGCGTACGCAAAACCGTCGCTTCGATGAAACCGGGGTGATTGAAAAACACTCTCAATTTCTCTACTTCAGGAGCCCCGGCTCCCACTTGTTCCTGAGCGCGCTGGATATCTTCCCGATATTGTCGACACCCCGAGTAGGAACTGAATGTGGAAGTAAAAAACGCCAGTGCGCGCTTAATACCCGCCTCTTTCATCTGCAAAAGCGTATCAGGAAGTAAGGGATCCCAGTTTCGGTTTCCCCAGAAGATCGGCAAGCCAGGACCGTGTTCAACCAGTTCCTGTTCTAATGCGTTAATCAATGCACGATTCTGATCATTGATGGGACTGACGCCTCCAAACTGCTGATAATGTTCGGCGACTTCCAGCATACGCTCCCGAGGTACGTTTTTTCCGAGCAGTACATTCTCAAGAAAGGGGAGCACATCATCGGGACCTTCAGGACCACCGAAGGAAACGACTAAAATGGCATCATAGGAATCGTTCATCAAAGATTTTCTTTCCTCTTTTTGTTTCTCTCAATTCTGACTTGGGCTTAAAGACGGAATTCAAACATCCAGAAACTCGCAATGAGTGACTTGATCATTCATTTGTAGTCAGCTTCCCGGAAATTGCTACTCAAATCCTTAAATTATTGTCAAAACTGCTTCTGAAAGCATTTCATACTCAGGAAAACTATCAGAATGTTCAACTGATCCTCTCAATCAGCAACAGTCGATGCGTGATTGTCTTTGGATATCTATTACAAAATTCTGAAATCCCCATTGACTATAAATTTTTGACTGTCGAAATCGCCACACTCTCAGTCACACTGGCCATCCATCATTACTTGATCCTGAAATCCAGGACTTTACGCTTCATGTTTAACGGTAAATGGAGTTAACAACCTGCCGGTACAGATTCCCCCTGTTCCTCGTCACCGAGATTGTCTAAAATAATAAAACAGCTGTATCCTTCAATACCTTTTTTATTTCTGACATGTACTACAGGGAAGAATACGTCATGACGTTCTCACAATTACCAATGTTGGTTTTAGTTGGTTTCTCACTCACCGCAATACTCACTCTAATGAGTGGCTGTGAGAAATCTCTGACACAGGAAGACCGTCCGGTTGTCATCGCAGATGAACAGCCACTATCACAAAATAAACCAGCGGCTCAGGAGAATGATCAACTGGAAGTCATCACCTTGGGCTCAGGCTGCTTCTGGTGTACTGAAGCGTTTTTTCGAGAATTGAAAGGCGTCAAGTCGGCTATCTCCGGATATTCAGGTGGAGAGGTTTTGAATCCCACTTATAAAGCAGTCTGTAGTGGCACAACCGGACATGCTGAAGTCATACAGGTCACGTTCGACCCTCAACAGATTTCCTTTACTGATATCCTCAAAGCGTTCTGGGAAACGCATGACCCCACTACTTTGAATCGCCAGGGAGCAGATGTCGGCACGCAATACCGTTCCGCGATCTTTTATCACAACGAACAACAAAAAGAACAGGCAACCGCTTATAAAAAACAGCTCGATGAATCAGGCCAGTTTAAAGCCCCGATCGTCACGGAAATCACTGCCTTCGAGAAATTTTATCCTGCAGAAGATTACCACCAGGATTACTTCAAGCTCAATCCAAATCAACAATACTGCCAATACGTCATCCGCCCGAAACTGGAAAAATTCCGCAGCAAATTCGCCGACAAGCTGAAAACAGCAGAGTCCGAATAGTAGTAATCCACTTCGGAACTTGTAGCCTGGAGCAAAGAATGGCTAATTTTCCGTTGTAGGACCATAAAGGCTCTGATACATTAGTCATTGCTGATGTATTATTTTGCCATATTGGGGCTTTCCTACCAACGCGGTCTATCAATCAGACAAAGCGTTCTCGGAGTATCATAGATGAGGCACTTGGGGCTACTCTCAAAATTTCCCTGTTTCTATATTGTCGCCATCATCCTCTGTGTGACTGTTGTATTGGAATTTCGCTCCGAAACTCTGGCTAAAGAATCGACAAAAAAACAAAAGACCGAGTTGACGTATGAAAACGACATTCTCCCAATCTTCCGGATGAAGTGCTTTCGCTGCCACGCGGGTGTCGAACCCAAAGGCGGACTGAATTTGTCTCAGCCATCAGCATTATTAATCGGCGGCGATTCAGGAGCAGCCATTCGGATATCAGCAGCCGAGTCGAGTCTGCTTTATGAAAAAATTGCCTCAGATGAGATGCCCGCTGCCGGTCAAAAACTAACCGCCAGAGAAAAGGCAACTGTGAGAACATGGATTAATAATGGAGCCAAAGGCATCAGCCACGCAAAGACCATTGATCGCTCGGATGAAATCACCGGCGTCGAATTATGGTCTTTCAATCCGCCAGTTCGTTCCAAAGTACCGCAGGTTTCTGCCCAAAAGCGCGTTTCCAATTCCATCGACGCATTTATCCTCAAAAAACTCGAACAGAAACAACTCACACTCGCTGCCGAAGCTGATCGACTGACACTGTTGCGTCGCGCATCATTCGATCTGACTGGCTTGCCTCCTTCTCCCAAGGAAATGAAACAATTTCTCGACGATAAGCGGCCCGATGCCTACACGCGCATGATCAACAGATTGCTGGCTAGCCCTCATTATGGCGAGCGATGGGGACGACATTGGCTGGATGTCGCCGGCTATACTGACTCCGCAGGCATTCTCTCCGCAGACGTTCCCCTGCAGCTATCTTATCGTTATCGCGACTACGTAATTCGCGCATTTAATAAAGACAAACCCTACGATCGGTTTTTACAGGAGCAGATTGCAGGCGATGAATTAACCGACTATTGGACCGCGCACGACACAATGGACACCCTGCCAGAAGATGTCGTGGAGGGGATCACCGCCACCGGCTTTCTACGAACGGCCGCGGATGCCAGCCGACCGGATTTTGCATCTATCAAGAATGCGGCGGGACAATATTTCTACCCCACCATGTTCGACACATTGCAAATCGTCTGCTCATCGACAATGGGGCTGACCGTTCAATGCGCGCGCTGCCACAGCCATAAATTTGATCCGATTCCACAAGTCGATTACTTTCGAATGCAAGCAATATTCACAGGCGCATTTCGACCGACGGACTGGGTGCCACAGACAAAACGTCGCCTGAAGATTGCGACAAAGAAGCAAAAGCAAGCTGCAGACAAAACTAATGCCGAAGTTGAAAAAAACATAAAAGCACTTAAGACAGGATTTGAAAAGTATAAGCAGGAATTAAAAAGTCAGATTTTTGCGAAACGCCTCGCAGCTTTACCTGTGGAAATTCGCGATGACGTTAAAAATGCGATTGCCACAAAAAAAGAGAGTCGGAACGATATTCAAAAGTATCTGTTTGAGAAATTTGAAAAACAACTCAGTCCAGACACCAAAGATCTCGATCAAATTTACAAAGCAAACTTCCCGGCATACGTTACCAAAGGGAAAGCGTTAAACGATCAAATTGCCGCTGAAGAAAAACGTCGAGTCATTTTTGGCGAAGTCCGCGCCCTTTATGATCTGCCTGGAAGCGTTACTACACCTGTTTTACTGCGCGGAGACCCACAAACTCCGGGGCCAGATGTCGATCCGGGAGTGATTTCGACAATCAATACGCCAAACACATTTTCCTGGAAAGCACCACCGGAAGGCACACGCACAAGTGGACGCCGCCTTGCCTTTGCACAGTGGTTGACGCAACCAGATCATCCACTCACTGCCCGGGTTATGGTCAATCGGATCTGGCTGCATCACTTCGGAACCGGCATTGTCTCGACGCCAGAAGATTTTGGCGTTTCGGGTTCACCACCCAGCCATCCGGAGTTACTCGACTGGCTGGCAACGGAGTTCGTCAGAAACGGCTGGAGCATCAAACATCTGCATCGGCTAATTCTTACATCCAGTACATGGCGCCAGCGATCGCGTGTTACACCTGAAACCCGCAAAAAAGGAACAGCCGTAGATCCAGAAAACCGACTGCTCTGGCGACAGAACCTGCAGCGACTTCAGGCCGAACCACTCCGCGACGCCGTCCTGGCAACATCCGGACTGTTAAACCCGACTCTGTACGGTGCCCCACTTGCCGTCCACCGCTTAAGCAGCGGCGAAGTCATAGTTCCAGTGAAGTCGGCACCAGATCGCCGATCAATCTACATTCAAATTCTGCGACTGAAGCCTCAGACAATGCTCCGCGCATTTGATCAACCGGAAATGACCGTCAATTGCACAAATCGCAGTACGTCCACGGTCTCAACCCAGGCATTGACGCTGCTCAATAGTGACCCCATGGTGCGCGCAGCGAATGCGTTTGCAAAACGAGTGCAAGAAGATCAACCCGCAGACCCCGCAGGCTATGCTGTCCTGACTGCCTTCTCGCGTCCCGCGACTGAAGATGAACGAAGACTGTTTACACAATTTCTAAACGAACAAACCACAAGACACCTTGCCCCCCATAAGAGCGAAGACCAGAAGAAAGCGAAAATTATCGCAGAATCAAAACAGCTTGCGTTGGCCGACTTGTGCCATATGCTGCTGAGTGCGAATGAGTTTGCCTACATTGATTGAAAATTTTATTTCGGAGAGTTTAATGAACCAATTCAATTTCATATCACGCCGCGATGCACTGCGACGGATGGGAGATGGATTCGGTGGACTCGCGCTCGCCTCAATGCTCAGCGAAGCTGCTGCTGCCACACACTCGACGGCACACGTACCCCACAGCATTCCTAAAGCGAAAGCTGTGATTCAGCTTTACATGCACGGGGGACCGAGTCATGTTGATCTCTTAGACCCCAAACCCATGCTCAACAAGTTCCATGATAAGACGCCACCTGGTGAAGTTGCCGACGATGAAAAGCGAACAAAAAATCTGATGGGTAGTCCCTACCAGTTCAAAAAGTGCGGCGAGAGTGGTCTTGAATTTTCGGAAATCCAGCCATTCGTTTCGCAACATGCCGACGAAATCGCAGTGGTGCGTTCGATGTTCACCGAGCACCGCAATCATGAACAGGCAATCTGGATGGCACAGACGGGTCTGACGGTAGCGGGGCGACCGACGTTGGGATCATGGGTGACGTACGGACTGGGTTCAGAGAACCGAAACCTGCCCTCATTTGTGGCACTTCCCGATCCAAAAGGCCAATCCGTGGATGGCGTTCGTAACTGGTCCAGTGGTTGGCTACCACCACGATTTCAGGGAACGGTTTTCCGCGAGCAGGGAAGCCCCGTGCTCCATCTGGAACCCTCACAACCCAGGCCGAAAGAAGTCACAGAGGGCCGCTTTCGTTTGCTCAAACAACTCAACCAAAGGCATCTGGTCGAACGGTCCGGCGAGCTTGAACTCGAAGCTCGCATTCAATCATTTGAAATGGCCAGCCGCATGCAGCTCGCTGCCACAGATGCCCTCAACCTCGCACAGGAGACACCGGAAACGCAAAAATTATATGGCATCGACAATCCGACGACTAAGTCCTACGGCACACGCTGCTTGATGGCACGGCGACTGGTCGAGAGAGGGGTACGCTTCGTTTCACTCTTCATGGCAGGTCAACCGTGGGACACACACTCAAATAACAACAAAGGAACGAAAGCTTGCTGTGATCGAACAGACCTGCCCATCGGTGGATTAATCACAGACCTCAAGCGGCGCGGACTGCTCGATTCGACATTGATCCTCTGGGGTGGTGAGTTTGGGCGGACTCCCGGTGCCCAGCAAACTAAAAAGAACATCGAGTTTGGACGCGATCACCATCCCTATGGTTTCAGCGTCTGGATGGCTGGTGGCGGGATTAAAGGAGGCCAGGCTTACGGCGCCACAGACGACTTTGGATACCGTGCCATAGAAAATCGCACGCAAACAGCGAACTTACATGCAACGATTCTTCACCTGTTAGGTCTGGATCACGAAATCTTAACCTACCCACACGACGGCCGAGACGAACGATTGACCGATCTCTATGATGCTAAAGTGATCAAAGATCTGATTGTCTGAGTCGGAGAAGCAAACACCGTATATTTCACACTCTGCAACCAATCAGGAATCAATAAAAATTCTCTGGGAATTGCGACTCAGCCAGTGAATGTAACTGCCTATCAATAATTCAACCAGCTGCTTTCTGCTTATGCGGCAACTCAATCTGAAAACTCTGCACGTTTTCGCACAGATATTCCAGACTTGCATGAATAAAGATAATCACACCCAGCATTTCCATCGCTTCTTCGAGCGTGATAATCAGCGAATACAGCAGATTTTTCTCTCCATGTGAAAATGCATGAAAAGCGCTGACCATTTCAATGCCGATCGCACCACCAACAAATACAGCACCAGCTAAAAGAAATAAGTTCCGTGTCCGAGCTGGCAGCGAGATCAAAAAACGTAACATAAATCCTGCAACCAACAGCACAAAGATCCCTCCCGGAATCACCCATGCATAATGCAATACTCCCTTTGCGTCAATGAGTTTGCGCATGGGTTCGATCGCACATTCATGAATCGAAGCGACTTCGTCCATTGAAAGCAGAAAAAACAATCCAGAAAGGAAGAACCAGTGAAATGTATATTGATCCTTTTCTGCCCGTTTACTCATAGCAATCAAGCACAACACCACCGAAGAGAGCAGCAAAGCAATGGAAGAATACCAGGTTGGCAGGTTGCCTTCATAATCAACATATAACAGAGGAATGATTCCGAACACAGTATCATGCCCCGTGCCATACTTTACCAACTGAGAGCATAGACTCAAAGAAAGTAACACCCCGATCGTAACCAGTAACGTACGTGTGACTGTAACGGGACGTGGAATTCTCAAATGTGTGGGATTCACCTGATAACTCATGAAACACCTTAAATGTAGCTTTTAATTTGCGTTGATTTGAAATCTATAGTAGGCTGATCTGATTCAGGCTGAAGTCGGTTTCACTTCTTTGCATGTGAGTGGTCCGCAGAAAAACCCTGCTGGTCCTCTGTAAGTTCAGATCTGAACCGGTCTCGATACCAGCTGGCAACCTGATTACTCAACTGCAGAATCTTAGCCATTCCAGAGACGGGAGAATAATGTATATACCGGTAACTATTTTCAACTGACGTGTACCAGTATTTCTTCGCATCCAGAGATCCAGGGCCGATATCATAGATTAGATCTCCCCGTTCCATACTGTTACGAAGCATGCGTCCCATCAGTAATCGTCCCAGTCCCTTATTGGAGACACTGGGATCAAAGCCCATCCGCAGCGAATAAACTAATCCCTGATAAATATAATTATAATTGAAAGCAGCCGGCTGACCGCCGACATATAACACATTTAAATCTACTGCCCCAAACCGCACGGCACTTTCATGTGTATCTCTAAAATATTTTGCCACATTCTCATGCGATAACGTGGTTCCCGTCGTCGAATCACCCTGCCAACTCTTACGCGCGATCTCTTCACAGATCTCGTACAGGTCCCAACGCGGATCGCTCTCACCAAAATCAGTCCCCCGTGGCCGATACCTCAAAAATTCAATCTTTCCCTCTTTTTCGACTCTGCGTTCAGCGCGAAGATAAGTCTGTCGGGCTTTCCCCGAACGCCCCGCCAGATAATCATCCCAATCCTGATTGAGATCAACATAAGCAGTCTGATTCCACTGGTGTTTTTTATAAGGAAGCTTCGCAGTAAACAACGCCTTCTCGGTAACACCGCCATCAAATCCATCGGTGTCCACACAACGCAAATCGAGCAGATCCCACTTGCGCAAAGGCAGAGGCTGCTGAATATATTCGAGTGCACTCGCCAGCGTCCTTTCGGGATCGGAAGAAACAGGACCATAGAAACTTCCCCAGTCATCAAACGGGTAAGTCAAAATCCGACACTCTCCGAACCGGGTCTCCATAGTCCGCTCACATAGAGGAACAATACCAGTAACTTCATTTGCATCACGAACAATCAACACGCGTAATTTCTGATCTGCTTCGAAATGTCGCCAGTAAACCTGTAACCAATCCAGCGACTGGAAAAAATTTCCACCGGGGGTCACGGCCAATAATCGATTCCAATCGGCCTGAAATTCGGATAAGTCCTCTGTCTTGTTCAATTCAATTACACGCAACATAGATTCCTCGTCTCAACTTTTTTTATTTCAATTTCACACAGACAGACATCAATTACAGGAAATGAGACTTGCAAGAACTTTTGCTTTGCACACATTTTCAAAACCATGTCGTTATACAGGTGACAACGTTCAGAGCGCCAAAGAACTGTCGTTTCAGACCCTGGAACGATATGCAGTCTCTACAATTATTGAGCTGCAAATCATTTCTAAAACATAGTGTACACGCTGGAAGTGCTATTTGAAAAAATCAGAATACCAATTTCTAATGCTCTGAAATCATACTCGCACTTCGGATTACACCAATTATTCCGAAAGCAAACCCATTTCACAGTCAGACTACAAACAGGGAACATCTGAAATAGGACGACACAGTTGAGCGAAACAGTTCGAAGTTATTTCACCACGATTTCATCCACAAACAGCCAGGCCGGACTCCCGGCGGCGGGATGCCAAGGGGGAAGCTTCCCTATCGATTTGGCGCGAAATCTCAAGTAACGGCTGCTGACATTGTTCAGTGACAGTTGTAGCGGTTTGACCGATAACTGACTGGAGGCATCACCTTTTTTCGGCAGATTAAATTGTTGTGTTGCCACGGTGTGAAACGCTTTCCCATCATCAGAAACAGCCAATTCGATTTCGCGAGGCAACAGAATTCCACCGGAGATCAACTCCAGGAAGTTGGCTTTCACTGATTGAAGCGGAGTCTCCTTACCCAGATCAATCGTGGCATCTAAATCCGCACCCCGGAAGCCCATCCACCCCAGTCGTAAGTCTTTCGGTTCGCCTAACTCACCATCTGTTAAACCGGCTGTGCCGGCTCCCGGATGCTTAGGATGAGGGGTTGTCTTTGCCTTGACGGGTTTGTTCAAGGCAAGATGCTTCACTTGTTGTGATCTGGCTGCCTTCATCACTGCCACTGCTTTATCGATCTCCATGATTTTTCGATAGCGCTCAAAATGCAGGCCAATCGTATTGTCTGCAGTAAAATCCCATAGTGAAGACTTTTTTTCTCTCATAGCAATCGCCGCGACAATATGTGATTGCACCCAACCGGTTTCACTTGACCAGGCACCCCACCCACTGTCACCATTGGCTCCCCAGTAGTCCCATCGTTTAATGTCGAAGGCTCGAAACCAACCTCCATCTAACCGCGGATGTACCTCTGAACGAACCTGAGCACGCACAAGAAATTCAGCCACCTTGTCAACAGCCTGCACATACTTGGGATCACCGGTTGCCGCTGCTGCTTCGACCAGTCCGATAAATGCTGGTGGCACGGAATAAAACACATCGGCACATGGATCACCATCTTCATGCAAAATCGATACCTCACCTGTTCCATAATCTTCGTTTGATTTATGTGATTTAAATCTAAGCTGTTCCTGAATAGCGCCGGAAGCATCCTGACGTACCAGCATGTCATCAACGACTCGGCGGAGCCATGCACGATGTTCAAGAGTATCATCGACCCTTACCAGCCAGGCGAGTGGCAGTAACATCCTGCCGCGCTCCATTTGCATTTCGTGCAGCGCATAACCCCATCCATCGGGATAGCGCTGCATTGTGATTTGAATCGCCTTGCGAGCTTGATCATACAGTGGTGTGTATCCAGTCTTATCATAGAGCCACAAATAGCATGCCCAGGCCCAGGCCTCGCGCTGAGGCCAGGGAGCAATGGACCGGCGACGTGCGTAGTGTTCCCAACCATGTTTTTTTAATTGACTGGCATTTAACGGCATCCCGTCTCGAAATCCAAATGGACCCGTCGTACGAAAATTAGCCAGGATACTGGTCAAAATTCGCTCATCCCACCGCTGATTCTTTAATGCAGATGCTGCTGTCAAACTACCAATAATTGCTTTTGAACCATCATTGCCCCAAAAGGCATTCGGGCCTGTTCCATAAGAATACCAACCTAGCAAACCATATGTGGGGCTGCGCGGATCACTCTGATAGAGGTCCGACTTGAAGTAAACGAAATCCATGATATTCGCAGCGATCGCCTTGTGCCTTGAGTCGTTCTCCAGATTTCCACTTAAAGCGAATGCCATAGCTGACTCTGCGTTACAGTCGCCTCGCAGCAGCCATCGCATTGGCTGACTTCCATCAGAAAACACCTTGGATATATGTCCTTCCAAAATCCCATAACGGCCATCGCCCAGAGGTCGGTTCAACCCCGGTTTCGTATCAGCGGGTCCGTAACCGGTCTTGGCCGGATGGATTAACTCGTCCTTCCATGACTCATCTACGAGAAAGCCTTCAAACCACTTCATGCCACGTCGGAAAGCGACGCGTTCTGCATTCTTTGGAAGCGATTCATTACGGACAAACGAGGGACGGACAGTGGGCGTCCACTCCAGATCGGGGATATTGCTGTCCGGAGAAAGCCAGCCTAATACCATTTTCCAAACCGGCCCCCAGGCCTTCGTGGGCGCGTAACGGGCGGAAACAAACTGACTTAGTTTCGTGGTCGCAATCAGCATGTCACCACGCGGATGTTCAAACAGCAACGGCCAGTTTTTTTCTGGTAAGCCGTAAACCGCCTTGTCATAACCGGCAACGCGAGCAGAAACCAAATGCGCGCGAGACGCCTGCACGGGCAGAAAATGACAGTCGTGAATCTGGAGTATTCGTAATTTTTCAAGTTCGGTTCCGAAAATATCCGAAGCAACCACCGTACGTTCCCAATGTGGCTGCTTAGGGCGACCAAATTCGAAATCGGGTACGACCGCAGGATATTCAATATACAATCGCAGTTTTTTTTGAGTCGCCAGTTCGAAAACGAGCGGCGCAATTTCAGTGGTCTTACCAGGATAATGATCAGCCAGGATCAACACCCCTGCCCCTTCAGGTGCCGCCAACACTGCCTTCAAAGCGGAATCATGACGCAAATATGAAACGCCCCCGGCAGTCATCACCTGATATAGATCATTATCGAGTGCACATGCAAAGACCAGATTCAAAGAGGATTTTTCAGCAGCAGAGCCAACCGCCGGGTGAAATACTCCACAAATCACTGCCAGCAGGTAGAGAATAATATTCTTATGACCCATAGTGGAGAACCTTTGTAAAACTGATTCTAGGAAACGGCGATGCTGCATGCTTCAGAGCTGAAGGAGATAATAAAGCCTTCCAATAGTTTACCGGTTTCAAAATGGTTTCAACAGTTCGATAAGAAAACAAAAGCTTTCCTCATATGAATTCCTATTTTCACTTGCTAAACTCAGCTTAATTCTTGGAAATCAATTTCCTATCACTCAATCTGACGTTTGTGCTGGGTTTCGGCCATCACTCCAGCATATTCAAGGCCGAAGACAGCCCAGCGGTGCTGTTTCAGCACGCATCGAATTGTTGTTTGTAAACTTCGAGATTCAATCAATACCGAGATGAAAATGGGTGTTTTCATGTTGAGATCAATTCTTGCATCTGCCGTACTGGTGATGGCCACTATTGGAACACACGCCGGTGAAGTGCTTTATAATGGCATCAAGTTACCGGATCAGTGGCCACCGCGACCAGATTCGTTTTCTCGTGACAAACCAACCTCGCCACCTTATCTGGCTGACTACCCAAAAGTCATTCCTATTGACGTGGGTCGTCAGCTTTTTGTCGACGACTTCTTGATCGCTCAAACGACACTGAAGCGGATTTTTCATCAGCCAACCTACAATGCAAACTGTCCGATCTTCAAAGCGGAAAAACATTGGGAGATTCGCCGTGACACAGGTTTCGCGGCACCGTTCAGTGATGGTGTGTGGTACGACCCGAAAGATCGCAAGTTTAAGATGTGGTACATGGCTGGAACAGCTTGCTTCTTCGGTTACGCCACTTCCCAAGATGCCATTCACTGGGAACGTCCAAAGTTGAACACAACTCGATATGGCGACAATGTCCTTGACATTGAGCCTATCCAGCGTGACTCAAGCACAATATGGTTGGACCTGGAAGATCCCGATCCCTCGCGCCGATTCAAAATGATGTACTTTCGCGCCGGTTTGCACATGAGAGTTTCAGCCGATGGAATCCACTGGAGCGATTCACTTGGCTCACCGGGTGGATCGAGTGACCGCAGCACATTCTTCTACAATCCGTTTCGCAAAGTTTGGGTTTACAGCATTCGCGGAAGCGCTCGAAACGTTGGACGCTGTCGATTCTACGCCGAAAGTCCGAAGTTCGGCGTACCATTGTGGAAGAACTTACGAGAACTACCGATGTGGGCGTGTGCCGACAGTCTGGACCGCGTGAAAAAGGTTGAATACGTCGAGGAATGTCCCGATCTCTACAATCTTGACGCAACACCTTACGAAAGTTTAATACTGGGTCTGTTCAGCATTCATGCTAAAGTCGCAGGTGTAGACCGACCCAAGATTAACTACGTGACCCTTGGTTTCAGTCGCGATGGCTTTCACTGGCTGCGTCCCGATCGTCGACCCTTTCTGGATGTCTCCGAAGACAAAGACGCCTGGAACTACGGCAACGTCCAGTCAGCAGGTGGTGGCTGCCTGGTGATGGGCGACAAACTCTACTTCTATTGCAGTGGCCGCAACAGCCACAAAACACCGGATGATGGCTCGGGTGCGACAACGGGATTGGCAATTTTGCGTCGTGACGGATTCGCGTCTCTGGAAGCCACGCGAAAACCGGGCACATTAACCACGCACCTGGTCACCTTTAACGGCAAACACCTATTCGTCAATTTACGATGTCCTCAAGGTTCCCTACGGGCCGAAGTACTCGACGAACAGGGGCAACCGATCGCACCGTACTTGCTGGAAAACTCTGACTCACTTCAGGCAGACACAACGCTCGCTCAAATCCGTTGGAAGGGAGCGACCGATCTTTCGTCACTTTCGGGTAAGGCTGTCCATTTTCGCTTTCATCTTGAGAATGGCGGACTCTACTCATTCTGGGTCAGCCCGGATAGCTCCGGCGCCAGCTATGGATACGTTGCTGCGGGAAGTCCCGGATTGACAAACAACCGTGATACCCTTGGCCGAAAAGCAAATAAATGAATGACGATCTATCGTCTGATCACCTTATAATGCTGGTAAATTAAGAAACGATTCTTGATTCAAATACTTTCGAGTTGGCAGAATAATACACCAGAGAAAAATCACAAAGCTATGTGCAGGTAAGAGAATCCGACTTTGAACATGCGGCGCAGTACACTGCCGTTTTCACTAGATCAGGCTCGCAAATCGAAAACCAACAGAATAACACAAGTCATTGTGAAACAGAGACTTGCAAAGATATGTGAGAGAATGCAAAAGAGCTAAATAGGGCCGGCAGGACTCGAACCTGCAACCAACAAATTATGAGTTTGCTGCTCTAACCGATTGAGCTACGGCCCCAAGTTGTTTTCTGACAGATGTTTATCATACAGAGTTCGGCAGCAGATTCAAATCAGGGGCTGCCTGGAAATGTCATTGCGGTGGAAGGCTGATAGCTTACTGGAGACCCAGAGCGCTTGTCAAAGCATTGAGACTTGAAAGCCGAAATCCAGCCTGATATTTCGACAGAAAAGACACTCTGTTGAAGTCTGACACCTGACAGGGTAAACAGGATCGTACTGGCATGTTATTTTTTCCAAATTATTGCTGTCTCGTTCAGGAGGCCTGCTTCCTTCATGTTCCAAGTCTCTCTTAAATCAATGGTGCGAATCGGTGGCACTGTCTCCCTGATCCTGTTACTCAATTTTCATGTTCCAGGTGACCCGTCCAATATTCAGGCGGAAGAACGGGGCACGCATAAAACACCTTCTGCTCCCATTCGGGTCGGGTCTGTCATCGGCGGACATGTTCACCCTGCCCTTTGCAGAGCAGCGAACGGTGATCTGCTGGCAGTCTACAATGAAAACGGTGGTGGTGGCAAAGAACTGCTGCTGGCTCGTTCAATCGATGGAGGTTTGAACTGGTCTGCCAGCAAGCCCATTCCCACTATTAAAGACTGTTCGATTTATCCGGGTTCGCTGACCACATTGGGCAGTGGAGAAATCGTGCTGCACTGGTCCTGCTATCGCGTTGAAGAGAAACGTCGCTGGCGTGTTCCTCAGTTCTGCACATCAAAAGATCACGGTATCACCTGGTCTCCCGTCACTGAAATCCCACTGGACGATTACACAAATTATACCTGCCTGCGTCATTCCATTCTGGAACTGGATGCAGACCGCTGGGTCTGTCCTTTTTATGATCGCACAGTCATTTACAACCGGAAAAAGAATACGATTTCTACCTTTGGAGATGGACGGAATCATGGCATGGTACCTCTCGTGAAATCGTCACAGGGCACACTCATCAGTGGCGCACCGCAAACCGATGCGCCCGTACCCGTTGGAAAACCGGGGCAGATGGTGTATGGCCTGCGTTCCACCGACGACGGAAAAACCTGGCGCGCACTGCGATCGCTCCCCTACTTTGGAGTTGCCGGTTATGATTTGACGGCGCTGGACAAGGGAACTGTCGTACTGACTTCTATTCTGTACGGCGTAGGACGCGATGATGAGTGGGCGTTTGAATTGTCGCTTTCGCACGATGACGGTTTGACCTGGGACAAAGCCAACGCAGTAATCGTTTATAACCCGGGGCGGCCCATCAGAGGCCGCGGCTGGCCTCGCTCCGTTCTCATTGACGACAAGACTCTGGGAACACTGTTCTATGATCTCGACCCTAAACAAAAAGGGGGTCCCGGCGTCTTCTTTGTGCGTACGCCACTGGTCGCTTTTCAGCCAGTGAAATAATCACTGAGTGTTTCGAGCGATCTGACTGGCACGCCAGGCTTCAGCATAAATGGCAAATCCAATCTGAACCTGACTCGCAGCATCCTGCAATAATTTTGTCAGTAGGGAATCAAAAGGAGAGACCCCGCGTGCTTTTAACAGGCTCGCCACTTGAAAAACGACCGCTCGATCATAGTGCGACAGACTTTCAATTAATGATTTATTATCATTCGCATGCCGTATAACCAGTTTTTGTGCATAAGCGTATGCGGGTGTCCTTTTGCCATTACCGTCCGCGTCAATCCAGACGGCCCCTGTCGAACCCACAACTTGAGACTCAAACTTGGGAGAATCCGGTTGATACGGTTTGGCTAATGGCCAATACGGTGCCACAACGCCGGGCCCCGTCGCAATCGCTACCAGATGACAATCGTGAAGTGGTTTTTTGATGCGCCAGTTCCCGGTCCACTTCACGCCACCCTGCTTTTTTGATTTGATGTCTTCTCTGCGAATCAATTGCCCATTTGCATACAGGCTAATTTGATCTGCTGTCACCCAACTCGGCCCGGAAACAGTCAGACTCACTTCCAAGTCCTTCGACTGTGGAACCAGATCTCCCGGCCCATATTGGGAATTCACTTTAATCCGTGTGAACAGTCCGTAAGAAAGCAATACCTTACCATCTACGAAGTTTTGAACGGTCTGACTCACGTCAATTTGAGAGGGATCTTGATCATCCGCCTGAATATAGGTTCTCGCCTGACCCACGATATAGCGGCAGACATCATGTGAATCGCTACAACCGACCGGTGTTAAAAACACACCCCGGTTCAATAAACCAAACCAGTCATGATACAGCTGCATCACATCGGTTTGCGTGGCTCCCGAATTGATAATTTCCATCGCGTTCGCCTGCAGACGCCAACCTTCCAGATTTTCTCCGGTTTGACTGAGATGATTCCTGGGACCAAACGGACGATAATTGGAATGCAGATCGCGAGCATGGTTCAAAATCACTACTTTCATTTGCGGCGTCTCGTAGATGCTTTTAAAAATCTGATCCCACGTTTTTAATTTATAATCGGGAACGGGGCCCCCTTCCGGAAGTGGAAATACGTTAAAATGCCCTATACGCGTGGTGACTTCATTTCCAACCACAGGTGTAAAATACGGTCGGACTTTCAGTTTTCGAGAGAGTGATTCATAGCTGATCTGTTTGTTGTGATCAGTGGCAATCGGAAACTCGATCTGCTCTCCCGCCAATGTCAGCATGCGTTCTTCCATGGAACTATCGCCGTGTCCTGAATGTGTTAACGTATGCACGTGCGTATCACAACTCACATAACCGGCCGTATCGACTTCGTGATTAATTTTGAGACGAACCTGCTCATGGTCGCCTGCGTTCAGCTTAACTTTCTGATGGTCGATCCCATATTCAAAACCACGACCGGCATACACGGTATACGCGCCCGCTGGCAGGTCGCATTCTGTTTTCCCGTCACTGACATAAATCACACCGGACCTGACCGCACGCCGATCGTTCGATAACGCCGTCGTCGCGACCAGTGTCCCTGCTTCATTCACAATCGTGATTTTACTGGGAATATGCTTGCCCGATTGGCCATCCACCACTTCAATCGCCAGCTTCGCATCTGATAAAGCCTTTTGAATCGTCTCCGGATAGAACACTATCTCTCCCACGCGGATATCATCCGGGGTCGGCTTTCCCACCTGGAAAATCCGTAATTGATTTTTTCCCTTTTTCAGAGTTTTCGGCGGAACAGATAATGAATATTGCTGATCGTTTCCGTCACGACTCAACTTGCCCAGAACGGTTCCATTCAGTTCCACATTCCAGCTTAATTTGACATCATGCTGCCTTAACAGGAGTGCCCCTTCAGTTGGATTCACTTCTGCTTGAAAGGAAAGCGATAACTCCTGCTGCTCGGCCAGCTCCGGAAAGGTAGTCCATTCACGGTCGCCTGAGCTTCGCAGGTGTGTCATCTTAGAAGTAATCACAACCGGTTCACTCGCGATTACATTTTCGATAATGACCAACGATATCATCAGTGTAAGCAATAGTCTTAGATTCATAACTCAGAATAACTTTCCAACAAAAGTTTTATTGTTATTTCATTTTTCAGAGCAATCAGTGACTCGCTGTCGATTTCTTTGTACTTTGCAAGAGATACGCCAGCAAGTCATGTGTTTGCTGCGGCGACAAAAGTTCCGTCACATTCGCCGGCATCAATGAAAGTGGAGATTGTTTTTGTTCTTCAATTTCGTTTTTGGAAATCGGAAATTCCTTCCCCTTATTATCGACAAATATCAGAATAGCTCCCTCATCGCGTCGCTTCAACCCTGACAAAATACGACCGGCATCCGTCACGATGGTCGTCGTTCGAAAATTGATATCGACTGCGCGATTCGGATCAAGTATGTCTTCCAGTAACCGTTCCAGCCCCCGATTCCCAACTCCATCCAGTTGCGGACCTACAACTGCCCCCTTGTTGGCCAGCTGATGGCAGATGGCACAATTCTTCTCGAACACGGCCCGACCATTCTCCGGTGACAGTTTGAAAGAATCATGCGATTTCAAATGGGTAACAATACTCTCCTGCGTCTTTTTTTTTCGTGGCGGCAACACGCTGATTATTTTTTGCACACGCGTTTTCAGTTTTTGTTTGGTTGATTGCTCTATCTGGTTTTGTATTGCCGGTTCTGTCAGAAGCTGTGGAGACACAAGACCCTTCTCAATATAAGTTACCAGTTGATTGATCCCCTCGGGTTGCCTGGAGATTGCTGTTGCCAACTGTGTCTGCAAACGCGAGGGATACGTTTTAAAGGCACGCTGAAACAGAGCATCGATTTGATCCTGCTTCTGATGTATCACCGCCTGAATGACATCTTTTTGAAATGTATCTGTCACAGGAAATTGACTGACCGCTAATGGAAACAAAGGTCGAAATTGATTCGTATTATCGACAGTGACCACCGCCATCGCCAGCGTATTTACCAAACCGGGATCAAGACGATCCGAAGACAACAACGCGACCAACTCATCTCGGGCAGAATGAATGTGAAACTGCTGCACCAGCAACGCAGCCGCCGATATTCGACTGATTTGTTTTTGTAGACTTTTACGGGCTACAGAAACAACCTTTGGTTGAAATCTACCGACGGCTAACCAGGCAAACGCCTTACCCTGATCACTGTCTACAATTTCCAGATAACCTTGCTTTCCTGCTGACTCTTTTAAATCCCAGCTTACTTTTTGAGCCCGGTCATTGCGTGGTGCAGAGACACGTTTGAGAACACTGTGATCTTTGCTGTGTCTTAATTGCACAAAGTTCAAACCTTGATCCGGTTTATCAGGAAATCCGTCATGCCCCGCCACATAAAACTCCAGCATCGCTGGAATCGTAAAATCCTGAGAAATGAGACGACCTGTGGATCGTTCCCCTGCAGGTAAACTACTAAAAAACAGAGACATCAAATCGCCATCTGCTGACGCCCTCTGCTGTACTCTCCAGGGATTTGAAGTCTCACCTTCATCCAGCGGCAAATTCACCCATTGGAGCGGTTGTCTGGAAATAACCGCCAATAAATTATTTGTGAGATCGTTCGCCCATTCTTTGAGCGCACCATCAAAGGTCAAACCTTTTTGCTGGTATCCCTGTAGAACGGCCTTGATGATTTCGACTTGAAGGTCCAGATCACTGATTAATTTCGTGCGGGCCAACTGAATGATCTGTGGTAATTTTTCTGCGGGTAAATAACGCACGATATGTTTGAAATACTCAGGGAGCGCCCTTGGATCGACGCGCTCTGATTTCAGGTATTGAATTAAATACAGTGCTGCTTGTTGGGTGGGCACAGCCAGTGAGAGTTTTGCCAGTTCACTCCGCTGTGTTGGATTCAAAGTCTTCCAGTCCAGTTGCTTTAACACCAAGGGGTCACGAATCTGTAACATGATAGCCCGACGTACGACATATTCCAGATGGTTGTCTTCCAGAGACACCGACTTTAGCAAAGCAAATAAAGGCTTTATATTTTCCCGTTTCGGATGCAAACCCAGTGTTTCAGCTGCCGCCCGTTTGACGAACGGGTCTTGATCTTCAAGTGCATTGACCATTTGCAGCCGATTCTCTTCGTTCCATGACTTTCGTTCTGCAAGAATTTTCGCAGCATGAATGCGAACCAACTTTGAAGAACTTGTCACCACATAATTCATCAACTCATCCGTAAGAGCATCACGTCGATGTAATACCCAAAGCGCGTGTACAACAATCGCTGGTTCACTCGCACAAATAACTGCATTATGCAAAGCACAAACAGCATCATAGCCGCATTGATCAGAAAGATAATCTGTCACGAGCAAGCGGGTTGTCAAATTATCAGAACCTAGTAAGCAGATTAGCTGGGAAATACTTAGATTTGAGTAATCAACGCGTGGATGACATTTACCTTTTCGAACAATCCGCCAGATGCGTCCTCGAAAACGATCGCGTCCCGGATGATCGAGGGGAACCTCATAGTGACCTATAATTTTATTGTAGAAGTCAGCGATATAAAGTGCCCCATCTGGCCCGAGCTGAATATCAACAGGTCGAAACCAGGGATCAGTGCTCGAGAGAAAATCGGGTTCTTCTTTGGCAACGATCGTGGAACCGTGATACACGGGTGAATTACGATTTACGCGGCTGGTCATTACATTGCCACTGAAGAAATTGCCTTGATACTCTGTTGGAAATTGATCTCCCGAAATAATTTCCACACCGGCTATCGCCGTTGATCCGTGCAGATGTTCCATCATCGGTTTGACAAACCCTAAACCATCGTGGGGCTTGCCAAAACTGGGATAGAATCCGCCTCGTAATAATTGATAAATGGGTTTGGAATGACAATCCGCCGTAAACAGGTTTCCCATTTCGTCAAACGTTGAACCAAAAGGATTAACCTGACCATGCGTAAATTGTTCAATACGTGACCCATCGAGGCGCATGCGATACGTGTTCCCCGAATGCATCTCAATCGTGTGCCCATCACTACCGCTGACACTGGTCTGATTATTAAACCCGTGGTTCGCATACAGCCAACCATCGAAGCCACGGCGAAACGAATTATTCATGCCATGCGTATCTCGTTCGAAACCCATCGGGCCAAACAGCTTTGTGACTTTATCTGATTTGTCATCTCCATCGGTATCTTCATAATACGCGATATCGGGAATGCTGAAAGCAATCACTCCCTGCTTGTAAGGATACAAGCCAATCGGAATATTCAGCCCTTCCACGAATGTGGTAATCTTATCAGCCCGCCCATCACCGTTCGTATCTTCCAGAATTTTGATCGCGTCATTTCCCTTTTTCCCTTTTTTAACGGGATAGGGATATTCAGAAGATTCGGTAATCCAAAGTCGGCCTCTGATATCAAAAGCCATATTTAATGGTTTTTGAATATCGGGCTCGGCTGCTACCAGTTGAATTTCAAATTCGGGAGGCAAGGTAAATGTTTTGAGCGCGTCTTCCGGAGAGAGTGGCTCTGTGGGACGAATCACACTTCGAAATGCATCACTCGTTTTTTGTGCAATAAGCGATCCTGGAATTCCTAAACAGAAAACCATCGCCAATAACAACCGGTAAGCTATACAGCACTCGTTTTGTTTCATCAATGCGCTACCCGTGAATCTCAGGCATATAAAAACCCGCCTGCTGTGCTCACTTGTGTGAAACAGAAGACGGGTTCAATCGTAAAGGATCAATTAAGAAGAATCAATCAGAAGCTAATCAAGTTCTTTGATATAAATATTTCGGAACTGCATCAGACTACTGGCAGGACTAAATGTCCCATCCTTCCGTTTGCCACCATGATGCTGAAAGGCGATGGGTCCTTTCTCTGGAACTTCAGGCAGTTGCGCATTTTCAAGTACCATTTTATTGTTCATAATCACAGTCAAACGATCTTTGACCATAATGATAATGCACTTATTCCACTGCCCCACTGGTTTGTCGGCATTCACTTTCGGCGTCACACCCGCTCGGACTTCAGGAGACACTGTTTGATCGCGACGGTATGAGTATACTTCGCCGGAACCGAGGGGCCAGCACCAGATATTAACTTGTGCTTTTGATGTACCACGCAGATAAATTCCTGAATCTGCATTCGGAAGTTCAACCGTAATCACCTTGCCATTCGCGTCTTTCAGTTCCGAACCATCAGCCAATACGATGGGTACTTTGTATAAACCCGTTGTCTGCTTGATCCGCCATTCAAGGCTCATAATGAAATCGCCATACTCTTTTTCAGTCCAGAGATGTTTCTCTCCCTTGGCTTCACTTTGGGCATCGTAGTCGATGACCCCATCAACGACTTTCCAATGACCATTGTCCCCTTCCGGAACAACCCAACCGGTAAAATCTTTCCCGTTAAACAGGGAGGTGTAACCAGGGTGCAACGCATCCTCAGATGATTGGCTGACAATGGCACCATCGCCAACCGCACCAGCTCTCTGCAGATTTTTCTTTTGTCCGAAAGCATTGGTTCCGTGCAGTACGGGTAACACTGCAACTACACACAGACTCAATAAAAATTTATTAAACTGATGAATCATGATTTGCCTTTTTTAAAGATGGTTTACCAAAGCAGAATGAACAGGAACTCTGAATTGAATTTGGTCTCATTTCATATTACAAGAAGAGTGTTCACCTTCCCACCCAAATACGTAACTTTGTTAAGAGAAAAAACAGTGTCTCTTTATGGTAATCATGGAATTCGAGTCGGATAGAAATTGCTTTCTCGTCCTTCCCTTAATAACTTAAGAGCAGAGAGTGGTGTCAATTAGTTCCACTCAAATCCATCTGGTTTTGAGAGATTTCATTCAATGCTCGAACTTTTCCCTCACTCATTATCAAAACGCTTAACATGTCTCATCCTCTTTGTTGTTGTGGGACTGCAATCTGACTCCATACTGCTGGCAGATGACTCAAAGATAAATGCGCACGAACAATTTTTCCTGGAGAAAATCCGGCCGCTCCTCGAAAAAAAATGCCTGGGCTGTCATGGTAAAACGCCAGATGACATCAAAGGCGAATATATCATGCTCTCCCGCGAATCCTTAATCAAAGGTGGAGAGTCCGGCGAACCAGCCGTGATCGTTGGACAGCCCGAAAAAAGCCCGTTTTGGAAATCAGTCACCTGGAAAGATGACGAGATCCAGATGCCTCCTCAAGAACGCAACCGTTTGAATGAAACCGAAATCGCCAACCTGAAACAGTGGATTACTGAAGGGGCCATCTGGTCTGATAAGAAACTCACTTCCCCTGCGACAAGAAGCACCGCTTCAAAGACAGAAACCGCAATGTCCACTTCAGGGGGACAGAGTCCAACCTGGACCGGACGCACTTATAAACCGGAAGACGTCTGGGCCTATCAGCCCATCCGCAGACCACCTGTCCCCTGGAAATCACTCTCTTCCAGACAATCTGGTCAACGGCATCCGATTGACGCCTTCATTCAACAGAAGCTCAAACAGAAAAAATTCAGTTCTTCAAAACCGGCTGAACGAAAAATTCTTCTTCGTCGCGCCACGTATGATCTCACTGGACTTCCACCAACTTCGAAAGAGGTCAGCACGTTTGAAAAAGCAGATGCGAAACAAGACTGGTCACAACAAATTAAACGTCTGTTAAAGAGTCCGCAATATGGCGAGCAAATGGCACAGATGTGGATAGATATTGTACGCTATGCTGATACCAGCGGTTTTGCGAACGACTATGAACGCCCCAACGCCTGGCGCTATCGTGACTACCTCGTGCGAAGTTTCAATGCAGACAAACCATACGACCGATTCATTCTGGAACAACTGGCGGGCGATGAACTGGATCCAGAAAATCCCGAGTTTGTCATTGCCACTGGATTTCTCCGCAGCGGCCCCTGGGAACATACGGGAATGAGTGTGGCTGCTGTGACCCGGCAACTGTTTCTGGATGACATCACACAAAGTGTAGGCGTCAGTTTCCTCGCACACAGCTTCCGATGTGCTAAATGCCACGATCATAAATTCGACCCGGTCCCTACGCGAGATTATTACCGCATTCAAGCAGTCTTTGCTCCAGTGCAGTTTGCCGACCGCAAGGTTGCATATCAGCCCTTTGAAAACATTTCGGGCTTTAAGAATATGAAAATGCGCACTGAAAAGTTAATCCAGGAAACACGCATCGCTCAGCAAGCATTGTCGCAGAAATCGAAAGCAGCGATTAACAAATGGTTGAAAGAGAGTCATTACAAAAACCTGAATGAAGTTCCTAAAGACAAGCGACCTCCTTCCCGGTGGTTTGGCTTAACGGAACTCGAGCGAAGCCTTCTGAAAATCAACAACAAACGCATCGCCTACTTTGAACGGGAACTCAAACGCTACGAACCTTACGCTTTTAGTGTATATAATGGTCCTCCCATCAATTATCAGTCCACAAAGACCGTCAACTTACTACCTGCTCCTAAAAAACAACAGGGCGAAGCACAGCAAATCTTTATTCTCGCGGGAGGCGCAGTAACAGCACCTACGGAACAAGTCACACCGGGAGTGCTGAGTGCTGTCGCTGGCTCCAACAATATTCAGGAACCCACTGCCTGGAACACGATCCCGCAATCACGAGAAGGCCGACGTCTGGCATTCGCCCGGTGGGTTGCCAGTTCGAATAACACCTTAACCGCCCGGGTCATTGTGAATCGTATCTGGCAAATGCATTTTGGCACGGGTTTGGTTGCGACGCCCAATAACTTTGGTCAGAAAGGTGAAAAACCCTCGCACCCGGAGCTTCTGGACTGGCTGGCGACCTGGTTTATGGATCATGGCTGGTCAATCAAAAAGCTACACTACCTTATCATGACCTCAAACACTTATCAGCAAAGTAGTCACCCGGTAAATCAGGAACAGGTCCAGAATCAAGACCCCGGCAATCGGCTGCTCTCGCATTATCCCACACGTAGAATGACAGCCGAGCAAATCCGGGATTCGTTGCTGTTTATTACGGATGAATTGAATCCGGAAATGGGCGGTCCCGGCGTCTTCCCGGAAATCAACTGGGAGGTCGCACTACAACCGCGGCACATTATGGGCTCTGTTGCTCCCGCCTATCAACCAATGCCACTTCCTGAGCAACGTAATCGACGAACCCTGTATGCTTTTCGTTATCGCACACTGTCAGACCCCATGCTCGAGGTCTTTAATCGACCAGACAGTGAAATTTCATGTGAACGGCGAGATGAAACAACGGTTACGCCGCAGGCCTTTGCTCTGTTCAATGGACAGTTCACACATGACCGTGCCCTTGCTTTGGCCCATAAAATCAAACAGAACACGACATCAAAATCCGCTGCCATTGATCAGGTCTTTCAACAGATTGTCTTAAGGGCTCCCGAACCCAAGGAACGAAAATGGGCTCTCGAACATGTCAATGAAATGCAGCTTACCCATCAATCAAAGCCTCCACATAAAATTTCTCTACCTGGTGAAGTGAAACGGGAAATGATTGAAGAATTAACGGGAAAATCATTTGCCTGGACCGAAAAACTTGATCTTACTGAAAACTACGTACAAGACTTGAAACCCTGGGACGTAGATCCAGAAACCCGCGCCCTGGCCGAGCTGTGTCTTGTTTTGATGAATTCCAACGAATTTATTTACTTGCGATAAGAATCATATGAACCGATTACAACGACGCGATTTTCTGTATGGGATGAGTGCCAGTCTGGGCACCGTTGCGCTGAATGCTCTGCTTCAGGCAGAAGAGAAACCATCGCCAAAACCCAGCCCCCTGAAATCAGGAAAACCTCTCGCGCCACGCGACCCGCATTTCAAACCGCGCGCGAAAGCCTGCATCTTCCTGTTTATGGAAGGGGGGCCAAGTCATATTGATACGTTTGACCCAAAACCGGAACTGGAAAAACTGCACCTGAAAGAATTCGTACGTAAAGACAACCAGGTTTCTGCCATGGCCAGCGGCAAAAGGTATTACATCAAAAGTCCCTTCAAACACAAACAGGCAGGAGAATCGGGAATTTCACTCTGTGAACACTTTTCACAGCTCTCCGGAATCGCAGACGAACTATGCGTGTATCACGGACTGCAGGCAGAATCGATCAATCACCCCACCGCCTGCTATCACATGAATACAGGAAATCGCTTTGGTGGTGATCCGGCGATTGGCTCCTGGATGACCTATGGTCTGGGAACAGAAAATGAAAACCTCCCGGCGTTTGTTGTGCTACCTGAAGTTGCCTACCCGCAGGGAGGTTCTGCTAACTGGTCGAATGGCTTTCTCCCTGCATATTTCCAGGGCACAGCCTTACGTTCCAAGGGTTCGCCGATTCTTGATTTGAATCCCCCCGCTCAGGTAACGCGAGAAACGCAACGCAAAAACCTGGATCTGTTAGCAAAATTGAATCAGGCAGACATGAAACGACATCCCCATGAAGAACTGCTGGCAGCGCGCATGGAATCGTATGAACTCGCTTTCCGCATGCAGTCACAAGTACCCGATCTCATCAACCTCGACAAGGAAACGAAACAGACTCAGGAAATGTATGGCCTGGGACAAACGGAAACCGACAGCTTTGGTCGCCGCTGTCTCCTGGCAAGAAAACTGGTTGAGGAAGGCGTCCGTTTCGTTCAGATCTACGCCGCAGGCTGGGATTCGCACGATTATCTCGACCGCTCTCACAAAGCACGAATCGAGGCTGTCGACAAACCCATTGCCGCACTCTTGAAAGACCTGAAAGCCAGAGGCCTGTTGGATGAAACGCTGGTCGTCTGGACGGGTGAATTCGGACGATCTCCCGACAATGGCATTCGCAGTGGCAGACAGGCCGCCGGACGCGATCATAACGCCAAAGGAATGGCAATGTGGATGGCAGGCGGAGGCGTCAAAGCGGGCCACCGGGTTGGTGCGACTGACGAAATCGGAGACCACGCTGTCGAAGTGGTTAACCCCATCAGAAACCTGCATGTCACTCTCGAACACATCATGGGACTGGATGACAATCAGTTAACTTATTTCCATGAAGGTCGCTTTAAAGTCCTCAGCCAAACAGGCGGCGCTGTGATTAAGGAACTCCTGGGGTAAAACTACTAAATGAGCGATTTCACCATCCGCAAATGAGGAATCGAAACTGAGACAAATTCCTCACCCACTGCTGCATATCCCAGCTTTTCATAAAAACCAACAGCAGTAACACGCGCATCCAGTTCGAGATGTGCAACTCCCCGTTGTTTGAGATCCACCTCCATGTTCTGTAATAGTGCTCTGCCAGTACCCTGACACTGATATTCAGGAGCAACCGTCATTTGACGAATCTTCATTTTGATTTCGGAAACGGGAATCGCCAGCGCACAGGCAATGACCCGGTTTGAGACAATCATTCCGTAATGCAGATATTCAGATTCTGCTGCTAAATCTTCTATCATTAAATCCAGGCCAAGAGGTTTGCGCAGTGTTTCATTTCGAAGTTGGCAGGCCTCCGTATACCAGTCGGATTGATAGGAAATCAGTTCAAATTGCATGGCGTGCCTTTAACAAATAGTTTGCGATGTGTTAGACACACGGGGGTGGTCACTGTTACGATAAGATGACATCAAACGAATTTTAAATATTATACGTCATCAAGTTAAGTCAGATCGGAAAATCGTCTTAATTGTCGGAGGTAGGAAACGAGCATGTCCTTAAATCAGTCTGAGATACCTGATAACGAGCAGATCCATAACGATCACGACATCAACGAGAATACATTCTTTGACCGTCGTCAATTTCTGAGCCTGGCAGCCACCATCACCGCGTGCGCTCCTGCAATCTGCCTCGCAGACAACAAAAACAATACACAAAAGCAACAGCCAATCGAACAAACCAGCCTGTTGCCCAATTCACTGGCACCCGCGGTACAGTTTCAGGCGTCCCCTATCGGGTCGGCCGCTTATGTCGAATCCCTGGCATCTGACAGTACATCGAATGACTCACGAAAACTGAACAATCGAGTCGAACCCTGGAAAGGGGCAGTCCCCGATTCGCATGCAGAAATAGCATTTCTACCCGTTCATCGATTGGCGGCGCTGATTCAATCTCGCCAGTTATCTCCGGTTACATTGACCGAAATTTATCTCGAGCGATTAAAACGACTTGATCCCCAACTTCTCTGTGCTGTCACAATCATGGAGGAGTCTGCAATACGCGCTGCAAAACAAGCAGAGAAGGAAATCAACGAAGGTCATTACCGCGGACCACTACACGGCATTCCCTGGGGCGTCAAAGATCTCTTCTCAACACGGAATGTAACCACCACCTGGGGCGCCAAACCATTCGAGAACCGAGTCATCGATGAAGATGCAGAAATTGTTGTTCGGTTACAAAACGCAGGCGCCATTCTCATCGCCAAGCTGGCGACAGGTACGTTCGCACAAGGTGATGACTGGTATCGCGGTCGCACGCGTAATCCGTGGAACATCGAAGAGGGTTCAAGTGGTTCATCGGCGGGCCCCGGATCGGCAACCGCAGCGGGTTGCGTGGCGTTTGCCATTGGTACGGAAACACAAGGATCCATCGTCTCTCCCACAAAACGTTGCGGCATTAGCGCCTTAAGGCCCACTTTCGGTCGCATCAGCCGACATGGATGTATGACCCTCAGTTGGACGATGGACAAAGTGGGTCCGATGTGCCGCACTATTGAAGATTGTGCGCTCGTCTTCAACGCCATTCATGGGGCAGATGGAAAAGATCCATCCACACTGACTGCCCCCTTCCGCTTTCAGCGTTCACCCGATCTGTCAAACATAAAAATTGGTTACAGTGAAGACATTGATGAACCGTTTCTAAATACACTCCGCGATCTCGGAGCGAAGCCGACGCCAATGCCCGTTCCCCCCAGTTATCATGAAGTCAAGCATATTCTAATTGTCGAATCAGCAGTGGCATTCGATGATTTCATCAGCCAGAATCTGGATGAGCAGCTGGTAGAGAAAGTACGGGTAAAGAATTTTCGCCCAGCGCGTCATGTTACTGCTCTCGACTATCTCAATGCCCAGCGCCGACGCTTCGCACTGATGAAAGAGATGGCGGCTTATTTTGAAAACATCGATCTTTACATCACCCATTCAGGGGATGTCAGATTAACGAATCTGACGGGAAATCCCGCTGCCGTCTTCCCTTATAAGTTCGATGCAAAACAACCTGAATGCATCACACTGATTGGCAATCTCTTCGCCGATGATACCATTCTCTCTGTCGCAAACGCCTATCAGTCAGCCACGCACTGGCATGAGGAACACCCACAAATCGCCTGATAACTAATCAGAGGGTGGATGCTCAGACGCTTCTTTTTTTAGCATCATCCGTGCCGCCTGCACATGATGCACGACTCGCCAAATATGAAAGCTGGTTCTGATTAACCAGCGAAACGCGTCCAATTGCCTCAATAATGTCTCAAAATCGGAACCTGTTTTAGTAGCTGATTCGGTAAGCTGTCGGCGGGTTGATTTCTGCCCCTTCTCTAATTGCAGCCAAAAGGTTTCTAAAGGCTGTTCGTCTAATAATTTCGCGTGATCCTGAAGGGACTCTTCCGTTTTATGCATTAAAGAGATCAGTTGTTCGACAATTTCATTGAGCAGTTTCACGTTGTGAGTCGCATCCAGGCGGTCCATTTCCTTACAGCGTCTTGTTAAACGCTGAATATGATCGAGGGCCAACACTACTTGCTGATTACATCGCAACGTCTCAGTATCTGCTTCCGAGACATTAATCCGACTCATATACTGGGCGGTAGTTTCCAGAGTATTCTGATATTGTTTCAAATCTTCCTCTATCTGCTCGCGATGCACCTCTGAAGTAAACATCGCATACATTAGCTGCAAAACATTTTGAAACACATCTACTAATGTGGATCGAGACGCCTCAATTGCCACGTTTGGGTTCTGAATTAAAGACTCTTCCAGACGTTCCGTCTGATCATTGACCGCATCGGGAATCATGCGGGTAATCAATCGGGAAAACTGGTTAAGGAAAGGGACCAAAATCACAATCCCCAGGAAATTAAACAGGCTGTGAAATGCAACCAGCGCGACCTCCGGAGATTGATCACCTGCAGGATTCCAATAATGATTCCAGCTCCAGATGTAAACTGGTAATATAAAATAGGCAACGACGGCAGTCACGATGTTATAAAACACGTGTGCCATGCCTGTTCTTCTTGCTGCGACGGAACCTCCCAGCGTTGCCATTAACGCGGTGAATGTAGTTCCGACATCAAAGCCAATCACCATCGCCGACGCTTGCGCGAGAGAAATCGTTCCGGTATGAACGGCGGTCAACGCCATCGCCACACCAGCACTGGAAGACTGGGTCACTAAAGTGATTCCCACGCCGATAAAAATCAGCAGCAATCGCCCCAGCCAGGTATCAGGAGGAAACGATTGTGGCGTCACGATATTGGCAAGTCCGGACATCCCTCCTTGCAGACTCTCAATTCCGACAAAAACCAGACCAAATCCAGCCAAGGCAAAACCAGCTGCCGCTACGCGTCTCCCGCCAAATAAATTTAAAAGAATCCCGACCAGAATCAGGGGAAACGCTATTTGCCCCAGCTTGAATTGAAAACCAAACAGAACCACAATCCAACCGGTAATGGTGGTTCCCAGATTCGCTCCAAACACGATTCCCAGGGACTGCGATAACGTCAGCAGGCCTGCTCCTGCGAAACCAACGGCGGTGACTGTTGTGGCGCTCGATGATTGCAGAATCGCAGTGACAATAGCACCGGTGCTGATTCCAGAGAGCAGACTCCTGGTGAATCGCGCAATCATACGTCGAATGGAATCGCCGGCAAGCTCTTTCAGGCCACGCGTCATAATGACCATGCCTAATAAGAACAGGCCCAGGCCGCCTAACGAACTAATGATCCCAGAATCCATAATTCCCGAATATGTTTCATCCCTATCAGAATAACAGGCCTCGAATAGCGCGACAGCAAACTATCTCCATTCTACCATAAAGTAAAACGGGATTGATACTGTTTGATAAGGAGATTGATTTACCAGGCCGTCCAGCCGCCATCCACCAGAATATTTTGCCCCGTCACATAACTGCTGGCTTCACTGGCAAGAAATACAACCGCCCCCTTCATTTCGGCAGGCGTTCCCATGCGCCCCATCGGACTATGTGTTTTCAGTCGTTCGACCATTGCTTCAGGTGCAGCATCAGAAGGAAAAGGACCAGGGCTCAAACAATTGACCCGCATATGATCCTTTGCCCAATATACGCTGAGGTGACGCGTCTGATGAATGATACCACCTTTCATCGTATGATAGGCGACAGGACTTGCATTACAGATGTCCTCGTATGCTTCGGGATAAGATCCCACAACACCATACATCGAACCGATCATAATCACACAACCGGGGGCCTGCCGCGCAACGACATGATCACGTAATTTCCTTGCTAACAGAAAATAGCCAGTCGCGTTTTTGAGGTGACGTGAAAAGTCATCGCCGTTGACTTCTTTCCAGTCGACTCCCAATGGATCATTTCCATTGTTTACCAGCACATCGATCTGACCCGCTGCGTTAACAGCAGACTCGAAGCCCGATTCAATCGAGGCCTCTTCCATATGATCCAGCTCCACTCCCAAATGACCAACCTGATGAGGGTCCGGCATTTGAAGGGCTGTCTCTTGTGCCCGACCTTGATCACGGCTGCTCACAACCAGTCGTGCGCCAGCTTCAGCCAGACCTCGGGCCATGGCCCCCCCCAGATAACCACTGGCACCGGATATTAATACCGTTTTTCCTGTGAGGTCAAACAATTGTTGAATTGTAGGTTCGTCTGTCTGTTTCATAACTACTTCTGCCAGTTCATTTCAAGAGGAAAGATAATCTGCCGTTTCGATCCAGGATCGTTGATCAACCGAATTCAGGATGGACAGGTTCACCGCCAATGTCTGCGCCCCATCTGCAAGAGAACATAAGGCAGGACACAATCCTTCCAGATAATCCAGGAACGCGCTCGCCTGTCTTTGGAACAGGGTATCCCTTTCCAGGGTTTCTTGATGTCCCACCTGCCATTCCGTTTCAGGCTCAGTGATCCAGCGATACCAGCTTTTTTGAAATTCGAACCGTAACATGCCCCGTTCACAAATCACTGTAATCATCGACTCATTAGCAGCCTGATGCTGGTTCAGACTGAAATTCCCCAGCACATTCCCCTGCCGTGTAATGACATGCACGGTATCTTCCACATCAACACCTTCCAGTACCTGATGCGAAAAATCAGCAACCAGTGCATCCACAGGCCCGAGGAGATACTCGCCGGCATTCATCGAATGCGTTAACGCATCTTGAACAGCGCCCCCTCCCGTCTCCCTTGAGTTGTAATATATGTCTCGATAAGCAGGTCGGTACGTGGGAAAGTGTTGTCCTGAGATCACAACCAGTTGAACCGGTTTTCCAAATTTCCCCGACTCAAGGGCTTCTTTCATTGCAGTCAACGCCGGATGTGCCCGGTAGACATAAGCCACAGCCGCTTTGCGCTGACTTTCCTGTAGTAGAGATTGTAGTTCCTTTATTCCCTCAAAATTAGTACTCAAAGGCTTCTCAATAAATATATCCAAGCCCGCCTGCACAGCTTGTTGGGACATCTCAATATGTAAATGTGCGGGAGTCGCAATCACCGCACAATCATGTGGTTCTGCCAAGGCAGAATCGAAGTCTGCATATTTTTTTTCTATTCCGTATTGATCAGCAATTGTTTCACGCAGGTTGTCATTCAATTCACAGATGGAAAGTTCAACGCGACCTGTCGCCTGAAAACAACGCAAGTGCCGCTCGCCGATGGAGCCAACACCCACCACAAGTAATCGTTTTCGGTCCGCCATAGCTCTCTTTTCTGCAAGAAAAAACTAAGAAACTGAATTCCAGTGCTCTGAGACTAATAAAAAATCTCCGGAAAGACCAGTCTCTGGGAAACCATGTCTTGCCGGAGAAGTGAATCGACCTTTTAGCACTGATCACTTGGTAAACTGCAGAGAATACAAGTCAGCATCTTTCATTACAAACCGCAGACGGACTGGCTTGCCACTCAGAGAATTTAAATCGTTACCACCCTTCCATGTAACGATCCGGTTGACCTCGTTTCCAATTTGCTCCTGAGAATCTGCCAGAGAAAAACCGGGAATGGCCTTGCCGGCTTCATCCTGGATTTCCACTTTGATCCCTCCCGCTGCCGAGGTGGAGAAGTTGATTGACAGTTGGGAACCATCAAAAATGATCGGCTTCGTCAACAGTTCACCACCGCCATAGTCTGCTCGCACGGACGCAAAACCATCCAATCGTAATGAATATCGTCGCAAGTGTGCTGTCTTCTGGGCATAATCCTGATTGACGTAAACCGACATTTCACTGGGGCCCGTCTGTACAACATTCAAAGCGGGATAGTTCGTCCGGGAAACCCAGTTTTGAGCGCCAATACCTCCGGTGATAAATCCACTCCGGAACGTTCGTTGATAGGTATTATCGCCACGAGTTGTCATGAGAATCGCATCGGAAGTATCTTTAAAATACTTCGGATGTACTCCCACTTTAGCAGCTTGTGCATTAGTCAACACCTGCCGCCCCGGCATAAAACGCGCTGCCACAGCCAGATAGATATGGGGAGCACGAAAATAAGGGTGTGTCTGGTTCGTATAAAGATGCTCAATCGGGGCTGCTCCACCCCGATGAGTATATTCCATTAAAACCGGCTTGGACCAGTGAATGAAATCATCACTTTCAACGCGGGCAATACGACGAATTTTATCTTTAAATACACGAAAATAACTAAGATACTTCTTCTCAACCGGAGACCAGAATGCCACATTCTGTGAATCGAACATATAAGGATACGGAACCATTTTTGTGGTAATGACTGCGCCGGCGGGATGTTGTTTCCAATGAATTCCATCCGGCGAAGTGAAGGCGACCAGACCACTTTTCATTGTTCCGCCCAGCGCTTTGAAACGTTCTGCTTTGGGAATCCCCGGTCGTGTATCCAGAAAGGGAGAAAGGTTATGCGTCATCGGAGCCGCATCTGCAAGAATAATGTTGTTTTTTTTGTGGCCCTGCTTTTCAAACATGGAAAATTGCGGTTTGACCCAGTTCACACCATCTTTTGACTCGGCATAGCAATAGACTTCTCCAACATCGCCGTCAGCTCCCGCAGAAGGGCGACCCCGGTAGTAGACTCGATATAACTCGCCATCCTTAATGATAGTGCAATAGCCGCAGAACAAACCCTCCCAGGGTTTGTCAAACTTCAACACGATGCCTTCATCAACGGGATGATGTAACCGTAATTCCGTTCCCTTCAGCTGATCAATCAGATGATGATCGACAAACAGCTCACGCTGATTACCGATCTCCAGGGCTTTCTTCTCCGCAGCCTGAATCCCAGACGTTTCAAAATTTCCCACCAGCACGAGCAACAATATCATTAGTTGTTTCATTGAAATCCCCTGTTACAGAATAAAGACGTATTGTACTTTTTAATTTCTGAATCATAAACATCTATTGAGATAATACACCTGCAAAACACACATAATTGATGATTGACAGCACGTAAACAAGTTGTATTATACATAGATACAAGTAACTGAGTTTGAACTCAAATTCAAGCCAAATGTAATCACTTTCTATCTATTATTAATACGCAGACTACCGGAAACTTTCAGGGAAACTCTATGCCTTTACTCACACAACCTGGCAAACAGCGCCCCAAATACATGCTGCTGGTCGATCAACTCATCCAGAAAGTCATTGGTGGGGAAATTCGTCCGGGAGAAGCACTTCCCTCTGAACATCAACTTTGTGAATCTTATCAGTTAGCCAGAACGACAGTTCGTAACGCGATGCAGCTGCTGGAAGAACAGGGCTGGATTACGCGTCTGCAGGGGAAAGGCTCGTTTGTCAGTTTGAACCCTCCTCTGCCAACTTCCAAACCCCTTGATATTTTTGCATTTGTTCTCCCGGAAATACGCACTGGTTTTTACCCGTCGCTACAAAGAAGCTTCGAACAGGCGGCCGCTTTGACACAAAATCAGGTTCTGGTCTGCTGCACCGAAAACAAAGTTGACATGCAGGGCAACACAATCTTACAACTGATCGACAAACACGTTTCAGGCGTGGCTCTGGTCCCGGCGACCGTTCCTGCAACTCCCGCTTACCAGATACGACAATTACAACAACATGGAATTCCCGTTGTTTTCTGCCACCGAGAAGTCGAAGGAGTACAGGCTCCTTTACTCTCGATTCCCTTTAGAGAAGTCGGGCTGTTAGCGGGACAGACCTTACTTCAACAGGGGCACCATTCATTAGCACTGTTTTCTCCCCATCGCGCTTCTTCTTCGATCGAATACGAAGCAGGCCTCCGCGAGGCACTCGAATCCCAGAAAACACCATGTCCGGAACCTTTTATTTTTCACGGACCTCATTCTCAAATACACCCAATAGATTATGAACAGGAACTACTGACGACTTTAGAATCCATGTTCAAACGGCCTGATCCTCCTACCGCAATCTTCGCCACGTTCGATTCTCTGGCAGAACTGATTTACCTCCTACTGGGAAAATTGGGATACCGCGTTCCCGAAGATATTTCCCTGCTCGGATTCGGCGGTACTGTGCGACATGGCGCCATCCAAAGTAGACTCTCTTCGATTACAGTCGATGAAGTCGCCATCGGCCAGAAAGCAGCCGAGCTACTGACACAAATGAAACAGGGAAAACTCCCCATCGATTCTGCAGAAATCTATCCCATGCCAATTTATACCAGCACCGGACAAACATTGGGCCCTGCCTCACAATAACCTGAAAAAATCATCGCCTGAATTTCAACGCCACACAGGAACACCAATATGACAGCCTCACTTTTTCAGATAATAAAATCAACTGTGAGAAATTTTTCATTCCTTGCACCACTGATCCTCTTTACCTGTGTACTATTTCCACTTTCCTTACAGGCGCAAGAAAACGAAAACCTCAAGCAGAAGCTGGCGAAGCTGCCCCATCCCTGGCAGGAAAAACTACATCGACTCACTCTCAAAGAGTACACAGAAACCTTAAAATTCTGGGAAGAATCGCACCCGGACTGGGTTCAGGTAGACCGGATTGGTGTCACAGCCGAAGGTATCCCCCTTTCGATGTTGAAAATCACAGATCCGAAAACTAAAGACCATCAGAAACAAGTATGCTTGATGACCGCCCTGCATGGGGGTCCGGAACGTAGTGGCACAACCACGGTCATGCACTACATCGAATGGCTACTCAGCAATGATCCGGCTGCACAGGAAACTCGAAAAAAACAACTACTGCTGATCATCCCGATCATCAACCCTTATGCGTATTTTGAAACGGACCGATTTGGGAACTCGCAGAAAATTGACCCTTATACGGGAGGCGGAACTAACAATTGGGACCTGAAAACATTTCAGTTTAAGCACCCCGAAAAATCTCCTGAAGTGATGGCGATCCTCTCGGTTCTTGATGAATTTAAACCAGAAGTCCATGTCGATGTGCATGGCACAGGATTACAGGAATACAGCCCCGATCAATTGGGATCGCGTGAACGTTATCGCGGCCAAACCATGTTTGAAGTCACCGGATCGGCTTATTCGAATTTCACATTACGGCCCTGGGATTGGCGGATCACCGAAGCCATTAATCAGGCAGGCATGAAAGCCGGCTACGGCTACGATCGCTTCGAAGCCGATTCCCAAAGATTACTCTGGGGAAATCAACTGACAGCAATGTCGAAAAAACTCTGGCTGGGACGCCCTATGTTTTACACGGCCCATTATGGATATGCACGTTACCACACCCTGATTATGGCATTCGAAGTAGGCTGGGAAGGCAGCGGCCTGGCACGATTAAAGGGCTTGATGAATATCGGAAATTCAAAATGGAACAGTTCCTTTTTCCCTGGCTATCCGGTAAACCGTATGCAGTCCTACATCGGTCATTACGTGAGTGCCTGGGGCAACACGCCACAAAACAGGCGCAAAAGTCGCGTGGAACTCTGGCAGATCCAACCCCACTTCTCACAAGCAGTCCTCTATCCGCAAACCGCGGGCAGAGACACTTATATCATCGCCACATCTTCAAAGAGTGCTGAATTGCTCTCACCAGACATTCAACAGTTCCTCGACAACATTAAACCGATCCCAGAGATCAATCACGGCGCCCTCCAGGCCATTATTAAGGATGGTCCGGAAATCAAGATCGCAGTCAGCAAGGGTGCCTCCACGAAAGAGAAAGAAACACCCATTGAGCAGGGAATCGCATTTCAATTACGTATCCCTTATCAAAATCCGAACCTGGCTGATATCCGTTTGAACGGACACCTCTTGAAAAAAAGTGAGACCGACGGCTACGTCCACTGGTATGGAGACGGTTTTACGCACGTGCAAATCAATATACCTCCCGAAAAATCAAAAACCAACGATCTCTACATCATCACCTGTCTGTATCATCCAAAAGAAAAAAGAGCATATGGCTGGAAGCCACCGCAAACAGTTTTAGAAAGAATCAAGCAGAAATAAACCACACATTAATAATTCGCTTTGGATTCACTTCAGTCAACATAAAGGAACCCACCATGAAAATCGCTTCGCCGCTCATTGCCGCACTCCTTCTGATTCTCAATTCAACCCTGCCCCTGGAAGCATCAGAACCGGTTCAGTTAAAACTGGAAAGCGTTCAAAAGATCTGGGATCAAGACCCGCACAACGCATTTACCGGACTAACCCGTTTTAAAGATCAGTGGTTCTGCGTCTTCCGCACAGGCAAAGCGCATGTTTCAAATGATGGCGCACTACAGGTGCTTTCGTCCAAAGATGGTAAAGACTGGAAACCGGTGGCCCGCCTCACATCAGAGACAGCCGACCTGCGCGATGCAAAAATCGCGGTCACCCCCAAAGGTCAACTCATGCTGAGTGGTGCTGCCGCCTTGCATCAGCCCAATCCCATTCGACACGAGTCGATGACCTGGTTCTCTGATGATGGTACACACTGGTCGAAAGGAAATGTTATCGGCGATCCCAACATGTGGCTCTGGGGTATGAGATGGCACGAAGGCAATGTTTACAGTATTGGATATCAAACCGGAAAAACAGCACCCAAATTCACACGACTTTACAAAAGCAAAAATGGCATAAAATATGAAACCGTCGTGGACAAATTAATCGAAAAAGGGTATTCCAACGAAAGTTCCCTTATTTTTACCAAAGACAAAACCTGCTACTGCCTGCTTCGCCGCGATGGTAGTGGCAAGGGAGCCAACGGACTTCTGGGTGTCGCAAAACCACCTTACACCGATTGGACCTGGAAAGACCTGGGAGTCAAAATTGGTGGCCCAGAACTCTTTCAACTACCCGATGGTCGTTTTCTGGCAACGGTGAGACTTTATACTCCCAAAGCCCATACATCAATCTGCCAGATCGATGTTGAAAAAGGCACACTCACAGAACTGCTCAAGCTCCCCAGTGGCGGCGATACCAGCTACGCCAACATGGTACTTCACGATGGCGTGCTCAATGTCAGTTACTATTCCAGTCACGAAGGAAAAACCTCGATTTACTTCGCGAAAGTCAGCTATAAATAAGTCTTTCCACAATGAAGGGCCTGAGCATAAGCAGGGATCAGTGAAATACATTTCACTGATCCCTGCTTTTTATATTCCCTTTGAAAACTCATCATTTTACAAAGCCTTGCCCGATACCAGCGAAACAGATAAAACTACCATTAAATTTCGTGCTATGATGTTTCCATTCTAACGGCAGGTATCTGATGTTTCATCAACTTCCTATTCTCTTCGTACTCACCGTGGGATTCTCATCCGGAACGGAAATAGTTCTGGATGATTTCAATTACGCCTCATCCTCAGCAGTACGAAAATCCTGGCAAGAACTTAAAGGGACTCTGCCACTCTCTGTTCAACAGATGAATAAAAAGAATGCATTACTACTATCGGCGCCCTTCTCCTCAAATCGTAAGATCCCCCGTGCAGGCATGGACAAGAGCGTGAAGCTTGACCTGTCTACACCAAGTCTATTCATCTTCGATGTGAAACCAGAATCCCCCAATAGCAATCATCGGATCAGCCTCTATTTCAAAAGCGGTCCCGGTTGGTATTCCGCAGCGTCGCAAGTCAATGGAAAAGACTGGCAGACTTTGCGCTTTCTCAAAAGTGACTTTCGTCCTGAGGACAAACCAGTCAGCTGGAACAAAATTGAAGCAATTCGCTTGGTCGTCTGGCGAGACTCAGACGCAGAACCAGATACCCACTTTCAATTTCGTCACCTGAAAGCTTTGACAAATGAGATCGCCATCATCGTCCCGGACCTGAGCCTGCAGAAAAAAGAACAGGACACTTTCGCCGCCGCGGAGCGTATTGAAGGCTTTCTGCAAACCGGTGGAATTCAATGCGACCGGATCAGCGAAACAGTGTTAACATCACAAACATTGGGAAACCGATCTGTTGCCATCCTCCCCTTTAATCCCAATATCTCGCCAAAAACTTGTAAAACACTGAATCAGTTCATGCAACGGGGAGGTAAAGTCTTTCTGAATTTTCATATTCCAACTGCTCTGGAAAAAAATCTCGGAATCAAAAAAGGAAAATACTTCAAGCCAGAAAAAACGGGCGGGTTGGCAGCGATACGCCTTAAAGATTCCAACATCAAGGGGCTTCCCTCTATGGTGAAACAGGCTTCCTGGAATCTGGTAGCCGCAAGTCCCACAGGACACAATGCCCACATCGTCGGCGAATGGTTGGATGACAAAGGGAAGGGAACAGGTAAACCGGCATTAATTGTCAGTGACCGGGGCGCCTATTTCAGCCATCTCATTCTTGGCGATGATCCCATTCAAAAACAGGAACTGCTCACAGCCCTGATGGGACACTTTCAACCCAGTCTCTGGCACTCCATAGCAGAAGCGACCATTGAACAAGCAGGACAGGTTGGTCCCTTTCATACATTCACCGACCTAAAACAACACATCGTTTCGACCGTTACACCGCAAAAAAGTCGCGAGTTAGCGGCTCGCGATCTTGATCAAACCATCACCAGCTTGCAGCAAGCAAAACGCCTGCTGAAACAGAATGAAGCTTTTAAATCGATCCCCTTTGCCCGAGCCTGTCGTGAAAAACGGGTCAAAATTTATTTACTCACACGTGCCAGCCCTCCACAGGAAGCACGTGCCTTCTGGGATCACTCTCCGACAGGTCCCTATCCCGGCGACTGGAATCGGACTTGCAAAGAACTGTCTAACGCGGGCTTTAATATGATCATTCCGAATATGCTCTGGGGAGGTCTCGCGCATTACCCCAGCGATGTACTTCCACGCAGTCAGACATATGAGAAGTATGGCGATCAAATCGAACAATGTTTGAAAGCCGCCCATCAACATGGGCTGGAAGTTCATGTCTGGAAAGTCAATCACAATCTCTCTACAGCGCCAGCATCATTCATCAAAAAAATGCGAGATGCCGGCCGCACACAAGTCAGCGTCAAAGGGGAACCATCAGACTGGCTCAACCCCGCACACCCGGAGAACTTTCAACTTGAAGTCGACAGCATGCTGGAAGTTGTGAAAAAGTATCCCGTTGATGGCATTCATTTCGACTATATCCGCTACCCCAACGATCGACATTGCTACAGCGATTACAGCCGAAAAAAGTTCGAATCGGACACAGGCATTAAAGTCACAAACTGGCCAGGTGACTGTTACAACGGAAAACTGAAAAGTCAATACCGAGACTGGCGGGCCGCTCAGATCACAAGACTGGTAGAAACCGTTCAGCGCGAAGCTCGCAAGCTGAGGCCAGGAATTAAAATCTCGGCAGCTGTCTTCCGCGAATATCCCGAATGCCGTGAATGGGTGGCTCAAGATTGGCCGCTCTGGGCCAAACGTGGTTATCTCGATTTCATCTGCCCCATGGATTACACCGATAACGACAGGCAATTTCAAATCTGGATCGAAGAACAACAGAAACACCTTGCCGGTAGTATTCCCATTTACCCGGGAATTGGCGCCCTCTCGGCACGCACCACCTTGAGCAGCGACCGTGTCCTGGGACAAATCGCGATTACAAGACAACTCAAAACAGGTGGCTTCACAGTCTTCAGCTTAAACCAGCAAACCCTCTCCAGCATTGTTCCCGACTTCAAACTGAGTGCCGGAAAAGTGAAGGCAACGCCCACACATAGACTGAAAAGCCAGGCCATAAAAAACAGGCAGATCAAAAAATAATTTCCGATCTGCCTGTTACCATTTCTCAAAACGAGTCAATCTTCCGCACGGCTTCCATCGCCGCACATTTTGACAATCTTAGGATTGAAACGCGCTACAATATCCACCAGATCCTGCTGTTCCGCCATCACCTCCATAATGTTTTTATAAACACCAGGAACTTCATCAGCGCCCGCAGAAATCACGGTGATTCCTCGTTTTGCCAAATCGTTTCTGACAGCATTCCAGGTATATTTCTCCTTTCCCTTTCTACGAGACATACAACGCCCCGCACCATGAGAAGCGGAATTCAAACTCGCTGCATTTCCTTTTCCACGCACCACAAACGCAGGATCAGCCATGGAGCCGGGAATCACACCCAATTCACCCGCTGCCGCGGGAGTTGCCCCCTTACGATGCACGTAAACTTCCTTACCATCATGCATCTCCTTCCAGGCAAAGTTGTGATGATTCTCCACTCCGGAAATCACTTTACTTCCCAGAATTTCAGAAACATTTTCGTGGATCACAGCATGGTTCGCAGCTGCGTATTCACCCATCAAATTCATCGCAGCCCAATATTCCTGACCTGCTTCGGAATCCATTTCCAACCAGGCCAGACGTCCCAGCTTATGGTGACGTTTATGTAAACGTGACTGGGCAATCGAAGAATAGGTACTACACACGGCAGCTCCCACTCCACGACTTCCACTATGGCTCATCAGTGCCACGTATTCACCAGCTGTCAAACCAAGCTCTTCGTCATCCTCCGTAAAAGTGACGACACCAAATTCTACAAAATGATTCCCGGAACCCGATGATCCCAATTGCTTCCAGGCCTTATCCTTTTTCTCACGAGTCACTTTCGATACGGTCCAATCCTCATCCATCACGGAATGGCGTTGCCGTTTTTCATGAGCTTTACCTACTCCAAATACGGTTCCCCGATTCAAAGCATCCACAAACTGATGCTTTTTCTTGTCCAGAGAATCAACTGGGATGTCCAATATTGATAGTTTCATTCGACAGGCAATGTCGACACCGACAGCGTAGGGAATCACAGCATCTTCCAGTGCCAGAACACCACCAATAGGCAAGCCATAGCCAATGTGTGCATCGGGCATCAAGGCTGCTCCACGCGCGGAAGGAACATGACATGCCAGATCCATCTGCGATAACGCACCGTCATCGATTCCGTCTTGACCCCAAATCTGATACTCGATTGGTTCAAAGACTTCCTCGCGATTATCGTCGATCAGTTCCAAAGCCAGTTGCCGAAAAGCTTCGTCTTCCAGAAATTCTTCCGGATGTGCCACAACCTTCTGGATGCGTTCTTTCAATTCCTTGCCACGCACTTTTCCCGCACCAGCTTTCTTTTCATTGGCTACGGCTGTTTGAATCGCCGTTTTGGCTGTCTTCAAACAGTATTGCGGAACTCCGATTTTCAGCAATTGTCGAGAGTTCATCTCTCTACTCCCTTTGATTTCAAGTCAGGCATTATTTCAATCTGCCCAGGATTTATACTATCACGTTTTGTTCCCAGTGGACACGGGAAGAGCTGACAGGTTCCCTCTTCTTCAGGAGCCTGAAAAGTTCAGACCAACATAAACTCGCCCTTCGACGTAAAACTGATAGAAAATGCTTCATGACGATCTGACAAAAATTCGATCATCCACCGAAAGTTGATATCAATGCCAGAAATACCTTGAAATGCAAAGATTGATTCTAATCTCCCTGAATTCAGCACGAACCGAAACATCTGATTCACAATAAGATACGTCATATTCTATTTATCGACGTCTTGCAAAGGCTTTTGACGGACATTAGAATGAGGAAATGAACCTGAATTCAGGAACTTCAGCTTTGCTCCCCCGTTCCTGAAGACACTACCATCCCGCCTGCTGAGCCATGTGGTTCAGCTACCGCCGCTGCAAACTGATATGGCTTGTCGGTCGGACAGGTATCGACAGAGATTCATTGACAAGTTGAGCCACAGACGCCACCTCTCCAGGTGGTGGATCTTCATACTTGAAAATTATTATCCAGAAGGTGAATGTCATGCTTCTTGTGTGTTTGAGCAAACGTTTTTTCCCTGCTCTTGTCCTTTCCATTCTCTGCTGCTCACTCAATCAAGTCAGCGCACAGAAACTAGAAAAAGTCTCGCCAGCGAAAATTCGCTCAATTCTTTCAGAGAATTGTTTTCAATGTCATGGACCGGATGCCAATAAACGAGCGGCTGACCTCCGATTTGATACTAAAGAAGGTGCCTTTGCTGACCTGGACGGACACAAAGCCATCGTACCCGGCAATGTCAAACAAAGCGAACTCTTAACTCGCATCTCATCAACCGACGCCGATCTCAAAATGCCACCGGCAGATAGTGGTAAAACCCTGAAACCCGAAGAAATCGCTCTGTTGAATCGCTGGATTCAGGAAGGAGCGATCTGGCAAGATCACTGGTCTTTCGTGACACCCAAAAAAACAGCCGCTCCTGTCATCAAACAGCAGAAATGGGCCCGGACTCCTATCGACCAGTTTATTTTAGCAAGGTTGGAAAAAGAGGGACTGAAACCTTCACCAGAAGCAGACCGACGGTCTCTGATCAGACGCGTGACGCTGGACTTGACTGGTTTACCTCCCCAACCAAAAGAGGTAGAAGCATTCGTGAAAGATCAGTCTCCTGATGCCTATGAAAAAGTGATTGATCGCCTGCTGCAATCAACTCATTACGGCGAACACATGGGCCGTTTCTGGCTGGACATCGCTCGCTACGGCGATACACACGGATTGCACCTCGATAACTACCGCGAAATGTGGCCTTATCGGGACTGGGTCATCAAAGCTTTCAATAAGAACATGCACTACGATCAATTTGTGATCGAACAGTTAGCCGGTGATTTGCTTCCCAACGCCACAATGGATCAGCAAATCGCCACCGGCTTCAACCGTTGTCATGTCACAACGAATGAAGGTGGTGCTATTGCTGAAGAAGTCTATGTGCGTAATGTCATTGACCGCGTTGAAACCACCGGACAGGCTTTCATGGGATTAACACTCGGATGTGCTGTCTGTCATGATCATAAATTTGACCCGTTTACCAAAACTGAATTTTACCAGATGTTTGCATTCTTCAATAACCTGGATGGCCCCGCCATGGATGGAAACATCAAGGATTCGCCCCCTTCATTGAGAGTTCCCAATGCAGATCAGTCAAAACAACTCAAAGCTTTTAAAAATCAAATTACCGCTCTGGATCAACAGGGAACCAGCAGAATCAAAACCAACGAACCAGCGTTCCAATCCTGGTTAAAATGGAAACAGGATATCCAGAAAACCGGCAGCAACCCGAATCTCTCGATTCCTCAGCCAGCTGGATTACTGGCGGCTTATCATCTCAATGAAAAAACAGGTGCAAAAGCCATCGATCAGGTAAACCCAAAAAACATTGCCACAGTCAAAGGCGCACCGAAATGGGTCGCTGGTAAATTTGCAAACGGATTTCAGTTTGCTCCCGGCAGCTACCTGGACCTGGGAAAAACAGGCCAGTTTGCCAAGTCAACACCTTTTAGTTTTGCTATCTGGGTCAAAACCAACGGCGCGACTTCAGGCCCCATTGTTTCGAGTATTAACCCCAATTCGCGTGAGCGTGGTTACGATTTACAAATCACAAAACGGACGCTCAACGTCAGACTCATTGACCGTTGGCCTGGTTACGCCGTTCAGGTTCAAACAAAAAATAATGAAATGACTCCCAACCAGTGGCATCATGTCTGTGTGACCTACGATGGTTCATCCAAAGCACATGGAGTCACAATTTACGTTGATGGAAAATCTGCTGAACTGACGATTTCCTCAGACTCATTCAAAAATACGACTCCATTGAATACGACCAACCTGCTGCTGGGCCACTCCAACACAAAGGCACATTTGACGAACGGATTTGCTGATGAATTTCGAATCTACGATCATGAGCTTTCCGAAACGGAAGTCAATCAGGTTTATTTTGATAATCAGATCGCACCGATCCTGCTATTAGCCGTAGACAAACGCTCTCCGCAGCAGTTAGATCTTTTGAGACAATATTATTTGAATCAATTCGATTCAGAATACCGCAAATTGCTGGCAAAAAAAGTTCAGATCAAAGCACAGAACGAAAAGCTGGCGCAATCTCTACCAACAACTCTCGTTTTCCGTGAGCGAAAAGAGATGAAAGAAGCCTTCAATTTGAAACGCGGACAATATGACCAGAAAGGTGAGAAAGTCACTCGAAAGACTCCCTCTCAATTCCCGAAGATGGCAGCCGAATGGCCAGTCAACCGCCTGGGACTGGCAAAATGGCTCGTCTCCCCCAATCATCCACTGACTGCACGTGTTACCGTAAACCGTTTCTGGCAGCAACTGTTTGGAGTGGGCATTGTAGAAACCAGCGAAGACTTTGGGAATCAGGGCGCCAATCCTGTTCACCCGGAATTGCTGGATTGGTTAGCGGTTGACTTCCAGGAACACCACTGGGATATCAAACGCTTCATGAAGCAACTATTGATGTCGGCCACCTATCGACAAAGCTCAAATGTAACCCCCGCCCTCTACCAGAAAGATCCCAAGAACCGCTTGCTCGCAAGAGGCCCCCGCTTCCGTCTGGATGCAGAAACACTCCGCGACCAGGCTCTGGCTGTCAGTGGCTTGCTGGTTCCCGTAGTCGGCGGACCCAGTGTCAAACCACCACAACCTGATGGATTGTGGCACGCTGTTGGTTATTCTGGCTCGAATACGGTCCGCTTCAAAAAGGATGCCGGTGCCGACAAAGTGTACCGTCGCGGCATGTATACGTTCTGGAAACGGACTTCTCCACCACCAGAAATGTCCACGTTTGATGCACCCAGTCGTGAAACCTGCACAATGCGCAGAGAACGTACTAATACTCCTTTGCAGGCATTACTGCTATTAAATGATCCGCAATATCTGGAAGCAGCACGGGCCCTCGCTCAGCGTATGATGAAAGAAGGAGGCAAGTCTCCGGAAGATCACATTAAATTTGCTTATCTATTAGCGACTGCCAAACCGATAGCACCAAAAGATCTGACACTCACTTTGAATACGTTCAAGGATATGCTGTCACATTATCAGGCAGACCCTAAAGCGGCAGCAAAATTGATCGCCGTTGGTGAATCCAAACCGGATGCAACTTTGAATCCGCAGGAGCTGGCCGCCTGGACCATGATTGCAAACCTCATCTTTAACCTGGATGAAGTCCTCAGCAAAAACTAATTACATTCATGTGGAAATTGACAACCAAATCAAAATCGGAACAAAGATAGAATTCCAAAACTGAATCAATAGAAATGACAAGGTATTGTTATGAATCCCATGCAGGAACATCTCTCTCAAATTTCCCGACGCCATTTTTTCAAAACCGGTGGATTAGGGCTGGGTACCGCTGCTCTGGCATCTCTGGAATCGGGTCATCAGCAAACCCAGGCGGCAACTCCTGAAATGAAAGCCACAGGAGGATTGCCGGGCATTCCACACTTTGCCCCTAAAGCAAAACGCGCCATCTATCTGTTTATGGCGGGCTCTCCTTCTCAGATTGACACCTTCGACTATAAACCATCTCTGAATAAACTGTTCGATAAAGATCTTCCCGAATCAGTGCGAAAAGGCCAACGGCTGACCACGATGACTTCGGGACAGGCCCGTTTTCCACTCGCACCTTCCAAATTCAAGTTTAAAAAATATGACAACGGCTCAGAAGGAGCCTGGATCAGTGAGCTTCTCCCGCATACTGCAAGTATCGTCAAAGACATCTCCATTGTCAGATCCATCTGGACCGAAGCAATCAACCATGACCCTGCCATCACTTATATCTGCACCGGAAACCAACTCCCCGGTCGCGCCAGTCTTGGGTCCTGGTTAAGTTACGGCCTGGGATCAATGAATGAAAACCTACCCTCATTCGTCGTCTTAACTTCAACCTGGTCCGGACGACAGCAGGCACAGGCACTTTATAACCGACTCTGGGGCAGTGGATTTCTTGCCAGCAAATACTCGGGCGTCTCACTTCGCTCGAAAGGGGACCCGGTATTATTTCTTTCAAACCCTCCCGGAGTTTCTCCTAAATTAAGAAGACGGATGCTGGACACATTGGCAGAAATGAACCAGAACGAATTCAACGCCATAGGAGATCCGGAAATTCAAACACGGATTTCTCAATACGAAATGGCCTTCCGTATGCAAACTTCAGTTCCCGAACTGACGGACATTTCAAAAGAGACCAAAGCCACACTCGACATGTACGGGCCTGACGTCCATAAGCCGGGTACGTTCGCCTATCATTGCCTGCTCACTCGTCGCATGGCGGAACGAGGCGTGCGGTTCTCGCAAATCTTCCACCGCGGTTGGGATCAACACGCGAACATTGGTGGTGCATTACCAAAACAATGCAACGACATTGACCAGCCAGCGGCGGCTTTAGTGAAAGATTTGAAACAACGCGGCATGCTGGACGACACCCTGGTCATCTGGGGTGGTGAATTTGGTCGAACCGTTTACTGTCAGGGAAAACTGACTAAGGAAAATTATGGACGAGACCACCATCCACGCTGTTTCAGTATCTGGATGGCTGGCGGCGGAATCAAAAAGGGAGTCGTTCACGGCACGACAGATGATTTCAGCTACAACATTGTTGATAAACCCGTGCACATTCATGAATTCAATGCGACCATTCTCCAATGTCTGGGAATTGATCATCGCAAGCTCAGTTATAAATTCCAGGGCCTCGATCAACGTCTGACAGGCGTTGAAGATCATCACCCCGTCAAAGAAATTCTTGCCTGATTGAAATTTATACCTGAAAAAATAATGGATCGCCGTTTTCATAAACGGCGATCCATTTTCTATTGAATATTAAACGCTGATAAAAACGTCTTGCCTGCCTTTATTTCTGCAACTTTTGCATCTGCTCAGCATAGCGTTTGCCAAACTCCCGCTCTGCCTTGGCATTGAAGTGAACCTGATCTTTTTTGGCAGGTAAGCCTTTCGAAGAAGCAACTCCTGTCTTGGGAACCGTTTTGGAAATTCCGTGAAGTGCACTATTCACAACAGGCACTCCGGGGCGATCCAAAAACTCCCCTAGTTCTCCCATCACAAAAGGCAAATCGGGTTCACCAAGATCAGTTCGCAAATCCACAATCATGGCAGAGAGCCGCTTTTGGTAAGAATTATAAAGTTCCGGATTCTTACATTCTGCCTCTCCCTGATGCCAGATGACGCCCTTGATCACACCGTGCTTCTGGTTTTCTTTGGCCCACTTCACTGCGCGTTCATAAAGGTCTTTGCCTTTTACCCAACGGCTAAGTGGTGTCCCCCCGAAAGCCGCCGGTATCAGACCAATCGTGACCTCGGTGTTTGCATCTGCCATCGCAGGACCAAATGCAGACCCCGGCCCCACACCTGCAATCGTTGGTTTATCAAAATGAAGTGGATCGGTAGCCGGAACCCATTTTCCTTCTTTATCTAATTTCAAGACGCGCGGATGCGGACTGTTGGTCGCGGCAACGACCTTCCCACGTCCTGCCATATTCGACTGTCCCATTAACAAATAGATGTGAAACTTTTCTTTGTCAGGCAATTGAGTTACTTTCTCCTCTCCTGGTAACGAGCCAGAAACAGCTAACATTCCGATGAACAAGGCCACAGTTTGGATCAATTTAATTTTCATTTTTTGACATTCCAATGAGATATTGAGAGATGATTTCATCACACTTTCATTTACTATAGAACCAGACCTGATTCGACATCAAGTACCCAGCATCACGTTTTTATGAAAGAAAATCAGCAACATGAATTCGAATTTTCAAAAAACACTCACCCTCTCACTTTTTGTTGGTCTTTGCTGCGTGCTCTCAGCACCTTCACTTGTCGTAGCTCAAAAAAAACGTGCCGCAAAGAATCAAAACTGGAAACCACTGAAAGACGCTGAATTCAAAACCTATAAATCAACAAAACAGGCTAATCTTCATCTCAATATTTTCAAACCAAAAGACTGGAAACCGGGGGATTCCCGTCCTGCCATCGTGTTCTTTTTTGGTGGCGGTTGGACCGGTGGTAACCCCAGCCAATTCGAACCTCACTGTCAACATCTGGCTTCCAAAGGCATGGTCGCCTGCGCTGCCGAATATCGGATTAAATCCAAACATAAAACAACCCCCTTCGAATGTGTGGCCGATGGTAAATCAGCCGTCCGCTATATTCGTCAACACGCTGCTGAACTGGGAGTCGACCCCAATCGCATCGTGGCCGGTGGTGGCTCAGCGGGAGGCCATGTTGCCGCCTGCACCGGAACCGTTATTGGTTTTGAAGAACCAGCTGAAAACAAACAGATTTCATCCCTTCCCAATGCAATGGCATTATTCAATCCGGTAATAGATACTACGTAAACAGGCTGGAAAGGGGGCCCCAGACAACTCGGTAATCGCTGCAAGGAAATTTCCCCTGTCCATTTCATTCGAAATGATCTGCCACCCACGATCATATTTCATGGCACGGCCGACACAACAGTATTAATCGAAAATGTCGAACGCTTTACAGAACAGATGAATCAAAAAGGGAATCGCTGTGAACTGGTTTCTTATAAAGATCAGGCACACGGTTTTTTCAATTTAAGAAAAAACAGAGAGAACTACGATTCAACAATTAAAAAACTGGATCAGTTTCTGACATCCCTGGGATACCTTAACCCCAAAAAATAAAATGTGTTTCCTGAACCTCTCAGAATCACGCCTGCCTCTCACCTGTCAAAGGAACAGACAACATGCACGGTCTGCCATCCCGAAAGAGTCCTTCCCGTCCCTTCCTCGCCGGTATTTTGCTACTGACCTACTCAGCACTGTTTCTCACTCCCTGGTTAAATGCAGAAGAGATTAAAACTCCGCGTTCGCTGGACGATCGCCTGACGATTGAACTGTTTGCTTCCGAACCTGATATCGTCACTGTCACCGGCCTGACTGTGGATCAACGCAACCGTGTCTATGTCGTTGAAAACCATACTCATTTTCGCCCTGAAAATTATACAGGTCCAAAAACAGATCGAATTCGATTGCTGGAAGATACAACCGGCAACGGTCGCGCCGATCGTATTCAGACTTTCTATGAAGGCTCGACCGAAACCATGAATATCGGCGCCCACCCGGATGGCTGGATCTATGTGGCAACCCGCAGTTCGATCTTTCGTTTACGCGATAAAGACAATGATGGTAAATCTGATATCAGACAAAATCTGGTTCAACTCGAGACGACCGCCACTTATCCACATAATGGATTCTCAGGGTTTGCCTTTGATTTTTCCAACAACATCTATTTCAGTATGGGAGAGAATGAAGGAGCCGATGCCGAACTTGTTGGTGATTTTGGCAATATCTATTTCACCCTCGGGCAGAATTATGGCGACGATGCCATCCTGATCGGCAAAGGAAAAGTACGTCTGACTGCACTTAGAGGTGAAGGAGGCATCTTTCGTTGCCGCACCGATGGAAGTAAACTCGAACGCATCGCCACCGGTTTCTGGAATCCGTTCCATCTCTGTTTTGATGTGTACGGCCGCATGTTTGTTGGCGATAACGATCCCGGCAATCGTCCTCCCTGTCGATTATTAAACATTGTAAAAGGGGGCGACTATGGATATCGGCGGCGCACTCTGGAACCGTTCATCGCCATCAATGCAGAAACTCCAGGCACACTCCCGATGACTTCCTCCACGGGAGAATCGCCTACCGGACTGATTTCTTACGAATCAGATCAACTGCCGGATGACTATCGAGGCGATCTGCTGGTAGCCAGTTGGGGAGAACACCGCATTGACCGTTATCATCTCACGCCCCAGGGAGCCTCGTTCAAAACAACAACACAACCAGTCATCGCCGGCGAAGAACATTTTCGCCCCGCGGGAATTGCCGTGGGTCCGGATGGCAGCCTGTATGTCGGCGACTGGGCCGACCGTTCCTACCCGTTGCATGGCAAAGGACGTGTCTGGCGAATTCGTGCGACGAACCCGCCACAGACTTCGCAAACAGAATCCATCACATCCAAAGATTGGCAAAGACGCAATAATTCAGCGAGAAAACTTCTCACTCAGAAAGACACAGGTGTTTCACAACTCAAATCGGCTCTCCAAAACTCAGACCCACGTGTCAGAGCAGTGGCTTTGAACGCGTTGACCAGTTCTAAATTGATGACACCTGAGTTGGTGCATTCCGCTCTCAAAGATAAACAGCCGGAGCTCCGTGAGTTGGCTGTAACGAAACTTCCCGCAACATTGGTAGATTTTCAAAGTATCGCTGCCCGTGATATTTCACCCGCCGTACAAGCTGCCGCTTTAAGACGCATCTCAAAAAAGTCGGCCTTACCACTTTTATTTGAACGATTGAAAAGTACAGACCTTTTCAGGCAGCAGGCAGCACGACAGGGACTCAGACAAACATTAACTGACAAGGAGCTTACAGAATACTTTTCGCACAACGAAGCGGAAGTCCGACTTGCCGTCATTCTGCTCTTAAAGGAAAGCACATCACCGCCGGTTGACTCTCTGTTAAAACAGGCACTGAAAGATGAAAATCCAATGGTTCGTTTTGTCGCAGTGGAATGGATTGGCCGCGATCAACTCAAGTCGTTTCGAAAAACACTGATTTCAGATCTCGCCAGTAAAGCAACCACGCCGGAACTCTTGAAAGCCTATCTGGCTGCGATTGCACAACTGGAGGGTGTCATGAAAGATTGGACCAGAGGCACTACCGGAGACTGGTGGGTCGCTAAATCTAACGTGCAGAAATACGCGGCCCGGTTACTCGATTTGCCTGGAACATCCCCGGAAGTCATTCAACAAATTCTATTATTTTTGCCCGACACCCATCCAGCAATGAGTGAGAAAAAACTGAGTGAATTGATCACTTCGAGCAACCCGGGAGTACAGACAGAAGCAGTGCGAACACTGCGCGAAAAAAACACCGAGTCTGGAAGAAAAACACTTTTGAAGCTCGCGAATAACACAGAGACAGAAGCGAATTTACGGGCTGAAGCAGTCATCGGCCTGAACAGCTCACGTCCGGAGAATGTCACCCCACTACTAAAATTAGCACATGACAAAAAAGAAACGGTCAGCAGAGAGGCATTACGCACATTAACGGGAGCACAATTAACGGTTCAACAACAGGCAGCACTCAAAAAAATGGCGATGGAAGAAACTCCAAAATCGCCCCTGATTGAACGAATTCTGACTCGACAGGTCAAACAGAAAAAACCATCTCAGGATCAGCTCTCTGAATGGATGACAGTTTTGTCAGGACCAGCTGATTCCCTTTCAGGCCAGCGACTCTTCTTTCACCCCAAAGGCCCTGGTTGTTTCCGCTGTCATCAGATTGACGGGCGTGGTCAGCAAGTCGGTCCCGGTTTACTCCGCATGCAGGGAAGAATCGCTCTCAATCGGGAACGTTTAGTCGAAGCCATCATTAATCCCAGTAAGGATATCGATCCCGGATTTCTCCCTTTGACCATTGTGACCATCGAGGGAAAGACTGCCTCTGGAATTTACCATAAGCATAACAATAAAGTGCGGTCCATTTACGACTCAAAGGGAAAAATTCTCTCATTCAAAATAGAGGACATTGAAGAAATGCTGCCTTCGAAAACTTCCATTATGCCCAATGGACTGGTAGATCTAATGACACTACAGGAATTTCGAGATCTGATCGCCTATCTTCTGCCCGAACCTGACCAAACCAAATCATCGAATTGACTACGGAAGATTACCGTACTGCTCCCCCATTCACATTAATGACCTGACCGGTGATATATGCCGCTTCCTGACTGCATAGAAAACGTGCCATCTTCGCAATATCTTCCGGTTTCCCCCAGCATTTCATGGGGGTCTCCTGTTTGACACGTTCCTGCCAGACATCGCTTGCCTTTTCGCCCCAGGCAGTTTGAATCCATCCGGGGGCAATGCAATTCACTCGTACCTCTGGCGCCATCGATACGGCCAAAGATCGGCTAAACCCCATAATCGCATTTTTGGATGCTGCAAATAATTCTCCACTCTCCCCTTCCATTCCCCGATCCGATTGGTCCCAGCCTATATTCAGAATACAACCCCGCCCCTGTTGCTGCATTCGTTGACCAACTTCATGAGATAAAAGCATCGTCCCACGGATATCAACTTCAAACAGCTGATCCAGTTTTTGATCATAGTCCAATTTGGAATGCGCACCCGTTAACAAATCAACACCGGCGTTATTAATCCAAATGTCCAATGCACCCCACTCCTGAAATGCCTGATCGATGAATGCGGAATAATTTTCCTGGTCAGACAGGTCGGTTGAAATGACTCCCGTTTTTCTGCCTCGCCCCTGAATCTGTTTGACAACTTCCTGAGCTGCATCCGCAGAATTCCGGTAATGAATCAGCACGTCGGCTCCTGCTTCAGACAGCTCAAGAGCGATGGCCTTGCCGATGCCCGTAGAAGAACCTGTCACTAATGCTTTCATACCCGATAGATCGCAGAACGAAGATGCTGACACAACATAACTCCAATATTTGATGAAACTTAAGCACGTTAAAGAAATGTTATTTATTGAATAATTAGATAAACTGGATAAATACTAGTTGACGATTGGGCAGAGCACTACCATAATTGCCATCGAAATGAGGGAGCGTTCTTTGTTTTTCTTATTGAAGAAGGAAGCGTCTCCCGCACCTCACATCTTTCGCCTGTCTGGCAAACAATACAAGTAGTTGAGTCAGTTTTTCAACTTAGATCTGCGCGCCATGTTTTACAGGCGATTTTGGGCCAAAGTGTAGTAAATGGTTCGTATGCCCAGCGATTTGCTGCTTGTTTTTATGATTCACTTCCCCCGCTTTCAACGAAAGCGATTTGAATTGATTATGCCACCCCAACCGGTCGCTGCAAATATGCGACGGTTTAAAAAGAGTTTTTTTGTATGAATTTGAAAAAGGAAACTACGAATATGGCCACAAATCTTGTGGATCCGCCCCAGGAACGATCAGCACAGCGATTTCCAACGCTGCCAGATCATCTTGAAAAGAACTTGGTTAAAGTATTTAAGTTGTTGTCAGACGAGACGCGACTGAAAATCATGCTTTACCTGGCCCAGGAAGAAGAATTGTTTGTCACCGCATTATGCGAACGACTGAATCAGAGTCAGCCTGCCGTCAGCCATCACCTGGCATTATTAAGGGATGCCGGCCTGATTGAAGCACGTCGTGACGGAAAACACAACTTTTACTCCATTTGCCGGGAACACTTTCATACGATTATGGCTGAATTGTTCAATAGTTTTAATGATCCCGATGATAATATCATCCGCATTGACAATTTTGTCCTGACACAAGACCCAAGTTGATCCCATAAAAAACTATTCCGAAAAAATCTTCTTGAAAGAGGCCGGCCTCCTGTTGCCGGTCTCTTTTTATTTGCGCTCATCTTTGCTAGAACATAAGAGATTTGACCAAATTTTCTTCAATGGCACGAGATCAGTGTAAACAATGCAAAAAATAGCGAAGTTAGCCCTTGCCGATGGTAGTGTGTTCACCGGAACCGCATTTGGCGCGAAAGGCGAAGTCCACGGCGAAGTTGTGTTCAACACAAGTATGACCGGGTATCAGGAAATTCTGACTGACCCTTCTTATTGCGGGCAAATTGTCACCATGACATACCCGCAAATCGGAAATTATGGGATCGTCCCGGAAGACGTGGAATCAGGGGGAATTGCCTTGCAAGGATTTATCGTCCGCGAGCTTTGTGAAATTCCCAGTAACTATCGCGCCACCCAGACGCTTGATGAATACCTCAAAGCAGCTGGCATCATCGGTTTACAGGGAATCGACACCCGCGCACTCGTCCGAAAAATTCGTACCCATGGTGCGATGACGGGAGTTCTCTCGACTGAGGATCTGGATGACGAATCACTCGTTAAGAAAGCGCAAAGCAGTCCAGAACTTGCTGGCCAGGATTTAGTCAGCCAGGTCATTCCCAAAGCAGCGCGTGAATGGAAAGAAAGCCTGCATCCACTGGCACTCAGCAGTTCGACTCATGCTCTCTCTGGTAATAATTTGACCAGCCTTGCAGAAAGCGACTACGTCGCTGAGAATTCCTACCACATTGTTGCCCTCGACTATGGGATGAAATTAAACATTCCGAGACACTTAACCCAACTCGGATGCAAGGTCACCATTCTCCCCGGCAACTGTTCTGCTCAAGATGTCCTGGATTTGAATCCGGATGGCGTCTTTCTTTCGAATGGTCCAGGCGATCCGGAACCCCTGACTTATGCCATCGAAACGATTCGCTCGCTCTTAGGCAAAGTCCCGATTTTTGGAATCTGTCTGGGGCATCAACTCTTGGGATTAGCCTGTGGCTGCAAAACATTCAAACTCAAATTTGGACATCGGGGCGCAAACCAACCCGTGGTCAATCACGATACGGGTCAGGTAGAAATCACCTCGCAAAATCATGGGTTTGCCATTGATCCGGAATCGATGCCAGACGACATCGAAGTCACTCATATCAATATGAATGATAATACCGTCGCAGGTTTGCGGCATAAAACCCAGCCTGCTTTCAGCGTGCAATATCACCCGGAAGCATCAGCGGGCCCGCATGACAGCCATTATCTGTTCCGACAATTTTATGAGAGTATCAATCAGGCTCGGGTTTCTTCCGGATCGTCTCAATAAGAAACTGCACAATACAAGAACTCCCTCCTCACTCATGAAATTCACTGATTTTAAACCAAACACCAAAATAACAGGCTGAGAGAAAACTCAATCCCTGAATTTCTAATAGAGAAACATAATAGAAAGAAATCCACATGGCTCTCGAAAAAACTCTGATTCTGATTAAACCCGATGCAATGCAACGTCGCCTGGCGGGAACCCTTTTATCTCGCTTCGAAAACAAAGGCCTTAAAATTGTCGGACTGAAATTACTGCAGGTCACAAAAGAATTATCAGCCGAACACTATGCAGAACATATAGAAAAACCATTCTACCCGCTACTCGAAGAATTCATCACCGCGGGTCCCGTTGTTGCAATCGTAGCAGAAGGCCCGGAAGCCATCTCTGTCGTGCGTTCGATGATGGGTTCCACCAATGGTCGCGAATCGGCACCCGGAACCATTCGTGGGGATTATGGAGTCAGTCGCCAGATGAATCTGGTCCATGGAAGTGATGGACCTGAAGCAGCCGCCCGTGAAATCAAAATTTATTTCAAACCCGAAGAACTGATCGATTACGAAACTTCGCTCGGCGGATGGGTTTGTGCTGACGACGAAAAATAAATATCACGACTCTCATTGAGCAAAAAAATAAAAAAAGGCAACCAGCAAATCTGGTTGCCCTTTTTTTATTTATACTTCTTCAATTCCGTTTTTTAATGAAAACGAACTAAGCAGCCGCTTCAATCGCGCGCTTGACGGCAGCACCCATGTCGGCAGGGCTTTCTGCCACGATAACTCCCGCCGCTTCCAGAGCCGCAATCTTTTCATCTGCCGTTCCACTTCCCCCACTGATGATCGCGCCAGCGTGTCCCATCCGTTTTCCGGGAGGGGCTGTCTTACCAGCAATAAAACCGGCAACCGGTTTCGTGACATGATCCTTGATATATTCCGCAGCTTCGATTTCCGCGGTTCCACCTATCTCACCAATCAACATGATTGACTCGGTCGCAGGATCGTTTTCGAATAATTCCAGAAGATCAATAAACGTCGTTCCAATAATCGGGTCACCGCCAATTCCTACGGCAGTGGTTTGTCCCAGACCAACATTTCCCAACTGCCAGGCAGCTTCATAGGTCAGAGTACCACTTTTACTGATCAATCCCACTGAACCGGGCGTATGAATGTAACCAGGCATGATCCCGATTTTCGCGATCCCCGGCGTGATCACTCCCGGACAGTTAGGCCCAATCAAACGGCTGTTTTTGTCTTTGAGATACTCCATCACCCGAACCATGTCAAATACGGGTACACCTTCGGTGATCGCAATAATCAATTCGATGCCCGCATCCGCGGCTTCCATAATCGCTTCGCCACAAAAAGGTGGTGGTACGAAAATCAAACTCGTATTGGCGCCCGTCTTTTCGACTGCTTCTTCTACTGTATTAAATACGGGAAAACCATCGACTTCGGTTCCCCCTTTTCCGGGAGTCACACCGCCCAATAAAGGGGTGCCATACTCGCGACATTGCTGGCTGTGAAACAGACCGGACTTACCAGTGATCCCCTGGCAAATGACGCGTGTCTTTTCTGTAACTAAAATACTCATAATGTTTCACCCTTGCGGGAAATATGTTTTTTAAAGATGGCTAAGATCGCTTTTTGCAAAACAACCACGTCAAATTAACGCGGCCCCCTGAATCCTCAGAAGACCGCCGTCCACTAAGAACTCAAAGTGGCAACCACTTTCTGAGCAGCATCGGTTAAATCAGTCGCCGAGATAATATCCCGCCCACTTTCTGCCAGCATCTTGCGGGCAATTTCCACATTCGTCCCTTCCAGACGAACCACCAGAGGAACCGTGAAGCCAACCTTTTCATAAGCTTCCAGCAATGCGGTCACAATCGTGTCGCACTTCATAATTCCACCAAAGATATTCACCAGGACAGCTTTCACATGATCGTCAGCCAGAATGATACGAAATGCTTCCGAAACCTGATCAACATTCGCTCCGCCACCTACATCCAGAAAGTTGGCAGGCTCGCCGCCATGATGCTTGATCAGATCCATTGTGCTCATCGCCAATCCGGCGCCGTTTACCAGACAACCGATATTTCCATCCAGCTTAACATAGCTCAAATCAGCATTGCCCGCATCGACTTCAGCCGGGTCTTCTTCGCTCAAATCCCGCAGTTCATCAAAAGGCTTATGACGAAACATGGCATTGTCATCAAACGAAATTTTTGCATCCAGCGCGACCAATTCTCCATCGCCGGTAATCACCAGCGGATTGATCTCAGCCATGCTACAATCATTATCGATGAAAAAACGACTGAGCTGACACAGAAACTTCTCTGCATGGCGAACAGTCTTGCCTTCCATTCCCAACTTGAAAGCCAGCTTGCGAGCCTGGAAACCGAGCAAACCGGTATGAATGGAAAAGGGTTCGCTCAAAATTTTCTCAGGACTCTCATGGGCAACAACCTCAATTTCCATTCCCCCTTCGGTCGAGAGAATCAAAACGGGACCACCCACTTCGCGGTCAACCACACATCCCAGATAGAGCTCTTGTGCAATATCCAAACCCTGCTCGATAAACAGAGTATTGACCTGCTTCCCCTCAGCGCCAGTTTGAATCGTCACCAGGGTCGAGCCCAGCATTCGTGCGGCATTGTCCCGAACTTCCTCCGCAGATCGTGCCAGGACCACACCCGGTTGATCGGGGTGTTCTTTAAAACGACCTTTCCCGCGTCCACCTGCGTGAATTTGTGATTTCACAACCACCAACGGACGATCCAGCTTCTCAAATGCGGCAACCGCTTCATCGACGGTTTTCGCAATGATCCCCTCAGGTACGGGAATCCCGGCTTCGCGAAATAACTGTTTGGCCTGATATTCGTGAATTTTCATTGATTTTTCAGACTTTCTCCTGAAAATTTGTTACCAACTCAAAGTAGCAACAATTCAAATAATTTGTTGAGCCTCAGCTTGAACTCAGGCCATCATAGCGGCTACTCGACTGCTTATCCAGCAAGCCATCCTCGCCTTCACACGAAATTTTCTGCATAATAGAAATCCAGTCTGCCTGCGCGAATTCACTTGATTTTTGAACTGTCAAATTCAAAGAGGTAGCTGTCAGAAAACTACAATCACCTGAAAAAAAAGGCGAAATTGATGCTCAAAGGAATCCCTCCGATTATCTCACCCGATCTGATGCACACCCTGATGACAATGGGACATGGCGATGATCTCGTTCTGGCTGATGGAAATTTTCCCGCTGATTCCCACGCGCAACTGATCATCCGCCTGGATGGTCACGGTGTACCAGAAATTTTAGACGCCATTCTGCAATTTTTTCCACTGGATACCTTTGTTGATCAGCCCGCAGGTTTGATGAATCCCGTAGATGATCAAAGCCCGGAACCCCCCATCTGGAATACATACCGTCAACTCATCCAAATCCATGACAGCCGAAAATTCGAACTGGAAAAAATTGAGCGTTTTGAATTTTACGAACGGGCAAAAAATGCCTACGCGATCATCGCTACCAGTGAGACGGCCCTGTATGCCAACTTGATTCTCAAAAAAGGCGTTGTCGTTGATTGACCGATTGAACAGATCATACCAACCTCAATCTACCATATCAGAATCTACGCTCAGAATTACTTCAACAGAATCGTCTGCTCACGATCCGGGCCGACAGAAACAATCTCAACTGGTTTGCCAATAATTTCTTCGACCGCTTTGATATAAGCAATCGCATTTTCCGGCAGATCTTCCATCCGACGGATGCCGGTGATGTCCTCTTTCCAGCCTGGAATCGAGCGATATACCGGTTTGGCCTGTTCCAGATCGAGAATATGGCTGGGAAAATCTATAACGTGCTGCCCGTTCACATCGTAGGCTTCACAAATCTTCAACTCTTCCAACCCACTCAGTACATCCAGCAACATCACAGCGATGCAATCCACACCACTGATGTTGGCCCCGTAACGAGTCGCCACTGCATCGAACCACCCACAGCGTCGTGGACGACCAGTGACAGTTCCATATTCATTACCCACATCTCGAATTCGTTGCCCGATATTATCATGCAGCTCTGTCACGAAAGGGCCACCGCCGACGCGTGTGGTATAGGCCTTCACAACGCCGATCATCTTATCGATATAACGTTCCGAAACACCACTTCCATTATGAATCCCACAGCCCGAGCTATTGGATGAGGTCACGTAAGGAAAAGTCCCATGATCGATATCAAGCAAACTTCCCTGCGCTCCTTCGAATAATATTTTTCGCTTCTCTGCCACAGCTTTCAACAGGTAGGCATTCGTATCAACCACATGTGGTTTCAAAATTTCGGCATACTCAGAATATTCTTTGTAGATTGCATCCACATCGACTGGTTCTGCATCCGGATCGAGTGCCTTAAAGATTCGATTTTTATAAGCGACTATCTCTTCCAGTCGGCTACGGAAAAATTCCGGGCGAATCAAATCTCCCATTCGAATCGCATGCGTACGGCCGGCTTTGTCACGATAGCAGGTACCAATCCCACGCATGGTGGTCCCAATCGCCTTTTCTTTGCGGCTTTCTTCAAAGACGACTTCTTCCTGCATATGGTAAGGAAAAATCACATGTGCACGATCGCTAATTAGTAGCCGACTCGCCTCAATTGGACCGTTCTGATCACAAATCGAAGCCATCTCTTTCAGGAATGCTTTGGGATTGATCACCACTCCGCCTGTAATCACAGACGTCACATTTGGGTTCAGAATTCCCGCTGGCAACAAGGAAAGTTTATAGGTTTTTCCGTCAAACTTGACGGTGTGGCCTGCATTATTGCCTCCCAGATAGCGAACCACGATTTCGTGTTGCTCTGAAAGTAAATCTACGATTTTGCCCTTGGCTTCATCGCCCCACTGTAATCCAATTACCGACGTCGCTGACACAAAATTATCCCGCTGGTTGAGTTTAATAAATGAGGAAAATCCCCTCTGCATTGATTCTTTCTGGAATCAAATAGCGGCGAGCACAACGCGCGCACCGGTCCATTTTATCGAACAGATTACCGTTTGGGGAGCGTCAAGTACCATGATGCGCTTAATAATTGGATTTTCGATACAGCCAGTGATATAATACCCCATGCACACTTCTTTAGTGCGGACCAGATTAAGAAAATATAACCAGGCTAATGAACATATCTCCTCAAAAACGCGTTTTAATCATAGACGATGATGAAGGTCTAATCGAACCCCTACAGTTGGCACTGGAAGCCGCCGGTTATCAAGTTTTGACAGCTTGTGACGGTATCGAAGGGGTCATGAAAATCGAACGAGACGCCCCCGATCTGGTACTCCTGGATCTGGTCATGCCCCGCCGCAGTGGTCTCGCGGTCCTCGACTCGATCGTCGACAACAAACAACTCGCTCCCCGTATCATCATGGTCACAGGCAGCAACGAATCCAAATACAGGGGGCTGGCAATGGAAAGAGGCGTCGATCGCTTTTTCCCAAAACCTTACCACATCGAAGAGCTGGTCCAGGCCGTCAATGAACTTCTCAGTTCAGAATAGACAGCCCACCCAAGCCCCAAAAAAATCACAAAAAAATACCCCGAGATCTTTTTAAAAGATTCGGGGTATCTTGGAACGAATCACTTCTCATCGTTGAAAGTACCAAACTCTTTTCTCACCTTCACTATCCCCCCAAGCCGGCATCGGCCTTCGGATCGAACGGCAACTTATCGAGATGCTCAAGATATTCAAGCGGATCGAAGGGCAAATTTTTCAAATTAGCCGGTGGTCGAGACAACGCTTTTACCTCTGGTGTTGCATTTTCAATTCCAGTCCACGGAACACCATGCAACTCTTTCGAGTCCGGGTATTTCTTTTTCCACAACTCATGCCGTAACCGCATGCGATTGAACGGGCTCTTCAGATGAATCAGGTTGACCAGCATCGGACTTTTTTCTCGTGGATCTGCGGGTAGAAAATAAAAGGCAGCGGGAATACCACTCGATTCACCTACAGAATCCGAAGAGATCCAGTGTCGTTTATAATTACCTTTGACCGTCGCTCCTAACTGAGGACCGGCATAGATAAACACACTGTCTCGGCGACTGAATGTATCTCCATTTAACAGCAAGCTTGTCTGATCAACACCATCGACAACCCGATCCGTGGGGATGTATTTTTTCGCACCCGCCAAAGAAGCAAACGTTGTATAGAGATCAGTTTCATGAATAATATCACCCACAATCTGACCCGGTTTGATTGTTCCCGGCCAATAAGCCTGTGCAGGAACGCGGACTCCCCCTTCAGTAAAATCACCTTTACCACCACGAAATATGGTTTCCTCCATACCCAGTCCGGGAGGAGGGTTATGCGACATCGGGCCGTTATCAGCCATGCACACGAGCAAGGTGTTCTCTTCGATTCCCAACTCCTTGAGCTTCGCAATGATTTTCCCTACGAAGGGATCAATATTACTTTCTAATCCATCCTGTAGAATACTGCGCGCCTGGGAATATTTCTTCGGGTTAGGAATAAAGCTAGTCAAGTTAGGCCAGTTGGCAACATAAAAAGGCTTACCCGCTTTGGCATTCCGTTCGATAAAATCTAATGTACGACGCTGTGCTTCAGGGTCAATTTTCATGTAGTTTTCATGCGAGTTATCGCCCCACTGTCGTGTGGGTCCGTTTTTCGTGCCTTCAGCAATCTGCACCCAGCCTTTTGTAATGAAAGTATCATCCAGCTTGTAAGGATCTTTGGGGAGCATGTCTTCAAACAATCCAATCGAAGCATTCGCGCCTTCGGCGAGTTTCGTATTCAACGATAAGATTTGATTGTAACCCGTAAAGAATGCTTCATCGAAACCTTGCTTGTGAGGGTAGCTCACTTCGATATCACCCAGGTGCCATTTACCATGAAAGGCAGTCGCGTAGCCCACCTTGGAAAGAACCTCGGCCAGAGTCTCTTCTTCACCACGCATTCCATGTGATTCGCGCAGCATGCCAATATTATACATTCCACAACGCACAGCATACCGCCCCGTAATACAAGCCGCGCGGCTGGGTGTGCAACCTACTTCCGTATACATGCGAGTAAAAAGAATCCCGTTGCGCGCCATCGTATTGAGGTTCGGCGTATTCAGTCCACGCACTTTTTGAATGGCCGGGATGCCGACATCGCCAAAAGCAGTATCATCCCACATGATGTGAATCAAATTCGGTGGTGTACCATGTTTGGCTTTTAATTCAGCAAGTCGTCTTGCAAGATTTTGATCTTCACTTGACCAGCGCTGACCATTTTGTGCTTCGAGAATATAATATTCTGCATCATGAACGACTCTGTCCTGAGCCAACGCCATTGAGCTCGAAAACAGAAGAAGAAAACCAATTAGCTGTTTCATGTTTGTCCCCCCGGGAAAGTAATCTGAGATGATAGTAGAGGTGTTAATTTGAAATGTTCACAAGGTATGGCACAGAACAAATCACAAGTCGATTATAGGCACAAGATCATGAAACACCATGATATTTCTGTCTTAAAGACAACATATTTTCACTGACAAACATTCATTTATTTAGTGTTCTATAATAACTGATCGAAGACTCGCCTCGTTTATCGGTCACGCATACCCTGACTTCTTCAACGATTTCAATTTCAATATTCATCCAGAAATTCAGGTGCACAATTTCGCTCTTGACTCTGTACTGGAATATCCCAATATGCGTTATAAGCGTCGCGCGCGAGATGAGTTTTTTGCGCACTGCTTTTCGCGAATACTGAAAATTTCACTACTATAAAAGTGCCTCTGTTTTGAAAATCTTCACCTGCAAAATCGTCACCCGTTCCCGCTGTCTCGTACTTTATCGACACGCTTCGGTCACGCTTCGACGCATATGAAACACTGTTCGAACATCGTTCGCCCGCGATCAACCACGCTTCGCGCAACAAAAACCGCTTGACTCCGGCGCGCCTTTCCACATGATGGAACCAGTTGGAAATCAAACAGACGGAACAGCAAAATAAAGCAGAAAACCATTTCATGAACACATCCCGGAAACGAATCAAAAGGGGGGGGGAGACTAACAATCCAGCCACACATCTTATTCAATAGACGCACAGAGCCCGAGATGAATATCCAGAAGTGAAAAATGGGAACGATGAAGAGAAACAGAATCGGACAGTATGAAATTTGAAGATGTCAAATCTAGAAATCATTGTGCTTTAGTATTTGAACCGTCCAAAGCACGATTGAATTTTTTCGGATCGATTTGTTTCAGCGCAATGGCTGCTACTAAACCTAATCGATTTTCGAATTCCATTTCCATGTTTGTTTCTGAATATAATTTGGAGTTGATTTTCAATTCATCTCTCACCTTGACCAGATCGGGTACGGCACTAACTGCTTTGGGGCCAAGCTTACCCAATGAAAATGCTGCATGTTCACGTGAATATCCAAACCGTTTATTATTCAATGTATCAACCAGCGCCTGAACTACATCTGGTGAAGCATGTCCTATGTCCCCAAGCGCATCAACCAATGATCTACGAGCCATCTCTTGTTTAACGTCCTTCAGCATGTTTAATGATTCGAGTAAAGCGGGAACCGCCGATTTTGCACGTCCCTCCAATTGTCCCAGTAAAGTTGCTGCTTCACGTCGACAACTAAGATTTTCATCGAATAACATTTCAATGAACGCATCAATCATTACTTGATCAGGAATTCCAATTTTATAAATTGCGTGTGCAGCATGAATGCGGACGATTGCGACAGGGTCATTCAAGGCTTGTTGTAGATCCGCAAGCACTGTATCTACTTGTGCTCCAAGTTCGCCGAGTATTCCAATCCTTAACGCTGCGTTCCATCTATTCTCTGGATCTGGATCTTTTAAGAGTACTTCCACAAATATCGGGAGAATTTCGTCAGATTCCGAAGCACCGAACATGAGAATCACTTGTGCAGCAGAAAATCTGATCTCCCTGTTTTCGTCATTTAAAGCTTGAAGTAAGGAATGGACGATCCGCTGAATTTCATAGGCGTCTAATTGCGAATCTGCCATTTCTCTTAAAACAAAGATTGCTTTTAATCTTGTGTTGAGATTCTCAGATGGGTCTGTTTTTTCAAGTAGTCTTGAAATTGCTTGAGATCCAATCCCGCTAAAAGCACGGCGAATCGCACGTGAGTCAGCAGCTTTTGAATTTGACTCCAGCAACTCTATCAGCCGTGAAAGAGCTTGCTCAGTCGCATCTCGTGACTTTACTTTATTGAGTGATTCAAGAGTTTCTTGATCGTTGAAAGATTCTATTGCGTGAACCAACTCTCTGACTGCCCGGTATTGATATACACGCCAGCTAATATAAATCGATAAATATATAGTTATCAAAACCAGGCAGGTCACAAAAAGAAACTTTCGAATTGTAACCCATGAATATTCTTCGTATTGAGACATTGTTTGATCCTCACTTGATGCGAACAGTCGAATGGACTGACAGGGCAATAAGTGAACGATAAAAAAGATCTCTAAGATCAAAGAAAAACATCAACATCCACATATTGTTGCTAAGAAGTGAATTTCACTTTCTGAATTAACCGGCAAAGTTATGATTTGGAAATCGGATCGGCTTTACACCGTGGACATGCATAAATTTCCGGCGATTGGTCATAACACCAGCGGCTGCTCAATCCAACATACCCTGCCAGTGCCTTCTTGGGATCAACATTCTTGTGTAATCCCAGAATGGGGCCAAAATCATCCTCTTTTGCAGTCGCGTCAAAAATTGCGCCTGATAGAAGGATAAGTCCACAACAGGGGCATTTCTCTGGTAACTCTGAAGAGTCAGTCATAGTCACCCTCAAATTTTCATGAGTATTCAATTCGCGCAAGCCGATCAAACCCTCACTTTGATATCCCAATATCACCCACCACCAATCGCAGGCAGAAAGTGAATTTCGCTCTCGGGCGAAACCTTTTGCGCCAGGCCGCGGGGGGTTACATTTTGATCAACGGTGACCGACATCCCTGACCTGAGTGTTCCCTCAGGGCAGAGGCGTTCCATCACACCCGGATGCTGTTGTTCCAGAGATTGTACCGCTTCCAGAACGGTGGCCCCTTCCACTATCACTTCTTCCTCTCCCGCACAGAACGGTCTGAGCAAAGGAGGAATAAACAGGCGAGGCATTCTCGGTTCAACTCCTGATCAAGACTATTTCTTCAACAGCTCATGCAAGACCCGTGGAGGCGACATGGGTAACTCGGTCATCTGCACTCCCACAGCATCTTGAATGGCAGCCGCCAGAGCAGCCGGCGGTGGCACGATGGGAACTTCTCCCACACCACGTACTCCATAAGGATGACCGGGGTTCGGTACTTCGACAATAATCGCGTCAATCATGGGCAGGTCGTAACAGGTGGGAATCCGGTAATCGAGGAAATTCGCATTCGTCATGCTGCCCTCTTTGTCATACCAGTATTCTTCATTCAAACCCCAACCAATTCCCTGAACCGCGCCCCCTTGAATCTGTCCTTCGACATAAGCTGGATGAATGGCAGTCCCACAATCCTGAGCGGCTGTGTAACGCAGAATATCTACTTTTCCAGTATCAGGGTCGACTTCTACATCAACAACATGAGTTCCAAAAGCACCGCCGGGTTCGTTATGATTCGAAACACCACGCCCTACTAATGGTTCTCCCCCAGCACTCAGTTCGACGGCAATTTCTTTAAAACAGGCTTTTTTGTCTGGCCCGATCACATGACCATCTTCATAAGAGACTTGAGCAGGATCAACATCCCAGAGCTCTGCCGATCGTGCGATAATCTGACGTTTCAAATCCTGAGCAGCTTCATAAGCGGCCCAGCCTGTCGCATAAGTCACGCGGCTTCCACCAGTCACGTCGGTGTAACCCACACTGTCTGTATCCACCACAGCCGGTTTAATATCTTCAGCGGCCAACCCAATCGCTTCTGCAAACTGCATGGCGATCGCGGTCCGCGAGCCTCCAATGTCGGTGGAACCTTCCAGCAACCCTACAGAACCATCCGAATTCACAGTCGCGGTAACGGCAGACTTCAATCCTGCGTTAAACCAGAAGCCAGAGCCGATACCTCGCCCCTGATTTTTTCCTGTGAGCGGAGTCTTGAAGTGCTCACTCTCTTTAATGGCTTCCAGTGTCTCAACCAGACCCACACGTGGATAGACGACGCCATCAATACGCCGTGTCCCTTCCTTAGAGGCATTGAGCAGTCGAAAATCAATCGGTGACATTCCCAGTTTTCCACAGAGTTCGTCCACAACACCTTCAGTCGCAAAGGCAGCGTTCGTAGCTCCTGGGGCTCGATAGGCGTTCGTTCGTGGTTTGTTGACGCAAACGTCAAAGCCTTCCACACGTCCATTGGGAATATCGTAACAGGAGAAAACACACATGGCCCCTGCTCCGATGGGAGCACCGGGATACCCACCCGCTTCATAAGCCATCCAGGCATCAGCGGCGGTAAGGTGTCCTTCTGCGTCGACCCCCATTTTGATTTTGATATAAGAACCAGGAGTTGGTCCTGTTGCCTGTAACACATCGGCCCGGTCCATCACCAGTTGGACGGGAGCCCCTGATTTACGAGACAGGACAGCAGCCGCTGGGGCCAGATAAACGGAAATTTTGCCACCAAAGCCTCCACCGATCTCTGCCGGAACCACTTTCACGCGTGCTAAAGGCACATCTAATAATTCTGCCACTTGTTGTCGAACGGAAAATGTACCCTGAGTTGGAGTCCAAACGGTAATCTGACCATCGTTATTCCATAAAACGGTTGCCACATGCGGTTCGATATACCCCTGATGCACGGTCGATGTGCGAAATTCGCGTTCCACAACATATTTGGCTTCAGCAAAACCTTTTTCGATATCCCCTTTTTCAAAAAGGAAACGCTTCGCAACGTTTGTGGGCTTGTCACCTTTCTCTCCAGTAGCAACCTCTTCGGTGCGTACATCCGGATTCAGTACCGGCGCTTCATCTGACATCGCTTCCATCACATCCAGAACCGGCGGCAGGAGTTCGTATTCCACTTCGATCAAACTGGCCGCTTCACGGGCAATATGAATATTGTCAGCGGCAACCGCGGCAATCGAGTGACCTTTATAGAGCACTTTAGTGCGGGCAAGATTGTTACTGCTCAGATGGTTCAGCACCACCGAACCTTCTCCCAGCTCCGCAATTTTATCTCCAGGTTCCGGTAAATCGGCACTGGTAGCAACCGCTCGTACGCCCGGCAGTGCTTCTGCTTTGGAGGTATCAATCGATTTGATATTGGCATGTGCATGCGGACTACGATGAATCGCTCCGTAAAGCATGCCTTTGACTTTGATGTCCGCACCATACAAGGCACGTCCCGTCACTTTGTCGGCGCCATCGTGACGGATGGGGCGTGTCCCAATCACTTTATATTTGGGAGTCTCATCACTTCCCTCTGCTGATTTTGTCTCATCGATGGTCGCCATTAGACAGTCTCCTTCTGACATGAGGCAGGTTGACCCGCTCTTTTTTCTGCAGCTTCTTGAATCGCACGCACAATTTTGTCATAGCCTGTGCAGCGACATAAATTTCCGGCCATCGCAAATCGAATTTCTTCTTCAGTCGGATTCGGGTTCTCGTCCAGAAATGCTTTGGCAGCCATAATATATCCGGGAGTACAAATGCCACACTGTAACGCGGCATTTCCCAGAAAGGCCTCCTGAATGGGATCCAGCCCATCACCGGGGGCCAGACCTTCGATCGTTTCGATGTCGGTTCCATCCGCTTCCACGCCCAGAACCATACAGGTATTGACCGCGCGGCCATCAACCAGCACAGTACAAGCACCACAGTTGCCGTTGGAGCAGCCTTCTTTGGCGCCGGTCAGGCTGAGTGTATCACGCAATATTTCGAGTAAGGTCTGCCGAGGTTGGCAGAGGAACTCCTCTTCACGGCCATTGATAGTCGCGGTTACGATCCGTTTCTTCGCCATCGAAAAGTCCTTATTAAAAAAGTCTGATTTATAATTGATTATGGAATAAGTTTCATCATTCGCTGAAATGAATCATCCGCGAGCACGTTCGACTGCTTTTTTCACTACACGCTCGGTTAAGACTCCCGTCACATGATTCCGAAACTCTTCTGTGCCCCGCATATCAGTGATCGGGTGAATCACGGCACGGGCCGCTGCACCTGCTTTTTGAATCGTTTCATCATTCACCGGTTGGCCGGCTAAAATTTCGCTGGCTTCCTGAGCATAAAATGGCTTGGCGGCAACCGCGCCCAGACCAATGCGGGCGGATACAAAATTCTCGCCACTCTCATCCAATACTACGGAAGCACCAACTCCCACAACGGCGATATCCATCTCGTTACGGGGAATGAATCGACGGTAGTGAGATCCACTATGAGCAGGTCGTGGAGGAAATCGAAGCTCAACAATGATTTCGCCACTTTCCAGCACATTCTGACCCGGTCCGGTGCAAAATTCGTCAACGGGTATTTCGCGTGTTCCGGAGGGACCGGTAATGACAACCGTTGCAGACAGAGCAATCAATGCGGGCGTTGAATCGGCGGCAGCACCGGCATTCGCCAGATTTCCCCCAACACTGGCCCGGTTTTGAATCTGCATCCCACCAATAATATTGCTGCTGTCGGAAATCGCTGAATAATGTTCCAGAATCCCCGGATGTTCATAAATTTGGTAACAGGGAACGGCAGCCCCCAGTCGCAGACCTTCATCGTTCACTTCCAATACCATCAATTCCGGAATTTTCTTTAAATCCACAATCAGATCAGCGGACACTCTCCCCGTGCGCACATGATCGATCAGATCGGTCCCCCCTGCCAGCGGGCGGGCCGTTCCGTTACTTTTGGTTAACAGGCCGACAGCGTCAGCCAGTGAAGTGGGTGCCTCATAGTCAAAGTCACGCATAGCAGGTTTGTCCCTCTCCAAATTGTCGTTTTCATCATCCCATTGCCGGTGATTCTCAGATCAGAGTCCGAGCGTCACGCATACACTATTATCATTCACCGGTGTAGTAACATCAATGCAACCAAACAGGATCAAACACCGTATTTCATAATTTCCTTTAGAATAAAGACTCGCCGAACACTGACAAGTCCCATTCACCCCGGAGAGGCAAGAAAAGTTCTGATTGACTTCCTCGCAACACTTACCTCGCCTATTCGGATTTGTTACCCTGCTTCACAGTTAATAGAACTTCACACAGAAAACACAGCCAAAAATAGGGACTTCCCCCGGCCAGATGGAACAGGCCAAACCCATCACTTCCAGGAATACCTGCGTATTAGAGATACTGACAGGATGTCAGGATACAGGGGCTTCACGAGATGGAACTCCCTGATCCAATGATCTTCATTAAAAAATGAACTAAAAAAGGGAAAGTGCAGACTGCACTCAGAGGCAGGTTATATAAGTGGCACAAAAAAAATCGTCTACAAGCCTGAATCAAAACATTGAGCAGCGAACGCAGGAGCTCGGCCAGCAGATGTGGGATCTGTTGGAACGACGCGAGCCCTCTATGTTCGAAAAACGCTGGTGGGATGATCGGATTCTCTCCTGGGCGATGGCAGACGAATCTGTCAAGGTGCAGATGTTCCGCTTTGTGGATGTGCTCCCGATGCTCCGCTCACATGAGTCCATCGTCAGGCATTTACACGAATATTTTGAAGATGTTCGAAAACATCTTCCCTGGGCAGCCAGGATCGGGCTGGAGCTGTCTCAACCCAATTCCGTACTGGGACGTGCACTGGCTTTGAACGCCCGCTCCAATGCGCAACGTATGGCCAGTCGATTTATTGCCGGCTCCAGTGTCGAAGAAGTACACCATACCATTGACCGACTCAGAAATGATAACTTCACTTTCACTCTTGACTTACTGGGCGAAGCCGTCATTAGCGAAGTAGAAGCCGAAGCTTATCTGCAATCCTACCTTGATCTCATCGCCGGTCTTGCACCCCGAGTCAGGAAATGGTCAGAAAATGTTCAACTCGACTGGGACAGCCAGGGGCATCTACCGAGAACCAACGTCTCGATCAAACTCTCTGCCTTGTGCAGCCAGTTCAAACCGACTGATCCGGCTGGCACGATGGCAGCCGTTCAACCCCGCTTAAGAACATTGCTGCGTAGTGCCATGAAATACGATGCCTACCTGCACATCGACATGGAACAGAATTCTTACAAGCCGTTAACGCTGGAAATATTCAAGCAGACTCTGATGGAAAAAGAGTTCCGCGATTTTGGCAATGCAGGCATCGTCATTCAGGCCTACCAACCACAGGCCGAACAAGATCTGAAGGATCTCTTAAAATGGACCAAAAAACGGAAAACGCCCATCTGGATCAGACTCGTCAAAGGCGCGTATTGGGATTATGAAACGATCACTTCTCAATATCATCACTGGCCTGTTCCTGTCTTTCAGGAGAAATGGGAATCGGATGTCAATTTTGAGAAGCTGTCTCAAATTTTATTAAAAAACTACAAATGGCTACGCCCCGCATTTGGCAGCCATAATATGCGAAGCCTGGCAAATGCCATCGCCACCGCACATGAATTAGATGTACCCCCTTCTGCCTATGAAATCCAAATGCTGTACGGCATGGGGAAAGAGCAGGCACAGGTCTTTGCGGAAATGGGCCATCGCGTCCGCATTTATACCCCTTTCGGCGAATTGATTCCCGGCATGGCCTATCTGGTCAGACGATTACTGGAAAATACTTCCAACGATTCCTTCCTTCGACAAAGCTTTACAGAAAATGTCAACCTGGAGACTTTATTGATGAATCCTGCCAAACATGCCAAGAATTCAACCAAAAATAAATCCACAGAAGAAACAGAAAGTGGCTTCCAGAATGAACCACTGACAGATTTCAGTCTGGAAGAATCCCGCACTCAGATGCTGGAAGCACTGGAGCTGGTTTCCGATCAACTGGGCAAAGAATACCCGCTCCTGATAAACGGACGCGCGATCGACACCAAAGCCACCATTACATCCCGCAATCCGTCGCATCACTCGGAATCGGTGGGTACAGTCTGCTCAGCTTCAGCCGATGATGCCATCGACGCCATTGATGCCGCCCGTCGTGCCTTTCCTGGCTGGTCTAAAACAGAACCCCAATACCGCTCGGAATATCTCGAACTGATTGCCGCCAACATGCGCCGCAAACGCTTTGAGTTGGCGGCCTGGATCGTTTTTGAATGCGGGAAACCCTGGGAAGAAGCAGACGGAGATGTCGCAGAAGCAATTGACTTTTGCATGTACTATGCCGATCAGATGCGCAATCTGGCGGAACCGCTGGATTGTAACGTTCCCGGAGAAGAAAATTCCTACTACTATCGACCGAGGGGAACCGTCGCTGTGATTGCCCCCTGGAACTTCCCACTGGCGATTTTGACAGGTATGACAGTCGCAGCGCTAGTCACGGGTAATACCGTCGTAATGAAACCGGCAGAACAATCGTCTGTCGTCGCAGCCAAACTCATGGACCTGATCCACGAATCTGGCATTCCGGATGGCGTAGTCAACTTCCTGCCCGGAATTGGTGAAGAAGTCGGTCCCGAACTCGTCGGGAGCCCGGACGTCGAAATGATCACGTTCACCGGATCACGCGATGTAGGTCTGGCAATTCATGAAACCGCTTCTAATACTGACCTCCGTCAAAAGATGGTCAAACGAGTCATTGCGGAGATGGGCGGCAAAAACCCAATTATCATCGACGATGATGCAGACCTGGATGAAGCCGTACTCGGAGTGATGCATTCTGCCTTCAATTATGCCGGCCAGAAATGCTCGGCCTGTTCGCGGGTCATTGTGCTAGAGTCCATTCACGACGCATTTATGAAGCGATTGATTGAAGCTACCAAGAGTCTGAAGATCGGACCCTCTGAAGATCCCGGCACCATTGTAGGGCCAGTCATTGACGAGGAAGCGCAGCAACGAATTCTTGAGTACATCGAAATTGGAAAAGAGGAAGCCACTTTGGCGCTGGCCTGCGAGACACCGGATCTGGATGATGAGGGATACTACGTGGGACCGCATATTTTCACCGACGTTGATGCCTCATGCCAAATTGCACAGGACGAAATTTTCGGACCTGTTCTGGCAGTCATGAAAGCGGAAGACTTTGAAGAAGCAATCTCCATTGCCAATGACACGCTGTATGCTTTAACCGCTGGCATCTACAGCCGCAGCCCCGCTCATCTGCAAAAAGCCAGACAGGAACTGGTTGCCGGGAACATTTACCTGAATCGAAACATCACCGGCGCCATGGTGGAGCGCCATCCCTTCGGCGGCTTCAAGCTATCAGGCATCGGCAGCAAAACCGGTGGCCCGGATTATCTGCTCCAGTTCCTGATCCCCATCAATGTCACCGAAAATACCATGCGCCGCGGATTTGCTCCCACTGCCGATGGTGAGGATGGCGAAGAAGAAGAGTAACCCAGACGGACATCAGGTATCCGTGTTCATGAAATCGGACTCGAGAAAGGAGTCCAGACTGGACGAGGCCTCAGCGAACACAATACAATTGACCTTTGTGCGCTCTGAGTGGAGTCTCACGCCCTGAGAGAACACGTCTCATTCATGAGAGATGGTAAATTTAAAGGCCTCTTTGCTGATGAACTCCCCAAAAAACCTTGATCATCGACTTATTGTTTTCCGGTTGTCTGTTATCTCCTTCTCACTCTTTGCAGCATTTTGTCTCTGGCCACAGACAATTGTTGCACAAGAATCCCCGCAGTAAGCCCCTTTCGATGCTGAAGTCCCGCTGGCTTTTTTCGAAGTCCAGAAGGCTCTAGACAGAAATGATTACGATCAGACGCTTAAGCTGCTCTCAGATCTGCGCGTCAAATCTGTGAAAGAGAAAGATACAGATCTTAAAGCCCAAGTCATGTCGACGATGAAAAAAGTCAATCAGCAAAAACGTGAGTTTGCAAAAGTTCGGCAATATTATGAATCTCTGAAAAAGAAATCGAATGATCCCAAGGCGTGCAAACAAATCGGGATATTCTACTGTGTTGAGAAAGGGGATTGGGGAAAAGGGTTGCAACTGCTTTCTAAGGCTGGCGAGCCCGCGCTACGTTCGACAATCCTATTTGAATTTAAGCGGCCAACCACTTCCACTGAGCAGGTTCAGCTTGCAGATACCTGGTGGAAACTTGCAGCGAAAGAAAAGGGAAAGGTCCGAAAAGCGTATCAATTACGCGGGCGTTACTGGTACTTAAAAGCACGCCCTGGCCTGCCGAGAAACAAACGCATCGAGCGGGAAAAAAAATTACAATACATTGCATTGGAAGCTGACAAAATTATGATCTGGAATCAGCATAACGGTGTCAATTTAGATCGTGGTACAGTCGAATGTCTGGTAACACTTCTGTTTAAAGGTAAGTCGGCTTGGCGTCAAGTGGTTCGATTACCATGGAATCCTGATTCTCCTGCAGGTGTTGCTTTGCATCCTGGTCATGTTCGTTTTGACCAGGTTCGCATTGATATCACTAAGTTTCGTGGAAATGGTGGCGGACTAGCTGAGATTGAAGTTTTCGATGGAAATATCAATCTCGCCCAAAATGCATCTGTAGTCGCAATGAGTTATTATCGAAATGACCGACGATTTTACCCGGAAAATGTGATCGACGGAAACAAAACAGGAGATTCAGGGTTCTGGTTGTTAGGCAACGGTCAGAAAGGCTGGGTGATGATTGACATGGTAAATTATCTGCAGCAACCTTGAACAAAACTGTGAAATTGAGTCAGAAAGCTAAAACCTCACTGAAATTTCTCTGCATGCAAATTTGGCACGTGCGCCGTATCTGATTTTTAAATCTCATCCGTCTCTGTATTAACCGAAACCACCGCCATCGCCCATGTAACCCCCTTCGGGGATGTCAACGTTGGCATAATTGCCAAATCGCATGGACTCCTTCAGCCAGGTTAAATTCACGATACCGGTGGGACCACTACGGTGCTTGGCCACAATCACTTCTGCCAGACCGGGATGGTCTTCAGGATCGTAAGCATCCGGACGATGTAGAAACATAATCAGGTCGGCATCCTGTTCGATCGCACCACTTTCACGCAAGTCAGCCAGACGTGGTCGCTTGTCTTCTCGCAATTCCACACCACGGTTTAACTGTGCCAATGCGATGATGGGAATATCCAACTCCTTACAAAGCCCTTTCAGACGACGCGTGATCAGCGCAATCTGCTGTTCACGGGGCATTGCCTTGTCATCCGGTTCGATTAACTGCAAGTAGTCAATAATAATCAGACCCAGATTGCTGAGCCGCTTCAATCGTCGGCAGATGGCACTGATTTCCTGAATGGTACGACCCGGTTTATCATCAATAAACAAAGGCAACTCGCTCAGCTCTGACGAAGCTTCTATCAGACGATGACGTTCGTCATCTTCCAGTACACCCGCTCGCAGAGAATGTCCATTCACGCCGGAACGAATACAGAGAAAACGTTCTGCCAGCTCAAGTTTGGATTGTTCCAGACTGAATACGATGGTCGATGCCCCTCCTTCATCGGCTGCAGATTCCGCTATGTTACAAACCAGAGCCGTCTTCCCCATACTGGGACGTGCCGCAAGGATGATCAATTCCGAAGGCTGAAATCCATTGAGCTGCGTGTCCAGATCGAGAAATCCGCTCGTTAACCCTGTGAGCATCCCCTCTTTTTGAGATCGTTCGTCAATCCGGTCGAAGGCATCCATCAGGATGTCCCTGATTTCGATTTTGTCGCCTTCACCCTGGGATTCCAGGATACTGAAAATGCTCTGCTCTGCCTTGTTTAACACATCCAGTGTGTCTCCCTGCGGTGCATAGCTCTCTCTGATGATTTCCGTGCAGGAATGAATGAGCGTACGTTGAACCGATTTATCTCGGACTATTTTTGCATAGTACTCTGCATGCGCAGCATGGGGCACACTTTCCAGAATTTCATGCAAATACAGAACATCACCCGCCTCAGCCAACTCACCTTTGGAATCCAGCTCTTCGGCGACAGTGATGGCATCGATTCCGCGCACACCAGAATCGTGCAAACGCAAAATCGCCGCATAAATGCGTGCGTTTTTTTCACTGTAGAAATGATTGGATTTGACGATCTGAACCAGATCATCAATCACAATATTGTCCAGGAGAATACTGCCCAGGACCCCTTTTTCTGCTTCTACGTTTTGGGGGGGGACCTTACCAAATAATTCCTCGACCGATTCCGGTTTTGGACGTCGAAATTTTCCTTGACCGGCAAGTGACATGACCATCCCCTGGCTCTGTAGATGTTGTGAAGTGAGAACTCAAAGCAGAACTCGCAATCAATCGCGGAATACCGGTATATTAATTTGTTCTGCGAACTCAATCATATAAAAATAAAAGAGGCCCGGCAATATACCAGACCTCTCACTTATTCGGGAAAATCAGAGTGGCAAAAATTTGTTTGCCACATTGGACTTAACTTTTTTCTGCAGCAGGAACAACCCAGACTTTGACTTCTGTTTTGACCTTTTCATGTAACTGTAACTTAACGGTATACATGCCCAGTTCTTTGAGAGGGCCTTCCAGACGAATGCCGTCCGCAGGGACATCGAATCCCCCTTCTTTCAGGGACTTACTGATATCAACGGCAACAATCGATCCATAAAGATGACCTTCCTCGTTGGCATTGGCTTCCATCGTCACGCTGTGCTTGCTCAGTTTATCTGCCACAACCTTTAAAGATTTCAGACGGTCTTTTTCCAGTTCGACCAGGCGTTTCTGGTGTTGAACAACCATTCGCTGATTATGCTCTGTAGCGATCGTTGCCAGACCATAAGGTAATAAATAATTTCGGGCGTAGCCGGGTTTGACACGAACAATATCACCCTGCTCACCCAGGCTATCAACTTTTTCTGCCAACAATACATCGACAGACGACTTTGAACTACCGACAACTGAGGTACTACGTTGCTTGCGAACCATTATCAATCACTTCCGTAATTTTTATTCAATCGTTTCAATGAAAACTATAAATTGTTCAGGCTGACTGCCTGCCCGATTCAAATGCAGCTTCGTTAGAAAGGAACATCATCATCAGGTGCTCCACCCGGAGCGTCATTATAAAAAGATTCTGCAGGGTTGGAAGCCCCTCCCTGCGGTGGTGAAGGTGCATTGCCCGCTTGTGAATATCCGCCACCAGATTGTCCACCGCCGCCGCCGCCACCAGATTCACCTTTTCCACCCAACATGGTCATGTTTTCGCCCACGACCTTGAGCTTGCTGCGTTTCTGACCAGATTCCTTGTCATCCCATTGGTCTAACTGCAAACGCCCTTCAATTAAAACTGAACGTCCTTTGGTCAGATACTCGCTGGCCACTTCCGCGGTCCGCCCCCATAACGTCACATCAACAAACGTTGTTTCTTCCTTGCGAGAGTTGGAATTTTTATCGAACCAGCTCCGATTGACGGCGAGCCCCACTTCAGTAACCGCACTGCCTCCAGGTGTGTAACGTACCTGTGGGTCGCGGGTCAAATTCCCTACCAGAATGACTTTATTGAAGCTGGCCATCATCGGCCTCCCTGTGAATGAATGATGTGAAGTTAAAACTGCCTGGAAGATCTGAATCTCAGATACAACGTAATATAAGTAAGTGACTAGTCTTCATCATCAACATCAGCAATGGCATCAAATTCTGGGGTTTCCAGATCTTCAACAACAGCATCATCAGCTACAACTGCAGCGACTGGAGCAACAGGATCAGCAGTCTCAACTGCAGGATCAATCGCGGCAACCATCGCATCAAATAGAGACTGAGGCTGATTGATGACCAACTGACGAATCACAATGTCACTCAGATGACAAGCGCGAGTCACAATATCCATCCCTTTACCTGGCATTGTGAAGTAGACCAGATAATGCAGGCCCTTCATATGACCTTCAATCTGGTAGGCCAGTTTCCCATCCTGCCAGGGACGGTGTGCAACAACTTCTGCACCCGCTTTTTCCAAAATTTCCATCAGATGAGCAATCGTCCCTTCATGGTCAGCAGCAAATTTTCCACTGTCCAACAGGAACATTCCTTCATAATTAGCTCGTACTACTTTTTTCTCTGCTACAGACAAGACACTTCTCCCGGAATAATTGGCCTGTTTTGGCCTGATAGACAATCAATTTCTTACTATATATTTTAGCCGGTTCAAATCCAAACCGGAGTCTTATTCTTCAGGTGCATTGACCTGATTCATGGCAAGTTCAAGACCATCTTGAATCCAACATTCAATCCCTTTAGCAGCAAAGTGAACTGCCTGAGAAATCAACTCCGAATCTTCAGATCGAAAACGCCCCAGTACATAATCCGCCGCTGAAAACCCTGCAGGAGGACGCCCCACCCCAATTCTGAGACGTGGCACTTCCTGAGTACTCAAACTCTGGATAATGTCCTGTAATCCTTTTTGACCACCAGCCGAACCAGACCCCCGCATACGGAGACGCCCGACAGGCAAATTCATATCATCACAAACCACCAGCACATCCGTTGAAGGCAGCTTGAAAAATTTCACTAATGCCGCAACACTGCGACCACTTAAATTCATATACGTCTGAGGGGCAACCAGCAACGCTTTCTGACCCGCTATCGAAAACTCTCCCACAACCGCTTCAAACTGACTTTTGAAACTGGTCACTCCATGCCAGTCTGCCAGCTGAGACAGAACATCAAACCCGACATTGTGTCGCGTTCGTTCGTATTGTTTACCGGGATTTCCCAGCCCCACAACCACTTTCAAAACGCCACCTGTCAGATTCTTAAACGCAATCTATTTAATTACTCTCGAAACAGCTACTCAGCGACTTCGGGAGTTTCTACTTCCGGTGCCTGTTCTTCTTCTTCTTCTCCCTTAGGAGCAACGACATGTACTACAATCTGGTCTTCGGCGTTATGCAGTTTCGATCCGCGAGGTACCTCCAGATCGCGAACATAAATGGCATCACCTATTTCCAGCCCATTGATACGTACTGATATATTGTCGGGAATATTGTGGGCCAGACAGTCCAGTTCGAGCGAATGCAAGCCCAGTTCCATGATCCCACCCGAGACCACACCAGGAGAAGTTCCCCGCAACTTTACCTGAACTTCTACCGTCACACGTTCTGAAGCATTAATGCGAACCAGATCCACATGCAGGATTTGTGTCCCGAATGTATCCCATTGCAGGTCACGCAACATCGTTTCTTCGACCTGTCCTTCAACATCAATTTCAAATACACGCTCTCGGTTCTTGATTAAGTTATCGAGAGCACGATTATCCACGCATATATGAGCAGGTTCCTGCTCATGCCCATATACGACGGCGGGAACCTGCCCGGCACGACGGATACGGCGACTGGCGATCGAACCTAATTGATCCCGCTTGGTTGCACTGATTCTCGGTAATACAAATTCGTCTGACATAACCTAAACATTCCTCAAGAAGTGACCCGACTTAACGACAAGGCCCACTCTTCCATTTAAAGACTTTATTACTTGTCACACTGTAATAGTAACAGTTGATTATCAATCATCACGACCATCAAGCCAGAGATTTCACTCTCGTCTACCAGCTCAGGTTTGTGCCCAATATGTGTTTTTTCATCAGGATCAGAGCGTGACCTGATAGCGCACAGATTATTCAGGGGCAATCGAAGCGATCCAACCGGACTTTTGTGGTTGGTATTTCGCTGGTTTGCGATAGTTGAAGCGTGCAAAAATAACTTCCCGAGAGTAAATTCGCAACCGATTCCCCCCTCTATCTTGGTTGAAAGTCATAAGACTGGCTGATTTTTTGATTTCATCCCGTATGATACAGTTTCCTCGATTCCCTTCTCTTTAAAAACGAACCCATACAACCATACACATGAACACACTTTATTGCAACCGAGTCGCACGACCCCTGAAAGACTTCGCGGAAAATTAAAGAGTCTCAGAATCGTCAGATTATGTATTGGCTCAAAAAAAACAGGCTGTAGAATGGAAACAGAGTTATTAAGAACACGTTGACTCCCCGATGTCTCAGGGAAGAAAGGCCCCCTCTCTTTGCAAAGGGGCTCAGATGATTTGATTTTACCTGCCAGGCGACAAGAAGGCTGAGTTAATGCATTCAATCATTCTAACCCAGATCATACTCTTTATCGTTACGATCAGCCTGATTCTGTCATCAACACTCAATCTGGTAGCTGATGAAAAACAAAAGAAAGCGGATGACTTTCAACCAAATGCCCCCAAACAGGGTCAGCAACCACCCCCTCTGAATCAACTCAAACAGATCATCCAGGGCATATTCGGTCAACCCAAAGCTGGACCTGCCAGATTAGCAAATACACCAGCAAAATCGAAAGATCCTGATTACTACCGTTTTCCGCAGGACCTGGATCAGGAACGTCGATTTAAAAGCGCACAACAACTGATCAACGATCAACAATGGGAGGCAGCGCGGGAAAAACTGCAATTGATGCTCGAAAACAGTATCAATCTCCCCGTGCATGTAGCCGGTTCACAGAAACTGATTACAGATCGGGAGCTTATTTATCAGTTATTGGAACTTCTCCCCCTTGAACAACGTGAAAAGTTCAACCGTCAATATGAGGCGCTGGCTGAAAAACAATTCCATGATGCCCGCTTGAATGAATCTCCGCCGGAAATCTATGCTGAAATTGCTACTCGTTTTGTCGGCACACCATTCGGATTGAAAGCAATGAATTATCTGGCCTCCTACCATATGGAGCGAGGCGAGTTTGGATTGGCCGAACAATATCTGCAACGACTCTTGATTCAAAAAGCGCCGATCACAAAAACTCCACAGTGGAAAACAAAAACCGCCTTTGTTTTCAAACAAACAGGTAAACAGTCGCTGATTCCCGATCTGTTTCAAGCAGGCGATGAATCACCAAAGCCAGACCAGCAGATCATCATTGCAGGTACCTCCCAATTCCCACAAAACTGGCTCAATAAGCAGCCATTGGTCAACACGAATTCAAATCCACTTCTGGATGAATGGCCGATGCTGCATGGTTCACCCAGCCGGGCGGCACGTTCGAAAAATGTGGACCCACTGTTGATTCCACGCTGGTCCTTTCCACTCACATCGAATCATACGATCCAATCGCAGTTGAATTTGATTCAGGAAGACCTGGCAATTTCACAACGTGCCACGGTTCCTGCACTTCCGCCAATAGCCATTAATGGAAAAATTGTTTTTCGAACTCTCAAAGGTGTTCAAGTACTTGATGCACAGACAGGAGCTCCCCTTTGGGAATCTCCTCTGAATAGCTCACCTGAAGCTGCCTATATCACTGCCCAGCTAAAGGGCCTCAATACGCCCCAGGCACGAGGCCTGTTTGAGCCTACCTCGAATACTCAGTCTTTTTCCCTTTATACAGGTAAAAATCCGGACACACACCCTTTGACCAGTCTGGTCTATAGAAATGCCAACTGGGGGAGCCAAAGCAGTGATGGCCAGCGACTGTTCATTGTGGAAAGCATGCGACTGAATTTCGGATCGTCGGGATACTCACACAATATCAATCGGTTTCGTCGAGGGAGGAACCCCTTCGAGGCAAATTTCTGGTCTTCAAATCAAATCAGTGCCTACGACCTGGAATCGGGACAACCTCTCTGGAAAGTCGGGGGCACCAGGTTTGATGAACCCTTTGATCTGCCACTTGCAGGTACGTTTTTCTTTGGAGCTCCCACACCGGCAGGAGACGAACTATATGTTGTAGGGGAACGCAATCGGGAAATCCGCGTTTATGCCCTCGATCCACAAACCGGTGAGGAACGCTGGTCACAACAAATTGGCAACCCTGACCAGGACATTGCCACCGATATGGTCAGACGCTGGTGGATTGCACCGGTGGCCGTAGATCAGGGAGTCCTGGTCTGCCCTACGACAATTGGCTTGCTCACAGCCATTGATCGTTTGAATCACTCGGTCCTCTGGTCAACAAAATACAAGGCTTCTAATCCAAACAATCGTAACCAGCGGTTCCGGCGAACAACCAGTACTCCTTTGGAACCTTTGAATCAGCGCTGGTCACCTTCCACACCGATTATCACCGGAAATAAGGTGATTTATACACCTCCCGATGAAGATGCCCTGATTTGTCTTGATCTTATCACCGGGACTCCCAGTTGGACAAAACGGGCCAAAGAAACCTATCTGTATCTGGCTGGTGTCGTTGAAAATAATATTCTGCTGGTCGGAATGAATGGCATCACTGCGATTTCAGTGACAACCGGAAAAACAGTCTGGAATACCGCTTTCAAAACATCTGCCGGTCCACCAAGTGGGCAGGCAGTGATTGCAGACCAGCGCCTGCACATCCCCTTGCAAAGCGGTCAGGTTTGGACCCTTGATGTGAATTCCGGGAAAGTCAGCAATAAACTCTTCAGCACAAGTTCCAATCAGCCCCTGGGCAATTTGCTGATTCATAACGGCCAGTTTCTATCACTCAGTCCGAAAGGTCTGGTCAGCTATGAACAGAAACAGACATATGAAGCACAAATTCAACGGCTCAAACAACAAAACTCTCAAAGCCCATTGGCACTGTTTCATGAATCCAAGCTACTGATGATGAGCCACCGTTATCAGGAAGCACTCCTAAAATTACAACAAGTGGAAAGCAACAAGCTTCCTGCTCAACATCAGGAGAATTTTCAGCAACTGGTCGTGAACTGTCTGACTTCAATCATTCGGTCTGATTTTCAGAAACATGATCAGCTTGTTGACCAATTGAAACAACGCGTTCGCTCTGACAAAGAACGAATCGAACTACAGAGATTGATCATCGAACGCTACATCTCCAGACGGCAGTTTTCAGATGCCCTGGACATGATGCTGGTTCTGGCCAATGCTCCTGCGAACACTTTTTTCCAGACCGCCACCACCGAAATACAAATCGACTGCTGGATTGCCGGAAAGGCCGCTGATATCTGGAATCAGGCCGATCCTGCGTTTCGCGAACTGTTTTCCAGGAAGATCAGCCAGAGCACTCAGCAGATCTTGAGTTCCCCACTATCTCAGCAGGAACGTTATCACTGCCAGTTTGGTTTTCACGATGCTGTGATTCCGGTATTAGAAGCATTGATCAGGACATCCATGAACTCCGGCCACTTCTATGAAACAGAACTCTGGATTACCCAGCTGATGAAACACAAAACGCCACAAGTGGCTGCCAGAGGAGTGGCCTCGATGGTTGAACTCTGTCTGAAGCATCACCTGCATCAGGATGCCGCATACTATCTGGAACAGCTCTCTCACTATGATCACAGTTTCATCGTCTCGGAAAACCGGCCCGTGTCACAATTTCTCGAACTGAAACGACAAGCCATTTCCATTGATGGAGAAAAAAACAAACAGGGCGACTGGAGACCTGAAAAACTCAAACTGATCGTGGGCGGTTCGGCTCGATACTATCATAATCAAGAGAACATATTGAATACCAGTGCATCCCACCTGCCCTTCTATCGGGACAGAAGACTCGCCGTCAACCCGAAAGAAAATCGATTGACGATCATGCCCCCTTTTGACAAGCGTATGCTCTGGTCGACTCCCCTGCGATCTTCTGATCACTCCCGTTCATCCGGTTTTAACGAAAGTGAAATCGTAGGACATAATTTGATTCTGCAACACCGTGACATGCTGCATTTCTTTGATCTCGTTGACCAAAAACTGATCTGGAGCCAGAAACTCGAAAAGCAACAATCCAGCAGCTATTACTCAAACTCCTATCTAAAATCCCCTCCCCCAATGGGTAACGAAACGACCCTCGTACATCGATATCATCCTTCAATTGCGAATCAAAAGATTGGTATGATCGCGGCCGCTAACGCAGACTACACCTGCTATTTCAGCCGTCGCAAGATCATACTCATTTCTACCAGAACCGGGAAAGTCCGCTGGACACACGAGAATGTCGACAAAGAAACCAGAGTCCTCGGTGACGACGATTTTATTTATCTGGTCTCTAGTAATCGTGTCACCAAAAAAATCCTCCGAGCCAGTGATGGGAAACAGATGGACCTGGGACACACAGATGACAATCTCAAAAATGCCATCTATCAAAGCGATTCTGAATTTGTTTCCATCAGTCAACTTATGAACTCAAAAGCCGGCAATAAATCACCTGCGAAAGAAGGTGGAATCACGCTCTATAGTGCTAAACCTCAATCAACGGTAAAAAGCTGGAGCCACACTTTCCCCTTACTTTCACAATTCGGAATATTCAACGCTCACTATCTCTCGGTATTAAGCCCCAAAGGAGAGATTTTTATTGTCGATCTGCAAACCGGAAAGAAGTCGGCACTGGAACCAGTTCCCCAGGCAGAATTGAAAAAACATAAAAATTTCTATTTGGTTGCCGACGATAATTACATGTATTTTGTAACCCATTCACATACCAGCAATGTAATTTCCGTGAGTGCTCCCTCAATTCCCGTCAATGGCGTATTGTATGTTTATGAACGTCAATCAGGCAAAAAACTTTGGAATCAATCTTTTAAAGAGCAATATCTTGTCCTCAATACGAACACCCAGCTTCCCATCACCTTACTCGTCTCGCGGAAGCGGAAACGGATAGATAATCAATCGAACAGTATTCTCCATTTGAAGGCGGTTGATAAAAAAACAGGAAAAAGCCTGCTCTCCTGGGAGGCCCCCATTCAATCGAATATCCGCGCTGTTGAGGTCGATTACCAACAGAAAATGATTGAAATTCTCACATATAATGCAAGAATCCGCCTCTATGACGCCGATGAACTGGCTGTCAGGACCCTGAAAAAGACCAACCCCACTTCCAAAACACCCCCCAAAGCCCCCATCCAAAAGAAATAAAGATACTGCTTGCCAAATCAAACACATCAAAATACAATGATATGGTTTCACCCTGAGTCAATTCTCTCAATCTTGAAGAGAGTCATGATGTACCCAGTTTTTGTCCTGTTAATGATGATCTCGCTGCTGCTGCCCGCAGTTCCCGTTTCGGGATGTGAGTGCGCTCAGAATCAACACAGCTCAGCCAAAAAAAGCTGTTGTTGCAGTAACCCTGTTTCAGAACAGTCACAAAAACAAAAATCCTGCTGCTGTCAATCAGCCAGACAGCGTGAAACACAGCCTGCTCTAGCAAAGAATCAGATTCAGTGTCAGAAGCAAAGCTGTCAATGCCAGCAGATGTTCTCGCAACCAGCGATCATCGTTTCTATGAAATCGACAGAACTTACTGAGCAACTACGCTACCGTATTGATTCAGTCGATCAGTCATCCGAACTTTCTGTTCGTCCCGCGTCCACACTCTCGATTGAGAAGCCTCACTCTGTCAGATCTTACTCTGCAGGGGAGTTTTGCGCGCACTTCTGCCTCTGGTTAATCTAATTCGCTTCGATTCAATGTCGGATTGACCAGATCCGTTCTGCAAACATGTATCTCTTGAGAGAGATCACATGCTGCTTTTCTTGCTGAACAATCTCTTCTTCAGAAAACCTGAACGGATCTTGTTTTAAATACGAGTTTTAAAGTTTACTGAAACCATTAAACATTTATTTTACTTTCAAGGAGAAACCGATGCGTCAAGTTCTATCTATCGTAGCCTTAGTGGCTGTCGTTGCATTTGTTGGTCAAACTGTTGCCGCCGAAGGCAAAGGCAAAGCGATCTGCCCCGTAGCAGGCAAAGCAGCTAACCCAAAATGCACCGTTGATTACAAAGGGGCAACTGTCAGCCTCTGCTGTGGCAAATGCAAAGCAGCGTTCTCAAAGAACCCTGCCAAGTTCGCCGCCAAAGCAAATCTGCAACTGGTTGCCACTGGGCAAGCCAAGCAGGTCAAATGCCCCTTCGCTGGCAAACCAGTCAACCCAGCTCAGTCAGTGACCGTTGCTGGTACTGAAGTATCATTCTGCTGTGGTGGATGCAAAGGTAAAGCTTCCAAAGCGGAAGGTGATGATCAGATTAAGTTGATCTTCAACGACAAAGCATTTGAAAAAGGCTTTAAAGTTACCAAAAAATAGTGAACTCTTTATGAACTTCAATCCAACAGCTATTTGCGAGTCAGCGTGTTGGGTTTGAACTAAAACGAGAACTCACTTAATAGTGACAGGGGCGGGAGATTCTTTCGAGAATCTCCCGCTCTTTTTTTATCTCCGACCCAGCAACGAGAGTGTATCAAATGTAACCGTCGTGGCTTCTTCACGATGACACTTGATCCAATTGGCTTTGGAAACGCTGCAATCAACCTGAATACAAGTTAAGTCGTGTATTCTGAATTGAGACGCACATATTCCTGTGTCAGATCGCTGGTCCAGAAGACCACCGATGCTTCGCCAAAGGGCAGTTGCACCTCTATCGAGACTTCTCGATTCTGCCGGATACCATCGGAAACAGACTGCTCATCAAATTCGGCGGGTACTCCACTTTTATAAATCAACGTGCCGTTGATATGTAGTACAATGTCCTGCTCAGTCAGTTTGACACTGGTCCGTCCGATGGCAGATACAATCCGCCCCCAGTTGGGATCCGAGCCCGCGATTGCTGTTTTCACCAACGCATCGTTGGCAATCGTCTGGGCAATTTCGAATGCTTCCGCTCTCAGTTGAGTGCCTGCAACCTCAATGGTAATGAAATGGTCGGCCCCTTCTGCATCCCGAATAATAGCTTGTCCTAACTCAACAGCAACTTCATCAATGACAGCCTGCAGTTCACTGAGTTCCTGCTCAGAGTATGAGCCAGAGCCCGCAGCACCATTTGCCAGCAAAATCACGGTGTCGCTGGTACTCGTATGACCTTCAACCGAAACACAATTGAAACTCCGGTCCACAGCATGTCTCAACATTTGGTCCGTTTGAGACGGATCGAGCGAGGCATCGGTCAGGATCACAGACAGCATCGTTGCCATGTTGGGGGCAATCATTGCAGCGCCTTTCGCAACGCCACTTACTCGAACTGTTTTCCCACCAACCAAAAGCGTGCGAGTGGCCTGCTTGGGAACCGTATCAGTAGTCATCATTCCGCGCGCTGCATTTAGAAATCCTTTAGAATCCGAGTCCAATTGCCGGATCGCTTCAGGAATCCCCACTTCAATTGGGGAACGAGGTAGAAAATGACCAATAATCCCTGTCGAACAAACCAGCACCTGATTTTCATCGACATCAAGACCACTTGCCACCTGCTGTGTCATCCAGCGTGCATCTTCTATTCCACGCTCCCCCGTACAGGCATTGGCATTTCCTGAATTGATGATCACCGCTCGGATCGAATCAGCGGGAACACGTTCGCGAGAAACTTTTACAGGCGCACCACACACCTGGTTTTGAGTAAAGACTCCAGCCCCACTGCAGGGTGTCTCTGAAACAAACAACGACAAATCAAAAGTCGATTGATTCTCTTTGATACCACAAGCCAGACCAGCAGCCCGAAAATTCTCGGGTAATATCATTTCAGCAGCCAACGGTTTCTCCTTCGAGATCTAAGAAAATTCAGACGATTAATCCGGTCGTTTCAGCATAACCCGACATCAGGTTAAAATTCTGAACGGCAACTCCTGCCGCACCTTTGATCAAATTATCTAACGCCGAAAAGACGATCAATTGATCGCCAGAAAACTGCACCGAGATATCACAATAGTTTGTATCCGAAACGTCTTTTGTCGCGGGTATTCGATCAATGACCCGCACAAACGGCTTCCCCTCATAAAACGACCGATAAACCTGGAGTATCTCGTCCCTGCTCGCAGCTTGTAGTAATCGAGGATACATGGTCGCCAGAATCCCACGATTCATGGGAGTCAGATGGGGAGTGAATATGACGTTGACTTCTTTCCCGCCAACAGTGGTCAGCACTTCTTCGATTTCCGGTGTATGGCGATGTGTGCCCACACCATAGGCGGTAATACTTTCATTGCATTCAGAGTAAAGTGTCCCCAGCTTGGGATTCCGTCCCGCACCACTCACGCCACTTTTGGCATCGATGATAATGCCTGTGGGATCAATCAACCCTGCCGCCAATAATGGTGCGAGTCCCAGAATCGACGTGCTCGTATAACATCCCGGGTTCGCAATCAGGTTAGCTGAGGGAATTTTGTCTGCCCCGAGTTCAGGGAGACCATAAACTGTACTCCCCAATCGGGTCGGATCAGTATGCACATGATGATACCACTTCTCGTAAACAGCCGGATCGCTCAGACGATAGTCGGCACTTAAATCAACAACCCGACAACCATCAGCCAATAGTTCAGGAATGACTTCCATACTGGCCACATGCGGTAGTGCACAAAAAATAAAGTCTGCCCTTTCCGCGATTTCCGCCGCCGACAATGCTTCGCACCGCAGATCCAGGCGCCCTTCGAGACAGGGATGAATTGCGCTGATGTGCGGGGCATCCGTCTGACGCGAAGTCAACGCAACAATTTCAACGTCCGGATTTCGCAACAGAATTTTGATTAACTCCAGAGCCGCATAACCGGTGGCCCCCATAATGGCAACTTTTGTCATCTTTTCCCGATCCAACTATATTCTAAGAGCATTAAAACCGTGTCAGGCTTCTGCCAGAGACCAATGAGCCATCTATTTTAGAAGCGAATAAGAAGACGACAAGGATTGACTCCATAAGGATCGCCCGCTTTCTCTATTTTGGCAGGATCCTATTGCATCGCGACAACAAACAAAAGCAGAGCTCTGCTGATAAAGCAATAAAAAGGGGATCCGGTTCAATCGTCCTGCGAAAACTGCTGATTTTATAATGATTATTTAGAATTAAGAAAGTCAACACTCATGCTGCAATTGACTGTGATTCTTTCAAATTAAGCTGCAAAATCAATTCGGCTTCCTTTTCAAAAACCATTGGAAACATCACAATAAAACCATTGATCCCGATCATATTCAGAGACAGCAATTCAATCGGCTATGTTCTGAGTTCTTAATTATAGGGCGGTCAGGTATTTGATCGTCTGGAGCTCAAATGAACACTCGCCAGTTTAACATCAAATAAGATGAGCAAAGAATGTCTAACGTTGCCAAACTTGCCACCGATGCACTGACTGAAGGTGGTGGAATTTTACGATTGGCTCCTACATGGGTTCCCCGTTCCTTTCTTCAACCCGGTCGTCGTTTGAAACTGCATCCTCAAGACTATTATGCCTTGGGAACACACCGAGGCGGCATTGACGAACGCTGGTTTGGATCAACAACCGTTGCCACCAACGAAGGGGCACCGGACGACGAAGGTTTGAGCTACTGTGCCTTCGGCGGGGAAAAATTTACCCTGCGTGATGCCATTTCCGAACTGGGAGCCGAAGTCATCGGGGACTCAATTTGGGGGAAATATCAGAAATGGCCCGTCTACTCCAAGTTCTTCGATAACATGGGCCCCATTCCACACCACATGCATCAAAATGCCGAACAGGCTGCATTGGTAGGACAGGAAGGAAAACCGGAATCCTACTACTTCCCACCACAAATGAATGCCATTGGGAATAACTTCCCCTATACTTTCATGGGCCTGGAACCGGGAACCTCAAAACAGGATGTGATCGACTGCCTGGATCGCTGGAATGCCGGCGACAATGGAATTCTCGATCTCTCCAAAGCGTATCGCCTCAAAACGGGAACAGGCTGGTTGATTCCTCCCTGTGTCTTACATGCTCCAGGAAGTCTCGTCACTTACGAGCCACAATGGGGCAGTGATGTCTTCGGAATGTATCAGTCAATGGTCGAAGGCCGTGCTGTGCCACGATCACTGTTGACCAAAGACTTCCCGGAAGACAAGCACGACGATAATGCTTATCTTGTGGATGCACTCGATTGGGAAGCCAATGTAGACCCCAGCTTTAAAGATAATAACTACCTCGAACCAATTCCAGTCGCTGATACCTCGGCGGAAGGCTACATGGACCGCTGGATTGTCTATGGCAAGGTGAAGGGAGAACAGCTCTTCACAGCCAAAGAATTGACCGTTGATCCGGGCTCCAAAGTCACCATCAAAGACACCGGCGCTTACAGTTGGATCACTGTGCAAGGCGAAGGGTCGATTGGAAACTTGAGACTGCAGACACCCGTCATGATCCGCTTCGGCGAGATGACCGAAGACGAAGTCTTCGTCTCAGAAAAAACAGCACAAGCAGGAGTCACCATTGAAAATACCGGTAGCGAACCTTTAGTCTCGCTTCGCTATTTTGGCCCCGGCGCCTGCCCGAGTGCTCCCAATATCGGCGATCATAAAAAATAAATAATCAAATGCTTTAACTGCCCAAACTCTCGGGTAGTTTCTTTTTGATCTTACATTTCACGCTAACATCAAGGACCATCTCATGAGTGATACTACTTCTAACTCCTTACCGAAACTTCATAATGCAGCCTGGCCGGGAGTCGTTGGAAAAGGCCCTGATTCAGAACCACCGATTGACCTGGATACGATGCTGGATCTCACAGCAGCCGCTGAGGTGGACGGGATCAAATTCGATGGAACGGACCTGTTCCTGTTTGACCCACATGTCAGCATTGATTCCAGCGACGATGACCTGAAACAACTGGCCGAAAAGGTTCAAAGTCGTAATCTGGTGATTGGCTCTGTGGTGGCACCTGTCTGGCCTCCCACAGGTGGCGGCTCTGCCATGGGAAGCGATGAAGAACGAGGCCAGTTTTTGGAGCAAGTCCGCAAAGGGTGTGGCATCGCAAAAAAACTGCGTGATTTGGGTGTGCGTCCTTATGGCGTCGTTCGCATCGATTCCGCTGCCGGTCCCGGTGAATGGATTGAGGATCCGGAAGGCAATCAGGCCAAAATCGCAGAAACATTCAAGCAAGCCGCGGATATCGCCGCCGATCATGGCGAGCGTCTGGCCGCGGAAGGCGAAATCTGCTGGGGTGGCATGCATAGCTGGAAACGCATGGTGCAACTCCTCGAAATGGTGGATCGTCCCGATGTACTCGGCTTTCAGGCGGATATGTCACACACGCTCTTGTATCTGATGGGCTACAACGCTCCCGAAGATCGTCTGCTTCCTGAAAATTTTGACTGGAACGACGAAGCGACCTTTGATGCCGCTTATAAAACTCTGACCGATGCCCTGCGTCCCTGGACGATTGATTTCCATGTGGCTCAGAACGATGGCACCGTGCACGGCACAGGCTCGCATGACAAGACAGGCAGACACTGCCTGCCCAATGACCCGAATGGCAAGCTCGACATCACCAGACGCGCTGGTTTCTGGCTACGAGACGAAAATGGAAACCCAACGAAAAAGTATCAGCACATCTGCTGGGATGGTTGCATGTTTTCTAATGAAGTCATGATGAATCCCCAAACCTGGAATGATATTCTGGCAGCAATGATTAATGTCAGAAATGCTCATGGATGGTCATGATTTTTTATTCGACTCTTTAATCTTCAACCCGTTTTAAATCTCTAGTTAATCACAAGGAACCACTCCAATGACCAAGCCAATACGTGTCGGCCTCATCGGTTACGGATTCATGGGACGTACCCACTCCAATGCATATAGACAAGTCAGTAAGTTTTTCGATAACGAACACCAACCCGTTTTGCAGGCTGTTTGTGCCCGCAGCGAAGATAAAGTGAAAGATTTCGCTGAAAATTGGGGCTGGCAATCTTACGAAACTGATTGGCGAAAGCTGATCGAACGAGATGACATTGACCTGATCGATATCACCACTCCCAACAATTCCCACCATGATATCGCGATTGCAGCCGCTGAAGCCGGGAAAATGGTACTCTGCGAAAAACCACTCGCCATGAATACCGCAGAAGCCATCGCTATGACCGACGCCATCGAAAAAGCAGGTGTGGCAAATATGGTCTGGTTTAACTACCGTCGCGTGCCAGCGATTTCTCTGGCCAAGCAACTGGTTGATGAAAAACGGATCGGACGTCCCTTCCACTACAGAGCCTGTTACCTGCAAGACTGGACCATCGCAGAAGACGTGCCTCAAGGGGGCGCGACACTCTGGAGACTTGATGCAAAAGTCGCAGGCAGCGGCGTGACGGGAGACCTCCTGGCGCATTCCATCGATTCCGCAATCTGGCTCAATGGGCCAATTACATCGGTCTCAGCAGCGACAGAAACTTTTGTAAAAGAACGCGTTCATCAGGAAACCGGCGAAAAAACTCCGGTCGAAATTGATGACGCCTGTATGTTTTTAGCTCGCTTTGCCAATGGGTCTATGGGAACCTTTGAAAGTTCACGCTATGCACGCGGACGGAAAAACTTTAACACCTTCGAATTGAATGGCGAAGATGGCTCCGTCTTCTTTGATCTGGAAGACCCACAGATTCTACAATATTTTGAATATGCAAATCCCACGAACGGCCAGAAAGTTGAAGACCATGTCACCGGATGGCGTCGGATTCATGTGACCAACTTCGAACACCCCTATATGGATAAATGGTGGGTTCCAGGCTGTACCATCGGCTATGAGCACACTTTTACAAACGCTTTGGCCGATTTCTTTCAAGGACTCGATTCCGGCAAGCCTACACAACCTGACTTCCGGTCTGCATTGGAAACCCAAAAAGTTTGCGATGCAGTTCTACAGAGCGCAAAAGATCAGCAATGGGTCGAAATTGCATAGCATTACCGCAGCGAAACCTGTTATAATGCTGCTGCAATTAGCCTCTGTAAAAACGGGCGACAATTCAAGTCGCCCGTTTTTGCTATATATGGAATTACAAATGTTGATGAGAAATAATCGGGAGTCAAAATAATGGACCGTCATCCAATATCACAAGAAGGATACGATAAACTGCGAGAAGAAATTCGTTTTCTCGAAAACGAAAGAATGCCTGAAATCGTACAAGGTATTGCAGATGCTCGTGCTGAAGGTGACTTGAAAGAAAACACCGAATATCATGCCCAACGCGAAGCCCAGGGGATGACACAGGCAAAAATCAACCAGTTAAAAACCAAACTGGCGAATTGCTATATCGCTGACAAATCTACCATGCCCAAAGGAGTCGTTACCTTCGGCTCTGTGGTCACCGTGAAAAATCTGGATGATGGTCTGGAAGAAAAATATGAATTCGTCGGCCCCGGAGAAGAAGATTATCTGACCGAGGTCATGAAGATTCTGACCAGCAGTCCACTGGCAGTGGGGTTGCTCAACAAAAAAGTAGGTGACAAGGTTGAAGTGGAAGTTCCTTCGGGAACACTCCGCTTTGAAATCGTCCAGATTGATGACTGATTCAGACCTTTATAAAGCAGTAGCGGCGTGAAATTTCTCACGCCGCTTTTTTTATATCTCAAGAGAGAAGATTTTCCTCAGACCACTGGGATCCGGTTGGTATGGTCATCAGAAGTCGCTGACTTCTCTGAATGACTTATTTGGCATTGACTAATACCCGATTCATGAGTGGTACCGATGGGGCCAGGGTCTTTACGCATTGAGTAACCAATTGCTTCAGGTAATAACTGGCACTCACACCATATACGGTAATGCCGGAATGATCGCATTGCACTTTGAGATTCCGTATCTGCTGGTGAGTTCCGGCTAGGATTTCGCTTTCCAGACTGGCTGGTGAAGGACAGGATGCCCATTCGCGGGAAACCCGCTCTGGTATTTCCATTTCGAGAGGGTCATGACCATGCTCGAAGTCACTCTCCAGAGTACTTGTTTCTTCTGCAAACGATTTGAGAGGATTTTGTAAAATCTGCAAAGACATTGCAATTCTCTAACTTAAAAAAGAGTATCGGGATGGAATCGAACTACTTTCCCGACAATTGCGAATCACATGCCCAAAACCAGACAGTTCAAAAAAAAGACCGCCTTCAGAACGCTACCACAGAATGAAGAAGAATCTATCTAACAGTACATTCTATACTTAGAAATTATTTTTGAACCGAATCGAAATCATCTGCAAAGATCTGAGGACACATCGATTCTATTTCGAGTTGCGTTGTTTGTTTGCAATCCGCTCAAATAATGTGCTGAAGAAAGCGACATTTTCAGGGTCTGTGACCCTAATTGTCACTCCAGAAAGCGCATGCAGCGCGATACAGACACCAACTGAGTTCTGGACTTTGATCCAACATGAGTCATCAACTCAGACTCGCATCATTGTCTGTAAACTCGATACTGTGATGATCACATGCCGATGATCGCATGCCGATGATCGCATGCCATTGTAATAATCGGTAAAGTGAACAGCCAAAAACGAAAGCGGTCGCCAGAAAATATCTCAGCGCAACAAAAGGGCCTTCAAATAGAAATCTGAAGACCCTTTTATATAATTAGAGAGTTTCGGTGCGTATGAAACGCTACGAACTCGATGGTTTTAAGCAAGAAGTCCTTGCAGCAGGTTCTCACCCGGACCGTGATCATAACAATCACTATTATTCCAGAGAGGTAAACCTGCGGCGTAACGGGCTGCCAGCATCAGAACTTTCTGCTCTGAACCGGGCTTTGCCTGAGTCGCGTCATCGGGATTGATTCCCATTTCACGGTACTCTTCTTCGCCAAATAAAGCATCAAAGTTTGCATCATAACCTTCATCCGAGAATTCCTGGTATGTACCAGCCTCAAAGCCAACCATTGACTGGTCAACTTCAAGCTCGACTGTAAGATTATCAACGTCACTTGTACCCATCAAAAATGCCGACATTCTCTTCTTTTCTCCAACAGCAATACAAAATCCAAGCCTTCCACTCATACCATATGAATGGACAAACCTTCTACGTGGAACAAAACAACAATCAGTCATCTCAACCAAACCGAGAAATTCAATCGCTCGTAGCGTACGCATCCATTGCGTTATTTGGGAGATTCAAAGCAACACCCTCCAAGGGTGTGGGACGTTTTTTCAGGTGGGAAACTCTTCTAAAATTTAGTGGTTAAAAAACATCCCTGGTACTAGGGCTGCAGCTTAAAGCTGCGAGCAGGAACACCTTCTAGGTATCCCCTGTTTCTAGGACAATTCTTGAGTTTTTGTGGTAAAATGTCAACAAGATTTTTGACATTTTTGCAAACTACTTTGAAATCGAAGACTTGAACAGGTCTTAAACCCCTGTGTTTCTCGTACAAGAGATCAATCCGTGTGAGTTTCCCAAATTCTGAGAAAGATCACAGGGTTTTGACGAGTCAAAACTCCTTACGCAAACCTGCGGAACCTCAAGGACGGTGGATTCCATAGCGTTTTAACTTTCGATCCAGTGTAGATCGTTCGATCCCCAGTATTTGAGCAGATCGGGATTTGTTCCAGTTAGTTTTGTTCAAAACAGCCATTATGTGCTCCTGTTCCACGACATCCAGTGGAACCTCCCGATACCCGGTAACCACAGGGGGTAACACACATTGGGGATCGCTCTCCATACCAACTGCAGAGAGCTGTATGTCGGGAGCATCAATAAAATCATCTGTACATAAAATAAAGGCCCGTTCGATCGTATTCTGAAGCTCACGCACATTTCCTGGCCAATGATAGGACTCCAGCAGTTCTTTCGCTTCATCAGTAAAGCCACGAATGGGACGGCCTGTTTTGATCACAAATCGATTCAGGAAATAATTAGCCAGTACCAGGATGTCATCAGAACGGACTCGCAAGGGATCTACACTGATCTCGACGACATGCAGCCGGAAATAGAGATCCTGGCGAAACACTCCTTGAGATACTGCCTTTTCCATATCACGATTCGTGGCTGCCACGACACGGACATTGACCTTGATCGAAGTGCTGCCGCCCACTCGTTCAAACGCGTGCCCCTCCAGGACTCGTAAAAACTTTGCCTGGATCCCTAAAGACATCTCCCCCACTTCATCCAGAAACAGAGTTCCCTGATCTGCCTGCTCAAATTTTCCCGGCTTCTGACTCGTCGCTCCCGTAAATGCCCCCTTTTCGTGTCCAAACAATTCGCTTTCCAGAAGCCCTTCGCTCAAGGCAGCGCAGTTCATGCAGACAAAAGGATGTTTCTTGTGCTGGCTGTTAAAATGAATCGCGCGCGCAACCAACTCCTTACCAACCCCACTCTCTCCCCGAATCAGCACGCTGGCGTCAGTAGGGGCAATACGAAGAATCTGCTGCTTCATTGCAACCAAACTGGAACTGTTACCGACCAGCTCGCTTTCCAGTTCCAGCTGCTCACGCAGAGCCTTATTTTCCCCTTCCATCCGTGCCAGACCATCAGAGAGTTTCTTTTTCTCACTCAAATTTTGAAATGAGATTGCTAATTGATCTGCCAGAGCCAGTGTGAATTCCAGATCATCTGAATCCAGCGGATTATCCGGATTGGTTGAATAGAGGTGAATTAACCCGGTAACCCCCTGCTTATTGCGGAGCGGAGCGCAGATCACACTTTGTGCATGAATCTTACCCAGACTGTCTCGGGTAGAAAGTTTACTGTCATCGGCAATATTGTGCGCCAGAATCGCATCCCCCTCTTTAAACACCATCTCGGAGAGATAGAGGGACGGTTTCTGGTAGGGAAGTTCGTCTACCGACTGAAAGGCAATGACTTTCAGGTTCTCTGGATTCCGGGATTCTTGTTGAGCAGAATCAAAGTACAAAATCGCTCCAATATCCGCACTGGTCCCTTCAAACAACCCCTTCAAAACAATCTCTGAAAGTTCTTGTTCTGATTGGGTATTCCCCATATCCAAAGCAAGACGATAGAGACGCCCTAATTCACGACTGGTCCGGTCCCGATCAAGGGAAGAGGCGGGAAGCGGTGTATGAAACCGGGTATGACTCTTACGCTGAATAATTTCCGGAACGTTAAACTCTTCCCAACTGGAATGACTTCCTACTCCGATCGTGGCACTTTCCATTTCTCCGCTCGAACCGTCTGATGTGGGTCGAGACGCAAATCGCGAGACATCAAAGGTGAAGATCCCCTCGCTGTCGCCGATTTCAATCACATCCCCTTCCTGTAAGTCATGATCTTGAGTGATAGACAGACCTTGTACCATCGTGCCGTTTCGGCTTCCCAGATCGCGAATGACCCACGAGGAATCACTGTAGAAGATCTCACAATGATTGCGGCTGCAAACTTCGTCATCCAGCACAATCCGATTCGTGGGCGCACGGCCTACCGTAGTGACCTGACGATCCACCAGACGATAGACTTTACCCCGCTCATCTAACCCCTGAACAATCAGGTATGCCACATTCGATGAGCTGTTTGTATTTTGTTTTTCAGAGTTTTGCATAGATAATAACGCAGGAAATGGGGCATTGTTGAAAATCAATGAGCATGATTGCCTATAAAAAGGTCGAGTAGGACGCCCCTCACTCCATAAAACCGAAATCAAGACCCTCTATTTACTTACGATAGCTCCACTAATTATTATATTCAATTAACTTGCACCAGAACATAAAATTCGTCAAGCTTATCTAGTGAATTTCGAATAACATCCTGCCTGTATTAGAGAATCCCCCATGAATCGATTACTTTTCACTCGCCTTTTGACTCCCACACTCAAAACCGTTTTGGGTGTCTGCCTCACTTTTTCCGCTCTGGCTTCCTTAAAAGCCGAAAATTGGCCTCGATTTCGAGGGATTGATGGCTCGGGAATCTCCAGTGAAACGGGATTTCCACTGAAATGGACAGACGCAGACTACGCCTGGGTAAAAGAACTACCCGGTCTGGGACACTCTTCTCCTACAGTCTGGGGAGATAATCTGTTTGTCACTTCCGCCATTGGAGAAGGTGAAACACGCTATCTTTTCTGCTTAGATCCTAAAACCGGGAAAGAAAAATGGCGACGTGAAACAAAATTGAAAAAGAGCCATAAACACAGAAAAGGAAGCTGGGCTTCCAGTTCCCCTGTTACAGATGGGGAACATGTTTATGTTGAGTTTGCAGATGAAGAATCGTACCTGCTGATCGCTTATGACCTGAATGGCAAGAAAATCTGGGAAGAAGACCTGGGTGGGTTCACCAGCCAGCATGGTCATGGTAGTTCACCAATCATTTACAAAAATCTCGTCATCGCCACCAAAGACCAAATGGGCCCCAGCTCAGTTACCGCTTTTAACAAACTGACTGGAAAGACCGTCTGGCAGGCAGAACGAGCCGTCCGTAGAACATCCTACGCGACCCCCATTGTCATTAATCACCCTAATACCAATCCACAGTTAATTTGCGTCAGTGGCGCGACCGGCGTGAGCAGTCTCGATCCGGAAACAGGAAAGGTGAATTGGACCACCGGGGCATTTCCAAGTAGAACCGTTTCTTCTCCCGTCTATGGAGAAGGATTGATCTTTGCGAAATGCGGTGGGGGAGGTAGAGGAAAACTCTTGTACGGCATCGATCCTACCGGTTCCGGCAATGTGAAAGAAACGCACATCAAATACACGCGCTCTACGAAATTGCCTTATGTTCCCACTCCCATTGTTTTTGAAGGACATCTCTATCTCTGGGGTGACAACGGCGTCGTAAGTTGCGTTGAATTGGCCACGCAGAAAAATGTCTGGACAGAACGCGTCGATGGTGGCTATAGCAGTTCACCTGTCTGCATCAGTGGAATCCTCTACTGCATTAGTGAAAATGGTGAAGTCGCCATGGTTGATGCGTCACCCAAATTTAAGTTTCATGGAAAAATCAAACTGAATGATCCCAGTCATGCAACAGTCGTCGTTGCGAACGGCCAAATGTTCCTCAGGACATTTAAAAAGCTGTATTGCCTGAATGCCGCGAAATGAGCTTTTTGAGAAAGATTGTGATCAACCTGGGAGAAATGTGATTTCAAATCGTCAATACCTCTGATATATTGTTAAGAACCTCGTTGCAGGAGACTCAAGAATTTTCTTCGGCCCGAAAATGTGGCTGTAATAATCTGACTCCGAACGAGAACTCGGGCCACCATGATTTCATCAGTTATCAGAAAGTGATTGTAAAATTAGATAAGGAATGATTATGCCCGCCTGGCCCGGTGGTCCTTGCCCGAATTGCAATGAGGTTATGCCTCCCAATCTGGTTCATTGCCAAACCTGCCGAGAACTACTCAATGTAGATCTGGAGCATGATACCGTCGAGATACCTTCGTTTCACCCTCTCAAAGAAATTTCTGTCTGCTGTGATGCCTTCCCAACAGGTTACTATTTCCTATGCCCGCAATGCAGTAAAGAACTGCGCGTTCACAAAAAATATCTCGGCAAGCAAGTCAGTTGCAAGTTCTGTGAAACTCCTTTTCACCTTCGAATCGACTCCAGCAAAACCAGCCCGCAATTTTTTTACACGAATTGTCCCCATTGCAGTGAAGAACTACGCGTAGCAAACAAATATCTGAGTACAACCGCTTCCTGCAAATTCTGTCAGGGACATCTTCAATTACTGGAGAAACCAGCCGATCCCGTAGACAGCTGAAACTTTCTGGCAAAAAAAAGAAGCTTCCCTGTCACAAAACGCTGAGTTGATTCGCATACAAACAACGCCATTTCAGGTCGCATTCAGCCGGGTGACCTTGCATGAGTCCCAGGCAAATTCTTACCTATTGCTCACCGTTCTCCCCACTCGCGGAATTCGTTTCACTCTTCCAGGAGACATCGGCTTGGGCAGGACGCGTTTTATAAAGCGCTCCAGCTTCATTGAATAGCAAGGCAACATTCAAGTGCCAGCGTTTTCCATTCTCGCGTTCCCACAAATCACAGTAATAAATGGAAGGACTGGTAGCGAATTCACCTGATATTCCGGCTGCCTCTAATTTTTGAATTGCCTCTGTTTTAGGTGTCCCCAGCGGTACAATCTTAAGGAGTTCCTTTGACTGCTCCTCAAATACCATTGGGGCAGGTACGACTTGCCCCAGACCTGTGCACGACACCAGTATCAGTGCATTCAATATGACTGGAATTGTCATTCTGTGGAAATGATGACCGGTTTCAGACATCGATTCAACTTTTTTAAACATTTGCTCCCCGCCTCCTTGATTGGGAAACACAACAAAGAATCCCCAAAAAAGCATGTTTCGATTTCTCAGCCGTAATGTATCAGAATGTACTTGAACTGCGTACTGCAATTTCCCCCAAAAAAGACAGTGTTCATCAGATCCCTGAAATCCTGATCGCCACGCCTTCTTTACCAGACGAATCAGTCAATGACAGGCAGTTAATTGTGCCTCTTGAGAATGACTTACATCTGCACAAAAAAAAGAGAATCCCGCCTATTCTTACATCAGTGAGGCGCAAATCTGAGACCAGACTATATACTTGATTCAAGGCCAGCAAAGTACCGCTGCTTAAAAGAGATATGATGATCCTGGTGCCTTTCTTAATGGTTCAAATTGCTCCCGGATTCGACCGTCCAGATCAGGAACGACCTTTCAACAGCGAGTGAGTTAATGCTTCATTATTTCCAGTATTTGGATCTTTCCAACATCCTGTTAATCGCACATCCGCTGCTCGTCATTGCGGTATCTGTTCGCGTCATCATGAAACGACCCGCTACTGGTGTCGCACTCGCCTGGCTGGTACTGATTTTAGCAGTGCCTCTTGCCGGTGTTCTATTCTATTTCCTGATTGGTGAACGTCGCATTGGAAGCAGTCGTATCCGTGCCATCGAAAAACTGCGAACGGACTACAAAAAACTCTCGGAAATCGCCACTCAAATGGGAGTGACCGACGTTGACTGGTCACGCCATAGTTCGGCCGTGCACGGCATGAATCAGCTCGGACAGACTCTGATGGGCAGTTCCACTGTTTGTGGATGTAGCCTGGAACTGTTTTCCGACACGCAAGAAATACTAAAACAAATCACCCGGGATGTTGACTCTGCGAAAACGAGTGTGCTGATGGAGTTTTATATCTGGAATGAAGGGGGACTGGCTGATGAAGTCCTGCAGGCCCTCATTCGAGCTGCCAGTCGCGGTGTTTCCTGTCGCTTATTGATCGATGCACTGGGAGCCCGTCCCTGGTGGAAGAGTCAGCAACCTTCTCAGCTTCGTGAGGCGGGCATCGAACTCCAACCCGCTTTACCCGTCGGCCTCTTCCGCACGTTTGTCGGTCGAACCGATTTGCGCGTCCATCGCAAGATCATCGTTGTCGATAGCGAAGTGGCATGGACAGGCAGTATGAACCTTGTGGATCCACGATATTTCAAACAGGGCGCAGGAGTTGGTGAGTGGGTTGATGCCATGGTCCGCCTCAAAGGCACGGTCGTGATTTCACTCGCTGCCACGATGATCGGTGACTGGATCCTCGAAACGGGTGAGCCAATCGAGAAAATTGTAAAAAACACAGGTCTGCACCTGACAGCATCTGACGGCGCGGCTGATATTCAGGTGATTCCCTCTGGTCCGGGGGAAAGTGGTGACGGACTTCTTCAAATGTTACTTGCACTGATCAACACCGCACAGCATGAGCTGGTACTCACAACGCCTTACCTCGTACCCGATGAATCATTACTCAGAGCATTGCTGGGCGCTGCAGGACGCGGAGTCAGCGTGCTCCTGATCGTTCCAGAGAAAGTCGACTCTTTTCTGACGCGTTATGCAAGTCGGTCCTATTTCGATGATTTACTCAACGCAGGAGTGGAAATCTACCTCTACCGCGGAGGATTGCTGCATACAAAATCAGTCATGGCAGATGGCGCCGCTTCGATGTTTGGTACCGTGAATCTCGATATGCGAAGCCTGTGGCTGAACTACGAGGTCTCACTCTTCGTCTACGAGGCAGAGTTCGCGAAAGAACTAAGATCGCTACAGCAAACCTATATTGATGATGCCGACCGACTGGACGCTGCAGAATGGAAAGTTCGATCATTTAAAGAGCGTTTTTTGGAAAACACACTTCGTCTCGTGAGCCCTCTGCTGTAGATGAAACCAGACTGGCTTGAGAAATCAGACAGAATCACGCGCAGAGAGTGCTGCTTGTCGACACACCACTTTTCTTAGCTTTATTCGACTTCAGCCCCTTGGAAGAGAGACAAGTCTATTTCAGGCCACCAGGGCAGCCTGAGCGGCACTCAGAATTTCATCAAAAATCTGAGGCTGAGAAATCGCAAGTTCGCTGAGCGTCTTCCGGTTCAACTTGATCCCCGCCTTCGTCAAACCATTGATAAACTGTGAATAGTTCATGCCACGTTCACGGCAAGCCGCAGTGATTCGTGTGATCCACAGAGCTCGGAATTCGCGTTTACGGACACGACGGTCACGGTAAGCATACACTCTGGAGCGTATGATCGTCTCTTTGACGGTTCGCAATAAATTACCGCGACCACCAAAATTACCACGTGCTTCTTTAAACAGTCTCTTCTTTGCTCTAAGTCGAGCTGAACCTTTGCGAACTCGCATGACTACTTTCCAACTGAGAAGTTAAAACTCTGATTCTATCAGGATCGATTCCCCGTAATCTGGCATCACGGGACCCGTTATCTTATGAACTGGGACGAAGTGCGTTCACGATTAATTTTGCTTCAGCACCAGTCACAACTCCGTCACCACGAAGTCTGATCTTACGATTGGGGTTTTTCTTGCTGAGAATGTGACCGCGGAATGCTTTCCTGTGTTTGGCTTTACCAGAAGCAGTAATCTTAAACCGCTTCTTCATTCCTTTGTGTGTCTTTTGCTTAGGCATTATTTTTCAATCTTCGTAAACGATTCAGAGACAATCTTCGCCTCTCTGAAAACTGAGATTCAGATCGTAAACATTGGGTTGGGTTACTGTTACTGTTACAATACTCTCTTTGTTCAACCGGAAAATTGATCGATCACCATAAAAGAGGCTCGACTCTATTGAACAGGTCATGCTAAACATGAACTTGAAAGTTAATCGAGCAGTATACTCAGCCAGACTCTCGGATTTCTACCGAAACGAGGCTAAAACCAGATTACTTCAGAGAAAAAAAGTCTAAACCTCTCAAAATCCTGATCTTGATTCACAGACGAAAGTCGGCTTCCACTCTATTTAACAGGCAGACAGACAATCTGTATCGGCCTGATGCTTTCCTGAGCACACCCCTTAAGAACAAACGATCACTCATTAATCCCTTTTTATGATGACCCAACACCTTGGGCTGAATCGGTATTCCGGATTTTTTCTTCAACAATATCTTTGGGCATCGCTAACATCGATTCAATACTAATCGCTTTATGCCCTTTATAAACGCCGGGAAATGCAGTGAATACCGGTGAACCTTCCAATTCGACGGTCAGGGACTGTGCACTCCCCTTGTTGCACATGATCACATCACCAACTGCTAAATTGAGAACTTCTCCCGCTGTCAGCTTGCTATTGTCCAAATCTACTTTCATGTTAATTTTTGATTGTGTCACGCTGGCTTCCAGATTTAACTGCTGACGCAAGTCGGGCGTCTTTTTCTTATAAGCAGACCAGCTATCTGATGTCAGCTTACTTGAAATTGGCTCGATTGTATTAAACGGTATACACAAGTTGATTATCCCACGTGTTTCTCCCATCGTGACTTCGAAGGAAATTAACACAATCACTTCGTTGGGTGGGACAATCTGAACCAGTTGGGGATTGCTTTCAACTTGTGAAACGCTCAACTTCCACTCACAGAGGTTACTCCAGGCAGACTCAATACCTTCAATTGCCAGTCCGGTAATCCGTGAGACAAGACGAACTTCTATTTCGGTGAGCGCCCGATTGGGATAGGCTCCTTGAGAATGCCCATCTCCACCCAGCAGCCGATCAATAATCGGAAAAATGATCGAGGGACTGATATCCAGAATAATATGCCCATCCAGGGTTTCAGATTCGAGCAAATTGAAACAGGTTGGATTTTCGAGACTGAAAACAAATTCGCTGTATGTCAGCTGGTCAACACTCATCAACTTCACTTCTATGATCGATCTCAGCATCCCACTCAGAGCGGCACCGAATTCCCGACTGAAACTTTCATGCAGCGCACGAAACGCCCGCATCTGCTCTTTACTGACACGTTCCGGTCGTTTGAAATCATAGATACTGATCTGAGCATTGAAGTCCGTAGCACGAGTCGAGGGACGACTCGCCCCGCCGCCGCTGCCACTACTGGCACTCGGATCCAGAGCCGATAATAGCGACTCGACTTCATTCTGACTGAGTACGTCTGCCATCCCTGGCCTCCCTTGAGAACCCTCTCCCCAAATTCAATCCCGGGAACGATTTCAACTCGCCCCGAAATGATGAATTATGTGATGTTTTATTCTCTGATCTGCCCTGCTCCGTGGGCAACATATTTATAACTTGTCAATTCCACTAAACCACACGGGCCACGCGCATGAAATTTATCGGTGCTGATTCCGATTTCAGCGCCGAGACCAAATTCGCCACCATCATTGAATCGCGTACTGGCGTTAACAATCACCGCAGCCGAATCGACCTCAGTCGTAAATTTCTCGGTAGCCGCCAATTCTGTTGCTACAATGGATTCCGTATGCCCGGAACCATATTTGTGAATATGACTGATGGCCTCATCAATATCGTTCACAATTTTAACGGACATCACCTTGGCACCATATTCTGTACCATAATCTTCCTCAGTCGCAGCTTTCGTTCCGCTGACCAGTTCCATTGATTTCGGACAACACCTGAGTTCGACACCCTGCTCGATCAGTGCTCCCGCGACCCGCGGAAATATCGTTCCCGCAATGTCCGCGTGAACCAGCAGACTTTCAGCCGCATTGCAGACTCCCGGACGCTGGCATTTGCTGTTCACAGTAATCGCTTCCGAAGCATCGGGGTCGGCTGACTTATCGAGATACACATGACAGATCCCGTCAAAGTGCTTGATCACGGGCATGGTTGCATCGCGGGCAACTCGTTCTATCAGCCCCTTACCGCCGCGGGGAATGGTCACATCGATATATTCACTCAACTTAAGAAATTGTCCGACCGCTTCCCGGTCGGTTGTCTCTACAAGTTGCACTGCCTGTTCGGGTAACCCCACATCCTTGAGCCCTTGTTGTAACAATCCATACAAGGCCATATTGCTGTGAAATGCTTCTTTTCCACCTCTAAGGATCACCGCATTCCCGCTTTTAACACATAAGGCAGCAGCGTCGATCGTCACGTTAGGGCGTGATTCATAGATAAAGAAGACCACCCCCAACGGAACGCGTACTTGTGTCACCAGCAATCCATTGGGGCGCATATTACTTCCAATGATTTCACCAATGGGATTAGGTAGCGCAGTAATTTCTTCCAGTGCCGTCACAATTCCCTGTAGTCTTGCTTCGGTTAATCGAAGTCGATCAATGGAAGCTTCTGTCAAACCATAATCGGGAGCCCGTCTGATATCCTGCTCATTGGCTGCCAGTAATTCGGGTGTCCGAGATTGAATCAGTTCGACCATCCGCCGCAACCAGTCGTTTTTCTGATTCCCATTCGCGGAAACCAGTTTCCGGGAGGCCGCGCGCGCCTGCTGAGCCAGCAATTGTGTGTAATGTGACAAGTCGAGTTCAGTTTTGGTACTCATAAAAATCTACGGAAGATTTTCCCGTTCTCTCCAGCCTGGTTTTGTAAAAAATCGTTACTTTATACTAACAGACACACCGGTCACTGGAAAAGTGCGCCTCAAAAAATGAAGTCACAATACTGAATTCATCTAATTCAACTTGCGGGAGTATCAAATATCATCGAAAATCTGTCAACGCGGGATCCTCTGACCGATAAGAGCTCGTTCTCTTGAAATACCTTCACTTATCGTGTTTTCAGGGCAGACTGACACTGATTACTTAAAATTGCCAGTCTGAATAGAGCTTGGACCGGAAATCATGCCATTCTGCATTCTTTGACCGGGAGCCACAACTTTCAACCATTTCTGCTGTCCATTTATCCATCAACCGCAGGCGATCTGACATAATGCGAACCGTATTAAATACAACCTTTTGAGCTCCTTTGGCACCGTCTTTCAGCATCTGGTCGAACTCACGTCCGGGTATTCGAATCGTATTCACGTCAGTCAAAGCCACCACGCTTGCCGAGTGAGGTGCCGGATTAAAAAATGACATCTCACCAAAGATGGAGTACGGATCCAGTTGAGCCAGTGATTGTTCGGTTCCGTTGGACAGTTTTTTTCGCACTTCACAGGAACCGCTTTGAATAACCCAGAGATAACGCGTCGAATTTCCCTCATCCAGAATTCGTGTGCCCTCCGGAAACTCTTCCCACTCAGAATAAGAGAGCAGCTCTTCCATTTCAGCTTTAGAAACAGAGTGAAACAGCGCGCAATCATTGATCAGTTGCTCTGTTGATAACATTTTCTACCTCTTTAAACTCTCTGGATGAAATTTGATTTGCATGGAATCTGCAAAGAGATCTCTTATCCCATATGGAAAAACAGACCAGAAATTCGTCTAGATCCCGCCCAGAACGGTGGCGCGACCAACGCGGCCGATCCCCAGGATATAGGCGGCGATGCGTAAGGAGACTTTTTTATCCGTTGCGATTTTCCAAACCAATTCAAAGCTGTCATTCATAATACGATCTAATTCGGAGCGAACACGGGTTTTTTCCCAACTAAAATGCTGACGATTCTGAACCCATTCAAAATAACTGACGGTCACTCCACCCGCATTGGCGAGAATATCGGGCACAACAACAACGCCATTTTTCTCAAAGATTTCATCGGCTTCAAATTCGGTCGGATTATTCGCTGCTTCAATAATACATTTTGCCCTGATTTCATGGGCATTCTCACCAGTCAGTACTCCTCCCAGAGCGGCGGGAATCAATACCGTTACATTCGAAGTCAGCAATTCTTCGTTGGAAATAGCTTCCGTTTCAGGAAAACCTTTCACTGCTCCCGTATCACGTGTGTATTCGATCAATTTCGGAATATTTATTCCATTGGCGTTATAAATGCCTCCACTGGCATCAGAGACCGCAACAATCTTTGCCCCGAATTCATCCAAAAAGTGTGCTGTATAGCTTCCTACATTCCCAAAACCCTGAATGGCAACGGTCACTCCGGTCACATCGATTTTCAAGCGATCCAGTGTATCACGTGTCACCGTAGCAACCCCGCGACCAGTCGCTTCTTCGCGACCGTCAATCCCATGTAATTCCAATGGCTTTCCCGTAACACAGGCAGGATTAAAACCCCGGTATTTTTCATACTGGTTCATAATCCAGGCCATCACTTGCGAATTCGTTCCCATGTCCGGAGCAGGAATATCTTTCAAAGGCCCAATGACATCATAAACTTTGTCGACAAATTTACGGGTCACACGTTCCAGTTCTCCCTGCGAAAGCTGACCGACATTGACTGAAATTCCTCCTTTGGCACCACCATAAGGAATATTCACTAACGCTGTTTTCCACGTCATCAGCGATGCCAATGCCAGAACTTCATCTGCATCGACTTCGGGGTGAAAACGAAGCCCCCCCTTCATTGGTCCACGGGAACTGTCATGCTGAATACGATACCCGATATACGTGGCGATCTCTCCGTTATCACGCTCAATCGCGACTTCAACCTTCACTTCGCGTTCCGGTGTTCGTAACAATTCCTGCATGTTGTTCGATAAACCAACCTGGCGCGAAGCCTGATCAAAATAACGACAGGCTGTTTCATACGAACCCATAAAATTCATTCCTCTATTTCAACGTAATTTCAGTTTAGCACCAAAAATTAAGGCAACTTCATCATACAGATAAAGATAGGTCCTGTTTCGAGATAACCTCTTAGAAAGGCAGAAAATCTGTCTGTTCTCCCCTGAAACAAGGGCTATCCCTCAAATGATTGCTTCGTATATGAAAAGTTTCTTACAAAAAGCCGGCTCTTTCTTTATCACTCCATACTCTTAATGCGTCTTATCTTTCATCAATGTCACATTCTGTTCTCGACGGTCGCTCAACTCCCGGGAACCAGAGCCTGTCGTGGCGCCGGTTGTTCTGTGTTCGTTGGATCCGAATCTGACCAGATCCCGGGAACGTCCTTTAAGATAAATAAGGCCAGTTCCCGCGCATACAATGCGTGCCCTTCTCGAGAAAATTGGGGCACATGATTCAGATAATATCGGTCTGGATTTTGAATGTTTTGAAAGGTCGGCGATGTATCACAGTATGACAGATTCAACTGCTTTGCATAGGTGTCTAACAAATCAAAAGGAAATCGACTGGTATATTTGACTCCCTCGCGCACTCCCAGAGAACTCCTGACCCCTTTCTGATTCAACGTGTTTTCAGAAACCTGCCAGGGCTTGGGATAGGTTGCCAGAATGAATCGGGAGTAGGTTCCCTGCGCAATCTGCTGGATGTTCTGAATGGGCTCCAAAGTCTGCCTGACATACACAGACCAGTCAGGAGGATGATCTTCCAGCCACAAGTATTTTCCCTGGGGAGTATCAATATCTCGATCCAGACCAGCGGGTTGATTTTCTACCCAGTAATCACCCAGCCACCTCAATGTATAGCGATAGATCAGAAAATGATTTTCCAGACGTTCAGGTGCATTCATCTGGTCGAACAAAGGATGCATCGAACACAGAGGGACTCCAGAATCACTGAGCTGAGTGTATCGTCTCAGTGCATGATCGTCGGCGACATCAGACATATCAAAATGAAGCAGAATCAAATCAGGCTGAAGCCCCAGCAGAGAATGTCTCAAGTCCAGATAAGACATCAGGGGACACGCATCAGGAACCCCGGCATTTACCACTTCCACTTTTAACTGAGTCTGTTTTTGAAGCAGATTCTCCAAACGAACACAAAACGTATCGGGGTCTTCCATCTCGGGCGCGAGAACGTTTTCGCCTCCCAGACAAAGAATCCGAAAGACACCCGCGGGTTTGGGAATGGTATATTCCTTTCCTCTCAACCCCATACTATTGATCGTAAATTGAACAGACTCTCCGGTATCCGGTTGTTTCCGAGAAACTTTCTGGAAGGGACGAATTCGATGATAGGAAACGTCCGAAGGAATCAGAAAACCGTCAGCATCATAATTACTGACTGAAACCTGCTCCCGATATTCAGAAATGCGCAACGCGACCTCGCACCCTATTGCAAACAGCATGAGAGTAAAAATTGCCAGCGTTAAATGCTTAACCCAGCGCAAGCGAGAACGAATCATCTTCAATTATCAAAATACCATTGTTAAGATTCAAACAGGGTTATCTGGCCCCGTTTAAGGAATTCAGCAACAAAACAGGCAGGATTCTAAGTTTGATCTAGATTTACAGCAATATGAGTCTGCTGCACTCAAAAGAGGAAGACCGGAATCATGGCCGCAATCCCATTGAAAAAACTCGTTCAAAAGCATAAGTTGCAATAACAAGAATGAATCACTTCTATCGAGACAAGCAAGTACCCTCTCTCTTTTATATCAAAGCCTCCTAATGAACAAACACACCAGAGCCGCTATCATTAAAGTCAATCATAAAAAGGCATTACAACTCGTCACGCGGCTGATGGCCGTACCTGGTAAAAGTGGTGAAGAAGGAAAAATCGCAGCCGCAATTGTGGCAGAACTCCGGAAAGCAGGTCTACCTGAGAAATGCATCACCTTCGATTCCGCTCATAAGAAAAGCCCCATTGGTGGTGAGTCTGGAAATATGATTGTGAAACTTCCAGGAACGATACGTGGCCCCCGTCGTATGTTGATGGCGCATATGGACACTGTCCCGCTGTGTGTCGGAGCAGAACCGATCAAAAAGGGAAAGCTGATTCATTCCAAAAGTAATCAGACCGCCTTGGGAGCAGACGACCGGGCAGGCTGTAGCGTGATTCTCAATGCCTTACTCACAATTCTCGAGCAGGATATCCCTCATCCTCCATTAACTTTCTGTTGGATGGTTCAGGAAGAAATCGGCTTGGTAGGTGTACGACATCTGGCAACTGGAAAACTGGGGAAGCCCAAAATGTGCTTCAACTGGGATGGAAAACTGGCTGACATGGTTTGTATCGGAGCCACCGGTGATTCGGGAATGTTGATTCAAATTGAAGGGATTGCCAGCCATGCAGGAGCACATCCCGAGCACGGAGTCAGCGCCGCTGTCATCGCAGCCAATGCCATTGAAGACCTCTCACGAAATGGTTGGCACGGCCTGGTGATCAAAGGCAAAAATTCCGGGTCCAGTAATATTGGAGTCATCTCGGGGGGAGCTGCCACAAATGTGGTGATGCCCGAATTATCAATCAAGGCAGAAGCACGCAGCCATAATCCCCGCTTTCGACAAAAAATTCTTGATGAATTTGAAAAAGCCTTCCGGAAGTCTGCAAAGTCCCTGAAAAACAGTTCCGGGAAGCGAGGCAGCGTTTCGTTTGAATCCTATTTGAAATATGATTCCTTTCGCCTTTCAGAAAAGGAACCAGCTGTTCAAACCGCAAAACACGCCATCCAAAAAACGGGTGATCAACCAGAGCTCAGTATCGCCAATGGAGGCCTGGACGCGAACTGGATGGTCGCGCATGGATTCCCCACGGTCACTTTGGGATGTGGCCAGCAGGATATCCATACCACAAAAGAAACATTGATGATTGAGGAATATCTCAAAGCCTGCCAGATCGGACTGCTTCTGGCTTCTGCAACGGAAACTGATTGAATTAACACTCCAGCAACTTTAAACAAAGAACTTTTTTGAATGAGCGATCAACGCCCAACTTTCAAGGAAATGTGGAGCACACTACAGAGTCTGGTAAATCAACATTTATCAGACTCACTCGATCATTCAACGGATTGCCCACCAATTCTCAAAGAGGCAATGTCTTACAGTCTTTCCGCTGGTGGAAAACGGTTGCGGCCCATTCTGGTTCTGCTCAGTTGTGAAGCCTGTGGGGGAAACAGGGAAGACGCATTACCCGCAGCCTGCGCCATTGAAATGGTGCACACTTACTCACTAATTCATGACGATCTACCGGCAATGGATGATGATGACCTCCGAAGAGGAAAACCTACCAGTCATGTCAAATTTGGTGAAGCAAATGCCATCCTGGCCGGAGATGCCTTATTAACGCGAGCCTTTGAAATCTTGGCAAGATATATTGCATTAAAGTCTTGTGCTGCTGAATGTTGCGTTGATCTGGCCAATGCGGCAGGTGCTGTGGGAATGGTCGGCGGACAAGTCGCAGACCTGGAGTCGGAGCATCAGAATCAACCCACTTTGGAAACGCTGGAAGCGATTCACCGTAGAAAAACAGGACGGCTGATTTGCAGTGCTCTCACAATGGGAGCCAGAATTGGTGGTGCAGATGCAGTAACCCTGGAAAAACTGGAAAAATACGGAACCTGCATAGGATTGGCATTTCAAATTACGGATGATCTACTTGATTTAACCGGTGATGAAGAAAAAATGGGAAAAGGCGTGCGAAAAGACGCCGAACACGGTAAATTAACCTACCCCTCCCTGATTGGTGTTGAAGAGAGCCACCAGCGTGCTCAAAATTTGATTCAAGAAGCGTGTCTCTCGATCTCCTCACTTGGGAGCCATGGCCAACGATTGGAAGAACTGGCCCATTTTATATTGGAACGAGACCACTGATGAAAATCGAAATTCTACCGCAGATCAAGTCACCCCTTGATATGCAAACTTTATCTGGGAGTGAACTCGAAACACTGGCTGCAGAAATTCGTGAAGTCTTATGTACCGTCGTGGAAGATCGGTCAGCTCACTTCGCCAGCAATCTCGGGGTCGTGGAACTCTGCATTGCCTTGCATATCGCATTCGACTTTTCGAAGGACCGACTCATCTGGGATACGGGACATCAAATCTATCCCCACAAATTGCTCACTGGTCGCTACCCGCAAATTTCAACAATCCGCCGCAAAGGTGGACTGATGGGTTATCCCAATCCGGAAGAAAGTGAATACGACCTCTTCATGACGGGACACGCAGGGGCTAGCGTTTCAACAGTCCTCGGCATGAAAGCCGGAGATGATCTGACAGGTGAAACAGACCGCAAATCGGTGGCCATCATTGGAGACGGCGCCCTGCCTTCGGGTATCGTGTTCGAAGCCATGAATAATGCTGCCGGTTTGAATAAAGATGTCCTTGTCATTCTCAATGATAATAAAATGGGAATTTGCCCACGTGTCGGAGGACTGGCCAGATATCTCGACAAAGCCCGTGTGGCCCCCTTCTACAATGGTTTAAAACGGGATGTCTCCTGGTTATTAAATAAAGTTCCTGTCGTCGGCGAATCGATGGAACATACGCTGGGCAGCTTCAAGGAAGCTGTGAAAGGTTTTCTGCACGGGGGAATTCTGTTTGAAGAAATGGGCTTCCGCTATATTGGACCTGTGGATGGTCATAATATTGAAGAACTTTCCGGTTACCTGCAGATGATCAAAAACATCAAAGGACCTGTTCTGTTGCATGTGTTAACAGAAAAAGGGCATGGCTTTGAACCGGCTACTAATGATCCCGTATCATTTCATGCGCCAGCCCCCTTCCAGCGCAATGAAGAAAATGAAATTGTGGCTGCGGAAAAGCCCGGCAGAAATACATCCAAATCATTTACCGATGTAATCAGCAGCTCGATCTTTCAAGCAATGACCGAGAATGAAAAAGTGGTTGTCCTCACAGCGGCAATGTGTGCTGGAAACAAACTGGGAAAAATTCGTGATGGATTCCCCGATCGATTTTTTGATACCGGGATTTGTGAAGCACATGCGGTCGCTTTTGCAGGAGGCATGGCGAAATCAGGATTGCGGCCCGTTGTTGACATCTACAGCACGTTCCTGCAACGCAGCTTCGATCACATTTTCCAGGAAGTGGCACTACAGAATCTGCCCGTTACTTTCTGTATGGATCGGGCCGGAATTGCAGGCGAAGATGGACCCACTCACCACGGAGCCTTTGATAACACCTTCATGAGGTGCCTCCCCAATCTCGTAATGATGTCCCCCGGAGATGCCCGGGATGTCGAACCGATGCTTAACTTTTCGCTACAGCATGACGGACCAACGGCCATTCGATACCCGAAAGCACCAGCGGATTCCGTCGAGAGGGATGTAGCACCCATCGAGCTAGGGAAATCAGAAATCTATGTCTGGGGTAAAGACGGTATGCTCATCGCATTTGGTTCCCTGTTTACAAATTGTATCCAGGCCGCGGAAAAGCTCCGCGAGGAAGGGCTCGATATCGGTGTGATTAATGCCCGATTCTCCAAACCAATAGACACAACTGTGATCAATCAGGCGATTCAGGAATCGGGCTTTGTGATTACCATCGAAGAGGGTACACTTTGTGGCGGTTTTGGTTCAGCCGTTTTGGAATCGGCCAACGATGCCGGACTCAATACAAGTCATCTCAAACGACTCGGAATTCCTGACCGCTTCATCGAACATGGTAATCGAAATGAACTACTGATCGACCTGGGGCTGGATGTTGCTGGAATTATAGCAACTGCTCGTGAGATGGTTGAACAGACAAAAGTAACACTTAACGAATAATTACCCCTCTTTCATTCTCCAATCAGTATGGATGCTTGATCTACGGAGCTTTCCGAATGTTTTCAATGAATACAGTTTTTCGCTCACGGATTCTGAGTTTTTTCTGTCTTTCTTTTTCTGTGAGTTCTGCCAGCCTCTGTTGGGATAGCGAAGTCGCTTTTGCAGAAACCTACGAATTCAGTGAACCGATCAAAGACAGCCGCACGTTTACTGTCGACTCCAACATCAAAGTGGAAGGTCAACTGGAAACAGCAATCAAATCGGGAAAGGCAAGATCACTCAAGCTCGATGTCGAAGGCAAGCTCCAGTATCTGGAACGAAGACTCCCCGGAACAGGACGTGATGCAGAATCACTCAGGTCACTACGCTATTACGAATCGGCCACAGCAAAAATTGATGTTCAGGGCCAAAAAACATTTGCCCGCGGTCGAGATAAACATCGCATGATTGTCGCGGAAGGCACAGCAGAAGGCCTTGCCTTACATTCCCCGACAGGGCCTCTCATGCCATCAGAATTGGAATTGCTAAACTCTCCCGGAGATAGCCTGCCTGTGATCGCGCTCTTACCACAATCGGATGTAGAAGTGGGTGAAGTCTGGACACCCGATCGATGGGTACTCCAGTCATTGACTGGGCTCGAAGCAGTTTTGAAGTCGGAATTGACTTGCAAACTGGAATCTGTGGAAGCAGATGTCGCTCAGATCAGCTTTCAGGGAAAAATAGAAGGCGCCACTGTCGGCGCGCAAACAGAAATCTCAATCACCGGCATGCTTCAGTTTCAGCGTCAGGAAAATTTCATCAGCCATCTGGAAATGGAACAAACAGAAAAACGATCTGTTGGCTCTGTCAGTCCGGGAATGAAAGTCACTGCCAAAGTAAAGTGGGATCGCACACTGACGAAGACACCGGGACCACTGACTGATGAAGTTCTAGAGACCATCCCGCTGGAAACAAAACCCGAAGCCCGATTTCTGAGTTTCGAACCTCCCTGGGATGTACGATTACTTCTCCCGCGGGACTGGTATGTCTTTCATCAGACAGGTCAGGTTGCCGTCTTAAGGTTACTCGATAAAGGGAGTCTGATTGCGCAGGTCAACATCTCAAAAATCCCATCCGTCAAACCCGGCAGTCATACCTCAGAAGAACAGTTCCAGCAGGATATTCGGACGTCTCTAGGCAAGAAACTGGTCAATATTCTTAAAGCGGAAAACCTCTCGCCTGAGGATGGAAGATATATTCACCGAGTCACAGTGGCGGGCAAGTCAAACGAAGTTCCCGTACAATGGATTTATTACCTGTGTACGGCTCCGACAGGCAAACAGATTTCATTTGTCTTTACCGTAGATCAAAAACTGGTCGATCAGTTGGCCAATCGGGATGCAGACATTGTCCTGAGTCTTGAATTTCTCGAAGCAAAGGCGGCTCCCGTACAGGCAGGACCTGCAGATGCCAGCGAAAGAAAATAGCTTCGCACTTCATTTCTGGTGATCTCAGTATCGAATTATGATCTGATCGACCACATAACCGACACATTCATGATAACCCCACTCCCGTTTCCTGCCACGCGTTAATTTGCAGGACACATCCCTCCCAACTGTGTACTAAGCTTCATTTGTGTAGAACTTAAAATAGTTTTCTACGCACTCAGTCACCTCTGACCAATAAATAGTCTAGTACAACCGCAGTTTACTCTCCACAGAGAGAAACGTATTTGCTTCCCGTTCAGGAACAGATGCATGAAAACTATAATTTTAGCATCCTTGTATGCCCTATCGAATGAAACGCTGATTTGCTTCGGTGCCGGATTACTGGTAGCCGTCAGTCTGGGTTTTGCGGCAGGATACTTTCTCGGCAAGAGCGCCCCGGCACGCGATTTTCGCCGCGCGAAAAAACATATTCAAAATTGTTTTCAGCATGTGAAAGAAGCTTTGGATACAGCGCAATCCGCCTGCCTTTTGCTGGAGAAGTTTCCGGGACTGATGCTGACGAAAGAGCAAACTAACGAACTCACCAAAAAACGCACTAACTTGCTGGATTTAATTAATCGAGTGATTGAACGGAAAGTTGGCGATCAGAAACAAAGACCGCCTGAAATTATTCCAGAGGAAAAGAAAATTCAGGACTTTCCGGCAATGCAGTGGGTGTTTCAACCAGAGCAAACACATTTAAAGCTGCCAAACACTTCAGCCTTTGAAGCCAATCTGGAAATGATGCTGCTCGCGGGAACAACAACTGATCTGAACAGTGGCCTGCTGCTCGTGCAAATGAATCAGTATGAACAGCTTAAAGAACGTTTTGGAATCATGGCCCCGATTAAGTTTATGAAAACGATTTCTCGTCTGATCTTACATAAAGTAAGAGATGAAGATGTCATTTGCATTTGGAAATCAGACACGCTCGCCATTCTGTTTCCCGGCGTTTCCATCAATGAGGGCCAGACCCATGCGGAAATCATCCGTGATGCCATTCGTCACCACCATTTCCGTCTGGAAACAAATAGCCCGGAAGTCGTCGTAACGGCCAGCCTCGCTTATCTTTCGTGTGTTCCCGGTGACTCGGCAGAACTGGTCTTGGATCGAGGTTTACATGCACTGGCCAAATCACAGAAAAAAGGCCGGAACCAGCTGATCATTCAAGACAGCAACTCCTACGAGCACAAACAGGCAGTCTGAAAATCGACCGGACACCGCCATTTCGGAAGTCTCCGAAAAAACCAAAACAGTGTGACTCGATCAGTCAGTATCTGATTTTTTCATTTCCAGTATCCATTTCTGAATCAGATCGACTGCTTCCTGATGCACAATTCGATTGCCGATATTAGGCATGCGTGCTGCCAGATCACTGGATTGTAAACGATGCATTAATATTGATTTCTCTGGTGCACCGGGAACAATATCATAGCTATGCCCACCAGATCCGCGTCCTGCAGCCACCGGAGTTTTCCAGACACCAATTTTTGCAGGATCGGTTTGCGTTAAACGTAAATCCAAACCTGTGGTTCTGGCATTTCCACCTGGACTATGGCAGTGTGCACAGTTCACCGACAGGTATGCTCGAACCCGTTGATCAAGACTGCCCGAATGGGGATTATCAAAAGCAACCACTTTTTCAATCGCCGCCGGTTCCGGAGTTTTTTCGATCAAATTGTTCCGTTTTAGATAAGTCAACTGATTCTCATCCCCTTGCGAGAAATGGTAATTCCGATTCATATTGGCAGCCGTGGGTCCGATGGGAACATATTTGCCATGGTGACTATGACAACTAATACACTGATTGGCGTTGGGCACCAGATGACGCGTTGACCGTGCTTGACCATCTGAGTGAACCCAGGACACATCTACTTCCCCTCCCCCCAGACTCAGCTCGGCATCTGTCTGCTCCTTATTCCAGATATAGGAGTAGCCAAACCAGCCTGAATCTTTGAGAAATTCCACTCTGGTCTCCAGCAGACGTTCTCCTTGAGAAGGATCGCGCATGTCGTTCAAGTAGGAAAAGGTCTTGATCAACATCGTTCCCACGGGGAATTCAAGTACCCCTGTCGCCGTGTATGTAATTTTTCCCCCTTCTGGTAAACGGATAAATCGATATTTCGATGTGTAATCCGTAAACAGAGTCGTGATCAAATCGTAAGGGATCACTCCTTTTACCGGCTGCTGAGAGACACCATCACCTTCAAAAAGTTTTAGCTCTGAAAGCATTTGGGGGGCTTCGTAATAAACAGTGAGTGTCGCATGTTTTGTTGACGATGGATCACCATGTGGTTTGAGTTGAACTGGCTTGAGTGACGTCAGTGTGCCAACGTACGGAGCAACCTCTGAACTGGGCTTGTATTTGCCGACCGCAATCTTGGCAGGACTCAAATTTCCAAAGTCAATATTCATGAACCGAGCAGTACCATTATTTGACAATCTTAAACTTTTTTCTGCTGGTAGTTTTCCATTAACCTGTTTTTTCTGATCGATCACTCCATCAAAAATAATGTCCGGCAAGGGAGTACCAACGATGGACTTCAGCATTAATCCGAGTTCGTCATCGGGCTCCGTTCCACCACCACTGATTTGATTATCATGGATAGAAATACCTTCGGGATAGGGATCATATTTTTTGTCTGTAGATTTCTTTCCATAGATCAGGAAGCTGACCACGGATACGCTGAACGACTTGTTGTCTTCAATTTTATTTTCAAAGACTTCTACATCATCCGTAGCCATGACTAAAACACCCGAACCAGCAGGTACAGAAGCAACCATATTTCCTTTAGGTGCAAAATTTTTGGTGTTGTTTTTGAAGATGTGATTTCGAAAGAGACGTACATGACGCCCATTTTTTTGTGGCAAACCAGGTAGATCAAAAACTAATAAACCACCCGTGTTATTCGATACGACATTATCATACACATCTGCGTTAACTGTGTTTTCAATCTCAATCCCAGCCACATTCCATTCCGCACGACTGTTTCTGACAATCACATCAGTAGATTGCCCCACATAAATACCAGCATCAGCCGCGCCGATGGCAATACAGTCTTCTATCAAAACATTTTTGCACTGAACCGGATAGAGCCCGTAAGCACCATTCGTAGTTTTCGGACCTCCCGTCCATTCAGTGCGTATCCCCCGAAAGGTGACATTCTCAGCGCCTAAAACTTTGATGGCATTATGACTGGTATCCTCAACCGCGAAATTCTCCAAAACGAGATTATCTCCACTGGCCAATAATCCATAGCTGCCATCTGTCTGGTTCTTGAAAGAGAGAACCGTTTTATCATGACCTTGACCACGTATCGTGATATTGTCTGCTACAAGATTTAAACCAGACAGTAACTCATAGTTTCCTGCTTCCAGTACAAGCACATCCCCCGGAACTGCCTGAATCATGCGAGATTGGAAACGAAACTGAAAATCGGGGCTCGGCGAAAACGTATAAGTCGTCGGCACCAACTTCGGCACAGCAGACTCAACAACAGCCCTCGCTGAGAAAAGCCCACAAACCGGAAGAACAATCAAGGTAAAGAAATACTTTATGGATTGAAAATATTTGTATTGTGTCATATCTGATGAACCCGGATTGATTTAGTACTTAATGAAAGTTTTTACTTGAATACGAGAGAAAGGCCCAAGCGTATCAGATTACCGACAGAAGGGTGTGAATAGTGTTTCAGCAGTCCCCAGCCCACAGATTCAGGATTAGGATGTGAGGGAAACCAGACAGGTTTGGGAAACAGCGTCAGCGGCCCAAACAAAACCGTTTTAGAAACATCTCTGAGAAAATAGGTATTGTGCACATTACCAATTCCACTGGTGACACTTTTCAAGTCAGCCCCCGGTGCCCCTCCCCAGGGAGTTGACATAAAGGCATAATTTAAAGCAGGCCAGTGATTGATTCCGATGGCTCCGTAATGCATCCGGGAAACACAATCTTCCAGAAATTCTTGTTCTGTTTTTCGAAAGGGGTCCGGAACGGTAATCGTTGCACAGAGTGTCCCCCATACTTGATCATTCACAAAATTGACAGCCTGCTCTAGAAAATTTGTATCTGAAATTGAGTCGATTGCGGTTTCTGCACAAACGCAGACAAATGATTCTTCTTGAAATAAACAGGGCACCTTTTGTGGATTGGCATCTCGAATCAGTCTCCAGGGCAAGTACTCTTTATCATCAGGAACATCATTGGCAAATCGTTCCCAACGCTCAGCAGCACCCGGGTAGTATGCAAACCGTCTTGGACTTTTCGCCAGGAACTGCTCGATCATCGATAAAAACTGTTCACGCTGCCTCCAATTGGCAGCCGTAATAATCACTTTGGTTGCCAGACAGTTAAAAGAGGCATTATTCATGATCGATGCAGCGATATTCTCAGCCTGAAACTGGAGCTGTTTTTCAGAATACTCCCCGGGAACAACAATCCAGGGAGAAACATTTCCCAGTTCACTCGTTATCGGTACATCCAGTTTCGGTTGATTGCTCTGCTTCCGTGACTCACGTTCTACAGGGTCCCCCCCCCAGACAATGGCATCGTGAGTTTGTGTTGAGCCCGTAATATGAATGCGATCAATGGCGGGGTGTTCTACCAATGCCGCACTTTCTTCTACATTGCCGCAAACAATACGCAACAAATCCGCCTCGATCAACGGCTGAAATGATTGCTCAAACACCGGTTTTAAATATTCATTCACCGGATTCATTTTGAGTAGTACACGCTCTCCATCCTGCAGAATCTTTGTCAGGATATCAGTCGCAGGAATCGCAGAAACATTTCCAGCACCTAAAACCAATGTCAGAGGGAATGGAGCTGTAGAGTCTCTTTCTAAGTGATCAAGATTGAAAAGCGACTCGGATTCCACCCCCGGCTTTAACCAGGCCTCAGCCTTTAAGCCAGAAAACACGATGGCATCATCAATACCCTTAGTGGGAAAGACAGGCACGCGCCATTGTTTTTCCATACTTTGAACGGGAGTGCCGGGCAATCGTGGTTTTCCAGAACGCTGTATCGCTTGCAGACTGATTAACAAAACCTGTAAGTAACGAGCCACCGAAACAGGCCCGGCAAGAACTTCTTCAGCTCTCACCGGGCTGTCTCTCGGAATCTGTTTCGCGTGACAACAAAGATCAACCCATTCCACAGCAGCTTCGGAAAGACTTTGCAGGCATAATTCGATCAATCGAATGCGCTGCTCGACTGAAAAACCATCCGAGATTCGATTGGCTTCAGTCAGCTCTTTCAAAGCCTGATCAATTTCAGGCAAATTCATAGTGGATACAGCTTGTTGATGCAGGATTGCCTTCTCCATTCTTAAAAAACCATACTAGTGATGTGTCATTTTTGAATTTTGGCGCGATAGAGATCACGGGAGTGCGATAACAAAGCACGTAAACAACACTCCTGGTCCTTAATTCCAAGCTTGACAATGCACTAGATCTTCGTGAAATGGTTAAACAAACGAGACTCAAAAATCAGGGAAGTGTGACCACTTCTCCACCCTGAATCGTTGAGAGTGCCTGATACAGATTTAAGTCCACATTCTCACTAATGAAGTGAACCGACCCGTCTGCATAGAGAAAGTGACAACCTCCCACGTGCTGACTACGGAAGTTACTCGTGGCATCTCCACCAACATTAAAGGTGCAATCACCAATGCCCGGAATATCAAGAAACGTTTCAGTGGTGAAGGGCTTATTAATCCGATCTGCTGTACTTCCAAAGACACTCGCTGTCGCTCCTGTCGCAGGCTTAAAGTCAGTATTGCCTGGCTGTGGTATGATCCAGGGTTGGGTGGCTTCATTGGTGCTCGCGGTCGACCCATTACATCCCTGACCTTCGCAGAGAATAAATTTTGGACCCGTTCCTGCTTCGCCCATTGCGATCGTGTTACTGGAACCATCCACAATGTCACGCATTTTGGATCCCCTATTGAGGTCAAACATTCCTTTGACAGCACTAGAGTGATTGCTGGAACCACACCAGCCTACATTTGAACCACGGCTCATAACATACGTCGTAATCCCGAATGTATCCCCTGCAGGTAATCCTAAAGCACCTAAAGCGGGACTCTGATACGGATTGACTCCGACATTGGAAGGACAGACAAACATGGGAATCACTGTCCTGGCAACAGCTGATGACTGCTGTTCCCAAGGCACTGATGAATTGTAAAGATTAGATAAATTGGCCTGATCAAAGTAGGGCAACATCATCGTGAGACCGTTGGAATTGAAATTACCTCCACCAGCCCCCCCAAGCTGAACACTGGCTCCCAGAGGAAACATGCTATGGGCTTCATGATAATTGTGCATGGCCAACCCGAATTGTTTCAGGTTGTTTTTGCACTGAGAACGACGAGCCGCCTCCCTGGCCTGTTGAACCGCAGGTAACAGCAAAGCAATGAGGATTGCAATGATCGCAATCACCACTAACAACTCAATGAGCGTGAATCCTCTTCTCAGAGGTTTACCAAATAACATAGCATGACTCCTAACATTGGCAGAAGGTTTTAAAAGTGCCTAAGCATGAAAAATAATGGCCCTGCGCTATTCACCATGAACCGGTGATCTGAAGGACGGAAAATTCGCAAAAGAACAGTGTCGCTCAAAGTTAAAGACGTTAACCGCCTCAACTCATTTCTCTAAAGTTGAAAAGAATGAAATCATTCATTCAAATTTAATGTTCATGAATCTCTGGCAGGCGTTGTCTTGAGATATGGGTTTGCCTGCTTGTACTGCCGCCATTTCAGTGAAATTTGATCTAAATACTCTCAAATCCATTTGATAATCGGTAACGTTACCGTTACAATGACATAATAATAAACGGCAGGATTCCAGAATTCAACTGGAATTTGCAGAAAATATTATTTTTTACAAAGACAAAATCTTGATTGGACTGACCCAAGGTTCTTCACACCAGAAAATCTGGTAGGTAAACTGAGCGTTTTTGGCTGAAATGGGAGCAACAATGGCATCTAGCGAAATACAAAACAAACCGCAGAAAAAAGAAGCTAGCTCTCAGGAAGCAATTCTCAAGGCTGCGATCAAGGAATTTGCAGATAGAGGCGTCGATGGTGCCCGAATTGAATCAGTTGCCAGGCTGGCAAATTTTAATAAATCACTGATCTATCGCTATTTCACTGATAAACACGGGTTATTTAAGGCTGCCCTGCAAAGCAAACTGGAAGAACGAGCTGACAATGTCGAAAAAATCCCTGTCGATATTGCAGAAATTTTACAATATTTCTTCGAGGAAAATTTAAGGGATCAGGACTATGTTCGCGTCTTGCTGAATGAGGCACATCAAAATGATGGAGACCCAATTATCGATGACCCCTGGAGACGGGACTATTACAAGAAACACATCGATAGCTTGAAAAAATCACAGTCTGAAGGAAATCTATTAGAAGAGATTGACCCGGTCTGCCTGATGCTGATCCTCACATCTCTCGTCTTTTTTCCTGCCACCCTACCACAGTTAGCACAAATGATTACCGGAAATCACGTCAACTCAGAAGAGTTCAAAGCACAGTGGTCTGAAAGCCTTTCTGTTATCACAAAACTCCTCACTCCAAGCTAATGCCCTGGACTCCTTACCAATCGTACACAAATCATATCTCCCTTAATATCAATCACTTGTACCACCATTTCGTTTGTTGTTCCCTCAATAAAAACGAATCCCTCTCTGCAAATCATGACGTCTTTGATCATTCCCACTGAAAAAACAAGGAATCAAACGAGAATGACCAACGAAGTCGCTGCAAATGACGTACTAAGTTTTATGGAAGTTATAAGATAGATAAATAGTGGGTTCTGGTTATAATTTACTTTAAGTCAATATCTGATAAGTAGATCAGTAAATCGTTCCCCAAAAATGTTGTCTTGTCCTGTTTTCTCTGATCCTATAATATCGGACCCCTTGACATTTGCGGATTCCGGGCTGAATTCCGGTTTCACCAGCAGTTTCTCTAAATCACACAAAATTCTATAAACGGACGAAACTTATGAAGTTAAATCCTCCCTCAAAAGCAGCCTCTGCTCTTTGTCTTTGTATGGTACTCCTTCTGGGAACTGCTATTTTTGCGCAACAGGCAACTACCCCTAATTCAACCAACGATTCCGATACGGCGAAAAAAGTGTGTGCGATGGTCAGCCGTTTTCATATTAGTGGTAAGCCCATTAATGATGAAATTTCAGAAAAACTGATGCGTCGCTTTATCAAACAGCTCGATCCGCAAAAGCTTTATTTCTACAAATCAGACATTAACAATTTCGAAACAGAGAAAAATCAACTGGACGATAAATTGATCGACGGTGATGTCAAGTTTGCCTATCAATGCTTTGATCTGTATTTAAGTCGACTTCAGGAACGAATGGACTATGCCCAGCAACTGGTTGACGTCGAGCATGACTTCACAATTGATGAATCTATAATCGTTGATGCTAAAAATATTGATTTTGCTAAAGATCAATCTGAGATGAATGAACGATGGCGAAAACGAGTCAAATACGACGTTCTTAATCTCATCCTGGATGACAAGAAAATTGAAGAAGCAAGAAAACAGTTGCATAAACGCTATACCAAGAACGTGAAAAATATGGTTGAGACGGAGCAAGCTGAAAAGCTGGAAATGTACCTGAGTGCTTTGACTCACTGTTTTGATCCTCACTCCAGCTATATGTCTCCCCAAACTCTGGAAGACTTCCGAATCAGTATGGAACTCAGCCTGGATGGAATTGGTGCTGCACTCCGATCGGAAGACGGTTTTACGATTGTTGCAGAAATTGTTCCCGGCGGTGCAGCAGACGCCGATGGCCGACTCAAACCGGGAGACAAAATCATCGCTGTGGCTCAGGACGATGGCGAGTTTGTCGATGTCGTTGAAATGAAACTCAGCAAAGTCGTGCGATACATCCGTGGAAAACGGGGAACCATCGTTCAACTGCGTGTTAAAACCGAAGAGAATACTTCTCCCGAAGTCTATAAATTAACACGAAAGAAAATTGAATTAAGCACATCCGAAGTCAAAGGAAAAATCATTGATTCGGGTGAGCGTATTCCAGGCCGAACAGGGCGGATCGGTATCATCAGTATCCCTTCATTCTATCGTGATTTCCGTGGTGCTCAACGAGGTGACGAAAACTTCAAGAGCACTGCTCGCGATGTAAGAAAAGTTCTTTACGATTTCCGAGACCAGGGAGGCGTTGATGGTATCGTCATCGACTTACGGTTCAATGGTGGAGGTGCCCTCAGTGAAGCGATTGAAGTTTCCGGTTTATTTGTAGATGAAGGCCCCGTCGTTCAGGTCAAGCAATTGGATGGCGAACGTAAAATTCATCGCGATGCAGAACCAGGTGCAGTCTATAATGGTCCGCTGGTAGTTGTCTGCAATCGACTCTCAGCTTCTGCTTCAGAAATTTTTGCTGGGGCCATTAAAGACTATAAACGAGGCATTATCATTGGCGACACGACAACACACGGAAAAGGAACCGTGCAAAATGTCATGACCGTCAGCAATAAGATGTTCAGCTTCTTAAACGGACCAGATTTGGGTGCATTGAAACTGACCATCAATCAATTCTACCGAGTCAATGGAGACAGTACCCAAAACCGGGGTGTTCGCTCTGATATCGTGCTCCCTTCATTGATTGATAAAATGGATCTGGGAGAATCGTTTCTCGATGATGCAATGGCCTTCGATAAAACAGAGGTTGCTCCGTTTGCTCCGGTAAATCTGGTCAACCAGCAAATCCTGAAAAGCCTCAAGGAATCCAGTTCGAAACGAGTTGTGACTGATAAGGATTTCAAAGAAAAACTAGCTGAAATCGATCAATACCTGAAGAAGAAAGATCAGAAAACCATTTCACTTGTCGAAGCGGTTCGACGTAAAGAAATGATAGACGATAAAGCAAAAGAAAAAGCTGAGAAGCTGAAAGAAGAAAAGAAAAAAGAAGAAGAAGAAAAAAAGAAAGATCCAAAAGCCGAAAAAGATATTTTCAAGAAAGATTATTACAACGATGAAATCCTGAATATTACCGTTGATTACATGAATGTCCTCAAAAACATGACTACAGTTCAACGATAAGTTCGATGTCATCAAATTCTGCATTGCTCCGAACCTTTCACCAGGTTCGGAGCTTTTTTTATAGCCAGCAATATTTCCTCGTCACCAGATCAAAACGCGCAAAAAACAGATCAAATCTTCCGCGTATTGCTACTTTCAAGACGATATGGATTCTTGAAACTCTTTTTATCGGCGTGAACCTGTCAGTCAGATTCGACGACTGCTACACTTTCCAGAGATGCGTTAAGATGTATTCCAGTCTTTCCAGTCGGGGTTCCGGATGCAAAACTCAAAGCCATTACCGCATTACGATATCCGAAAAACGTATCAGTGGAATTACGAGAATGCCCCCGATCCGGTAAAACAGGAACAACGGGCCATCCCCGGTCACTGGTCATTTTGTGGTTTGCCAGTTTCTTCTCCCCTGGGAATTCCCGCAGGACCTTTACTCAATGGAAAATGGGTTCTGTATTATGCCAGTCTTGGATTTGACGTCTTAACCTATAAGACGGTCAGATCGAGTTTACGCGAATGTTATCCGCTCCCGAATTTACAGCCCGTCAACACGGCTCCGCTCTCCGGAGGCGAACAACGAGTCTCCATTTCAAAAACCATGCAGGGTAGTTGGGCCGTCTCGTTTGGTATGCCTTCTGCGCCGCCTGATATCTGGAGGAAGGATGTCGAGCGAACCCGCAAACAGCTTGCTGCAGACAAAATCCTGTCTGTGTCTGTCGTCGGAAGCTTGCAACCAGGCTGGTCCCTGGATGATCTGGCTGACGATTATGCATTGTGCGCGCAGTGGGCCATTCAAAGTGGCGCGGATTGCATTGAAACGAACTTCTCCTGCCCGAACGTCTGCACCCAAGACGGTCAACTTTATCAGCAGCCTGAGGCTGCAGCCCTGGTTGCCAGTCGCGTGAAAGAAGTGACAGCTTCAGTGCCCTATCTCATTAAAATCGGACATGTACCTGATAAATCACAGGCACAAGAACTTGTAAAGGCAATCTTACCGTACGCTTCAGGCATCGTGATGACCAATAGCGTAGCATCATCCGTCAGCGATCAAGAGGGAAAACCAATGTTTGGTGGAGAACAGCGAGGTATCTGTGGAAAGGCAACAAAAGAGGCTTCTCTCAAACAGCTCAAAATTTTTGCACAGCTGATTCAGGAACAGTCTGATAATACGGTCCTTCCCGATCTGATCTCCTGTGGAGGAATCAGCTCGGCCAGTGATGTCAGAGAGTTTCTAGCTGCCGGCGCTCAAGCAACTCATCTGGCAACTGCAGCCATGTGCAACCCTCAAATCGCCAGTCAAATCCGTAAAGCACTTGCTGAACAGAAAGATTGACTGATACTTAAGTAAACAGGCCCGTCAGGCCTGATCAGCAGTTCTGTTTTTTCTGAATCCTGTACTTTGTCGCTCGACCCGAAACCGCGGGTACCGTAAGATGACGTCATGAATGCCATCGTCGCCAAAAATCTTGAAAAAACCTATAAAGTCTATCAAAAAAAAGAGGGGGTGTTCGCTTCACTCAAAGGACTCTGGAAACGCGATTATAAAACCGTTCATGCGGTTTCTGATGTGAGTTTTTCGATTGAACAAGGTGAAATCGTAGCCTTTCTCGGCCCGAATGGAGCGGGAAAAACCACAACTCTCAAACTCTTATCCGGACTCATTTTCCCCTCAGCCGGCGAAGCTACCGTTTTAGGACATGTCCCCTGGAAACGTGAGAACGAATACCGACGCCGGTTTTCACTGGTCATGGGACAAAAAAATCAACTCTGGTGGGATCTGCCTGCACAGGAATCGTTTCGGCTGCACAAGGAAATTTACCGGATCGATCCGCAACAATATACACGCCGCATTGATGAACTGACGAGCCTCCTGGAAGTACGACATCTAATCGGCCAGCCGGTCAGAGAACTTTCACTGGGAGAACGGATGCGGATGGAACTCATCGCGGCATTGCTTCATAAACCCGACGTCCTACTTCTCGATGAACCGACGATCGGCCTGGATGTGGTTTCGCAAAGGCGTGTTCAGGAATTCCTGAAATATTATCAGGTCAAACAGAAAACGACAGTCGTTCTCACCAGCCACTATATGAAAGATGTCGAAGCACTTTGTAAACGCGCCATTATCATCAATCAGGGCAGCATCAAACACGATGGTCCACTGAGTGATATACTCGATAAGTTCAGTAACTACAAAATCATGGACGTCCAGTTTGACGGCGATGACATGCCTCCAGACTTTTCACAATGGGGAGAAGTCATTGAGAAGGAAGCGCCGCATGTCAAACTGAAAGTCCCGCGAAATAAAATTCCGGAAATTCTCTCAAGCCTGCTTTCCAAATATCGTATTCTGGATGTCGGCGTGCAGGAAAGACCTTTGGAAGAGGTGATCTCGGAAGTTTTCACCGAACAAAAAAATGATATGGCTCAATCCCACGACAGGAAGAGTATGCTGAAATCAACTACCGATTAAACTCAGCCTCTCTCTTGGAATGGAATGGTTGATTTTTCCGACACCGTCTTTTGAATACATCATTTCGATATTTGACATATGATCGCCAGACTGCGAACCAATTGGATTATTTTAAAGACGTCTGTGGAAGAACGCCTCGTCTACCGTGGAGATTTTGTCTTTGCCACTTTAATTCGCTTTCTCCCCATCGTGACTCAAATTTTCCTATGGGGAGCCATTTATGGAATTCATACCAGTGCCCCCCTCAAATCCATCAAAGGTTACAGTTATCAGGAAATGGTTGCCTACTATTTGCTGGTAATGGTCGGGCGGGCATTCTCCAGTATGCCGGGACTGGCAAACGGAATTGCCAACGATGTGCGGGATGGCACTATCAAAAAGTATCTGGTTCAACCTATCGATATGCTGGGATATCTATTTTGGGCACGCGTGGCTCATAAACTGGTTTATTATCTGGTAGCCATCGGCCCGTTTATTCTCGTCTTTTATCTCTGCCGCGACTACTTCGCCGGTTGGCCTGATGCCTTTACCATCACCGCCTGGATTCTGTCTCTGATTATGGCATTCCTGGTTGGATTTTTGATCGAATCACTGATTGGGTTAATCGCGTTCTGGTTTCTCGAAGTCAGCTCACTCATCTTTATTTACATGATGCTGAACTACTTTCTTTCCGGACATATGATTCCGCTCGACCTGTTCCCGGAACCGCTCAGCCAGTGGATGCAAATGCTGCCTTTTAAATACCTCGCTTATTTTCCGGGAACAGTCATTCTCGGAAAGTATTCCCATCAAGAACTGATTTTCGAATTGTCCATTGAAGTCGTCTGGGTTATCGTCCTGTTTTCATTAAACCGAATCGCATTTCAACAGGGAACCAGACGCTACAGTGCCTTTGGTGGATAACGCAACAAATTAAGGCCGTTCGTCACATGAAACCAGCAGAATTCCCCCTGAAACACTTCGGGATCAGCTCCTCTGAAGCGACTTTGCTGTAAACTTTCATCGTTCTCCCTTAGACGGATGAGAGCCTGTCTGCTAGAATAACAGCATAGAACCTAGTGTACCTTCGTAAACAGATGAGATTACAGATTGAAATTCTCGTCTCTTGTCAAGTTGACGAACTTCAATCCGTTGAGTGGTGTCTACAGATTGTTCCCACCTGTTGCTCTTAGTAACAAGAATCCAAAGTCGTGGAACGTCTTCCCCTGTTACGGATTTCCGAAAACAGACACTCTTTCAAAAATGAGCTGATAAACAGTTCAAATTTAAAAAACGATAGTTACCAATTACCACAATCGACCTTAACCTTAATATAAATATCAAATGTCTATTACACCAATTGTGCCCGGTGATGAAGAGGAGCCCATTTACAATCGGCTGTTCTGGCTTTGCTATCTGGCCAATGTCATATTAGTCACGGCAAACGCCCTCACGTTTCGATTTGCTGATCTGATTACCTATCTGGGCGGAACCGAAGAACTTGTCGGCGACATTGTAAGTTGTGGTGTTCTGGTAGCACTGATTGCCCGCTTCTTCCTCGGACAGGGCATCGATCGTTATGGAGTCAGACGACTCTGGGCCGTTTCTGCCATCATATTTGTGATCGGCGCCGCTGGTCTGGCATTCAGCAGATCTTTAGGCTGGGAAATTTTTGCTTACAGAACGTTTTTTGCGACCGGAATTGCAGGCATGTTTACCTGCTCTGTCGTACATATTCAGCAACGGGTACCCCACCACCGAAGAACGGAGGTCATTGGAAGCCTGGGAAGCAGTGGCTTCGTCGGTATGATTCTGGGAACTCAGGTCAGTGACTTTATGCTCAAATGGTTACCTCCCGGAAATGACCAGTTTTACGCCGTGTTTGGCATCCCTGCGCTTTTAGGAGTAGTATACTTTGCCATCGTCCTTGCTGTGACTCGTAATGATATTCATCGCAGGCCCCGAGTTACGCCAGCCGCTCATCAGTTGCTCTTCCGCTATTGGCCTGGTCAGGTTGTGATTGTCGCCATCATGATGGGACTCAGCTTCACCGTAGTCACTGTCTTTTTAACTCGGTTTGTCACTCAGCGTGAGCTGGGAGGAATTGGGACGTTTTTTGCCGGATATGCCATCTCTGCTTTTCTGATTCGAATTCTGACCAGACGCTGGGGCGAAACGGTAGGACGCAACAAAATGATTACGATGGGGCTGATGGGGCACGCCATTGGCCATCTCATTCTCCCCTCCATCACACAGGAATGGCAATTAATTGGCCCTTCTATTTTGTGTGGTTTTGGGCATGCACTGCTCTTTCCTGCTGTCGTTTCACTCGGAACGGAATCGTTTCCCAAGCACTATCGAGGTACCGGTACCACCATTGTTCTCGGATTCTTCGACGCGGGAGCCATCATCTTTGCCCCCATTCTGGGAAGCATTATTGACAATTGGGGCATCGTTCCCATGTTTTATACGTCGGCCGCTGTGATGACTTTCACTGCGTCAGTTTATACCGTCACCGCCAACCGAGGCATCAGCAAAGACATGGTCGATGTGCCGCAAGAACTTTGCGTCTCACTCGAAGAAGCCATCGATTAACGAATCCCAGAGGAATCCACGAGGGAAAACCCTCAGATTCTTCTATCCTGACTTCGTTAACGAATGGCACCCTTTTCGAGATCCTGAACCACTTCCGCCAAAACTGCAGGATCTGCAGATTTCAAGACATGGTCAATCCGAGAGGCGGGAACCTCTAATCGTTCCATGATATCTCGGGCCTTCTCCCAAAGCTTTTCTTTCTTCTTACCCTCTGCCAGAAACAGGTTGGTACAGAGTTCTGAAAGCTTTTGTTGATCGATCGAGCCACGATTATCATAGTAGCGTTTGATCACATCCTTCTGGTAATTTGAATAATCGGCCATTTTGAGAGGCATTACTCCTGAGATCGGTTTATGATTAGTGATAAGATAGAGTAGTAAGTCTCTGATATACAGGGTAGTGAAAATATTTATCGGTTTGAAAGATCAAGACACTGACTAGAATCTTGACTCAGCCCGCTCAATTTGGAAAATGGATATATCAGTCCAATAATAAATCGGGATGAAGATCATCGAGAAAACAAAGTTGAAACTAAGAAAAATGAGTGATGGATAGGGTTGTGATTCTGTGATCAATTATCATTGTAATCACTTCAGATCTTCAATTAGGCATATTGTTTCTAAATAGTCTGTTTTACAAAAATAATGTGCTTAAGATTTCGTGATGACAAGACTTGATACAGACATGGATCAAAATAGACGACATTATTGATTAGTTGACTCGCATATTTCCTGTGAGTAACATTTTATCTAATTCGAATCGTATTCATCGAAGCAACTAAGAGTTACAAAAAGCTGGCTCAATATTTAAATATTGTTGGTAGTAAGAAAGACCGGAGTTAAATCGTGTCTGTCACACAATTCACTGAACAGGAATTAAAGGATCTCGAAGAAAAAACAACCATTCCCCGGTTTTTATTCTTACCGATGGGACTTGTGGGACTTTGGTGCCTGGCGGTTTACTGGCCATCGAATGCCATTGGCTGGCAAGTTTTCTGGACACTCTTCACTTCTTATTGCCTGTTCTGCTGGACCAGTTGCTTTCACGAATGCTCACACCACACTCTTTCAGGCTCAAAGAATGCCAGCATCTGGCTGGGACGTGTGCTCGGAACCGCGATGTTTGTGCCATATACAATCTACCGCGAAAGCCACATTCGTCATCATGCCTACTTGAATAAACCGAGCGACTGGGAGCTGTGGCCTTATTCAGACCCGAATACTTCGCTACGTTTTCGCAGAGTTTTCATCTGGTTTGATCTGTTTCTGGGGCTGTTTATGGCACCCTTTATCTATGGTCGGATTTTCTGGAATAAAGAGTCGCCGATCAAAGACCCCAAACTACGAAAAGCCATTCGTTATGAATACGCATTTATGATTCTGTTCTGGGGATCGGTCATTGGAACCTGTGCCTACTACGGTGCCCTCTGGGACTTGCTCCGCGTCTGGTTTCTGCCTCACTATCTGGCAGGCATTTATCAAAATACCCGTAAGTTTACCGAACACCTGGGAATGAGCAGCTACGATCCCATGCTGGGAACGCGAACCGTTGTCGGATCCAATTTCATTACCAAATGGTGTACCTATTTTAATTTTGATATCTTCGTACATGGCCCACACCACCGTCATCCCAGAATCGCACACAATCTGCTGCTTCAAAAAATGGATGACTACCAAGAGCAAAACCCGGACCTACAATATCCGGTCTTCACAAGCTACTGGGGTGCCATCATCGACATGGCTCCGTCCTTTATTAAGACACCCGGGGTCGGAATGAATGCAGGTGCTCCACCACCAGCGAAAGAGAAAAAACAGATCGACAACTTCGTGCAGGATGTTGCTAAGGAAGTCCTGGCTGATACCGATCATGTCAGTCCCAAAGCCAACTAACGCGTTCGAGAAGATTACACATTGAATCTTCAAAAAGCGTTATCAACGCTCGCGTTTATAAAATGGAAGCGTGTCGATTTTCACAGCAATTCGTTTACCCCGAATGTCGGCTTCCAGAATCTGACCCGGCTCTGCATAAGAAGCGTCGACATAAGCCATTCCAATCGGCATATCGAGCGTAGGCGAAAATGATCCCGATGTGACGGCTCCAACCTGCTGATCTCCCTCATACAGCAGGCAGCCTTCACGGGCAGCTCGCTTACCCTCCATTGTGAATCCCACGCGCACTTTCCGGTCTTCACATGCTTTCGCTGCAATCAATGATTCCTTGCCAATAAAATCAGCACCTTGTAATTTGACAGCGAAATTCAGACCAGCGGTAAACGGATCGGTTTGCTCATCCAGCTCATGTCCATAAAGGGGCATCGCTGCTTCCAGCCTTAATGTATCTCGACAGCCTAAACCTGCTGCGATTAACCCCGCTGACGCACCATCGGAAATCAAACGTTCCCAAAGCAGCATTGCCTGAGATTGATCAAGCACCACTTCAAAACCATCTTCGCCGGTATAGCCAGTCCGACTGACAAGCGCATCCACACCCAATACCTGAGTTTCTAATCCGAAATAATATTTGATCTCACTTAGATCTGCCTCTGCCAGTGGATTCAAAATACCCAGTGATTCCGGCCCCTGTAAAGCCAGCATAAATTTTTCACTCGTCAGATCTTCAATCTGAACATCAAACCCCTCTCGTTGTTTCTCAATCCAATCCACAATCTTTAACCGGTTGGATGCATTGACCACCAGCATATAAAAATCGGTGAAACGATAAACGAGCACATCATCCAGAATTCCCCCTGATTCATTTGTGACCAGTGAATACCGAATCTGCCCCGGCTTGAGCGATTCCACATTGTTCGTCAGCAACGTATCCAAAAATCGACACGCATCCGGGCCTGTGAAAAACAGCCGACCCATGTGCGCAATATCAAATAAACCTGCTGTTTTTCGAACGGCATGATGCTCGGCAGTGATATTGGAATACAAAAGGGGCATTTCCCAGCCCGCAAAATCAACCATGCGACCGCCATGATCGACATGCCATTGATGACAGGCAGTATATAACAATGAATCAGACACGTGATTTCTCTCTTATCATCCGGTTAATGGCTGTTACTTTACAGGAAACAAAACGAGGCTGCTCCATTGTGGAAGTTCGCGTTCATTCACGCAATCATTAAGCAATGAGAATCTAAAAAATCCAAAACTCTTCGCACAAAAAAAGCGAGGTTCCCTATCAGGAAACCTCGCAATATCAGGAAACGAGTAAACTCCATTATTCTTTGGAGCAGAGCTGGGCACGTAAAAACTCACGGTTCAAACGGGCAATATTCGACACGGAAATTTCGGCTGGACAGGCAGCCTGACACTCCTCGGTATTAGTGCAGTTTCCGAATCCTTCCAGATCCATCTGAGCTACCATACCCTGCACCCGGGAATCCCGTTCCGGCTTGCCTTGAGGCAGTGTGGACAAATGCGAAACTTTTGCCGAAACAAAGAGCATTGCTGATGCATTTTTACAGGCGGCGACACAGGCACCACAGCCGATACAGGCAGCAGCATCCATCGCGGTTTCCTGAACCGGCGCGGGAATCGGTACCGAGTTGGCATCCGGGGCACTGCCGGTATTTGCTGAAATGAACCCACCTTCCTGGACAATGCGATCAAAGGCACCACGATCAACGACTAAATCACGGACGACCGGAAATGCCCGGGCGCGCCAGGGTTCGATCACAATCGTATCACCGTTCTTAAAACGCCGCATATGCAACTGGCAGGTGGTCGTTCCAGAATCAGGACCATGCGCCTGACCATTGATCATCAGGCTGCACGCGCCACAAATTCCTTCGCGGCAATCATGATCAAAGGCGATCATTTCTTCGCCCTTTTCATTCAACTGCTCATTCAGAACATCCAACATTTCCAGAAAAGACATGTGTGTGGAAATTTCGGTTAGTTTGTATTCGACATAACGCCCTGAAGCATCAGGTCCAGGCTGTCGCCATACTTTGAGCGTCAGATCCAGAGTCTCGCTCATTATTTATAACTCCTCGTAGCCAGAGGTACTTCGATAAATTCTAATTGCTCACGATGTTCAACAGGCTCATTTCCGACCCCGGTGAACTCCCAGGCCGACACATGACTGAAATTTTTGTCATCACGTAATGCTTCGTTGTCTTTTGTTTGATGTTCTTCGCGGAAATGACCACCGCAAGATTCTTCTCGAACCAGCGCGTCACGTACCATCAACTCACCAAATTCCAGGAAGTCAGCCAGCCGCCCCGCATGTTCGAGATTTTGATTAAGTTGCTCACCCTGCCCGAGCACTTTGATGCTGGACCAGAACTCTTCTCGCAGGTCACTAATTTTGCCCATCGCGGACTCCAGCCCCTGCCTTTCGCGAGACATTCCACAATACTCCCAGAGTATATGTCCCAACTCCCGGTGAATACTGTCAGAAGAACGCGTACCCTGTACTCCCAGAATTTTGGAATTTCGGTCTTGTGCATTGGCCATCGCTTCCGTGAAGGCTTCGTCGTCTGTCGAGACCTCAGGCAAATTCTGTGAACCAAGAAAGTTGCTGGTTGTATAAGGGGCTACAAAATAGCCGTCTGCAAGTCCCTGCATCAGAGCAGATGCGCCCAGTCGGTTGGCACCATGATCTGAGAAGTTCGCTTCACCCAGAACAAACAGACCAGGAATCGAACTTTGCAAATGATAATCGACCCATAGACCGCCCATAGTGTAATGTACGGCTGGATAAATTCTCATAGGAACCTGATAGGGGTCTTCTCCGGTAATCTTTTTATACATGTGGAAAAGATTACCATATTTTGCTTCGATGGTATGTTTTCCATCGCGGGCAATAGCATCGCGAAAATCAAGAAAGACTGCCTGCCCGGTTGAGCCAACACCATAGCCGGCATCGCAACGCTCTTTAGAAGCCCGAGAAGCGACATCACGAGGTACCAGATTTCCAAACGCAGGGTAACGGCGTTCCAGGTAATAATCACGTTCGGTATCGGGAATCTGGTTTCCTCGACGTTGATCACCTTGTGCACCAGGTACCCAAACCCGACCGTCATTTCTGAGACTTTCGCTCATTAGAGTCAGCTTCGACTGATAATCACCACTGACGGGAATGCAGGTAGGATGAATCTGTGTATAACAGGGATTCGCAAAGTAAGCACCCCGCTTATGGCAACGCCAGGCGGCCGTTACATTCGATCCTTTTGCATTCGTGGAAAGATAAAAGGCGTTTCCGTAACCACCCGTACAAAGCAATACACAATCTGCAGAATATTTTTCAAACTCGCCAGTGATCAAATTTCTGACAATGATCCCACGCGCGACACCATCAACGACAACCAGATCCAGCATTTCCCGACGTGGAAATAACGTGACACGTCCCGTACCCACTTGTCGCATCAATGCACTGTAGGCACCCAGCAACAACTGCTGCCCAGTCTGGCCGCGTGCATAAAAGGTACGTGAGACTTGCGCGCCACCAAACGAACGGTTTGACAGTAATCCGCCATAATCGCGGGCGAATGGAACTCCCTGAGCTGTACATTGATCAATAATATTATTGCTGACCTGAGCCAGACGATGCACGTTTGCTTCACGGCTGCGATAATCGCCTCCCTTGACGGTATCGTAGAAGAGCCGCCAGACACTATCACCATCGTTGGGATAGTTTTTCGCTGCATTAATCCCCCCCTGAGCGGCAATACTGTGCGCCCGCCGCGGGCTATCCTGAAAACAGAACGATTCGACCTGATATCCCAATTCTGCCAGAGAGGCAGCAGCGGAAGCACCTGCCAGACCAGTTCCAACAACGATGATTTTTTTCTTCCGTTTATTTGCCGGATTGACCAGCTTCATTTCCTGCTTGCAGCGATCCCATTTCTCTGCCATGGGTCCATCAGGAACACGAGAATTAAAAACCGTATTAGCCGTATCGGCCATGATATCAACCTTCAAAACGAAATCAGTTGAACTGTGAAATTATCTCTGACAACAAACGCAATCAAATGAAAATCATCAATGGATGAAAAATCCCCAGATTGGCAGGCTGGCAAATCCAGCTGCAATCACAAATGCAAATAGTATCGCCAGCTTTTTTATCAAAGGAGTGTATTTGGGATGATTCAAACCTAATGACTGAAACGCGCTCGAAAACCCATGCGATAAATGAAATCCAAGCACAATAGTTCCCACAATATAAAACGGGGCAGTGAAACTACCAAGCACCTGGACCATAATACTGTAAGGTTTCGCTTCAACGACTCCTTCAGGAGTTTCGATTGAGTAATCAACGCCGGGATTCCAATGCAGTTTCATATCGATCATATGTATCACCAGAAACGCTAGAATGATCGACCCAGAGATAAACATCCAACCACTGGTGTTCCCCATCGGAGTCTGACTGAATAGAGATGGCTTTTCCTCAATCTTACTCTGGGGCTCCTGATAACTGATATGTCGCGCCTGTTGGTTATCGCGGGTTAACTTGATTGCTAAGGCAATGTGTGCAAACAAGAGCAGAAACAACCCTGTCTCTGCAACGGGGAGAAGCATCATGCTATGCAACTTATCAGCATACCCGTTATAAGCTTCTGCACCGACGTAGACGAGCAGATTACCCGCTAAATGTACTACCAGAAATCCACACAGCAAAAGGCCCGTGATACCCATCACAAACTTTTGACCAATGGAAGAGGATAGTAGAGTCATTATCCATTTTGTGGCGGACTTACCGCCTGTTGACGGAGAAGATTGCTGTTTTTCAGCCAATTTTGTCACCATAATCAAGCTCTCGCCCAGTTACCCGGAGGAGATCCCGTGAATCGAAATGTGATATTAACTTTTTCCCGAAAGGCGATGCTCAGCCCCTCATCATGTATTTATTTAGTATCCGAGAGAGTATCAATCGACTAATTGATGCCACCATTACTTATTATATTTCTCTACCCTCGAACATCAATCTTCACTCAATTAGAAAGTGAAACCCATTTAAAAATATCGGACATTTTACTCTGATTCAGAACAAAACTTCCTGTTTCAAAGGATCACAAAGAGTCGATTGCACAGGTTTGATACTATAGGAAGAACACTCTCACTCGACTACCGGTATTATTTAATATCGGACAGTTCGAAAACCATCTACGCTTCTCATTTCTGATTACGATTATTTTCTCTTTTTCTTTTTATCGCGCAGAGATTTAGTCTTGCGGCTCTTCTTCTTTTTTTCGTTTGACTTGGCTTTTGGTGCAGACTTAGTCGACTTCTTCCCCTGATAGGTTGGTTTCTTAGTTGGTTTCTCAGTAGCAGACTTCTTTGCTTTGGAGGAATGAGGCAGACGAAAATCCAGCTCCCGACGATCAAGGTCAATCTTTTCCACTTCAACCGTCAGGTAATCCCCAATTCGGTACTCCTGGCCGGTTCGCTCGCCAACAATGCTGAATTTGGCAACTTCCTGGCGAAAATAGTCGTGTTTACCCAGACGGCTGATATGCAACAGCCCTTCGACCGGAACATCCGTCCCTCTGCAAAAGAGGCCGAAGGTTTCGACCCCGGTAATCATCGTCTGAAGAGTTTCGATATTGTTGTCGATCATCCAGGTCAGCAGTTTTACTTTGGTTAATTCGCGCTCTGCCGATTCTGCCCGTCGTTCGCGCAGAGAAAGTTCTTTTCCCAGTTGCCTTAAACCATGAGGGCTTTGCCCTTTTCCCTTATCCGGTCGCTCCAGAATTTCATCAATCATTCGATGAACTGTTAGATCGGGGTAACGCCTGATGGGACTGGTAAAGTGGCAATAATGATCTACCGCCAATGCATAATGGCCGAGCTCTTCATCAGTATACTCGGCCTGCTTCAAGCTGCGCAATAATGCATAATTGATAGCCTGTTCCACCGGGGTCCCGTGTACCTGCTCTACTAATTTCTGCAGATCTTTACGGCTTTGTGCCTTTTTGAGCGTATAACCCAAGGCATTTACGAATTCGGCAAATGCTAACTGCCGAGGTGCTTCCGGTGAGGGATGCACGCGTCTCAAAAAACGCAGCCCCCGGTCATTAAAGGCTTCTGCCACAGCAATGTTTGCCGCCAGCATAAATTCTTCAATGATCTGATGACTTTCGTCATGCTCACGTTCTACTGCCCCACTGACTCGATGTTTGTCATCAAATGTGAGTTTGACCTCGGAAATGTGTAATTCTAACGCACCTGACGAAAATCGACGCCCGCGGAGAATCATTGCCAGATGATGCATATTTTTCAGCAAATCACGAACATGACCAGAAACTTGAGCACCTTCCTGATCACGCCCCTCAACAATGGGCATCACTTGCTCATAAGCAAATCGCTGTGTCACTTGAATTGCAGAGTTGACGAATTCCGTATGAACGGGGATGCCCTCTGCTGTGAATTCGATGAAGGCAGTCTTGGTAAAACGGACCTGACCTTCCTGAAGACTCGCCAGTCCATTTGAAACAATCTCGGGTATCATCGGAATCACACGACCAGGTAAATAGACGCTGGTTCCACGACTTTTGGCTTCGCGATCGAGGACGGATCCCTCTTTTACAAAATGCGCTACATCTGCAATGTGCACACCCAGTAGCCAGTGGCCTTTATCGGTTCGATTCAAAGAGATGGCATCATCAAAGTCGCGCGCATCATTCGGGTCGATCGTCACGATGGTCTCTTTGGTCAGATCCCGACGGTTGCCCAGTTTTTTCTCGTCAAACAGACTGGCCTGCTCGCGTGCTTCTTCGAGAACTTCTTCCGGAAATTCCAGCGGAATCCCAAACTCGTAGATGATCGAAAGCAGATCAACACCCGGTTTCCCATGTGGACCGAGTACTTTGGAAATCACGCCTCGACCAAGATAGTTTTTGGAAGGAAACTGTAAAATGTCGATGACCACTTTATCTTCCGAGCTGACTCCTTTTGCACCCGGATCCCCTACGTGAATAGGCGAATTAAAAATTTTGCCATCCACGTGGACGTAACCTTCGCCCTGGGTTTCAAAATACGTTCCAACAAAAGTCGTCGATGCGCGCTCAATAATCTCCACAACCCGACCACAAAGCTGTCCACCACTGCGCCGGCGATTTATCACCGTACCATACACTTCATCGCCCGTCTGGGCGTCTCCCAGGTCACGTTCTGAAATATAGAGATCTCCGGCATGACGCTGGTCGTGCGCAATCTCATCAGGTTTATGATGGGGAATGAGATAGCCGGCACCCGAGTTGGTTTTCTTAATCATCCCGGCAATCCAGGACTCTTTTTTAACAGGGCGAATCAACCCGGAATCCGATATCAGGATATCCTTTCTGCTACGCAGATTTTGCATCGCCTGCTCAAATTCTGTGGACGATGATTTGGACCCTCCCACTTTTTTCAACAGCGATTTTTCACGCACAGGCGTATAACCGGGCCTGGTGACATAGTCGAGAATCTTCTTCTCAAAATCGGGCATCACCTTAATCCTCGGTCATTCCCTTAAATAATTTTCGCTGCAAGCGAGGCGAATAAGGTGTCCAACTTGATGTGGAATTCAGATCGTCATCGATGAACCGCGCGAATTCATTCACTTTGGCATCCAGATTATCGAGATGATGTAAAGCAATTGCCTCCGGTGTCATCGGCAAGCGGGCACTACCAAATTCATAAGTACCATGATGGCTGACAATCATGTGTTTCAAACGCAGTTCGGCATCTCGCGGGAACGATTCTCCTGTCATCTCCTGGTAGGCGTTGATCTTTTCAGTCAACATCTCAACACCAATTATTAAGTGACCTAATAACTGGCCTTCATCTGTATAAATGAATTCGTTCTCGTAACCCAGTTCGCGGACTTTTCCAATGTCATGCAAAAAGACTCCCGCCAGCAGCAGACTCATATCAACTTTGGGATATAAATCGGTCAAACGCTGGGCCGTCTCCATCAAATTGACCACATGCTCTATTAAGCCCCCGTGATAAGCATGATGTGTTTTGACGCCGGCGGGCGCTTTGCAGAAATCATCCATGAGCGCTTCATCAACCAGAAAACACTCCATTAATGTACGAATCTCGTTGTTTTCGATGCCCAGCAATATCTCGCGAAGTTTTCCCAATAACTCCTGCACATCCTGCGGCGCCTGGGGCTGAAACTCAGCAGGATCGAGATTCTCTGCAGAGACCGGTTCGATATAAGTCAGGATGACCTGCAAGGTTCCCTGAAAAAGATGCACTTTCCCTTTGGCTTGCACATAATTACCCGATTGAAAATGTTGCATTCTTTCTTCAAGAACATTCCACATCCGGGCATTCACGACCCCTGTGCAATCACGCAAATCGGCTGACAAAAAAAGGCTCGCATTACGATTGGCACGTAACTGCTTATCAACCAACAGGTAAACTTCATCTACCGTATCGCCATCCTTTAATTGATTTATATATTGTCGAGACATCTCGAGTGGGCTTTCCATACTCTGTTTTTGATCTAAAGTTTCGCTAAGAAACACAATAGAACGATCTTAAGCCGTTCGATTCTGCTCAACAAGTCCGGCACCTGTCCGTTCTGAAAGTCTCTCTCATTTGCTTTCACAAGACAGAAAAGAATTCCAGCCAGAGACCTCATCAGGTCAGCTGAAAAGATGAAAAGATACCTAATTGTCTATACTTACGGTGATTTGAATATTTTCATTCGGTCTGATTCCGAACCTTTTGAATACGAATCTGTTCTGTTAGAATACCCGGCCATTAAAGGGGATGTCCTCCCAACATTTCCTCCTGTGAACTAATATCACGTAAACATCTTCAAAAATAATACTTAAGGAAATAACGTGCGCTGGACGAACACTCTTATCCCCACGATTAAAGAAGTTCCCGCTGATGCAGAAATTCCCAGCCATCAGTTGATGCTAAGGGCAGGACTGATTCGCCAGTTGATGGCAGGAGCCTATACTTATCTCCCGCTGGGCTGGAAGGCAGTTCAAAAAGCTGCACAGATTGTCCGTGAAGAAATGGATGCCGCCGGCGCTGCGGAACTCCACATGCCTGCCCTGCAACCAATAGGGCTGTTTGAACGAACCCAGCGCAAAGAAGCCTTTGGGTCTGTTTTAATTCAATTCGATATCCCGCGCGGAAACCGGCAAATTCCTATGGCGTTGGGACCCACTCATGAAGAAGTCGTGACAGATCTGATCAGTCATTGCATCAGCAGCTATAAACAACTGCCTTTGACCGTGTATCAAATCCAGACCAAGTTCCGCAACGAAGAGCGTCCCCGCTTTGGCGTATTACGCACCAGTGAATTCCTGATGAAAGACGCCTATAGTTTCAGTTCATCCATAGAGCAACTGGATGAAATCTACAACCGCATGTATCGGGCTTATTGCCGTATCTTTGCCCGATGCGGGTTGAAATATCTACCCGTTGAAGCAGAAAGCGGCCCCATCGGCGGAGATGCCTCGCACGAATTTATGATTCCCGCAGAAAACGGAGAAGATTCGATCGTGTACTGTGAAGCTTCCGGCTACGCTGCCAATCTGGAACGAGCTGATACAGGCCGCAAGCTGCCTGAAATCAAAACAGACACCAATGCAATAGCACTTGAGAAAAAAGCGACTCCAGAGGCTACCAGCATCGAACAGGTCAGCAAATTTTTGGGATGTGAGCCATCTCAAATGATTAAAACACTGATCTATCTTGCTGACGAAGAACCTGTCGCTGTCCTGATCCGGGGAGACCATGAAGCCAACGAAGGCAAAATCCGTCGCGCACTGAAGGCGACCTCCGTTGAACTGGCCGACGATGCAACAGTTCAAAAAGTCACTGATGCTCCAACAGGTTTTGCAGGTCCTGTTGAAATCAAATGTAAGATCATTGCCGATCATGATATCCCTGTCATTGTAAACGCCATCACTGGCGCCAACGAAAAAGACGCACATTTCCTGAATGTCAATGTGGGCCGCGACTATCAATTGGAAACAACCTATGATCTGCGCAACGCGGAAGCCGGCGACCCCTGCCCTAAAAGTGGTGAACCACTTAGCATCGTGCATGGCATTGAAGTGGGTCATGTTTTCAAACTGGGTACGAAATACACCGAAGCGCTCGATGCTAATTTTCTGGATGAAAAAGAAAAGCGACATCCGATTATCATGGGCTGTTATGGAATTGGCGTAAACCGCATTGTCGCCGGACTCGCAGAAACGCGGCATGATGAAAATGGCCTCATCTGGCCACTCGCGATTGCCCCATATGAAGTGCTTGTGATTCCGCTCAACACAAAAGATGATGAAGTCATGCAGACGGCAGAACGTTATTACAACGAACTCAAAGCCGCTGGCGTGGATGTGCTGTTTGATGATCGCAATGCCCGCGCAGGAGTGAAATTCAAAGACGCCGACTTGATTGGAATTCCCTATCGCGTGGTTATCGGTGGCAAAGGACTGAAGAACGGTGAGATCGAAACCAAATGGCGAACGGCAGAAAACCCAGAGATGATCGCCCTCGATGCGGGTATTGCTCCAATTCTCGCTGCCATTGAAACTCGCAAGACAGAAGAATTTCAGGCCGCAAACGTGCCGGAGTAACCTGGATGGAATTCCTGATAGTAACATTAAAAAAAGCCGGCAGAGAGTTATTCTCTGCCGGCTTTTTTTAATGTAAGGTGAAGTAATCACAAATCGATTACTTCAGCTCCTTGATCCGAATATCTTTCCAGGCAACCGAATAAGGTCCGGTACCTTTTTTGATGCCATGCACCTGCAAACCAATAAAGCCTGATGGGTGCGACTTGTAAACGCGCTCATCTGTGAGGTCTGAAACTTGTTTACCGTTGATCCAGGTCTGAATCCGTGGACCATTGGCAACAACGCGAAACTTGTTCCATTCTCCATCTTTCATATTCTTATGTGGCTTGCGCTGATCTTCCGGTGTCATCCAGCCAATGCCTTTACCATCGTACTTGATCGATTCGCCATAAATGTAACCGGCTTCCGCACCGTTAGCACCACTGGCTTCAATTTCCACCTGGGGACCATTCACGGCATTATCGCCTTCTTTTTTTCGGCTGCGAGTCTGCACACCTGAGTTCAATTGGTCGTGAACTTTAACTTCAAACTCAAGTTCAAAATTTCCGTAGTTTTTCTTGGTACACAAAAATGTGTTACGGCTGCCTTCCGAAGTCGTCCCTTCAATTGTTCCGTCGACCACTTTGTAGGTAGCAGTTCCATTCTTCACCACCCAACCATCGAGTGTCTTGCCATCGAACAGTTTCACCCAATCGGACTTCTCGCCGGCTTGTACGTTAACAGTCAGACAAACAGCCGCTAAAACGGCCAGACTGAATCCCCCTACTCGATTTCGTGTCATGATTTCTCTCCAATAAAAAGTCTCAATGTTGTTATTTGTGGATCGTTCATTCAAAGCAGACTGGCTATCTTAACAAAGCAGGATTCACATATCGAGTGGCTGTATTTGGATCAACCTGTTTAACGGGACAGAACTGGTCCAGGAGCATTGATCGATGTAGCCTGTTTTGAATCTCCGGGCATTTCACGGTGTTCAAATTCTGGTGGCTCTGGACTTCCGGGACGCTGATTCCGATCCAGAGTCGGTTTCTTCGGAACCGTATCACCGGTTTCTTTTGTCCACTGATCCAGTACGGTTCGGAGCCTTGTTAATTCATTCGCATACTCTGGTTTGGTCGCCAGATTGTGAAACTGGTAAGGGTCTTTTGAGACAAGATACAGTTCTTCCGCCGGACGAGGTTTTAAAAACACATCCTGCTGAAATTCATTCAACTTGCCTGCATGAAATCGTTGCCAAAGCTGTTCGCCGGAAGGAAACTCGATCGATTCCACACAGAGATTTCGCTGTTCAGGCCATGCATTACGAATGTAAAGCCAGTCGCCTGTTCGTACCATTCTCTCGTGTGCTTTAAATACGTGCCAGTTATGTTCGGCGAATGCAAAGTCACGAACTTTTTTCTCTGGATGCTTTAATATTTTTTGAAAGCTGACTCCCTGCATCCGTGGATCTCGATTCACTCCCGCCACTTCCAGGAATGTAGGACCGATATCAATAGAACTCACGAGGCTCTTCGTTACCGTACCGGGTTTGACAGCAGCAGGCCAACGCACCAGCATCGGTGTTTTAATGCCGCTGTCATAGAGCCTCGTCTTACAGCGAGGGAAGGGACGACCATTGTCGGCAAAAAAAAGAATCAGTGTGTTCTCAGCGATTCCTTGCGCCTCCAGCTCGTCCAGAATTTTTCCTGTAAAAAAATCAAGGCGGCTGATTTCATCATAATATTGTGCAAGATCCTGGCGGGTCTCAGGTGCATCAATCAGATAAGGGGGAACTACCACATCCGCTGGTTGATGAGGCGTGTATTCTTTCGATGCCTGCCATGCTCTATGTGCATCAACCGAAGCAAACCAGCAAAAAAAGGGCTTGTTCTTTGGTCTTTTTTTGAGAATCGGGACCCAGTCCGCTTCTCGACCTGGTCCCTTCCCCTTCGAAACATGGTCAAAACCGGTGAGCGCGTATTTCCCCATGTGCTGTTTACCGGAAATCACTGTGTAATACCCGGCATCACGCAATAATTGAGGAAACAGAACCTGGCCTTTGGGAAGGTCTGTATGCAGTTCCGGAGCACCGGTATTATGTGGGTAGCGACTGGTAATCACACTACAACGACTGGGACTGCAACTGCTGGTTGTAAGATAAGCATTATCAAACCGCAGACCTTCTCTGGCAAGACGATCCAGATGGGGAGTTCGAATTGCAGGATGCCCATAACAGCCCAGATCATTCCAGGAAACATCATCTGCAAAAATCATAATCAGATTCGGTCTGGCTGTCGTCGATTGTTTCTCTGCATAACCCGTTGTCGTCATCAAAACAACGAATGTGAGAAAAAGAAGCCAGTTCCACGAACGCAATAGACCATGCATGGTGTACGCTACCTCAATCAAAGGATTCTAAAGAGTATGATCTGTCAGAAGCAGTAATCTCTACGTTACTAAAACAGTTCAAATATCTCAATCAAGAGGCAGCAATTAGATGATTCAGAGTCTACGTGACCACATTCTTTATGATCGTTAGAAAATACAGCGTCAGTCTTCTTCAGGTTCGATTCCGAAATCTTCGGAATCATCGTCATTCTCCAGAAAAAATGGTTCGTCAGAATCAGTTTCGTCCACTTCCTGTACCGGCTCAAATGTTATCGTAAGGTGAACCTGATGCTCAACGACGGGCTGAAACTGCTCGCCCAGTGGTTCAAAACGTAGATGGACTTTTGCTTCAGATGCGATTTCATTGGCAGTTTGTTCTGCGTTCTCTGCCAAATCATTCTGACCACTTTCCCGATAACAGGCCCCCAGGGATTTCCAGGGAAGTTGGCTGTGAGGAATCGGTAATAAATCAGCCGCGTATTGCAGTGGTTTGATCGCCTCGGTATAGCGACCAATTCGTTTCAGAGATTCACCACGCAAATAAGAATAAGAAGCCGTCAGGGATCCAGGATCCTTAACTTGATCCAGTTCACGGAGTGCCTGAACGGGCATCCCCAATTCCAAATAGCCTTCTGCTGCTATTAATCGTCGCACGGTTTTCTGAGGAATTCGGGGGATCATCATAATAACCTCCGGTTTCACCTGCTGTGGTGAGTCTTTTGGGTTGTAATTTTTTATATCTACAGCTTCAGTCCAAGCTTGCATCGTTCCACTATTAAAAACGCAATGGGAAGCCCTCTGGATCAATTTTACCGCATAGTATGTGCCAAACCCCACTTCCTTAAAAAAAGAAAACACGTAAACCATTATAATACAGACACTTACCATCCATCTCCTGTCTGATCACTCAAGCACGACAGTGCCATTTTGTCAGACAATCTGCGATCATTTTGGTCGCAGATTATATCAAATCTGCACATAAGAGGGCTTCTTATCAGACAAGCGATAAGACACATCGGTTCGTTTTTACAGACTTCTGAATCAGACTCAGTAAGATCAGAAAGGCTCTGTCATCTACTACGTACGAACAAGCATTTATTCAGTAAGTATTTGACGAAACGTGTTATCAAATTCAAACTTTTCTTCGGAATCGGGTTCTGCAACGGTCTGAGGAATTTGCATCTCTACCGATTCGGGGGCACGAGGCCACACTGTTGAGATTCGGGAAGGGTCGCTTTTTAACCAGGTCTGGTCACTGATTGTCTTCACAGGCTTCAGAAAGAGATCCGTCTTGATTTTAGAGGGATCCATGTCAGGTTTTACTTCAGGAATTGTCTGCACTGTTTTCACCGGTTTGGTCTCTGCTTTCACCGGTTTGGTCTCTGCGCTGGCAGCAGGTTTGGTTTCTGCTTCCGATGCTTTTGCAGCAGCCGCGGCTTTCTGCTTTTCTGTTGCCGCCCCTTCTGACTGCATCCACTCTTCCAGCGTTTTTACTTCACGCTTTTTAGCATCCTTCTTGACTGGAGTCGCAGTCGGAGTTTCAACAAACTTGGCAGATTCCAGATAATCGACCGTACTGACATTGGAATACTCATCACTGCCCGCCAATGGAATCTCAATTTTCGACCCCGCAAATTGTGCCCCTTCTTTGTAAATCGTTCCGCGTTGGAAAGGACCTGCGCCGAGAATCCAGGTATCGAGGGCGGTACTCTTTGCTTGAACAATACCCGACTGCCAGACACGTTCACGTGTTTTCTGGTTATATGCAAAAACACTGATTTTAGCAGATGCACTCTGATTATTCTTTTTCGCAAGTGAGATTTCAGGAATCGTCGGAATCGGGGGCGCAGTGGGAACCAGAGTTGCAGCTGATGACAACATATTACTCGCCGGAATACCATAATTCACCTCGTGACCATTAGTCGCAAGTGTGCCTACCCGCGCTTCAATCACATAATCGGCCTCTTCTTTTTTCTCCTGAATCAGACAATTGGCTGCAACAATCTGCTGCCTTAAGGAACTGGTGATGTAATCACCGTTCACAAAGCCCATGCCTTTGATATTTTTGATATACGAAGTATCAAAGTAGACTTTCTTGTTTGCTAAAGAACTGAAATCAATACTGGAAATCGTCTGATCCACCGCATCTGAAGTCAATAATTGTTCGGTCGCGCTATTGCTAAGCATCTTACCACACCCTGATAAAAAGGTTAGCAGCACGATGAGCAACCAGACAGGAACGCAACAGGGACTAAATCGATTGAAATCAAACATGAGTAAAGGTGATTGTCTTTTCAGCACAAATTGGTAACTCGTTTCCACTGATCGTTCGGAACGTCCGGACCGGATCAACGGCAGCCGGAAAACAAGCTGCGAAATGAAATGTGAATACGTCTAGAACCCTCAATCAATGAATTCGTTACATTGAGAGTTCAATCCGTATGATTGATTTTGTTATTTGGGAATGGTGGACAGTACCAGGACGGAACTGTGACTTGAAGGAAACTCGGTTCGGAGAGAAATGAGATTCGATACAAGTAAAAGGTTAATCAGAATGAAACCAACGTTGAGAGAGATAAAGGAATCATTTGATGGGGAAGTATAGCGAACACATCGCGATATTCAAATATGACTTTGAACACGACAATTAATGCCGTAACAACAATATAAATATACAGTTACACTAATTACGTAATCTTTGGTCAAATCCGAATTCTACTTGATTTTGACATTTTCACCTGGGAATCCGAGAACTGTCAAACCGGTTCACTGTCTCTGAGAACTCTGTCTGGCGAGAGGAAAAGTCAGTATTTCCCAAATAGGGGCAACGGATTTGTTCCTGATAAAGAGACTCATAGGTCACTTCAATCTCTTCCACTGCCTCTGCCGTGAGAAACGCGACTTCTGCCAGTTCCTCATATCCGCCGAGTCGAAAGCAGTCACTCAATGAGGACCAGGCCTTGCGGCTTTCCATCACTGGAAACAGACGAGCTGCCTGATGCAAAGGTTCAATCGCATCGTGATATTTTTCCTGACGAAGAAATGCCTCTCCGATCAGATACAGTCGCATCGCCTCGAGTGGACCGGCATCTTCAACGGAATGAAGTGCCTCCAGTGCCTGAATGGGCATCCCCAATTCCAGATATCCTTCAGCAGCCATAATTTTGTGTATTACTTTGGGAGAAACATTTTCTAACATAATCAATTCCTTTTTTACCGGTGGGGCAAGCAATCCATTGCCCGGGTGCAGTTGTGTTTCCATGAAATGTCTCAATCCTCTGAGACACAAATATTCATCGAAATACCAAAAAGCAACCTCCGTACCAATCAGGAACCCTTTGAAATTGAATTTACCTATCTCACTACTAACAAACGTTTTTTTACAGCAACGAAATTCCCTTCGTATCGCAAGGATCAAAGAAATGTGCACTTTCTACCCAATCCCCATCTGTAAAATCTACATCTGAACTATGGAATTTCAAACTGGTGACTCATTTCAAAAGTAACCGCAAAACTTGCACTTTGTCTCTGGAACCTGCATGATAGAGGTCAGATTCACTGACACTTCCTAAGACTTGATACAAGCCACCATATTTTCAATCTAGAGGATAGACCCTATGCTGCCGCTTTACAAAAAATCTGCCCGTCTGACTGCTGCGGTAATTCTGAGCACTTTAATTAGCCAGCTCATCCTGATGGGCAGTGGCATCTCTGAAGCCCGCGCCAATCAGCAGAAACAACCAAACATCCTCTTTATTTTTACAGATGACCATGCTTCGCATGCGATGAGTTGTTATGGCTCGAAAGTTAATCAGACACCGAATCTGGATCGAATTGCCCGTGAAGGAATGCTGTTTAATAATTGCTTCTGCACTAACAGCATCTGTGGTCCCAGCCGTGCAGTCATTCTAACGGGCAAGCACAGTCACCTGAATGGCTTCTTACAGAATGGCAACAAATTTGACGGCTCTCAGCAAACCTTTCCCAAAATTCTGAGGAAAAACGGTTATCAGACCGCCATCGTGGGAAAATGGCATCTTGCGACCCAACCGACAGGATTTGACTATTCCGAAATTCTGGTCGGCCAGGGACCGTATTACAATCCGCCCATGATCCGCAACGGCGAGCGTGTAAAACATGTCGGCTATACAACCGACATCATTACCGACCTGGCACTCGATTATCTTAAGAACAGTCGAGACCCGAAGAAACCATTTATGCTGATGTTCCAGCACAAAGCACCACATCGCAACTGGCAACCCAGCCCGAAACATCTTCACATGTATGATGATGTCACAATCGCAGAGCCCGCGAATCTGTTCGATGATTATGCCGGTCGGGGAACCGCAGCCAGACAGCAGGACATGACAATTGCGAAAACAATGACACCCAATGATCTGAAGTTAACTCCCCCTAGAAACTTTACGCCAGAACAGCTAAAAGTCTGGAATGCCGCTTATGGACCTAAAAATGAAGCATTTCGCAAAGCCAACCTGAAGGGTAAAGATCTGGTACGCTGGAAATATCAGCGCTATATGAAAGACTACCTCAGATGCATTGCTTCGGTTGATGATAATGTTGGTCGAATGCTCGATTATCTTGAAGCAACAGGCCTCGCAAAAAATACCATTGTGATTTATTCATCAGATCAGGGATTTTATCTGGGAGACCATGGCTGGTTTGATAAGCGTTTCATGTATGAAGAATCGTTCCGCATGCCGTTTATGGTTCGATGGCCGGGAGTCATCAAACCAGGAAGTGTGAATAATGAGCTGGTTTCTAATCTCGACTTCGCTGAAACCTTTCTGGATATTGCAGGAGCCAAGATTCCTGATGATATGCAGGGAGTGAGCCTGGTTCCTCTGTTTAAAGATCAGGCAAACAATTGGCGAAAAAGTCTGTATTATCATTACTATGAATTTTACAACGACCGTCGTTCCGCTCACATGGTCCGTCGCCATAATGGTGTCCGTACGAAACGCTACAAATTGATTGATTTTTATAACCTCGGAGAATGGGAGCTGTATGATCTGAAAAAAGATCCTCATGAAATGAAAAGTGTCTATGCAGAACCAGAATATGCTCAGGTCGTTACCGATCTCAAAGCAGAATTGAAACGGCTTCAAAAACAGTATCAGGTTCCCGATGACACAGGATCAGTAAAAAAAGACCCACCATCACTTTATCTCAAACCCAGAAATAGTGGTGCTGCTCAGAAGAAGAAACCCGTCAGAAAAAAATAGATGTCAGTGCTCAACATTCAAGCAAGAGTCGGACCAACAGGAATCCCAACAGGTTCAGACTCGCTTGAGACCGTAAAACCGGATCGCGGCAATCGCATATTGTCGCGATCCCAGATCCCAGCGCCAGGGAGGCAGCATCTCCACATCGCGAACCTGGCTTGCCAGCGGAGTATTACCAACCAGCAACGATAATAATACACCCGGATGCATGCCATGAAAAAAGTTACGGGTTGAAAGCAGCTGTGAAAGATATTGCATTAATTGCTCATCGGGCACCTGTGGCATATCAGGTGCTGAAGTCGATGACACAAAATCACTCACCAGCAATCCGGAACCATGTTTTTCCATCAAGTCAATCATGGTTTGAAAATGCTGAGCACGAATGGCGATCATCAACTCTTCAAAGCGAGCGTGAGTATCCCCAACAGTATTAACTGCCAAATGAACCAACTGGCTCAATAAACAGGTCGAGCAAACCACATCAAACGGACCCGGCAAATCCAATAACGCAGGCTTGCTCAGTTGCTGGATGATTTTAGCCAGACTCACATCTGCATCGCTGTCAGCAGCTTCCCAGGCAGCCAGTTGCTGGCCTACCCCCGTCAAATCGCAGGTATGAACAAATACAGCGGACTCACTCGGGATACTTTGAAACTGAATCGCATACGCTAATGCGCTTTCATCGAGATCCACCAGATGAATCTCACTGAACACCCCGGACAGCTGCTTCAAATCGAGGTCATTGCAATTTCCAGCACCTAAAATACATAATCGGCGCTGCTGATGCGCTCCTGCCATATCAACCAGGTACCCGGTGAGTGTCTCACGGTGCCCCTTTCCATGTTCCCAATTGGGCCGGCTTTCCAGATTATAACGGAGCTGTTCCTCGAGTATTTTGTTCATTGCAGCAGTTTGATGGCTCCGGAATCTCTGGCGATTTCTCTGGTTATACAGGTAGAGTCAACTGTACGTCATACAACAGATATATCAATCGAAAACTGATGAGAAATGCATTTTTCGCTATCACTAAATCATTTCGTTAGCCAAACTATTGGAGTGTCATTTTTGAATTTTGGGGTGATCGAGATCACAGCAGTGCGACAACGAAGCACGGAAACAACATTCCCAGCCCTCAATACCAAGCTTGACAAAGCACTAGAACCTATCTCGCTAGATCATATTTCATCATTTTGAGTATTCTCTGTAATGTTATTTTTTGTCTTTGCCTGTCTGGTCCCTTCATTTTTCATATCATTTCTGGCCACAGCGGCCATGCGCAGACTCGCCCCTCGCTGGGGGCTGATTGACCAACCCGCACAAAGAAAAGTGCATACAAGTCCCACACCCCTGGGAGGCGGAGTCGGGATTTGGCTGGGTGTCGTCGTTCCCATTGCCATCGCTCAGTTGAGTGTTCTGGTGATTTTAAAAACAGGGATGAAGACCACCTGGATTCCCCAGGAACTGATTCCGCATCTGGAAGGAGTCCTCTATCGATCGAAACAGCTATGGCTGGTGCTGGCGGGTGGTACCGTCCTGGCTACGATGGGTTTACTGGATGACAAACTCAATATTTCCTGGAAGCCCCGATTGATCATTCAACTCCTGGTCGCTTGCGGATTGGTTCTGGCAGGCGTGCGGGCGACGCTCTTTCTACAAATGCCCTGGATAGGAATGCTGTTTTCAGTAGCGTGGATAATTGTACTCGTCAATTCTCTGAACTTCCTGGACAATATGGATGGACTGACAGCCGGCATCGGGCTGATCGCAGCTGTTCTGTTTGCGTTGATCATGCTGCGATTTACCGGTGAACCGCGCTGGCTTGTAGCTGGTGTGCTTCTGGTACTTTCCGGTTCGATTGGTGGTTTCTTATGCCATAACTGGCCTCCTGCGAAAATTTTCATGGGAGATTCCGGCAGCTACTTTATCGGCCTGCTTCTCTCAACCATGACGATCCTGGGTACGTTTTATCCCGGAAATACTCCTGCCGGGGAATCAATCACCAGCCGTCATGTCATCCTCGCGCCCCTTTGTATTCTGGCAATTCCATTGTATGATTTCTGTACGGTAATGCTCATTCGAATCAAAGAAGGACGTAGCCCGTTTCACGCAGATAAAAGTCATTTTTCACATCGGCTGGTGGAACTCGGTCTGAGTAAACGAGACACTGTACTCACCATCCATCTGGCCACTCTGACCACCGGTGTGGGAGGGCTGATTTTGTACGAAGTTTCGTCCTGGAATGCCGCCTTACTCGTTATACTGATGATCTTGTGCGTGCTTTCTATCGTCACCATCCTGGAGAACGTAGGTCGGAAAAATCGGGAATGAGTAAACGCCGAAAACAAAACCGATCGCAGACAAGTCAAACAAAATCCACAACGTCTGCAACTCCTCCTGGCTCACTGCCAGCGCTGTTATACAGAATTCAACTATTCCTGATCGGCACATTGATTACTGCCCGGTATCTGGTTCCCGCAGAATCAACACCTCAGGGTGATACGCTGTTCATCGCGCTGGGCTGGTTTGTGGTGGCAATTTTGTTTTCCGGTTCCCTGCTGCTTGATCGTTCCCGAACATTTCGTATTGACTACTTTGACATTGGAGTCTGGTTGCTGGTTTCGGGGCAAGTGATATCAACAATCGTGATGATCTACTTTAAAGAAGGTCAACAACGAGCGGCTTTGAATATGATGTGGGAATGGGTGGCCCTGGGATTCACCTTTTCAGTGATACGAAGGCTGGTGGTAACGACACCTCTGCGCAACGTATTACTAAAGGGTTTATTAACCACAATTGTGCTGCTCTCAATCTACGGGATCTGGCAACACCATTGGATGTACGAGCAACTGTCAAAAGAATACGTATCGGTACGGCAGCAATTAGATACCGCGATCTCACCATCAGTCCGTACCGAATTACAGCAAAAGCTGCTTTCCATGGGTGTTCCTGCACATGCTTTATCTGGCAGTGGACGTCTACTATTTGAATCACGCCTGTTAAAAAGCTCCGAACCGCTCGGCATGTTCGCCCTGACGAATACCTTTGCCGGATTGCTCGCAGTCGGCTTCCTGATTGCAGTAGCGCAAACCTTGCAAATCTTTCTTTCCAAAACATCTGATCTCGCTTCAACTGGAAACCGATTCAAATCTTGGATCTTAGTGCTTCCTACGTTACTCATTGGCTATTGCCTGATCCTCACCAAAAGCCGCACAGCCATGATCGGCGTTATCGGAGGTCTGATTAGCCTTGGTCTCTTGAAACTGATTCAAAATCGACAAAACTCGACTGTAGAGAAACAACTCTGGAATAAAAGGATTATCAAATCGGTCGCTGCAGGTGTGATCGGACTCCTGATTTTGGTTCTTCTGGCAACATTCAGCGGCGGATTTGATCAGGCCGTTTTGACAGAAGCACCCAAATCACTCCAGTATCGCATGGAATTCTGGACTGCCACCTGGGATGTGATTCAGGAAAATACACTCTGGGGAACAGGGCCGGGAAATTTTCGCGAACATTACCTCAAGTACAAGCTGCCAGGATCCAGCGAAGAAATTTCTGACCCTCATAATCTTTTTCTCGACGTCTGGGCGAACGCTGGCATTATTGCATTGGCAGGCTTAGTCATGATACTTTCGCTTGCCTCCTATCACTGGATCAGCAGGCCCAAAACTGCCAATATTGACACGGAACTGAAGCATCCCACTGATGATACTGAATTTTCTCGCAATCAAGTGGTCTTATTGTCTGGCATTGCCACATCGTTCCCACTGCTATGGGGAGTTCAATTATTCCTGCTCTCACTAGATGAATCTCTGCTCTGGCTTTTCTGCCTGGGATGGTTGGTAATTTTTTCTGTGTTGAGCATCGGTTGGCAGGGATTCGATGGTTCAGATCAGAGAAATTCTTCTTCGACTCTGATTCCACTGGCATTGGCGGCCGCCTTTATCGCACTTAGCATTCATCTGCTGGGAGCTGGTGGAATTGCTATGCCGGCGGTCACACAAACCTGGCTACTTCTCCTGGCATTGGCTTTTCCCCGCACTGCTCAACATGCAGATCTGGCCCCTCACTCCGATACACAGAGCCGTTCTGATCAATTACATCCCCTTAAAACGAGATACTTGAAAACCTCGTTTTTGTTAATTTCCCTTTTGTTAATGGTTTTCTTTTTAATATCTTCATTCGCGCCAACAATTCAGCGAAAAAAACTCGTACGAGAGGGAGAGCAGATACTGATCCGTGGTCAGTCCGTTCGCGGTGCGCAACAGTATTTCATACAAGCCTGCGAGGTAGATCCACTTTCGCCAGCTCCCTGGCAGACTTTGGCCGAAATTCAATGGAATCAGGGAACTCATGACCGGGATGCATTTGCACAAGCTGTAAAGCTGAAAAAAGCTGCCATTCAAAGGGATCCTCTGAACGCAGGAAACTATTTTGAGCTGGGACAACGTTTTTACCAACAATATCAAACATCAAAACTGCAGGATGATCTGAATGGTGCAGTCATAAATCTAAAACAGGCGGTCAAAGGTTATCCCAATAATGCCCGTTATCGTGCTGTTTTTGCTGAAGTTTTAGCAGATTCAGGCAAAATAAACGAAAGCCAGAATCAGGCACAACGGGCAATTGCGCTGGATGAAGCCAACCATCGTGCCCAGCATGAGGATAAATATTTGACTGAAGCCTCATTAAACCGAATGAAGGAAATAATTAACGTAAGACAAAGGAATCAGAATTGAACTCAGGTGCCCTACGGTTCATAATAACCGGGGGAACTTAAGGTCGTTGTTCCTGAATTGAAAGTTCAGTTTATTATTCTCATTTATTATTAATATTCTTCTCTACTGGTGACATTATGAATCTTCGATCTATTCTTACAACAATACTTGTTCTTGTTGTTGCTCTCATAGGTACGGTCTGGTTAGGTCGAGGCAATGGGGATATTGAGTCTGTCCAACCTAAAATACCTACAAAATCAACTGATGATGACCGTCCGAAAATTTCACCAACGGGCCCGTATCCAAAAGCAGTTGCTGAAAAACCACTCTATGAATTCGGCGAAATGGCAGTCGGGCAGACTCTCTCACATAAGTTTATATTAAAAAATGAAGGAGAGGTTCCTCTCGAAGTTAAGAAAGGGGCCACAACATGCAAATGTACGCTGAGCGAAATGAAAGATAACACTGTCGCGCCAGGCAAATCCATTGAGATCGAACTAACCTGGACACCAAAGAGTGCTCAGGAAATTTTCGGGCAGACAGCGACCGTTTACACGAACGATCCCAAAAATCAGGAACTCAAACTCCAGATCCGGGGAACTGCTAACCGCTTGATTACTTTTAGTGGCGATTCTGAAGATGGCGTCTATTGGTCACTGCCCGTCATGTCGAACAGTACTCCGGTTTCTCATACTGGAATGATACACACCAAGTATCTGGATGAGTTTAAATTGTTAGAGGTTGTAGCCAGCAAACCCGGCCTGACATCCTCGTTTAAATCTCTTACGCCAGAAGAACTAAAAACAGTCAACGCTAAGTCAGGATACTCAATAAAAATCACCGCAGATCCTGAAAAAATCCCTCTGGGAGGGTTTAACGAACGCCTGATCGTCAAAACGGATATCCCTGATGCTCAAGAACCTCATTCTGAAGCTGATCATAAACACACAGAAGGGGACGGGCACAAGCATGAGCACAAAAGAGAAAATCGAGAATTTGTGATTCAAGTCTCGGGTAATCATACCGGGCCCATTCGAATTGTTCCAACTTTTGGAGCTCACTGGGATCCTGTATCAATGGTATTGAGACTGGGACAAATTTCTGCCAAAGAGGGAAAAGAAGTCACGCTATCCATGTTTGTAGAAGGAATGGAACAACCACTGAAAATTGTGAACCAGGAGATCAAACCCGATTATCTGAAATTTGAAATAAAAAAAGACGATCAATTTAAGTCCACGAATAAACAACGTTACGTGATAAAATTCTCTGTTCCCGCTGGTAGCAGACCGGCTTCTTTCGATCACAATAATCAGGCTCGCGTGAAACTGCAAACGAACCACCCCAATGCAAAAGAAATTGAGTTACGTATCCAATTTGTAGCATTGTAAACACCAGTTTTGATTCAGCCGCTGATGGCATCAATCACATTCAACGGGTTCTGTTTCTGACCTTTTCAGGTCCGTCTCAGATCCACTTTGACGCAATACCATGTTATGAGCTAAGATAACCGGTGAGGTTTCACCCACGTTATCCATCTTCCTCAAATCAATCCCATGGAAGGTCGTATTGAATGTTATGTAAACGAGTCTCAGACAATCATGGCCTGTTTTCCCTGTTCGCCGCAATTCTGCTGCTCGCGGGCTGTGAAAACAACACTCCGCAGCCTGCCTCTACCACTTCGATTTCCACTGAGACAGAAAATCAGCCGAAAAAACAGAAGCCCGCAGATTCATCAACTTCGACAACTCAGTCAGATTCTACGGGGGCGGAAAAACACGTCGCCCAATCTACCACAGGAAAAACCTCTCCGAAAACAGAATCGACTTCTAAGACCTCAATCAAGCCGCTCTTCAAAGGCTGGCCCGCTCCCAAGCTGGCTATTGTCCTGACAGGCGAACGACATGGTTATCTCGAACCCTGCGGTTGTACGCAAAATCAGACGGGCGGAGTCTCACTCCTGGCCAATCTCTTTAAAAAAATTGAAGAACGAAACTGGCCCGTAACCGCATTTGATCTGGGAAGCCTTGTGAAACGCAATCGCAGGCAAAGTCAAATTAAATACGAAACCATTCTGGCTTCCTTGAAAGATATGAAATACGCCGGAGTCGGATTAGGACCGGAAGAACTCCGCTTTGGTGCCGATATTTTTCTGCAACTTCATAACCCCGAACCAGTATCTCCCAATAAAACACCTACATTCCTGGCCGCCAATATTCTGATTCTGGAAACTCCCGACCTGGGAAAAAACCATTTCAAAATAGTCGAAGTTGGTGGCGTTAAAATAGCGGTGACTTCCATTATCGGAAAAAGCCACATGGAAAAACTCTCTGACATCACCTGGCAGGAACCTGCGAAAGTGCTTCCGGAAGTCATCAATAAAATGGAAGCAACCAAACCTGACCTCATGATTTTGCTTTCCCATTCCAAAAAAGAGGACTCAAAATCGCTTGCAGAAAAATTTCCGATCTTTGATATTTTGTTGACTGCAGGCGGCGTAGAAGACCCGATCGGTGAACCTGAATTTATCGGAAAAACCATGATGGTCGATGTCGGCCACAAGGGAAAAAGTGCCGGCGTTGTTGGCTTTTATCCACAGAAAACAGCAAAAAATGATCCTGCGAAACGATTTCGGTTCACTGTAATCGAACTCGATAAACAACGATTTCAGGATACACCACGCATGGCTGAGCAGATGCAGTTCTATCAGGATCGACTGAAACAGGAAGATCTGGCAGCAAAAGAACTTCCCATTGATCATCCTCGGGGTAGCACTTTTGTGGGTGCAGAGACGTGTGGTGAGTGCCACACCAAAGCATACGAAAAATGGTTAACGACCAAACATGCTGGTGCATACGAAAGTCTGATTACCGGACGCGAAGATCAAAAAGGTCAGAAAATCATCTCCCGCATCTACGATGCCGAATGCCTTTCCTGTCATGTAACCGGTTGGCATCCACAGGAAGTAATTCGATATAAAAGTGGTTTTGTTAATAAAAAAGAATCGCCTCATCTGTTAGGACAGCAGTGCGAAAACTGCCACGGACCGGGAAGCAGACACATCGAACTCGTCGAAATGGACAAACTCGAAGAAGCTAAAAAAGTCATGCGAGTCACACTCGCTGAAGCTAAAAAGAATACCTGCTACCAGTGTCACGATCTGGACAATAGCCCCAAATTTGAGTTTGATTCATACTGGAAAAAAATCGAACATCCTTGGCGCGATTAATTGTCTTCTCATACTGGAAATTTTGCTAACCCTCGATCATGTGGTCTTCAAATGCTGGAAGTGGAACAAAAGTTTGCCATTGCTGATCGAGATGCTTTGTTTGATCAACTGGAGCATCTCGGCGCAACACGGGGAATTTGTCTGGAGCAGCAGGATTTTTATTTTATGCACCCGGTTCGCAATTTTGCGGAAACAGACGAAGCCATCCGTATTCGATGTAATGGGTCGGAGAACCGCATCACCTACAAAGGTCCTAAACGGGCAACGATCAGCAAGGTTCGTAAAGAAATTGAACTGGCATTTGAATCAGGTCAGCCAGCGTTTGAACAAATGGCAGAAATGCTGGAGCTTCTCGGGTTTCAGCCACTCAGAACCATTAAAAAAAGACGCACACCCTTCACCTATCTGCATCATCATAACTCATTTGAAATTGCCATTGATGAAGTCGAAGGACTCGGAACGTTTGCAGAAATCGAATTGATGGCCGAAGAGTCTGGACTTCAGGAAGCAGAAACCGCGATTATCCAGCTGGCTGAGACTTTGGTGCTGACCGATTCCATCCTGAAATCGTACTTGGGAATGCTGATTGAAAATGAAACTCAGACAGAGAGCCCCTGAAACTCTTACAGATTTTCGAATCTTTCACGTTCCTTATTCCTTTTCAGATTGACCGAATTCTGAAATAATTGTCATCAGCTATAATTTTCTCATATTTGCTATTGTGACAAAAAAAGAATTCGCTAGTATATCTTCGTTCACAATAGACATTTCCTTTTAAATCCATGGGTCGAGACGGCGTTCAATAAAGACGTCCCCGCAATTCTCGACAAATTAGGCACTTGCTTCGCCTGACGAACTCAAACTCAATTGCGGGGCAAATGTCATATTACTGAAGGAAGACCTCAATGGCCGCTAAGTCACGATCGAAACGAGCTACAACTCCCCCACCAAAAAATAACAACGGATCCACCAATCCTGATGGAATGCTCGATAACGCGCTGGGGCAAATTGAGCAGGCGTTTGGTAAAGGCGCCATCATGAAGCTGGAAGGAGAGAATGCACAAGTCGTTCCCTCAATTCCCAGCGGCGCACTCTCACTCGACCTGGCCCTTGGCGGCACAGGCTTTCCCCGTGGACGAGTGATTGAATTGTACGGACCAGAATCGAGCGGTAAAACAACTCTCGCCTTACACGTCATTGCAAATGCACAAAAAGAAGGTGGCATCGCTGCCTTTATTGATGCCGAACATGCACTGGATCCAATCTGGGCCAAAAAACTGGGCGTCAATATTTCAGAAATGCTCGTCAGCCAACCATCCTATGGGGAAGAAGGGCTGCAAATTGCAGAAATGCTGATCAAATCAAACTCTGTTGACGTCATTGTTGTCGACTCGGTAGCAGCACTCGTCCCCAAAGCAGAATTAGATGGCGAAATCGGCGATACACACGTTGGACTGCAGGCCCGTATGATGAGTCAGGCCATGCGAAAACTAACCGGCGCCATCTCCAAATCCAAAACGACCGTGATTTTCATCAACCAGATTCGTGAGAAAATTGGTGTGATGTTTGGGAGTCCCGAAACAACTCCCGGCGGTCGCGCATTGAAATTTTACAGTTCGGTGCGTGTGGATGTCCGCCGGATTGCCACACTCAAAGATGGTGACACCGTCACGGGCATTCGAATGAAAGCCAAGATTGTTAAAAATAAGATCGCACCTCCGTTCAGAATTGCCGAATTTGACATGCTCACGACTGGTGGAATCAACTTCGAATTGGATCTCCTTGATCTGGCGGTTGAAAACAAAATCGTCAAAAAGGCTGGTAGCTGGTTCAGTTATGGAGAAACACGACTTGGGCAGGGTCGAGACCGTTCCAAAACGGTGCTGGAAGAAAACCCCGATCTTTGTCTGGAAATCAAGCAGAAAGTACTGGAAGCACAGGGGCTGCTACCCTCGAAAAAACCAGAGCCAGTCGAAGCCTGATTTGACGATCTGTCCCTGAAATCAGCGATCCAGAAAAAAAACGCTCAACGACCTTGATTCCGACACTGGTAATCAAGGTCGTTTTGCATTGGGTTCTCCTCAGAAACACGGTAAAATCAGTATCAATGATTACCCGATCAAGTGGAAAACGTTTTCTGCGCATTAGATTTTTAATTTTTACGTAAGGCAAAGAATGTTTGGTGCTCCATCAACAAAATTTGCGCAAAGCCATGCATTGTTCACGATAACCTTGTTGGCTGCTCTGCTCTGGTTTCCGACTGAAAAGGACCATGCACTTTATGCGCAAGGACTGGATGCACGCGCCGTTGCTTTTGCTGTTGAAAAACAATTGATCAGTGCCATTGAAAAGTCTGAAAAATCAGTCGTTGCAATTTCGAAAATCAAAACCAGAAGACAACGGATTCCATCCCGAATCCCTGCGCCCTTTGGCTTGGATCCTGATCAGGGGTTGAATACATCACAAGATCCACAGAATTTGAATTTCATTCCCAACGATTTTGGGTCGGGAGTCCTCATTCCGGATCCGACAAAACAGAACCGCGTTTTGATCCTCACGAATTATCATCTCACTAAAGGCGGACCTGTTGCAGGTCAAAAAGCAATCTCTGAAAATCATATTTATGTTCATACTGCCAACCAGCAGGGATTTTATGCAGAAATTCTGGCGGCTGACCCGCGCAGTGATTTATGTGTCCTTAGTCCAACTCAGAAACTGCCCAGAAAATATGCCCAATCACTGCTTCCCATCAAATACGCATCGACCGAAACGGTTCGAAAAGGACAATTTGTGATTGCCCTGGGAAACCCCTATGCAATCGCCCGTGATGGTTCTCCCAGCGCCAGTTGGGGTATTGTAAGCAACTTTCATCGGTTTCCAATTCCTATAAAAAAACACTTCCTGAACCAGGAACTTGCTAAAGAAGAAACGCTACACCATTTTGGAACTTTGTTACAGGTCGACACACACCTTGATCTGGGTACAAGTGGTGGTGCCTTACTGAACCTCGATGGGAACTTGATCGGTGTCACAACGGCATTGGCTGCACTCGAAGGTTATGAAAAATCGACCGGCTATGCGATTCCCATCAACAAAGCGACACTGCGCATCATCAATAGCCTCGCTGCAGGACTGGAAGCCGAATATGGTTTTCTGGGTATCGAACCCAAGAGAATTGGACGAGATCAGGCAATGCAACGTTTTGTGGGAAATTTTGTGCTGCAAGACCCCTTCTATGTTGAAGCGAGAAATGTAGAAAAATACTCCCCTGCCCAACGGGCCGGCATGCTGCCACGTGACCTGATTCTCTCTATCAATGGGCATAAATTGACAAACGAACTCGACTTAATGCGCGAAGTCGGTAAAGCAGGTGCGGGAAATGAAGTAAAGATTCAAATCTTGAGAGGAAAAAAACTGCGTGAGTTGACTCTGACTATAAAACTAGGAAAATGGCCAGTGGTTGATGATGAGGGGATTGTACAGACCCAATTTCGCCATCCAATCTGGCGCGGAATGAGAGTTGATTTCCCCACAGCTCGCAAGAAATATACATTCCTTCCGTTCAGTTATCCACCAGCTGTTGTTGTGACTCATGTCGAACCTGACAGTCCCGCACAGCAGGCTGGCCTCGTAGAAGGAAATTTTATCAGCCAGATTAATAATCAAATGGTTCAGACACCTGAGGCATTTTATGAGGAAGCAAAAAAACTAAATAGCTCACAAGTCATATTACAACTTTTGGATGACCGAAAAGTAATCCTTCCCCTCCCTGATAAGTAATTTTAAAAAACAATGAATACAGACGAACTTCGCGAATGTTACCTTTCCTTCTTTGAAGAAAAAGGGTGTATCCGCCGACCATCTGATGTCCTGGTCCCACGCGATGACCGCACCGTATTATTCACTCCCGCGGGAATGAATCAATTCAAAAACCAGTTTCTCGGCGTAGGCAAACTCGATTTCACACGCGCCACAACCTGCCAGATGTGCCTCCGCACGGGCGACATTCAAAATGTGGGAGTCACCGCCTACCATCACACGTTTTTTGAAATGCTCGGAAATTTTTCGTTCGGCGATTACTTTAAACGAGACGCCATACATTGGGCCTGGGAATATCTGACTGATAAGAAATGGCTGGGACTCGACCCCAACCTGCTCTCCGTTACCGTCTATCAGGAAGATGATGAAGCCTATAATATCTGGCACGATGATATCAAACTTCCCGCCAACCGCATCAGCCGTGAAAATGAACATGAAAATTTCTGGCCCGCAGGTGCGCCCTCTTTAGGTCCCGATGGCGTTTGTGGACCTTGCAGTGAAATCTTCTATCATCCCAATGGGGGAAAAGATAACGTCGAAATCTGGAATCTGGTATTCACCCAGTTTAATCGCGTTGGAGATCCTCCCGACAATCTGCAACCCTTGCCCAAAAAAAATATCGACACAGGCATGGGATTAGAACGCACCGCAGCTGTCTTGCAAGGTGTGCAAAGTAACTTTGAAATCGATACACTCAAACAACTCTGCCTGGCAGCCGCTGATACAGTAGGTACGGAGTATCAATTTGAAAAACCGACGGGCCGACCAATCCGCCGCATTTCAGACCATATCCGTGCTATCACATTCAGTATTCATGAAGGCGTCAACCCCGGCAGCGAAAAAGAGAGCTATGTCGTTCGCCAGTTACTCAGGCGCGCTCTACTGGAAGGCTACCTGCTGGGCAAGCACGATCCCTTCCTGTACCAGCTTGTCCCCGCTGTCGTAGACATCATGAAAACTCCTTATCCGGATATTGCAAAAACCGTCGAAAATGTCCAGAGAACAATCAAAGAAGAAGAACAACAGTTTCTGAGTGTCATTGAAAAAGGGCTGAATCGCTTTGAGGGTTTCCTGAAAAATGCAGAAAAGCAAGGCCTTTCGGAAATTTCTGGTGAAGACGCTTTTGACCTGCATCAGACGGACGGTTTTCTGATCGAACTCACAGAAGCACTGGCTGCAAAAAATAATATTTCTGTTGATCGGACCGAATTTAACACCCTGATGAAACGACACAAAGAAGGGAGTGGCAGCGGAGCCTTTCTTGATTCGGTAATGTCAGAAGGCCCTTTGACGGCCCTGCATAAAACCACCAGCGATACCGTCTTCAGGGGTTACGATTCAACAGAAGCAGAAGGAAAAGTGGTCGGCATTATTGCAGAGGACAGGCTCGTGGAGTCAATGGTGGAAAAAGGCCACGCGCACCCGGTCGTGGTCGTCCTGGATCAAAGCCCCTTTTATGCAGAAGCCGGTGGACAGGTCGGCGACATGGGATTCATCGAAGCAGAGGGCGTCAAATTTGAGGTCATTAATACCCAGAAAAACGGGGGTCTGACGCTCCACATTGGCCACCTTTTGAACGGTAAACTGGAACAGGGGCAAACGGTTAATGCAACGGTGATCAGTCCGCGACGTTCAGGAATCGAACGAGCTCACTCGGCAACCCACTTACTGCATCATGCACTAAGGACCGTTTTGGGTGAAAACGCCATGCAACGCGGTTCGAAGGTGGAAGAAGATATGCTTCGCTTTGACTTTTCACACCGCAAAGCAGTCACCCCGGACGAAGTCAGTCAGATCGAAGATATCATCAATCAACGTATTTCTGAAGGAGCCAGCATCAGTACGGAACTGATGAAACTACAGAAAGCCAGAGATTTGGGAGCGATGGCTTTGTTTGGTGAAAAATATCCAGACAATGTGCGTGTGGTCCAAATGGGAGATTTCAGTATCGAGCTCTGCGGAGGAACTCATCTCTCCAACACAGGACAGGTGGGGTTGTGTAAAATTGTGAATGAAGAACCCGTCGCCAAAGGGGTCCGCCGCATACACGCCCTCACGGGATCGAAAGCACTTGAAAAAACCAGACACACCGAGAAACTCCTTCAGGAAATCGCTGCACAGCTCAAGGTGCCTCGTCCAGATGAGTTACCACAACGCATTCTCCATATGCAGGAAGAATTGCGGGAAACAAAAAAGAAGCTCTTGAAATATTCCAGCAAATCGCTGGCAGGCACGGCGGACGAACTACTGCAAACTACAAAATCAATAAACGATGTGAAAATTGTCGCCTATCATGCACAAGATGCATCACGAGACCAACTCCGCGAACTCGCCGATCATTTGCGTAAAAAAGGAAAACAAGTCGCTTTGATTCTGGGTACTGTCATCGATGGGAAAGTTGCTTTGATGGCAGCCGTCAACCAGGATCTGATCAAACAGGGGCTCAAAGCCGGCGATTGCGTGAAAGTCGCTGCAAAAGTTGTCGGCGGCGGTGGCGGCGGTAGACCCGATATGGCAGAAGCCGGTGGTAAACATCCGGAAAAACTGGACGAGGCGCTTTCGGCTGGCGCAGACTACTACCGCAGCCAGCTGGAAAGTTAATCGTGGATCGAAGTGATCCAAACTTAAATCAGATTACGTCGATTGAGTTCCGCAACCACGCGTTGCACAATCTGTGAAACATCATGGTTGTCGAGATCTTCTGTAATTCCGGTAGAACAGCCTCCAATGGGCTCATTCGTAAAGCCATGTTCCGAAAGCATACATTGCAACGTACGGCTCAATGTGGAAATATCGGTTTGCTGTTCCGAAGTAATCGGCTGACGCCCTTGCCCCATTTGAAAACCACGCAGCTCTACGGCAGCACGAAACCCTTCCGGAAATTCCGCAGAATAGATCATCGTATCAAATAACGTCAATAAGTCGTATTGAATCCGGCGCGCTTCATCTAACTGTGCTGACATCGTCAGGTCATACAACTTACGTGTCAGCTCTGGAACCACTCCCGAGCTGGCATTCGTGCCACCGTCTGCTCCACTCAGTAACAAAGGCATCAATGCGGCATCCCAACCCGTCAGAAATGAAAACTCCGGACGGTTCGGACGTACCGCCTGAATCATACGAATCATATTAGGAATATCTCCCGATGAATCCTTAATCGCGACGATCTTCTCGCATTCTTCTGAAAGGCGCTGAATCGTAGGGACATCAATCGGGCTGGCAAACATCGGAATGTTATAGAGAGTCACGTCAATCGGTGTGTTATCACCAATTTCCTTGAAATAGGCATAAACAGAGGCAGGGCTCAGCTTGTAATAAAAGGGAGCCACAATTGCCACGGCCCGAATTCCCAGTTCATGGTAATACTCACAAGCCTTAATCGTTTCGCGAACATTGGCTTCGGCCGCTCCTGCCAGAATGGGCACGCGACCGCGTGTCTGGTCGGCAATGATCGCCACGATGCGACGACGTTCTTCCGGAGTAAATCGGGTAAACTCCCCCGTGGATCCATTGGGATAAAGACCATGGACTCCTTTTTCAATCAGCCAGTCGATGTAACGACGTAATTCTGGCTCATTGATTTGGCCTTGAGAATCGTAGGGAACCAGATTCGGAGTAAAAATTCCACTGAGTTTTGACTGCGGTTGCATTCTGAGGGATACCTATACATTAAATAAACTGCTTGAGTATTTACGGAATATAGGGTAATTATAGCACACAAATCACTGCGAATACACAGTTTCAGACATCTTCATTCTGACTCTCTACAGAGTCTGTAGTAGTCTCTTCCAATTCTTCGGCTTCTTCCGACTCGTTCTCCTTGTCTGATTCCTTCAGTTCAACGTCTTTACCATTAGGATTGTTAAATTCCTCAGCACTGATACCCGCTTCCAGAACCTTGGCGGCTTCCAGTTCAGCAGATTTTCCATAAAATTGCACGATGATGAATAGGACGATCAGACCAACGGGCAAGAGAATATAGGGCTGAAAACCAAAACCGACTGGAATATATCCAAATACAACTGAAACGATGGCAACGGTAACAGCATACGGCATTTGTGTAATGACATGATCGAGGTGATCCGATCCGGAAGCAGCAGAGGAAAGTATCGTCGTGTCTGAGATGGGTGAGCAATGGTCACCAAAGATGGCTCCCGCCAGCACACCACCAATGGTCCCCAGCATCAAATGGTGATTGGGGCCTGCTTCATTTAATGGTACTAAGAGGCTATAGGTCACCGAAATCGATAAAGGCATGATTAACCCCATCGTTGACCAGGAACTGCCAGTGGCAAAACTGACTGCTGCCGCCAAAAGAAAGGTGATCATTGGCATCCAGTTTGGTGAAAGACTTCCCGAAAGCATTTCGACCAGAACTCCCGCAGTATTCAGATGACTCTCATCACAAATCGTAGCAACGGACCAGGCCAGAACCAGAATCAGAATTGCCAGAAACATGCTTTTCGCGCCAACCGACCAGGCTTCAATGCATTCGTTTAATGAAAGCGCTTTGGAAAAACTGCAACTGGCGATGGCTGCAATGGAAGCCAGAAACGAGGAAATCAGTAAGACGCGGTTGGGAGCAGCATGCTCTAAAATCGTTTGAAAATTCTTTTGCAGTAATGGTTTGTCCTGTTGAAACAGTGCCACATTGAGTTGATCGACTTCAATCGATCCCGTCCACCATAAACCGGTTATTGCCAGCCCCAATAGCACGAATAATGGAATCAACGCGTTCCGCAATAATAGACGATGAGCCAGATCCCCCTTTTCTGCACCAGATTCAGACTCGACAATATTGACACGCCCTGGACGAACGACTTGATTAAAAGCAATGGCCCGAATTTCTGCTTTCAACATCGGACCATAATCATGTCCTAAATAGGCAATCAGCCAGACAAATGCCAATAAATGCAGCGGGTAAAATCGATAAGGTAAACTATATAAAAAAGTGGTGTAGTAATCTTCGGCCATTCCCAGACTGGCGTATGAGTCTGCAATGTAACCAATTTCCACTCCCACCCAGGTTGAGATAATGGCAATTCCGGAAACTGGTGCTGCTGTAGAATCGACCAGAAATGATAACTTCTCACGCGAAACCTTCATGCGATCTGTCAGAGGCCGCATCGAACTTCCCACCAGCAGGGAATTCGCATAATCATCAAAAAAAATCACCAGTCCTAAAAACCAGGTCATCAGCTGGCTATGCTCGCGTTTTGTTGCGTATTGAGCAAGCTTGGTGACTAATGCCGCAGTCCCGCCTCCCATAGACATGACGCCCACCATCGCGCCAAGAAACATCGTAAATAAAATGATCATCATATGAGAATTATCAGGACTGCCTGGCTCAACGATTTCATGGATCACGAAGGTATCCAGAGTATGTACAAACCCTAAAAATAGATTCCCATGCGATAAGATCACAGAGCCACACCAGATACTGACAAGCAATGCCAGAATGATATTCCGAAACCAGATCGCCAGCACAACGGCGATCAGGGGAGGCAGCAGGCTCATCCATTTTGAAATACGATAAACCGCTTGCGTGCCAGTTCCGCGAATATCCGGATCGACAACAATGGTATCCTGGGTAATAAAGACTTTCTGGTTTTTTGACAAATCTGTCTTTAATTCCAGAATGCCATTTTCGAAACGAGGTAAGGCGGTATCAACGTCATCGACCCATAATTCCAAACCCAATATTTGCTGAGGATGACCAGAAAAAGACGTATCCAGAGAACCATTCACCTTGAGAGCACGAATGGTGACTTTGCTGACAGGGACTCCTCTGACTGCAATATCAGGCGCTTCTATAGCATATCTTGCTGGTTCTTCCAGCAGAGGTACATCCGAAATCTTATCGGATTGTGCTACGAAGCTGGTCAAAATGATCAGATAGGAATGAATCGCCGCCATCGTCCCCAGGCTGCCTCATCAATGAAAAGAAGGGTGCAAAGTAGATCTAACTTGCTCGAAATCATACTTCCCAAACGTCCTGATGGCTATATTGAAACCGATCCCCGGCGAATCTGCAAGCGCTGAATTACAGAAAGTCGCTTGTTTACGTTCTCATTCAGGTAGATCACTCTGAAACGGTCGATGATCCCGACGGATTCTCTGCTGGCCAGAATAGATGAAACGTCACCCCACAATCGACATTATTTTCTGCTTCAATCAATCCACCATGAAGTGAAAGAATGCGCCAGCACTTTGATAAACCAAATCCCAGGCCCCGCCCGGCCTGTCTGGCTGAATAGAAAGGGTCAAATAAATGCACTTTTTCTTCTTCTGTTAACCCAGGACCATCATCAATCACACGAATCTGTAGTACTCGCTGAGTGTCTGTTGTTATTTCTTCTGAAACAATCCGCACATGACCACCAGATTCAAGCACATTCAGACTGTTCAATATCAAATTGCTCAGAACAACTTTACATTGAATTTCATCGGCCCAGATCGAATGTAATTCTGATATCTCAACGGATACCTGAACGCCAGAGTGCGATATTTCTCTACTAAGACTGCTCAACACTTCCTGTGTGACTGATTGGAAATTCAGTGATACGGGTCGAGGATCAGGTGGTCGGGCAAATAACATCGCATCGCCAATCATATCCCGCACGCGGTAAGCCTGACCTCCAATCGTTGCCAGAGACTGTCGACGATCCGGGTCCGTCTCTCCTTTGAGAAGCATCTGCACGCGTCCTACAATCGTAGCAACGGGATTATTAATTTCATGGCCTGCACCTGCCGCAAATTCTGCCATCGCTTCCAGTTTATCAGTACTCGGAAAAATCCGGCGTTCTGTCGCAAGAGTTTTCCCCAAGTCAGTTTCTACAGACTCTCTCTTAGCGGGAGCTGGAACACTCCGCGTCCTTAACTCAATCACCTGAACCAGAAGACGCTGGCTTAACTGAATTAATTGTGAAATGAGTGGAAGTTCTTCTGTCACTCTTGTTGGTGAAAACAGAAAAATTCCGGCGAGGTCCATTGGGGTACCAGGAATCGAAAAGAAATCAAATGGCTCTTGAGAAATAAGTGGAAAGGAACGCCCCTGTCCAAAAACTGACAAAGCCTGCTCTTTGATCGAACAATCGTTCGAGACCTGAATCGATTCTTTAATGAAACATTCCGTCTCATTCTGCTGATCAGAACGAAAGAGGCCAGCAGTCAGCTTTTGGGGCTCACTCTCAAATACACCAAGGTAGACCGCATCAGCACCGGTGGCTTCGCACCAGACGCTTGATAGTTCGCTGATGACCGACTGGAGTGAACGTGCTGGGATCAATGAAAACAAACGTCTGTAATAAGCATCCGGTAATTCCATATTAGTGATACCGGCTTCGCTCGACATCTGATACTCCATGAAACAGCACCCACGACGATCGGAACTCAAGCTCCGACCGCCATGAAACTGATGTCTGTTTGATCCCGGAATTAACCAGTTGCGTGTACGGATTCCAGATTCAGAAGCGTACAGACTCGATCTGCCAATTGCTCGACTTCAAATGGTTTTTGCATGAAGTCATTCGCACCGGCGGCTTTTAAATCGTCAATCTTGTCTGCTTCAACCATACCGCTGATACAGATAATTTTTACATCATCCATGGAAGAGTCACTGCGAACACGCTGACAGACTTCCTTACCATTAATGTCAGGTAGCATGACATCCAGAATAATAATATCAGGGTGATATTCTTTCACCATCATGCCGGCGTCAAATCCGTTATTAGCAACACGGACTTCAAATCGGGAATCTGCATCTAATACATCACGAATCAACTCTACCAGCTCTTCATCGTCATCTACGATTAAAGCCTTTCGTTTTCCGCTTTCCAATGCATCAGTGGGAATTCCATTGTCTTTCATAAATTTAAACAGGACATCACGTGGAATCCTGCGAAAGCGAGAGCCCGGGACCCGAAACCCCTTGAGTTGGCCAGAATCAAAACAACGAATAATTGTTTGTTGACTCACTTTGCAAATCTTTGCGGCTTCGCCTGTGGTAAAGACCGTTTTCATATTGCTCATCCATCCTTTGAAGACCCACTCCAGTTGAGCGGGAAAGACCAAGCGCTTTAAGGCTATTACAACATGCAATAACCGAGCCCCTGCGCAGTGATACCGATGACCCTTTCATCTATACCCCTACTGAAACTGACATCTCCATAATCAGCCTCTTATCTATTTACTTGAAACCAGGTAAAGAGATAAAAAACCACATCCTCCAAGGTGTAGTTTTGTGGCCCGTTTACTTGCCAAACGTTACTGACTTTCCAGACGCCATAAGTATCCTACATAGATACAAACGCCAAATCTCTCAATACCGCTTGACTTTACCAGTATTATCAATAACTCCGATTGTATCTATTCTGACGATATGGTCAACAGGCATTCGGACAGTTGACCAATAATTTGAAACAAATACCTATCAACCATATACTTACAGTGATTCTACCTATAGTGGATTGTCCGCGAACTCACAAAAAACCCCCGATTTTCACACAGTTCCCAGGTCTAAAACAGTCAAATCACAGGGAAATTGAAGACCTGAAACTTCCGAAACAGCCTGTTTTATGTGGCCATCCGGCTCGAACTGTTTAAGTAAAGAACCAATACAGTCAAATCTGCTGGGGTCACTCCACTGATTCTGCCCGCCTGTCCAATATTCAACGGCTTGACCTGCATGAATTTTTCTTTGGCCTCATTTCGCAAGTTGGGTACCAACTGGTAATCAATCTGCTCAGGTATGTGGAGCATTTCCACATTCTTCTGCTTTTCGATCTCGGCTGTCTGCCTGCGAATGTATCCCGCATACTGGACTTCGATCAGAGTCTGCTCGATGGCCCGTTTCGAGACACGAAAGCTTGCCAGCTCAGGAGCAAACTCACAGACCTCAGGCCAACTGATATCCTGTCGACGAAGCCATTCTTCCAAAGTATTTCCCTGGTAACGGGTGCTCTGAATAAACTGCTGAATCTGTGTAATCTCTGCTTCGTAAGCCTGGTACTTTTGCCAACGCTCACTACCCACAGAACCAACGCGACGACCAATGGGCGTCATCCTGCGATCAGCGTTATCCTGCCTGAGTAATAATCGAAACTCGGCACGCGAGGTAAACATCCGGTAAGGCTCATCCACACCTTTCGTAACCAGATCATCAATCAGCACTCCTAAATAGGCCTCATTTCGATCCAGGATTAAATCCGGTTTACCGGCTATGTTTAATGCCGCGTTTAAACCCGCCAGTAAACCCTGACCGGCTGCTTCTTCATAGCCTGTGGTTCCATTCAACTGACCCGCAAAATACAGACCTTCCACTCGTTTGGTTTCCAGTGTCGGCTTTAATTGTGTGGGAGTGGCAAAATCATACTCGACGGCATAACCATAGCGCATGATTTCTGTTTGTTCCAAACCGCGAATGGAATGAATCATCTGATCCTGAACATCACGGGGCAAACTCGTAGAGATACCATTACAGTAATACTCGTTGGTAAATCGCCCCTCCGGTTCCAGAAATATCTGATGTGAATTGCGCTCAGCAAAGCGTACCACTTTATCTTCGATCGAAGGGCAATAGCGGGGGCCTGTCGAATTGATCTGGCCTGAATACATCGGCGCACGATGCAGATTTTCGTTGATCAACCGATGCACTTCCGTGTTGGTCTCCGTTAAATAACAGGGCATTTGCGACTGGCTGATTTTCTCGGTCATGTAGGAAAAAGGCTGAGGATTGTCATCGCCAGGCTGTTCTTCCAGCACCGAAAAATCGATCGTGCGACCGTTGAGCCGCGCAGGGGTCCCTGTTTTAAAACGCTGCAATTCAAAACCCAATTCAACAAGACTGTCTGAAAGGGTTCCCGTTGTCCCTTCACCGGCGCGGCCACCTTTGGTTTTCGCTTCGCCAGTATGCATGATGGCCTGCAGAAAGGTGCCCGTTGTCAAGATGACAGACCGCGCACGATAGTGTGCATCGCCGTGAACCTCCACGCCAGAGATACGATCATTTTCTACAACCAGACTCTTAACGATCTCCTGCCTTAATGCCAGGTTCTCCTGCTGCTCAACCTTCCATTTCATACTAAACTGATAGGCCTTTTTATCCGCTTGCGCACGCGGACTATGCATGGCAGGTCCTTTGGAGAGATTGAGCATACGGAACTGAATTCCCGTTTCATCAATCACACGACCCATTTCCCCACCCAGCGCATCGATTTCCCGGACAATCTGCCCTTTCGCGACTCCCCCGATTGCAGGGTTGCAGCTCATCTGACCTACTGTATCGCAATTCATAGTTAAGAGCGCTGTCTTTGCACCCAGGCGCGCTGCGGCCAGGGCTGCTTCACAGCCGGCGTGCCCCGCTCCGACGACAACGACGTCATAATCATAGTAAACCGACTGACTCATGGTTCTTCTTTGTGAAATAGAGTAATTCGAATCTGAAGAGTTAGCCCGCTTCGGGTAACGTCAATTTCAGATGTTCTAAAGCAGCCATCGTGACAATGCGTCCGCGTGGTGAACGTTGGATAAACCCGCAACGCAACAGAAATGGCTCGACTTCGTCTTCCAGGGTATCCGCTGGAATATTTAAACTGTGACCAAGCGCCTGTACTCCTGCAGGGCCTCCGGAAAATGTTTTCACCAGTGTTTCGAGATACCGCCTGTCCTGACGCTCCAAACCAAGGTGATCAATTTCCAGCATTTCAAATGCCTTAGCCACGACTTCATTTGTAATATGACCATCTGCTTTACTGGTAGCAAAGTCACGAGCCCAGCGCAACAGGTTATTGGCTTTGCGTGGTGTACCTCGACTGCGTCTGGCAATTTCAAAGGCAGCATCATCAGAAATTTCGGTCCGCAGCTTGATGGAATTTCTACGGACAATTTCGACCAGCTCTTCATCGTCATAAAAATCCAGATGTTCTCGGCGTACGAATCGATCCCGCAATGGCGCCGTCAACATCCCACTGCGCGTTGTCGCACCTATCAGTGTAAATTTCTGCAATTTCATGTTCACTGTGCGGGCATTGATGCCATCACCCAATGTAATATCCACACGAAAATCTTCCATCGCAGGATAGATAAATTCTTCGACTGTGGCTGGCAGGCGATGGATTTCATCAATAAACAGAAACGAACCATGAGCGGCATTGGTCAGATAAGGCAACAGATCTTTAGGGGCACTTAAAGAAGGACCGGAAGTAATCTGCAACTCGGTCCCCAGTTCTTTAGGCAGTACAGAAGCGAGCGTGGTTTTCCCTAATCCCGGAGGGCCATCCAATAAAAGATGCCCCAATGGTTCATTCCGTTTGCGGGTGGCATCCAGAATCACTTGCAGACGTTCAACAACCTGCCTTTGTCCGACAACTTCGCTGAGCCGTTGAGGACGCAGGACATCATCATACTCCGCATCGTCAGCCAGACAGCTGGAATCCCAGCCAACTGCACCGCCGGAAAAATCATCTTCCGGCTCATCATCCCCTTTGATAACAGGCTCACGAACCATATTCACGTCCACATTCAGTTACATAGTACTCGGGGCTGACTCGGCCCCGCTCAATGGCTGGTATCATAGCAAAAGAACTCCCCCGCAGAAAACCCTGACGAAGGAGTACTAAGAATTGGTTCGTTATCTTATTCATTTAGCTCACTGACCGGTCATTTCAGCATAGGTGACAGCTAGAATCAGCATTCCAAATGAAATCGCAAACGTCCCGATAATTCCAGTAACACCAAAAGTAAGATAGTCACTCTGGTCAGCTGTCAGATATAAAACCTGTTCACAAAAATCAAAGATAATCTGCGTGCTTTGCATACCGGCAAAAGCTAAACACATAATTGGCAGTAAAATAATCGCAAGACTTTTCATGTTTCCTTTTATCAGCTTCGGTGCTTCAGTAATAGAACTGATACTCGGTAAATCTCGATCAATGATAAGCAGTGCATAAGGCCAACAATAGAATATCAAGATCATCCCTGGAATAAAGTAGAAAGCAAATCCCACAAGAAAGAATACCGTTAAAACCATACTGCTTAAATACATTCTCCAGAAATACGGACCGACTTTAAAAATCTCTCGAACGCCTAAACTCTGAGTTTGAACCACTTTTAAAAAGTAAGACTGAAAACCAAGCAGAAAATAACAAAACAATAAACTGGAAACGAAAAGAATTAATGCAATTCCACCAGGTACCAGTAAGATTGAGAGGATGACCAATGCAGGATTCTCTGACACAACTGCCCCAACAACACCTCCTGCTAAAATAAAACCAATAAAGTAAAAAACAGTGTGAGTTAAGAAATAGGCCAAGAAACCACACACGAAACAGGCAGAAACACATGAGCCGAAATTTTTCCGATACAATTGACTCGAGCGAAAAAAAACGGTCGAAACACTTACTTTTCCCGATTTCCAATCTTTGTCTCTGGAATCATCCTCAAATTTTCGAATCGTTTTTTCATTAACACAAGCTTGACAAGTACCTATATACAAATCCATCAATTTACCGCATACAGGACAGGCTACCATCTCGCCCAATTGAAATTCATCTTCTTCGAAGATGGGTTCCTCTGAATCGAAACTACAGTCATTGATTTCCTGCTTTTGTTCAGGAATCAGAGAAAAACTATTACACCAGGGGCAGTTCGCTCGGGACCCTGTTATATCATCTGACGCAGTAAATTTTTTGTGACAGTGTGAGCAACTGAATTCAATCGACAATAAATAAACCTCAAATCGATGGCTAAATCACTTTGAAAGAATGATTCACAACTAACACGATTTATTGAAGCAGCTCACTGGCTGGTCATTTCAGCATAAGCAACGGTCTGAACCATATAAGTGAAGGGAATGATGAAAATCAAACCGATCCCCAACGTGAGGAGGCCTCCTAATATAGTAATCCCACCTAATGCCAATGAGAGGCCGAACATATTTAACTTATTGCCAGACATAACTTTCCGTGACTCAGAGATTGATTCGATTCCGGGTAAATTCCGGTCAACCAGAATAAAGGAGTAGGGCCAGAACATGAGCGACAAGATAATCCCGGGAATGATCAAAGCGATAAACCCTAGAAAAACAATTATAAAATAGATAATGCTGCAGACAAACATCCGCACAAGAAAGGGGCCGCCGCTGAACATGGTACTAAATTCAGGATTTTCGCCACGCACAATCTTGAGGAACGTTAACTGACCTCCCATCTGAAGGAAGAACAAGATCGAATAGATAAAAACATTTTGCACAAGCATAATTGGCAACGGTATCTCTGGTCCCATACCTCTCCCACCCGCAGGAACAACAGCAACTGCCATAAGTCCTGAGATCATGCCAATCACGAACGAACCGATAAAGTAAATAACCCCCGCCAGCAGAGGCACCCCGATCGCAATCCCCAGGTTGGCTTTATAGACCTCCCAGGCACGAGAAAAAGCTTCGCCAATGCTAAAGACTCGTGGTTCCCACTGCCCTTTACCGGAGCCTCGTGAAGCCTTGAGCGTCTCACCACATGCCTGACACTTTGTAGCGCCAGCAGGAACAGAAGCACCACACATCGGGCAGTTCGTGTCACCCTGTGCCAGAAAGCTGTCTTCTTCTCGGACTGATGATTCGCCGAGGAAACTCTGCTCTTCACTTACAGGCGTTTCGCTGGCTGGTTCATCAAAACCATCGAAACCGTCATCACTGGCGACGCCTCCCGGCAATGGCACATCGATCGGCTCGCCACACTGGGGACACTTGGCTCTACGCCCGGCTTTGTCATCCGAGGTTTTCAGGACTTTATTGCAATGCGAACAACTGAATTCAATCGTCAAGATCCTGTCCCCTTTAAAAACCTCATTAAGAATTAATCTGCAATGACCTCGGCCATAATTTCATCAGGAATATTAAAATTTGCTGTCACACTTTGAACATCATCATGATCTTCCAGTGATTCCATAAGCTTGAGAACTTTTTTACCGTCATTTACTCCCAAATCAACTGTATTCGCAGGAATACGTGAAATTTCTGCCAGATTCGTTGGGATTTTTCTGCTCTCGAATTCCTCAGAAACCTGTTGAAATGCTTCGATACTGCAAGTCACCTCGAAAACATCGCCATTGGCGGAAACATCATCCGCACCGACTTCCAAGGCAATTTCAAACAACTCATCTTCGTTCACATTTTCTGCCGGAACCAGGAAAAGACCTTTTCGCTCAAACATCCAGGACACACAACCTGTGCTGCCAAGATTGCCGCCATGCACTTCGAAGGTCTTACGGATCTCACCCGCTGTTCGATTACGGTTTTCAGTCAGGATATCGCATAAAACCGCAACGCCCGCCACACCGTAACCTTCATAGATTAGTTCCTCAAATCGTTCGCCAGATACTTCTCCACACCCTTTTTTAACAGCACGGTCAATATTATCCTTTGGCATACTGGCTTTGCGTGCTTTATCTATCGCATAACGCAAAGCTAAATTCATGCCGGGGTCTCCACCACCATGTTGGGCTGCCACAATAATTGCGCGGCTCAGTTTGCCAAAAAGTTTACCCCGTTTTTTATCTATCACCCCTTTCTTGGCGGCGATATTTGCCCAATGTGAATGTCCGGCCATTTATGATTTGCTCAACTGAAAATTGAAAATGATGCTACTACGTCAGAACAACGTAAACTAGAAAAAACTGAACCTAAAAAAACTCCCAAGATAAAAGCAACCAACTACTGATTCATTTTTTTCTGAAGCTGGTCAATCAGTTTTGTATCGGGAAAGGCTGACTTTTGCGCTGCTTCCAATGCCTTCTTCCAAAGTTCTGTTGCCTCTTTGGGTTTGTTTAATTTGTGATAACAGTCTGCAAGATGATCCAGAATGGTACTATCCTCACCACCAGGTAACTTATGGGCTCTCTCAAGATATTCCTGAGCCTCCTTATACTTCTGCTTTTTAAATAAGACCCACCCCATACTATCGAGATAAGCCATATTGTTCGGCTCAGACTTTAAAGCAATCCGAATCATCTTTTCTGCCTTATCGAGATTTTTCCCCTGCTCGGCGTAAAGATATCCCAAGTCATTATTGATAGTAGGATTTTGTGGATCTGCGGCAAGCATCTCTTCTAGAACTGCAAGACCTTTGCCGATATCTCCTTGTTGCACATAGGTATTGGAGAGCATCGACTTGACTAAATACACGCTTTTCTTTTGCCCTGGATATTTTTTGAGGAAGTCCTGCATTTGAACAATGGCATTGTCCCAATCACGACTATGGTAATAGATCCAGGCGTGCTGGTAATCAAGATCTGGAAGTTTGGGCGCTACCTTGCGTGCTTCTGCGTTCGCTTTAAGAGCAGCCTTTGTCTCGCCATTTCGCTCTCGGGCATCCGCTAAACGATACAACAAATCAATCCGCTGAGGCGCCAATAGTGGGTTTTTGATTGCTTTCTGCAATAACTCCGAGAGTTCTCCATACTGATTTTCTACTCTTAAAAGAAAGCTGTATTCCAGTAGAAGTTTGTAAGCCCAATTCCCTCTCACTTGAGGCTTGGCATGTTTTCCTGCTGCATCCATAGCGAACTGGTAGAAATCGTGCGCTGCCTCTTTCTGCTCTGCTACTGCAGACAGTTTTGCAAGAATATATCCGGAATAGACGTCTAAGCCCGGCGGGTCGTTATCTTTCAGTTTCCGAGCCTCTGCAATCAGGCCATTCATGAATTTCTTGTCCTTGGACATCTTTTCCAGACTCGACTGTATTCTCTGAAGCCCATCTCCGCCCTGAACAATTTTGGAAAGTGTTTCAATCAGTTTCTGGTAGTTCTGATTCTTTTGATAGAGTGTTATCAAACCAGCCAATCCTTCAGAATCAGATGACTTACCAATCGAATCCAGATAGGTTTTTTCGGCTTTAGCAAACTGCCCCTGATCCGCATACTGCTCTGCCAGATAATAATTTAGTGTGCGATTAAAGCGATCTTTTTCTGCCAGTTTTTCCAGCTTGGGAATGAGCTCATCTGAACGATTCAAAGCTTTCAAAATCTCTGCCAGAAATTCATAGGCCTGGCGCCCTTTTGACTGTAGCTGCGCATCATAATAGGCCTGTAATGAATCGAGCGCCTGCTGATACTGTTTCGATTTGAAATAAACTTGTGCCAAATGGTACTTCAAAATACCAGGACGCCCTTTTTGAGATTCTGCCGCTTTGTTGAATGCTTCAACAGCAAGCTTCAGGCGACCTGTCTCTAGAAATGACTGTCCGATCCGCTCATATAATTTGCCTTGCTTGGCTTCGAGCTGAGAACGAGAGTTGTATTCGAAAGTAAACTGATCTGGTTTTGTCAGAGCATTAAAAACCACTTCCCAACACTCTGCCGCTTTTTCTTTTTTACCTAACCGCTCGTAGAGATTTGCCAGATCATGTTGAATAATTACATAAACGCCCGACTTTTTATTGATCGTCGGAGAAGTAGATGCTTTCTTCAGAAAACGGACTGCCTCTTCAAAACGTCCCTGTCCAGCCATATGTAAACCCAGCTTCCGCATGAGTTCATAATCTTTTGGATCGAGTTCGACCGCTTTCTGGGCATACTGAATCGCTTCTTCTGTTTTATCCAGCCCCGAAGCCAACCTGATCAGAACCCGGTATATTTCGATCGAATTCGGATTATACTCCATCGCCTTTTTATAAGCTTCGTACGCTCCGATAAAATCATTGCGTGCCTCGCGCAAACGACCCGTCATATACCAGGCAGCAGAATCAACTTCTTTCAGTTCTTCAGGAGTGCGCGATTTTGACGGAACAAAGGGAAGCACGACATCATCAGCAATACCTTCTCCCAGAGAGAATACTTTAGGAGTCGACTTCTTTTGAGAACTCTTCTCAACTCCCTTCTTGCCAGGCATTTCAGCTGAGAGAGGTGCCAAACCAATTGAAACCATCAAAGCAGGTAACAACACTATCTGTCTGGCTGTCGTGATCGCCGTCTTAGGAAAACCGCTCATCTTCAAACTCCATTATTAGAAACAGAGATTATTCATTCTCTATCTGAGACCATCAACTGTACTTGCTAGAACAGTGATAGAGAGCATTTATTGTAACGCCCCCTCACCATCTTCACCAAGACTGCTTTCTTCGGAATCTGCAATTTTAACATTGGAAAACAGAGGAATCTGCCTGACATCAGTATTGTACAGGAATTTTGCAGCGAAAGGAGTGGTTGCTCGGCAATGATCGATCGAGTTCCTGATCGCTTATTTTTTTTTCTTTGTGGTTGGTTTCTTTTTGGTAACCTTTTTCTTGACTACTGCCTTTTTAGCTGATGCAGTTTTTCTGGTTGCTTTTTTTACAGTTTTTTTTGCGGTTTTTTTCGGGGATTTTTTCGCTGCCGTTTTTACTCTCTTGGCAGGTACTTTCTTTTTCACGCTGGCTTTCGTTTTTTTGGTTTTTGCGGATGCTTTCTTTTTCGTCACCCGTTTTTTCTGTTTGGAAAGTGGCTTTGCAAACATGGCTTCCAGCCGACTTGCCGCTTGCGTTAACTCCACTCCCTCTTCCGGTAAAGGATTCTTGAGTAAATTAAAATCAGCCGCAAGTTCTTCGTCTGTTGAAAGGCACCTCAATAAATGACTGAATAGAGGGACATCTGCCTTTCGGACGCTTGATTTCAGATTGTCACTCGCCGTCTCTATGCATTCATCCACAGACAGCAGCCCGATCCACTTGGTCGCATTCAGGATTTTTTCATCCACCGGTAAAACATGGCTCCCCAAGACAACCTGCAATGTATGGTTGATCACAAACGGAGTTAATGTTTTCGTCCTCGTTAATTGTTTTTGTGCCTGCTCTAATGTTTTCTTTTTCAATGAATCCAGATTAAAACAATATTCTTTATCGAACACATATTGTAAAACCGACCTGATCCTATACGCACGCCATTCTGCATCATCGACCGGTTTAAACACAGATTCCAATTCTGAAATCGTGCTTACGCGGATTTCATTCAGGTCATGAAAGCCTGCCAGAAGAGAATCAAAAACTTCATCAGCCTGAGAATTCGTAGTATTCTCAAGACAGATGGCGTGTAATATTGTCTCTAATACAGGGCGATCATACTTTGGTAATGTTGCTGAATATCGCTTTTTAAGCAGCGTGATCAGTTTCTTACAAATAGCCTGTTTTTCTGATGTTGAAATTTTTTTAGCAACCATATCTGTCTGTGCTGTCTACGAGATATTTCAATTGGAAAGTAATGGATACAACTCTTTTATTTACGGAAACACTCTCTGTTAAGCTTCACGCGTTTCTTCATCGGTGCTCCGATCCTCTTCCGAAGAAGTTTCCTGCTCTGAAGTGTTCGTTTCTCGCTCGACTTGTAATTCATCCAAAATACGAAGTGCCTCCATTGAATCCTTCAAAGCGGAATCCTGAACAAATTGAATCACAGGTGTATAACGGGTCTGAATTCGATCTGCAATTTTGGATTGAATAAATCCTTTTGCAGAGTTCAATCCATGCATACAAAGTGCTTTTGACTTTTCATCTCCCATGATCGAAATATAAATCTTAGCCGACTGCACGTCCGGAGCCACTTCAACATGTAAAACCGTCACATTCTGGATACGAGGATCGCGCAAATGCAGCAGGATTGTTGTACTCACTGTCTCTAATATCGCTTGAGCAATTTTTTCTATTCGACGGGTTGTCATTCAGTCCCCACAAGCATTCAATGATTGACTCGAGTCCACCTTAATTAGAAGACTCCTCAAGAGTTCGTTTGACCTCATTGATCCGGAATGCTTCTAACAGGTCTCCCTCCTTAATATCATTAAACCCAGACAGAAGAATACCACACTCCATGCCTTCGCGAACTTCCTTCACATCATCCTTTTCTCTTTTTAACGAGGCGAGACCATATTGATTGAGTATCTTCTGGTCTCGTATCAGATGTACGCGATCATTTCGATTGATCGTTCCATTCAACACACGGCAACCAGCAATCTTTCCAAATCGACTAATCGAAAATGTCTGTAGAACCAGAGCACGTCCGGTTTGTTCCTGTACCAGTTCGGGACGCAACATCCCTTCCAGCGACTGTTTGATATCATCTAAGACTTCATAAATGATACTATAACGCCGAATTTCGACATCTTCCTGTGTTGCAAGAGTTCGAGCGCGATCTTCTGCAATCACATGGAATGCAACGATAATTGCATTTGATGCACTCGCCAGATAGACATCACTTTCGTTGACTCCCCCAACCCCTTCGTGCAGTATTTTAACCCGCACTTCTGGATGCTCGAACTTCCCGATTTCACTTCGAATCGCTTCCAGAGAACCTGGCGTATCAGCTTTGATTATCAGAGGCAGATCCTGAATCGCCCCCTCGTGGACAGAACTCATAATGTCTTCCAGAGTTCGAGGACCACCACTGTGTCTCGATAAAGTATCGGCACGTCCTTCATGACGACGCTCTTCAGCCAGTTCTCTCGCTTGATCAATGTCAGGAACCACAACAAAGTGATCGCCGGCACCCGGTACAGTATCCAGGCCGGTCACCTTCACAGGCATTGCGGGTAAGGCCTCTTCTAACTGCTGGTCTTTGTCATCATACATGGCACGAATGTAACCATAAGATTTGCCGCAGATCACGGCGTCACCTATCCGCAACGTACCAGTTTGAACAATCAACCAAGCGACAGAACCGCGACCTTCATCGCGGAAACCTTCCAGACAGACACCAACGGCAGAACGATTCGGGTTCGCTTTGAGTTCATGCAATTCAGCAGTCAACAACAACGTTTCCAGCAAACTGTCGAGACCTGTGCCCTGTAAAGCAGAGACTCGTACCACTTCGGTTTCTCCACCCCATTCGGAGGGAAGCACATCTTGGCCAGCGAGATCCGTCAATACTTTTTGTTCGTTAATTTCGGGCAAATCAATTTTATTCATTGCCACAACCATTGGCACACCAGACGCTTTAACATGGCTGATACTTTCAGCAGTCTGAGGCATCACACCATCATCAGCTGCAACTACCAGCACGACCATGTCTGTGACGTTCGCACCCCGTGATCGCATTTCACTAAAAGCGGCATGCCCGGGTGTATCCACAAAAGTCAATTTGTGCCCGTTATAATCTATTTGATAAGCGGCTATATGCTGGGTAATTCCCCCCGCTTCACCATCAACCACTTTCGAATTTCGAAGTGAATCGACGAGAGTCGTCTTACCATGATCTACGTGACCCAGTACGGTGATAATCGGTGGTCGTGTGATAAGATCTTCGGGAGCGTCTTCCTGATCAATAATCTCGGCAACAGTTTCCAAAGCGCCTTTTTGCCGTTTAAAGGTCAGATCCACTCCTAATTCTAATGCCACTGCCAAAGCAGTTTCCTCTTCAAGGATCTGGTTGATGGTTACCATTTCACCAAATTCTTTAAACAGAATTGACATTATTGCTTTTGCAGGACGCCCCATCGCCTCCGAAAGACTGCGTACCGTCATTGGCACTTCGACTTCCGCTTCTGTTTTGTGAACGATCGCTCCTGAATCTTGCTTCCGTTTTGATCGACGGGGGCGACGGCCTACCACTTCCTGCTGCTCAGTTCCATCAGGAGCAAAGACACGACGACCTTCTTTGCGCTGTTCTCGACGCTGTTTCCGCGCTTCGACCAGGCTCAGACTTCCTCGACGTTCTTTTGAATCTTCGTCCTGAGGATCACGATCTTTCTCACGCTTTTTCTGTTCCGTATGTTGAGCCAGATGAGCGGCCAGAGGACTCTTTTGCTCCAGAATATCTGCAGTCAAACGAACTTCAGGCTTCTGTGCTTTTACCTCTTTTTTCTTGACTTTAGGAATAACTGGTTGCTTATACGCAGGAGGAGCTGCCACTGAAGGCAATGCAGACTTGGCTTTCGCTTTCGACTGCTGCTTGCCAGAACGTGTGGACCCACGAGGTAACATCTCACGGATTGAGGAAGAATTTGTGTTTCCAGCAGGTACAAAATCATCACGACTGAGAACTTGGTCCGACTCACCCGATTCAGCTTCTTTTGACTTGCGTTTCAGTGCGCTAGAACGAGACTCCTTAGCCACTGCACCAGAAGTTTCTTCCTCTCCAGAAGAATCGTCTGGGGAATCGGAACTTTCTGCCGCTTCCTCTGCTTCTTCAACCGCTACCCCTGAATCGCTTTCTTCTCCCTTGTCTGAAAGCTCCTCATCTTCTGATGCTCCGGAGGATTTTTGTGTTGTAGAACGAGAAGATTGTGATCGGGACGTCATGGCCTTGATGGTCCGCATCTTCGCCTGTTCACGTTGCGGTACCATGGTTGCCTGATCAACGGCCTCTGCTGAATCACCAGAAGGTTGTTCCTTCTTATTCAGATAGGCAATCACAATGTCACGTTCGTCGGGCGTGATGCTCGCCAAAGCGGAGTTCTTCAACTTCACCCCCGCTTGGTTACATTCATCGATCAGCACTTTGCTGTCCATTCCCAACTCTTTTGCAAGAGCAAAAATACGTATCTTCAACAGCTCTTCTCCCGTGAACAATTCTGCAATCCGTTTTTAAATTCAGTGAATTCAAACGAATCACCTGATGAGACAACTGCCTCATAAAACTTACTCGTAATAAACGATTTATTCCTGCTTTTCTGTAGACTCTTCTGTAGTATTCTCCGCACTCACCGGTACTTCTTCAGTATCGACGACTTCATCTGTCTTTGTCTCGGACTCAGCAGAGGCTTCCTCCGTGACGACACTCTCTTCAGCTTCAGCTTCGACGACTTCGTCTGTCTTTGTCTCGGATTCAGTAGAGGCTTCCTCTACGACGGCACTCTCATCAGCTTCCGAACCGCTCACTTCTGCCTCAGATTCAGTCTCTGCCGGTTCTGAAGTTATTTCAGCTTCGGTAGCGACGGATTCCTTTTCGGCTGAGGCTGGCGGATTATTTTTCTTGGCGGCGCGCAGTGCATCTTCTTCCGCTTCGACACGCTCACTTTCCCGATCAGCAACTTCCACAATCTGTGTGCATTGCTCAGCAGTCAGACCACCGAGTTCTGCCAACTGGTCTGGCTCGATAACGGATAAATCGTAGTAACTGAAAAATCCCTGTGATACCAGGCTTTCAGCCAATTCTTCGGAAACGCCGGGGATTGAAGAAAATGCTTCGACTGTTTTATCCAACTGTTCATCCAACTCGTTTTGAGTCATCACTTCAATGTCCCAACCGACCAGTTTAGAAGCCAGTCGCACATTCTGGCCTTTTCGACCAATTGCCAGAGGGAGTTGATCATCGCGTACAAGCACAATCACACGCCCTAACATCGGACATAATATGACATCTTCCACTTCCGCAGGTTGTAATGAGTTCGGTACCAGAACCTGCAAAGAGTCATTCCAGCGGACGATATCAATCCGCTCACCGGCAAGTTCATCCACAATATTTTTGATCCTGGCTCCTCGCATTCCCACGCAGGCTCCCACGCAATCGATGCTACTGTCCATACAGGATACTGCTACTTTGGATCGATAACCGGCTTCGCGTGCCAACGAACGAACATCAATAATTCGATCCGAGACTTCAGGAATTTCCAGTTCGAATAATCGCCGCACCATATCCGGATGAGTTCGTGAGAGAATCACTTTGACGCGACTACCCGCTTTACGTACATCCAGAACAATCGCACGCACGCGATCACCTACTCGAAACGATTCACCGGGTATCTGTTCGCCTCGCGGTAGAATGCCTTCTATTTTTCCCAGGTTGATCAGTACTGCCCCACCTTCGACTCGCGAGACACTTCCCGAAACCGATTGATGTTGCATTTCCAGATATTCATCAAAAACGGAATCTCGTTCCGCTTCACGGATTTTTTGAATCATGACCTGCTTGGCTGTTTGTGCTGCAACACGCCCCAGAATTTCACCTAGAATATCCTGAGCCAACTTTTCCTCATCACAAAAAACGGTCGGTTCACCTGAATCACGGTCAATATGGACAGAAAGATCATGATCATCTCCGAAGTGCCTGCGCGCAGCCGATAAGATTGCCTGTTCAATCCCACCAAACACGATCTCTTTATCAATACTTTTATCGCGTTGAATGGCATCAACAATCCTGAGAACTTCCTTACCGTCCATAATTGTGTTTCCTTCATTCGACAGTTGCTAAGCGCAGCTGACTCGAAAACTACTTCAAACAAGACCTGAACCAGTCAAATCTATTTCTCCTGACACTGTTGAATACCCAAATTCAACAGTACCACCATTAACAAAAAAAAGCGGGAACATGCCCACTTTATGACTACCATCACTACCGTAAAACGGTAGCCTGGCAGAGCCGTAATTGTCATTTAAGAAATAACAAATCACGACAATCGGATTGGTGAGCTAAAGCTCGAGTTCCAACCAGCCTACATATCAGAGGACTCCATTCGAGTTTACGAATGCCGATTTATCACAAAGAAACAAACAGCCACAATGGCTTGTTCCCCCTTGCAAACACACTGAACACCAGTATGCAAAACAATTGCGCAGAAGGCATCCCACAGAGGATACCCTATTATCCACTGAAATTAATCTCCGCGCGCTCAGATGTCAAGCACCGCAGGCAACTATATTCAGAACGACTTAGTACCTGTATTCGAGAATCTGACAACAGAGCCGATTACTGTTTCTATTTACAGGTGATGGCGGGCAGTCAAACCGCTTTGAATCAAAAATCGGATCTGCCATGTTTCGGCTAATTTCTTCAGATGTGGAGAGATTGATCTCCATCAAAATCGAAATCTACTATAGTATTGGAATGAATTCTCGGATGAAGCGATCACTTTTCGATTTTGCCGGGTTAGTTATCAGGAAAACATCTCCACACTTCTGAAGGACGGTCCCATAATGTCACGTTTAATCCCCCTTTTGATTTTCTGCATCGGATTCCCCATCACCGCGGCTGCACAGCCCACTGCAACAAACGACCCTTTTGCCCAACAAAAAATACAGGCTGATCAAGCTCAGCAAAAAGGCGATTATGCGAAGTCTATTGAACTGACATCGCAAATTTTGCAACAAAATCCGAATGACCATGTCGCCTATTATCTGAGAGCCAGTGCGCGTGTGGAATCAGGCAGGGCACAGGGAAATGCCAAAACCATCAGAGACGGGATCGGCGATGCACGTGAAGCAATCCGGACCAGTCAAAATCAAAATGTGAATTACTATCTGCCTTATCTCTACGGAATGATGAATCTGGCAGTCATGGAAAACAAAAAGAGTCATGGCGAGACAGCCTTGGGTGTTGCAAATCAAATTCTGGTCCGCCCGAACCTGACTGCTGAAGAACGAGCCAATTTCCACTATCAGCGCGGGATGATCTATCTACCCTTGAATAAACCACAGGAAGCGGCGAAAGACTTCACCGAAACAATTAAACTTTCCCCTAACCACTTTGCAGCTTTACTGGCACTGCCGGATGCTTATGCTTTAGCTGGAAATAACGAAATGGCACTCGCCAGCTTTAATCAGGTTGCACAAAAACAGCCCGATTCTCCAGTTGTTTATAACAACCGCGCCATGTTTTTCCAGCAACAGGGAAAACTTCAGGAAGCCATCAATGACTTCTCCCGAGCGATTCAGATCGATCCGAAATACCACCATGCCATTACGAATCGAGGCTTTGCATACCTGGAAGGTGGTAAACCTGAGACGGCTGAAGCAGATTTGACACAGTCGCTCTCCATTGCCCCAAATCAACCATTCGTCCTCGGAATGCGAGGAGAGGCGCGGCTTCTGCAAGGAAAGATTACACAGGCTATCGAAGATCAGAAACAGGCGGTGCAACTAGATCCGCAAAATGCGGCTCTGCGTTCTGACTTAGGATTTTCCTACTTTTTCAGTCAAAATTATCCTGCTGCCATTACCGAGTTCAATCTGGCGGCAAAATTAGCTCCTGAGCAGATGAAAGTATTAAATCCCTGGATTTACCTGGCAATGATTCGCAGTAACCAAAAACCTGCAGCAGATGCCAAATTTCAATCGGTTCTTGCACAAAAACCAGAGACGCGAGATTCAGTTGATAATCTCCTTGCTTTTCTAATGGGGGCGGTTTCTCAAGCTAATCTGATTAAATCCATCGACCTCAAAGACAAGGAACGCGCAAATGCCCAAACTTGCGAAGCATACTTCTTCATCGGGCAAAAAGCGCTGCTTGCCGGTGACAACGCAACCGCCACTCAAAATTTTCAGCAAGCCCTCAATACCAACATGAAGAATCTGTCGGCATATCGTGGTGCTCAATACACACTCAAAAAGTTTTAACCTGTGCCTAAGTGTATTGTGACGTCTTCAAGTCCCTTTGAACCAAGTGCCATAGAATGAAAGGCGCTATGGTTAAATGGGATGCGATCAAGAAAAAAGCCCCGGAAAGCTCTACATTGCTCTCCGGGGCTGATTATTTTTATTGCTCAATCTGGTGATTTCACGCACCGCAAATCACGGAAGCGCTGGCTTGCCCGAAGGTCGTAGAGCTGATTTTCAAAAACAGCTTGTTATCTGTTGCCAGAGGTTCATTTCGAACCACATTCAAAGGACAGTCTGCATCAGGTGTTTCATAGTTTAATGTCGCGGGTATCACGCCCTGTTTCAGAGCAACCAGCGAACCACTGGCTTCGACAATTCCACAGCCAGACCCAGAGTTTCCAAAGTAACTTTTAAGCGCCGTCACAGGAACTTCTGTGGCTTTATCCCCAAAGATATCCTGTATTGCCTGAAACTCTACCACATCAAAAACCTGCTCTCCCAGGCCATGTGCATTGATGTGACCAATATCCCCTGGCTCGACTCCCGCATTTTTCAATGCTGATTTGATCGAGTTGGATATAGCAGCTCGCATATTAGCTGTTCCATCCCGATTGATGACGCAAGAGGCACCAGAACCCAAAAGCTCACCCCAAATTTTTGCACCACGATTTTCCGCATGCGATTTTTCTTCCAAAAGCAGTGAGCAAGCTGCCTCACCCACAACCTGGCCTGTTCGCGAATTGTCAAAGGGACGAGAACGTTGAGAAAGCTCGGCTGGCGAGTCTGCCAACTGATCCCAGAATTTGGCATGTATCGACTTGATTTCATGCACCCGAGTTCCCGTCACACCCGCAATCATCACATCAGCCCAACCACGTTCTATCACACGTTGCGCTTCACCCAACACCAGATTACCAGATGCTTCTGCTTGTGTGATTGAGTTGCTTGGCCCACGTGCATCAATAATGATTCCAATATGGCATGCTGGCATGTTGGGTAGATACTTCAATAACCACAGCGGTTCCATCTTAGGCAACCCATCTGCGCCCCAACGTTTGTATTGGAATTCGGACCCCTCAGAACTGGCAACGCAAGCACCAAAAAGCACTTCAGGCGGGCTTAACATTAAATTGGCGCCGAATTCGATTCCGAAGCGTTCACTATCGACTGCTTCCAGATCCAGTGCAGAGTCTTCAACCGCCAGATTTGCGGAAGCCACTCCCAATTGAATTTCGCGGCACATGACCTTCAGGCTACGCCGCTGATTCTTAAGATACTGTTTTTTGATCGTACTAGAATTGAAATCAGAAACTTCGCCCACACAGGTATCTGGTGATGCCAGATAGGCATATAATTCTGATTTTTTAATGCCCGATTTACCCGACATCAAACTGTCTTGAAACGCGTCCACTCCGATCCCGATAGGACTGAGAATACCCATCCCCGTTATCAGAATTCGACGATTTGAATCTGTATTCATTTGAATCTCTTTAGAAAGTCCCGCTTACACACTTTGACAGTTGCTTTGAATCATGTACTTTTATCGTAGAACACATTCATCCCAGAACAACCCCTCTACGGGCAAGAGGCTAAAAAACCTGTGCACGCAGGTAAGAATTCAGAAAGAATATGGTTTTAAGACTCTGGAGTTTTCTACTTGATTGACCCAGCTTTGCAGCAGAAAACCAGCCAGTATACACGATTCAGACCCAATGAAACACCTGTAACAGGGGATAGCTAAGACAATCGAGGCATGATTTTCAACCCTGAAGCGACACTCAGCTAAAGAATTATTCGGGAAAACTCTACTTCTCCACGGATGTGCTGAAAACGACTGCCCTCAATAATCATGCGATCAGTGACTTTGGCGATTCTATTAAGAAGGCACTTAAGGTGCTTTTTGCAGGACCAGACAGGCATTATGCCCGCCAAAGCCAAAGCTGTTCTTCATCACCCGCTCAATTTTCATCTCGCGTGGCTCATTCGGGATGTAATCGAGATTACACTTCTCGTCAGGTTCATCAAGATTGATGGTCGGAGGCCCAACCTGCTCCTGAAGTGCTTTCACAGCAACGACAAATTCCACACCACCGGATGCCCCCAGTAAATGGCCTAAATGCCCTTTTGTACTGGAAACAGGCATCGATTTCACGCGCGAGCCAAAAACAGCGTTGATCGCAGCGGTTTCTGCCACGTCACCTAAAGGTGTGCTCGTCCCATGTGTATTGATATAATCAATGTCGTCGGTATTCAATCCGGCATCTTTAATGGCATGCTGCATGGCACGTGCCGCTCCGCGTCCCTCAGGATCGGGAGCCGTCATATGAGTCCCATCAGCTGACATTCCATAACCAACAAGCTCTGCCAGAATAGGAATGCCACGCTTTTTGGCATGTTCATATTCTTCAAGCACGATAATCCCGGCACCTTCTGCCATCACAAATCCGTCACGATCGCGGTCAAATGGACGACTGGCGGATTGAGGATCATCATTGCGAGTCGACAGAGCATTCATTCGGGCAAAGCCGGAAAGCCCCATCGGAGTCACAGCAGCTTCGCTTCCACCTGTTACCATGATATCGGCTACGTCATGCTGAATCAGCTTAAATGCGTCTCCAATTGCGTTCGTCGCAGAAGCACAGGCTGTCGCAACTGCGCTGTTCGGACCTTTCAACCCATAGGTAACAGAAATATTTCCGCTGGCGGCATTCACCATCAACTTGGGAATCATAAAAGGAGAAACACGGGCAGGACCCTGATTGTAAAGGCGGTCGTGCTGACTTTCGATTTCATTCAGCCCGCCAATACCACTTCCCACCAGAACACCTCTCCGGTAAGGATCACCATCAAAGTCTTCCAATTGAGCCTGACGATAGGCGATGTGAGCACCAACAAGACCAAACTGCACAAAGCGGTCGACTCGTTTCAGCTCTTTGGCTGTGATATTGGTATAATCTGCGGCGTTAAAGTCTTTGATTTCGCCACCAAAACGCACTTTGTAGTCGCTGCAGTCAAAGCGTTCTACCAGACCAATACCACTTTTCCCTGCGCATAATTTGTCCCAAAACTCTGAGACATCCAAACCCAGAGCCGTTACAACTGAAGCCCCCGTAACGACAACTCGCCTGCGCATTCTTGAACTCTTCCTACAATGACAAGACAGGACTCTTAAAAATCAAAACCAACAGTGCGGATCGACTGAACTTAGCCTGCTAATGCTTAGCTGGCTTTCTCAGTGATATAACCAACGACATCGCCTACAGTTTTAATTTTGTCATAATCATCATCCGGAATCGTGACATCAAACTCGTCTTCAAATTCCATAACCAGTTCAACGATGTCCAATGAATCGGCTTTTAAGTCGTCGATAAATTTGCTCTCTAGCGTAATTTCTTCTTTAGGATGGCCCAGTTGCTCGCTAACGATACCAACCACTTTTTCTTCGATTGACACTCTAATTCTCCTTCACCGTCTTAGTGATTTTTAACTTTTTGTATGGCCGGAAACAGCTTTACCATACCAACTTGGATTGATTCGCAACTCGTCGTAGCGATGATATATCCTGTTTCCCTAATTATGTAAACATTAAATTGAGACAAGAACTCTGAGTCTTATATTCTTACCCAAAGTTATCTCATAATTTGATTGAGCTTACTTTTCCAGTCTGAGAACACCCGATTTATGGTTCTCAATCATTTTCTTCATTCGCTCTTCGTAAGTTGTTTTAGCACAGATCGATAGATGAGATCAAGCTCTGACTAACCTGGGAAATGTACCTGATTACACCAGGGGCGCTCTGACTGGGTCATCCTATACCGGATTTCGACCCAAACCACCTTATATCACTCAGGAATCATTGACTGTTTCGCACGAAATCTTACGATTGACCCGCTTCATTAATCCTTTGAGTACCTTTCCAGGACCAATTTCATAAAATTCGTCGAAGCCAGCATCAAGCATCTTACGCAGCGAATCTTCCCAGAGAACCGGGCTGATCACTTGACGTATCAGTAATTCGCGAATCTCATCCGGATCTTCATGAATTTCCGCATCGACATTCGAAATCACCGGAATTTCAGGCTTTTTGAGCCCCACTCCCCCCAATGCTTCTGACAACCGGCTGTCGGCAGGTTTCATGATTTCCGTATGAAAGGCACCTGCAACCGCTAATGGAATTGCCCGGCCTCCCTCCTGTTCTGCCAATTCTGCTGCCCGTTCGCAGGCACTGTTTTCTCCGGAAAGCACAATATTTCCAGGGCATAAGTAATTGGCGATCCAAATCTTCCCTGCAGAAGAAGCCGCTTCGCAGATCTCACTCACCTTTTCGCGATCCAGCAGCAAAACACTGACCATACCGGATGGATTGGCATTAGCGGCGGCCTGCATCGCTTCTCCGCGACGCTGCACAACACGCAAACCATCTTCAAATGTCATCGCACCGGCAAAAACCAGTGCCGTATATTCTCCCAGGCTTAAACCTGCCGCCATCTCACAACCTAAGACTTTATCAGGAGAATCAGCACGCAACATCTCCAGAGCCGCCAGACTGGTCACAAACAAAGCTGGCTGGCTGATAACAGTGGAATCCAAGTCTTCACTGGGACCTTCAAAACAAATCTTGGCCAAATCATATTGAAGGATTTCAGCTGCTCGATCAAAAAGTTCCTGGGCCGCCGGGTATTTTTCGACAATCGTTTTGCCCATTCCGAGATGCTGAGCACCTTGACCGGGAAATAAAAAAGCGATTCTGCTCACGAGTCGATCCCTCTATTATCTATAAAAGTGCTCTGAAACAATTGAGTCGAGTCAGGCCACTGGTTTCTGTGCTAAATGTTCGGCAATTTGAGAGTTAATGCCGCGATCCTTGAACATGGCACTTCCCCTTAAGGCATTGGAGATGGAATGGGCATCACTCGAACCATGACAAATGATACAGATACCATCTATTCCCAAGAGAGGGGCTCCACCCGTCTCGTGATAGCGAAACCGCTTACCCAGATCTTGAAAAGCCTGCTTTGCCTGATTTTGTTCCACATCCAGACTGCCCAGAATATGCTTTGAAGCGGCCTGCATCAGGAAATCTGCCATTCCTTCACTGACTTTCAACACCACATTACCGACAAATCCTTCACAAATTAAAACGTCAGCCTCTCCCTGATAGAGACCTCGTCCCTCCACATTTCCAACAAAGCTGTCTTTCAAAGGACTCTCATTCAATAGCTGGAACGTTTCCCGATAAAGGTCATTTCCTTTAACGTCTTCGCTGCCAATATTGATCAAACCAATCTTTGGAGATTCGATGTGCAACACTTCACGGGCATAGATTTCACCCATGACAGCATATTGATAAAGGTGTGAAGGACGCGCCGAAGGGTTCGCACCAACATCCATGAGAACTGCATGACCGGCAGTTGTCGGCAAGGTGACAGCGATACCAGGACGCTTGACTGACTTCAAAAACAGCCGGGTTTTCAAGCCTGATGCAACCACTGCCCCGGTATTTCCGGCACTGACGATGGCATCCACTTCACGAGCAGCCATCAATTTCCAACAGATTGAAATCGAACTGTCCGGCTTTTGACGCATCGCTTCTGTTGGTTTTTCTTCCATGCCTACGACTTGGCTGGCATGGGCAACCGAAAGACGATCTCCCTGATAGCCGGAAGCTTCGATCTCTGCTTCGATTTGATCCTGAGGACCAACTAATGTGACACAGAGCGCAGGATCTGCCTGCAATGCCACGATTGCGCCTTCGATATTCGGTTTGGGGGCAGTATCTCCCCCCATAGCATCAAGTGCAATCCGCATTGAGGTTTAGTCCTCAGTATCAACAATGGTACGACCCTGATAGTAACCGCAGTGAGGGCAAATAGCATGGGTAGGGGACGCAGTTCCACACTGTGGACAGTAGGTTGGCTTACTAGCCTTGATACCATTATGACTGCGTCTCTTACGAGAATTGGATTTGGACATCCTTCTTTTAGGAACTGCCATGAAAAAGACCGCCTTAAAACACCTGACTTAACTTAAACTATACGTGTAACACAACTTAACGTCAATTATTCATCCTGTGAGCGCACGGAGACCTCTCTGACCAGCTTTTCTGACAGGAATCGAACATACTATGCATTTTTCAAAACAACTGTCAAGCTACAGGGCCCAGAACAGACGATATCAAAAGTGATAATTCTATTTTACGACCAAAGATTAAGACATCAGTACATTTATTACTTAGCTAAATACTCAGGAAATCGAGAATCGCTATGATGGATCATCGCTTCAAATCCCTTGTCAGACAGTATTTTCTGCTCAGTCTTACTATCTTAACCCTGACGCTCTCTGCAAACGGGAATCTGGTAGCGCAAACCAAGGACACTCCTGCCACAACCCAGAAAATGACTCCCACAGAGTTACAGACTTTTGGCAGACAGATCCAGGAAATCGTCAGTTCTCAGAATCCTGATAAATTCCGGGCCTTATTCGACTGGAAAACGTTCGTTAACAGAGTCCTTTCAGAATACGAACAGAACCCCGCAGTGAAGCAGGCGATTCAATCGATCCGCCTTCAACTCGAAACATCCTATACCGGCAGTAACGAGGGAATCGACACAGAAATCCTGACCGAAATCGTCAACGGCGGCGACTATCGTTTTCTGGGGATGCGAAAAGAGCAGGATCAGTACAAAGTCATTTTCCGCTTCCTCACTCCCGACGGAAGCTTAAACTACCATGCCCTGATCATCGAGAAACAACAATCGGGCGAATTAAAAATCATCGACATCGACAACTTCTCCGATGGCGAACTCATATCGCAATCCCTGAAACGACTCTACCTGCCGGAAATCTATAAAGCACACTTGAGCGTAAAAGACAAACTCAACCAGCAGGAAATAAGCCGCATAGTGAACCAGAAAAAGCGATATGATTTTCTCACCACGTCCGATGAAAAAAGTGATCCGTTTCAAGCATACAAGACTCTTCCCAAACAATACAAAATGGAAAAACCCGTCCTGCTCTTATTGGCGCATGATACAATCGCCAAAGAAAACCAGAAAAAATACCTGCAGGTACTCAATGTCTTTCGAAAGAATTATCCAAGCGATCTGGCCGCTGAACTCTTAAGTGTTGAATACTTCTATTTAATCGGAGAATTTACCTCGGCTCTCGAATCTCTCGATCGTCTGAGCGACGCGCTCAAATCCGTTGACCCTTATCTTTATTCTCTCCGAGCAGAAATCCTGATCGAAACGGGAGATATCAATCTGGCCGGAAAATATGCCGGAAAAGCAGCCGAAATTGAACCGAATCTGCTGCACCCCTATCTGAATCTGATCAATATTTCTGTGATGCAATCCAGCTTCGATGATACCGTCAAAACCCTGGGCACCTTAAAAACCAGGTTTGGAATCAATTTAGAAGATCTGGACCTCAGCGAACTGGAAAACTATTCCAAACTGATGAATTCTCCCGAATTCAAAAAGTGGCAGGCCAGCCTCAAAAAATAATACCGCGAAGAGAATTCTGATATACCAGATAAAACTCTATCTTGATGTGGTCTGTTTCAACGGGGGCAGGACATCGCATCTTTTCAGTGCCAGCAGCGGATAGAACGTTCCGCTATAGGTTATGAAATGCCAGCGGTCGGTATTTAATGAACGTGTCCACCATCGACCCGATTCACGCTGATGGGTCAGCAACCACTTAACTCCTTTTTGAATCTGTGGATCATTCGCGGGCACACCAATCTCACGCAAGACAATAATCGCCAGACCCGTTTGGTGTCCGTCGCTGCTCAGATTCTTCCAGGTGTTCGCCTTCTTATCAAACTCGGGTTCTGCACGTAATTTCTCTGCACGATTCCCCTTCCCCCAGGCTTCCGGAGCCGCAAACGTCCGAATCGACCAACCACCATCGGGCAATTGATGCTGCCTGACCATCTGAATTAACGCACGCTTCTTCTCTGCACTGATTAAATCTGGATAGCGGGCTGCCGTCCATAACAAAATTAACCGACCGTAATCGTGTGCGGGCTCTGTCTTCTGTAAATATTCTTTCAGACGATCCACACCCGACTGTAATTCTTGATCTTTCAATCCAGCCAACCAGCCTGGTGCCGAGCTGAGAGCACGCGCAGCAACCGTCGCCCCTTGAAAATTGCTCGATTCAAAAGGAGGCCAGCAATCCGTATTACCCCAGCTTCCATCTTTCGACTGCAGGCTAAGCATAAACCGCAATGCCTCATCAGTCTCTGGTGACACTTTTTTGCTGACGTGCTGATCCCACTCTGCCAACCCGGCTGCGATATAAGCAACCTGCGTGGGTCGAATACCGCTCAACTGTTTTTCCCGATCCATGGCTTTCAGTTTTCGTAACTCCGTAATAAAAAAGTCACGATTCTCAACCGAGGGCGGCCCCATCTCCAATGTCAGCTCTGGCCGAGAAAACAGATACAATCCATTCGTGTGACAGCTCACGCATTTTCGCTGCTTTGTCCAGGCAATACTCCCCTGCTCCAGATAACGATCCGCCCGCTCTAACGAAAATTCCTTGAGAATCGGCTCATCAGCTGTCGCTTCCGGGATCGCGATTTGCTCGTGCTTGTACTGAAATTTTTTGCTTTTGACAGGCTTCTCTGCCATCGTCAATGAACAACAAATACAACTCGCCAAACTAAATGCAACGATTCGAAAACAGCTCATCAACCTGACTCCCGGAAAAAGTACAGCCTCGGCTTATCTGAAATTTTTGCTCTCCCTGATCAATCAGCATATCTACATATTTCCAATTCCACCACTCAAAACTGCACTAATTCAAAAACTGATTACATCGAACAAAACATTTGGTCTTACCACCCGCTTTTTCCCTGAAAATACAGCACTTGACAGCCACTTGCCTTTCTCGAATATGCGTTATAAGCGTCGCGCGCGAGTGAGAAATTTATCCACTGAAGTAAACAACAGCAGTTCAAAATCAACACGATAAAAGTCCCTTGTTTCAGAAAAGTGGAGTTCAACATCTTTTGAAATCGTTCCCAATGATCACCCGTTATCGACCACGTTCGAACGCTTATCAACCACGGATTGATACGTTTCAACCACGTATCGACAGCTATCAACCACTCATCATGCATAAATAAAATCTTGACACCCCCACGCCGTTCAACAAAATCATCTAAGACCACCCGATACAAAAAGTAGGGGCAGCCCCATGTGTCTGCCCGCCAGAGTAATCAACAATCAAACGCGAACAGAGATTCTACCCGATAGCAATCGAAACCCCGAACTGAAAATTCAAAAGTGCACAAACAGCACATGCTGACCACATCCAAAATAAACAGGAAAGCCCGAATAAAATTCGGGCCGAGCGCAGCGAGCAGGAAACTGACGAAGAAACAACTCACTTATCAAACACTTTTTGAACTGCCGCCAAATATCCTTCTGTTTTTTTCACTCAGAATATTTCGAATCTCTTAGACGTATTAATTCATTTCGAATTAATACAATCCATTCCCTATATGTAAGACCGTCTGCAGATCCTGGAGGATAAATATCACACCCAAATCCTCCGATCACTCGTTCCAACTTTTTGTCAGAAAAATCAGATTTCATTAGCACACTAAAATCTATAATCGTTTGATTTAGATTCATGAGACTGACTTCAGAAACATATCCTTCAACGACTTCTTCCCAAGTCGTATACTCATAATCCCAATCTTGGTTGAAATAACAGGCAAAAAATTGGTTCAAATTTGGATATTCTGAGTGTTTCATTTAATTACACTTGGAAATGCAGGAAACCGATAGAAAAATCAATGAACTAAAACAGGTTCCATAGCGGAAAGAAAAGCAACCATCACGCCAAAAGAATTTTTCGTGTCTTTCGTGATTTTCGCGGTAGAAAAAACGTCTTAAAGATAAAACAAATCGCGTATCGAATATTTTAGGATACACGCGACTGATTATCTATAGGAATGCCAGAGATGAGCAGCACGGCACTAGCCACCTTTGATTTGACATAATGGGGGACCGATTCTAAATGACCCGTCTTTTCGTCGATATTTTCACTCGTCGATGTGACGCCAGCGCAATTTGAGGAAAGTTGTTTTTCCAGTGCCATGACTCACGCGCAGCATCGTGTCCTCTTGACTTTTTGTGATCGTTTGGAAGCCGCTATTCAGTTTCTATATGGCTCCCTGCCAGGAGTAGAGCTTTCTCCCGTCAGTAAATATCGACTCATTTACCTGCCTTGAGTGGTGTGTCATCGATCAGTGGATACTGCAAAATCCGTTCGTATTCAATGCGTGTTCTTTTTCCATTACCAAAAGCAATGATCCCCGGGAAGATAGAACACTCATTCAATGCGCTCTCTAAATCAACAGGGTCACCACACTGTTGGCCGTTGAGAAAGACGGTGATGGTTCGTCCTTCAATCAGAACATGCACTCGGTCGAATTGCTTCAGACCATGCGTCGGAGCCTGCTCCATGAGTGTTTTATAATCGGGTGTTAATGGATTGGGGCGTGGACCAAAAATAGAGGGGCCAAGATACAAACTCCCATTTTTCATCTCAATGCGAAAACCACGATCTAGGGAATCATTGTGGAACACCACCATCCAGCCACATCCCTCAATGGTTCGAACATCAATCTGAACCAGCCCCGAATGATGATGATCGGCGGACGGCCAGGCCGCGTGAACATTTCCACGCTTTGATTCAATGAAATGACGACCATCTCGAACAGAATGAAAAAACGCACCATCTTTCTCGAGATCACGATTAAAATCAAATTCCTGCACGTCAACTGGTTCCTGATTCAAAAGATCAATCAGACGCTTATCAGTTGTTTTGAATTCCTGTTCCGGATTTTTGGGCTCCGGATTTTTTGTTAGGGCGAACCAGAGAATCCGTTCAAATTCCACTTTTGTGAAATTGGTATCGCTCACGATACCGGGAGCGACATCGTGTCTCCCCAAATCAAAATCCAACTCAACCGGCGCGCCGCATTGTTCGCCGTTGAGAAACACCGTGATGGTCCGTCCCTCAACCAAAATATGCAGTTGGTCATATTGATTGAGCCCGTTCGTGGGAGCTTTGTCGGTCAATATTTCCATCTGTTCCCCAGAGCCCCAAATTGAGGGGCCAAACCCTAATTTCTTTCCATCCAGCCAAATACGAAACCCACGTTTCAGAATTTTGTTATGAAAGACAACTCCCCAACCATTTCCTTTAATCGTTCGAACATCGACTTGTACCAACCCCGAACTATAACCGGCAGCGAAAGGCCAGGCCCTGACTTCCTTTTTAGGTGTAGTCGATTCAATAAACATTCGCCCATTACGAAAGACGCGAGTCCCGTAATCATCCCGATCATCAGCGCGATCGGGCTTTCGTTTAAAATCAAATTCCTGAACACCAAATGGCTTCTGCTTCAACATCTCTGCGAGTCGTGGAGGGAGCGGAATTGCTTCCATAGAATCTTGCGGATCAACACTGCGATTCTTCTGATTCATTTTTCCGATATCTTCCGGTGGAATCAGCAGCGGGATCGTTACATTTTCCTCAACGTTATCCATGAAATACTCTCCACCGAGAAATGGATAGTCTTTCTTACCAACTTTAATAGAGGGACTCGTTCTGACATTGAAAATCGTATCGGGATGAAAGCTTCTAAATCGCTCCAGTCCCGGTTTTGTCACTTTAGTCCATCTGACATCAAGATTTGCAATCTTCGCTTTTGTCTGTTTGGCAAATTCAAGCAATCCCTGATCTGTCAAGTCAGAATGAGCCAGGCTTAATGAACCAATGCTGACAGCATCTTTCAAATGAGGCAGCAACTGATCGGCATTGTTAATCTTCGAAGCAACGATTCTTTGATATGTCCAGGAAAGTCTGGGGATTGATTCCCAAAGAGCTTTTGTCGTTCGACTCGTTTTCTCTAGCTTTAACGTATGAAACCGACAGGCAGAAACCCCATCCCAGACTCCTGATTTTCGATTGTTAATATGAGTACCCTCCAATATACAACCAGCGGCAGTAAATGTTTTGGCAATCGGGGTAACGGGATCGTTGCCTATCAGCTGTTTATCAAAATGGATGAGCACTCTGATCCCCGGATTTTCCTTTTGCAGCTTCTCAACATCATTGGGATCAATCGATTTCACATCATACAGGGATAGAAAGCGGACCTGGGGATAATTTCCTAAACCGGTCAGATCTGGAACCTCATCAGCAGAACTACTAGAAAAAGCAATCACGCTCAGATTGGGAAAAGCAGATAAAAATTTCCAATCATCATCGAGATGACGCGTTGAAATATGGAGAAACCGCACGTTTTTCAGTTCAGGTAACTTAGCCAACTGTGATGTTTTTAATTTGCAATTATAAAAACGCAACGAACGCAGCGATTCACATTGTCCGATCCACCGAATCGCTTCGTCATCAATTTCCTGTTCACTTTCAGCAATCGTTAAAGTTTCGAGCGCCGGTAAGTCAATCAAGTATTTGAGATCTCGAGAATCGAATTGGCGACCCTGAAGATTTGCACTACGAATCACAAATTTCTGATCGTATTTTTTATTTCCTTTTTTAATCGCTCGTGCTGTTGAAGTAACCCCTCCTACCGAATAGAGCCAGCGCGCTGCTGCCATCTCTTTCGCAAAATGCGGAGCGAGTTCCGGAGGGATACTCTTGGTCGGATCTGGTAGCTTTGTTTTGCTTTTCGTTGGTTGTTTTGGTTTATTCTGGCTGACCTTTTCCGTTCCAAGCACTTTAATTTCGAGTAGGTTCTTGCCATGTTTCTCTACAACGTAATTAAATTTTTCCCAGCCTTTGACAACAACACCACCTCTGGTCACAGAAACTTCGTGCGGACCAACATCCAGTTCGACATGTCCCACCAATTTTCCTTCGAATTTGACAGGATGCTTGCCATCAAAGGTCACCTCAGCTGAGGGATCATCCAGTGTGACTTCAACGGTTCGATCCCCCATTTTGAAGAAAAACGTGATCGCCGCTGCCAGACATAAAACGGAAGCGAAGGCAGCCGCGGTAATCGCTTTCGTTTGTGGCGGCCTGTTTTTAAATCTCTCGAACAGCGTTTGAGGTTGTTTGTGCTGCTTCGGTTGCTGTGCCTTGCCTTCCTTCAGCGGCTTTCGCACTTTGGGAATGGGTTGAGGACTAGCTGTCGCTGTTTTGGAGTTCTTTAAATAAGCTGTTAATACATCGACCACTTCCTGCATTGACTGATAGCGATCTTCTATTTTTTTTGCCATCATTTTCAGGCAGATCGCTTCCAGCTCCGGATCAACTCCCTCCTTTAACTCAGAAGGCGGGCCGGGTTCTTTTCCGAGGATTTGACCAATGATCACTACGACAGGCCCTTGAAAGGGCAGCGCACCACCAGTCAACAATTCGTACAGAATCACACCCAGGCTGTAAATATCACTCTCACAACCAACTAAGTTGATATCTCCCGATACCTGTTCCGGAGACATATAGGCGGGAGTCCCCATCACCGTGCCCACCATCGTTAAGCGCGATGTCTCCTCTTTATTTAACTGGCGGGCCAAACCGAAATCCATGATCACCGGTTCTTTACCCTCATTCATCATGATATTCGCCGGCTTCAGATCCCGATGGATCACACCGTTTCGGTGCGCTGATTCCAGAGCCAGCGCCAGCTTGCGAATGACCACACCGATATTGCGCATCGACTTGATTTTACCCTGCTTGATAAAGCTGGATAATGGCAGGCCCTCGATGTAAGCCATCGCAATATAGTTGATTCCCTTCAGACATCCGACGTCGTAGACACTGCAGATCCCACCATGCTCTAAGGTCGCAGCAGCGCGTGCCTCACGATAGAACCGCCCCATCAACTCTTCTGCATCTTCTGCTTCCGTGATCTTCGGAACCTTCAATGCCACCCGACGATCCAGTTCCCCGTCATGAGCCAGATAGACTTCCCCCATGGCGCCTTGCCCTAGAATTTTTTCTATCTGGTAACGCCCGAATTGCCCCTCAAGCACCTGGCTGCTATCAATGCGTTTCTGGTGGCCCGGCTGTTCTGGATCAATCGCATCTGCCGGCGTATCAAATGCCGCCGTTTTGCTATCCTCTTCAATACCAGAGGGAGCTAAGAGTTCCGAAGCCGTGGGTCCCGCCAGGTTCTCAATGAGAGCCACATCGGCAAAATAAGCTTCCAGATCGGCTTTCAAGTGGGGATGGTCTGCCAGAAGTTGTTGCCTGTCGACGCTCTCTCCCTGATCAATGCGCCGCATATAGCTGGCAATGATGGTTGCGAGATCGCCTTCTAACAACTGATCTTCTTCAGACATGGTCCGCCTTTTGTACTTCTTGTCGAAACAAGGCAACAGAGTGATCGCACCCTGGATTTAGAGATTATTCCTCACTCTTAAGTCGCTTGCGTATATTTTCGAGTCCGCGTTTGATTAAAGAAGCCACTGCCGTTTCGGAACGGTCAAAATGTTTTTCTAACTCTGCTAATGACCAGCCTTCCAGGTGGCGTAACCGCACTGCTTCTCGTTGGTCTTCTGGAATCGAACCCATCACTTCAGCGAGACGCACTGCCTCCTCTGCCTGCATCACTCTCTGTGAGGGACTCAGTGTTTCCAGATGAAACAGGCCCCCTTCATTTCCACCTGCTTCCGCATCCCTTTCGTGCTTAATTGATCGTTTGTCAGACCCGAGATGTCTTCGAATGGTATCCTGTATGTTTCGTTCATGAATTTTTCGTAACCAGGCGATAAACTGCGCTTCTTCTTTCCCGTCAAATTTCTCAAAGTTTTTTATCGCTGACAGATACGTTTGCTGTACAAGATCCGAGTCATCGATCCGCGCCTGGAGTCGTCCATCCACGGCCCTTTGTGTTAATATTTTCAGATAGGGACGGTGTTTATCAAATAGTTGTCCGATGGCATCCTGATTTCCTTTCAACGCTTCATCAATCAGCGCCTGATATTCACGGTTCGACATTCTGGTATCCTGAGAGATCTCAAGCTGTTAGACAAAAAACAGAGTCTCTCATTATGCGCACGTGCACCACGTATTTAAACAGATACCTGAGTAGAAATCCGTCCTACCCATTAGAGAAAGCGTAATTTCAGGCCAGACTTGGCGGTGAAATATCAGATATATTCGAAAAAAGAAAAGATTGCAGACGATCCGTTTTCAGAACGGGCAGGAATTCAAAGAGTTTGAGAAGCTTTGACTTTTTCTTCCCCGGAATCCGCTTCGCTCTCAATGCGTGGAAAAAAGCGTTTGAGTTTGAGAAACTGCTTTTCATAACAGTGCCAGCTGATTTCCGCCAGTACCAGTATTATGGCCACACCGACACCGAAGGTGCAGACACCTCTCCAGCCACTGAGATCGATCTCTTTCCAATACAAAAGATAAAGTTGATTCAGAGGGATCAATACAAACATCTGAAAAATATATATCGCATAACTCCGATTTCCGAAGTACCGCAACAGATCCAGCTCTAAAAACCGTTTCAAAGCGTGGCCCGAAGAAGCATTCATCACCACCAGAGCAATCAACAATGCACAGATTACTGCAAACAGCGAATAACCAATGGTTTGATTAAACCGTCCATCAATCAGGAAACCACCATCCATAAAAATCACCACAATCAAAGCCAATCCGCAAACAATAAAACAGGGCGTCACAAATCGTTTCAGGTTTTCCGATTGCTGACGGTCTCTCATCCAGACCGCAATCAAGGCCCCTGCACTTAAGGTATCGAGTCGAAAAATCCTCACCGTGTAAATGGTCATTGGATCAACGTTCTGAGTTTGGGCTATGCACCGTGACACCAGCGCCACGAGGAACGTGATTGCACAAAACCAGCCCGTGTAGCATCGGCTCAGAAAAAAAATCGCAAAAGGCCAGACGAGGTAAAATTGTTCTTCGACCGCCAGAGACCAGAACGGCTGCACCACCATCGGAGGCGTACTTCCGCCGAATACAGGACTCCAGTTCTGCAAGTAGAGCCAGTACCAGATCTGATCGGAAAAGTCAGGGTTCAGTAAAAACAGCAGCAGAATCACGCCATAATACAGCGGAAAGATGCGCAGCACGCGCCGGATATAGAAATTTCGAAAGTGATGCTGGCTCTCGCGCGTATCCAGCAGAATCCCCGTGATCAAAAATCCGGACAATACAAAAAACAGATCCACACCACACCAGCAGGAACGTGCCACATCACTTAAAAAACGCTCCACAGGACCAGAAGTCCCAAGTATCAAACCACTATGGAAACAAAGCACCAATAAAATCGCAATACCACGGACACCGTCCAGCGCTGGCAATTTCTTTGATGAGTTGAGTGGTTCAAAAGCAGTCGAATTCATGAAGCCAGCGTTATCTAAGCGGTCACAGAAAACAGGAGGTTCTATCCAACCTGATTTTCGAACAGCCGCTGACACAACACAACGACTGTGTTTGCGAAAGCTGTTCAAGCAACTCTTTCTGAACGGGTTCTAACGATTTTGATGATCGTAGTACGACAACGTTCTCCACCACGCCTCGGAGACTACTCAGTGATTTTCACGACAACCTTTCCGCTGTTGTCAGCCAGTTCATGCCAGACATCCTGACCACGCAGAAACAGTTTACCACTGGCAGGCGCTTCAAAGCGCCCCGATTCGCCCAGTTCGAATGCTTCACTCAGCATGTATTCGTCAGCCTCATTTACAAACAGGACCACGCCCATGAGAACACCCTTACCACCGTCAGTTCCTTTCGCAGTCGTCGGCTCTGCTTCGCTGTCTGTTTTCCATTCCCCTAGTGTCGAAAACTGATATTCCTTGCCCTTCTCCACTAACACGCGGGATGCCTGCCAACCTTGATTGGCCTCTATTTTGGAACTCAGCGGACGAACAGAATTCGGCTTGCGGAACTTCGTTTTCCAGTCCCATTGACATAAATCGCAGCGATAGCCTCGATCGAAATGTTTGAGAAAAAACAGATACTCAAACGATATCTCGCGTGCCATTGCACCATAGGTCTTATTAAACGAAACCGGCTTTTTCATCAACAGTCCCAGACCCAGCGGACGAAAGCGGGCCGAATAATTGGGATTCGTCGCCAGCAAATGGCACAAAGCCCAGCGCCAACTGTAATTCTGCCAGGAATCACCAGTCATGGAGCGGGCGTTAACAATCGTATTCAAACTTTGAGGCGCGCTGTTTTTGATATATCTCACAACATACTCGGGACAATCCACAGCGATCGGCTGTCCTTTTTTGGGAAGTGCCTTCCAGTTATGTCCCATCTCTGCCATGCCTTCGCTATACCAGACTGGGCCATTGCGCCCAAAATTCTGCGTACAATAAGCATGCACCGCTTCATGTTGCGGCGTGCCTCTATCAGCCGTCGCGTACACGATCGCGGTAGCTGCAATGAGCTGCTTACCACGATACGAAGCGCGCCCCATCGTCACGCCACCTCCGTTGGCCACCGATTGCGCACCCACGGGATGCAGACTTCCGGGAGGCCAGTTGGCAATATCTTTCACGACATAACACTCGATTACCTTGCGATTCGGACTGCCCCAATAAGTGGAAATAATGACCAGCATCTTTTCCAGTCGATCGAGTAAATCCTTCGCCTCTGTCGGTGACAGGTCGGTATGAATCAGAAAGTTTTTCGACCGATAATCAGCGGGCAATGTCGATGATCGTGCATTCGTCACGTTCTTCCTTTTGCCATTTCCCTGCGCGTAAAGACACGGAGCAATGCCTGCCATCAGAAAGAAAACTGAGATGAAAACGCTGAAAATGAATGTTTTTCTGAAATCTGACTTCCTGTTCACAAACGATGATCCTTTCACGGGAGACAGCCCGACTTCGTTTTCTCTGGAGAAATACGGATCGAAAAAGATCCCCTCTTATTCTATCAGAGTCCGCACACGAAACAATTTTGATGAGCGAAACACAAGAGTACACATCTCCAACCCTTGATATGCCGGCTGTTCCCCTTTACCCTAAAACAGAGACGTTAATAAAGAAGGTTTAGTTTATTGGTCCATTGCTCAATCCTTAAGAGGTCCTCTCTATGAAATATCTAACGCATTTTCGAACCGCTTTTCTACTACTGCTGATTTCCTGTGCACAGATCTTAGAGTCAAATCAGTGTATCGCTGAAGAAGCACTCTGGAAAGCCGGCTCTGCCAGCGTTGTAATTACTCCCGAAGAAAACCTCTGGATGGCCGGCTATGGAGGACGCACAGAGCCCGCAAATGGCAAAATTCATGATCTCTGGCTCAAAGTGCTGGTCATTGAAGCCCGCGATGGACATCGTGGCGTCATTGTTTCCACAGACACGTTGGGAATTCCCCAAACGATTTACAACAATACCTGTGCAGCACTCAAAGAAAAATTTAATCTCGAGCGCAGTCAGATCATGCTGAACAGCTCTCACACGCATTGTGGACCCGTCTTGCGTGGTGCCCTGCACGATATCTATCCGCTGAAAGAAAATCACCTCAAACAGATTGCAAAATACTCCGATCAACTTGAACAAAAACTGGTCAACGCCGTCGGAACAGCAATTAAAAATCTGGAACCATCCACACTCTGGTCAGGTCAGGGATTCACTAGTTTTGCCGTCAACCGCCGAAACAATAAAGAAGCAGAAGTTCCCAAACTTAGACTGGCCAAAGAATTAGTAGGGCCAGTCGACCATTCCGTTCCCATTTTGGCCGTCAAAGATAAAGCCGGCAAACTGAAAACGATTGTCTTCGGATATGCCTGCCATAACACCACCGTGGGAATTCAGCAATGGTGCGGCGATTATGCAGGTTTCGCGCAGTATGATCTGGAAAAGATGTTTCCAGGAGTCACCGCCATGTTTTACATCGGCTGCGGTGCGGATCAGAATCCGATACCACGCAGGACACTCGAACTCGCGAAATCTTACGGTTCAAGACTGGCACACGCGGTCGCTGATACCGTTCGTCTTCCCCTCGTAGAACTGGACCCTGAATTGAAAACCTCAATTGAAATCTTCGACGTCAAGCTGGGAGACGTTCCCACAAAAGAAGAGCTGGAAACACTCGCCGCCGGTAACCCGAATAACTATCGGGTTCGTTGGGGCACCAGACTGCTCAAACAACTCAATTCAGGAAAACCATTCATTACCTCGTATCCGTTTCCTGTTGAAGTCTGGAGACTAGGCAAGAAACAGCTCTGGATCACAATTGGTGGCGAAGTCGTCGTTGATTATGCACTCGCAATGAAAAAAGATTATGGCCCCGATACCTGGATTGCCGGCTATTCGAATGATGTGATGGCATACACGCCTTCTGTTCGAGTCCTCAAAGAAGGGGGCTACGAAGGCGCCACATCGATGGCCGTCTACGGAATGCCCGCATACCGCTGGCATGAAGAAATCGAAGATAAAATCGTCGAAAGTGCCAGGCGACAGGTGAAAAAGGTCCGCAATGGAAAATAGAGCCCGCCTGCGTTAGAATAGGGCCTTTCCCATCCAATATTCACGGATGAAGACCAGCTTCCAGAGATGTTTTACGTTTTTGGCAGTCCAGCCGTTTGTCGATCAGGATACGACTCCCTAGAATACAGCATATTCCGATCTCAAACGTGACGAAAACCAGACAGGTGCTCCCGTAGCAACCTGAATTCAGTTATTGACCCATTTATAGTAGTACTGAGGAGAGATTAATGGCTTCCGGAAATCCTTTTGGCGCGGAAGGTCAACTAAAGACAGCCAGTGGTGAATTTACTTATTACCGCTTACAGAAACTGATTGATGATGGCATCGGTGATATTGAATCACTACCCTACTCGATTCGAGTGCTCCTGGAATCCTGCCTGCGAAATGTAGATGGGTTCGTGGTCAGCGAAGCCGACGTCAACAATCTCGCCAACTGGAGCGCAGAATCTCCTAACCCGGTAGAAATCCCCTTCAAGCCGGGCCGTGTCGTACTGCAGGATTTCACAGGCGTACCCGCCGTCGTTGATCTTGCCGCACTCAGAAGCGCCATGGTTCGCCTGGGCGGCGATCCACAAAAAATCAACCCACTCGTTCCCTGCGACCTGGTAATTGACCACTCGGTTCAGGTCGATGAGTTCGCCACCAGACTCTCCCTGCAACACAACGTCGAAAAAGAATTCGAACGCAATCAGGAACGCTACCAGTTCCTCCGTTGGGGGCAGCAGGCACTTAATAATTTCGGCGTCGTGCCTCCCGCCACCGGAATTGTGCATCAGGTCAACCTGGAATATCTGGCCAAGGCAGTGCTCACAAAAGACGGCGTCGCTTACCCCGACAGTCTCGTGGGAACCGACAGCCATACCACCATGATCAACGGACTCGGTGTGGTCGGCTGGGGCGTCGGTGGCATTGAAGCCGAAGCCGTCATGCTGGGGCAACCCATTTATATGCTGACTCCTGAAGTCGTAGGCTTCAAACTGAGTGGCAAACTTCCTGAGGGTGCCACGGCAACCGACCTCGTTCTGCGAATCGTACAGATGTTACGCGAACACGGTGTCGTCGGCAAATTCGTAGAATTCTACGGACCCGGCTTATCCAACATGAGCCTGGCTGACCGGGCCACCATCGCAAACATGGCACCAGAATATGGTGCCACCATCGGCTTCTTCCCCGTCGATGACGAAACACTGAACTACATGCGACGGACCGGTCGCACGGATGCAGAAGTCGATCTGGTAGAATGCTACTACAAAGCACAAGGCCTTTTCCGAACCGATAGTTCACCCGAACCAAGGTTTACCAGTCAGTTGCAACTCGATATTTCCACGACCGAAGTTTCACTCGCTGGACCCAAACGTCCCCAGGATCGAATTGCTCTGACGGACATGAAATCACAATGGCACAGTGACCTTAGCAAAACCTTTGGCAAACCAGATCCCTCAGAAACTTCGGCAGCGGTCGATTACAACGGACAGAAATTCGACCTCAAAGATGGTTCTGTGGTCATCGCAGCCATCACCAGTTGCACCAATACCAGCAACCCTTCAGTCATGCTGGGTGCCGGTCTCCTGGCAAAGAAAGCTTCTGAAAAAGGACTCACGCGCAAACCCTGGGTCAAAACCAGCCTGGCGCCCGGTAGCCGTGTCGTCACAGATTACCTCGAAAAAGCTGGCTTAACGCCTTACCTCGATGAACTCGGTTTCAATCTGGTCGGCTATGGCTGCACGACCTGTATCGGCAACAGTGGTCCGGTACCCGCTCCTATTTCCAAAGCCATTAATGAAAATGATATCGTGGCTACCTCTGTCCTCTCTGGTAATCGCAACTTTGAAGGGCGCATCAGCCCTGATGTACGTGCCAACTATCTGGCCAGCCCGCCACTGGTGGTCGCCTATGCGATTGCCGGAACGACCGACATCGATTTGACCACCGAACCCCTGGGTCAGGACCAATCGGGCAATGATGTCTTCCTCAAAGATATCTGGCCTTCACAGGCAGATGTCAGCGCAGCTCTGGAATCGTCGATGAATCCGGAAATGTTCCGCGAACAATATGGAAAAGCGACTGAAGGTTCTCCCGAATGGCAAGCCATCAATGGTGGCGATGGAGACATCTTTGACTGGGATGAAAAAAGTACCTACGTGCAGGAACCCCCGTTCTTCGTTGATATGCCTACGACGCCTGCTCCCATCAGTTCAATCACAGGAGCACGCGTACTCGTCTCTGTAGGTGACTCTGTCACCACCGACCATATTTCCCCCGCAGGTGCAATCAAAGCCGATTCTCCCGCCGGAAAATATCTGCAGGAAAATGGCGTGACACCCGAAAACTTCAACAGCTACGGTAGCCGTCGTGGTAATGACCGGGTCATGACACGCGGCACCTTCGCCAATATTCGACTCCAAAATCTGCTGGCACCCGGTACTAGCGGTGGCGTGACAACCTATCTGCCCACAGGCGAACAGACTTCCATTTATGAAGCATCGCTCCAATACAAAGCATCCAACACACCACTGGTCGTACTCGCAGGCGGCGATTACGGTATGGGCTCTTCACGCGACTGGGCTGCCAAAGGAACCTTTCTTCTCGGCATCAAAGCGGTTATTGCGACTTCATTCGAGAGAATTCATCGTTCCAATCTGGTCGGCATGGGTGTCCTGCCTTTGCAGTTCCGGGATGGGGAAAGCCGCGATGAACTGGGGCTGGATGGAACAGAAACCTTTGACATCGAACTGGATGACAACTTGAAACCAGGGCAGACGATTCGCGTGACCGCTACCAAAGAAGATGGCTCACAGATTCTGTTTACCACACAGTGTCGCGTGGATACACCAGTAGAAGTCGATTACTATCGCAATGGCGGCATCCTGCACAAAGTGCTCCGAGATCTGGCAGAGGCCTGATTTCTGATTCTATGAAAACTGCATTTGAAACCGATCTGATTGTCGAGGAATACCTGAATGGTGTCCGCATCGATCGGTTTCTCAGTCGCCATTTCAGAAATTATTCGACGCATCGTCTACAACGTATCGTGCAGGCCGGATTTGCGAAAGTGAATGGAACACAGGCCAGCCCACTGCAGCGCGTGTTTCGCGGACAGCAGGTGAGCATCGTACTGGTAGAACCTCCCGACAAAACCTACGATCCCGAACCCCTGTCTCTGGAAATTCTGTTTGAAGACGCCTGGTTGATGATTATCAACAAACCACCGGGCATCATCGCGCACCCGGCGGGAAATATTCTCTCAGGTACAGTCGCCAACGCGTTGCAACATCACCTGGATCAGCAAACGGGAATTCGCAGTCTACTGAGACCGGGCATCGTGCATCGCCTCGATCAATACACCAGCGGAATTTTAATTGTTGCGAAAGAACATCTGGCACATCGCAGCCTGTCGATCCAGTTTCAAAAGAATCAAATCAGCAAATCCTATCTGGCCATCGTACGTGACAACCCCGAGCAGAACGCGTTCGAAAACAGGGCAGCCATCGGAGAACATCCGACACAGGCAGGTGTCTGTATGACGACACATCCGCAGGCGCTACGCGCGAAAGCAGCTTTCACGCGATTTGAAGTCGTAGAACGATTACCCCAGCACGCTTTAATAAGGGCATTTCCACAAACGGGCCGCTTACATCAGATACGTGTGCATCTGGCCGATTTAGGATTCCCCATTATTGCCGATGATTTTTACGGCAATGATGAACGGCTTCTCGCTGATCGAGAGCTGATAAACAGACAGGCCTTACATGCCGAACAGATTGAGTTCGCACACCCGGTCACTGGTCTGACAATGAAAATATCCGCCGAAGCACCCGATGATTTCCATCAGGCACTTCGGCGGCTACGAAGCGTATAGTGCGAATCCCAATTAACCATAGCACTTTACATGCTATGATACTCGTTTCAAATGGCCTTGGAAACGCGGCAGTAAACCTGGACACAGGCTAGACCTCCACGGTTTCCTGTTCCTCCTGTTTGGTTTCTGCATTTTCTTTAGCCTCATTCTCCGCTCTCTCTGCGGCGATCGCCTCAGTCGCTTTGAGCAGTTTGGATTCTTCGAATAATCGATCCAGGCTCATTTTTTCAAACCCATCAAAGGCGGCAACTTTATAGCATTCTGCCATCGTCGGATAATTAAAGACAGCATTCCGGAAATACTCTATCGTTCCGCCGAATGACATCACGGTCTGACCGATGTGTACGATCTCCGTGGCAGATTCGCCAATCACATGAATACCCAGAATCTTCAATGTTTCCCGATGGAATAAAATCTTCAGCATCCCTTCACGGTCGCCGGAAATTTGTCCCCGCGCGATTTCCTTATAGCGGGCGGCTCCCACTTCATACGGAATATGCTCTTCGGTTAATTGTTGCTCGGTCTTACCGATCATTGAAATTTCAGGAATCGTAAATAATCCATAAGGCATAATATCGAAGGCCTCAAATGGTTCATTGAAGGCATTGCAGACGACACGCCGCCCCTGTTCCATCGAAACGCTCGCCAGCGCCGGAAAACCAACAATGTCACCAGCTCCATAGATATGAGGCACCCAGGTCTGATGCTCTTCATTACACCACAGACGACCTCGTTCATCCGGTTCCAGACCAGCTGCCTCGAAATTCAATTCGTCAGCATCACCAACACGACCAACGGTATACAACACCGAATCGGCTACCAGTCGTTTTCCGCTCTCTGTCTGGACAGCTGCCATACTGTCGGAAAATCGCTCGATTCCCACCACTTCTTCACCCATTCGGAAGATCATTCCCAATGACCGCGCATGATGGGTCAATACATCGATAATTTCACGATCACAGAATTCAAGCAATCGATCGCGACCATCCAACACGGTTACTTCGACTCCCAAAGTGGCGAACATAATCGCATATTCAATCCCAATCACACCACCGCCGACGACGATCATCGATCTGGGGATCTCTTTCAAGTCAAGGATTTCGTCGGAATCGAAGATCGTTTTACCATCAAAGGGAATGTGTGGAGGACGCGAAGGCTTCGTTCCAGTCGCCACCAGAATGTAATCGCCATATAATTTCTTTAGTCCCGTTTCGCCAAAAACTTCCACTTCATGGGGACTGGCAAATTTGGCCTCTCCAATGAATACTTCGACGCCATTCCGCTCCAACTGATCATGGATCACTTCCAGCTCATGTTCTGCAACATCAGCCAGTTTCAAACGCAAGTCCTGCATCGTAACCCGACGTTTCTTGCGATACCGCTGGCTGTAGACATCACGATGCCGATAGCCGGTCAGATACAAAATCGCTTCACGCATCGTTTTCGAGGGAATCGTACCTTTGTGCAGACAGACACCCCCCATGCCCCGGAAATTGCGCTCGATAATGGCAACTCGCTTTCCGAGTTTCGAGGCCGCAATCGCCGCTTTATGTCCCGCAGGACCACTTCCAATAATAACGATGTCGTATTTCATGATCTTATTCTCAATGTGACTGATCTGTCTTCTCAACACCGGCTCTCAGAACCCAAATGTTAAACTAAGAAGACTGGCTGAACCTTAATGTGATATCTACCCCCTCTTTCTTCGGCAACGTGGTGATTTAGAGAGGATATAAAGATTGATGCAATCCCTGAAACAAGCTATTTTGCGTTAATCTTAACGGTTATACTTACTGCACCACTTCAGCAATGACCATGAGAGAAGGGGATTCCCTCCCGAGGCGAACAAAGGATGTGCCTCTCTCCCCAAAAATTGTTCCGTGTAATGAAGACCCACTAAAGGAACCATTGATGAACCATATGAACCGAAAAATCTGGAATGTCCCTGAGCAGGAACACACTCCCTATGATGTCTACCAGAATCGCAAAGCACATCGCCGGGAGTTTTTGAAGTTTATGGGTTACGGTTTGGGAATCGCCGGTTTCGCCGATTTACTCTCCGGTTGTAAACAGGCGACTCAGGAGGAAATCGAGCAAGCGGGTGCCGTCGAACCGCTGCCCGAAGAATCTCGCAGCGTTTATCCTGCTCCCCGCAACAAAACCTTTGAATACGGTCGCCCTGAAACCGTGGAAAAGGAAGCCGTCGAATTTACGAACTTTTATGAATTCACAGGACCGACTTCCAAGGAATCCTGGAAGTATGTTGAAGATTTTAAAACCACTCCCTGGTCGGTTTCCATTGAAGGGGAATGTGCAAAGCCCCGCACACTCGACCTGGATGATCTTTACAAAGAAATGAAATTCGAAGAGCGCGCCTATCGACATCGTTGTGTGGAGACATGGGCCATGTGCGTTCCCTGGACGGGATTTCCTCTCTCCAGTTTGTTGAAACTCGTCGAACCCAAAGCCACTGCCAAATATGTGTCGTTCGAAACCTTTAACAAACCGAACGAAGCCCCCTATATGAAATCGAGTGGACCAACCACCTGGCCCTGGCCTTATACCGAGGCGCTCACGATCGAAGAATCCATGAACGATCTCGCTTTTATTGCGACCGGCCTGTATGGAAATCCGCTACTCAAACAAAGTGGTGCCCCCATTCGTCTTGTGGTCCCCTGGAAATACGGATTCAAGTCCGGAAAATCGATTGTCAAAATCAAACTCACGACCGAACAGCCTGCCACGTTCTGGAACACCGTCAACCCAAATGAATATGGATTTGTAGCGAACGTCAATCCCAAAGTTTCGCATCCACGTTGGAGCCAGCGCACCGAATGGATGCTGGGAACCGAAAAACGCTATGATACCCAACTGTATAATGGCTACGAAGAATTCGTCGGCGACCTCTATCCCAGCTAAATACACGCCGAAAACAGACACAAAAAAAGCACAGGCGAATTTATCTTCGCCTGTGCTTTTTCATTTATCGTCTCGCAAGTCTGCCGAGGGCAGCTTCGCTTAGTCGTTGGATGAGAACATCATCACAAGTCGCAGAACATACCAGAACAGTGTGGCAACAGCAGCAAACAGCGCCAATGCAGCAGACACGTATTGGTTGGTATCGTAGTGATGAAGAATGTTCGAAGTGTCATACAGAATGAAACCACTCATCAGCAGGATCATCGCACCTGTAAACCAGATCCCCAGAGAGAATCCGAAAATGGCACCACCAATGGCAATTCCAATCGCGGCAAACATGGCAATTGTGAGAAAACCACCCATGAAAGAGAAATCCGCACCTGTCACAAATACGTAGGCAGTCAGTCCTCCGAAGATACAAAGTGTAATGACTGCGGCTACCGGAATCACATGAGCTTCAGGGGCAAATTGACTTGCAATGAAAAGGATCGGTACAAAAATAATCGCTTCCGCAATGATATAGAGCCCCAGCCCCATATATTGAGTTCCCAGTGATTTCGCGCTGGATGCCATAGAACTGGCGACCCAACTCGCACCCAGAAAGGCGACCAGAATGATCCAAGGACTAGCGCTGAATAGTCCCAGAACAGGACGCAATAAGGCAGGTGTACTGAAAATAATGAATTCCAGACCCATGAAAAGTAGAATCGCACCAGCCAGGTGGGCATACGTCTTACGGATAAATGTGGCGCGATCAGCAGCAATCGCATCAATGGCAAATCCGCCCCCGCCAGCCGTTGTGTCCTGCTCGTAATAATCAGGATTGTAGTTATTCATTGACAGTATTCTCCAATTTGTGAGATGGGGATGTTCCAGGCGAACACAGTTTGGGTTTAGTTTCTCGATTTGACGCTGATAGCGTTACAGAAAAGCCTGACGCCATGAGCATGATTATTATAGATTACGGTGCACATAATTCAAGTATCAACAGAATTTCTTATAAAAAAATGGCATGGGAGCGAAGTTAGATTCCCACCTGAAAGGGCCAGATTCATTCGTTGTGCCTGCGCGTTCGTTCTGTTATTTCATACGATAGTCTTTAGAAGAGACTCTACCGTATTCTAGTCGAACAATGTGAACGCCAGCAAAATAATTGATGAAATGACTGATTTAAAAAACAGCAAAAACTGGGAATTCTGGATCGATGTGGGTGGGACATTTACAGACTGTATAGCGCGGTCTCCAGAAAATGAGTTCGTTCCCTTTAAAACTCTTAGTTCGGGTATTACCAAAGGGCGGGTTCAACAAATCTGCACCCCCAGCACAATTGTCGACCCTTCTCGTCAGGGAGACCCGGCAGACTTCTGGCAGGACTACCAGATCGAATTTCTGAATGAAGAGGGACAATCCATTCATTCGGCACAAGTGACGACCTTTGACACTTCGTCGGGCGGTTTAAGCTTTACACCTTCCCTGCCCGGTACAGTCAAAGAATCAGCCGGCTATGAACTCTCATCGGGAGAAGAAGCCCCCGTGCTGGCGATACGCTGGATCCTCGGCTTGAAAAAATCAGAGACCATCTCCAACGTCAGCGTGAAACTGGGAACCACCCGAGGCACCAATGCCCTGCTCACCCGCAATGGAGCACGCACTGCCTTCATCACAACAAAAGGCTTCGCCGATGTTCTGCTGATTGGAAATCAGGATCGGCCCCGCCTGTTCGATCTGGTCATTCAAAAACCGGAGCCCTTATTCGAAACGGCGGTGGAAATCGATGAACGCATCACTGCAGAAGGGAGTGTGCTCGTCGCTCCTGATCCCGCTACCATTCGAAAACAACTTGAAGAACTCCAGACCACGGGTGTGAAATCACTGGCGATCTGCCTGCTGCATTCCTTTGCCAACCCTGATCACGAAGAGTTGGTTGCTAAACTCGCGCAAGAAGTCGGGTTCGATGAAATCAGCGTTTCCAGCCGCCTCTCGCCATTGATCAAAATCGTCTCCCGTGGCGATACAACGGTAGTGGACGCCTACCTGAATCCAATCCTCAAAGATTACATCAAAAAACTCCGCACACCGCTGAACCATTGCAGCCTGAAACTGATGACATCCGCCGGTGGCCTGGTCGATGCAGATCACTTTGTTGGCAAAGATAGTATTCTCTCCGGCCCTGCCGGTGGAGTAATTGGTTATTCGCGCGTGGCAGAAGTCGCCGGCTTTCCGAAATCCATCGGCTTTGATATGGGGGGGACCAGCACCGACGTCTCGCGTTTTGATGGCATGTATGAGCGCGAATTCGAAACCCGCAAAGCGGGCGTGCGAATTGTGGCACCAATGTTGAGCATCGAAACGGTCGCTGCCGGTGGCGGAAGTATCTGCGGCTTTGATGGTATCAAACTGCACGTCGGTCCTGAGAGTGCGGGTGCCAATCCGGGACCCGCCTGTTATGGAAGAGGCGGCCCTTTGACGGTCACCGACCTGAATCTCTATCTCGGGAAAATTATTCCCAGCCGCTTTCCATTCACCCTTGATCGCACTGCCGTCGAACACAGGCTGACGCAACTCTGTCAACAAATCGCCACCTCACCTATGGGCAAAACATACACGCCTCTCGAACTGGCGGAAGGCTTCCTGCAAATTGCCAACGCCAATATGGTCCGCGCCATTCGGAATATCTCTGTAGCCCGCGGATATGACCCGGCTGATTATGTATTGGTCAGTTTCGGCGGCGCCGGCTCACAACACGCGTGCGCGATCGCGCGGGCACTGGGAATTCGCGAAATCCTGATCCACCCTTATTCAGGAATTCTCAGTGCATTTGGTATCGGACAGGCCGATGTCAGAAGATTCGGTCAACAGTCTGTTCTCAAACCCTGGACTGAAGAACTGAAACAGGATTTGCATTCCCGATTTGAACAACTCGATCAAAGTGTTCGCGAAGAAGTCCGCACAGAAGGAATCCCGCCTGAGCGAATTGACGAGCCGCAGCATTCACTGGAAATGCGTTATCTGGGCACCGATGCGACGATCCAGGTTCTTTGCCAGACAGGACAGGATGAATTGACCCGATTTGAACAGGAACACCATCGGCTCTACGGCTATGTTCATCAGGCACGCGCTGTCGAAGTCACCACAATGCGTACCGAAATTGTGGGACGCATGGAAGAACCGAACCTGCCTGCATCCAAAATCGTTTCGCGAGTTCCCACTCCTCTCGAAACAACGGAAACGCATTTCCAGGGAACCTCGCAACAATCCGCCGTTTATCTGCGCGAGGACTTACTGCCCGGCGATCGGATCTCCGGACCCGCGATCATTTGCGAACCAATTTCAACGGTCATCATAGATTCCGGCTTCGACGCCGAAATTTTATCGCGCGGCGAAACATTGATTCTTCACTCTGATAAGGATGCCAAATCTCAGGAACTCATCAGCACCGAAGCCGATCCGGTGATGCTGGAAATTTTTAACAATCTGTTTGCTTCCATCGCCGAGCAAATGGGGATCACCCTGCAAAAAACATCGATTTCAACAAACGTGAAAGAACGACTCGATTTCAGTTGTGCTGTCTTTTCTGCCACCGGCGATCTCGTGGTGAATGCCCCTCATATTCCCGTTCATCTGGGAGCGATGAGCGAAACCGTGAAACGCATCATTGCCGACAATCCCGATCTGGCACCAGGCGACGTCTATGTCACCAATGATCCTTATCGAGGCGGTTCACACCTCCCCGACGTGACAGTCATTACTCCCGTACATCACCCCGATTCAAAAGAATTGCTGTTCTTTACCGCCAGTCGCGCCCATCATGCCGAAATTGGCGGCATCGTGCCCGGCAGTATGCCACCGTTCTCAAAAACTCTGGCCGATGAAGGGGCCCTCATTCGAAACTTCAAACTGGTTGACCGCGGAGAATCAAGAGAACACGAACTGCGTGAGCTACTGCTTTCCGGTGCGTTTCCATCTCGCTCTGTCGTCGACAACCTCGCCGATGTCTCTGCCCAGGTCGCCGCGAATCTTTGCGGCGTGACCTTGCTGAATGATCTGGTAAGCCGCTATTCCCTGCCCGTCGTACAAGCTTATATGCGTCATATTCAACAGGCTGCGACGAAGAAGATGCAATTGGCACTGGAACAGATTGAGGATGGCGTATATGCATTTACCGATCATCTGGATAATGGTGCCCCGCTATCGGTACAAATTACGATTCAGGGAAGTTCAGCAACTGTTGATTTCACAGGCACCGGTCCTGTTCTGGAAACAAACCTGAATGCCAACCGGGCGATAGTAAATGCTGCAGTGCTGTATGTCTTTCGCACTTTGATTCAGGAAGACATTCCCCTCAATAGTGGTGTCTTGACGCCGATCAAAATTATTCTGCCCGAATGTTTTCTGAATCCCCCCGAACGCGATACTCCCGCAGAATGTGCAGCGATGGTCGGCGGCAATGTGGAAACGTCACAACGAATCGTAGACACACTCCTGGGCGCCTTGAAGAAAGCGGCAGCCAGCCAGGGTACGATGAATAATCTGACCTTCGGTGACGAGACCTTCGGCTATTACGAAACCATCTGTGGTGGTAGCGGTGCGACAAAGGACAGCGACGGTACCGATGCCGTACATACCCACATGACAAATACAAGACTCACCGATGCGGAAATTATCGAACGCCGGTACCCCGTACGTCTGCATGAATTTTCGATTCGCAAAGGTTCGGGAGGAGCAGGACGAAAGCAAGGCGGTGCGGGAATTCTTCGACGTATTGAATTCCTCAAACCGTTGAAAATTTCACTCATTTCCGAACGGCGTGCAGAGTACCCCCCCTTTGGTCTGGAAGGAGGTGCACCCGGACAAAATGGTGAAAATCTGCTGCATAAGGCAAACCAGACTGAAGCAGAATCGTTGGGGGGCAAGTTCTCGATCTCAGTCGAAGCCGGTGACATTTTGACAATCAAGACTCCCGGCGGTGGGGGCTTCGGAAAACAGGAATCATAGCTAAAGACCAGGCTCAAAGATTTGTTCACCGCCCCCGATTGACGCCAATAGAGTCAGGGTTTGAAATACTGAAGTTAAAATTTACCCGGTTCATAACATTTATAATTTATAAGCGATTTCTGCTTTGTGATTTTCGTTGTGCTCAGTTAAGGTGACCATAATGTTTTTGATTGAGAAATCAGATCCCTGACTGATGATTTACGATTCATAGAAGGAAAAGTACCGTGTCCGAAAACCGCCGTGCAGATGTTGATGCCGCTTTGGCTGATGTTGATTTTGATAAATTCAATTATCAGGTAGTCTTCGAAACCACCAAAGGTACGATCCGCATGGACTTGTATCCCGATGTGGCACCCGGACATTGCCGCAACATTATCGGCCTGACCAAGATTGGGTTTTACAATGACATTATCTTCCACCGTGTGATTCCCGATTTCGTGATTCAGGTAGGATGTCCTGAAGGAACCGGCACGGGTGGACCAGGATATACCATTGATGCCGAGTTCAACAATATTCCTCACGAAACCGGAGTCTTGTCGATGGCGCGTACGAATGATCCCAATTCGGCCGGCTCGCAATTCTTTCTCTGCCTGGGCCGTGTACCTCATCTGGACAATTCCTATACGGTGTTCGGAAAAAGTGACGCCGAAAGCGAAGCCGTGGTTTTGGAAATTGGAAATGTCGAAACCAACCACAGCGACCGACCTCTGGAAGATGTAAAAATCACCTCATCTGAGGTAGTCGTTACTGAAAAGTAATCGTCATGAATGTTGATCGGTCTTCACTAAAGACAGGCTCATCAGTTCGGCAGGCATGTCGTACGGGAAAATTCACCGGGCAAACTTCGGGACTGGCTTCCGGGTTTGCCCAGGCAAATCTCGTCATTCTTCGTGAACGGGACGCATCTGACTTTCTGCAGTTCTGTCAGAAAAATCCGAAACCCTGTCCGTTACTCGAAGTGACCAAAGCCGGTGACTTTTGTCCCGCTAAGCTGGCGACAGATTCTGATTTGCGAACCGACCTTCCCCGCTATCGTGTCTGGAAGCAGGGAACGCTCATTGAAGAACCGACTGACATCAGCCATCTCTGGCGCGACGATCTGGTTTCATTTTTGATTGGTTGTTCTTTTACTTTTGAGGCTGCTTTAATCGAAGCAGGACTGCCCGTCAGACATATTGATCTGGGACTGAATGTGCCCATGTATCGCACGTCTCTTAATTGCGAACCAGCGGGAATCTTTTCCGGGCCATTGGTGGTTTCGATGCGCCCCTTTAAACCGGCAGATGCCATTCGCGCCGTTCAAATTACCAGCCGTTTTCCAGCCGTACATGGCGCTCCCGTACACATGGGATTTCCCGAGCAGCTCGGGATTACCAATCTGGCACAACCCGATTTTGGTGAGGCGGTTCCCGTGGAGCCTGGAGAACTTCCCCTCTTCTGGGCCTGCGGCGTGACTCCTCAGGCCGTTTTAATGCAAGCCAAACTGGATTTTGCAATCACACACAGCCCTGGCTGTATGTTTGTTTCGGACCTGAAAGACGAAGCACTGGCGATTTCATAACACGCTGAATCTCATTTTTCAGCGATGCCATTCAGCAGAGATCAGGAATGGGATTCTATCTCGGGCGATTCCTGGGTAACCAGATCGTCCTCGGGCAGATGGATCGAGCGAATACGAAAGTCTTCCCACCTCAGCGTGTAAGCGAAACAGGGCTCACGTTTGAGACTATAAGCCACAGGTTGGCTTTCCCAGAAACTCATCAGGTTGCCTTCAGGAGGATTCGTATAGAGCCTGTGCTTACATTGAGGACAAACCATCCCAAACGGGGTGGCCTGATCTTCAACAGACTGGTGCTCCAGACAGATTGTCATCTTTTGCAGGTTGCTCATGTCTATTAATTATATCCAGCTGGTGAGCCCCTTCTCCAGTTTTTTTCCGGTCCCGCGACGGGATTTCTCTTAATATCGATCTAAACCCCACTCCTTTAAGGATTGTCCGTAAGCTTCGATTCCCGGTCATTCTATACATTCCGTAAAATCCCTCCAAAACGCATCATTGGATCAAGATTGACATCCCATCGTACAGGCCTGCCCGATTCCTGTACTCAAAACCTCTGAATCATCGCATCCTGTATTCGAGTTTGGTATAAAATAGTGCCTGACATAAACTGGCTCAAACATTGAAATGACGGCAGATCATTGCTTTTTCTAATCTGAACTCTGGTAGCTGATAAATGACCATCGACCTTTCCGAACAACTTAAGGGTGTTCTCCCTCCGGTGATTACTCCTCTGACGCCCGAACGCAGGCTGGATCACGCCTCGGCTGAATCGGTTTACCAATTCATGCTGAAACAAGGCGCACATGGAATCTTTTTATTTGGAACATCGGGAGAAGGACCTCTTTTATGCGATGACGATCGGCAAGCAGCGACAGATATCGCAGTCAAAGTCATTGACGGAAAAGTCCCCCTGCTGGCAGGAGTGATCGCCCCGGGAACCGAACAAATTATTGAACAGGCCAGAGTCGCCAAAGCACAAGGCGCCGATGCCATCGTGGTCTGCCCCCCTTTCTATTATCCCGCAGGCCAGCAGGACATGCTGGTTCACTATCGTACGATTCGAGAATCAGTGGATATTCCGATATTTGCCTACGATATCCCGGTAATGACCAAAGTAAAAATGGAAATGGACACCCTGATGACCTTGGGGAAAGAAGGCACCATTATCGGAGTCAAAGACTCCAGCGGCGATGCCGTCAGCTTCCATCGTCTGGTCTCCAGTAAACCAGAAGGAATGAAACTGTTTACCGGAGCCGAAATGCTGGTGCATGCAGTCATGATGGCAGGCGCCGATGGTACCGTTCCCGGACTTGCCAATGTCGCTCCGGAAATATTTGTCCAACTTTATGAAGCAGTGTCTGCCGGCAACCATCAGGAAGCAGTTCAACTGCAGGAAGCCATCGTCCGCTTGTTTGAAGTCTTTGTCTGCCCCGATGGCACAATCAAAGTCGGCTATGTCATTGGAGTCATGAAAACCGCCCTGCACTTACGCGGTGTCATTGAACACGACACCCTCTTTCATCCCTTCCCGGCCTGCACACCCGAACTGATTGAACGAACCAGAGGCATCATGGAAGAAGTAGGTTGCCTGTAACCTGTCCCGCGCATCTGTCGCCTTTTTTAACTTGCTGAATTGAATTAAATAATTATGACCGGAGTGTTAAACAATCGCGCATGCCAACTGGCAGAACGTCTGCTGTCAAAAGCAGGCGAACTCAAAGTCATTCCACATGCGCTGGAAAACGGTGCCATCGTCGTTGATTGTGGAATTGAAACTCCCGCTGGAATTCAGGCAGGTTTAATGCTGGCCCGAATCTGTATGTCCGATCTCGCTGATGTACAACTCATTCCGGGAACACTGGAAGGCCAATCCACCCCTTACCTGCAGGTTCAAACCGATCACGCCGTCGAATCCTGCCTGCTCAGCCAGTATGCGGGATGGAAAATTGATGTCGATAACTATTTTGCCATGGGGTCAGGTCCCATGCGGGCAGCAGCGGAAAAAGAAGATCTATACCGTATTCTGGCGTTTGGTGAGTCGCCTGAAAAAACTGTCGGTGTTCTGGAAGCCGATTCCCTGCCCGGTGTGAATGTTGTTGAAATGATTTCCAAAGCCACAGGAGTCGAACCGAAAAATATCATCCTGCTGGTAGCTCCCACTTCGAGTATTGCGGGAAATATCCAGGTTATCTCCCGTTCTGTTGAAACGGCTTTGCATAAACTGTTCGAATGCGACTTTGATGTGCATCGAATCCAGGCAGGATATGGCACGGCACCACTGGCTCCCGTCGCCAAAGACAGCCTGTCCGGAATTGGGCGAACCAATGATTCCATTCTCTACGGAGGGGCGGTTACGCTGTGGGTCACCGGCGATGATGAGTCCCTTTTGGAAATTGGCCCTTCGATTCCCTCTAATTCTGCAGCCTGCTTCGGTAAACCCTTTCTCGAAGTCTTCAAAGAAGCAAATCATGATTTCTATGAAATTGATCCCAGCTTCTTCAGTCCTGCTGTGATTAGTTTTCAAAACCTTGATACAGGGAATGTGTTTCAGTTCGGTGAAATGAATACCAGCCTGTTGAAAAATAGTTTTGGTTTCTGAATTCCAGCTTGCACTTTTGTTAATGGAAAAAATTTGTGCGGATCGCCATTCTGGGGAATCAGGCAAGTTGGTACTGCAAGCAGCTCAGCCAGGCTGCCAGCGCCCGCGGACATGAATCCATTAATAGGGAATTCCACGACCTGAGTTCCCTGTTAACAGAAAACCAGTCAGAACTGTTTTTTCAGAACGGCGTGGAAAGCAACGGTATCAAACTGAATCCGTTTGACTGCCTGATCATTCGCACGATGCCCCCCGGCTCATTAGAGCAGGTCATTTTTCGGATGGATCTTCTCGCTCAATTGGAACACTCGGGAGTGACTGTCTTTAATGGCCCGCGATCAATCGAGTGCGCAGTCGACAAGTATCTGACAACATCACGACTGGCGGCAGCAGGATTACCTGTGCCGGCGACTGCCATTTGTGAAACTTCCGAAGCGGCTATGCAGCATTTTGAGCAACTGGGAGGCGATGTCGTGGTCAAACCACTGTTTGGTTCTGAGGGACGTGGTATTTTTCGTATCAGCGATCCCGATCTGGCCTATCGTTCGTTTCGCACGCTGGAACGCACGCAAGCGGTCATCTATCTTCAGCAATATATTTCTCATCCCGGCTATGATCTCAGAATCCTGATTCTGAACGGAAATGTCATTGGTGCCATCCGCCGTCATGGACAGAATGATTTTCGCACCAATCTTTCACGTCAGGGACACGCGGAATCTTATCAACCCACTGATCGGGAAGTCGAACTGGCACTGCGCGCTACTGAGTTGACACATACCGAATTTGGTGGTGTGGATCTGCTCTCTCCCTCTCAGTCTCCTGCTGACCATTATCTGCTCGAAGTAAATGCAGTGCCGGGTTGGCGCGGCTTTCAATCTGTGGCAAAAGTGGATGTCGCCTCGCTGGTGATTGAATATCTGGAACAGAAACGAAACAATGTGAGTTCACAACCACTTTAACGATTGAGATTAATCAAAAGAAATCAACATGGAATTAAACACACTCTTAACAGCACTGCAAACTCATCTGCCCGAGATCCTTCGCTGGTCGGGAGCCATTGCCAAACGATTGCGACACTTTAATATTGCCGTCGAGAATAAAACATCGGGAAGTGCTTTGACCGATGCATTGACTCTGGCGGACCTGACACTCCAGGAACTAATCGTCGCAGCGCTTCGCGATCGTGATCCAATCTTCTTGCAATGTCGTATCGAAGCGGAAGAGAAAACCGGAGACCTCAATCGTTTTGCGGAAGACGCACCATACGTGCTTTCCATTGATCCCATTGACGGTACAAAACAGTATCGAGATAAAACGGCCGACGGTTACTGTGTGATGGTTCATCTGCGCGACAGTGAAACCGTGCATTATTCTCTGGTATATATTCCGGAAACAGGAGCTGAAGGAACCTGGGTCGAAGCCGTGCATCAACGCGTCGTCTGCGGACTCGACGATCAGAGCCGCCCTGCCCGTGATGTCCTGGATGCCATGCCCGACATAAATCCCCAGACACGCCCCGATTCGAAACGCATCTATCTCATCGGATTTCAAGACAAAGACACATCTAATGCCAAACTGGTAACAGAAACCGGGCTCAAAGGAGTTCCTCCCGAAGAAATGCCGGGCAGTATCTATGACCATCTGGCAACTGGAGATTTTGGCGGCTCACTCATCCACACTCCCAATGTCTATGATTTCCCTGTTTCATTACACATCGCGCGGATTCTGGGAGGAGATGCCGTCTGGGTTCATAACGGTAAACCAGTGAATTTTCATGAGCATTGGCTGGATGAACGGGCTGATATGCTGCGGCTTCCGGGAATCACTGCCTGCAGTGCCAATCCCAAAACCTTAGAGACACTCTGCCAGCTGGCGAAAGATTGGAGCCCGATCCGTTACGAAGATTGACTCAAGTTCGAACTTGGTTCCATCGGCTTAGTGGCTTCGACGATGATGCCACCCAGCTTCAAAAATTGATGAATCGGCGTAAACCAGTGTTGCTCTTTCCAGGGTAAACCCGATTCTTCAAACGCCTGTTGCAACTCAACCCGATTATATGTTCTGCATTTCCAGGTGCGACTGTTTAGCATGCCAGAGAATTTGTCTTCCGTCGCCAGCAAAAACAGACTCCCTCCTGGCTGGAGTACTCGATAAATTTCTGAAAGCCCATGCTTCGGATCTGCCACATACTCCAACACCCAGCCGCATGTCACACAATCAAACGACTCATCTTGAAAGGGCAGCATCGTCAGATCAGCCGAAAGGTAATTGGGACGCGCGCTGTCCATTCGGGTCCTGGCGCGTTTTAACATCTGATGAGATAAATCACAGGCAACCAGACGTGCTTCAGGATGCGTTTCTCGTAACAGATGGCCCAGAATTTGACCGGCCCCCGAACCAATATCCAATATGCTCCGAAACTCGGTCACATCAAATCGGCGGGTTTTAATTATCCGACCAACAAGAGGATCATGCAGCGATAATTTACTCGCCAGATAAAGCACAGCACCCGCCGGTCCATCGTATAATTTACGCGTTGTGGATTGGAACTGGTCCTGATCAACTTCATCCCCACCACCAAATTCAATCAGTGATCGAAGAGATTTTTTTAAACGAAGCCGTTTCGGGTTGGGTTTTTGAGGAGAACTTAGGGGTGCCATAGTTTGCTATACTTGATGAAACCTGGAAAAATTGATTTTGAATCCTGATCAAAACATCTTAACGATCGCCTCCTGCAAAATCGTTCTGATTTCTCTGTTTCTGATAAATCAGCAAAGAACACTCTTTTTGTAAGTGTCATAAACATGCCAATCATAATAACTTATGCTTGTCGAATATTCCAGCAGCTTGATCAATGCAAATTGCCCGGTTATGATCCATAATATCGAGATTTATTTGAAACAAGATAAATTAAGCAGTGTTACATTGATCGTAATTCGTTGTATGCCCGTATATCTTAGCAGTTTGCAGTAAAATTTCTTCAGGGCAACAAATTCTGCGAGGAACTTAAGGCTTAAATTGTTCATGACAGAACGGATTAATCTAAAACAAACTGACGACATCCGGGATGTAATTCACCTTGCCGTTCAATATCTGGCAAAAGGTGAGTTAGTGGCATTTCCCACCGCAACGGCGTACGTGATTGCAGGCCAGTCACTCAGCTCCTCGGCGATGACGAAATTACGAGCCCTGACCAAAGCAGAAGAACCACTGGTGCTTTGTGTAAAGGGTTTTGATGAAGCGTTCGACTATCTACCGAATATGCCTCCCATCGGTCGCAAACTGTCAAAACGCTGCTGGCCTGGACCGGTGATTCTGGATCTGGAACGACCGGGTCCCGATACCTTATTTTCACAATTACCTGCTGAAGTACAATCGCAAATCTGTCCCGAAACTCGAATTCGACTGCGCGCACCGGCGCATGAAATTATTTTTCAGATCATGAGGCTCTCCCCCTCACCTTTGGTCCTGTTGAATGAACAGTCAAAATATCAGACAGCCGACGATATTATGGAAGATTTCAAAGATCAGGTCGCATTAGTGATTGATGACGGCCCTTCACGCTTTGGAGATCAGTCTACGATTGTCTCCATTTCCAACAATGATTGGAGTATCCTGCAGCCAGGTGTCGTCACTGAAATCACGCTCAAAAGACTGACCAGTGAAATTTACATGTTTGTCTGCACAGGTAACACCTGTCGTAGCCCTATGGCAGAAGGGCTTTTCCGCAATTTGCTCTCTGACAAACTAGGCTGCCAAGAAGATGAATTGACCGATCAGGGCTTTATCGTCGGATCTGCCGGGCTGGCAGCTGCCTCGGGAGCCCCACCCAGCCCCGAAGGAGTGACTATACTGGCTGAGCAGGGAATTGATATTCGAAGTCATGAAAGCCAGCCACTCACAGAGCGTCTTCTCGATCAGACGGATCATCTCTACACTATGACACAAGGGCATCGTGCTGCAATTCTAGCTGAACGGCCCGATCTGGAAGATTCTGTGAAACTGCTTTCTCCCGAAGGAAAAGATGTGTCTGATCCGATTGGTGGAGGCTTTCAATGCTATGTCGACTGTAAAAAAGAAATTGAGAAGTATTTAAGGCAACTGGTCTCTCAGATCAACGTACATTGAAATAACAATACTTTTTACCCCACCTACCCGGATTAATTGATCTTTTTTACAAACAAGAAATTCGACATCTGCTGCAAAAGCACGCTTGCTAAAACAGGTTGTAAACCATTACTCTTTAGTAATATGAAGATTGTGCAAATGCCTCTTCGACAGAGATGATTGCCAGTTGAAATTATTTGATTGTGCGCTCTTCTCATCATAAGAGAAAATACACAACATTCATGATCAAAACAGAACCATAACCGTTTTGATTTCTCTCACGACATTAATATAAAAGAGTTTCGATGAAAATTGCAGTTGCCAGTGATCACCGTGGGTTTACGACCAAGGCTAAGATCCTCACGCTATTAGGTCAGTTAGGACATGAAGCACTTGATTATGGCCCCGATGATGGTGAAAGCGTAGACTACCCGGACTATGCATCCAAGGTAGCGAAAGACATCGGCACCAGTACCATTGACCGCGGCATCCTGATTTGTGGCACTGGTATGGGAATGTGCATTGTCGCCAACAAATTTTCGGGAGTTCGGGCCACCCCCTGTCACGACGACATTACCGCGCAAATGAGCCGACTGCATAATGACTCGAACGTCCTCTGCCTTTCCGCCGATCTACTCGGAGATCGACTCGTCAATCGGATGATTGAAATCTGGTTGAAAGAAGAGTTTGAAGGGGGCAGACACGCCAGAAGATTAGAAAAACTGAATAAAGTCGAAGAGGAAAACATGCCGCCACAATAGGTTAAGGCATTCCATCCCATTGAAAGCAGATTCATCCTCTTCACCCGTCCAGATTGCAGAATACGGCGCGAAAATCTCATGAAAGAGAGACTCTTTCTGAGGCGGCAGATCTCATTTTCTGATTCTCAAAGATATACGGCTACAGTCTTGAATTTCCCTCGTAGATTCCTTTTCAAATGGACCAAATCTCTGTATCGTCAACGAAGAGTTATCAGGGAACTTGAGACTTCTTTTCTCAAGACGGGCGCTGTTTTGGATTCTTGAGTCGGGAAATAGAACTAAGGGTTTTGCAAACATGGATCAAGGCAACTTAAAATTTACGAAAACTCATGAATGGGTCAATGTTGAAGGCGACACCGTTACGGTGGGCATTACAGACTTTGCTGTCAATCAATTGACTGATCTCGTTTACATTGAGCTTCCAACAGTCGGTTCGACCTGCGAAGCCGGCAAAGTCTTTGGCGAAGTGGAAAGTGTCAAGGCCGTCAGCGATTTATATTCGCCCGTCAGCGGTGAAATCACTGAAGTGAACTCCGCACTTGTTGACGATCAATCACCACTCTCTGATGACCCATTCGGAAGTGGCTGGATCACGAAAGTGAAAATGTCAAATACTTCTGAACTGGATCAATTTATGAATGCCGACGAGTATCGTAAGTTTTGCGAGTCTGAAGCACATTAATCAATGACCATTTTAGATGCAGTTGTTCATTAACAGAACAGCCTCCGTGGTAGACCAGCGGGAAGAGATTTCCACTCTAATAATTCCGAAAAGGAACTTTTGAGAGTACCAACGTGTTTCCCACGACTATAATCGAAGCAGTTGAATCACCAACGTCATTACAATCACGTTTTAGTATTGAGTGAACCGTGCCTTATCTTTTTAATACACCAGATCAGCAGCAGGAAATGCTGCAAGCCATCGGCGTTGACTCTCTGGAAGATTTATTTTCCACAATCCCTTCTGAGTTGCGCCTGAATCGTCCCCTCGATATACCTCCCGCCTTAACGGAAATGGAATTACAGGCTCACGTCTCCAAGCTGGCAGAAAAAAATGTCGGACCGGGTTCTCGCGTCTGTATGCTGGGAGGAGGAGCCTATGACCACTTCATCCCTGCTGCCGTTGATGAAATTGCAAGGCGTGGAGAATTCTACACCGCTTATACTCCCTATCAGGCAGAAGCCAGCCAGGGAAGTTTGCAGACCTTCTTTGAATTTCAATCCTTGATCTGCCAGTTAACGGGCATGGACGTTTCAAATGCCAGCCTGTATGAAGGAGGCACCTGTGTGAGTGAAGCCGCCTTTATGGCAATGCGGGTGACCAACCGACATGATCGTGTCGTCTTACTGGGATCGCTCCATCCTGAATATCGTCAGGTGGTCGAAACGTATTTGACGCACTTGAACTGTGAAGTCGTTGTCGTTCCCTGTGTTAACGGTACTGCCGATCCGGCTGATGTTGAAGCAGCGATGAATGATCAGACAGCCTGCCTTGTGATTCAGCATCCTAATTTTTTTGGAACACTCGAAGAGGCGGAGCAACTGACAGAAATTGCCCACAAATATGGTGCCCTGTCTGTTGTTTCTTATGACCCCATCAGCCTCGGCATCCTGAAGCGTCCCGGCGATTACGGTGCAGACATTGCCATCGCTGAAGGACAATCACTGGGAACTCCTTTGCAGTTTGGCGGTCCCTATCTCGGCCTGTTTTCCTGTAGTCAAAAGTTTGTTCGCAGAATGCCGGGACGACTGATTGGCCAGACAGTGGACCGGAACGGGAATCTCTGTTACGTCCTCAATTTGCAAGCCCGCGAACAACACATTCGACGCGATAAAGCAACCAGCAATATTTGCAGTAATCAGGGGCTGATTGCGATCCGTGCCGCCGTTTATCTTGCTCTACTCGGAAAACAGGGCATTCGTGAAGTGGCTGAACTTTCCTGCCAGAAAGCACATTATGCAGCCGAACAACTTTCCCAAATCGAAGGCATTGATCTTTTATTCGCTGATCGACCTTACTTCAAAGAGTTTGTGGTAAGCTGCTCTGAAGGCTCCGATTATCTGCTTCGAAAAGCGCGTCAGGCGGGCTTTGATCTGGGACCGGAACTATCCCGGTTTGAATTCCAGAACGGCTCTGCTCCTGACCAGACGGGAGTCCTTGTTGCGATTACCGAACAGAGAACAAGGGAAGAAATTGACCGTCTGGTGACAGCACTGAAAGCATAACCTCTACTGATCTGACTCTTTAACACATTCCTATTCAAGATATTGTGAAGCAATCACTATAACCATGCGAAATCAATTGGCTACCGAATCATTGTTTGGACTCTCGCATCACGGCCGACGCGGTGCCCGGTTTCCTGCTGCGGATGTCCCTGTAAAACCGCTGGATGAAATCATCCCAAAATCAGCGCTCTCAACGGAACCAACGGGACTGCCCGAAGTCACCGAATCAGACGTCATTCGACATTTCGTCAATTTATCAACTTTAAACATGTGTGTAGATACCCATTTTTATCCTTTGGGAAGCTGCACAATGAAATACAATCCCAAACGTCATGAACGGTTGGCAAGCCTGCCGGGTATTGTTGATCTGCACCCCTATCAAGACCTGTCCGGTCTGCAAGGCATGCTCGAATTATTGTATGAGACTCAGGAAATGCTGGCGGAAATTTCAGGTCTGCCTGCTGTCTCTCTGCAACCTGCAGCCGGCGCACAAGGGGAATTCACGGCTTTACTCACAGCAAAAGCATATTTCGAAGACCGTGGCGAAAAAAGAACAAAAGTATTGTTCCCCAACAGTGCTCACGGAACAAACCCCGCCAGCGCTGCGATTGCCGGATTCGAGTGTGTGCAACTGGCAAGCAGCAAAGAAGGACTGGTTGATCTGGATGACCTCAAAGCGCATCTGGATGACCAGACCGCCGTCTTTATGGTGACCAATCCGAATACACTGGGACTGTTTGAAAAAGACATCAAGCAAATCGCACAAATGGTTCACGATGCAGGTGGACTGGTTTATATTGACGGGGCCAACATGAACGCAATCCTCGGATTCACCCGACCCGGTGATTTCGGAGGCGATATGATGCACTACAACGTTCACAAAACCTTTACCGGTCCACATGGTGCCGGCGGACCAGGATCTGGCCCGATTGCCGTGCGAGAGTTCCTGGCTGACTTTCTCCCCGGACCGGTCATCAAACGAAATTCTGCAGAAAATGAATTTACGCTGGAAACTCCTCCTAAATCAATCGGACGTGTCAGGTCGTTTTACGGAAATATCGGAATTCTGGTGAGAGGCTATTGCTACCTCAGAACACTGGGCGCTGCAGGCTTAAAGGCCGTCTCGGAAAATGCCGTGTTAAATGCAAACTACCTTAAGGCGATTTTAAAAGATGTACTGCCGGTTCCCAACGGTGACCTCTGCATGCATGAATTTGTTGCCTCCGCTTCAAAAAGCAAATCGGAAAATGGCATTACGGCTATGGATATTGCCAAACGTCTCCTCGATTTTGGTTTTCATGCACCAACGGTTTATTTTCCTCTGGTCGTTCCCGAAGCAATCATGATCGAACCGACGGAAACAGAATCAAAAGAAACCCTGGATGCGTTCGCAGAAACCATTCGAAACATCCTTCAGGAAGACCCGGAATTTCTGCACCTCGCACCGCATAGCACTAAGATCAGCAGACCTGATGAAGTTGTGGCGGCCCGCAACCCGATTCTACAGTGCTGCGAGCCTCAATAGGCAATTGGAAAACGCGTTCTTCTGTGTCACCTCACAGTTCGGTTCCTGGCATGACTCATTCTTCAATCCCGGATCACTGTCGTCTGATCATTGAACCCGCCCCTCTCACGGGGAGCTGGAATATGGCCGTTGATGAAGCGTTGCTCGAGTCAGCTGTTTCACAGGATATCTGTACCTTACGCTGGTACCGTTGGAAAGAACCTACAATTTCGCTGGGCTATTTTCAAAGCAATGAGACTGAGGTTCAAAATGACACATGGAAAGACCTCCCCAGGGTGCGCAGGCTCTCTGGAGGCGGGGCTATATTACACCATTATGAATTGACATATTCCTTCGCGATTCCGGCATGCCACCCCCTTTCCAGATCTTTACCGGACCTCTATCTCATCATTCATCAACCACTGATTGATGCCCTCTCGAAGCAGGGTCTAAACGTCGAATTTCGTGGCACTTCGGTCACTTCTCAGACAGAACCATTTCTCTGTTTCGGAAGAGGTGATGAGCGGGACCTTGTCTATCAGGGGAAAAAAATTCTGGGAAGTGCGCAAAGACGACGGAGGGGTTCCGTTGTACAGCACGGCAGCCTTTTACTACTCACTTCCGACTATGCCCCCCACTTTCCGGGGCTCTTAAATCAAACCGGAAAAACCAGCTTGTATCAAGATAATTTTCTGGAAACACTGACAGAGGAATTTTCAAAGGCCATCTCACAGACCATTGACCTGCCTCTTCAGTCTCGAAACCTGACTGACGATGAATTCGCCCAGGCCACCGAGCTCGAAAATGAAAAATATTCCCTGCCCGCCTGGACTTCACGGAAATAAGAAGCTTATTGGTTCTGATATCAAGAGTTACTAAAATCAAGTAAAACATCTTTACATATTAATAAATTATTTACATGACAGATGGATGATTTATCTTTATTGACATAGCGCGAGCCGCCTGATAGCGTTAGGTGTGTAATACATTTTTGATTTTTCGTGTTACAGAAAAGTAGTGGATTTTTGCTTACTTTGATGTGAGCCAAACCACACAATGCGGGCCAAACAAGCATTGTTATTTGCTTCTGTCACTAACAATGACGAGAAAATTTTTTCACTCATTTCTGTTTCTTGGATCTTTTCATTTCTTCTCTTTTCTTCCAATTAATTGACAATTAGAAATCAAGTCACCGGAGACAGGATGGCAAGAGTATTTCGCCATCTGGTGTTCTAGTTCTTTTGACGTGTTCTGTGTGAAACTTATGGAGTGAACGATTTATGTTGCAGCTTTCGTTGAAGGTAATTGGTGGTCGTCATGATGGAAAACAAATCCCCATCACAGGCAAAAAGTTTTTAATCGGCAGGGAAGAAGATTGTCACCTGCGACCTAACAGCGATATGGTAAGTCGACACCATTGTGTCTTCACTGTCGATGAATACAGTGTCCGATTACGTGACTTTGGCAGTACGAATGGTACGCTGGTTAACGGAAAAAGAATCAAGGGTGAAGTCCAACTCTCTCATTCTGATAAGATCCAGGTAGGTAAGCTCGATTTTGAAATTTTGATGTCTCATACTGTCGATAAAGAGGAAGCACAAGCGACTCCCGAGACACCGGCCACAGCTCCTGCAGGCAGTGATATTCTTACCGGGTCAGATACCGTGTTCGATATTCCCGTACATCCCTCTGAGGACTCTCAGGTCATTCCCGCTGTAACTGACCCAACACCAGCTGCTCCATCCGCACCTACCAGTCCGGATGTTTACGAAGGGGATACACAAATCCTCTCTGCCGAACAGCAACTTCAAGCCCAGCAAGCTTACGAGCAGGCAATGCAGCAACAACAAGCGGCCTACCCTCCGCAACAGATGCCTCCAGGGCAGCCATACCCCTATCCAATGCCGCCACAATATTATCCACAACAAGGCTACCCTCAGCAGCCGATGCCCTCTTATCCTCAGCAATACCAGATGCCGCCACAGGGCTATCCACAGCAGCAGCCACCACAACAGCAACAAGGTGGAGAGAACAACCCGGTTGTCCCCGACTTACCACCGGTGACCTTACCACCTCCAGAAGAAACCGGAGTCAAAAACAACGATTAATCAATGTGGAATTCAACCAGATGCCTCTCACAGCCTGCGCATACTGCTTTCGCATCAGGCTCCTGAAAGCAATCTTCAACAGGCATTCCGGTAGACATCGACTGGTAAATGACAATTTCGAATCCTGGCCCCGGTCGCTTCATTCTTGAGAGTTCCCATTGCTTTTCTGATTTGTGTTTGGGAGAATCTTAACAGTAAATCAAACAGGGTGATTTTTCGTTTGTATCAATTTACAGTCGGTATGAGCCAAACTCCCCCTGAAATTCCATCTCATTTCGAAAACGATGCTGTAAGAATAGAGGGAGATTCTTTAAGTGAATGATTCAGCCAACGCCAGCTCTGATGTCCAGCGACGCTATCGTGAGTTTCTCGACCTGCTGCCACTGACTTTGTCACTTGGAGGCCTGCCCGAAAGTGACCACGGGAAATATTACACCGAAGAGCAACTCGAAGCCCGGGCATTTACAATCAAACACGCCTTTAAACAGGCGCGCATTGTGGTACGCGAATGCGTTCAAAAATAGTAAAGTGTTACCACATCACTGGAAACACTCTACCGGCAGCTTTGTTTAAAACTTCAGAAATCATTTCTGTGATTTCGTCAGTATTGCGCGTAAAATTTTGAATACTCGCCCCTGATTGAACTATCAGGCTCACACAGATACTGCTCGGAGTATTTTAAATAGTGAAGACTGTCACGACACGCGATGTCTCTTTATTGGAATCATGATAGAGACTGTCTGGAATATCAGAAAGAAGCGCATTTCAGCCTTAGTTTTGTTTGCGGGTGCAGGTATTACCAGCCTGCTGCAAAAGCGCTCTGATATTGTGATCTGTTTATAAAACCCAGAATTACTGTACTTTAGTGCGCAGTGTTGGCCCATTATCAAATTTCTTGATACCAGCTGAAACCAATGTCATGTTGGATTGGTATATTTAATAGAATGGCCTGAGGTTTTGATTTCGATTTCTGTAGTATTGCGTGCTTTTCTGAAAATGAAGGAAAAGGAAAGCCTGCTGGAGATGGCCGCAATACATGACTAAAAACGGGATTTCTCCGTGAATGAAGAAGATGCGGCGTTAGTCCGAAGTTGCCTGGAAGGTAATGCGGAAGAAATGCGCGCATTTGTTGCACGGTTTCAAAGTTCGATCTTTGGACTCTGTTACCGAATGTTAGGACATCGCCACGATGCCGAAGATGTGGCACAGGAAGTTTTTGTTCGCGCATTTCGCAGCCTTCACCAATGGGACACTTCCCGCACTTTAAAACCCTGGTTATTGACCATCGCCGCCAATCGATGCAGAACATTTCTGAGCAAACGGTCGAAACGACCAATTCCTGCAGAGTTCGCTTCTGAATTGGCAGTTTGTCAATCGCCGGAACAATTACAAGATCTCGGCGAAGAACTTCAGAATGCCATCAATCTGTTACGCGAAGACCATCGTACGTGTTTTATTTTATTTCATCAGGAACAAATGAGCTGTCAGGAAATTGGAGAAGTTCTGGAGCGACCGGAGGGAACCATCAAAACATGGTTACACCGGTCGAGACAGGAACTAGCGTCAACACTCAGACAGCGTGGAATTGTACCAGAGGTCAGACATGAATCTCGTTGATTACCAATCAGAAATTGAAAACATGATCGAAACACAAAATTTCGATCAACGCCCGAAACTGGAAAATCTGGCAACGCAAACACCAGATCATCAGAGAGCCTGGGAAGACTTTCTGATCGTGGAACATACATTGCCTGCCTGGAAACAATCGCTGCCTGATGTTGACCTCGTCGAGGCTGTCTTTTCACAACTCGCTGAATCGCAGGAATCCAGTCTGGTTCTGTCAAAACCCGGGAAGATCTCCGCTCCACAAAACGGGAAGTCACGTTCGAGCACCCGTTGGATTTATGCCAGCGTCCTGACCGTGGCTGCTTTATTAGTTGCGATTTCCATTAATGTTTCGATTGACCACTCCGAAGTGCCGTCCCCAAATACCATGATAGTCAACCAGAGCGTGAAACCCGTTCAGCCTGTACTTTCAACACAAGCAAAGACCAGCAATAACAAATTGAACCAGTTACTGCAAAATGCCAGAGCCGCCTCCTGGGGACTGGCACAAAGCACCGCGGGCACGATGACAGAAGCCGTGAACCTGGTGCCTGTTGCGAAAGCTGCTCCCGGTTCGACAGACAACATGTCAGAAGAATCGAACTGGGTAGATGACATCAATAAAGAAATGCAACCACTGAAAGATCAGATTGGACATGCCTGGAATTTTATCATTCATTCTGTTCCTGAAGAATCCACTAATATTTAACTCGTTTCCGTTCCTGAATGAGATACGATATCTCATTTCGAATTGTTTAAGACTTGCCAGGAGTGCGCCAGGTATGGAATTTATAAAACAACAAAATCGATTGAAAACAAATCTGATGCTAACACACCGAATTCTACACTCGATCACTCTGGCTTCTGCACTCTTGGTTTCTGTCGGCATTTCATCGGCAGTCGCTGCAGCGCCGCGAACTCCACAGCCCCTAACCCAACTGGTTGATGATCAAGCCGGGATCTACTTGGAAGCCACTGATCTGAATTCACATTTGAAACAATTTCTCGATTCCTCTCTGGTTAAACGCTTTCGGCAAACGCAAGTGTTTAAGTCATGGCTGGAGAGTCAGGATGTCAAAAACCTCAAGCAGGGATTACGCGATATCGAAGCGGTAACGCAGCAACCCCTGCCCCCTTTACTCAATCAGATCTTTGGTGAATCCGTGGGGTTGGCTATTTTTAATAATGGCCCGCAAAAAAATCCATCCTTGCTTTTATTAACCCGAGTCAAAGACACGAATAACACCAGAAGTCTGTTTAAAAATTTGTTCGAAAAAACAGGAATTGAAGTCACACCATCCTCATATCAGGATGTCTCCTATTATATAGCCAGCCACCAGGCATCAGCCGCTGATAATTCAGCACCACAGGTCTACTATTCCTTTCTGGAACAAACGCTGGTTGTTACTGAAAATAAACAGATTTTGCAATCGACCATCGATCTGCATGTGAACCAACATCTCAAAAAACAGTCTCGCGAAAAGCAATCGAGCCTGTTCAACCTGAAAATGTATCAACGTGCTCAGTCAGTCTTGACTAAAAACATAACAGGCTCCGTCTTTTTGAATCCACGAATCTGGGACGAGCACATCATCTTACCAAAAAACGAAATCGAGAAAGGCGTTGTCAACTGGTGGCATAAAACAGGAGGAGTAACTGCCGGACTACATCTCAATAATACGGTAGCGCTGGAAGCGGTGATCCTGTTTAATTCTGAAGAGATCAACCTACCCTTACTGAATGTCTTACGAGTCCCTGCCGAGACACCAGATCAATTCAGTCAGATTCCGAAAAATGCACTGGCTGTGCTCTCCGGACAACTCAACGTCCATTTGCTGACACGAAAAATCGTTGACTTCTATGCTGATAAGAATCCCGAGAAATGGCAGAAAATTCATGCCGTCAGTATCGGCCTGCTCGGAGGACTCGATCCGGTAACAGAACTCTCCAAAACACTAGGTCCTCATATCCTGTTTTATTCAGTTCCACGCAAAGAACTCTCTTTTGACTCAATTCCCTTTGATGGGCTTGTGGCTCTACAACTCTCAACATCCGATTTACCAGCAGGTGCAACAAATAAATCGCGATCTCGTTTTGCTCTTGAAAATGTGGCTAATTATTTGATGAACAGCATGATTACCCATTACAACGCCGAGGAGGCGCACATTGACAACCCTTCTACCTTTAAGAGCGAAGACCATGATCTATATAAAATGCGCTGGATCGAAGGGATGGGACCTTATCAGCCTGCTTACGGAATTAACGAGCAACAACTTGTTTTTGCCAGTTCTCCCGAATTGATCAAAGAGTTTTTCACTTTGAAATCAGAAGAGAGCCTCGCCGCACTTCCCGTATTTCATACATGGAAAGAAACTTTTTTCCGAGAAGAAAAACAGCTCTGTTTCTTCAATATCACCTCGATTCGAGCCTTCATCGATCAGAATTCTGACTTTCTGGCTCAGCAATTCGCCAAGGGACAGGGGGGAGACCTGGAGAAAGGCCAGAAAAAACTGTCTGGATTGAAAAGTCTGCTCCAATCCTTTGATGGGTTCTTTTTTGCAGCCGGTTTTCAGAAGTCCCAGGTCCGAGTCATCCTGGGCCTGGGTTCGCTGGAACCCACCAAATGAAATTCTTTGATTCTGTACACAATTCTGAACACAGACGCTTTATCCCTACCCGATAATCGGCATAACCGGGATGACTACTCAATCGGCAATCTCTATCGCACTTATCAGTGTTAATTATTTTAAACAGACTGCCCAATCCCATTTTAGTGGGAATACTAATAGAGTAGGTTAGCTCCTTATTCTTTCCCAGGCCAGAAATAATTTGGTTTTGCGGATCGATTCTTCTCAAAAAGAACATCAACCGGAAATGAGGTACACAGGGATAACCATCCCAGATCAATATTAGATTTTCTCATATTGATACTTATCACTGCGTATTTACTAATCAGTTAATTCGGGCAAATTTTCTCCCCTCTAAAAAGGCTTAAATTAAACATGGTAAAACAGCTTGACCCCCCAACAGAATTGGTCGTCGATCGTCGACGTGTAAAGCGAAGAACTGCTTCCGCCAGTGAAGCAATTCATGAAAAGCATGAAGTTGTCGATCAGCGAAAAGTAGAGCGACGACGTCAGATTGATCCAACGACGTGCGAACGTGACTATAGCGAGCCGGAAGTGGACTTCATGAAAGCCATGGATGACTACAAAAGGCGAAGCGGGCGTCAGTTCCCAACCTGGAGCGAAGTGCTGGAAGTATTACACAGCATGGGATATCGTAAAGTCGCAGAACCAACCGATATTTCCCTTTAATCCACATTTGGATTCAGCATTAAAATCAATGAGTGAGACGCGGATTCTTCGCGTCTCACTTTTCATTTAAGCCGGGTCCCGACCGATAATCACCAACGTCAAATCATCATATTGTTCATTTTGACCCACAAATGTTTTGACCGCTTGCAAGATCGAAGTACCCAGCATGCTGGATCCTGACTTTGATTCACGAATGGCTGCCTTCAATCGATCAAGGCCAAACTGTTCGCGTTCTGCATTCATCGCCTCGGTCACTCCATCTGTGAACAGAATCAATCGTTCGCCGGGTTGAAACTGATGCTGAATCGTTTGATAGTCATAATCTTCCATAACTCCCAGAGGAACGCTCGGATGATCGCCCGTTAGCTCTCTTAATGTGCCGTCTGGCTCGAAGAGCAATGGAACCAGATGACCCGCGTTGACAAAGGAGACCTGATTCTGTGTAAGGTCAATCTGTCCCAGAATGAACGTAATAAATCGCCCGTCGTGCGCCGATTCATCGATATGATGATTTATACGATGCACGGCATCAGTCACGTCGGTCACAAACTCCACCGTACTGCGAACTGCACTGCACACACGCGACATCACCAGTGAAGCAGGAACTCCTTTACCAGCCACATCCCCCAGAGCAAACCAGATGAGACTTTCATCTGTCTTAATCAAATCGTAATAATCCCCACCCACGGCCCGGGCCGCCTCATAAGAGACAAAAAAATCATATCCCGCAATTTCAGGTATTTTTGCAGGCAAAAGCCCTTTCTGCACGCGAGCTGCGATCTCCATCTCATTATCGTAGCGCTGTTTTTCCACATGTGAGATCATCAATCGGGCACTCTCATACGATAGTGCAGTCTGACCGGCTATCACCATTAAAAGTTCCAAATCGTCCTCAGAAAACATCTGGCCGGCAATTTGTGTGTCCAGGTTGATAATCCCAATCACGCTACCATCCATGCCCAGCATCGGTGCACACAAGATCGAGCGGATCGTTAATGTAGAAACCGATTCACTATGTTCAAACCGTTCATCATTGGTGGCATCTGCTGAAAGTACACCCGTTTTATTATCGGTCACCGCTTTCAAGACTGTGCGACTGAGCTGCAGCGCTTCGTGATCATTATCGCGTCGATGCCGGATCGCTTTCGGGAAAAATCGTAGATTCTCTTGATCGCGCAATAAAATACAGCCTCGATCTGCAGCAGGGAAAATTTGAAATAAACCCTCCAGAACCTTCTCGGCCATGGAATCCAAGTCAGATGCGGAAGCTATCGTACGACTGATTTTCAAAATCGCCTTCAATTTGATTTCCGGCTTAATCTGATAGCTCTCAATCTCTCCCGAAGGCTCAGACGACCTCAATATCGTAGATTTATCAATGGCAGGAGGCCGGAGTGAAACATTTTTCAGAGAGGGAATGAAACCATACGAAGTCAGCAGACCTTCATTCTGACTTTTTTCAAATTCAGAATCACTGGAAAATTCCATGAGAAAAGGACCGATCGATATTTGGTCGCCTGACAGCAACTCGACCGGGTCTTTGACAAGTAGATTGTTAATAAAAGTCCCGTTACCACTGCCGAGATCTTCCAGTAGATACTGCTCATCCTCGTTAACAATAATGCGCGCATGATAACGAGAGACCGTATTGGATTTCAGGCAGACATCACAATCCGGATGTCGGCCCAGCGTAATCTGCTCCCCCTTGATTTCCAGTCTGGAAGTATCGCCATTATTTTGTAAAAACAGGCTGGCAGACATGGTTTGGCTATCAAGTTGGTAGTAATAAAAACATCAGTTCAGGAAACACGCCCGAATGTCATTATTGTTATATCATCATTCTGTGGACGGCCATCAGCGTGCCGCCTGACATCTGCTAATAATGCCTGCCCTAACTCGGCTGCATTTTTTTCACGGTTGGCTTTCAGAAATTCTCGCATCCGATCGAGCGTATACAATTCCCCTGCAGGATTCATCGCTTCATCAACACCATCGGTAAACAATACCACAATCTCGCCTGGTGCCAAATCGCGCTCCACAACTTCGTAGGGAAAACCTTCCATCACTCCAATTGGCATCCCGATACTCTCTTCCGGAAATTCATCAATGGAACCATCGGGTTTTAAGATCATGGGAGACATATGCCCTGCATTCACCAGAGATACATGGTGCTTGCGAGTATCTAGAATAGCCAGCACATATGTCACAAATCGTCCTTCAACCGCACTATCACACATGTGATCGTTGATCGCTTCAACTGCAGGACCGACCTCATGCACAAACCGCATCGTATTTTGAACGCAACTGGACATCCGGGACATGATCATGGCGCCGGGAACTCCTTTGCCAGCAACATCACCAAACGAAAGACCTATTTTATCTTCCGGCAATTCGAAAATGTCATAATAGTCCCCACCCACGGCTTGTGCTGAATCGTATGAGGCAAAAAATTCATAGTTATCCACTTCAGGAACCGAACTGGGTAACAAGCCCTGCTGCACCCCGCGGGCGATGTCCATCTCATTGTCCTGCTTCTGCTTTGCCATGTAGGAAGTCATCAAGCGCGCACTTTCATACGAAAGCGCAGCCTGGCCTGCAACCGACATCAATAAATCCAAATCTTCTTCCTGAAATTGCTGCACTGGATTTTGAGTATCAATATTGATAACGCCAATCGGTTCCTCAGAAAGCCCCAGCATCGGTACACACATCATGGACCGAATTGACAAATTGGAAATCGATTCACTGGCGTCAAACTGTGCATCACTTGCTGCATCAGCAGATAAAATGCCAGACTTTTCTTCGAGAACTTTCCGCACAATAGTACGGCTGAGTTTGACGGTCGCATCTTCCCCTGCACGACGGTGCTTATATGCACGGGGAACCATTTCCCCATTTGATTCTTCTTTGAGTAAAATACAACCTCGGTCGGCTGCGGGGAAAATATGAAACAGCGAAGTCAGAATTTGTGGCAAGAGTTTTTCCAGATCCACTGTTCCAGCAAGACTGCGGCTGATTTCAATCATCGCTTTTAATTTGGATTCGGGACGTACATCAAGACCACCAAAGCCCCCTCCTCCGGCAACAGCCCCCATGATCGTTGCCGACCCGTCATCCTCCTCTTCTTCAGAAAATCCGATGTCAAAACCGGTCTCCTTCATTGCTGCCACCGGACTCGACTTCGATTGTTTCTCCTGATCGGCTTCAAAGCGAAACAGAATCGGACCTACTTTCAGACGATCCTCATGAGCCAGCAGTGTGCGGCCTTCGATCTTTTTACCGTTAACAAAAGTTCCATTACCGCTCCCCAGATCTTCCACGAAATACTGATCACCATCTCCAACGACATGCGCATGGCGGCGCGATACCATGTTGGAATCAAGCTGAATCTGACAATCTGGATGTCGACCCATGACTGTCTCTTCGCCAGATAGTGAATATGAGACTGCCTGACCCGCCTGTAACATGACCAACGTAGCCATTTAAAATGCCCTTGTTATGAAATGATGATGAGATGATTAAAACTGGAATTGAATGATATTTTAAAGCTCAGCGGGCCCTGATGCAATCGCTTCAATAGATTGAGTCTCATGATTAACAACCAAAAATCGTCTCAACATTCCCGCGCAAAACCAGCTTTCCAAGTTCAATCGCACGTTCTTCCGACCAATTACGGCTGATTACAAAATCAGTGGCCAAAACGTTCGCTAATACACGACGATACATACGAAACTTCGGTAAGGCAAACTCAAGTTTGTACATATCGCTGTAATAACCAATTTGCTTCGTTTTTGGCACCGCTTCCAGACGGCTTTTACAATCGAATGTGATAAATGCCGGAGTATTGGAATACCACCAATGACCATTGATGACCACATTCGGAAAGATCCAACTGTAGCTGACAAGTTCCTGATTACTGGTACTCGTTAAAACCGAAACAGGAAAAGTGACATTCGGAAATGCATTAAACAATTCCTTGTAGAGGATCAGAGAAGTCCGTTTATCATACAGATCCTGCCCTTGATACACGCCCGCTTCATACACCCGACGATTCACGCCAATCATCAGATCAAAGGGAAGTTGATGTTCGGCACAGTATTCAGCCAGGGTCCAGAACACAAATTGACTGACGGTCCGCGACTCTTCACAACTTAATTCTGATCCCGCGTAAAGCGATCTCACGACCGAGTCGGCCTGATCTGCAGTTACCGCAACAGGAGAAAAATCAGGGGGCAACGAAATGGCACAGGCCCGCGCCCCTTTGGATGTAAAATGAGTAAATAATTTGCCGATTGCTTCTCTCAGCGTGCTGGCACATCCAATATCCATTTGAGTTGATTTGGCCAGACGTTCCCGCGTTTCACTTTTGGAAAGATGAAAAACCAGATCATCGGTGCGCAGACAGGGAATGTAAAGATTCGTATCAAAGCCTTCCAGAGGATCATCGAAATCATTTGTCAAAAAAACCTGTTCGAGACCACTCTGTTTTAAGACTTGCTGTTCCCAGTCTGGTTGCGCCATTTTTTCGGCAGCGGTGTCGTAGAGTTTCTCCCAGTTGGATTCTGTGATCGCTTCGTCTTCAAAGCCAAAGAATTCTTTGCAGATATCAAGCAACCAGCTGACCTGGATGGTATTGTCCAAATCGCCCAACTGAGTCACCAGACGCCCGACTTTTTCTTTAGGACTGATGCCGGGTTCTTCAATTAACTCTTTTGCTAAGCCCGCAGAGTGTGCTAATTCTGTGTAGTAATGATATCCCATGATATCTGCCAACGTCGTAGAAGCGGCCGCATGGGGATTGATGTGAGTATGAGGGTCAATCAGAACCAGACTCTCTAATTCTGCGAAAATACGTGCACTGAGCTGTTCGGACATGATCTGGCGTTTCCTGTTGAGTTCTGACAAGATTTATATTCTTTAGCGAATATAATCAGTCAACCGGTACAGTGCAATCAGGTGATCAAACCCGGGAGATTTTCACAAACAAAACACAAAAAAAGTGACTCTGCAGCAAATGTTACAGAGTCACTTGAACATGATTAGTTGATCTTAAGGTCGAATAGACTTATTTTCCGACTTTTGCCTGTTGATTGGCTGCCGGTGCAGCAGGGGGATTAAAGCTGCTTAGCAACTTACCGGTTTTGGCATCCCAAACGCGTAGTACTCCATCTTCACCACCGGCAATCACAGTTGCTTCATCTCGGCTGCCGGCTACGCTATAAACGTAATCGGTAGAACCAGCCAGATTGCGAAAATTGGAACCATTGGTTGTCAGATGCATGCGAACGGTTTTATCTCCGCCTCCACTGACAATATTAGCACCCAGTCCGATGAAACTGATTGAGGTCACTTGTTTGGAATATCCTTTGATCGTTCGTTTTTGTTCGCCGGTTTCAATGTTCCAGACTTTAATCACGTTATCTGCACCTGAACTGACAATCGTCGATTCATCCGCTTTCCAGGAGACATCGAGAACGTGATGAGTATGCCCTTCAAACGATTTGACAAACTTACCTGTTGCTACGTCGAAGATTTTTACAAACTTATCAGCAGCACCACTCAGTAATGATTTACCGGTAGGAGAGAAACGGATACCAAGAACCGTATCACTATGAGGACTATCAAATTTCCGAACGACTTTTCCCGTCGCGACATCCCACAACAGGATTTCGCCGCTACGTGAAGGATCTCCGCCTCCGACCGCCAATAATTTACCATCGGGACTGAAATCCAGGCAAAGCGCCCGGTTCGAAATTGGTGATGCCCCTACCTTTGCAGGATCTTTCGCATCAGCCCCTAACTGGGCAATCAGCGACCAGACAGGTTGCAGACTTTGAATCAGCACTGTTTTATCTGCACTACCGGAAACCACAGCCGTTTTTGACAGATAAGCGACTGATGAGACACCCGCCGTATGACCAGATAACGTATCCAGTTCTTTGCCGGTAGTCACATTCCAGAGACGTACTTTCTGGCTGTCATCACCCGTTACAACCTGCTTCCCATCTTCCGAGAACGCCACTGCTTTAATCGGAGTCAAGACGGCTGCCTGTTTTTTCGCTTCTGCTAAGACAACGTCTACCTGCTTGGCAACCGCATCCAGGGCCGCTTTCTCTTTGGTTCGCTCTACCAATTGTCCTTTGATTTTTGTCAGAGTTGTACCAGCAACTTTAACAGAGCGTTCGGAAGACGTAATCTTTTTCGCTGCCGCTGTTGCCGCATCGGTTAATTTCTTTGATTCCGCTTCCGCAGCAGCGACTGCTTTATCAGCGGCTGCTGTGTTCGCCTTTTTGGCTGCTAACTTCGTCGCAGCTGTCACAGCAGCGACTGCTTTAGTAACTGCCTGTTTTGCTTTTGTGATGGCAGTTGTCGCCAGTTTTGCATCGTTCGTTTTTTTCGTTTTAGCAGCTGCCAACTTTTTCGTGGTGGCATCAAAGGTTGCCTTTGCTTTCGCCACCGCGTCTTGCTTCTTTTTAGCAGCCGTCTTATCAGCAGGATCTGGCTTGACTTTATTGGCAGCATCCAAAGCGGCCTTCGCTGTTGCCACTTCTTTCTCGACAGCGGTTATGGCTGTTTGATTTGCCTGATTCACCTGCTTTAACTTGGCGTCTGCAGCAGCAACCACTTTATCTGCAGCCACTTTTCCAGCATTGGCTTTCGCAACGGCATCATCACCCTTCTTTTTGTGGTCTGCCAGCAATTTAGCAAGTGCATCTTTGGCGGCTTTCACTTTCGGAGCATAATCGGTCGCTTTCTTCTGTGCTTCTGGCAATGCCTTTTTCGCAGCAGCCAGCTCATCATTTCGTTTTTTCACTTCTGCTTCACGATCTTTCACGTTCTTTTCAGCAGCTTTCACAGCTGCATCACCTAACGCTACTTTTTGTTTCGCAATCGTCTGTGACTCCGTGGCCAGAATCATTTGACGTTCTTTACTCAAGTCACCACGGAATTCCTTGAGCATCTTGCCGTTACTCAATTGCCAGATCTTTCCGGTTCCATTCACTGATACCGAAACCAGAGTTTTGGCATCCGGACTGATATCAACGGCGGTTACGGGAGCAGCATGATTGATCGATCGAATCTGTTTTTTGCCCTTCAAGTCCCAGACGCGAACAGTGCCATCTTCACTTCCGGAAACCAACTGTGTTCCCGCGGGCAGGACCAGCTTGACAGAGGTCACCGGCTTGGCATGGCCTTTCAGCTCAACCAGTGCCGCTGGAATTGCAGGAGCTTTTTCGCCAGCCTTTGGTGCAGGAATCGTAATCGGCCAGACATAAATAATGTTATTTGCTCCGCCAGCGACTACCTGAGTTCCATCTTTACTCACAGTCAAAGCATTAATGACTGCGGGGGTTTTCATTGTGGAAATTTGCTTTCCATCTGCGGCATTCCAAACTCGCAAACTCTGATCGGCAGACGAAGTCACAACTTTGGTACGATCCGGTGTAAAAGCCAGACCCTTAATAACACCAGTATGCCCTTTTAAATCTACTAATTTCTGCCCTGCCGGCAATTTCCACAGTGATGCACCATTATCGGCTGTCACTACAGCCAGCACACTACGGTCTGCATTCAATGTCAAACTGGTAACTGCCGCCGGAAAATCCATCTTTTTAACAACACTGCCCAACGACTTCTTCCAGAGTTTGACAACCCGATAACCGCCTGAAGCAAGCAAAGTCCCTTCAGGATTGAACGCCAGAGAATGTACAAAATCGCGATGTGCGGCCCCTTGTGGATAAAACGGTTTGCCCTCTTTTTGTAATTTCACAAGAGCAGGATCGTTTAACTTAGCCACTTCGGTTCCCGAAGCAAGATCATAAACGGCGATTCGATTCGCCCGCCCCACTGCGGCATAACGTGCCCAGGGAGAAAGTGCTGTACTATAAATAGAGTTCAAACCGGGTGGTAATGACTGCCAGGCAACGCCGGAATCTGAAGACTTTCCACTGGATTTGGCACCTTCAATAATCCACTGGCGAAGAATTCCGACCTGTTGAGGAGTCAGAGCTTTCGCACCCACTTTGTTTGGCAATGGAGGCATAAAGCTTTCTTCAGTGCGGGATGCCACTTGATAGAGATAACTTTCATCTGGCTTTCCAGGCACAACCGAAGCACCACTGTCCCCACCCTTGATCAGGGCTTCGACACTTTCCAGAACAAGTGCCCCTTCCTTTTTGGCGATGTTATGGCAGGCGATACAATTGGCATCCAGAATCGGAAAGACATCTTTCTCGAAGCTGACAGGCCGACCTAATGCGATTTTCGCAGGTACGATCGGTTTTTCTTCCGCTACTGCAAAATTTCCTGCGATGAAAACTGCAGCTAACATTACACTAAAATTAGCAAACCTGTTCCGCATAACATGCCCCTCTGTTATCACTGTTTGAGCAGTTGAAATATACGACCAACTGTCTGTGTTTTATTCTAAATGAACTTACTTTAAATCGTTTGTACTACTTTGTGACTTTCAACTTAATCGCTGCATCAACTAATGCTGCACCCTGAAAATCGGCTTTCGCCTGAACTACCAAGTTGGCTAAATCCCCTTCAGTAGCGTCAGCACCAGCCTTAATCTGAATCGTCCCAACAGTCTTGTCTGCCGGAATCTTTACAGTCGCCGCTGTGACACCTTTGACTCCAGGAGGAAGAGGCAACGTCAAATCAACCGGTCCTTTAAACCCATTGACGCGTTTGATGGTCGCCTTCACATCAATGGCTGCCCCCTTCTTCAGAGCACCACCACCGGGCACTGCTAACGTCATGGTAACCGGTGCAGGACTCACTCGAATGACTAAGGGTGTCGAAGGTGCATACACCTTAACGGTCTTAGCTGCAGACGCTTTCGTTGCAGCAGCCACCTTTGCGTCTGCCGCTTTTTTGGCAGCCTCTGCTGATTTGACTGCAGCGGTCGCTGCTGTCACTGCCTTAACGGCATTTGCCTGTTCTGTTTTCTTTTGCGCCGCTGTTTTCTTCTTGTCTTTGGCAATCGCATCCCGTTTTTTCGTTGCTGCAGCGAGAGCAGCTTTTGCATCGGTCAATGTTTTTGTCACCGCAGTCTGTGCTGCCTTGGCTTCGTCCACCTGACCGGGATTACGACGGTAAGAGACATCAACCGTTGACTGTAGATAAGCAGTATAGACTCCAGGTTTTGCATTGTTTTTCACAAATAACTGAAACAGTTCGTCCTGCTTGCCTTTCGCAATGGTTTTATTCTGAATGGTGATATTGCTGTTTTTAGGGATCCCATTCCAGGCCAGTGCAACGGCATTATCAAATCCCGTTCGCTTGATGACTTTAACGGGAACCAGAATCTGTCGTCCCTGATTCACTTTGATTTCAGTCACATTAGCCACAACCTGATAGGGGGCCACTTCGTCAATGACCGACAACCCCAGAGAACGTGCAATACGAGAATTTGCACGAATATTAACCGCAACGGGCCGTAATACTGTTGCAGCACGAGCGACGCGTTCCAGCTTCTTGGAGTCTGCTCCGGTCGCCTGACCGATAATTTCAATCTGGCCTGACCATTTTTTCGCAGTTTCATCGGCCTGAATAATCATCTCTGCGTTATTCGTACCCACACCGATGCTGGCCGCTTTGCAGGAAACTCCTGCTGGTAAACCTTTGACTGAAAGATCTATCGTTTCGTTAAATCCATCCTGGCGTAATGCCATTACGGAAATTTTGAAACAATCACCTTTACGCAGTGTAATCGCGGCAGGTGCGCCTCCCGTCTTTACCGCTTGAGGATTCAGAGGTAATGCAGCAAGACGAAAATCTGGCGTGGGCTGGCGAATTACAGCACGATACACCATGCGCGGATTTCCACGTGTTTCAAATTGTAGATCACGCAGTGTTACTCGAAATACACCATCAGCGGGAGCGGTAAATAAGTAGTAGGGATCATCCGTGCGAGTATCAAACAGTTTTCCACCCAAATCGGGAAAGACGCTGGTTGCCCCCACATTGGCCAACCGTTTGAACGTTTCTTTTCCTGCTTTGTCTTTGATGACCTGATCGACAACAATGACAGGGTCCATCACAATTCCATTTCGCTGACCAAAAACTTCAATCGAATACTTCTGTTTTGCCTTACCTGCAAACCGAAAAGTATCAACGTCATTTTTTGCTTCAAACTGACCGACAAACTCTCCAGGTAAAGTAAGTGTCTCTTCCACGTTTTGTTCATCCCGAACGATTTTGCCTTCTGAAAAGTAAATCGTCATAGGATTCGAACTGCCTGTGGGTGTTTCCCATACATAGGAAAATCCATCAGCACTCACTTCATGGGGAAAACCCTGTTCGCCCATCTGTAACGTAGCTGGCTTGGCTGGGATTGCAATTTTAACTTGCACCTCTTGAAGCGGTTCATCACCAATACTCCAGTCTGAGGTTTTTCCGCCCGGCAGGTTGTAGCCGTATAATGTATGATTTGCAGTTGTTCCCGGCGTTCCGGAAGGTGGCATCACAAATTCAATGTGCGGTTTTTTGTGGATACCTAATCGATAGATATGTTGTACGCCCCCCGTGTATGTCAAGTCGCGAACTTTAACCTGATAGGTTCCATCTGCGGGCAATGTGTAATTCAAATAGGGGTCGTTGCGAAACGTATCTCTTTCGCTGGCCAACCGTTTTTTGTCGGGACCATAAAGCTCCACAATCGCCACCAGTGGCGAATCAATGCGAGCGGCCCGACAATCGATGGAAACCTTTTCCCCTTTCTTGCCAGGGAACGAATAGTAATCCACATCAGTTGCTGCCTGTAAGCTCGCATTCACTACAGAATCCATTGCCACAGGTGTAGCCTGATCCGATTTATTGTTCGGCTCCTTTTCTGCTATTTCCGGCAAATCCCCTACTACAAATGACCGCGGGTTACTGAGACCATACAGGCCATGGGCTCTGACATCATAAATACCGACGGGCACTGCTTTGTCGATCGTTACCAGAAATGTATTTGCAACAGGAGTCTTTTTGCCATTGCGCTCCTGCATCTTGGGAACCGCTTTAATCCCGCTATGACTGAATGACAATGCGTCCAGTTTTTCCAGATCTTTTCCACTCGTCACTCGGACTTCAACCGTTTGGCCTTTTTGTCCTCCCGACGGAGAAACAGAGTACACAGCAGTTTGAGGTAACTGTGCCCGAACAATAGTAAAGCCCGTCAGAAAGAATGAACTAATTCCTGCAACGAGAAAACAAACAACCTTCGCAAAATAACGACGTTGATCAAAAAATCGCGTATGCGCCATAGTACTGCTACCAATTTTCTGGATGGAAGTTGTTGGGAGGAATTCAGGAGGGAGCCTGAGTCAGCCCTGGTTCTCAACAAGAAAACCGAGAGCTACAAGCTATCTGTCATTTATTGTAAAAAAGCTGACAACCATTGTCTAAACCTAAAATAGCTGTCAGCTTAAATTTCGGAGACTTTTATCAGATTTTAAGTTCCAGTTTGCATCCATGTTCCGCATCGCGGCAACGACACTCATCTACCCGAGCCAAATGGCTCGAGGGACGATGCCATCAACCTGGATACAGACTAGTGGTTGAACAGGAATTCTTTGGTATTAATCAGTGCCCAGATAATATCTTCGTAGGCAACCTGAGGTTTTTCTTTGTGCCGTTCGATATAGGAAAGGGCAAATTTCATTTCCTGATCTTGCGGTGCACGAGAATATACCCAACGGTAAAGTTCCTTTACCTTTTCTTCGTTTGAACGTTTGGTATCTTTGGCAAGCATCGCCGCACGGCTGGCTCCCCCCGTAATTTTATCCTGAACTTCTTTACTGTTCAGCAGATGTAAACTTTGAGCAAGGTTCGCACTTTGTGATCGTTCGCACTCACAGGCCGTATCTGCCTGAGGTTGCCCGAATACTTTCAAAAAGTAGGGAGCCGAAGTGGCATCGGTAATCTGAACCGCTTTGGTATCTGCGGGTAGACCAGAGAAACGCTGTGTCGAATTGGTGACCTGATGAAAGACATCATACAGCACTTCAGCAGTGAGACGCTTCGGATAATAACGTGAGAAATTCTGCTTATCCTTCAGGTTATGCTCGTTTGGCAGCGAACTGAGCTGATAAGCATTGGAACGACAAATCGCACGCACCAGTTCTTTCAAATCAAATCCGCTTTCAACAAAGTGTTTGGCCAGACCATCCAGAAGCTCCGGATTCGCAGGCGGATTCGTCGCCCGCATATCATCTTCGGGTTCCACAATTCCTCGACCGAAGAAGTGTTTCCAATAACGATTGACCAGAGCTTTCGCAAAGAAAGGATTATCAGTACGGGATAACCATTGCACGAGGGCAACCCGGGGATCACGTTCCGGACTTAATTCTACCGGTGGCATTCCCAGAGCCGTTGGTTTGAGATTTTCTCCCGATCGAATATTCTTAGCTGAGGCAACACCTTCTTTATGGAAAATTCTCTTGTCCCGGAAACCACGCATCCCAATCGAACCAGCAGTCGGATCTTTCGTTCCTACACGACTGAAGAAAGCGGCCAGACCATAATAGTCGTTCTGACTCCACTTCTCGAAGGGGTGGTGATGGCAACGGGCACATTGAATTCGCAATCCCAGAAATAGCTGAGCGGTATCTTCTACCTGCTCTTCAACTGTGTTGACTTCTCGATACCAGACCACTGCGGGGTTTTGTCGGAACTCACCTGACGCGGAAAGGATTTGACCTACAAACTGGTTGTATGGTTTATTCTCATACAGGCTGTTCCAGATCCATTGATAGAAGGCATTCGTACCTGCAATATCAATCGGTTGCAGTTTTTTGTTACGGAGAACCATGTTCCACTTATTAGCAAAGTAATCTGCATAAGCGGGGCTGTCGATCAGACGATCAATCAGTTTATCCCGTTTGGCTGCATCTTTATCAGCTAAAAAGGCCTTGACCTCTTCTTCATTGGGAGTGGTTCCGGTGATGTCGATATAAACTCTTCGCATGAAGGTCGAATCGTCAGAAATCGGTGAAGGAGGAATCCCCAGCACTTTCAGTTTATTGAAAACGGTTTCATCGATCACATTGCGAGATTTTGGCAGTGAAGCAATTTTGATTCCCAGAGGAATTGTTGATCGGAAGGTAGAAACCTGTCCCTGATAGCGAGCCATGATGGCCACTTCACCCGACAGGTTCAATGTTTTCACCAGGCCGGTCTTATTCACTTCGGCCATTTCAGTGTCATTGGCTTCAAACAAAGCCATACGAGTGACATCTTCAGTCGAGTCATCAGAATAAGTGGCAATCACAGAGATCTGTTGTTCGACTTCCTGGCCCATTGTTCGTGTGGCAGGAAAACATTCAATCTTAACAACTTTTCGGTCTTTCTCACTTCCGTAAGGCATTCCCTGTTCTATCCAGCGATAGAGCAGACGGTACTCATAAGAATCCGGTTTCACAAGTTTACCACCGCCGTGGGGTGTTACCCCGGTGCCCTTCATCAACAACAGACTCTCTGCAGGAGATGTCGGAAACACGCGACGTCCCCGGCCTTCTTTGACCAGGAACTCAAAGTCGTCTTCAGGATAAAAACCAAGTAGCGACAGTTTAAAACCATTCTGCCCACTCGCTTTTCCATGACAACCACCACTGTTACACGTCAACTTGGTAAAGATCGGAACGATCTGATTCTTAAAGTTGATCGCCTCTTGTGTTGCAATTCCCTGAATGGCAACGGGAATAGAAGCCGTCTTACCATTTTTGGCGGTCACCGTTAAAGTAGTCTGCCCGTCTTTAAGGGGCGTGAGATAACCATCAGTAGAAATCGAAGCGAGTTCTGGATGAGCAATCTTGTAAGTCACGTTCCGCGTCAGGTCATGCAATTTACCATCTGCGAGGACACCGGTGACGATAACCTGTTGTCGTGAATCCGGTCCTCTTAACGGAAGTATTGCTTTTTCACCAGGATGCGGTCCGATCTGAATCGATTTGTAATCGACCTGCACCTTGGCAGTCGGCGCTGCCAGCACATGCCTTACACAGTTGCTTGAAACAAGAAAAAGAGTCAGCACTCCACATAGAATAAGGATCTGGGGCATCCGAGAGCCTTTGATTCGGAAATCCATACATCAACTCCTGTGCAACTGGTTTCGTTTTTACTTCAGGTCTGACTGCAAACAGTATTGTGTGATTAAAGGCAGACCTTTTCAAAGTATGATTGAAATTGAAAACGCTAGTTTCGCGGTTGGTTTATTTAGGGAAGCTTTTTTAGGCAAGTTAACCAATCAGTACTTACTGGTTGGTTGAATTGTGTGGATCAGGTCAAGTCCCTTTCGTAACAGACTTTCCCTAATTGTTCAATGTATCAAAGTTTATTGAATTGTCAACGTTTTAACCAGTCACTTGGACCAAGAATGTCATTTTGTTCATCTGAATGAAATGACGAGATCAAATCCGCCTAGTTCAAGAATCCCATTTTTTCATATCCATCACAACTGTCAAGAAACAAAACATTGAAAAAACCGGTATGATACTCAAAATGAATTCGCACCTTGAATGTAGTGCTCTATTCCATATTTTTTAAGGGAATCAGCCGGTTCTTTCAAAAACAGGATTTCTTAGATTGCCAGTCAAAGTCTCTTCTATAGAATGAAAGTTAGCACAGATTTTGCTTCAAGACTTACCTTCCGGGTAATTTTTTGAAAATTCGCTTTTTTCCTACATTCCAGGCGGCTACAAAACACACCCATGTCTGATCCTGCAAATACGAATCACCCCACGACTGAAATCCAAGAAATCTTAGAACAATTGCGGGCCGGAAAACCGGTCATTGTAACGGATTCCAGCGAGCGGGAAAACGAAGGTGATTTTATCGTTGCCGCCGAAGCAATCACTCCAGAGATCGTGCAATTTCTCTTGCGGCACGGAGGCGGTGAGCTGTGTGTCTCACTTAACCAGGAAGTTGCCGAACGTTTAGAACTGAAACCCATAGTCGGACCAGAAGAAAATACTGCTCCCAACAAAACACAATTTTTGATTCCCATTGACCACAAAGATAGTGGCAGCGGTGTCAGTGCCGAATGTCGCGCTATCACAATTCGTGCGTTAAGCGATGAAAATTCTCAAGCGTCAGATTTTGTACGACCAGGTCACATCCATCCCCTGCTCGCCAAACAGGGAGGCATCCTCCGTCGTGCGGGCCATACGGAAGCCACCGGTGATTTACTTCAAATGGCCGGCCTGAAATCCGTGGGTGTCCTCATCGAAATTCTCAGCCAAAAAGGATTCGGGATGGCAGATGCGGACGAACTGCGAGAAATTTCTGAACAGTTTAACATCCCCATCATCTCCACAGCCGAAGTCATTCGCCATCGATACATAAACGAAAAACTCGTACATCGCGAAGTTGAAGTTCCCATCAACACAAAGAATTACGGAATCGCTCAAGTCATCGGTTATTCAGTAGAACATGAAAACCAGCAACCGGTAGCATTGGTCTGGGGAGATCTCTCTTCTGTCGAAGCCCCGCTGATACGCATGCATTCATCCTGTTTCACGGGCGACTTGCTTGAATCTCTGCGCTGCGATTGTGGAGATCAGTTACACATGGCGATGCAGGCGATTTTCCAGGAAGAAGTCGGAGCCGTTGTTTATCTTCCCCAGGAAGGACGTGGTATCGGCCTGATTCCCAAACTGAAAGCCTATGTACTGCAAGATCAGGGATACGACACCGTCGAAGCCAACATTAAATTAGGGTTTAAAGCTGACACGCGCGATTTCACGGTGGGTGTGCAGATCCTGAAAGACCTCGGACTGACCAAAGTACGTCTGCTGACCAACAATCCCAAAAAGACCGACTCAGATGTTTATACGGGATTTGATCTGGAAGTCGTGGAACAGGTACCCATTGTCGCACCTCCACATAAAGATCGTGAGTTCTATCTACAGACAAAACGGGATAAAATGGGACACATCTTACCCACCACTCCCACTGACTGAAGTTCCGTCGCCCGCAAATCGCTTTGCTGAAAGAAACTCTATCGGATGTGTGGTGGTGCCCTCTGTCACCAGCTCAGCCAGAATTTCTCCGATGACCGAAGCAAATTTAAACCCGTGCCCGGAAAATCCAGCCCCGTAAACCACCGCAGGATTACGAGGATGCTGATCTACAATAAAATGCCCGTCGGGCGTTCTTGTATACATACAGGTGGCATGTCTCTTTGAAATCGGCTCCAGTTCTGGCATTACTTCTTTGATAAAACGGGAGATCGACGTGGCATCATCGGCCATCAATTCCCGATTTAAATTTCCAGGATCAATAACGGTTTCTCCTCCGGTATGCTCAGCCAGTTTGACGGTCTTGCCATCCAGCGATGGAAAACCGTAAAACTCCCCGTATGGCATATCAAAAAAGAAACCCCCATTTCCCGATTCCAGATTGTAAACCGGTTGTTTCACCCGATTCCAGAACAGCAACTTTCTGACGACTTCCAGAGGCAGATTGAGTTCCGGTAAACAGGTGCTGCTCCACGCACCAGCCGTCACGATCATACCGGAGGCAGAATAGTGCTGCGTATCGGTCCTGACTTCGATTGATTGATCATGAATCACAACTGAATTAATTTTCTCATTCAGATTCACCTCTGCTCCCTGCGACAGAGCACACTCAATCTGAGTTCGGACACACTCTTCGACGAACAAAAAACCGGCCTCGGGTTCGTAAGTCACTTCAAAACCCTGGGGGATGTGAAACCCCGGAAAGCGCTCGGTGACATCCTCGGCGGAAACATTTTCAACGGCGACATCATATAACCGGGAAGCCTGATGCACACCTTGAATGACTCCTCCGTCTGGCGAACCTGCCACCATTAAGCCACAAGGGTTAAATAGTGATTTTCCTGATTTCTGTTCCAGTTCGCGCCACAATTCATAAGCGCGTTGTAATAAAGGGATATAATTCGGATGTTCAAAATAAGCCTTACGGATAATGCGCGTATCGCCGTGAGAACTTCCCCGGTCATGGGCAACACCAAACTGTTCCATGCCCAACACATTCAGACCACGCTTTGATAGATGGTATAATGCACTACTGCCCATACCGCCTAATCCCAGTACCAGATAATCAACGCATTTTGGCATGGAACTTGTCTGCTTTCTGCTCAGTTAGACTTTTGAGCGGATTGATTTTGTTTTTTTTACATCTTCCCAGATTTTTTCCCTGATTTTTTCTGGGCCGCCCTCAATCATTGCTGTGCGAACATCAGGTCGATGATGGAGCATCTTATCAATCAACCAGGCAGCCTCTTTCAGCGTATAATCATTCACGCGTTCGAAAGCAATCACAGGATAACCACTGGCACTCACGTACTTGGTATAAACGGCAGGTAGCTTCAATGCCGCAGGCGGTTTCGTGACTTGATATTCTTCCGCTTGACAGAAGACCGGAAAAATTAAAGCCAGTAGAAAATACAGAAGGTTTTTCATCTTGAACATCCTGTGCATGATCGCTTAACGCCAGTTTAGATCTTGACCAATAAACTCATCATGATCAAGGTCGCATGCATTTTACCATCAAAAAAAGGATTTCATTCAAGGAACTTTCAGGAAATAAAATTACCGGGTGTTCAGGAAAAGACAGTCAACCTACCCCACGTACACACTGACCATCAAATTTGAACACCCGGTAATTAATGCCGTCACAGAAAATCATCAAGGTAAGATCATTTTCTGTCTAAAGATCTGCGACAACATCGCCTGGCCTGCCACTTCACGAGAACTACCCCAAACAAGCCAGACAGGTTGTCACAGAATCTGTTAGCATCGAACTTTTTCCTTCCGGAGATTGCCACTCGGAAGATGAACTCTATTTCTCCTCATTGTTCTGCCCGTTCTCAAACAATCTGATTTGAGAATCCCCCCCTGGGCATTCAAGTTGTCAGCAGCCGGTCGAGAAATCATAAATTGTTTAACAAACCAATCGCGCCGCATCAGCGATAGAAAGCGTGCCAAGAGGCACCATGTCAGGAAGTCGACCTCCCTCCTGATGTGTTTCTTGCGCCTTCATGACGGGTTCGCTTTCCTCTTCAAATATTTCTTCCCTTGTGATTCTCATATGATCCGAAGCATCAATACCGATTTTGACGGAACCTTTTCCCGTACGGATCACTTTCACCAGAATTTCATCACCAATACAGATTCCCTCAGCCAACTTCCGTGTCAAAACCAACATGGTTGTCACTCCTTTTATCGTTAAATCTTATTTTCAGATGTCGTAGCAGGTTTACTTTTGTCCAAGATTGCTTGTCCACAAGCCATTTCCCGGTCATACTGAAAGGTACTACGCGATTCGCATGCCAATTCGGAAACCTTCTACTATCAATTTACATAAGTCATTTCACTAATATGCTTTATAAATTTCCTCACCAATTGGCTGACGATCCATTCAGGGTTGATTTTTGCAAAAAGTGTCCCCAATAGTACAATTTTCAATCCCAGAGAATCAGTAAGACGACACTATTTTCATCTTTTCCATGAGCAGGAAACGATAAGTCAGTGGCTTCGGTTGCATTATACGACAGGGCAAATATACTATTGGGTTCCTTGAATGACCGAATCCTTTATACAGCGGTCAGTTTACGTCAATTCAGATCAGCAAACGCTGATTTTTTTCGAACCCACTAGATAGTCAAAGAGTTTACAAATGGGTCAGAAGTGTGATGCCTGTGGTAAGACGCCCGTAATCGGTAACCGAGTTCGCCAGCGTGGTAAATATAAATACCTTGGCGGTAACGGTCGACAAACAACGGGAGTTTCCAAACGACAGTTCAAACCGAACCTGCAAAAAATCCGGGTCCAGGCTGGTGGTACCGTAAAAACACAACGCGTTTGCACTCAGTGTATTCGATCGGGAAAAATCACTAAAGCTGTTGCCAGAAAACCGTTTACATTACCTGCTAAATAAAACGGATCCTGCTCTTAAGTAGAAACACGATGAGCAATTCACTCGCCGAAGCAGATGTACTTAAAGTTGCTTCACTTTCCCGGTTGAAACTTTCTGAAGCAGAAGTGGAGACTCTGGGTAAACAGATGGGGTCTGTGCTCAAATACATCGCCATGCTGGACGAGCTGGATACCGAATCAATCGAGCCGATGGCACATGCGATTGAGATTTCCAATGTCTTTCGTGAAGATCAGCTCCAGGCTAGTCTTCCACGAGAAAAAGCACTGTCAAATGCTCCTCAAACAGATGGGAATTATTTCCTGGTTCCCGCGATTCTCTAGCTGACCGGCGTCTTTACCATTAAGCACAAAAAAGCAATAATCCAAGGCCCGGCTTGCTGACAAGCCGGGCCTTTTTAATCTTATATGGAGATTCGACATTCCATGTCCATCACTTCCGCAACAGCAAGCGAACTGCTTGCGAAAATGAGTTCAGGCGAAATCAGCAGTGAAGAGATTACGTTAGCCTGCCTGGAAGAAATCAACCGCCGCGACGCTGGCATCAATGCCTTTCTTTCTGTGCAACAGGAAGCCGCTCTGGAAAAAGCCAGAGAAGTAGACCAGAAACGGAAGTCAGGAAAACCACTGGGAAAATTGGCGGGCATCCCCGTGGCACTCAAAGATAATATGTGTGCCGAAGGTGTAGCCACCACGTGTGCCAGTAAAATGCTGGAGAATTATATCCCTCCTTACGATGCACACGTTGTAGAACAGCTCAAAGCAGCCGATGCGATTCTGATTGGCAAAACGAATCAGGATGAATTCGCCATGGGCTCGTCGACTGAAAATTCTGCGTTCAAAACAACCACTAATCCCTGGAACACATCCCATGCAGCCGGTGGATCAAGTGGAGGCTCTGCGGCTGCAGTCGCTGCTGGATTTTCTCCGCTTGCGCTCGGCAGTGATACCGGTGGATCAATTCGTCAACCAGCCAGTTTTTGTAGTGTGGTTGGATTGAAGCCTACTTACGGGCGCGTTTCGCGATACGGTTTAATCGCGTTCGCCAGCTCTCTTGATCAAATTGGCCCGTTTGCCCGCGATGTCAGAGATGCTGCTTTAATCCTGGAAACGATTGCCGGTAAAGATCACCGCGATACGACCAGCCTTGACGCAGACGTTCCCGAATTCACATCCAATCTGGAACAGCCACTACAAAATCTCAAAGTCGGCTATATCGAACATCTGCATGAGGAAGGACTTCACGAAGACGTGAAAGCAGCCACCTTGCAGGCGTTGGATGTTTATAAATCGCTGGGAGCAGAACTGGTCCCCGTGACTTTACCGCATGCGAAATATTGCGTTGCCACCTATTACATCATTGCTCCCTCTGAAGCTTCAAGTAATCTTGCACGTTATGATGGCGTGCATTACGGCTACCGTTCGCAAAGTTTTAAAGACAAAGACATGATTGACATGTATGCCGCCAGCCGCGGGGAAGCATTCGGCGATGAAGTCAAACGTCGTATCATGCTGGGAACATACGCGCTTTCATCAGGTTATTACGATGCCTATTACCTCAAAGCACTCAAAGTCAGACGACTGATTCGTAACGATTTTGAGCAGGCTTTTCAAAACGTGGATATCATCGCTTCCCCGGTAACACCAACGCCTGCCTTTAAGATCGGCGAACTGGTGGATGACCCCCTGGCGATGTATCTGGCTGATATTTTTACAACCAGCGCGAACCTCTCCGGTATTCCTGGCATTTCGATACCCGCGGGGATGAGTAAAAACAATCTTCCCATTGGGCTACAACTGCTGGCACCACCACTGGAAGAGGAACGGCTCTTGCGTGCCGCCCGTATGTTTGAACGTGAAACCGATTGGCACTTAAAGCGTCCGCAATAAAATCAGCAGACAGCAATAACACAGACAAACAGAACTGGAATTGAATCTTGGATATTGAAATAAAGGGTAGTGTGAGATAATGGACTATACGCTCATCATCGGTCTTGAAGTCCACGTGCAGTTACAGACCAAAACCAAACTCTTCTGTGGTTGTTCAACGAAATTCAACCCGGATCACCCGAACACACAAACCTGCCCGGTCTGTCTGGGACTGCCCGGTGCGCTGCCCGTGTTGAATCGGGAAGCATTTCACCTGGGAATGAAAACGGGGTTGGCTATCAACTGTGAAATTCCTGCGTTTACCAAGTGGGACCGAAAGCAATATTACTATCCCGACCTTCCCAAAGCATATCAAATCAGCCAATTTGACCTGCCTCTGAGTCAGAATGGCTGGCTGGAAATCGAGATTGATTCTGAAACGCGCGAGAAGAAAAAAATTGGCATCATTCGCGCGCACCTCGAAGAAGATGCCGGCAAGAACAGCCATGATGAATCGGGCCGCAAACAGGATAGTAAGGTGGACCTGAACCGTTGTGGAACACCGCTCATAGAAATTGTTTCCGAGCCAGATTTACGATCAGCACAGGAAGCGCGGACTTATCTGGAAGAATTAAAGCTATTGCTGACATACATAGACGTTTCCGACTGCAATATGCAGGAAGGCAGCCTGCGCTGCGATGCGAATGTGAATCTTCACGTGCATCAGCAAAACGGCGAAACCATACCGACACCCATTGTGGAAATCAAAAACCTGAACAGCTTTCGAGGCGTAGAACAGGCAATCGAATTTGAAGCACAACGCCAATGGAAAGAATGGCAGAAAACAGGGCTGAGCTTGAAAGACGTTCCCAAAGAGACTCGAGGCTGGGATGCTGATCGAGGTGTGACCCTGGAACAACGGGGCAAAGAAGATGCTGCAGACTATCGCTATTTCCCCGACCCGGACCTGGCGCCTGTGACAGTGACCGATGCCGAACGCGAACGCGTTTCAAATGAACTCTGTGAACGACCGGCTGAGCGCCGCACCCGTTTTGAAGAAACCTATCAACTGTCTGTCTACGACGCAGCCGTCATTATCGATCAGGGACCGGCTGTGGCTGACTATTTTGAAACCATGGCAGAAACTTGTGGAAATGGTAAACAGGCCGCCAACTGGGTGACTCAGGATGTCCTTCGTGAACTGAAAGATCGGGAAATCGAGATCGCAGATTTTCCAATCCAGCCCAAAGTACTCGCTGCGCTTCTACAAAAAGTGAATGCCGCTGAAATCACCATTAAGAGCGCACGTACTGTTTTTATGGAGCTGCTGAGCAACTCCGAAGACGATCCCGGTATCGAACGGATTCAGAGTCTCATTGAAGAAAAAGGCTTGGCACTTGTCTCTGATACCGGTGAACTCGATTTAATCGTTCAAGCTGTTGTCGACAAAAATGAAAAAGCAGTGGCAGACTTTCAAAGCGGAAAACAGGCAGCCGTGGGCGCATTGATTGGTCAGGTCATGCGAGATATCAAAGGAGCAGATCCGAAAGTCGTTCGCGAACTCTTAATCAAAAAAATGAGTTAGCCCGCCCGCTACTATGCGCTTCTGGAGATGCTCCGAAGTGGAGATCTCAAATAAGGTAATTCGCTGCCCTCATCAATCGAACAGGAGCTTAAAATATTCCCAGTTCATCGCGTGCATCGTCAGTCATACACTCTGGTGACCACGGAGGCGTCATTGTCAATTGGATATTGCCTTCATCCACATCGTCGAGGCGTTCTAAAGCCATCTTCGCCTGCTGAATAATTTGTGGACCAACAGGGCAGGCAGGACTGGTCAATGTCATGGAAACATTGACTTTTGCACTATTCTCCTCAGATCGTTCGACTCCATATACCAGTCCCAAATCAACAATATTAATATTCAGTTCCGGGTCAATCACCTGCTTCAGCGCTTCGACCAACGCATCTTCACCCCCGACTCCTTTGAAGGCAGATTCTGGTGATTGTTTTTCCTTTTCATCACGATTTTCCTCGGGCTGATTTTCATTTTCATTTGACATGATTTTTTTCCTAGCACTTTTCTTTAAAGTGTCGCTACTCTCAATTCGAGTGATCGCACGAAGACTGATTAGTCTATTATTTTGATGGAACGAAGACTTATTAGTCTGTTATTGTTTTTGCACGCGCAAAGATCTTACGACCTCGCACTTCAACTTCAAATGTCTGAATCGCTTTTGTGGCAGGCAAACACAGGGCTTTTCCTGTACTTATATCAAAGCGGGCACCATGACGCGGACAAACGATCTCGCCCTCTTCAATGCTGCCATCTGTTAATGGCTGACCGTCATGAGTACACACATCTTCGATTGCAAAGTATTGATCATTCACCTGAATCAGTAAGATAGGAGTATCTTCCAGAAATACTTCGATGCGATCAGCCAAGTCAAACTCATCGACTGATGCGATTTCTTCAAAATCAGGTATCTGCATGGTAATTGTCTGTGGGTATTTGAAATCTACCGACCAAATCCTAATTTTTTGATAATTGCCTGATTGAGGGTCTCACGCACAACCTCAACTGGGATCCGGTCAAATACGGTCTGAAAGAAACCTTCCACGATCATATGCATCGCCTCATACTCAGACATACCCCGTGACATACAGTAGAAAATTTGTTCTTCATCCACACGACCTGCTGTCGCTCCATGTGTGCAGCGGACATCATCTGCTTCAATTTCCAATCCAGGAATCGCATCGACACGACAGGTCGGAGACAGCATCAAGGAATCATTACGCTGATATCCGTTCGTTTGCTGCCCTTCTGCTTCCACTAGAATCATTCCCCTCCAAATGGCGCGACTGTGATCGCGCAACACCTGTTTATATAACAGATCGGATCGTGTCTCTGGTGCATTGTGGGCTTGCTGTGTATAGAAAGAATGAATCTGTTTCTCTGTTGAGAATGTAACTCCATTCACCTCGGCTTCAGCACCACGACCATCGAGTACTACATCCTGATGAATGTGCGCCAATTTGGCACCAATCCCACCGACGGTCCATTGCAGGAATCCGTTATTCTCAACACGTCCTGCTTGATGAGCGATATGCCAGGCTTTCTGATTCCAGTTCTGCAACTGGACATACCTGAGTCGGGCTTCCTGGCCCAGAATTAATTCGACCGCACCAACATGCAAACCCAGATTTTCTGTCGTTGCGGAAACCGTTTCTTCCAGTAACGTGGCGGAAGCGCCATCTTCAAGAATAATCAACGTATGACTGAAATCCGCGGCTTTTTCTGCTTGTAAAGTAATCAGACTATGCAAAGGCGCCTCAACAGAAACATTGCGAGGAACATATAAAACCGTTCCACCAGTCCAGAAAGCTGCATGCCAGGCGGAAAATCGATCGGTCTCGCTATCGACTGCTTTCGTCATGAAATGTTTTTTGATCAAATCACTGTGATCTCTGACAACCACGGCAAGATCACCAAAGATCACACCTTTTGCCGCCAGCTCTGCTGATAAATCATTCGAAGCCAATTGGCCATCAATGTGAGTAACATGCCCGGCAAACTCTGCCTGACCTTTGAGTATCGTTCCCGTATCATTTCCGTCTGCGGAATCTTGAGAGAGTTCAGAAGCGGCGTTTAATTGAAATCGATCGGGACGCATAGCACGCAGATCAACACGACGAAATTCTTCCGGGTCCAACTCAGATTCCAAAAGCTCACAATAGCTTTTAAAGGCATCTCGACGTGATTGAGTCACCCATTCGGGTTCATCTCGGGTTGATAAAAACGCTTCAAAGGCTGCTTCACCAAATCCAGCGGGGATTGCAGCAGAGGTATTAACTGACGGAGTACTCATTCGATTATCTATTATGCCTTCAGCATCTTATTTGTAAATTGATAAATGGAACTGTTCGAAGGCAGCATACCTTCACTTGCTTCGTTTTAATTTAAACAAATTTTTCAGTCATGCAGCAATGGGCTGCTTTAACCAATGGAACCTTCCATCTGTAACTCGATCAGTCGGTTCATCTCAACCGCGTATTCCATCGGCAGTTCTTTTACCAAAGGCTCGATAAAGCCCGTCACAATCATGGAAGAAGCTTCTGCCTCGCTTAACCCACGACTCATCAGATAAAACAACTGTTCTTCTCCAATTTTGGAAACGCTGGCTTCGTGTTCGATCGCAACATCATTCTCATCGATCTCAATATAGGGATACGTATCGCTCCGACTTTCTGGATCTAGCAACAGTGCATCGCAGACCACATTCGATTTGCAGCCGTGCGCTCCAGGATCGACTTTGACCAGCCCACGATAACTCGTTCGACCCCCATCCTTTGAAATACTTTTGGAGATAATGCGGCTCGATGTGTTGGGAGCACAATGCACCATTTTGGCGCCCGCATCCTGATGCTGACCTTCACCGGCAAATGCAATGGAGAGAGTCTCACCACGAGCTCGTTCGCCCATCAGGAATATCGCGGGATACTTCATCGTCAGCTGAGATCCCAAGTTGCCATCCACCCACTCCATCAGTGAATCTTCGTATGCAAATGCCCGCTTCGTGACGAGGTTGTAAACGTTGTTCGACCAGTTTTGAATCGTGGTATAACGGAACCGACCGCCTTTTTTCACGATGATCTCGACAACAGCAGAGTGCAGACTGTTAGAACTGTAAGTCGGAGCCGTACAACCTTCAACGTAATGGCAGGAAGCCCCTTCATCAACAATCACCAGAGTCCGTTCAAACTGACCCATATTTTCTGAGTTAATTCGGAAGTAGGCCTGCAAAGGAAATTCAATATGCACACCAGGAGGCACATACACAAACGAGCCACCCGACCAGACTGCCGAGTTCAAGGCAGCATACTTGTTATCATCGGGGGGAATGATCTTCCCAAAATATTCTTTGAGCAGTTCCGGATGGTCTTTTAATGCAGAGTCGGTATCTGTAAACAGCACGCCCTGTTTAGCAAGATCTTCCTGCAAGCTGCCGTAAACCACTTCGGATTCATACTGGGCTTTGACTCCTGCAAGAAATTTTTTCTCTGCTTCGGGAATTCCCAGACGATCGTAGGTTTTGCGAATATCATCAGGCACGTCTTCCCAACTTCGCTCCTGCCCTTCGGAAGCTCGGACGAAATAATGGATATCCTGATAATTGAGATCATTCAGATTACCGCCCCATTGAGGAGTTGGCTTTTGCTCGAAAATTTCGAACGACTTTAACCGAAAATCACGCATCCAGGCTGGCTCATTTTTCATTTCTGAAATTTGTGCAACAACCTCGGCGTTCAAACCTGGTTTGCCGCTAAACACATATTTGTCAGTGGGATCGTGAAATCCGTACTGGTAATCGCCTATATCGGGATTCTCATTTTCAGAATTGGTATCCAACTTGGTAGCCATTTCAATTTCTCCCACTTTGTATTTCACAATACACCTCAACCAGAAGATGCATTTTGTTAATTGTTTTAGAATTTTCTTAAAGGAGTGATTTATTTAACTGCTCTTATCACCTGATGAAACAAACCTGACTCTAAACTGCTTCGACAACTTCTTCCGCCGCTGCTTCTGGATGACGTTCGCGGATATTGGAATAACCGTGTTCGTGAAGCTCCGCGGCCAAATTGGCATCGCCTGTCTCAACAATTCTGCCCGCCAACATCACATGCGTAAACTGAGGTTGATTGAATTCCAACAATCGTTCATGGTGAGTAATTATCAACACTCCCATCTCCGGACCAGATAAACGACTGAGGCCTTCGCTGACTACTTTCACTGCATCGCTGTCTAATCCACTGTCCGTTTCATCCAGAACTGCAAATTTTGGTTTCAACATGGCCAGCTGGAGAATTTCCATCCGTTTCTTTTCGCCACCTGAAAAGCCATCATTCAGATAACGTCGCGCCATTTCAGGATCCATGCCCAATTCGTTCATTTGGCCTAGAAGTTCTTTACGGAATTCACGCATCGGAATCAGCTTTTCCCCTTCTTTACGATCGGGGTTCCTGACATTCGACATCGCATGTCTTAAAAAATCTGCAACCTTGACTCCGGGAATGACTACCGGATATTGAAACGCCAGAAAAAGTCCCAATCGAGCCCGTTCGTTGGGATCCAGCTCGATGATGTTCGTGCCGTCGATCTCAATTTTTCCCCCGGTGATTGTGTAACCAGGGTGACCGGCCATCGCGTATGCCAATGTGCTTTTTCCAGAACCATTGGGCCCCATTAAAGCGTGGATCTCACCCTGCTTTATTTCCAGGTCGACCCCTTTTAAGATCGGTGTGTCGCTGACTGATACATGTAAATCGGAAATTTTCAACAAACTCATTTTTCGTATTTCATCCTGTCATTCGGAATTCTGAACGAATTCAGAAACGTCAATAATTAAATGTAAAGGGTTTCGTATTCCACTTAACTGGTCTGTTTAGTTGACCTGTGCTTCAAACTCACAACAATGATGCCCATCCAGACAACACTCTGACAAATTCATTTTCGTCCCCAAAACCCGCTCAAACACACGCTGCTCCAGCTCGCAGATAGAAGCATCCCCACTGGCAATGTTATGATAAGGGCAATTATGCTCCCGCAAAATAGGCAGCGGGCCTGTTTGATCGATCTCGACAACAAATCCCCGTTCTTGCAAGGCCTCTTTCAACTGCTCCATCCGCCCTTGCAATGAGGGGGCATCCACACTTCTCCCATACTGATGCACCAATGCCGTCTGGATTCGAGCTGCAAGCCGACATCGCAAATCTTCATCATCGATGCCTTTGAGTTCTTCCCACAGGATATTCGCCAGCTCGGCATAATTATCACCCAGCAGTCTCATTCCTAAACTGGTCACGGAATAAGAATAATGCGGCCGTCCACGACCCTCTTTTACCTGGGTTCTCGCGATTAGGTCCAGGCCTTGTAAACGGACCAGACGCTGACGAACGGCAGTTGCCGTCACACCCTCCTGTTCACAAATCTCATGAATCGTTGCCGACTTAAGACGATTGAGCCCCAGCAAAAAACTACGATCATTTTCATCGATTGAGACGCGCATAGATCGTTTTCTAATTGGTTTAAAAAAGGGGGATCAAATAATACTGGCTTCAGCAGTCTGAGCTATCCAAACTGCAACAGGCCTCACTTACATTCATCCTAGGCAGTTCTTATATTTTTGACAACCAATATTGTCAAAAATCAATAATTGAGATCCAATTTCAAATAATGATAACTTTTCTTCGCTTTTGCAAGAAACACCTTGGAACGTAAACTGTTATTTGATAGTCTCATACAATGATTCTGGCACCGATGATAGCAGTATCGAAAACAGAGGAACCTACGATCACTCTTTACCCGGCCCTGAAAAACGATCAAACCGCAATTTCAACGACATTCGGACATGTTATACCCCGCTTCAAATAGTCCTGAATCAAAATAGAGTGGAATTTGATTTGATCTTTGATTTCTGGCAACGGTTACTTGCGAATGGGAATCCAATTTTATGAATTTCGACCGGCAATACAGACCCCTCACTTCGATCCTTTATTCCGGACTGATACTCTTTCTGGCCTGCCTGCTGCTGACCCCCACTGACCTTTCAGCGGCCGACGAGCAAACGGCAACGACACCTGCCGAAGCCCCTCTGAAAGCAGAAACAACGGAGCCAGAGCCCCAGGGCTTCAAACGCATCGAATTAAAAATCGACGGGCTCTTCGGAAAGTTCAATAAAGTCGTCGCCAGCATTTTCTTTTATCCAGTTCCCATAACATCAGATCAGTTTCAAAACGGGAAGGGAATTCCTTTGGCCGTGCTCTGGCTGGTCATCGGCGCCACGTATTTCACCTTCCGCATGAATTTCATCAATATTCGTGCTTTCAAACATGCACTTTTATTAGTTCGTGGAAAGTACGATAACCCGACCGATGCCGGAGAAGTGACCCACTTTCAAGCTCTGACCGCCGCGCTCTCTGCAACCGTCGGCCTGGGTAATATCGCTGGTGTTGCCATTGCCATTGGAACGGGGGGACCAGGCGCCATGTTCTGGATGATGCTGGCAGGCTTGTTGGGTATGACATCCAAGTTTGCCGAATGTACTCTGGCACAAATTTACCGCCGCATCAGTCCTGACGGACGCGTGATGGGTGGTCCAATGTGTTATCTATCAGAAGGCTTAAAAGAAGAGTTTGGTTCCAATCCGGCAATGAACGGACTGGGAAAGTTTTTAGCCGTTTTCTTTGCCGTCTTATGTATTGGTGGTTCACTGGCTGGAGGAAACGCATTTCAAGTCAAACAGTCGCTGGACGCGGTCGCGGTGACCATCCCCGGCCTTGAGGACTATAGCTGGGTTTATGGACTGTTAATGGCATTTTTTGTGGGCATCGTCATTATTGGCGGCATTCGCAGTATCGCACGCACTACGGAGAAAATCGTACCTCTCATGTGCGGTATCTATGTGCTGGCTTGTCTGGCCATTATTGTAATGAATCTCGAAGCAATACCCGCTTGTTTTGAAAAAATCATCGAGGGAGCCTTCAACCCGGATGCCATGTATGGCGGCTTTATCGGGGTCTTGATCATTGGGTTTAAACGGGCTGCCTTTTCGAATGAAGCCGGGGTGGGTTCCGCAGCTATTGCCCACTCAGCCGCTAAAACAGAGTATCCGGTGCGGGAAGGGATCGTGGCTTCACTCGGCCCTTTTGTCGACACCATCGTAATCTGTACCATGACGGCACTCGTGATGATCATTACCGGTGCCTACAACAACCCCCAGTACGCGGATATGATCGCCAATGATCAGGGGGCAGCACTCACTTCACAAGCCATGAGTTCACAGATCCCCTACTTTCAGTATGTACTCTCTGTTTCCGTAATCTTGTTTGCATATTCAACCATGATCTCCTGGTCATACTACGGCGAACGCTGCTGGGCGTTCCTGCTCGGTGACAGTAAAAAAGTTTCGCTCTCCTATCGTATCCTGTTCCTGATATTTGTTGTTCTGGGTTCGATTGTTTCCGCAACCAACGTCTTAAATTTTGGCGATCTCATGATTCTGGGAATGGCATTCCCTAATATCCTGGGCGTACTCTTACTTTCAAACCGGGTTAAAAAAGAACTCGACATTTACTGGAAGAAATACAAGTCCGGGGAATTCGACAACCAGACTAAATAAGTAGCACGAACAAAGATTACCATTGTTCACGGCAGTCTTGATTTCATACAATTAAGGTGGCCTGCTGTTAATTGACATCACTCATAAATGAAAGTTCTGCACGATGGGCTACTTCAAAGGGAAAAAAATTCTCGTCCCTACCGATTTTTCTGAAACCTCTCTGAATGCTATCAAAACGGCAATTCAAATTGCCGAGGATCCCGCATCAGTAACCGTTGTGCATGTGATGGTTCCTCTGGACATGGTATCTCCCGGTGTGCTGTTCGGAGGGCTGACAAACGAAAAGCGAACAGAGCATGTCTTAGAATATGCAAAGGAAGAGTTTGTAAAACATCAGATCGAGGGCGTCGCTTTCGAAACGCTGGTCGGTGATCCGGGTATCAAACTGGCAGATTTTGCGAAAGACAACGAAATCGAACTGATCATCATACCTTCGCATGGTTATACGGGCATCGCCAGACTCGCACTCGGATCAGTCGCAGAACGTGTTCTCAGACATGCCCCCTGCCCGACATTAGTATTGCGCCAACCCAAAAAGTAATGAATATACAGAAAGTGAACTCTGAATTCGAGAATGTTTCGAATTCAGGAATCATTGGGTTTGGGCGGTGCTTTGGGTTCGAGAGGCAGGATTTCAACAACCAGATTCCGAAAGTGAATCTCAGACCCTTCGCTCTGTATTGCAATCGCCCCATTATTGGGACTGCAACCGTTGACTTCTCCTAACTTAACACCATTGATCGTGACCGAAATGGTCCCCTGCCGACATACGATGACACATTTATGCCACTTACCCACAGGTAAATTTAATGGGGTTGCCGGAGAGAGTGTATTGGCAGACTTGGCTCCGCTGCCTGGTGTCGGAAACACTTTACCCGCTTCGGGACGGTGTAACTGGACTTGAAAAGCTTTGGGCCAGACTTTATCGGGCTCCGTGGTGAAAAGCAAAATTCCGCTATTCGCATTGGGATCGTTGGGATACATCCACTCCATGCTGAATCGGAAATTTTCGTATGTCTTTTTGGTCCGAATATAACCATAGGGTTTCCCGGAACAAATCAAAGTACTGGGTTGTTTATTGCCTCCGCTAACCACTTTCCAGATGAGGTTGATATTCGCATCTTTTTCTTCGCTGAAATATTCCCAATGGTCCCAGAAATTGCCACCGTTTAATAATTTCTCTGGTCCGGGTACTGACTTCGGAGCTGCAGTCACTTTCGCTGACTTTCCGCTCGGATTTGCCTTGACCGGAGAAGTTGCTTCCTGTGCGTCAACGGATAAAACGCCCGAGACTGACAGAGCGCATAAAATGCCCCCCATGAAAAGCAGCAAGGAAAATCGTTTACTCATTGTATTTTGCTTCCAACAGACAGATTTCTGTCTCCGCTTCCCCCATTTATAATGATGAAAATTGAGCACGCTATTTTTGGCCCGACTAGACTGTTAAAAAAACTGGTTATGGAAATGTAGATAAGAGAACCAAGCATTCTAAACCCAGACTCATCAACATTCAATTATCGCCGTATCAGCTTCCACCAGATTTCACAAATGCTCTGGACGCCAAATACTGCACGCAAAGACACTTCGTTCAGACTAACACCACCAGATACCGGTTACCAGAGTCAATCTTGAACATTTACCAGAAACTGCGTCAGATTTCATACAAAGCACGGGATCAGAATCCCTGTAAGATTATGTTTGACGCCCAAGTCGATTGCTTGATAAACTTAATTTCTCTTGGAACCGGCATAACTCCCCTCATTCACATTACAAAGATTGGTGTTCTCATGGAATTTCACTCGCTCTCTTCATCGCCCTCCAGTACTCCAGATTCTTCACAAGTTTCGCGGCGTCAATTCGTCAAAACGGTAGGAGTCGCCCTGGCGAGTAGTCCAATTCTCGGTTCTACCAATCTTCTCTCAGCAGGACAGACTGCAAAAACTCCCGCATCGGCACCAGAGCCGCTTGTCAAAAAACTTTATGAAAGTTTTTCACCCGCGCAAAAATCAAAAGTCTGTTTTGAATGGGACCACAAAGATAAGCACGGACTTTTGCGCCAGCACATTCGGGCCAACTGGAATATTACAGAACCGATTGTGAACAGTGAGTTCTTTTCCAAAGACCAGAAGGAAATGATTGAAGCCATTTTCTTTGGCCACTTCGACGCCAGTTGGCATAAGAAAATCCGCAAACAACTTCAGGATGACCAGGGCGGTTATGGTGAAGACCAATCCATTGCCATTTTTGGAACTCCCGGAACCGATCAATTTCAATTTGTAATGACCGGACGACACACAACAGTTCGCTGCGATGGCGACAGCGCTGAACACCTTGCCTTTGGTGGTCCGATTTTTTATGGACATGCAGCGAATGGTTTTAATGAAAAACACAATCATCCTGGAAATGTTTTCTGGGAACAGGCATTAAAAGCCAATCATGTTTACAAAATTCTCGATGGAAAACAGCGCAAAACTGCGATGATTCCCAAAGCACCGCGAGAAACTAAAATCCATTTCCGAAAATCTGCGGATCAAATCAGAGGCCTGCAGATTTCTGATATGACCAAAGACCAAAAACAGGAGATGCAAAAAGTTCTCAGTTCGTTAATTGAACCCTTCCGAACATCTGATCAAGCTGAAGTTCGAAAATGCATCAAAACACAAGGTGGCCTGGACCAATGCCGCATTGCCTTTTACCAGTCTGGTGATATTGGTAATGATCAGGTTTGGGACAACTGGCGTCTCGAAGGACCCGCATTTGTCTGGCACTATCGTGGTGCTCCTCATGTACATGTCTGGGTCAACATTTCGGATGACCCTGGCACGCAAATCATCGCCACATAGCCTGCTTCTCTGAGTGATTTCAAGTTCTGTACCAACCGTGTTATCAGATCTAATATGATCTGAGTCACAAATGCACGGTATGCGTACGGAGTGTATAGTCATTCAATCACGAGCTAACAGCTGGTCATTGACGGGGTGGGAAAACACTTAATTCTTTTTCCCGCCCTGACCAGACATACCTCTTCGAACAAAGCAATTCTCACTTTTATCAGAGACGTAATGATGTGTTCGCCATTCGATTGAATTGCAATCCCATTTCAACAACCAGACAGACTTACCCTGTCTATTTTTCTGGAGCAGGCGACACACATCGCATCACAGTTCTTCGTTTACTCGACATTTATTTTCTTCAAAAACTGAACGACTCCCTACAGTGAAAAGAAAGTTTTTTTAACTCTTTAAAACGTTTACCGATGTCGGTTGACATTCTGGGTTGAGAAGCAATATTGGGGATTAGCAAAAGATGTTTTACATTTTGCTATGGAATTTTTTTTGCGATTACTTATGATACTCTGATTCATAAGACCCGGGCTCAAATCACAATCTGATGCAGATAGTTTTAAAAAGCCTGGGAATTACTTATCGTTATTGACAATTAGAGCATGAACTTCTAATTGAAAATATATACCTGATCTCCTCTCACGACAGCAGGTGACCGAGTGACTAAAAAGCTTCTCTCACAGCGTAAAGTCAATTCGTTCTCTACTACTCCTACCTCGACTATAGATCCACAGAGAGGCACTACTTCGTTCCCTCTTTTTGATCGGATCTCACTAAGTCAGATCACGACCTATCACTGGTCGCTTATAGAAAGTCTGCGCGGGTTACTCACTGCGGGTGCGCCAGCAATTGGTCTCTGGAATCGAAAAATTTATGATACCGAACCTGCACGGGCAGTAGAACTTGTCATCGATTCAGGACTCAAAGTCTCGACCATTTCTGTGGCGGGCGGGTTTACCGGATACAACGAATATTCTTACGATGAAGCGATTTCAGATGCGATTCAATTAATCAAATTCGCAGGTCAGGTGAATGCAGCTGCCGTTCAAGTCGTAAGCGGCCCTCGCGCAGGACATACTCTTAACCACGCGCGGGACTTAACGCTCGATGCACTCAATACATTAGGTGACGCAGCCGCCTTCCATGGCACGAAACTCGCGTTGAAACCAATGGAATTCCCTCTCGCACAGAACTGGACTTTTCTGAATTCGATCCATTCGACTCTGGAACTCATCGATGCCTGTCAGCATCCGGCTGTGGGAATCTCTGTCAATCCCGTTCAGCTCCAGAACGTAGAAAACTGGCACAACTTACTCTCGGAAATGGCACCCCTGATTACTGCCGTACAGATTTCAGAATTTGAATCTTGTGGGACTCTCCCGAATTCATTTCCCGGTTTTGAGATCATTGAAGCGATTGACAATGCCGGCTACGAAGGTTTTTTCGAACTGGAAATCTGGTCTGAAAGAGTTTGGAATTCAGATTATCAAAATCTGCTCTCACAACTTCGCCTGGCCTGTCAGACAGAAGCTTCCTCTCAATACTGAGTGAACCTGAATTCTCCTGCCTGATCTGATTTCATCCTTCTCGCGTGATAACTTGCCCGGTAAGATTGATTACAAACTCACAATTGGGTTAGTATGTCATCAAGAATTAGTGCTGGCACATTCAATTTTTTCAGTTTCCAGCCTGATACTTCACTCCCAAGATGAATTGACATTCCTCGACTTCTTCCCCAACGTGGTAACCGGCTATGGCTCACGAATCTTTTAGCCTGAATGATTTAGCGAAGCAGCTAGGGAGAGACCGCCGCGAACTGGAAAAGCTGGTGAACCGAGGCCGAATCCCCGGGCGGAAAGTAAAAGGCGAGTGGCAATTCCACCCGACGGAAATTACACACTGGCTGGAACAGGAGATGCGCGGCTATACAACCTCTGAACTGGAGCGCGTCGAACAAATCCATTCCCCCACTCAAAATGATTCCAGCTATCTCATCAGCAACTTGATGCCGGAAGCATTAATAGAAGTTCCTCTTAATGCCCGCACCAAAAGATCAGTACTGGAAAGCCTGATCGAAGTCGCCGGTAGAACCTGGCAAATTTGGGAACCTGCCACCGTCCTGACTGCAGTTCAACAGCGCGAGGCCGCTTATCCCACAGCGTTTGAAAACGGTGTGGCCATTCCCCATCCAAGAAGCCCTATTCCGGATGCCGTCGGCGAACCGTTAATCGCTTATGGACGTACACTTTCCGGAATTCCCTTTGGTGCACCAAAGGGAACACTCACAGACATTTTTTTTCTGGTGATCTGCTCTGATGCACCAACGCACCTTTCAGTTCTTGCCAGATTAGGCAGAATGATGCAGCTTCCCGACTTTGCTGAGCAATTACGCGAAGTGTCTACTCCGGAACAAACCAGAAAAGTCATTATTGAAATTGAGAATAAAATAGCTGAAAGCTGAAACCAGATCGCTCTCTTTCTCTATCTTCCAATACTAAAACGAATCATTTTCGGGTCCGCGTAAACATTTACAACGATTATTATGTTTCTGAAGATATTCAAGTTTCCATCGTTGACGATTGCCTGTTAAGCACAAAGAATGAAATTCTCTGCTTTCCAGTGCCATAAGGTAAACACGGTTTTTTACTCTAGTTCGGATGGCAGTGACTCCGTAATACTTGTAAGACTGTAGATTGATTCAATATTTACCAAATTCATAAAACTCATTTTAGAGCGCGTTTGAGAACACACAATGCATGAAGAACTCCCGGAACAACTTGATGTGATCGCCGTTGGTGCTCACCCTGATGATGTTGAAATTGCCTGCGGTGGCACTTTGGCAAAACTCGTCTTACAAGGTTATCGCGTTGGTATCATCGACCTTACCGATGGTGAACCAACACCGTTAAGTCCTGGACCGGAAGCGAGACTGCAAGAAGCACAACAGGCTGCAGAAATCCTGGGAGTTCATGTACGCAAAACACTGGAACTGACCAACCGTCGGCTGTTTGACAGCTTTGAAAACCGAGTTGCATTAGCAACAGAATTTCGCCGCTATCGCCCCAAGGTCGTTTTAGGTTTAGCGGGAAAAACTCCGATGGCCTCTCCTGATCACTGGCAGGCCATGCAGATCACCGACGCTGCTGTTTTTTATTCCCGATTGACCAAGTGGAATGAACATTTCAGCAATACAGATCCTCACACAATCCAGAAGCAAATCTGGTATCCATTAGGATTTGGCTCGCTGAATTATCCGGAGGGAAGCGGGCAGTTTGTTGTTGATATTTCAGACACAATGGAACAAAAAATGGCATCCATTCGAGCTTACAAATCGCAATTTCCCCCGGAGAAAAAACGGGTATTCCGACTTGTTGAAAGCCAGAACAACCTGCTTGGAACGAGTGCAGGCTTCGAGGCGGGAGAACTCTTTATTTGCTCAACCACACTGGGTGTTCGCGATCTTGTTCAGACCGTTTGCCCCTGAAATCTATTTATGCTAATAAAAAAACCAGCAGATACGACATGATTAAAATTTCCATCTAAGGCAAAAGGTGCTATGATGATTCCAGGAAATTCAGCAAAAGTCTGGTAGGAAGAGCACCAGACACCAAATTCATTTTGAATGATCAACGAGTACAAAACAGGCTTATTAATGATTGGAATTCGTTACGGCGCTGTCAGCATTACCGGAAATTTCCGTGAAAATAATGAGGACAACTATTACATTGATTCACTCAGCAAATACTTTCTGGTTGCAGATGGTATGGGTGGACAAAGCGCGGGTGAAAAGGCCAGCCAGCTTGCCATTGAGTTGATCCCCCAAAAATTGAATCAATTGATCGATTTTGATAATCACGAAATGAACCAGGTCATTCAGTCAATAGACGAGGCTATCTCTCATGCTAATATGGAAATAATGGCATTTGGAGAGCTGGACCCAAACTGTCGCAGTATGGGAACAACCATCGTTTTTGCTGTGCACGTGCAAGATAAATTTTTCATCGGAGGTGTGGGAGACAGTCGTGTTTATCTGCTGCGAAACAGTTCACTACACCAGTTAACCACCGATCATTCTCTGACTCAGGCTCTGGTTGACGCCGGGACCATTACGCCCGAGGAAGCCGAAACACATCGATACAAAAATGTACTCTATCGATACCTGGGAACAAAAGATGGAGGCTCGGGAACGCAAGCACGACAATTAGACCCCGTGGCTCAAGATCGTATACTCCTCTGCTCCGACGGAGTGACCGATGGAATTCCGGATAAAAAACTGCAGGACCTTCTGGGACAATTTGACGACCCGGAGACGACAGCAGAAAAAATTGTGGAAGCGGCACAAGAGGGAGGCTCCAAAGATAATATCACCTGTATTGTTTTATTCATGGAATAAAACGTTTCTTTTTTGAAACTGCAACATCCGCAATTTCCCACATAAGCTGTTTCATTTCCGCTTTCATTCTGGCTGATCAATGCAATTACGATCTCTATTCTCTTTCTTGCTCACAGCCATAATTACGATCGGCCTGTTCTGGTTTTCTCAGATTCCTCTGGGTGTTCCGGAAGAATGGACCTGGCAGCGTATCCCTTTTGTGGGACCGGAAATGATTCCCGGTTGGATTGTTTCAGGAATTTTATTCGTTGTCTATTTATTAGTAATCCTGGTTGGTCTCTCACGAATCAAGTTCTGCCATCGCTGGGAATTATCAATCTGGCTTCTCAGTTTGGCAGCGATGGGCATCACCTGGTCGCTCTTTCTGCAGGACACCCCCTCCGCGGAATACAGACTGTCAAAAGCACCTTTTGTGCTCTATTACGAAGGTTCCTCAGGGTATTTTACGGAAGCACAAAAAAGTATTCCCGACGTACAACAGTACCTGGCCGGTTATGAAGCAAAAATGAAACAGGGTGACGTACTGCATGCTGGTACTCACCCCCCTGGACTTCCGCTTTTCTATTGGGACCTGATCCAGCTCTGCAAAAATTTTCCTGCACTACAGTCATGGCTGCTGAGTTCGCAACCAGCCTCGTTTCACGAGACAACCGAAATCATAGCGAATCTGACTGCCGCATCGGAAAACCCATTCACACCGCGCGACAGTGCCGTTCTCTGGCTGGGAACGCTCATCACTGTCACCTTGTCTGCACTCACGGTGACTCCTCTGTTTTTGTTGGCACGAGAATTCTCATCGCGCACAGTCAGTTGGCAAGTCGCTGCTTTCTGGCCATTGATACCAGCCGCATTAATTTTTCAACCGAAATCGGATGCACTCTATTCCAGCATTTCGATTCTTTTTTTCTACCTCTGGGTGGTTGCCTGGAAGCGAAATTCAAAATCCCTCTATCTCCTGGCTGGTTTCATGCTCTGGACTGGTCTGTTCCTGACACTGGCCTTTCTGCCAGTTCTGTTGTCTGCTGTTTTATTTTCTCTTTTTGAAGTTTGGCGGCTTCGATCTGACACGAACCTCTCTGAACCTGCCTGGAAACAGTTATTCTCAGCTGCATTTTTTGGATTGCTGGGACTCGTCATTCCCATAACTTTGATGGGGGTCATCTTTGAGATCAACCTGATCAGTGTTTGGTTCCTGAATTTGAAAAACCATGCAGGATTTTATCTACAGTACCCGCGCACTTACTGGAAATGGTTGCTGGTTAATCCAATTGAAATCAGCCTGGCTCTCGGATTACCTCTCATGTGGCTGGTTATAAAATCACTTTGTAGCCGAAGATTATTCGTCAAGCATCAGGAAGAAAGCCCATTTGATCCCGGATTGAAAAATCTGCTGCTCTCCTGTGTGATTGTATTGGGAATGCTCTGGCTCTCTGGGAAAAATATGGGAGAAGCCGCACGACTCTGGATCATTTTCCTTCCCTGGTTTCTGATGATGACGGTCCCCTACTGGCAAATCATCCAGATGGAATCGTCCCTCAACTCTTCCAACCCAGCCTCTTTTCTGAAACTCCAGTCAGTCTGGATCATTGCCCTCTTGTCTCAGGCCATTGTCTGTATTGCTACGGTAAACAGAATCACAGGTTTTCATTTCCCTCCCGGGTAGCCGCTCCCTGATGCAGCAGTCTCATTCGCGCATGACACGTTTGATTCTCAGTTCATCACCTCCCGCACATTTATCATAATCCTGATATTCGTAAATCTTGCGAGAGTGTATTCATCAGTGATTGCATGAGTCGATATTGATATCGTGTGTCACCACTGATTGTGGAATGTTCAAATAAACCAAAACCTGAAGCTCTGATTCATGACAGTCAGTTTTAGGATTTTCACTATGACCGGAATGAAACGCATTTTGACCTCTTTCATAAATCCTGTGATCTGTTGCTGTCTGTTGAGCACGGTGTCCCTGTTCCATGTCGGGTGTTCCCAGAATTCGCTGGACTATACTGAAATTAAACAGATCAATGAAAAGGTGACCGAAGCCGAACTGAAAAAATATCTCAAAGTCATTAAACTTTTACCACAGAATAAAACTCCGACGTTCCCATCAGTTTTTGCCCCTGCACCAACCTGGAGTCATATCCGTTCGTTACCAATTGAAGACCTTGTGAATAGTGAGCAAATCAATCTATCGCAACAATGGGATATTCAACGAATCAGCGATCACTTCGGAACTCGAAACCGAACACTGAAAAAAGCACTCCTGCGGAGAAACATATCCAAGGACCAATTTATCAGCTATACTCTGGCTCTCGGACTGGCAGCCAGTCGGACTCAGTTAAGAAAAGATCAGAATCTGGAAGAGGTCATCGAGAAAGGGAACAAAATCATCCAGAAACTCCAGTTGGAGAAACGTCCCTTTTCATCGCTCTCACTGGAAGAACGGCACCGTACTTTACATGAAGCAATGTGGATTGCACGCGTGAACCGAGCAGAACGTTTGATTCAGGTTCCACCGGAAAATATCAATCTGGTTCGCAGGCATTGGGACGAAATTAAGAATTCCCTGCCTCCCGAATTTCTAAAAAATCCGCTTGATGATCTTACAGATACGCTCGAAGAACGAGGGACTCCATTCACCATTAATGAAAAAGAAGATTCTGATGAACTTCTGCAATGGACGAAAACAGATGCCATTATCGGCACTGATCAACCCAGCCCTCCGTCAAAAAAGATTCGGTAACTCTGCTGAATCTTATTGAGCCGATGCAACATCAGGGCGGAGCTTTTGTGCTTCGTTGAGATAGACATGGACCACTTCAGACTGTTTTTGGTCCGTATTCACGTGGAGCATCACGCGGATACAGCGAGGCATGGCTCCCTTGACCGCGATTTCTGATGCACAAATCAATGGAACCGATTTCATCCCGAGTTCACGTGCCGCTTCAGCCGGAAATACGGAAATTAAATCGGGAGTCGTCGTAAAAAACACAGATACAATATCTTCGAAGTTCTCTATCCGATTTGCCTCCAGAACCTGCTCCAGCAACGCACGGGTTGCTGCCAGCACTTCCCTCGATTCATCTTGAGTGACAGTGGTTGCACCACGAATTCCACGTACCGACATCGCAAATACCATGTATCTTTAAAAGTTCGTTGTAAGCCTGATTACACACGCAAAAGCAGAAAACACAACTCTTTAGAGTCTGAAGGATAAAAATAGCAGAAAAGCATATCCTAACTAATTCTTCGGCTATTCGCCACCAGTGACATTCCTCAATTCTATCCAGTCCTCGCCCATGCTTCAAAGTTTAACTATAATGACCACTACTACTTACCAAAATAAATGATCCAAACTGGATCCGAGCCTCTTTTAAAAATGCTCTTGCGTTACTTTCGCTTTATCAGGTAAAAAACAGCCCTATCACTGGATCAGAGGGGGTCAGAATCGCAGAAATCACCACGATGGTGTGACCGTAACCCCTCTCTCCATATCACAATTCAAATCAAAACGTACATCTTTAGGAAGGGACTCCTTGATGTCGACGACCATTGAATGGATCTCTGAAGAGCTGAATTGCCCCGCGAAAGGCAACCTTAGACTGGAAATACATGGCGCGGAATCGGTCCTCAAAGCAGGCCCCCATGACATTACCTTTGTCGGAGATGAACTGAATCTGAAACGGCTGAAATCAAGCCGCGCTGGCGCCGTCATCATAGAACAACGGCTGGAAGAGTCATTCCAAAAAGACTATGACGAAGCACCGTTTGCCTCACTCGTCGTTGTCGATGCGCAAGCTGCTTTTATTAAAATACTCCAGAAATTGCGTCCTCCACGCTCATTACCTGAGATTGGAATCTCAACCCAGGCAGACATAAGTGACACTGCTGAAATTGGCGAGAACTGCCACATCTATCCGCAGGTCACAATTTGTCCCGGCGTACAAATTGGAAACAACTGCCGAATTTATCCCGGCGTTTACATTGGTGAAGACTGTGTGATTGGAGATGACGTCACCATTCATGCAAATACCGTCTTATATCCAGATGTAAAAATTGCCAATCGTGTGCTGATTCATGCGACTGCCGTTCTGGGTTGTGATGGTTTCGGCTATCGATTCGAAAAGGGTCGATTCATAAAAATCCCTCATACGGGAAGCGTGCAAATTGAAGAGGATGTCGAAATCGGAGCGGGTACTACGATTGATCGAGGCATGATCGGGGCCACGATCATCGGAGAAGGATCCAAAATTGATAATCAGGTGATGATTGCTCATAACTGTGAAATTGGAAAACACAACGCATTTGCTTCACAAGTTGGCTTCGCAGGTTCAATCACAACTGGTGACTATGTTCGCTGTGCGGGTCAGGTAGGAATTGCAGATCACGTTCACGTCGGAGAACGAGCCACTTTGGGAGCCCGCGCTGGCGTTCACCGTGATATCCCTCCGGGCGAAGTTCATATTGGAACTCCCGCTGCACCGGAAAAAGAGCAAATCAAAACTGTGATGTCCATGAAAAAAGTTCCTGAAATGAGAAAACAACTTCGGGAACTGGAAAAACAGATCAAAGAGCTGACTGCGCAATTTGAAGTATTAAAAAACACTAATCAGACCGAAGATAAAGCAGCCTAGAACCTGATCCTTATTCGATCTTATCCAATGAAGTCCTGAATGAATCAATGACAGAATTGCAAACCTCAAATAGACAAACAAAACCACAGTTGGGCCTTTTGGCCGGAGCGGGTCGGTTCCCCATCGTCTTCGCCGAACAAGCCCGGCAACAAGGGTTTTCTGTCTGCTGCCTGGGTATTTTTGGAATGGCGAACGAAGAGCTGATCGACGCCTGCGATACGTTCCACTGGATTCCCCTGGCACGTATCGGCCGCGCCATCAAACTATTTCAACGTGAAAATGTCAATCGAATCGTGATGGCGGGGAAAATTGAAAAAACGGTTCTCTTCAGCCCATTTCGAATTTTTAAGTTATTACCAGATCTTCGCACTCTTCATATGTGGTACCGCTACGCCACAAAAGATCACAAAGACGATACCCTGTTACTTGCGGTAATCAAAGAATTTGAACGCGACAATCTAATTTTTGAATCAGCCTTGGACTATTGCCCGGAGCTTCTCGTGAAACATGGATTCCTTACCAAAAGACACCCCAGTCAATCCCAATGGGAAGATATCAAAATGGGATGGGATATCGCCAAGCAAATGGGACAACTGGATATCGGACAAAGCATCGTAATCAACGATAAGGCCGTGATTGCAGTGGAAGCGATTGAGGGTACGGACCGTGCCATCCAACGTGCTGGTGAGCTGTGTAAACGAGGTGGCTTTACAGTCGTGAAAGTCGCGAAACCACAACAGGATCGCAGATTTGATGTTCCCACTGTCGGTATCAAAACGCTGCAGACAATGCACGAAGCCGGGGGGCGCGTTCTGGCAATCGAGAGCAATCAAACCATTATGATTGATCAACGGGAAGTCGCCGATCTGGCTGACAAACTGGGAATTGCGATTGTCTCACTCAACGAAGAAGAACTGACCCTGCAAATGGCCAGTTGATTTCTACTTTCAAGTTTTCATTCAGAAGCCAGTTTGATTTCGTTGCCACTGTCTGATTCGTTGCCGCCATCTGATTCGTTGCCGCCATCTGA
>JAHZKX010000019.1 GCA_022600195.1 Planctomycetota bacterium
AATTTGTCAACAAATATATTTGGGTGCTCGGCTTTTATCAGGCATGATTTTCTATAGATGTTCAGTATCTCTCTATTCTTATTATGTTTACGAAAAGTAGATTTTTTAGGGAAATGTTTGAAAATCTCAATCATGACCTGGATGAGAAAGGCGTTTCTTTCCCTGACATCAGTGATCTAACTATAGGTGACAGAATAGGGATTCAAACCACTTGAATAGTAACGAATCGACCTTGTTATCCAGAATATCAGTCGGATGGTCGGCTTAATTGAGTTGAAGCGGAACCTTGCCCAAACAGGTTTTTGGGTTGAGAAATCAAAACCTAACGCAACTTTTCGGCCAATAATCAGCTGGACCATTTGAAATGCAGGCATAAAAAAACGTCTCTTGAATCGCTGAGATGACAAGAGACGTTTTGTTTTATGGCTCTATAACTTATTTCGAATCTAACTTGAAATCAAATGTATTTTCACCGGCTTTAACATCTGCTGTCAATGTTGTTTTTGTATTATATTTTGCAGGTATAGGCTCTTTTACACCTTTGGCTGATGGGTTCTTAAGCCCATCTATTGCAGAACCTGCTGTATCGGCTGGTCCTGTATTCCCCGACTTCGTGATATCTGCATCCCCATCTATATTGGAAGTCACCGGTTTTCCTGTAGTAATTCGCACTTTATGACTCCCAAGGACAGCTCCTTTAGAATCGCCTAAATGGGCGAGTTCATAGTTTCCATTGGCATCCGTGCGACCAGTAGAAGGATTACCTTCCGCAGGCATAAAGACCACTATGGCGTCAGCAAGCGGCTTACCATCCATGCTGACCACGCCAGAGACTGATCCGAGATCAATGTCAGTTCCACCTCCGGAGCATCCAAAACAACAGACAGTCAAAAGCATCATTAAGTATTTCATGGTTTCTTTACAGCACATTCTTAAACTCCGGTAGTTTTTCATAAGGAGAATGATATCTGGGAAGTCTCTATAAACTAGAAAACTCGGTTTCACCGTCCTGGTGAAACCGAGAAAAAAGTATCAGCATTCGAGGTAGTTTAAAACTCACCTATCACGTTCTTGTCATTGATACCTGCCAGATAGATTAACGTTTCGGCATTGACATTTTCACTGATAAACCGGACCCGGCCGTCACCCAAAAGAAAATGACAGCCCCCTGTGTGTGAACTGCTCAATGACCAGGCATATCTCAGACCATCAGAATTATTAATGCCGTTGATCAAATAGATGGTAGAAGGATCGGGAGCAGTAGAAGAACCTTGCCAGTTTCGTACCAGGGCTGAGTTATAAGGCCAATCCGCAATATTGCCGGCTGTAGCATGAACATACGCACTTGAACCAATCCAGATAGCGCCGCTTCCTCTACCTTCTGTGGTTCTTTCTCCGATCATAATCACATTGCTCAACCCGTCTCGAAATTGTTTAATTGATTGGGCAGTGTGATTATTAAAAGGCCCTGTAATATATTGTACTGTAGAACTAGTCAAGATTCTGGCGGGTGAGTAAATGGCCGGGTAGTTTGACTTGCCCCAATTACCGATATTCGGATTAAGACCATCTGCTGGATCAGATGGACAGATGAATGCAGGGAGAACAGTTGTCACAAGAGTTGGCTGTGCTACCACACCTGTGACACTACGCCAGGGTTCGTTCATATTGATTTTGTTGTAAAGCGGCGCCTGATCCATGTATGGCAGAAGCATTGTACTCCAGCCGAGATAGTTTTCCGTAGGAATATCGTCAGCGGCTGTGCGTCTACTCTCAATGTGCATCGGAGGGAAAATACGATGTGTTTCGTGATAACTGTGTAAAGCGATGCCGATCTGCTTCAAATTGTTCTTGCAGGTACTTCGGCGTGCTGCTTCACGTGCCTGTTGTACTGCAGGTAAAAGCAGGGCAATTAAAATTGCGATGATGGCAATCACCACCAGCAATTCAATTAGCGTAAAGCCCTTTCTTAGTGGTCTCTTCATTTTTCGTCTCCAGAATTAAATCTTTAAAAAATAAAACAAGAAAATCCAGTTTTCATCCGGTCTTCAAGTGAATTGAAAACAGAGATGAACACAAAATAGAACATGCAATGTTCAAACAAATTTCAATTAGCATTAATGCAAAGTGATTAAGATTAAGGAGGGTGTCGTGTTGGATATTAAAAGGAGGGTGGGGGGAGTGATTTTCTTTACAATCGACGTAGCGCAAAGTAATCAAATACAGGATTAATATAAACCTCTAAGATTACTACGATTTATATTACTTTAGAGACCTATTATATACCAATAATTAATGAAATAATCAATCATTTGGGGGCATTTGCTATGTTTTTCAACTTTCTGTCTGTCTCTTCTTTGCATTTTGTATCTTATTGCGAGCAATGAATTTATAAAAAATTCGTTATTAACAAAGATATCATTCGGCAATAGATTATTGATTAAGAGAGTTTTTTTTGTTTCACTCCACTGATCTGAAAATGGATTTATTTCATTCGAACTGTTACTAAGCGAATTAGTTTGCCAGAATGAGAATGATAGACGGATGAATGGCGTATAAGTTGAGCCCTGTCGAGGCTTTCAGGTTGAGGAATCAAATTGTTTCGTCAAAACAACTCAATCGACATACTTCTATCATCTGGATTTGATCATGGTTTTATTAATTCGTTCACCTGGAGTTAAAAAATGAGTTCGCACATGAAATGGAAATATTCACTTTTGGTTGTTGTTCTGTTGAGTTCATGCCAGATAGTATTTCTTGTTGCGGGTGAACCGTCAACTTTGCCGGTCAATGCGAAAATTCAACGGGTATTACAACTACCTCCCACTAACAATAATCCCCGTAATAGTGAAGGCGATTTTATCACGCTCAAAGATGGTCGCATTCTTTTTGTTTATACGCATTTTATTGGAGGGGCCGCGGATCATTCGTCCGCTTATCTGGCGGGCCGCTATTCGTCGGACGGAGGAAAAACATGGACTCAAAAAGATCAGACGATTATCGAGAATGATGGTAAGCAAAACATTATGTCGGTTTCACTGCTCCGGTTGCAGTCGGGGAAGATTGCATTATTCTATGCACGTAAAAATTCGATTCATGATTTGATTCCAGTGATGCGGATCAGTAATGATGAAGGCGTTCATTGGAGCGAGCCCCTTGAGATTGTTCCCCCGGAAGACATTGGATATTATGTTCTCAATAATGATCGGGTCGTTCAACTCAAAAGTGGAAGGATTGTGGTCCCACTTGCTTTACATCAAAATCTGAAAAACCCGGACCGATTCAATTTCAGTGCCCAGTTCCTGTGCTATTACTCAGATAATGATGGAAAAACCTGGCAGCGCGGCGATGTGGTTGAAGTAGAAAAACAACCCGGCAACAAACAACCTTATATGCAGGAGCCCGGAGTTGTTGAATTAACAAATGGACGGCTCATGGGGTTCTGTCGTACGAATGGTGGCAGTCAGTATGTGGCCTTTTCACAGGATGGAGGCAAAACATTTTCGCAGCTCAAGCCATCAAACATCATATCACCGGTTTCGCCAGCCTCAATTGAGCGCATTCCCGCAACAGGTGATTTATTGATCGTCTGGAACAATCATCACAAGATCAGCCCGCAATTTCGAGGCAAACGCACACCACTGACGATCGCCATCTCCCAAGATGAAGGCAAAACCTGGCAGCATATTCAGAATATCGAGGTGAACCCGAACGGCTGGTACTGTTACACGGCGATTGAGTTTACAAAGCAGGGAGTTCTACTGGGTCACTGCGCAGGTGATCGCACTAAAAATAATGGCTTAGCAGAATCGCAAATCACGTTTGTTCCAATGTCTGTGATTTATCAAAAGTAGCAAATCTTCGGTGAATGGTGGCTGGCAGGTTTTCTGGTTGCTCATCTGGAAAACCAGAGGGGGATGGAAACGTCCCTTAATGAGAGATCTCTCAAAATTGACTTGAATTGACTGAGGCAATTTAGGAAACTCAATTAAGGAAAGTTAACGATATCAAATTGCCAAGTTGTCTCGGAGCGATTTTATGAACTCACCTGATTTTTCGCGTCGTCGTTTTCTAGGAGCTGCTTTGGTTTCCGGGATGGGAGCTGTTTCCGCAAAGCGACTCACAGCCGGAAAGCCTCCTGTCGTGAAACGTCCCCGTGCTACTGATGGAGATCAGCGGTTTGAGCCCGACTGGAAAGAACGCCTTTCCATTTCTGTCGGTCCCAAAAAGGGAGACATCGTCGGCAGCAGTGATAAAGCCTTACAGGCCGCCATTGATTACATTGCGGGCAAGGGGGGAGGTACCGTACAGATTCAAGCGGGAACGTTCACACTGCGGAATGCCTTGCATCTGCCATCACATATTCGGTTATCAGGGAGTGGCCCAGAGACCATCATCACCAAAGGTGCTTCTGAGACGGTAGCTTTGTCAGAAGATTCTGACTGGTACGATCAGGAGATTACGCTTGAGAAATCGGCCAACTTTCAGGTCGGCGACGGTATTGTGCTCATCGCGAAAAATCCAAGTAACGGCAGTCAGAATGTAATCAAGCGATCGCTGGTTGCACGATCCGGGAACCGGTTCAAGCTGAATGACGGGCTCCGCAAAAATTTGTGGCTCGCCGGCAAGCCAACAGCGTCGTCGCTGTTTCCGCTGTTGACCAGCGAATACACGCGGAATGTGGTGATCGAGAATTTGACTTTGGATGGAAATCGAAAAAATAATACCAATCTGAACGGGAATTATGGTGGCTGTATCTTCCTGCAGGATTGCAATCGCTACACAATTCGTGACGTGACCACACGAAATTACAACGGTGATGGAATCAGCTTTCAGATTTGTCATGATGTAAAGGTTGAAAATTGTCACAGTCACGACAATGCTGATCTGGGAGTACATCCGGGTTCCGGTTCACAGCGCCCGTTGATTTTGAACAACCGTCTCGAAAACAACAATATTGGTCTGTTCTGGTGTTGGGGTGTCAAACATGGCCTGGCGGAAAAGAACCAGTTGCACGGCAATAAATACAGTATTTCCATTGGCCACAACGATACCGACAACATTATGCGGCAGAATAAAATTACCAATAGCGGTAAAGTGGGAATCCTGTTCCGCAATGATGCGCGGGGTAAGAATTTCTGGGCCAATCGCAACACGGTGATCGATAATCAAATCATTAACAGCGGTGGTGATGATGGTGTCGCGATTGATATTACCGGCAAAACAGCAGACGTGACGATCAGCGGTAATAAAATTGTGGAACAGCGCGATCCAATGCAGCGCACAGGCATTCGGATCGGCGCAGAAGCCGGCATCATCAAATTAGCTGACAACCAGATTCAGGGCTTTATGAAGTCGATCGACGATTTACGTAAATCTCAGAGTACATAGGGCGAACAATTACATCGGCAAAATCGTATCGCATCGTCTATTCGGCGGAGATTTCTTCCGACTTCATGCATTTTCCGATTTGCTTAACCGCCTGTCTGAGCCGTTGTGAATTTTCTACAATGGCCATTCGTAGATAACCTTCACCATCTTCGCCAAATCCACGGCCGGGGCTGACGGCGACTCCCCCTTCATCGAGTAGTTTCATCGCAAAATCGATCGACCCCATTTCTGACCAGGGTTCGGGAATTTTTGCCCAGACAAACATGCCTGCCTTCGGCCGATCGATTTCCCAACCCAAACGTTCCAGTCCGCCACAAAAGGCATCGCGTCTCGATTGATATTCGGCTGCAATACTGTCGACGGCGGCGTCGCAGTGCCTCATCGCGACGATGGCAGCGATCTGAACTGGCTGGAAGAGGCCATAGTCATAATAGCCTTTAATCGTAGAGAGCGCCCTGACCATTTCCGAGTTACCCGAACAGAATCCAATGCGCCAGCCAGCCATGCTGTAGCCTTTACTCATCGTAGTAAATTCCACACCTACATCGGTCGCGCCGGGAGTCGCCAGAAAACTGGGGGCTTTGTAACCATCAAAGCAGATATCTGCGTATGCGAAATCGCTAATCACCAGAAACGAATATTTTCGAGCCAGCCGGACCAGCTCCACATAAAAGTCCTGTTCGATCACCGTGGCACTGGGGTTGTGTGGGAAATTGACAACCACCACGCGTGGCTTGGGATAAAGGTGCTCACAGGTGAATGCGATATTGGATAGGAACTGGTCAGGTTGACGACAATCGAGTTCGATGACATTTCCGGCAGCCAGCATCACAGCATAAACGTGAACCGGAAAAGAAGGGGAGGGAACGATGGCGGTATCGCCCGGACCCATCAAAGCCAGACACATGTGGCTGAAGCCTTCTTTGGAACCGATACAGGTTACGACTTCGGAGTCCGGATCAAGGCGGACACCATAACGTTTCCAGTAGCGAGCCGTCACTTCTTTTCTCAGATTGGCAATGCCGTTAGCAACTGAGTAGCGATGATTTCGTGGATCTGCGACCGCTTCTGTCATCTTCTCCACAATCAGAGGATCTGGCGGATCTGTCGGGTTGCCCATTCCCAGATCAATCACATCAACGCCCGCCACACGCTTCTCGTACTTCAGCTTGTTAATTTTTCCGAAGAGATAGGGGGGTAAACGTTTAACTCTCTCAGAAACCGGGATGGTAAAACCATCGTCTGAAGAGGGAACTTCCGATTCGCCACGCATAATTGAAACACTGCCCGTTTAACAAGGAATTTGGGTAACCATCATTTTCAGAGACCTTCAGGCTCAATGATCGTTCGATTTGACTGAAGACTATTTTGGAACAATTTCCATTTTACGCGATCACACCGAAAAATGCGCCTGAGGAATACCAGTAATTTTTCCCAGATGATTCAGAACATAAAAAAACGTGTGTCAGTAAATCAGGACTGACACACGTTTTGGCTATATGGTTCTTGATTTTTGAGAAAAAGGTACTATTTAGGAGGCCGATTAAATCCCTGTGTGGGGTTAGGAATCGCTCGATTCACCTGACCTTTGGAGAAATTGGTACCCGAAGTTTGAGACACACCACCGGTTGTCGTGCCAGTAATGTAATTGTCCACACGGGTTTCCTCTTTCAGCTTCTTAAAGACGAGGGCAACTGCTTCCTGTGTTTGTTCTTCAGTTAACTGTTCCACCAGTTGATTCTGCACTTCGCTGAGATCGGTAACAACGGGATCAGTTCGGCCTTCACAGAGCAAAATCGCATAGCGACTGGGGCCAATCTGGATGATTCCGGAAATCTCTCCTTCTTTCAACTTGAAGGCTGCTTTCCAAAGACTCTCATTATCAGAGTATTGGGGAATCGGCTGAATGGCTCCACCCAGCGCACGGCTGTTTGGCTCGATGGATAAATCACGCGCAAAACGTTCAAACTCGGCAGGTTTTCGTTTCACATCATCCCAGACTTTCTGGGCCCGGTTCAGGTTGTCCAGCATGATCAATCGAGCTTTGACGCGAGGACCATAATCGCGAGCAAATGCTTGTTGGACTTGTTTCTTAGACAAAGTGGTCTGTTGACCGGCCAGTTTTCTTAAAGCCAGCATCGGCCAGATAACGTTCCGACGATACTGCTGAGGATTCATCTTCCGTTCTGCCAGCAACATGTCATACCAGGTCTTGGTATCCAGATTGAAGCGTTTGGCAATTTTTTCCACTTCTGCGTGTACTTCAGCCTGTTCTACGGCCACGCCCGCTTTCTGGCAGGCCTGCTGGATGATCGCCCGGTTCACGACATTTTCCAGAACTTCTGGTCCATATAAAGCCACGCATTCGCGGGCCAACTCATCTTCACTGATTACAACACTACCCACTTTTGCCACAGGTTGGCTGCGGAGGTTTGGTTGATTACCGGAAATTCGTACTTTTCCGGCTTTTTTCTGTTCGCCAGCAGAGCCATCTTTCGCATTGAATGTCTGAAAGAAGAAAACGCCAGCAGAAAGAACCAGTCCTGTACCGGCTGCGAAAAAGAGTATTTTTCGTTTCAAGTTCGTCTTTGGTTTGGTCGCATGCGGGTTTGGGGTTGGTTCGCCCATTGCTTAAAATCTCCATGTTTTGTATCCGACGCGAGGGGATCATGTGATTGTCTGATTTCTGCCCCCACCAGCTTATCGGTCTGGATTCAAGCGATCCTTTGGGTCCTGGATCGTTGAAAGGGTTTCTGGTTCTAACCTGAATCAGTCGGTTCCAGCGTCACCAATCACGTTGATGCTTAGTCGTCAGAAGATTTACGAAACTTCCTTGTCTCAAGCTCTACCATTAGAGCGCGGGAAATGTAAAACTTTCAAGAAAACAGGTCAACAGCAAATTTCAGATATTCAGCAAGGTGTACGAGTAGTCATTGGCTCATCCCCCAGAAATAACACACTTTTATATACTTTACCTTGATTCTGGTGGGTTCTTTTAATCCAGACCAGGTTTTTTTACGTTTTCAGAACAGGGCTATTTTGTCATCCCATCAAGTGGGTTGTGTGTACCTGAAGGGGAATTCAGTAAACCTCAAGCACAGAAAACCAGACTGATTTGAAAATATTCAGTGAGTCTGTAATTTCTATGATTGCGGGTGAACTTTGGAGAGGGTTACAATCAAAGCTCAGGCTATTTCGATGCCAGCATTTCAGATTAGAGCCATTCACACAGAACCAGATTCAAAAAACAGTATTAAGAATAAGGGAAATCAACATGGGATTCTGGATGGATAAATTACGGGCCGAACTGGTTGATATTATTGAGTGGATCGATGATTCACAGCATGTTCTCACCTGGCGATTTCCCCGGTATCAGAATGAAATCAAGAATGGTGCACAATTAATTGTACGACCAGGTCAGATGGCTCTATTCGTGCATCGTGGGCAAGTCGCCGATGTCTTTGAGCCAGGAAATTATCAGCTTACAACCGATAACATGCCGATTTTGGGAACGCTACAGGGGTGGAAGCATGGGTTCAACAGCCCCTTCCGTTCTGAAGTCTATTTTGTGAATACCACACAGATCACGGACCTGAAATGGGGAACTCCCAATCCCATCATGCTCCGCGATCCGGAGTTCGGACCGATCCGGCTGCGTGCGTTCGGAAGTTATTCACTCAAAGCCAATGATCCGAGTATTCTCGTCAAAGAGCTTGTGGGAACGAATTCCGAGTTTCATTCTGATGAGATCAATGAACTCTTACGGTCGATCATTATCAGCTCTTTTGCTGATTTGATTGGTGAATCGCAATATGCCGCGCTGGATCTTGCTTCCAAGTACACGGAAATATCGACGGAGCTGAAGAAAACCGTCAACGAACGGATCGATGATGAATATGGTCTTGAAACACCACAGTTATTGATTGTGAATATCTCCCTTCCAGAAAGTGTGGAAAAAGCTCTGGATACGCGGACCAGTATGGGCGTGATCGGCGACATGAACCAGTTTCAGCAATATCAGATGGGGCAAGCCATGCTCTCTGCTGCCGAAAACCCTTCTGGTGGAGGCGCTGCCGAAGGTATGGGATTGGGTATGGGCTTTGCCATGGCCAACCGCATGGTTCAGTCTCCCGGAATGGGAGCGCCGGGAATGGCGCCACCACCTCCGCCACCAGCGGCCTGGCATGTTGCTGTGAATGGACAGACGCAGGGACCATTTTCACTCGCACAACTCTCACAGGGTGTTGCCAGTGGTCAAATTTCCGATACCTCACAGGTTTGGTCTGCCGGGTTATCTGGCTGGATGCCTGCTGGACAAGTACCACAGTTGGCGGGTTATTTTCAATCAGCACCGCCGCCACCTCCGCCTCCAGCTGAGTAACGAAATGCGATTCTGATTCTAATCGATAAGATAATGAACGTAATGCTGATATTGATGATTGACTTCCTGAGGCAGGAAAACCAGAGAGCGGTGACCGAGTGAGAGTCGCACATGTAATCACACGCATGATCATTGGCGGCGCGCAGCAAAATACGCTCTTCACGGTAGAAGATCAGTATCGAGACTATCAGGATGAAGTTTCATTAATGACAGGGCCGACGACTGGCCCGGAAGGAACTTTAATTCCGCGTGCCGAGCAGGGGGGGATGGATTTGCGGATCATTCCTCACTTAACGCGCAGCATCAGCCCGCTCAACGAGTGGCGTGCGTGTCGGGAACTCATCGCGGAACTGCGCGATTTCCAACCCGAACTGGTTCACACTCATAGTTCTAAAGCGGGGATTCTGGGACGTGCTGCTGCCTGGAAGTTGAAGATTCCCACTGTGCACACCATTCATGGTGCCGCCTTTCATTTCGGGCAATCTCCGTTACATTATCGCGCTTATATTGCTGCTGAGAAATGGGCGGCCCGGCGCTGTGATCGACTCATCAGTGTCTGCGATGCCATGACCCATCAATACGTGGCTGCCGGTATTACGACCAAAGACCGCTGTGACACCGTTTACAGTGGAATGGAAGTAGAGCCGTTTCTTACGCCGTCTCGTCTTCCGGTAGAAGTCCGCAAGGAATGGGGGATCGAACCGCACCACATAGTCATAGGCAAAGTAGCACGGCTGTTTCATTTAAAAGGCCATAAATATCTGATTGAAGCAGCCAGACGGGTTGTCGAAGCTGAACCACAGGTTCGCTTTTTACTGGTGGGTGATGGAATCCTCAAAGCAGAATTCGAAGAACGTATCGCTGAACTGGGGCTGTCAGAACATTTTATATTCACAGGTCTCGTACCACCCGAACGAGTGCCCGAGTTAATTCATGCAATGGATATTGTTGTGCATACCAGTGTCTGGGAAGGGTTGGCCCGTGTGCTCCCACAAGGATTGATTGCTGGAAAGCCCGTGGTCTCATATGACATTGATGGTGCGCGGGAAGTGGTGATCCCTGAAGAGACCGGCTATCTGCTGCCATCGGAATCGATTGAGCCGTTATCACAGGCGTTAATTGAATTGGCTTCAGATCCAGAAAAGCGCGAACGATTTGGCCAGACGGGTCGCGCGCGCTTTACAGATCAGTTTCGTCACGAAACGATGACCCGTCAAATTCGTGAAATCTACCAGCGGGTTTTGGATGACCGAAAACAGAACAAGCGATAGGGGTTTGATGTCACACGATCCCGTCCATGTTCCCTGGTCTTATTTCTGCAGCAGGACGTTCACACCTTTTTTGTTGGAGAGTACGATATCGGGTCGGCCATCACCGTTCATGTCGGCCATCGAAAATTGAGTCCCCACGCCGGTATCGTTGCCGGCTTTGATTTTGTGTGGAATGAATTGAGGAGCCGCGTTCTTGCCTCGTTTGATTTCATACCAGTACATGACAACGGGATCTTTGCCTCCGGGATCTTTACCATTGTGAGCAAAGAACCGTTTACCGGTAACCATGTCTCGCTGTCCGTCTCCATTCATATCAAGAAAGTGCATGGCGTGAGTTTGAGAATAACTTTTGTCGATTAAATGGCCTTTGAACTTTGGTTTACCAGCTTCGGAAACATTCTCGAACCACCAGACGCCAAACGCATGTGCAGAACTGCCAATAATATCGTTGTCACCATCCTGATCAAGGTCTTCCACATACAGGTCGGCCATCTTCTCAGCGGGAGCTGCACCGCTTACGCTCAACGTAAACGGATGAAATTTCCAGAGACCTTCCCCCAGAACTTCAGGCCCTTCCCACCATCCATCAGGGATGAGAACGTCCTGGCGACCATCTTTGTTAAAATCACCAACACCCAAGCCGTGATAATATTTGAATGTGCCATTTTTCTTTGGATCACCAGGTTTGCTGATGGGTATGAAATCCCATTTTTTGGTGGCCAGTTCGGGTGAAGGGATTTCTAAATAACCCATCTGTTTTTCCGGCTGTGATCCAAAAATCAATTCCGGTTTCCCGTCGCCATTCAGATCTGAAAACTTGGGGGTTTCATTACAGATACTGTGCCAGATCAGATGTTCTTTCCAATGGCCTGGTTTATTTTTTGGGTTTTCATACCAGTAAAATTCTTTACCGGGAAAGCTGACATAAATGAAATCGGTCCAACCATCCTGATTGATATCGTAAGCAAAGTTACAAAAGCTGTCACTGTAACCTACTCCAGCGACAAATTTTCCGGGTTTGCGCACTTCATGCATTTTCCAGTCAGGTGCTTCGTACCAGACATCGCCGGCGATCACATCCATTTTGCCATCTTTATTTACGTCGGCTGCGGCAGAACCTTCCGATCGGAACGCGGCATCCAGTTGTTGGCGCTCCCATGTTTCACCGGCAGAAAGCTCAATGGAACCTGCGATCAGGAACAGGAGTGTCATGACAGAGAGATAGCTCAAGCGGCGGTAATACGCATGTTCGATGTTCATTTATGTTGTCCTGTTCTTAACTTGCGAACGCGAAAAGTTTCACTGTCACCAATATAGACATTTCCCTGAGGCCCAACATAAACACCATGCGGTCGTGCCATACGACAGTTTGCGGGGTCTCCATCCGGGCCATCCCCTTTTTTGCCATCTCCCACTGCCGTTTCGATGATACCGTTCTTTTTTCGAATTACGCGAATCGTGTGGCTTTCGGTGTCGGCCAGATAAATATCTCCATTTGGGGCGACGGAAATTCCTTTGGGTCCTGACAGCGTTGCTGTTTTTGCCGGTCCCCCGTGCCCCGTATATCCTTTTTTACCAGTCCCCGCGATGTGATGTAAAGTCTCTTTATCCAAATCAATCCGATAGACCATATTTCCTTCTCTGAGCGCGAGATACAAGGCCCCTTTCCCAGGACCGTCTTGAAAGAAGTCCAATGCACGTGGTCCGTTGAGAGGTGTGTCTGAGGCAGTCGCCCCATCAGGCGTTGGTTTGCGCTCACCCGTTCCAGAAAAAGTGGTCACAATTCCTGTTTTTAAATCGACACGACGGATACGATGGTTACCAATATCGCAGATATACAGATTATCATTTTTATCCAGTGCAATTGAGTGAGGTCGAGAGAAAGTTGCTTTGGTCGCGGGGCCTCCATCACCAGAGAAACCTTTTTTCCCAGTGCCTGCGATAGTTTCGATCTTCCCTGTTTTGGCATCAACGCGGCGGATAATGTTATTCACCATTTCAACGAAATACATATTGCCTGCCTGATCAAAACGGACTTCATAAGGTTCATTGAGTTTTGCCTCGAGAGCAGGTCCGCCATCTCCGCTGTAGCCTTTTTGACCAGAGCCGGCAACCGTTGAGATCTTTCCGTTTTTTTCATCGATACGCCGTATGACATGGCTTTTGATTTCACAGACATACAACGCACCATCCGGACCAAGGGTCAGGCCATAAGGCTCTCCAACCATCGCTTTCACTGCAGGTCCACCATCACCGGAATGCCCCTTTTTTCCCGTACCCGCGATTGTTGAGACCGTTTGTGCCTCAAGCTGCGATACGAAAAGAGTCAACAGTAAAATTATTACGAGAGAAATAAGCCGATTCATGGTGTCATTCCAGAGTTTATAAATATGTGACTAACGAGGCAGATCATCAAACGGGCGTTGCGGATCATCATGCTTGAATATTAAATAGGGACCCGTATTTGGATTTTGTGCTAACAGTTCGGCCGGGGTAATCAATTTCGATGCCTTGTTTTTCTTGTCGATGACCAGGATTTTGACTCCTGCGGGATGTTCTTTCTGTTTGAAGAACTGTTCCAACAAAATATTATCGGGTTCTCCGTGGTCATCTACTGTTACGACATATTCGGCAGACGGGTGTGGCACTGCGGGCTGTTCTTCCGCGCAGCTTTGGGACATCATCAAGCAAACGACTGGAAACAAATGAGCGATTCTTTTTAAAAGAGTGTCGATCATTAATGAACGCCTCCCATCTCGGATTCAAGTTTGTCTTTATTACTGAAGAGAACGTTACTGTCCATCGGACCGAACCAGCCAATGTTGAACTTTTTGGGGTCTCCACCATATGCTGAGGTGCCAGTGCCTGAGATGCGAGTGGTTGTAACTCTTCCGTCAGCCCAGCCAATGTTCGCCACGGCTCCCGTGTGTCGAAAATGAATCGAAGGATCAGGGCGCCAGGGTGATTCCTGATAAGTGGGGGTCCAGTTATCAATGAAGAATGGGGGTTCGATAAATCCATATTCAATGATATGCAGACTGGGGAATCCTTGTGCCAATGCAGAATCAGAAAATGCCACTGTGCGGGCCAGACTTTCAATCTCACGCATGTTTGTAGCAACCATATGGCTCAGAGGATAAGGATTCTTCCAGGAAGTTCCGCCGAGATAAGTCTGGTTGTAGCCGTAGCCGCCCGTGCCTCCTTCGAATGCGTTTGGAACGCTTCCGTGTGCAGCAAAGTTACCAAAGGTTGGACATTTTTTAATTTCTGCGTTTTGTTCGAGAAAGGGAGCCAGCGGTCCCAGATGTGGCTGGAACTTGGTGGTTCCATCTGTTGTCGCCCGTTCTCCGTGCCAGCGTTTTTTACCACCAAAGCCAACATGTTGATCAGCGGCAGCCCGTGGCCAAAATCCACCATTGGAGTCGGCATACATGTGGCAGGCCAGGACAATCTGCCTGAGGTTATTTTTACATTTCGCCATGCGAGCTGCCTCGCGTGCCTGCTGAACAGCGGGAAGCAGTAATGCGACCAGAATAGCAATGATGGCAATCACCACCAAGAGTTCAATCAGAGTAAAACCGGTTCTACGAACGGGCTTTGAAGATTGAGGTGTCGTTTTGCGAACCACAGAACTTGAATTGAGAAAGCACATTTCTTCAGGTATTTCATTGAATAGAGAGAATGGTTGAGTTATTCAAACGATCTTCAATATTCTAACGAATTCATACCGGGAATGTCTTGTCAGAGAGCGATCTCTGTGGCGGGGAAACGCAATTTTTGAAAAAGAACCAGACGAGAACCTGAATTCCGAGGCTATTCTGATCCCGCTTCGGCTTGATTTTGCTTTTCGATGATCTCACGTTCTTTTTTCAGGCACATTGTGATGAATGTTCCTGAAATGATCGCTTGTGCTACCAGATAAACCAGAATTTGAGGCCCGTTGAATATGATGCAGGCCCCGAAGGCAATCACAAATAAAGCAATCAATCGTGTTTTCAGACTCATGGTCTTAACCTTGTATTATTTCTTAGAAATGAATCGTATGTTCTTTGGTTAAACGAAGTATAGTGCTGTATGATACATTGATCAATTCAGATTTGTAACTCAAAGCCATGAACTTAATCGATTTTTCCAGAGAGCAGAAATCGATGCTTCCCAGAAGACGTGGAGTGCGAATTCATGATCAGCGTAGCAGAAATTCAGGATTATCTGGTAAATCTTGCCCCTCCCGATTTAGCTGAGAGTTGGGATAATGTGGGATTATTGACGGGAGACCCTGCCCAGAAAGTCGATCAGATTCTTACCTGCTTGACTCTGACACCGGATGTGGCTGCAGAGGCGATTTCAGAGGGGGCAAATCTGATTATCAGCCATCATCCGATCCTGTTTCGACCTGTGCAACAGATAACGTCAGCGTCCGTCGAGGGCAAAATGTTACTAGATCTCATCCAGGCAAAAATCTCTGTTTATTGCCCTCATACCTCTTATGACAGTGCAGCGCGCGGTATTAACTGGCAGTTGGCAAATTTACTCGGGCTCGAAGAAATTGGTGTACTCAGGCCCGTTTCGGCTCAAGGAGAGCAGGCAGTTGATCCAGACAGGGGGGCAGGTCGATTTGGGACACTACCTGCAGAATTCACGCTTGCACAACTCAACCAGCTGATTAAGCAGGCTCTTAAAATCACAGCGCTACAATTTGTGGGTGAGCCAGATTTTCGTATTCTTCGGCTCGGTATCGCCTGTGGAGCGGCAGCTGAATTTTTGGATGATGCCCACCGCCATGGATGTCAGGCACTTTTGACCGGTGAGGCCAGATTTCACGCCTGTCTGGAAGCCCGCGCACTGGGTATGGGTTTGATCCTGCCCGGTCATTACGCCACTGAACGACCGGCAATGGAGCAGATGGCACGATTGTTATACAAGCAGTTTCCCACCTTGAAAATATGGGCCAGCCAGAACGAAACAGACCCCCTGAAATGGGATTGTCAGGATGATTCAATTTGACTTGTAAAACAGAAACCTGAGATCTCAAACCAATTTAGATGTCTCTATGTATATTTCTGATGGGTTGCCATTGACCCCACCGGCAGATTTCGCCATTATCCCCCCTCTCTCAGTGGTTTAAATTCTCTTGTTTGACACACTTTTTGAATAGTTTCCAAATTCATGTGTCAGATTCTGTAAAACATATTCGAATAGACTTATTAAATTTCAATGTCCAAAGTGAAGCCCAACCGTTTCGAAGCAGAACGGATTAAAAAGTTAGAGAAAATCCAATCCATGGGACTCGATCCCTGGGGACAGCGATTTGATGGCCATATTCCAATGGCGGAAGCGCGATCACAGGCGCCGGAAGCATCAGGCGTGGATGGCGAACAGGTTCGCATTGCTGGTCGGATTATGCTGCGTCGTAAAGCGGGAAAACTCCGTTTTTATGATATCAAAGACTGGACGGGCAGAATTCAATTGCTCTTCTCCCGAGGCGACTTAAGCGAAGAGCAATGGGAGCTCATGGGCACCCTGGACCTGGGTGATCTGATTGGAATCGATGGCTGTCTGCGCCGTACGGAGACGGGTGAAATTTCAGTCTTTGTGAAAAAATTAACGGTGCTCTGCAAATCACTGGCGCAGCCTCCGGAAAAACACCACAGTGTCAAAGATGTAGAACTACTGCTCAGACAGCGTTCGCTCGATTTAATTTATACCGAAGGCGTTCTGGAAAAGATGCTTTCACGGAGTCAAATTATTGACTCCATTCGCCAGACATTGCGAAATCACAAATTTGCAGAAGTGGAAACTCCCGTGCTGCACTCGGTTGCCGGTGGTGCAGCAGCGCGACCGTTTATCACACATCATAATACACTGGAAATTCAACTTTACATGCGGATTGCCCTGGAACTGCATCTCAAGCGGTTAATGGTAGGCGGAATCGAACGTGTTTATGAAATCGGGCGCGTCTTCCGCAACGAAGGAATCGACGCCACTCATAATCCTGAATTTACGATGATCGAAATTTATCAGGCGTATGGCAACTATGAAACCATGATGGATTTGACGGAAACCATCATCACCGATGCCGTCAAAGCAATCAGCGATACAATGCAGCTTCCCTGGGGAGAAGATCAAACGATTGACTTCAGTAGCCCATGGGAACGCAAAAAGTATTTCGATCTGGTCAGAGAGCATGCTGGCTGTGATCCGACCGACCCGGCTGCCGTCGCTGAAGTAGCAAAGCAACATGGCATCGAGACGGAAAATATTCATCCGGATATTGTTTTGAATGAGGTATTTGAAGCCACTTGTGAGAAACATTTAATGGGCCCGGTGTTCGTGATTGATTATCCGGCATCAATCTGCCCATTGACCAAGCGAAAGCAGGATGATCCCAACATAGCAGAACGGTTCGAATTATTTGTGCAGGGGATGGAACTGGCAAATGCTTACACAGAATTGAATGATCCTCTGCTGCAGGAAGAGTTGTTCCGCACTCAGTTAACGGGGCAATCAGAAGAAGACTCGATGGCGACAATGGATACAGATTTTATCAAAGCGTTAAAAGTGGGCATGCCTCCGGCTGGAGGATTGGGAATAGGCATTGATCGTCTCGTGATGTTATTGACCAACAGTCATAGTATTCGCGACGTGATCTATTTCCCGCTGCTCAGGCCTGAAGGACAACCGACGACAACCAAGTAAACCAAGGACGTGTCCGACAAGAAACATGATGCTTGTCGGCAGAATAATCAGCCAAAGGATTGGCCGTATGTACAAATCACTACTTTGCCTGCGATACTTGAGAACGCGTTATATTGCGCTGGCCAGTATCATTAGTATGACTCTCGGTGTGGCGACGATGATTGTCGTCAACAGCGTGATGGATGGTTTCAGCACTGATATGCGGGATCGCCTGCGGGGCATTCTGGCAGATGTTATTGTGGAAACAAATTCACTCGACGGAGAGCCCAATACCCAAGACCTTAAAGACCGCATCCAGCGCGCTGTGGGTAATGACATAGAGGGTATGACGGCGACGGTGGAAATCTATGCCATGCTCAGTGTGCAATATGGCTCACAGTGGCAGAGCAAGCCGGTGACCTTGATCGGTATTGATCCGGCTACCAAAGCAACGGTAGGCCCGCTCTCTAAATATCTGGTGAATACCAGTGAAGCAAGCATACCCGACTGGGAATTGTCGCCGGCAGCAATGGCCTATCGCAAAGAATGGACGACCCGTGCGCAATGGATGGTTGATCGTTGGAATCACAATCCACCGCCGATGGAAGAAGAAGTAACGCCAGTTGAGAAGCCTGATTCGGCAGAACCACTGGCACCCCCCAAGTTCGATTCCAAATCCGATTTTGAGTCTCCCTTCGATTCAAAACCACAGGTAGCAGAAGAAACAGATTCACTCAGTAATCCTTTTGATAAAGAATTAAACGAGTCGGTATTTGACAAAGCGGAGAAGCGTGATCCCGGCAGCCCGTTAAAGGGCCGCGTTTATATCGGTTACGGGTTAGTCAGTTTTCCATATGAAGATCCGGATACCGGCGAAACAAAAATGTTTCAAATCGTCAAGCCGGGTGATGATGTTAAAATCAGTACCGTCACAGCAGGCCATCCACCGGAACCAACTCATTTCAATGCCACTGTTGTCGATCTGTTCAAAAGTGAAATGAGCGAACATGACAGCAGTCTGGTTTTCTGCAATCTGGAATATCTGCAGGAAATGCGGGGCATGATTGACCCGGAAAGTGATGAAAAATCAATCACCTCGATTCAGATCAAGCTGAAAAATCCGGAAGATGCAGCCATGGTGGTGAGCAAGCTCGAAGAAGCGTTGCCCGCCGGCCAGCGGTTCCGCGTCCGTACCTGGGAGGACAAACAGGGACCACTGTTGGCAGCGGTCGAAGTGGAATCTGCCATCTTGAATGTGCTGTTGTTTCTGATCATTGCCGTGGCCGGCTTCGGTATCCTGGCAATCTTTTTTATGATCACACTCGAAAAAACGCGCGACATCGGCATCCTCAAAGCATTGGGCGCCAGCTCCAACGGCATCATGTCCATCTTTCTGTCTTATGGCCTTGCATTAGGGCTGGTTGGAAGTGGAGTGGGCGTGGTTGTTGGGCTGTTGTTTGTGAGATATATCAACGAGATCGAGAAATTCATCACCTTTATTACAGGGCGAAAAGTCTTTGATCAGCGTATTTATTACTTCCCGGAAATTGCCACTCATGTGGAACCAATGATGGTCTTCTGGGTGGCATTTGGCGCCATGGTCATTGCTGTTCTGGCCAGCATATTACCCGCGAGAAAAGCGGCACGCTTTCATCCTGTAGAATCATTAAGGTATGAATAAGGGTCTCTCATGAGGCCCCTGATTTAAAAGGAAACGTTACAGCAATCATCGTTATCCCGTTTTGTCGAGCACGAATTCATGACTGAGACCATATCCATGCCTCAACCACAACTAGCGGCGATTGCCGTCGAAAAGGCTTACCGAAAAGATAAGCACAAAATCCCGGTCCTGCACGGGATCGATGTTGAAGTCAATAAAGGAGAATTCCTGTCGATTGTCGGTCAATCGGGCTCAGGAAAGAGTACATTGATGCATTTGTTCGGTTTACTGGATACTCCCGATGTAGGAGAGATTTATCTGGAAGGCCAGCAGATTGATGATTTGCCCGAGCATGCTCGCGATCAAATTCGCAATCATGTCTTCGGATTTATCTTCCAATTCTATCATTTGCTGCCCGAATTAAATTTGCTGGAAAATGTGCTTTCGCCGCTGATGATCCGCTACTCTACATGGGAATACTGGAAGAAAAGAAAACAGTTTAAGCAGGATGCTCTGGAGATCATTGAGAAAGTCGGCTTGTCCCATCGAATTAAGCATCGCCCTTCGGAATTATCCGGTGGAGAAATGCAACGGGCCGCCATTGCCCGGGCGTTAATCGCCAAGCCGCAAATCCTGTTAGCTGACGAACCTACCGGAAATCTGGATAGTAGTACCGGTAAAGAAATTATGGACCTGCTGACCAACTTGAATGAGCAGGAGCAGCTGACTATCATCATGGTAACGCACGATAATTTGATTGCAGCGCAGGCACATCGAACGGTTCGTCTGCGGGAAGGTCAGATCGAGGTACTGGGCAAATCCAAAAGCGCTTCGGTTCCCGCTTAGCCACTAACGGTCAAGACCAGTCCCTTCTCGTGAACCCTTGTCGCTTGCTTTGTGTCAATGGCGTGAGCCACTGCATGTGATTCTTCAGTCTGAAATGGATTTCAACAACTTCATAACAGGATTGAAATACCACCTAAAAACCAGCCAGCCGTGTCTTGGCCTAAATTGAGAATGGTACCAGATTGTAATGTCGCTCCTAGTTTATATTGACGGAAAACTGCTTCCCAAAGAAGATGCAAAAATCAGCGTGTTCGATCATGGTCTGTTGTATGGCGATGGCGTATTTGAAGGCATCCGGGTCTACAACAGTAAAGTGTTCCTGATGCAGGATCATATCGACCGTTTGTATGAGAGTGCTTTGGCCATTCGTCTGGAAATTCCAATCTCGAAATCTGAGATGATCAAGGCCATCAACGAAACCGTTGCAGCCAATCAGATTGACAATGGATATATACGACTGGTGATTACCCGCGGCGCTGGTTCATTAGGTCTGGATATTCGCCGGACGAGTCATCCTCAAGTCATCATCATTGCCGATAGTATTTCATTATACGATCCGCAGCTTTACGTCGACGGTCTGAAAATTATCACTGCTTCGACGATACGAAATCATCCGGCTGCATTGTCAGCACGAGTGAAATCGTTAAATTATCTGAATAACATTCTGGCAAAGATCGAAGGCACTGATGCGGGCTGTATTGAGGCCTTGATGTTGAACCATAAAGGTGAAGTTGCCGAATGCACGGGCGATAATATCTTCATCATCAAACAGGGAATTGTCAAAACACCTCCCGTTGATGCTGGCATTCTGGAAGGTATAACCAGAAATACTGTGATCAAGCTGGCAGAACAATCCGGTATCACTGTGGAGCAGCTGCCTTTCACGCGTCACGATATTTTTGTGGCCGATGAATGTTTTCTGACGGGATCAGCGGCCGAGGTGATTCCGGTTGTCGAATTGGATGGCCGCATGATAGGTGATGGCAAACCGGGCCCCGTTACCAGAGATCTGAACGAAAAATTTAAACAGCTTACACAGGCATAATACTCAGGTCTGCTTGATCTTCTAAAGTTATAGAAACCTGAAGTTCATTGCTGGAGTATTATGAGACATCAGGTGGGATTGTATCCGATGTCACTTTGTGCTCTGAAATGAATACAAGTTGAACGTTCGTTGCATCAGGTAATTTGTGTGTTAGGGTAAGAAAACACCAATTGGCGCGATCGGTTTGCTCTATTCAGGTGTTTATTTTTCTGTAGAACCCTCAATTGCCTGTCCAGTCTGGAATCCATCAGATGCGAATCTCAAATCAATCAGTTGTATGTCTCTTGTGTCTCTGTTTGCTGCTGTTCATCTCTGCCGGGGCACAGGGTGAACCAGCTGCTTCAACAAAAGAGGACAGGGCTGCGGTCAAAGAGGCATTAGCCGAGTTTAACTCGTTGATTGGTGGCTGGCGGGGCGTGGGGATGATTAAACGAAATTCCCGACGGGGAGCCTGGTCGGAAAAAGCAGAGTGGGTTTGGAAATTCAGCCCTGACTCTACCAGTATCGCTTATCAGATTAAGGATGGAAAGTTTCTCAAATCAGCGATGCTCTCTTATGATCCCCAGAAGAAGACTTATTTGTTGTCGGCTGTGATGCCCGATGGTAAAAAAAGAGATTATACAGGTCAGTTAAGCAAAGATACGTTGATCTTAGAATCACCACCTGGTAAGGATGGCGCCGTATATCGCATTTCCATTCGTCGTCTTAATGAAAAACGAACTCTGGTACTCTTTGAGCAACGTAATCAGGGACAGTCATTTTATTATCGTCTGGCTGAAGTAGGTTACACCCGAGCGGGGACGAGACTGGCCGAGTCGGGAAGTGGTGGTCCTGAGTGTATTGTGACGGGAGGCACCGGTACGATCCAGGTCAGTTATCAGGGCAAAAAATATTATGTCTGCTGCAGTGGATGCAAACAGGCATTTGAAGATGATCCCGCAACGTTCATCGCAGAAGCAAAACAAAAAGCGGATGCACGTCGCAAACAGAAATCCAGTCCATAAGTTGACTGGATCCCAAATCGCGTAATATCAGACCCTCGAAAGTTCGTTAAAAGTCTTCGAGGGATGAGCCCAGGTCATTCGCGGTCGCTGCGTTTGCAGGCTCTTCCAGGATCACTTCAGATTTAGAAAGATCCGTGCGCGGTAGAGGGATGCGCTCTACTGACTCCGATTTCTTCGACCTGGGGTTCAGCCATTTGGGCAATCGGGAAAAACGTGACGGTTCTTCCGATTTCGTCTGCAGGATCGCCGGCTCCAGTTCAACGGGTTGCTGCTGAGAAACATTGTGGAGTGAGACGGGGTTCTCTTTTTTTGTATAAAATTCAAGACCAAAAAAAGGAGAGCGTCCGTTGCTGTCCATGCGGAACATTTTATTGGCCAATCCCTGACATCCCGATTGTGTGCCAATCAGAAGTGTACTAATGCAGAGAATGCAGAATAATCGCAGCCGGTTCATTTGTAGACTTATTCCATCCTTGTTCAAGTCAACTTATATCCTGATTATGTTACCACATCTTTGTGGGAATTAGTTCCAGTTCACCAATTCTTGCAGTGCAAAACCTATCAGGATCTTAACATAAAAAAACATCGGTCAACTCAGCTTAAGAGATTGCTCAATTTCCGTAGATCGTTGCACCTCATTGAAATTATTTGGTTTGAGGTCGTTTACCTCCAATAGTTTACTAATCTACTCATCAGCGGTTATTTCTGATTCTTGTGTTTCGATCTCTTCTTCTGTTTCGACCGGGGGTTCACTCTGTTTGGGGAGGTCACTAAAACCGAACGTATTTGAAATGGGTCCGTCGCCTCCCATCTGGCAGCCCATTCCAGGTAGAACGCATAAAACGAAACTAAAAATTGCAAGGTGTAATGGTTTACCCATTGGGATTCCTTTCCCGGTAATTTCTGAATAACACCCCCCTAATTTGAGGGGCGTTTCATAACAGGAATTCTCTTGTATGTGAAGAGCGTTTTCTGGCTCTGTTTCCTGTAAAACTGTTATCTGGCACGCATTTGAGTGGTCCCTCAAATTTCCCGTTGATTTTTCTCAACGTGTTGTTTTGAGACAACTGTGTGCTAACTGGTTGTTTTAAAAAGGTTTACACGTTTGAAGCTCAATTCTTGCCGAATTGCGTTGTATTTTGACCTCATCCCGGTTCTCTGCT
>JAHZKX010000020.1 GCA_022600195.1 Planctomycetota bacterium
AACATCGGCACGACGCAACATTGGGATAATCTGGTCTACACCATAACGTTTCTGAGGCATCTTAAAAAATCCTTTCCGGGCTTCGCCCGGGATGGATTCTCTCATAATCACTGGTACTATTCACGGGGATAAGGTCAGTATTCTTGCGACTGGTCAACAAGTTCCTGAATCACAGCCGCGTGCTTCCGGACGATGTCATCGTTTGGGAATTGTCCTACCGCTTTGCACTCTTTCCAGTGTTGGTAGGTTTGCTGATTCTTGAGGCTGAGAGTCTTGGGATTGTCTGGCGTTCCCTTGGCACATTTACCAGAACGACACGGAGGGGGCAGGATGAGTTCTGTGAGCTGTTCGTTATGCTCCCTTACCTTTCCGGCCTCTTCGTCATAAAGGTACTTCTGGCAGTGCTGACAGTCTCTGAATGCAACCTCGGAGTGGAACAGGGCCATAAGTTCCACTGATGTCTCTAATGCTCATATTCATTGCGTTGAGCATTCGTACTAAACACAGATAAGTTCATATCGGTCGCTTCATCGAAAGTGTTTCAAAATAATTGTAACGCAGTATGAATTGTTGTAGGATACCATTAGATTGGCGTGCGGGGGCAAGAGTCAATTCATTGAAATCAGCGATTCGAAACTGCCAAATCAATGCCAGAAGAAAACAATCGCGAATCATGAACCTTTATTATATCGGTTCAACGCAGAAATCATTTCCTAGGAAATAATCGTCCCACTGAGGAGCTGCAGCTTGAATGGCGTTCAGGAAGCTACTAGGAGCGTTAAACGAGCCCTCAGAGAGACCGCGGGTCCTTTTTGGGTATAGAAAATTGTCGACACCATAGGGAACTATCGAAAGTATGCTGTGTCTTTCCTTCCACTTTCAGAGGTTGATTTTCAAGAACGGCCAGATCGGTTGAGGCGGGTCATAAGCCCTTATGAATAGGCTCAAGTAAAAAGAATAACCAGGTGCGGGTAGCTCCTGCTTGGTTGGTACCTGTGATGGTAATTAGCACCACCATTTCACCACCAGCCAGCCCGGTTTTTAAGGTGTTGAATTATGAATCTGAATGTCACATTGTTCGATCAATTGATTTCATATTTTCGTGAATTAAGCAACTTGCAAGAGGGTGATGATCTGAGTAATGTTTTGCTTGAATTTGTGGACCCCAAAATATGCGTTAAACGGTTTGTTCATCCGAAAGATTATCCTCAAAGGTGGTCATTCATTCCAACATTAGACAAATTCACCATAGTCATAAATACTGACGAGCGTATTTTTGAGTCTTTAATTATTCCATACTGTGGCAATAATTTAATTTCAACTGACAAGTGCGGCGATATACCACTTCCAGACAAGTTCACAACTTTACGAAAGCGACTTATTGATAACCTTGAACTTGCTGGTCGGGAATTGTTAAGACATCCAATAAGTCAAAGCCTTCCATTAGAAATAACTAGGTGCCGAAACCCGGCTCAATCCTGGCTCTTCTTTCTGCACTACATCATTAAACCAGAAAGAAAGACATGGATACGAACGAACCGTGTTATTGCACTTGGATATGATTTTGGAGTTATTGATTGTGATGAAGAATACTTAGAGAATCTGGACTCGGTCCCACTTGACATGGATAGATACACCACTGTTGGGGATTTTTCATTTGATATATTGCCTAAAAATAGTTACTCCAGAATTAGAGACATTGCAAACTCAAGCATTGAAGCGATTCATCGAATTAAATCTGGTAGTGAAGAAACAAGCATAAATAGTCTTCCACAAGGGAGCAAAAAACCTTTGATGGAACGCTACGAAAAAGCATATCGTTCCTATGAATTTGCAGAATCGTCGATGGGTTTAGACTGTACCGATGAAGAAGCATATAGATGGCTAGAAGAAAATTGCCTTTGTGAATACGAATTACCTTCATATCAAACATGGAGTCGATATCTTAGAGTTGGTCGTAAACATTATGGGACAAACAAAAACACTCCAATTGCTGGTCGAGCCGGACGATTTGCAACCCCAGCGGACTAAAACCGGATTTTCTATAAAAATCCGCTAATTCTATTTAACACAGAATTCGTAGGCCTATCTACGATTTATAACCAAATCCGCTCCCCATCCGCCTAATCCGCTTACTGGTAAGTAGTCTTTCAATATTACTTCTACTAGGAGACCGGAAAATGCCAGAGTTGTTGACGTCAGAGGAACTCGCAAAAGCATTAAAAGTGAGCCCTCACACAGTGAAGCTATGGAGTCGGAACGGGAAGATCCCCACTGTCTGGCTATCAAGTAACCTTCGCCGCTTTCTACTTGCCGATGTTGTTGAAAGAATCGAATTCAACCAAACAAACGGAGGTGGACAATGTCGCAAGTAAAAGGCCAGATTGAGCCGCAAACGCTCTACACTCTCGAAGAATTCAAGCAAGTTTCCGGCATGGGAAACTGGGCTTTGCGTCAGGCACGTAATGCAGGTATGAAAATGCTCAGAATCGGAAACCGTAAGTTTGTCAAAGGGCAGACTTTTATCGAATTTCTTGACTCTCAGAACGATACCAGTACAAACGAAAACAGCCTCGAAGCGTAACCGGCTTCGAGACTGTTCTCTTATCTTCTATCTTCAGTTTATCCTTGACGGGGACAAATCAATGATAACAAAAAACAAACAAAACTCAATGCAAATTTGTAAAAGTCGGTTCTCTCTTCTTGGAATCTTATTAACCACAACAGAGCCGAAACGCTTCACTGTGAGTATCGGATTACCTGGAAACCTCTCTCAGCTCGAATCGAACTTAACTGGCAAGCAACTATTCAGTTTCAATGAGTTTCAGAAAGCCGTACTCATTGATCATGGAGTAATGCTTTACAACGATGAAATCGACAAAGCCCGGGGAACTAATAAACGTTCTCAGATTTGGCGGTCGATTCTCTTATCCCATTCTCCTGAATTAGTATGAGGTGGGACAGATGCCGCAAATAACTAAGAATCAACACCACAAAGAAGTAATAATTCTAGCGAATCAGGAGAGCGAAAAGGGACTGCCCTTAATATTCGGCAGCCCTCCGAAACCCCTCAACAGAAAGCGTCTTCTATTCCTAAGATGTGTCAAAAAAGATTACTTCAGAGGAGTTAATAGTGGTAACAGCCTGAACTTTTTTCATCAGCCATCACTCTATTCTGCAAGGGTGTTTAATGGTTTATAAGACGCATGAAGAACTTGCCCACCCAAGTGAAATAGAAAACTATGCTATAGGCTGTTTAATCACAGATCCATCATGTAGAGAGGAAGCATTAGATTTAACGGCAGACCATTTTTATAGCGATAGAAACCGGATAATCCTGGTCGCTATTGATCGTCTACAAGGCGATGGTTTGCCAGTCGATGCCGGTACAATTGCAGAAAACTTAGCCAACCAAGGAAAATTAAGTGATATTGGCGGCTTTTCATATCTGTTGGAGTTGATGGATTCGGCCCCACAAATTGCCCATTTCAGTTACTACGCTAAACAGGTAATTGATCGAAGTCATCGATCTTTACTCAAAAAGAAGCTTCTACAAGCAGCCGAATCTCTCAGCAGTGGTGAGGATATCGAGAAAGTATTGGAAGGGATCGATCTTTCATATGAGTCAATAAGCAATGATAAATTTAAGTTCCTGAATTCTTCAGAATTGATTGATGGAGAATTCTCAAATGAATATTTATTAAACGGTGTCTTAGTCAAAGGCCAGCCTTGCATCATCGCAGGTCCTAAGAAATGCCTTAAAACCAATCTGCTCATTGCGATTGGCTTTAGCCTTGCTACCGGAAATCCGTTTCTCGGGAAGTTTAATGTGCCGAACGCTTGCAGTGTTGGCATTATGTCTGGTGAATCGGGACAGGCCACTATCCAAGAAACGTTTTCCAGGATCGTCAAAAGTGCTGAATGGTCTCCACAAGGCGTTGACGGCTTGCATTTCTGTTTTGAGTTACCAGCTCTTGAGAATCAACTCGATATCGCACAAATCAAGCGAGTGATTAAGAATAAGAAACTGGATGTGCTGATCATCGACCCTGCTTACCTCTGCCTTAGCCTGGGAGAGGGGGCCAGCAATTTATTCTCAGTTGGTGAGAAGCTCAAACCGCTTTCCAAATTGGGACAAGAAACAGGATGTACAATCATTCTGATCCATCACACACGAAAGAGTAACGGGCTAAACGAATTTTCAGAGCCACAACTTGAGGAAATCGCGTTCGCTGGTTTCCAGGAATGGGCGCGTCAATGGATTCTCCTGAATCGTCGTGAAGTATACCAGCCAGATAATCCGGGCGTTCACAAGCTCTGGCTTGTCGCTGGTGGCTCTGCCGGTCATTCCCAGAGCTGGGCGTTGAATATCAACGAGGGCTCGATAGACGATGAGGGCGGGCGTATCTGGGAAACAAAACTATTTCCCACTCAGGAAGCCAGAGCGGAGAAGCGAAGTCAAAAGGAACAACGAAAGCAGGAGCAGAAAAAAGCTCAAGCTCAGGACGATATACGGCGCGTGGTTGAAGAATTGGAATCACTCGCTAAACCAGCAACGGCAACAAAGATTCGAGACGGAATCCCGCTCCCAACTGGTAGAGCTGGGGCAGCTTTAGCATCTCTAGTGAAGTTTGGGCAGGTTATTTGCACTGAGCAGATGGCCGGAAATGGTAAGCTGGCCAATTATTATGCCATAGGACCGGGAACAGCGGGAAGGAACGGGATAGAAGAGCGTTTTCTTGCTTCCCGCCCCCCAGAGGGCAGGAACGGGAAAGGTACCCCTCTATAAGGGGTACCTTTCCCGTTCCTTTCCGGAGCCCCGAAATTCTATCTAACGACCGGGAAGATTTCGCTTCCAGTGACGATGTATATTACGAGACCTAAATTCACGAAAGGAAACTAACCAATGGCTGCGAATGAAAGCAGCGATTATTTCCTGGGAAATAATCGTACCATGTTTAGTGCTTTCAGGGTTCTACCAGAAAGTAAGAAACATGTGCTGCAAAACGTATTATTTATCATCAAAAAAGTAATAATTTTTATGCAAGCCGGTGCCACTCGGTACTTTTTGTCGCCGTTCGTAGAAAGTTCTTTGTGAATCGAATACGATAACAAGTCGACAAAAATACCGGTCTGAGTACCGGGTGACATTGAAACGGATAACGGTATTAATTCGCTAAGACTCAACATGAATATTGAACAACTCGAACAGAACATCCAGTCGCTTGTCACGAATCTCAATAAAGAGACTTTTGTTTATGACTTGCTGCGTGCTTATGAATTGCCAAAGGCCTCGATAACCCGATTGCAAAAGGGAGATTATAATCTCTCAAAAAAAACGGGAGAAATTCTCTGGAAAAAACAGCTCTTTTTCAAGCAAGCTACCGAAGAGGAAGGGGATTTGCATGTTTTTATCGACAACCTGAAAAATGATCCCGCAATCAAAAAACAGCATCCCCGTTTTATTATTGTGACCGATTTTCAAACGCTATTGGCTGTGGATACCAAGATTGATGATACGCTTGATATTCCACTGCAGGATTTTCCTAAACATTATGATTTCTTTCTCCCCTGGACGGGAAGAGAGAAATCGCAGATACAGAGTGAAAACCCGGCTGATGTCAAGGCGGCTGAAAAGATGGGGCGGCTTTATGACCTCATCCTGGAAGATAATCCGACTGAAAATGAAAAAGAGAGGCACGCACTTAATATATTTCTCTCTCGGTTGCTTTTCTGTTTCTTTGCAGAAGATACCGGCATTTACGAAAACGGCCAGTTCACCAACTCTCTGGCTTCCCACACCAATTCTGAGGGCAGCGATTTACAATCCTATCTGCAAAAGTTGTTTACCGTTCTTAGTGTAGAGCAACGATCTGAATACCCTCAATTTCTGCAAGACTTCCCTTATGTCAATGGCGGGTTGTTTGCCGATGAATACCCGGTTCCGGTCTTCACTGCCAAATCGAGAAAGATCATCCTGGAATGCGGGGCGCTCAACTGGAAAGCGATCAATCCCGATATTTTTGGCTCCATGATTCAAGCGGTCGTGCACAACGATCAACGGGGTAGCATGGGGATGCACTACACCTCAGTGGTTAACATTATGAAGGTGATTGAACCACTGTTTCTGAATGATCTTTACGAAGAACTAGAACAGGCGGAAGAGAACAGGGAAAATCTGGATGATTTGTTGGAACGTATTTATCATTTGCGCATTTTTGACCCGGCTTGTGGTTCCGGCAACTTTTTGATTATTGCCTTCAAAGAGCTTTGCAAATTGGAAATTGAAATCTTCAAAAGAATATACGGCAGACAAAAGACATTTCGGTTTAGTAACAATGTTAAACTGACGCAGTTTTATGGCATCGAACTGGATGACTTTGCCCAAGAAACCGCCAAGCTTTCACTCTGGCTGGCAGAACATCAAATGAACCTTACGTTCAAAGCGGTGTTTAATACCACACGCCCCACGTTGCCATTGCAGGATGGCGGGAATATTGTTTGCGGAAATGCAACACGATTGGATTGGGATGGTGTTTGCTCCAGAAAGGATGCTGATGAGATATACATCTTGGGCAATCCACCTTATTTAGGCGCAAGGAATCAAAACCAAGAGCAAAAAAAAGAACTGCAACAATTGCTGAAAAAAATTAAAGGTGCTAATAGCCTTGACTATATATCATGCTGGTTTTTCAAAGCTGCTGAATTCATCAAGGATACAAAATTCCAGATGGGCTTTGTGGCGACCAATTCTATTTGCCAGGGTGAGCAAGTTGGGTTGTTTTGGCCCCATGTCTTATGTAATGGAATAGAAATCGCTTTTGCACATACATCTTTTAAGTGGACAAATAATGCGAGAGGTAACGCGGGGGTAACTTGCGTTATTATTGGGCTAAGAAATGAATCAGGAAAGCCTAAAGAGATCATCAACAATGGGGTTTCGCGAACTGTCCCCAACATTACACCATATTTGACCAGCAATAAAACCATCTATGTCTATAAAAGAAAGAAGCCAATTTCAGAGAGACCTGAAATGTGCTACGGCAATCAACCGATAGAGGGAGGGTTCCTCAAACTGTCTGATGTTGAGGTGAATGATTTGCTTAAAGAGTGTCCCGAATCAGCAAAGTTCCTACGAAAGCTTATTGGTGGAACAGAGTTTTTAAATGGGCAAAACCGGTGGTGTATCTGGATCGAGGATTCAGATTTAGCGGAGGCATCTTTAATTCCGCAGATTGCTGAGCGGATACAGTCAGTAAAACAATTCCGAGAGAAAGGTGGTCAGGTTGCGAAATCGCTCGTACATCGCCCCCATCAATTCCGCTATCGTCACAAAGCAAAAGAATCATTTTTACTGGTTCCTTGCACATCCTCTGAAAGTCGACAATATACTCCTGCCGGATTCTTTGATAAAGAGTATCTAACACTTCATTCAGCTCAAATTATTTACGATGCTCCACCGTGGATTCTTTCGATAATATCTACCAGAATCCACATGCTTTGGGTGAAGGCTATAGGCGGTAAATTTAAACTTGATCCTCGATATTCATCAGTACTTTGCTACAACACGTTTCCATTTCCTAACATCACTGAAAAGCAAAAGAATACCCTGGAAGAACTTGCTTTCCAAGTGTTGGACGAACGGGAAAAGCATTCTGAGAAGACGATTGCACAGCTTTATGATCCGGACAAGATGCCGGACGGTTTACGGCAGGCACATCACGAAATGGACTTAGCGGTCGAACAGTGCTACCGCTCAAAACCGTTCACCAGCGACGAAGAACGGTTGGAATACCTATTCAAACTTTATGAAAAAATGATCAAAACAGAGAAGAGCAAGGGAAAGAAATAATGCCGAATCTTGTTGATGTGGCCTATGCCCAAACTGGTCAAAGTCTTTCTACGAACAATATGGGAATGCGGGAAATGCAGTCACGTGCTTTTGAATCCAGGAATGCACAATACCTGCTGCTCAAAGCCCCGCCTGCTTCTGGGAAGTCTCGGGCGTTGATGTTCTTGGGGTTGGATAAACTTTATAACCAAGGGCTGAAAAAAGTCATTGTTGCGGTTCCAGAACGATCAATAGGTGCTTCTTTTGACACGACCGATTTGACATCCCATGGTTTCTTTGCTGATTGGAAAATTAACTCTCATTACAATCTGTGTACCCCAGGCGGAGACGCCAGTAAGGTGGCAGGGTTTAAAAAGTTTTTGCTCGACCAGAGTGAAACGATTCTGATTTGCACGCATGCGACCCTACGGTTTGCATTTGAAGCAGTCGATGAATCGGACTTCAATGATATTGTGTTAGCGATTGATGAATTTCATCATGTGTCAGCTGACGCAGAAAATCGACTCGGTGAAGTATTGCGATCTATTATGAGCAATACCAGTGCGCACATTATCGCGATGACCGGTTCTTATTTTCGTGGAGATAGTGTGCCGGTGCTATTGGCTGAGGATGAAGCAAAGTTTTCGAAAGTGTCTTACAATTACTATGAGCAGCTTAATGGTTATACTCATTTGAAAACGCTGGGGATCGGTTACCACTTTTATCAAGGTCGATACCTCGGTGCGATAGATGAGGTCTTAAATACCGACCAAAAAACAATTCTGCATATTCCCAATGTGAACGCTGGCGAATCGACTAAAGATAAACATAAAGAAGTAGACACCATACTTGATTTGATTGGTACAGTTACTCACCAGGATACTGAAACCGGTGTGATATTTGTCGAGCGAAAAAGTGATGGCAAAATCATTAAAGTGGCTGATCTGGTGAATGATACCCCTAAAGACAGAGATAAAATTGTTGCATATTTACGCCAGATGAATGACGTAGACGATTTGGATTTAATTATTGCCCTGGGAATGGCAAAGGAAGGTTTTGATTGGCCTTTCTGCGAACATGCCCTAACGGTGGGGTACCGTGGATCGTTGACGGAAATTATTCAAATTATTGGACGAGCCACCCGTGATAGTGATAACAAAACACATTCACAATTTACGAACTTGATTGCTCAACCAGATGCGGCTGATGATCTGGTAAAGCTTTCTGTCAATAATATGCTTAAAGCGATTACGGCTTCCCTACTGATGGAGCAGGTGCTTGCCCCGAATTTTAAATTTAAAACTAAGAAATATGATGGTGAAATACATGAAGCTGGTACGGTCAAAATTAAAGGTTTCAAAGAACCAAGTACCCAGCGCGTAAAGGAAATTGTAGAGTCTGACCTAAATGACCTCAAAGCAGCAATACTGCAAGACCCAAAGATGCTACAGGCACTGCCTGGAGAGTTTATTGACCCGGAAGTAATCAACAAAGTAATGCTCCCAAAAGTGATTCAAAAAAAGTATCCTGAACTCAGTGAAGATGAAGTGGAAGAATTACGACAACATGTGATTGCAGACTCGGCGATCAAGAGCGGTGAAATCAAAGAGGTGGGCGGGCAACGGTTTGTGAGGATGGCAGGAAAGTTTGTAAATATCGATGATCTTCATATTGACCTCATTGATCGAGTGAATCCCTTCCAGAAAGCGTTTGAAATCCTTTCGAAATCGGTCACCTCGAATCTGTTGAAAGTCATTCAGGAAACGATTGATGCCGGCAGAATACAGATGACCGATGAAGAGGCTGTTTTACTTTATAAAAAAATCCCAGCGTTCAAGGAAACACATAAACGGGACCCCAATATCAATTCCTCAGACCCGCAGGAAAAAAGGCAGGCGGAAGCATTGGTCTACCTACGAAACAAAAGGCGACAACAGCAAGTAAGTGAGAAGCACGAATGAGTAAGTTTTCCAAAGAATTGGAAGAAATCTTGAAAACCGATCCCCTCGGTTTGCTGGACGTCAAACCAAAGGCTTCCTCAATAATGAGTGCTGATCAGCGTTTGATTGCCTCGTTTCAGGATATCAATGATTTTGTGCGCGAGCATGGCGGTGAACCGACCCAAAGCCGAGATATTAAGGAACGAAAACTTTTTAGCCGATTAAAGAGCTTGCGAGAAAGTCCTGAAAAGGCGGCTGCATTGGCTGAGTACGACACATTTGAATTATTGGTGGACGTCAAATTTCCCGAGCCGATCGAGATCAATTCTGTTGATGACATCTTAGGGGATGATGCACTTGGTTTGCTGGGTGATGATGAGACAGACCCCAATGATATCTTCAGGCTGACTAATGTTCCCAAATCGATTGATATGCCTGATTCTATCGCTAGGCGGAAGCCATGCAAAGATTTCGACCTATTTGAAAATCTATTCAAACTATGTCATGCAGGTTTGGCTTCGGGTAAAAAGAAATTACGAAAGTTCATGGGAGAGCAGCAAATTGCTGTTAGCAATTTCTTTGTCCTACATGGTGTGTTGGTTTATGTGGCAGCGATGGGTGAAAAAGAGCAGAAAAAAGGAAAGTTAAACGCTAGGCTACGTTGCATATTCGAGAATGGTACCGAATCGAATATGTTAATGAGGTCACTGGCTGCTGAGCTATATAAAGGGGGAAGTGGTCGTCGTGTAGTAAATCACATTGACGGTCTTTTTGACGGACCTAAGCAAGTAACAGAAGGTGACGAAGCTACCGGTTACATTTATGTATTGCGATCCTTGAGTGAAGACCCGCAAATCAAAGAGATCAAGGATTTACACAAGATTGGTTTTTCCAGTCAACCTGTTCAACAGCGTATTCAAAACGCAGCGCAAGAGCCGACCTATTTGATGGCAGGCGTTAAGCTGATAACCGAATTTGAAACATACAACTTTAATCCTCAAAAACTTGAAAACCTATTACATACATTCTTTGCAGAATCTTGCTTGAATCTGTCAGTAACTGACAGCAAAGGCAATCAACACGCACCACGGGAATGGTTCATTGTGCCATTGGATGTAATTGAAACAGCGGTTCAGCTTTTAATCAGTGGAGAGATTGTTAATTATCGCTATGACAGCCAACAACAGGCTATTGCTGCTAAGTAAATAATGGATTTCAACGGGATACTTTAAAGGAGATTTAAAGCAATGGCAGTAGTCAAAGTAATCGTAATCAAACGATCTAACAGCAATAATTATTATGCAAGGTGGACCGATCCGGTCAGTATGCGAGAGAAACGCAAGAGCACAAAAACCAATATCAAGCGGGATGCAGAACGGTTTGCCGACCGTCTGGAAAAGGAACTTAACGAAGGTGCTTATTTTGAGATTCCAAAAACGACATGGAAAGACTTTCGGCAACGATTCGAAACGGAAGTTGTACCGGGCTTTACTGATCGCACTGCTCAGAAAGTGACTACGGCATTCAATCACGTTGAAAATATCATCAAGCCGAATCTCTTAACACAGGTAGACGCGAATTCAATCAGCAAGCTTGTAAAGAAGCTGAGAGAACAGGGGCTTGTTGAGGTGAGTATTAAAGGCTATCTGGCTTATGTCAAATCTTCACTTGTATGGGCAAAGTCGATTGGAATGATCCACAGAGTACCGGAGTTCCCGAAATTCAAACGCATTCGAGAACAAAAGCTGATGAGGGGACGACCTCTCTGCTTAGAAGAATTCGAACGCATGCTGGCTGTTGTTCCCGATATCTGTGGAGAAAAACAGGCCGAATCATGGCGGTTTCATTTACGTGGATTGTGGTGCTCCGGGTTACGAATAAGTGAGTCGTTAGACTTGTACTGGGACCGTGAGGACAAACTCTCTATTGACCTCACTGGTAAACGTCCGATGCTCAGGATTCGCATGGAATCGGAGAAAGGCAAAAAAGATCGTTTACTTCCCATTGTTCCCGAATTCGCTGCACTGCTTGAAGAGGTACCGGAGGACGAGCGAACTGGCCCGGTATTCAACCCACTTGCCAGGATAAAGAGAACCGAACGTATGCTTCCGTCAACAGTCTCGAAACAAATAGCGGACATTGGAGAGAAGGCTAACGTCGTGGTCGGTGATAAAGGCAACATTGACAAAGAGACCGGGAAACGAAAACCACGTTTTGCATCAGCTCACGATTTGCGGCGGTCGTTTGGGGAGCGATGGTCTCTTAAAGTGATGCCTGATGTGCTTATGTTACTGATGCGGCATTCAGACATTGATACCACAATGAAATACTATGTTGGCCGGAATGCCCAGAAAGCTGCAGAGGTAATTTGGGGAGCAGAAGCGGGACCAGTGACCAATTCCGTGATCAGTCAGGTTTTGAGAACTAACAGCAAGAAAACAGATCACGTTTAACACTACTGTTGCAGAGTTTAAGAGAGCCGCCGAGGAGAGTCGAACTCCTGACCTACGCATTACGAATGCGTCGCTCTGCCAACTGAGCTACGGCGGCTTTGATTTCATCTCATACTCTATGATTCAACAATCAACCCGCAGGTTCACTCGATTGGAATCG
>JAHZKX010000021.1 GCA_022600195.1 Planctomycetota bacterium
GCAGGAAGTCAAACGAGACGAAGTAAGATAAGGACCAAATCTTCGTCCGAATCTCCAAGCCACACATCGGACGAATCTTTCCATAACCAGCGCTACGTTTTTCGACCGGCAGGCGCTACGTTTTCTGACCGGTGTTTACATTGCGATATCATGTAACTTCAGATCCTGATCAACAAGTAAATACCAGGGGACAAACAGCGACAGTCCTGCCGCTTCAGATACTTCCTCACTATACTGAGAATACCCAACTGGATTCGAATGCATGGGTAATGGTAGATGAGGCGTAGTCAATGTCTCCAAGCACCAGTCATAATAAAACCGTGTATACTCTGCATAAAATGGTCTTTGACTTTTGGGAATCGGAGTCGAGCCTCCGAGTATCTTCATTGGAGGGACACTGGGAAACTGACCTCGTTGTTTAATCTGACCCCACCATTCACCTATGAACTCCGCCTTACTGAGCAGAAAATCCGGACTCGATACTAACCAGCCCGCGTAACCTTTTTGCCGCTCCTGAGCCTGTAGCTTATATCTCTTTTCCTCCTCAAAATATCTTTTGGTCATGAGCTCAGAGCAACCATAGCTTCTCATGTCCTCTTCAATCGTTAAACGAAGATTTTGGTCGATCCTTGCTTGATTATCCTTGAAGCGGCGAGCGTCTTCGTTGGATTGAGGGAAATATTCTTTTAGCAGGGGATACAAAAAAGGCTGTTTTAAAAAGAGCCCCATCCCGGCGATCTGATTCAGGTCATGCTCAAACTGCAGTTCTTCCTTAGTCCAGAGTCTGGGAAGATATTTTTTCAGGGCTTTTATAAAACCAACCGGTAATGCGTAAATTTCATCCTTGTCTAGACACGATTGATCAGGATACCGCTTCTTCAACTCTTCCCAGGTGGCATAGTTATCTACTCGACTATTCGATTTCTGAGACACTCATAACCTCCTTCAGCTGCACTGCTTATGTAATAGACAGAATTCTTACTTGGCATATTCTAGCAAATCACTCTCGAAATGAGGTAAACGAATTCTAAATCGATTACCTCGATTATCCCCTACCTTCTTGAGATAGTTCCACCGGATTTAGTATTTCCCTCTTAGTTGTTCGGAATCTATCGATGGGTATTGGAAAGTTGAACAATCTACGTAGTGCGCATGTGACTGAACTAAATCAGCCGCTTGAGTCTAACTCTTCGAAAAGAGTATTTCTTTCTCCAGAAGAATTTGCGCAATTAAGTGGGCTTTCGGTTCCCACCATTCACCGTTATCTAAAGTCAGGACGTCTCCCCTTTAATCAGCCGGGAGGTCATCGCTGTCGAATTCTTATTCATAAAAACGCCCTGATTTCGTCAGGAAAAACACCTTCAGTGAATTCTCTTCCCGAACCATCATGCACAAAGCAATCCCAGACCAAGGTTTCGGGACCGGAACCTGCCTGGAAGAAAAAACACAAAATTCTTAAAAGCAAAAAGTGAGGATTCTATGCCGCGAAAGCGTAAAAAACAAAAAATCAAAGCTAAATATTTTATTTGGTTGCTTTCTCAAAGAGGAAAGATATACCAAGCAGACGGACGCTCAAACACAATTAATGTTGGCCGTCACTCACTAGGTACATCGATTTACCAGGAAGCGATAGATGCAGTATATGAACTCGACAGAATCAAAGCCGTCGAGCATGGACTTCTTCATGTTGATGAACTTGACAGTCAGGAAAAACGATCTTTATCTCTCTTAGAAGGACGTCAACACTACGAAGCAGACATATCGAGTTCGCTTCTCACTGGTGGTGTCAGACAGAGCAGCCAAAAACGCTACAAAACAGTACTCGATAAATTCATCAAGTTTTGTGAAATAGAACAAGTAACGAATTGGGAGCAAGTCGATGCTAAACTTTTAAAAAAATATTCCGCATATTTAGAAAATAAAGAATATGCTTGGCGCACGATTTGTCTTGAATTAAATACGATTAAACAAGTCGTTAACTGGTTAATTAAGGAAGAGTATCTTCCAGATGGGAAAACCATTGATTTATCTCTGCCAAAGGCACAAGGAACTTCAACTTATTGCTGGAAGCGGGAAGAAGTATCGGCGATGGTAAATTACTGTCGTAAAACCAAAGCGTTACACTGGCTGGGAGATGTTATAATTTGTCTTGCCTGCACTGGTTTACGGATCAGTGAATTAGCGTCTCTTCAATGGTCTGATATTGATCTCAATGAAGGAATGTTGCGTTTGACAGATGAGACTATGATAAAGAAAAAGTCAAAGGCCGCTAAAAGAACTACAAAATCTGGTTATAACCGCTCGTTTCCAATACACTCAGATCTGGTTAAAGTCTTTGATGAAATGCCAAACCGTTCAGGAAAGGTCTTTCGTGGACCTCGAGGTGGACAACTCAAGCCAGATACAGTGCGAGTTATTTTGATTCGTGACGTGATCACACCATTAACAAAAACATTTCCTCAAGGAGAGGATGAAGCTGGATTTGCTGATGGCCGTCCACATAGCTTCCGGCATTATTTCTGTTCTACCTGTGCTAATAGTGGAGTACCGGAAAACATGGTAATGCGGTGGCTTGGGCATCGAAGCAGCGAGATGGTTCAGCATTATTATCATCTACATGATGCCGAAGCAAAACAGCGTATGGATAAGTTGAATTTTACTGGAATTTCGACGGATGTTCCGTCGAACGATGTTTGAAGAAGGCGTAGGAGAACTGATGATTTCAAAGAATCGTGAGTTAATTGGACGCTATTTTGTCACAGTCATTGACACAGTCGACTGTGACAAAAAAAATGGTCGCTGCAAACTGCTATTTTTAAAGCACTTACAACGACCATAGATTTGAATACGGAGAGAACGGGATTCGAACCCGTGGAACCGTTTGCACGGCTCACCGATTTAGCAAACCGGCGCATTCGGCCACTCTGCCATCTCTCCTAGCCTTACCAACTGCCGTTTAGCAGGTCGGTAAGAACTCTTTATCTTAATTTTTGTGTTAAAAGTCAACGGTTTGATGCCCTGATTTTTGCAGAGACTTTCGTAAATTTCACATCACCGCGGATAGGAAGTGTATTATACCAAAAACCAGTCTGCAATCCTTTCATTCTTTCGATTATGACTGCAATTCATCGAGGAAATGGATTACTTAATGTAACTGGAACGATTCCAGAGGGAATCGTGGTTGGCTGATCACAATTCGTCAAAATGAGATAAGCCAGATTGAATATGATACCTATGGCTATTTGTGCTCTATTGTTCCAGATAGGTTTTCAAAGCCGACTTCCAGTGAGGGAATGAAAAGCCGCTGGCCTTCTGGAGCCGTGAACAGTCCAGTACGCTGAAGCGGGGACGATCTGCTGCAGCGTTGAATTGTTCCGTTGAGATCGCAGTCATTTTGACATTGATTCCCGTGATCTCAAAGATTGACTGGGCAAATTCAAACCAGGTCATCTGCCCCTGGTTGGTGGCATGATAAAGTCCAAATTCGTCTGACTGAATCAAATGCGTGATGGACGTCGATAGATCGCGCGTGGAAGTGGGCGTACAATGCTGATCGTTGATGATGGAAAGTTCATCGCGTTCTTTTCCAAGACGAAGCATGGTTTCCACAAAATTGCCATTTCCCGTTTTGCCGGCTTTTCCATAGAGACCACACGTGCGTACAACATAATGTTGTGGGCAAATCGCACGCACAAAATATTCCCCCGCCAGCTTGCTTTGTCCGTATGCACTTAAAGGGCCGGGGGCATCGAGTTCAGTGTAGGCTGTCTGTCGTTCTGAATCTAACCCGAAGACATAATCAGTGCTGATATGCATCAGTCGAATCTTTTTCTTTTGACAATACTGCGCCAGATTTCGCGGCCCAAATGCATTAATCGCAAAAGCTGCTTCAGGAGATGTTTCAGCCTGATCGACTTTATTATAGGCGGCCGTATTAATAATCAGATCGGGGGCATTCGCTTCAAGGGCCGTTTCAATGCTGGCCACGTCTTCAATCGATATCTGTTGATGGGTCAGTCCGGTCAGCTGATGTTCCTCTGCGGCCAGACTCAACATCAGATCCTGTCCCAGTTGTCCTTGAGAACCGATGACAGTGATTTGCATCATCAAAATCCTTTTCTATCAGTGGTATTGACTACTTTGTGTTATGGGAATCGATTGCTAAATATTTCAGTCGAGTCAAAACGGTTTTTAAATGACGGTCATTCACCCGTTTGTGCTGGTGAAAGCGGCGCGACAAAGTGGATCTGCTTGACGATTTCTTTGAATCCCAGTGATGTATAAAGGTGATTGCCGATCGAGTTCTGTTCCAGTGTCTCGATTTTTGCCAGGGATAAATTTAATCGACGAAACTGTTCAAGCGCATATTCGATGAGTTGCCGTCCCAGTCCCTGACCCCGGTATTCAGGCACAAATGCCATGTTGGAGATGTAACCAATTCCCGCTTCCGAATCGTGCCAGGTGGAAATATAGCCGACGATCCTGCCTGACACTTCTGCAATGAAAATTCCCTCCGGTTCTCGTTCCGCATCGGCTTCCACATGCGCCGCTTTTCGCCATTTCCAGTCGTGGCCGTTGATTTGGCCATATTCCTGTTCGATTCCTTCATCAATCGAAACACCTCGAAAGGCTTCCACAGTGATTTCTTTTAAGACTGCCAGATCTTCAGGTTGATAGGGGCGGATTTTCATATAAAGAATTCAAGCGAGATTACTGGAACGAAACATCGGGTAAGACTGACGAGTGAACGGGATCTATGCTAAGATGTTTGAATGAAAATTTAAAGGAGACCGCCAAAATCCTTTAAATAAGAGTCTTTCTCACTTAAAATCAGCGAAAACTGACAGGAAAAGTGAATGACAGAATCACCAATCTATACAGCAGAACAATTATTGGAGACCCGGCTTGAACAGCCTGAAGACGGGCGTTGGATGGAACTGGACCGGGGAAAAATAATCAACCTGGACCCTCCCGACATCGAACATGGAACCATTGTTCTGAATTTGTCCAAAATGCTCTCCGTCTATTTGCATCAAGTGGATCACGGGTATGCCTGTTTTGAATTAGGATTGTTGCTCAATCGGAATCCAGACACCGTTCGGTTTCCTGCGGTGAGTATCTTTCAAACGGGAACTCGATTTGAAGAGACCGACAAAGCAATCACAGAACGCAAGCCCACTGCGATTATCGAAGTGGCTTCAACCAATCCCAGGCGACAGGTCATGAACGATCATGTCAGTGAATATGTGAATTGGGGAGTCGAATTGATCTGGGTGATTGATCCCAAGGCAAAAGCGGTACTCGAATATCTTCCTGCGCGAGGCAGTGAGGTCATTGATTTTAAAGGGAAGATCACCGGAGGTACTGTCATGCCTGATTTTGTCATGAAGGTGGAAGACTTGTTTACAGAGCCGGTATGGTGGTAAGAATGCGATTTCATAGTCAATTATAGTTTAATTAGTTTGTCACTGTCTGCTTGAAAAATGATAGCTCGTTCCAGCAGGTAGCGATGTAATAATCAAGGAAAGTCAGGGATGTCAGAGACGCATTATGATGTGGCAGTAATTGGTACAGGCCCCGGTGGAGAAGGGGCAGCGATGCAAGCCATCAAGCAGGGGAAATCTGTCATTTCAATCGAGAAGTTCTTCGAGATTGGTGGTAGCTGTACGCATAAGGGAACGATTCCGAGTAAAGCATTACGGTATTCGATTCTGCAAATGTCAGAAATTAATAACTACGTGCGTCAAGCGGGGAGTTCCGGAATGACTCTGAATCTGGAGTTTCCCGAACTTCGAAAATCGGCTGCTTCGGTGATCCGAAAACAGGTTTCGATGAGACGCACTTTTTATGATCGTAACGGTGTGGATTTAGTGAAGGGGGAAGCTCGGTTTTTAGACCCGCATCGAATCCGAATCGAAATTCCAAACGGTCTGACAGAAGATGTTACTTTTGATTATGCGGTCATCGCTACGGGGTCGCGTCCGTATCGTCCGGATGATATCGACTTTTCTCATCCTCGTATCTTTTGCAGCGATACGCTGCTCGATATGGATTACACACCAAGGTCAGTCACAGTCTATGGTGCGGGAGTCATCGGCTGTGAATATGCTTCAATGCTGCGAACGATGGGCATTAAAATCAATCTGGTGAATACACGCAGTTCACTGTTAGACTTTCTGGATGACGAAATTAGTGATGCATTAAGCTATCACATGCGCGAAAGTGGTGTTTTGCTAAGGCACTGTGAATATTATGAATCGATTGAAGGGACTGACGATGGTGTGATTATTTCACTCCAGTCCGGTAAAAAATTGAAGACTGATGCCTTACTGTTTGCCGCTGGTCGCTCTGGGAACTCGGAAAGTCTGGGATTGGAATCGTTGGAGATTCAACCCGATTCACGCGGACAGCTCAAAGTCAATGATGATTTTCAAACTTCGCAACCGCATATCTATGCCGTGGGCGATATTATCGGGTATCCATCACTGGCCAGTGCCGCCTATGTGCAGGGACGCTATGCGGCCAGTCATCTGGATAATGGAGAATGCGAGCGTGCTTTGGTAAGCGATATTCCTACGGGCATTTATACCAGTCCCGAAATCAGTTCTCTGGGTAAGACCGAGCGGGAATTGACAGAAGCAAAAATTCCTTACGAAGTAGGACATTCAATGTTCAAGCATCTGGCGCGTGCCCAGATTATGAATCGTCCCACAGGTATGCTGAAGCTGTTATTTCATCGTGATACACTCGAAATTCTGGGGATTCATTGTTTTGGACCCAACGCCTCAGAAATCATTCACATTGGTCAGGCCATTATGTCCCAGCCTGGCGAGGCAAATACTCTGCTGTATTTCATCAACACAACTTTCAATTATCCCACAATGGCAGAAGCCTATCGTGTGGCTGCTTTGAACGGTTATAATCGACTGTTCTAATTAAAAAGACTTTGTTCATCTGGCAGGAGAAGCTAATGTATCGCTTGCTTTCGGGAATGCTGTTCCTTTTTTTCGTGGCGTTACCTTTGAATATCAGTCTTTTCGCAGCGGAAACATCACGCCCCAATGTATTATTTATTGCCGTTGATGATTTGAATGACTGGATCAGTTGTCTCGGCGGTCACCCCGATTGTAAAACGCCGAATATTGATCGCCTGGCATCCAGGGGAGTCTTGTTTAAGAACGCGCATTGTGCAGCGCCTGCTTGCAACCCTTCGCGGGCCGCATTGATGACCGGCATTCGCCCCTCCAGTTCCGGTGTCTATTTGAATTCGCAACCTTGGCGCCCCGTGATGCAGAATGCAGTCACACTGCCTCAACATTATCGGAAGCATGGTTATCAGGCGATTGGATCGGGAAAAATCTTTCACGGACGTTATAACGACCCCGCTTCCTGGGATGATTATTTAAAACAGACAGGTGATCCAAAGCCGACACCTGCTGTCCTGAACGATCCTCATAGTCGTGCAGGAACAATCATCTGGGGTGTGCTCGATGTGCAAGATCGGGAGATGAGCGATTACAAAATGGCCAATTACGCTATCGACGTTCTAGGGAAGCAGCATGAAAAACCATTCTTCCTGGCCTGTGGCATCTATCGGCCTCATATGCCCTGGCAGGTGCCTCGCAAATATTATGACAGGTATCCCCTTGATAAAATTCAGCTCCCCAATGTGCCGGAAAATGATCTGGATGATCTCCCCGCTGCTGGCGTGCGGATGGCAAGACCGGGCGGCGATCATGCCAAAATATTGAAAACCGAGAATTGGCGAAATGCCGTGCAAGCATATCTAGCCAGCATTGCTTTTGCTGACGTGCAGGTGGGACGTGTCTTGGATGCGTTGGATGCCAGTCCGCATGCGAAAAATACCATTATCGTTCTCTGGGGAGATCACGGCTGGCATCTAGGCGAAAAACATCACTGGCGCAAATTTTCTCTCTGGGAAGAAGCAACCCGGGCGCCACTGATGATGGTCGTACCGGGAGTCACAAAAGCCGGTTCCCACTGTGATCAGGCAATCGACTTTATGAATATTTATCCTACGTTATGTGAATTGTGTTCGTTACCTGTAGGGAAACACCTGGATGGCGTCAGTCTGGTTCCGCTTCTCAAAAAACCCGAAAAAACCTGGGACCGACCGGCTTTAACCACACATGGCCGACTGAATCATGCTATCCGCGGCAATCGATATCGTTTGATTCGATACAGGGATGGCAGTGAAGAACTCTATGATCATAAGCACGACCCGATGGAGTGGAAAAATCTCGCTGAAGATTCAAAGTATGCAGCTGTCAAACAGAAGTTGGCTCAATGGTTCCCGAGCAATAATGCTCCCGACGCACCACACGATGCATCCCGGAGCAGCAAAAAGAAGAAAAAAAAGAAACAGCAGGGCAGAGGGAAAAAGAAATCAAATGCTGCCAAATAAGGCTACTCGTTTTCATCTTGGAAATTGCGAACTCAGATGAGTATGGGAGCCCGCTATTCGAGTTCAAGCACAACTCGAAAACCAATACTGTTCGAGTAGCTTGATGGTGAGAGTTTAGAGCGATACGCGGCTCGCGCATACTGAGGAAACAAAGACCAGTTTCCACCGCGTAACACACGAGTGGAACCCGACTCGGGTCCTCCAGGATCCATCGAAACTTTTCCCTCTAATGTTTTGTAATAGTCATCGTCATACCTGTCGCTGCACCACTCCATCACATTGCCGTGCATATCGTAGACTGACCAGGCATTTGCTGCATAGTTCCCGACAGGAGATGTAAACGCAAAGCCATCTTGGGCTGATACCCCTTTCAGATGAGCATAATTTCGTTGAAATTGCAGGCTGGCAGATCTGTCCCAGATATTTCCATATTGAACCAGCGCTTCTGCATCGTCTCCATGAAAATACAAACTGTTTGACCCCGCGCGACAGACATACTCCCACTCAGCTTCGGTAGGCAGCCGATATTTTGACTTGGTCCTGATACTGAGCCATTTACAAAAATTGACCGCGTCATTCCAACTGACATTGACGACAGGATGGAAGTCATTTTTCAGCCAACCCGTTTTTACCCAGTTAAATGTGGGAATGCCGATGCTGAATTTTTGGGTTGTATCGTCCCAGCCTGCGCCACCCCTTCCGTTTCGCTCAGATTCGGTTTTATAGTCGGTCATTTTCACAAACTGCTTGAAATCATCAATCGTGACCTCATGCATGCCCATGTAAAAGGGCTTCGAAATCTGCACTTCATGCAGTGGGTGCTCGTTTATAAAAGAAGATGATTTGGTATTGAACTGTTTGGCAATTTCATCCGGGTCTTTACTGCTTCCCATCATGAATTTTCCGGCCGGGATCAAGGCAAAGTGCATTTCAAGAGAATTAATAAATTTGATTTTGCGAGCGAGATTTTTTGCCGTTTCATTCTGCTGTCGCTGAGAGGTTTTTTTGACAACGAGACCGGAAGTGGAACCAGGCGATGTGTTCTTGATATCGCCTGGTAGATCAATGATTAATTTATGGATACGCCCTGAAAGGCAGCCGACAATCAGAGTTCGGTTATCCGGACCAATGGCAATGTCCGATGGCATGTCATCTAAGACATAAGTTGCCAGTAATTTGCCATTGTTAAGGTTCCACAATCTGAGAGTTTGATCCGCACCTCCGGAAACAGCCTGCACTCCATTGGGAGAAACAGCCAGACAGGCAATATCCCGTTCATGCCCTTTTAGTGAATGCAGTAGTTTATGATTCGTCAGGTCCCAGACCTTGATATCAAGTTGCTTGTTTCTGATGGCACTGGTCAGCGCGCGTTTCCCGTCGCGCGATAATGCCAGTTGACGAAGATCGCCAATCTGTTCTTTATATGTGTGCAGTAGTTTTCCACTCTCCAGATCCCACACGTTTAACTGGTTGGGTGAACCTGAAAAGATCCGCTTTCCATCTGCTGATACATTCAGACAGGTCAGTCGCGTTGTATGGTTTTCCAGTGTATGAATTAACTTGCGCGTCGTGAGATTCCATACGTAAACGTTAAAAAATTTGCCCCGCTTTTTATTTGACCTGGAAGAGGTAACGCCGCGCGTTCCATCTGATGTAACTGCCATATCTCCATAGTTCCCCTGGGCATCAAACCTCTGGGTATTGGCACCTGTCTCAAGATTCCAGCCAAAAAATGAAGAACCGGAACTGGTAACAGCATGTTTTTCATCCGGCATAAATGAGATCCAGAGATTATCACCGGAGTACTCTTTGATCTCTTTCACGAGTGTTCCGTTTATCAGATCCCAGACTTTCAACTCATTATAGGCTCCCGAAACGGCTTGTTTCCCATCCGACGATATAACCACACAATTCACTTTTTGACTATGCATCTTGGGCATTAAACCGGGAGAACTGCTTAGTGGGTTCCACATTTTCAGGGTTCTGTCACGCGATCCGGAAATAATCCGTTTTCCATCGGGTGACATCACAACACACTTTACCATGTTGCGATGCCCTTTGAATGACTGGACCAGACGACCGCTGGCGATATCCCAAACTGCCAATGTGTTCGCATAGGTTCCCCCGATCACGTGCTTGCCATCTGCAGAAAGAGCCAGGCACTCAACACTTCCCGCATGATCTTTCAGCTCAAGGGTCGGCTTACCAGTACTGAGATCCCAGACCTTGGGGCTGCTGCCACTCGAAATGATATAGTTCCCATCAGGGGGCATGAGAATATCATTGAATTCGGTGGTCTTACTTTTGATCGTTCGGATCTGTCTGCCAGTCTCCAAGTTGTAAATGATTAAGTCGGCTCCTGAGCCCGTAATCACCTGTTTTCCATCTGAAGAGATGGCGATTGATTTCACATCAACTTTTTGACGAGTGATTGACTGAATTTCTTTTCCCGAAGTCAGATCCCAAATTTTCAGTTCTTTGCTGGATGTTCCGGAAACAACATGCTTTCCATCGAATGAAACGGCGAGACACAGTATCGAACCTGTATGCCCTTTGAGTGTTTGTACTACTTTGCCGCTTCTGAGATCCCAGACTTTCAAGGTGCGATCCCTGGAGCCGGAAATGATCTGTTTCCCGTTTGGTGTGACTGCGACACAATATACGTCGCGGGAATGACCTTTCAGCGTTGATGCCAGGGTTCCGTTAGAGAGGTCCCAGACTTTGATGAGTCTGTCTGCTCCTCCTGAAACGGCGTACTTCCCATCGGGAGTCACCGCCAGACAATTTACATCTCGAGAATGACCTGGAATCGTTCGGATTAAATTCCCACCTACCTGATTGAATGAGAGCCAGTCGGAACGAAAAGAAATTCGCTGATCTGAAAAAATCTGAAACGCGGCAAGCTCGGGTTCCTGTCGATTCAATAACCGCGCCTGTAACTGTTCCCGCAATGCCTCCGGATGATCGCGTAGAATATGTTGTGACAGATCCAATGCAACGCCAATTGTTTGAACGAAGGGGTCATCTACGTTTCGATATTCCTCAAGTAATTTGTCGATATTAACTTGTTCCAGACGCTGTTCTATCCAGGACGGATTAAGGTATTCCGGTTTGGTGACGACTGGGATGCTGAGAGTTTGTATCAATTCGTTGGGAAAGTTATTCAGTTTTCGTTCCCAGCTTTCATTTTCTCGTGTCAATTTGACCAGAAACCGTCCCGTCTGTTCTTTGGGTGTCAACTTGACCTGTAATTGTCCCTCGCCTTTGGAGTCTGTTTTAATGGTTCCCAGCAAAACGCGTTCACTTTTTTTGCTGCCCGGCTGATAGATTACATCCACAGTGACATCTGGCAGTTGTTTGCCCGGTTCATTGTTCAATGAATCGGCTCGTACTGTGAACCGTCCTGTAAACGCTTCGGCCGGCATGGCAAGTGGTGCTGCCGATTTGGGAACCGCTGCCACTGGTTTTTTCAGTTCAGGGTTCTTTTTTAGTGCAGCAGGCTGAGAGCTCTTGCCTGTCGCCTCTGTTGCTGATTCGACTTTTTCTACTGGTGGCTTGTTGTCAGCCATTTGGGCCGGCGTTTCGACTTCAGAATCTCCACCCATTAAGAAAATGCTAACTGTAATGATGAGAGATAAGAGAACAACCGCACCCACCGCCGCTATCAGATAGCTGATCTCAATTCCGAGCAGGTTGAGTTTCTTTTTGTCACCCTGTTCCGGAATGAGTACCTGGTTATCGTCTGGCTGAACCGACGTGCGATGATCAGTCTTGTTCTGGCTCTGTTTCACTGAAGTGGATTCGGGACTCAATAACCCCATTTTGATTTTTAGTTTTCTGTCATAGTTGGCTTTATTTTCTGGAGCCAGCAGGTATGCACTCGCAGCAGCAAGTTCCTTCAGAACGCGCTGGGATTGTTGTAGTTCCATTCCAAATGCATTTTGTTGAATGAACGCGATGGAATTCTCGGCAGCAGCTTTGATGATTTCGGGGTCTTCTTCAAACAATTCAATCCCGAGCAACCGATAGAGATTTGGCGGTTGGTCTACTAGAGGTATTCCAAGCCATCGTTGATAGGGATCAAAGTTTGTCATTACGTATTCTGTAAATGTGCCAGTGAATGTACCAGTGAAGGAAAGTAATCTCTGGGGTTTGCTTCATGAAACAGTACGAGAGCCGCCTGGTGTGTATGAAGCTTGATACTATATGTATTCACATCCCTGAGCAATTAAAAACTGGAAATTTATCCACATGTTATGCTTAATTCAGACGTAATGCGCTGATCAGCTGGTCCTGGCAAACCAATGGATTATCACAACGGGAAAACCTGAAACGGAAGAGAAGAGGGGCGTGAGTGGGATTTTGATGCCCCCATCCGAGAGGGCCTTTATTCTTTTTTCCTGCTTTGATTTTTTTCGATTAAAGCAGCCAGTTCTTCAACGGTGACGATGGCATTTTTATCTTTGTCTGCCTGAAAGAAGAATGGCAGTTCGCGGAGCGGGACCTCATCCTGTTCCAGTTTTCCGTTGGAATTTTTATCGCGCTTTCGTACGAGTCGGAACGCAATGGTCTTGAATTCGCTTTCGGCTGATGCTTCTTTTTTCGGAATTGCAACGTTGAAATAGCCGATCATCATTTCATTCCAGGTCTGATCGCCCCAGGAAACCGACTCATTCGGGTTTGGATTCGAGAGATTACTGTCCGAATTATTAAAGTGCGCGATACAGTGAATGTAGTCACCTCTCTCTAGGGCAATTGGTTTCTCAATTTGGTAGGCAGTTTGCCAGTTAAAATCGAAGGCAGGTACATTGAGTAACACTTCTCCCGGCTGGTCAGGAGTTTTTCTCAATTCATAGCGAAATGATTTTCCACGCAGATGCATATGAGGCATAAAACTCAATAGAAGAGCATTACGGTCATTCGCAGGAGATGTACCTTCAATTTGAAAATTGTCGTCGTGCGGTTCGATGGAAATACGACGTCGGACAAAATCTTGATTGATGACCTGCGCGGTCACAACCTGATGGGTGACTTTTGATTCATCGGTAAAGACCAGACCGACTTTACTACGATCCAGTTGTTCGCTGCCGATGGGGGTGTAGTGCATCTGAAATACCAGCTTGGATCCCGCGGGAACTTTTTTGGCCATGCCTTTCGGCAGCATAACTTCTCGGGAGCCGGGAACGTAACCGACCAGAAACTGGTCTCCCTCCCCGAACACACGCACTCGTTTTCCCGAAGGGGGGCGCGCAAAGACCAGGATGTGATGCACGACGGCCCGGTTTCCAGGCAGCGCCTCTGCGCCGGTCAGCCATTTGTCTTCTTTAAAACCAGGATCAACGGTGAAATACTGATATTTGACACCCCGTTTTCCGGCTTGTGCAGGTACCTTGAATGGTTTGTCACGCATATAGAATACAGCATCTGGTTTTTGAGGCAGTTTCCAACCTGCAATAAAAGTTTTCGATTCAGGCAGATCGTTCGGGTTGCCTTCTGGTGCTCCATGTTCCACCCATTGGTAGATCAGTTCTTTTTCTGCTTTACTCAGGCTGCAATCATTGGAAAATTTCCCATGCGCCGGATCCGCATGCCAGGGAGGCATTCTTTGGTCACGAACCACTTCGGCAATCGTTTCTGCCCAGCCAGCGACCTCTTGGTATTCGGTCAATTGAAAGGGGGCGATTTCTCCGTCGCGGTGGCAATCAATGCAGTGCTTCTGAAGGATGCGGGAGATCTGATTGGAATAGGTGACGGAACTTTTGGTATCTGGCTTACGTACGCGACCAATAAAACACCCAACCGGATCAGTCGAAATAACACTCACTGGTTTGTTTGCAATGAGTTCTGTGAGCGCGACCTTCAGGTCTTCCCGCTTGGGTTCATCTCTGAGATAACCAACGCCATACTGGTCGTCCACACGACCGTGATAACGAATGGTTCGTTTTGCATCGAGAAGAAATATCTCAGGAGTCCGCCTGGCACCGAATTGATCGGCGACATGGTTGCCGGCGTCTTTGAGTACCGGAAAGGTGATTTCATGCTTCCGTGCATAAGCGGCAATTTCTGTAAGTGAATCCTGTTGGTTGGACATGATGGCGTAAAACGAGACACCCTGATCAGCAAATTCCAGTGAAAGTTTTTGTAAGCGCCCGCCATACAATTTTGCCAGTGGGCATTCTGTTCCCAAAAAGGCAATCACTGTGAACTTCTGCACTGTCTGATCATTCAGTGAAACAGTTTTGCCTCGAAAATCTTTGAGGCTGAAGTTCTCTACTTTGTTCCCGATCAGGGAATCAGTAGATTCTGCGAAAAGAGGAAATGCGCACAGGCAAACGGACAGGAATCCCGGGATTAGGTAACAGAAGCGTTGCATTCGACCTTGAACTCACCTTTCAACTCTACTTTAATGAGGGCGCTAATGAGATGCGAAAATTATATTTACATTCTATAGGGTGAGTACCCTGCTGAATTTGATTTCGTTTCAAATATCAGTGAAAGATTTGAATTTGATGTATTATACATGCGACCAGAAACAGGGTAAATGCCAGTGATTGTCGGATTGGGTACAGATATTGTCGAGATTGAACGAATCGGTCAAATGATCGAGCGGCATGGAGAAACGTTTCTCGATCGCGTATTTACTGAAAATGAAAATAAATATTGCGGCACCAAGAAAAATAAAGAGCAGCATTATGCAGGACGCTGGGCAGCGAAAGAAGCTGTGATGAAGGCGTTAGGCACCGGTTTCATCAAGGGGATTGGCTGGAAAGAGATCGAAGTCATCAATTTAGCGAGCGGAAAACCAACGATTGTGATTTCAGGTGGCGTCGAACGTCAGGCGGGGGAAATGGGAATTACAGAAATTCTCATTACGATTTCCCACAGCCGCGAATTTGCGACCGCAACAGCAATTGCAATGGGAACAGCCACTTAGCTTTTTCAGCAGATTTCAATATTCGTTGCCCTTTAAATCTCTTCGAGATCCAGGATTTTTTCAATCACAGGCAGCTCATGCCTTTGTAGATGATCAATCAACGAAGACGGGCTTTCATCAGCGATGATCAGATCCCGATACTTGGGTTTGATAAATTCCGTTTCAATGCAATGTTCGACCATGTTCAATAAAGGGTCGTAAAATCCAGACGTATTCAACAGGCCAACCGGCTTGGAATAAATGCCCAGTTGAACCCAGGAGACGACCTCAAACAGTTCTTCCAAAGTTCCATAGCCGCCGGGCATCGCGATGAAGGCATCCGAACACTCCGACATTTTCGCCTTGCGCGAATGCATGTCTTCCACAACATGCATTTCTGTGGCGCCGGGATGAAGCAGTTCTTTAGTTGCCAGTTGGCGGGGAATGACACCAATTACCCGGCCTCCCGAGTCAAGTACAGCATCGGCAATGATACCCATTAAACCGACGCTCCCACCACCATACACAAGCGATATGTTGCGTTGTGCCATCAAACGACCCAATTCAATTGCGGACCGCTGAAACTGCTGATCGTTTCCTGATTTCGAACCACAAAAGACGCAGATGCTCTTCAGCTCACTCATGCTCCCGTTCCGTCTGCTGGCTGGTCATTCTCGGCTGTGGGTTCATCCTGTTCCGAATCGCCAGTTTTTCCTTCCTGTGCGTTGCCTTTAAACGTGCCGGGTTTGATCTGAGGCCCACGCTGATGCTCTTTCAAAATAGCCTGCAACTGTTCCATATCCATGACTTCACATTCCAGCAGGTCTCTGGTGAGATGTTCCAGTACTTCACGGCGTTCATCCAGAACTTCATACGCGGTTTTGGAGCATTCATCTATGATCCGTCTGATTTCAAGATCGATCTCTCGCAGTGTATTTTCACTGTGTGCGCCATCGGCTGAATTTTGTGAGTCTCCCAGAAAAGGGGATCTTCTGCTTTCGCTGTAATGCACGCGACCTAATTTGGGGCTCATACCAAACTCGGTGATCATGCGGCGGGCCAGATCGGTGGCACGCTGTAAATCGTTCTGGGCTCCGGTGGAGGTTTCCTGAAAAATAATTTCTTCAGCGGCAATGCCTCCCAGCAGCACACAGATGCGGCTTTCCAGTTCACTTTGCGTCACCAGTTGCTTTTCTTCTTCGGGACGCTGCAATGTATAACCGAGCGCACCCAGACCTCGGGGGACTATCGAAATTTTATGAACCGGATCGACATTGGGTAACGAACAGGCAACCAGAGCATGACCACATTCGTGATACGCCACTCGACTTTTTTCATCTTCATGAATCAATCTGGTTGATTTTTCCAGACCGGCAACTACACGTTCGACCGCTTCTTCACATTCAAGCATGGTTACGGCATCTTTGTTATTACGGGCGGCGAGCAAAGCGGCTTCGTTGATGAGATTCGCAAGATCTGCGCCCACAAAACCGGGAGTGATTTTGGCGATATTCTGCAAATTCACCGTTTCATCCATTTTGATTTTAGCGCTGTGTACCTTGAGGATCGCTTCACGGCCTCGTACGTCTGGACGATCCACGAGTACATGGCGGTCAAAACGACCCGGTCGCATTAGAGCGGGATCCAGCGTTTCCGGACGGTTCGTTGCACCCATCACGATCACACTCTGGTCAGAACCAAAACCATCCATTTCGACAAGAAGCGCATTCAGCGTTTGCTCGCGTTCATCGTGACCGCCGGGCATTCCACTACCGCGCGTTTTGCCCAACGCATCCAGTTCGTCTATGAAAATAATCGCCGGAGATTTCTGGGCGGCTTGCTGGAACATATCCCGCACACGGGCGGCGCCTACTCCCACAAACATTTCGACAAAGTCAGAACCGGACAGGCCGAAAAAGGGAACGCCTGCTTCGCCAGCAACCGCCTTGGCAAGCATGGTTTTACCGGTTCCCGGTGGACCTACCAGTAAGACGCCTTTGGGGATACGACCACCGAGCGCCTGATATTTTGCCGGTGTTCTCAAAAACTCAACAATTTCTCGCAGCTCTTCGACGGCTTCTTCAATACCCGCGACATCATTGAAGGTGACTTCGATGTCTTCCTGAGCATACATCTTCCCTCGGCTGCGACCGAATGACATCGGCGAACCCGCACCACCCATTCGGCGAAACAGATAAATCACAAAAATCAAAAGCACAATCGGGAAGAATAAAACGGCGATCAGCGATTCCCATTCCGACGGTCGGCTTTCGGAATCGACGATGATATCTTTCGTTTCCAGATTGGTTTGCAGTTGAGCACGCGTTTCAGAGGCAATTCCCCAGACGGGAATGTAAAACTTCTTCGTGGTTTCGGGCAATTTCCCTTTTTCAGGCGATTCCGGATTGGGCTGATCTTGAAACGTGATATAGTCGCTGCCAAATTTCAGTTCATGAACGTTAGTCTTATTGTATTTTCCATCATCGAGACCTTTGACGAAGTCTCCAAATTTGATTTTGTCGCCCTTGTTATTATTCGAGAAGATCGAAAGTGTAATCACCACGATCAACCCACCAACAACCAGATACCAGATGACATTGTTTTTGGGCCCTTTAGGTTCACCTTTGGGTGAGTTCTCTGGAGAGGAAGGGCGTTCTTTTTTTTGCTTTTGTGGGTCTTGGTCCGTATTTGGCATGGAGACTTATCTTTTCAGAGGAATTAGCAGTTCAAATCATTTCAAATGAATAAATGAAGGGAACATAATGTCAGGTGCAGATCTAAATGCAGGAGGCCACTTTTGCGATCAGGGATTCTTAACGCAGCGTACCTCTCTAGTTAATGTATGTGGTTTCGGCAGAGGGGTCAATCAAACGTTTGCACAGAAATCATCGTTCGGCACAAAACTCGTTCTGAAAACGAACTGTTGCAGAGTGAATGCCTCTTGCCATGTTCAATTAATACGCCTAAAATGCGGATTCGTTGGTGTTTAGGGCAAAAACTGGAACCGGGGAACGTCTTTTTTCCGCTCTTTGTGAGAATCGATAAAACAGTCATGCAAACTGACTGGGGATGAAAAACAGGGTCGAATGAAGCGAATAGCCGTTCTCGGGTCTACGGGTTCGATTGGTACCAGTACTCTGGAAGTGATCGCCGACCATCCGGAGGAAATGCAGTTAACTGCAATTACCGCCCATAACAGTTGGGAGAAGTTAGCTGAGCAGTCAAGGCAGTTTTGTCCTCGCTGGTCTGTGCTCAGCAATTCTGAGCTGAAATCAGACATCAAGCCGGATTCATTTTCTCCTTCGACCGAGCTGCTGTTTGGAGATGACCAGATTGAACGGGTGGCTTCTTCAGATGAGGTTGACATTGTCATTTGTGGAATTGTCGGGGCGGCTGGCCTGAAGGGAGCCTGGGCAGCAATCGAAGCGGGCAAAATAGTGGGTATTGCAAATAAAGAGACGCTAGTCGTTGCTGGGCCTCTTATTATGGATTTGGCCGCTCGCACGCAGGCAACTCTGCTACCGGTAGACAGTGAGCACAATGCCATATTTCAGGCATTACAGGCAGGGCACCCGAGCGAAGTGAAACAAGTGATTTTGACCGCCAGCGGTGGTCCGTTTCGAGGAGCAACCCCTTCGGAACTGGAAAACGTCACTCCTGAAATGGCGTTAGCACATCCGACCTGGGAGATGGGACCGAAAATTACCGTTGACTCTGCCACAATGATGAACAAAGCACTGGAAATCATTGAGGCAAAATGGCTATTCAACTTGAAATCAGATCAAATCTCGGTGGTCGTTCATCCGCAGTCGATTGTGCATTCAATGGTCGAATATGTAGATGGATCCGTTATCGCACAGCTTTCGCCTCCCGATATGAGACTTCCCATTCAGTACGCACTAACGTATCCTGATAGGCGAGAAGGATTGAATACTCCGATGGACTGGAGTCGGTCTTTTGAATTAAGCTTTGAACCACCCGATATGGAAGCGTTCCCTGCATTGCGACTCGGTTATGAAGTAGCAGAGAAGGGGGGGACATGCGGCGCGGTGTTAAATGCGGCCAATGAAACTGCCGTTGAGCGATTTTTATCAGGTGGATTGCGGTTTTGCGATATCGCGACTTCCTGTAAACAAGTATTAGAATCACATCAATTCGATCCCAACCCAAGTCTGGAAGAACTGTTTCTACTGGATGGCTGGGCTCGCAAGGAGATAAAAAAGTGGAACTAGAGTTATCCAGTCTGTTATTAGGGACCTTCATAGGCAAAGTTCTCAACATCGCCATGGTTGCATTGGGACTGGGGTTGGTGATTTTCTTTCACGAGCTGGGACACTTCGCAGTTGCCAAGTGGTGTAATGTCCAAGTCGAACGCTTCAGTATTGGTTTTGGCCCGATCATTTACAGCTTCAAATATGGCGAAACCGAATATGCGCTTTCCATCATTCCCTTTGGTGGTTATGTCAAAATGCTCGGACAGGACGACGTGGATCCAAGTCAGTTAACAAGCGAAGAAATTGCCCTCGATCCACGTTCGTATTCTGCCAAGCCCGTTTACCAGAGAATGGGAATCATTTCGGCTGGCGTGATTATGAATATCATTACGGGAATGTTGTTTTTTGCTTTCGCGTTTCGGATGGGTGTGGAATCGATGCCCAGTGTGGTGGGCGCATCGATTTCAGGCATGCCCGCCTGGAAGGCTGGGATTCAACCCGGTGATGTGATTGAAGTAATTGATGGTGAAAAAGCGACTTCGTATATGGATATCATCCGCAGCAGTGCGTTTAGTGATGGCGATATCAGGATGCAGGGTGTTCATGTGGACGGAAAAAAATTCGACGTCAAAATTACTCCCGACCGGACAGGCACACGGCCACAAATCGGTTTGATCCCGTCCAACAGTCTACGAATTCCTGTTTTACAGGATCCGGGAGCAAGCGTGACCAGCAAAGGGACCGCAGCCGCAAAGGCAGAACCCGGATTCTTACAGGGTGACACATTCAAAACAATCAACGGAGAACCGATTCGAAACTATGCACAGTTACAAAGAATGTTCGCAGCAAAAAGTAACCAGGTTTTGAAAACAGGAGTGGTTCGAAAAGGGACACCAGATTCCGAAATTGTGGAAATCACCGTAGGTAATAATCCCTTTCGGACTTTAGGCCTCTGGATGGACATTGGCCCGATTGAAGCGATCCAGGATGGTTCGCCCGCCGCTCGCGCCGGTTTGAAGGTGGGAGACAAAATCACGCACATCGATGGAAAAGATGTTGGGAAAGCTCTCAATCCATTGCAATTACCAAATTACTTTACTGATAAAGCGGGCGAAACAGTTTCGGTGATTGTGAAACGTGAGCAAGATGGAGCTGATCCTACCGAAGTCAGTCTGAATGTGGTTCCGCTCGACAGTCCCGCCTGGCTCGAACATCCAATCTATTCAAATACTCCCTTAGCCGTTGGTTCTGTCGGCATTGCCTTTCATGTGATTCCGTCAGTTCTGAAAGTCGAAGAGGGCAGCCCGGCTGCTCAGGCGGGAATCAAACCTGATGAGCACATTAAAAAAATCAAAATCATGCTGCCTGAAAACGACAAACTTGCCGACTGGGGTGGAATTCCGGAAGTCAGCTATGAATTCGATGATAAAAATATGAACTGGGCCAATGCATTCTGGGAGATGCAAGTGCGCCCCGGCTGGCCTGTCGAGTTGACCATCAGTAACAAAAAACAAATCAGAGAAGTCAAACTGATGCCCTGGGTCAATACAAATCAGAAACCGGGAGAACAATGGTCATTACCCGTTCGGGGAGTCAAGATGGAGTTGTTACGCGAAACGCAAAGGGCGGATACGATGGGTGAAGCTTTGGGAATGGGCATCGAATACACTACCAATTCCGCAAAAGATATTTATCTCACTCTACGAAGCCTCTTCACCGGGCGCGTTTCACCTCTCGAATTGAGCGGCCCGATCAAAATCGCTTCTGTTGCCTATGAGGTTGCCCATCAGGGTTATTCGGAACTCCTTTTATTCCTCGGGTTTCTCAGTGTGAATCTGGCAGTCTTGAACTTCCTGCCGATCCCCGTTCTCGATGGAGGTCATATGGTGTTTTTGTGTTGGGAAGGAATTACCCGCAAAAAGCCGAACGAACAGGTGCTCGCTGCCGCCACTTATCTTGGAATGATATTCGTTCTGGGACTGATGCTCTTTGTGCTGTATCTGGATATTTTCCTTTAGACAAAACACAAAATTAAAATTTTGTAGTGCGGAATGATTTGCTCTCATGTTATCATGGAGGCGAGTCGTTGTATGAGAAGCAGAACTCGATCATTGGTCAGTTAGTGCACTACATCGGAGGAGCAAGCAATGACATCCGGTCGGTCCCCTCATGGGTCGGGAGATCAGGCGGCAGCCTGGTTGGCAACAGTGTTTACACTGGCTGGGGGATTGTTTGCCTGTATCTTCGTCGTCGTCACCAGTGGAGAACCTCCCGGCAAACCCATGCTGATTGCGATCAGCATGATCATAGTACTCTTGCTAACGCTCTGGCTCTTACGTGACAAACCACCAGAGGCACGCCAACAGTCACTTAGACTATGGCACTGGTGGAAAAAGAAAGAGTCAGACAGTTACGAATACGAACCACGACCACGTAAACGTTCCCGATCTGCTGATTATGGGACACAGGCACCACCGACTCTGGAATCGATCCGTGAGCGAGTCGACGAACAAAGGACATGGGTTCCTTCAATACGAAACTTGAAGGAGAGTGGTGGCGACTCTACCATGTCTGAAGAAGACTGAGCAGGGATCACCTGAGTTATCGAAACCGGGAAAATCGGCGGCGTCGAGCCTGTCGTGTAGGTTGATTGTTATTCTGTTGATATCCTGACTGGTATCTTGATTGAGCCGCATTTTTCTGTTGCTGAAGAAATTGCTCTGAATAACCTATAATCGGTTCCGAAGCGACCGGCTGCACAAAGACCTTTTGTTTTGCCAGCACTTCCAGCTGCCTGGCATACTGCGGTCGAGTTCGTTCACGATAAATCATAAGCGAGTCGATAGCGTGATACATGCCCCCTGGTTCAAGAGGCTGCTTTTTATAGTCAATAAGATCCCTGGCAATCCGAGAGACAGCACTTCTGACCCACGGTTCATTCAGTCGATTTTGAGGCAGGCCTTCAATAATGAATTCCAGAGTATGACCGGTTGTGGAGACCCGTTTATTCACATCACTCGCGTATTCAGGACCTTCAAAATAATTGGCGGAAAATGAACCGTCCTGGTTTTGCATGGATCGTGCATACTCAATATATTGACGCACTCTCATGCTGGCTTCCAGCCAGGTGCCTCTTAACTGTTTTTGGTCTTTGATATAATTATTGACCGAGCTGGCTAACGCAAACAACCCATGCGTGCCCCCGCAGGCCGACTTCGTGGGGTCTGATTGCATCTGCACCCGAACCAGAGTTTCCATGTTCCATTGTTCGCCCTTGTTGCTGACCCATTCAGTATCCCAGGGCAGATAGCGGGAAAACGCCCACAGCGTCCAGGTGATTTCTTCATCGGTATTCACTTCTGCTTTGGCATTGCGAATCATGCTGGCAATTGTGATGGTTTTAGATCCTGCCTTGAATTTATGATCAAGAGGCAGACCAGCCATCGCGTAGAAGGCCAGAAACTGATTTGGGTGCCCTTCAAATGCATAGGGTTCAGTAAAGGGGTGACCTTTACCACCATGCTCAGTGGTGATAAACCAGGGACGATTTCGAAAGTTGGGTCCGGTAGAGACCCAGTCGATGGCTCTGACTCGTTTGTTGTTCTGATAAAGTGTGTATTCCCATCGAAGAGCCAGTATCCCATGTGCAATCTGCCACGGAGTATGTACCTCGGTGGAAAGCATTCTGCGATGAGAGACCTCAATCGCTTCATCCACCAGTTTGTCCAGAGGGTCAACTATCTTGGGTATTTCAGGTACCGTGGGTTTTTTCGGTGTGGGTGTCGTTTTTTTAGCAATGCCCCGAAATGGTCTTGGCTCGGGCATGGACTTTTTATTCTTATTATTATCTGTGGCCTCTTCCGCTACCAGATTTGGTTTGCGTGCTACGATACTCAAATCTGGCTTGCGAGCAACCAGAGGCAATTCCTCTGATGAGGTTTTTACCTGTTTTATTTTGACAGGTTGACCGTCTAATGCCGGTACTAGCAGTTTGGGACCTGGATCTCCCTGTGCATCACAGGCAACTTGGATCACAGTTGAAAAAACGATTAATGTTGAGCATTTAATCCAAAGGTGGGCAGTCATCCTTGAATTCATTCCGGATTCTTTCCAAGTCTACATATTGTGTACTGAGTTTTGCAGAAAATATTTAAGAGCCGCTAAATTGCCTGCATCATTCTGGATGGTGTTATTGATTTCGTCGGGAGTAAAAAGCGTTCCAACTTAATATGAAGACAAAATCTTCGCCAGAAGGGCTTGGTTTTGAGACTCTTCAAAGCCTTGGAAATCACTTCTTTTAAACACTTTCGAATGCGAGACAATGAAAATTGAGAGACTTGATTCGTATTCGAAGGAGTTTGAGGTAGTCTGAGATTAAGTTACTGGGATGAATAATTTATCGGTAGAAGTAATTAGTTCTGTTGACTGGGGTTTGGGAGAAAGTAGCATCTTGGCCAACTTTTGGAAAAAGTAAGTACCAGTTATGTAAAATGGTGCATATATTTCTCATTGAACTATTCTTATGATGTATTCAATGAAAATTTGAGTTTTTCTGCTTTGACTTGATTCTGTCTACAGGAAGAGAGGAATGCTGAAAAATTCCAAATTTCTTTGTTTTTTGGTAAAGTTAGTTCTACGAAATTGAAATAAGCTGAGATCAGATTGTGATTTTCTGATCTGTAATCAATAGTCGGTTCGTCCTGGAAACAAGTGATCCCCATTGAGTTACGGTTGAAGTAATAGATAGACCAGAAGCCATGCAACTGATGTTAGTTCATTCTACAAGTATTAACTTGTGGGTTTTGGAGGTGTTCACTGCAGCCTGGTGCTTCGTGATGGGATCAGTGATTGGCAGTTTTTTGAACGTCGTCATTTACCGCATGCCTTTAGGGTTGAATATCTCCAAACCCAAGTCCCGTTGTCCCGTATGTGAAACCCCCATTCGGACCCGCGATAATCTTCCAATTTTTGCCTGGATTTTATTGAGGGGAAAATGCCGGTACTGTCAGTCTTCCATTTCCATGCGCTATCCGATAGTAGAAGCCATCGTCGGCATTTTTTTTCTAATGTTGTATCTGGCGCTGGTACATTCCGGTGGTCAGTTTTTGCCCTATCGCAATCCCAACAGGTTTTCGGGCGTGTATCAAATTATGGAAGGGCGGACTTGGGATCTGATCGCCCTGGATCTCTATTACAGTTATTTATTTATTGTTGTTTTAGCTGCTGCTTATATTCAGTTTGATCGTCAGATCATCCCGCGCCGTCTGCTGATCTGGTGTTTTCTGGCAGGCATCATCGCTGGTGTTTTCCTTCCAGAATTACATCCTGTACCAGCGTTGATTCCGGTTGACGCTGTTTCCTCTACAGTCCTGTCTGGCGACAACATATTAAGTGAAAATCGCGACCATGGTACACTGCATTTGGGGTTTGAAGTACAAACTTTGATCACAGTGGGCTGGGGGCTTTTTTATGGAGCCGTTGCGGGAATTCTGTTTAGTTGGCCTGTTCTGTTTCAAACACAAAAACCAGGCACATTGATTCAGCCGGGGACTACTTCTCTGTTAATATTGATCGGCCTCTATCTGGGTTGGCAGCAGGTCATCAGTGTCTGTTTTCTTGCTGCACTCTGTCTGGCTTGTTGTGTGATTCTCGTTAGGAAAAGAAATTCAGAAAGTCTGCCACTTCCTGCCTCCGCTTTTATTGCTGCCGTTTTAGCATTACAGATGTTACTGGGAAAATATCTGACGATTCTACCGGATGACTTCGGATACCCTTCGTATCTCATGCTGACAGGAGGGCAGATTATTGCCATTCCCCTGCTGGTGGGCGTAGCGCATTACATTGTTGGTAACAGAAATATTCAACGTAACACACAGGATCAAATTCCCTTTGACGAAACATCAACAATCACATCTTGAGTTCACATTACCGGCCGAAGTCGTGCAGGCACTCAATGCAGGGGCCTGTATTCAGTTGGTGCTAAGCAAACCGGTCGATAAAAAATCGTCGGTCGGGCAAAAGGTCACGTTGCGGCCCGTGACTATCAAGGGCAAGCCACATTATCAGCTGGCGCTCACTCGGGGACAGCAGGAAGTTCATGAAAATCTTACTTGCTCCGAAACGATTGAACGAATAACAAAACTCTGGGCCGATCATTTTCGGGAAGGCTATCTCTATACGCAGCAAGCGGATCATCATTTTCAAAAGACAAAACAGGGAACGGTGCGTCTGAAAAAACAACCGCCAACAAAATCAAATTCCCCGCTGGTTGAATCGCATGACAGGGTCAAACAGTATCTTATTCCAGAAGCATCCCCCTGTGCTTTTCTGGAAGCCATTGGAGTGATGACACCAGCTGGTAAAGTGAAAGCAGCTCAATACCGCAAGTTTCGGCAAATTAATCGTTATCTGGAATTCATCAACGATATCGTACCCGGCTTGCCAGAGAGTGGGGAACTCAGAATTCTCGACTTTGGTTGCGGAAAAAGTTATCTCACATTTGCGACTCATTATTTATTTACCGAAATATTGAATCGCGACGTAAGTATCACCGGACTTGATCTGAAGGAATCTGTTGTTGCAGATTGTCAAAGCATCGCAGATCGGCTGCAGTGCAAAGGACTATCCTTTAAAACAGGAGATATTTCCCAGTTCAATTCCGGTTCCCGCAAATGTGATCTGTCCATCTCGCTGCATGCCTGCGACACAGCCACCGATGCCGCCATTGCCTCAGCGATACAGGCTGACGCTTCCGTCATCATGGCGGTCCCTTGCTGCCAGCATGAAATCTTTCAGCAAATCTCCAGCGAAACTCTGACTGGATTAATGCAACATGGCATTCTAAAAGAAAAAACAGCCGCGCTGGTCACAGATGCATTGCGGGCACAAGTTCTGGAAATTTGCGGATATCGCACTCAGGTTGTAGAATTCATCGATACAGAACATACTCCCAAAAATCTATTGATCAAAGCGGTCAAACGACCATCGGAATGGAATCCGGAAGAATTACAAATTACACTGCTGCAATATGAGTCGTTGAAAAATCAGTTTGGAATTCAGTCGTTTTATCTGGAACGCGCTTTAGGAAAACATTTTCAGGAACTATGCAGGCTGGCAAGAAAAGAGGGGACAGATTAAATGATGCCAGAGGAACCCGAACAGAGTCTTCGAAGAGCCAAACGCATCAGACCCGGTATCCTCTTGACTGTGATTGTGGTGATCGTCTCTGCTCTATTAATTTATAAAATTCAAAGCATGGAGTCAGATCGTCCATACACCGAATCGTCGTCCCGACAGACAGCACAGAGGAAATCCACGTCAGCCCTGTCGCCAGAAAATACAAAAACGCATCGAGACGAAACAGGTTGGTTCGAAGAGAAGCCGACTCCAGTATTAGATCCTGTCACACCAGAGCCGGATCTTGTTCTCACGCTAACGACTAATCGACAGCCATTGTTGCCAGATGTGAAAACAGTCGAAGAAGGCGAACTCAATTCGACCAGTTGGCAAAACCCGTTTTACAACCTGTTCTGGAAAAGCAAAGGTTGGCAGTTCACAGAAGCAGGAATGGTTTCGACAGCCGGACATATTTCAACGGCGACTTTTGTAAGACCATATAAAAAAATCAGTGTTAGTTTTCGCGTCGATGTGAAAGAGAACTTCCCTTCGTTCGAATTACATTTACTTACCAGAGATCCGGCGAATCCCGAAAAAGTGCTCATCGCCAGCGCGATCGTTTTTCAGAACGATACGCTCAGCGTCTTCGCGGTAAAGCAGGGGGTGAGCAAAACGCTGAAACAGGTCAAACTGGATCTGAGCACAACCGATGCATCGTCGGTCAGCATTCGATTTGTAGGAACGGGAAACCGATTTGTCATCAGTGTCGGCGGACGTCGCGTTCTGACATGCACTCAGCCTGCGCTGCAGTCGGGGCGAGAATGTTTCTTGAGCTTTCTGACCACGAAAGACCAGGTCCAGATTTCTGCCTTACGCATTGAAGGCGAGTAAAAGTCCTGCGGAATTCGTTACAGATTGTTATCACAGGCTTTTAACGCGGTACGCGCAACAAAAACTTGCAATCTGCTTCTCACGCTGGTAACCTGATAATATAATTAATATACCTTAAAAATAGAGCCTTCCACGCTTCTCCAGCAATTGCGATTTGAAGTATCGTATTAAGCAAGTATCGAATCCAGGGAGAGACGATGCTGATTGACGATCTCATTAATTCGGTTCACTTTTGATTCAGGTTTACCATGCGGAATTTGTTTAAACGAGTGACAACCTTCGCCATTACCATGCTGATGATGGTGCAGTCTGGGATTGCAGCCGAGAAGAAATCAGTCATCGATTTTGAAAAACAGATTCGTCCTTTATTAAAACAGCACTGTTATGACTGTCACTCTCAGGATGAGGAAGAATCAGGATTGCGCCTGGATCATGGAGCCAATATTCTCAAAGGGGGAGACCGGGGACCGGCAGTGATTCCCGGTAAGAGTGCGGAAAGTCTTCTCTTTCTGAGTCTGTCGGGACAAGGCAAAATTCCCCGCATGCCCCATGATCTGTCTCCCTTGAAGAAGGCAGAAATTTCAATCATTCAGCAGTGGATCGATCAGGGAGCCAAGATCCCGGAAGCAGAAAAAACATTGAAAGTGGTTCAGAAAACTTCAGACCACTGGGCTTTTCTACCGATTCGGCAGCCTGAACTTCCAAAAGTAAAACAGCAAAAATGGATCAGAAATCCTGTCGATGTCTTTATCTTAAATCATCTGGAACAGAATCAATTAAAACCATCAGCAGAAGCGGATCGCAACACTCTGATTCGTCGCCTGAGCCTGGACTTGACGGGGCTGCCTCCCTCTGTCGATGAAGTTCAAAAATTTCTCACCGACAAACGACCGGACGCCTATGAGCAGTTGGTTGATCGACTCATGGCCTCGCCTCATTATGGAGAACGCTGGGCGCGACATTGGCTGGATGTCGCCCGGTATGCTGACTCGAATGGCTTTACCATTGATGGTCCACGTTCAATCTGGAAATATCGTGACTGGGTGATTCAGGCCATCAATCAGAACATGCCCTTTGATCAATTTGTAAAAGAACAGTTGGCGGGAGACTTGCTGCCGAAACCGACAACAGACCAGTTAATTGCAACAGGCTTTCATCGGAATACCCTCATCAATCAGGAAGGGGGAACCAATCCGGAACAGTTCCGTGTGGAAGCAGTCGTGGATCGGGTCAATACGACCGGTGCTGCATTCCTTGGTCTGACTGTTGGGTGTGCGCAGTGTCATAAACATAAATACGATCCCCTGACGCAACGGGACTTCTATCAACTCTATGCGATCTTCAATAGTACTGCTGATATCAATAGCGCGCCACCCACATTATCACTGCCAACCGCCGCACAGGAAACGAAACTCACAGGTTTCAAGAAAGAGCTCACAGAATTGAAGAAACAACTGGCAGAACGCCAAAAAATGTTGGAACCTCAATTCAAAGCGTGGAAAGAGACTATTCAGAAAAGGTTGAAAAAATCGGAGAAACAGTGGTCGATACTACAGACGCAACAGGCAAAATCGGTCAATGGAGCGACGATTACAATTCAGAAAGATCATTCTCTCTTAGTGGGAGGCAAGATTCCCAATAACGATACCTACATCGTCGAAACCGCGAACATCCCTTCAGGAACGACGGGACTGCGTCTGGAAGTGCTCACCCATGCAAGTCTTCCCAAAATGGGCCCAGGTTGGGCCGGCAATGGGAATTTTGTACTGGATGAAGTGACCGTCGAAGTGGCAGAGCAGGCAAAAGCGGATTGGTCGAAGTTCAAACCAGTAAATCTGGCGGAAGCCACTGCCGACCATTCGCAGCAGAAATTTCCGGCCAGTAATCTTGTTGACGGTGATCTCAAAACCGGTTGGGCGATTAACGTGAAGACAGGGGAAATGAATGTCAATCGTCGTGCCATCATCAAATTAAAAACGCCATTGAAGTCTGACTCACCTCTGAAATTACGGGTTACCCTCAAGCAGACACGCGATTCAAAATACAATGTAGGACGTTTTCGCCTGTCAGCAACCACTGTAAACCCCAGTGTGTTAAATGTAGATCCTGCAATTTATGCCATTTTGAAACAGCCCGAAGAGAAATGGGATGCAAAACAAAAAACGACGGTAGAACTGGCGTTTCATAAATCAGACGTGCAATGGTCAGATCAAAATCAGCAATTGACAAAGCATAACGCAGAACTCAACAAATTGAATAAGAAGATCGTGACAACCATGGTCATGAAGGAGCTTCCCAAGCCACGCGAAACTTTTATTCTGCTTCGCGGCAATTTTCTGGCACCCGGCGCACGAGTGAGCCCCGGTGTTCCCGATGTATTACCACCGATGCCTTCCACTGTGAAATCACCCACACGCCTGGACTTTGCAAACTGGCTTACCAGTAAGCAGCAGCCATTGACGGCGCGAGTCACCGTAAATCGATATTGGCAACGCTTCTTCGGCAAAGGCATTGTAGAAACCGAAAATGATTTTGGAACGCAGGGAACTGCACCTTCTAATCCGGAACTCCTGGACTGGTTGGCTGCGGAATTTATGAATCTGAACTGGGACGTAAAAAAACTGCACCGACTGATTGTGACATCAGCCGCTTATCGTCAGTCATCTGACTTCAACCCGACTTATCAGGAACAGGATCCTCGCAACCTGCTCCTTTCCAGACAGAACCGCTATCGGATCGAAGCCGAATCGATTCGAGATCTGTTTCTTGCCAGTAGTGGTTTGTTAACGCGGAAAATTGGAGGCCCCAGTGTCTATCCACCGCAGCCGGAAGGCATCTATGTCTTAACTCAGAACAAAAAGAGCTGGCCTGAAGAGCAAGGCGAAAATCGTTTCCGTCGAGGCATGTATACTTACTTCTGGCGCTCAAGACCTTATCCGATGTTACCAACATTCGATGCGCCCAACAGCAATACCACCTGCACCCGTCGCGTCCGCTCAAATACTCCTTTGCAGGCTCTGACGCTGGCCAATGATCAATCCTTATTTGAATTGATTCAGGGACTCGCAGTACGTATTCTGCAGGAAGGACCCGATTATGACGAAGGTCGCTTGAGACATGCCTTTCAAATCTGTTTGTCCAGAACCCCCACTGATCATGAACTGGGTGTCTTAACGAGTCATCTGGCAGAACAAAGAGCACATTTTAAAAAATCACCAAAGGAAGCAGAACAGTTTGCTTCTCAACAGTTACCGGAAAAAGTCACAGCTACCGAAGCCGCCAGTTGGACGGCAGTGGCACGCGTTCTAATGAACCTGGATGAATTTATCACACGCGAATAACAAATTCCTCAATGTGGGTGATAATCGATTGATCACCCAGGGAGAATCGGATGAGTTTCGACGACTTAATGCTACGGGATCAGACACGACGCCACTTTTTTGAAACTTGTGGCATCGGCGCAGGTGCGATTGGACTTGCGACTTTGATGCAGTCTGAAAAACAGGCGCAAGCAAGTCCTTCTACACTGGGCAAAACGCACCATCCTCCCAAAGCAAAAAACGTCATCTATCTCTTCATGGCCGGAGGACCAAGTCAACTCGAGATGTTTGACTTCAAACCAAAACTGCAGGAACTGGAAGGCAACGTCATCCCAGAGTCCTATGTAAAAGGCAAGCAGTTTGCGTTTCTGAAAAAAGATGCCAAATTGCTGGGGACACGTCGGAAATTCAAAAAGTACGGGAAATCGGGCATACAAATTTCGGATGCCTTACCGCATCTGGCAACCGTCGTGGATGACATTACCATTTTAAAGAGTATGAAAACGGATGTATTCAATCATGGACCAGCCAAGCTGTTTATGAATACAGGCACGCAGCAGTTTGGGCGTCCCAGTATGGGTTCCTGGATTACTTATGGTATCGGCAGCGAATCGCAAAATTTGCCTGGCTTTGTGGTTCTGCAGTCAGGACCCCGTGGACCTCGCGGCGGCGCACCTTTGTGGGGCAGTGGGTTTTTACCAACCACCTATCAGGGAGTCCCTTTTCTGAATGGCGCTGATCCGATCTTGAATTTATCGAACCCCAAAGGTATTGACTCGAAAAGACAGTCAGATTTTATTAATACGGTCAACCAACTGAATGGTCTTCGGCTTGAAAAAACGAGAGATCCTGAAATCTCAACGAGGATCTCCGCTTATGAAATGGCATACCGCATGCAGTCCAGCGCGCCGGAACTGATGGATCTTTCGGGAGAAACCAAACAGACCCTTGATCTCTATGGCGTTGATCCAGCGAAGCCCTCATTTGGCCGTAACTGCCTGCTGGCACGTCGGTTAATTGAAAAAGGTTCACGCTTCGTTCAATTGTACCATACTGATTGGGACCATCATGGTAATAAAGGAACCGATTTGGCTGACGCACTGGATGCGCGCTGCCTGGAAACAGATCAGGCTTGTGCAGCGCTCGTCAAAGATTTGAAACAGCGCGGCCTTCTGGATGATACGCTGGTAATCTGGGGAGGTGAATTTGGACGCACACCTCAGGGAGAACCACGAGATCTGATTGGTCGCGATCATCACATCGATGCTTTCTCAATGTGGGTCGCCGGCGGTGGCTCAAAACCGGGTGTCACAATAGGAGAAACTGATGAGTTAGGATATTACACAGTGGAAGATACAATCCATGTCCGTGATTTTCATGCGACGGTACTCCACCTTTTAGGAATCGATCACCGCGAACTTTCCTATTTTTACCAGGGGCTCGATTTCCGCTTAACAGGCGTGGAAGAAGCACACCTCGTCTCGAAAATGCTGGCCTGAAAGCGAGACGTCGGCTTCAACTGGTAAAAACTTGAGCGAATTATTCAGAAATCCTCTGGACAGAATTTGAAGATTTCATTATCACTCCCCTCTCTCTCACATCTCCAAATCTCAAATCTCAAATCTAAGTCACTCACTTCTTTACTTTTCTGTCAAACCTACCCATTTCCTTAACCGTATGTCACGGAGGCATGGATGCCACCGGAGTCCAACACCGGTCTATCCGGATCTATTATGCGCCATACCGGACTGATTTTCCCACTCGTCATTATGGGTTCAGTTCTGGTAATCATTGCGCCGTTGCCTCCGTTCGTGATGGACTTCCTTCTGTCATGTAATATTACGGTTTCCGTGGTCATTTTGCTCACCACTATTTACGTCAAACGCCCGTTGGAATTTAGTGTATTTCCTGCCATTCTGCTGGGTACGACATTGGCACGACTGGTGCTCAACGTTGCCAGTACACGTTTGATTTTAACACGTGGTGCCACCGATGGGACGGCTGCTGCCGGAGGCGTGATTGAGGCCTTTGGTCAGTTCGTTGCCGGCGGTCAGTTGGTTGTGGGACTGATTATCTTTGTGATTCTGGTCACAATTCAATTCATGGTCATCACCAAAGGTGCCACCCGTATCAGTGAAGTGGCAGCGCGATTTGCATTGGACAGTATGCCCGGTAAACAAATGGCGATTGACGCTGATTTGAATGCGGGGCTGATCAGTTCCGATGAAGCAAAATCTCGCCGTAATGAAGTCACCGAACAGGCTGATTTCTATGGGTCAATGGATGGTGCCAGTAAGTTCGTCCGTGGCGACTCGATCGCCAGTATTATTATCACACTGATTAACGTAGTTGGTGGTCTCTATGTGGGTATGGTCGATCATGGAATGGAACTTTCCAAAGCGGCTACCGTATTTACCACTCTGACAATTGGCGATGGTCTCGTCACCCAGGTTCCTGGATTCTTGATCTCACTGGCAGCCGGTTTGATTGTGACGCGTACTTCCGTTGAAAGTAATCTGCCCCGTGATGTTGTTAAACAGTTTTCAGGTCATCCCGAAGCCTTGTTTCTGGCGTCGACTTTTCTGTTTGCCCTGGCGTTTACCGGACTGCCAGCGGGTCCGATGCTGGCCTTAGCCGTCGGCTGTGCCATCACGGGAACACTTCGGAAAAAGGGACAACAGGTCGCCGCAGTGAAAAAACAAAAAGAAGAAACACAACAACAGACTCCAACCCAACCCGAACCCAAGCCCGAAGATCATCTGTTTGTTGATCCTCTGGAATTAGAATTGGGTGTTGGTTTATTGCGGATGGCCGATCCGGCAACCGGCGGCGATTTATTGGATCGCGTGACCCGCATCAGACATAAAATAGCGCAGGAACTCGGAATTATTCTTCCGAAGGTGCGAATTCGAGATAACATTCGACTGGGACAACGCGATTACCAGATTAAAATTCGTGATGTTTCGGTAGCCTGGGGGTCAATTTATCCCGATGGGTTGCTGGCCATTGATACCGGTGCCACAAATGGAGATATTCCGGGCGTCGATACTGTTGAGCCAGCTTTTGGTCGACCCGCAAAATGGATTGAACTGGGACAAAAAGAACGCGCTGAACTGATGGGCTTCAATGTTGTTGAACCATCGGCGGTTGTGATCACTCATCTGACCGAAGTCGTCCGAGAACACAGCAGCGAACTGTTAACCAGAGAGCAGGTACATGCACTGGTTGAAAATCTTAAGGAAACATCCCCCAAGGTGGTCGAAGAGCTGATCCCCGATGTCTTAAAAATTTCACAAGTGCAGCATGTCCTTTCCAATCTGTTACGAGAACGTGTACCCATTCGTGATCTGGAAACGATTTTGCAGTCTCTCGGTGATTATGCGGATCGAACCAAAGAGCCCATGATCTTGACCGAGTATGTCCGCAATGGTCTGGCCCGTTCGATTTGCCAGCAGTACCGTGACAATAAACGGCTGTTGAGAGTCGTTACCTTGGATCCAGAACTCGAAGATGTGCTCATGTCGGGCATTGATTACAACGAAAATGGTCTCGTGATCAAACTGGCTCCTCAGACCGGAGAAATGATTACACAGGCTATTGCTGATCAGATTGAACCACTGGTTGCATCAGGCGGACATCCGATTGTCTTATGCAATCCGCAAGTCAGAGCGGGCTTGAAACAAATTACCTCTCCCTTGTTGCCGCGTCTGGTGGTTTTAAGTTTGAATGAAATTACTCGAGACACAGATGTAGAAGCGGTAGGACAAATCTCAGTCAATCATACACAAGCAGGAAATGTTGTGGGAGCAGCCTGAGTGATACCGGAACAGAAAAAACTTCTGCTATAAAAATTATACGAGCCAAACGAAATAGTTAATTAGAGGAAACGTAAACCATGGAAGATGTTCGCACTTTTAAAGCCACATCCATGCAGGAAGCACTGACTCTCGTTCGAGAGGAGATGGGTAGCGATGCCGTTATCCTCCAGACCAAACAGATTCCTGGTCGTAAAAGCCTGCTGCCCTGGTCAAAGTCGAAGGAAGAATTCGAAATTACTGCCGGGCTTGGCATCAATGTACGAACTCCAGAAGCGATCAATAAAAAACCACACTCAGCCGGAATTCGACACCGGGCCTCAAATTTACAACCAGCAAAGAGTCTTGCAGAATCGACCTCCCCACCCGATACATTCACTCGGACTACCACCCCGGTTCGACAGAAGACAGGACCTCGATTTCAGCCCAGGCAGCCTACTCCGGCTGATCAGCGGCCAGTACAACGTCGATTTGATCAAAGAGATTTGGAAACCGTTCCACGACAAATCAGTCCGGAACAGAAAAGACCGGAACAGAAAGCCTATGATCCCACGGAAGAGTTCGCGGAAAAACTCAACGCCATTCAAGAGATGTTGGAATCGCTGGAACGCCGTACTCGATCACAAAGATCTACAGATGTTCCTTCAGAGTTGTTCCACATCTATACCGATTTGATTGATGCGGAAGTCGATGAAAGTGTTGCCCATCAGTTGATCACGAAACTCAAAGCAAATTCCACACCCGAACAATTAAAAGATACAACAGCCAGTAAGGCGCTCCTGGCAGCGTTAATTGAATCGCAATTACAATGTGCCCCCCCGATTAGTCCTGTTCCCGGTCAACGAAAAATAGTGGCGCTGGTTGGACCAACGGGCGTCGGTAAAACGACAACCATTGCAAAACTCGCAGCAAATTTTCGCTTACGCGACAATATTAAAATGGGACTGGTCACTGTAGACACGTATCGGATTGCCGCCGTCGAACAGTTACGCACCTACGCGGAAATCATTGACCTGCCTATGAAAGTCGTCAGTAATCCCAAAGAGATGCAACAGGCTCTGGATGAACTGGTAGGGCTGGATCTGGTGCTGGTAGACACCGCCGGTAGAAGCCCCAGCGATGATCTCAAAATTAAGGAACTCGAAAGCTTGTTCCGCGAAGTGCCCATCGATGAAGTTTCACTGGTTATGAGTATGACCTCCAGCGCAAAGAGCCTTGAAGCAATTGCCAGGCGATTTCAGGTTGCCAAACCAACATCAATGATTCTGACCAAACTGGATGAAGCACCCGTGATGGGGAGTCTGCTGGCATTAAGCCAGAATGTAAAACTTCCCGTTCGTTACCTGACGACAGGTCAGGATGTACCCGATGATATCGAACCGGCAAATGCGGCCCGTATGTCACGTCTCATTCTGGGAGAAGATCGGTTGCTGTGATCGTGCGTGTGTAGAGACGATGTCTCTTAAAAAAGATGACTATAAGTGAATCAAAAATATATCGACATAAATATCAGAGAGAAGGTTAGCCAGATGGCTCCAGCTGTCAACGAAAATTTACTAAAACAGGCGGAAGCGGAATCCACAGCCAGATTGACTGAGAATCCGTCGGTTGCTCTCCCATCGCGGAGTGATCAGGCGAAGGTTCTACGTGGCATGATGGAAAAACGTCAGCCGGGGATCTTCGATCCAGAAGGCAGCCAGAAAGACAAAACAACTCGCTGTCGTACCATTGCATTTTGCAGCGGAAAAGGGGGAGTCGGGAAATCGGTCATTTCATTGAATCTGGCATTAGCTTTAGCACAATCGGGAGCATCCGTTTGTCTGATGGATGTGAATCTCGCTCTGGGAAACATTGACCTGTTGTGCCGTCTAAATGGTTACTGGAATCTCTCTCACGTCGTTAGTGGTGCCCGCTCTCTGAAAGAAATTCAACTCCAAGGTCCATTGGGAATCAATGTCGTAACGGGCGCCAGTGGCTTAACAGATCTGGCAGACTGTTCGGAAGCCGTTCGAAAAGACGTTCTCGGACAAATGCAGGAACTTGAGGCAACTCACGATTTTCTGATTCTCGATAACGGAACTGGCATTCATCGAAGTATCAGACAGTTTGTGACATCGGCAGACGAAGTGCTGATTGTCACCACACCTGAACCAACGGCAATTGCAGACGCATATGCCACGATCAAATCACTGTCGACGATTCAATCACTGGAAATACAGACTCTGGTCAATCAATGTACCTCTACCGCGCAGGGTGAAAATGTATTTCAACAACTTAAGAAAACAACAGAATTATTTTTACATACCGGTTTAATTCAAGCCGGGCAGATTCCTCATGATATCAATGTTGTGCAATCCATTTATGATCGGGACCCCGTTATTTTGAGTCATCCGGGATCACCTGCAGCAGAAGCTATCTTGGAGTTGGCCCAACATCTGATGAATTTAAAAAAATCAAAAGAACTGAAAAACAAACAAGAGTCTTACTTTCCGCGGCTTTGGAAGCGATTGCTTAGCGAAGCCGCGTAAAATAGAAAATAAGGTTGGAAATCACAGAAAACTCTCTCTCATCTCTCTCTCGTTTTCTGTTCTTTCCCACGCCTGAATCACGTCACTTTATCATCCCTTAACAATTAATTTTAAACTGGCACGCAGACACTGGTCTGTCGTGACGTAATTTGACCATTGGAAATGCTGTACTTAAGGCTTTTCCATCAGGTTCGCCTTACGCAAACAGGAAATTTTAAAATGTTAGATTTTAACGGTTAATTAAATTGTAGGAGAAAGGTTAAATATTCTGAAGCAGGACGCCGATATAAACAGATAGAGACGCGAAGGTCTCTTCAAACTGAAGTTGATTTCATTTTGAAAGTTTTTCAATCTCGATCCGGGAATATTCTGTGGCCCTGCATTATGCATTTCGTTTATCGCTAATCGCTTTTGCGACTGAATCAGTCAGAGGCATTCTCTCTCATTCTGATTTCATCGGCGCGACTCAATCTGCACTTTTTGCTGCGGTCATATTTTTTGGTCTCGGCCTTGTATTAGGAGAAATAGCGACTCGTCTGGTTGAAGAATCAGAACGGGCGATATTTGAAAAATGGAAAAATAATCTCGACTAAAATAAATAGTTTAGCTTCAGTCGTTTCAATTTTAGCCGGTTGAAATGCTCGTATATTGATCACGGAGGAATAAATGGCCATCAAAGCCAGTGAAGAAATCGCAGAAGTCTGGAAGGTTTTCAAACAGGACCAATCTAATCAGGCATTGCGCAACAGATTAATCGAACAGTATGTTCCCCTGGTTCGATATAATGCTGAAAGAGTATGGGCCAAATTACCTGAAGGTGTGGATTTAAATGATTTGATTTCGGCTGGCGTGTTTGGATTAATGGATGCCATCAACGCATTTGATCTGGAACGTGGAGTCAAGTTCGAAACTTATTGTGTTCCGCGTATTCGTGGTGCAATGCTGGACGAACTGCGTACAATGGACTGGGTGCCTCGCCTGGTTCGCAGTAAAGCCAGTAAGTTGGAAGCAGCCAGGAAATCCGCCGAAGCAGAATTCGGTCGCCCCCCTGCCGACGAAGAAATTGCACGTAAAATGCAATTGTCGCGCAAAGAGTTTGATAAACTCAAAAATGAAGCCAACGCCGTCGGGCTGGTAAGCTTAAATAAGAAATGGTATGAAACCGACAGCTATAAAGATGTCCGCGAAGTCGATATTCTCGAAGATGCGAAAGGGGAAGATCCCACTAAAAGCATCCAGAAACGGGATCTGATGCGTCTGGTTACCAAAGGTCTCAACCGCAATGAGCGTTTGATTATCATTCTTTATTATTATGAAGAACTGACAATGAAGGAGATCGGAAGCACTTTAGGCTTGTCAGAATCTCGGGTCAGCCAGATGCATTCCAGCATTGTGAACCGACTCAAAGAACAGTTGGGTCGACGACGCCCGGAATTTGCGTAAAAACAGTCATTAGTATCAAATGCACAAGGCCTCCAGTTTTATGGAGGCCTTTTTTTATGGCACAGACAAATCCAAATTCATTCAATTTGGAAAAACCTTGCAGTTCTTGACTCAGATACTCGAAATCGGAACCGGGTTGGATTTAGAATAAACGATTCAGGGAGCAGCAGTTCCGAACAGACGACTTCCAAATCGTTTTTGATTTACTTACTCCAGATAGACAGTCAGGGTTACGGTTCATTCATGGATGTTTCTCAAATCGAAGATTACTACCAACGCTCCTTGACCGAAGTAGGGAAAGTCCTCATGGGTCAGGAAGATCTGGTAGAAGGAGTTTTGATTGCATTATTCTGTGAAGGAAATGTGTTAATTGAGGGTGTGCCCGGTCTGGGAAAGACGCTCCTGGTCAATGCACTCAGCCATGTGTTGTCGAGTCAGTTCCGACGGATTCAGTTCACGCCCGATTTGATGCCTTCCGATATCACAGGACACTCCGTGTATGACATGCACGAGAAATCGTTCACATTTAATCAAGGGCCATTGTTTACAAATCTGTTGCTGGCTGATGAAGTCAACCGCGCTCCTGCCAAAACTCAGTCTGCGCTTCTGGAAGCGATGCAGGAACGGCAGGTTTCTGTAGATGGCAAAACCTATGCACTGGATCGTCCCTTCATGACGATCGCCACGCAGAATCCATTGGAGCAGGAAGGAACCTACCCGCTCCCGGAAGCACAATTAGACAGGTTCATGTTTAAACTCATCGTGGACTATCCGACACAGATTCAGGAAAATGCGATTCTCAATTTGTACGCGGCTGGTAAAGATAACCGTGATCTGAGTAGTTTTGGCATGGAGGCCATTCTCAATACCGAAACAGTTCTTGCCATTCAGAAACGTGCGACGGAAATTATTGTTGAACCTTCCATCATCCAGTACATCACATCCATTGTTTCTCGTACGCGCAGTTGGCACACCATCGAAGTCGGCGCAAGTCCTCGTGCCAGTGTGAATCTTCTGATCGGTTCGCGTGTCATGGCTGCCTGCCAGGGACGGGATTTCGTCGTACCCGATGATGTCAAAGAACTCTCATTACCAGTTCTACGCCACCGTATTCGACTGCATCCCGAGGCGGAAATCGAAGGTATGAATGTCGATGATGTCATTTGGGAAATCCTGGAAAGCGTCGAGGCACCTCGCCAATGATGCCTCGCCTGCCGTTAATATTCTTGTTCGCGATGGCCATGATTCCTTTTGCTTTGGGAACTGTCTGGCAGGAAGCGACTCAAGTGGGAGTTTTAGTCTGTCTGGGAGTCTTCCTGTTATCCCTGGTTGATCTGGCGGTGACACCTTCCCTGTTAGCTGTGGAAGTTCATAGAGATGTCAATGAAGTTCTCAGTGTGGGCACACCAAACAGCGTGAAACTCTGGTTTATCAATCGTGGTACGGTCCCGTTATCGATTCATGTACATGATGAGCCACCACTACCCTGTCATTATTCTAATCTGCCCTTTGATATCCAACTCGTACCGAACAAGCATCAATACTGCATTTATCATGTAGAACCACATCATCGTGGGAAAAACCGGTTTCGACGTGTCTTTCTCCAGATGAAAAGCAAACTTAAGCTCTGGACGGTTTATGATGAGAAAGACATTCATCAGGAAGTCCGCATCTACCCGGATATCAAAGCGGTGCGTGGTGTTGAGCTGTTGGCTCGTAGAAATCGATTGGCGGAAACAGGAATCAAACTTTCCCGGCTAAGAGGCAGAGGCACCGAGTTCGACCGCCTGCGAGAATACCGTCGGGGTGATGAATTCCGCAGTATTGACTGGAAAGCGACCTCGCGCCATCAGGAATTAATCAGTCGAGAATATGTCATCGAAAAGAATCAGAACATCATTTTTCTGATCGACTGTGGGCGATCCATGTGCAACGAAGAGGGGGGAGTGACTCACTTTGATCGTGCCTTAAACGCCGCGATTTTATTAAGCTATGTGGCTCTTAGACAGGGAGACACTATTTCGCTGATGGCTTGTTCAAACAAGGTCGAACGCTGGGTACCACCCATCCGAGGCGCCGGTTCGATTCAGAAACTGATCAGACAGGTTTATGACCTGGAGCCCATTTATGAAGCCTCCGATTATCAAATGATGTCAGAACAACTCCAACTGCGTTATCGTAAACGTTCGCTGGTTGTGGTGCTGACACATGCACTTGATGAAGTACATCTAAGTCACCTGGGCGACGCCCTGCAGCGCATGCGTTGGCCTCATCTGGTTTTGTCAGCGTTCCTGAGAAATGTCCCATTACAGAATCGTATGAATGCGATCCCGGAAACCGACCGCGAAGCATTCCAGATCTCTGCCGCCGTCGATATCGTTTCCACGCAGACGACTCAAATAGCGGCCCTGCAAAAATCGGGTCTCCTGGTACTCGATACTCTCCCGGAAAACCTCTCTGTCAATCTTGTCAGTCGCTACCTGGAGATTAAAGCAAGGCAACTGCTATAAGTCTTTGCTGATTTCAATTTCCTCAACGAGATTTAGAAATCTGGGAACTTCTCTGGTTCTGCTAACGTCTTCTTCCATAAAGTAAGCAGAGGCAATCCATGCGCCAGCTCAAGGTTCATTCAGATCTCAATCAACGGGTCGCTCTATTCTTCACTCTTAAAAAGGAATTCCTAATATGAAACCTCTCATCACTTCATTGATGACTTTAATTTTCACCTGCTTTGTAGTTCATGTTTCTGCTGAAGAGTCATCAATTGCAAACGACGAACTTCAGGAATTGAGAACACGGGTCAAGCTGCTCGAAGCAGAGGTCCAAAATCTGAAGTATGGAAAACAAGCCGATACTACACGAAATACCAATTCACTGGCTGCTGCCATAAAACGTTTTAATACACGTTCAGCGAAAGATCAAATTGGTCGCACTCAACCCGAATTGACCCTTTCTGAAGTCATTGCAGCCATCAGATGGCTCCAGCCAGACGATGTTTCCGTCACTGCTGAGGAATTCGCCGCGTTTAAGAAAATCGCTGAGACTCAGGAGCTGCCACCTGAAGCAAAGCTCGAAGTAATCAGCAGTTTCATTCCGAACGACAAATTTAAATTTAAGGCGTGGTCGGTTCGACTACGAGTACCACGCTCTGCAATGAAAGGATGGACCTACGCTTTCCCGATCCGCCAACGATGGATTTCTTCCGCGCCATTAACAGATCGTAGTGACGGGTTAAAGCAGCTAAGGGGATCTACATTGGATATAATCTTGCCACCCGCTCTAGAGGAATCGTTGAGACTCCCTTGAGACGACTCAATTGTCTGCGATCATCTTTCATCGAAAAGCCTTGAATGTCGTCCTTCCACCAGATTTATACCATGTACGGTAGTGCGGGTTATAAGGGCATTATTGATTGTAAGTGGTGCTGTCCACGTCGTTTTTGAAAGTTGGTAAAATTAAGTTTTTTCTTTTTCTCACTAAAAATTGTAAGATCTCATCTGACTGAATAGTGTGCATATCCTGAAATAGCCGATATTTAAAGATATCGAAGAGTATGAAGTTTTCATGAAAATCCGAGAGGGAAAGCAGTGAATTCTTCTCGACTTGTCGGACCTCTGCCTTTTTTCTTTTACTTGCTTTAGAACAATCCGTATAATAGCAGTTCAATATGTTTGTTAACGCTACTGACTGGAGTTGTTTATGGCTGTCTGCTTAGTCCCGGTGAATCAGGGTCGCCCTATTGTTCTTGATAAGGCGATCATTCTTGTTGGACGTCATCCAGATTGCGATATTGTCATTTCGGACAGTCCCAAAATTTCTCGGAAGCATTGCTGCCTGGCCATTGTGAATGATCGACCGATAATCCGCGATCTGGGAAGCATGAACGGCGTTTATGTAAATGGGAAAAAGGTTGAAAAGCAGGCGTGGCTCAAACTAAATGATGAGTTGAAAATCGGAAACGTTGCTTATCATCTGGAAAATATTGGTGCAGAATCCCAGAAAAAGAATGATGACGCTGAAATCTCGAGCAGCGGAGAAGATTCTCCGACGAAAGCTCCTTCGGTGCAGCATTTTAAAAAGCCAAACAAAGACGTCGACATCTCACAACAATTTCCCATCGCGATCTCGGATAGCGGGCAAAGTGTTAAAATCAATGAGATGCTGCCCATTGATGATCTGGAAAGTGTTGAAGAAGACGAAGATGACGATGATGAAAATTATTCAGACAGCCACCGATTCGAAGGCTCTGGCTCGCACGTTGAATTTATTTCTTCTTAGCCGTTCAATCTGGCTTCGCTTCGATAACCCGGTTTTTCATTTGAAATAAGACCGGATGCCAAAATCGGAAGTGCGCTATCAACAACAGAATCAACAGTGTCACGCAACTGATGATCGCCCCAATCAAAAACCATCCCGATTGATACGCCCAGATTACTTCGTGTTTGCCGACAGGGATTTTGACGCCACGATATATGCCATCAATCAGTTCTGCCTCAGCGGGTTTTCCGTCCACATAAACTTTCCAACCAGGGTAATACAGGTCCGTCAGAATTAATGTGTCTTCCGTTGGCGTTTCTGCTTCAATAATCACTTCATTCGCCCGGTACGCTTTGATCGTCGCTGATTGATTTACCTCCGGTTGTGTCCAGGCGAGACGACCACGGCTCCCTTGAAGCTCATAAAAATAAAGTGGTTCATCGAAGCGTCCCCAGGCAGGATTGAGTACTGCATCATAGTCACTCCAGATTGGCTTGACCGGCCATTGGTCCAGTTTCAATGGATGCTGACTGAGGATATGAGTCACTCCTGCTTTCTGTAACCATTCAATTTGTTCGTCTGTCGGTTGGTCTTCTTCCTTGAAAGGCAGTGGCTCTGGCATCGCCAGCTTCGGATCAAAATACTGTTCCGGACCTATACCCAGATATACGGGAGTCGAAGACACGCCGATTAATGTTGGCAAGTTTGCTCCCGGGGCAAACAGTCGCACTGGCTTTCCAAATTCTTGAACGATTTTTCTGAGGGCACTTTTTTGAGCCTGCTTGATGGGAGGATTCGGAATAATGGTGGCATAAGTCACATAACGACTGACAACCCAGAAATCAGTGACTGTAAACAGACAGACGAGAGACACAATCAAAAGTTGAATGTGTTTGTTCCAGTTCACAATCAGGCGTTCCAGACTCACGCCGGCAATTACCGCAACTGAGAATGTCGTCACGATGCCATAACGCCCCGGTCCCGTAAAGAAACTAAAACCGGGTAGGTGTTTCGTCAAAGGCAGGAACCAACCTGGCGTATAAAGTAATGCCAACAGTCCGATCACCGCCAGTAGAACAAGTCGTCGATCTCCGGTCCAAACGCGGCGCCAAGTGCCGAAAATCAGCAGCAATACAGCAGCAATTCCGAAATAGAGGTGTGCTTCCACCTGATTGGTCGCGTCTGCACCCGGTGCAAGACCCGCGTCGAGGTTGACTTCATACGGATACCAGGACCAGGGGGCGACAACTTGGGATAGATACCAGACTGGAATATGTCCGTAACCGGGTTGATGTGATGACTCACCGACTTCCGCTCGCTGGCTTAACTGCTTCAATTCCCACGTTGGTCCCAGCTGCACAGCCGACAGAGCATAAGCGGAGACAAAAGCCAACAGCAACAAAATGACGGTAAAACGCCGAATGGGTTTTAATTGCTCAGTTGTTTCATCGCGACTCAGCCAGATTCGGGCGGGGATATAAACGAGTAACATCAACTGTGTAATAAACGCCAGATTGAAATGCCCCGGCAAGATCTGCATGGCTAAGGCAAAACAGAGGAGAATCGGGTAGCGCCAATTACGGGTTTGAAAAAACGATTCGACGCACCACAGTGCCAAAGGCAGCCAGGCACCACCGATGATGGCCCATTCCAGACAGATACGTGAGGGGAACCAGCCGTATGTGTAAACCAGTCCTGCAAATAGAGCTGCGATCAGGGAATATCCCAGACGTCTCACATACAGCGCGGTAAACACAAACGCCAGAATGTAATGCAGAATCTGAACAAAGTTGTAAGCTGTATTGACTGGAAAAAAACGGTAAGCAAAATAATTGAATGGATAAAAAGCGCCGGTCTGGCTCTCTGCAACTAAGGGGAAACCATGGCCGATATTGGAATTCCAGAGGGGAAATTCACCCGCCTGCAAGCGTTCGGCAAAGAACGTTTTTTGTGGGAAAAAGTAAGAATAAAGATCGCCTCCAATCAGACCGCCGCCCGACCAGAGACCATTCCAGAAGATCCACGTCAATCCAACTGACGCCACTAAAATGATGACAGTAAATACAGATGCACTGAGGGGAGCAGCTTCTTCCGGTCGAGGCGGTTTGGTTTTCTTTTTCCGGGAATGACTCAAGCAACTGAACCTTGTGTTGACGAAAGGGATAGCGTCTGACTGGCAAGGTTCTATTCTAGGCAGCCCACGATAATGTCTCAACACTCAAGACAGGAGTTCTTACTCGCCAAACGTGCGATTCAGACGATTCCGATGGTAAGCCAACCGTTCTTCGGAACTCATTGAAGCAAAATCAGGAGCCTCAGTGACGTTTTTCGCTGATTTTTCCTGTGTGGGTTTCCCATTTTTTTGTTGTGTGGGAAAGCTGAAGGTTTTGCCATCTTCACCACCATAACTCATCACTGCAGTCTGATAGGTGAGATCGACGTCTAAACTGCGCGTCGGTTTAATGTCCAGTTCCTGCAGTACGCCATGATAGGCTTTTACCGCTTCGATCGGCTGAATTTTGTCTTCTACCAGAAACCGCAAAAACTGAATGAACGCCAACTGGTGCTCGGCTTGATTGATTTTTCGTCCGAACAATGCCACGCGTGCCCCATATTTACGGGCATCATAGATTAATTGGAACGCATCCAGTGTGGTTCCCGCTGAGCCACCCAGAATTCCGACAATCAAATGCGGATCATAGGCAACCAGTTCTTGCATGGCCCGTGGTCCATGATAAACCATCTTCAAAAATGTAGGCCGCCCTGCTGAAGCGACACCTGCCAGAGTACGGGCAATCAAATCGTTGATAAATCCGGGAGCCATATCCGCGGAGACCGCATTGCTGATATTAGGGTCAAAAATTTCCAGGAAGTGGCGGAACTTTTTGCGTTCAGCCTCTTCCCGAAACTCTTTATAGCGTTCCAGCGTTGCAAGATCTTCTTCAAGATTATTGTTAAATGTGACTGAGTACAAACCAAGATCAGCGCCATAAGCGCGTTCTTCCGGTTTACAGTCCAGATGCCCACACATGATGTGATCCAGACTCGCAGAGCGAAATGGCTTGGCCGGCGATAAATGAACGACGCCTCCACGCGGTACATGTACGTCGGTCGTATCATTGGCTCGTGCCGCTGGTGTAATCGGCGAATTGTCAAATAAGCGTTCGTCGATTGTCAGTTTTTCACTCGTGCTGGCTGACATCAAAACAATATCTACGATTTCCTGCTGGATCACTTCACGAATCTGCTGCCGGTATTCGGCCAGCGTTTTATATTTGAGTTCCTGATCATGCCGTTCAGGAGATAACCCAGGCGCACCAATTCCAAACGCCATATCAGCGTCCTTGGCATCGGCAATGATAAACTCTTTCGAACCGCTGGGATCAGCGTGAATCGATCGAATTTTTCTATCAAGTGATTTTTCCATCAGACATTCATTTCAAATTAAAACGCAACAAAAATAGAATCAAATGTAATTTTTAGGACACCGCTTTCGCGTTGATCAGCCAAGAACCTTCCTCAGCGTTTCCCCCAGCACTTTTCCAGACTGAGTCAGCGCCAGTTGTTCTTTCGGCCAGAGATCGATCTCAATATGTTTTACTACTCCGGAACGACCCATGACTGTGGGTACGGAGATACAAACATCTCGCAGACCAAAGGCTCCGCTCTGTAATGAAGAAACAGGGAGAATTCGCTGTTGATCCAGGGCAATGCAATGTACAACATCAGCAATACTGACACCGACCGCAAAACCGGCTCCCCCTTTTTTCTTGATGACTTCAGCTCCACTGCCGCGAGTTTTCTTTTCTACTTCAGCAATCAGTGAGGGGCTACTGCCGGGAAATTTATCCAGAGGCAATCCACCCACTTGAGCAGCCGACCAGATCGGAACCATACTGTCGCCATGTTCTCCGAGAATCAACGTGGAAACCTGAGAGGGCGGCACATCCAGACGGGCAGCCAGCATGCTGCGCAGTCGCGTGGTATCCAGAACAGTGCCGAGACCAATCACCTGCTCCGGTGGTAGTCCCAGTTCTTTCATTGCCAGATAAGTCAACACGTCAACCGGATTCGAAACAACAAATACAATCGCATCCGGTTTCGTTCCCACACGCTTTACGTCAGCCAGAATGTTTTTGAATAATTCCACATTCCGGTTAATTAAATCGAGACGGCTTTCTTCTGGTTTACGACGCAGACCGGCGGTGATCACAATCACGTCGCTGTCTTTGACGAGCTCCGTTCCACCAGCGTAAATTTTCTGGTCTGCGGTTAACGAGCTGCCATGCAACAAGTCCAGAGCCTGGCCTTCGACCAGATCCTGGTTCACATCGACCAGCGCAATTTCCCGGACTATGCCTCCGGCCTGTAATGCAAAGGCGGCACAAGAACCAACCAGTCCACCTCCACCGATAATACTTACATTCATGATCTATTCTTTTCTATATGACGATGTAATGTGTCTTTTTTGAAAACAGGGAAATCAGATTATTTACCCAACGCTGACATGACCTGATCGGTGATCGCTTTAATCAACTGATCAGAGTTTCCGCCATTATTGCTGGGAGTTTCTGCTGAGGATGGTTTCTGCAGGTACCCCGGATAACTGGGGGCAGGCTCAAAAGCGATCTGCTGAGGAAGCCCTTCTTTATATCCATCTCGGAAAGCGCTGTTTCCACACAGGTCACAGTCTTCGACATGAAAACGAGGATCATCGAAACCGAGTCGCTGTTTCAAGTCCAGCAATTCGCGTGTTTCCGTTTCAGTAAAGTAACTGACACGACCCATTTGCTTGGACAATAACAGAATTTTGCAGTACGCATCCAGAATTTCCGTTTTCCAGTAAGCGTCTTCCAACGACTTACCAAAGGTGACGGTTCCGTGTCCCGTCAGAATGATCGTGTTGGTGCCCCCTTTGAGGAAAGGCACAACCGTGTCGGCAAATTTCTGTCCGCCAGGTGTTTCATAAGGTGCCATCGGAACTTCTCCCATGAAGACTTCCACTTCCGGCAGAACACATTGTGGAATCGGCTCGCGGGCCACTGCGAACGCGGTTGCGTGTGGGGGGTGGCAATGTACTACAGATTTAACATCAGGACGTTCTTTCATGATCGCCAGATGCAACAGGATTTCGCTGGTTCGTTTGCGAGTACCCGCGATTTGATTTCCATCCAGGTCGACGGCACAAATGTCTTCAGGTTTCATGAATCCTTTGCAGATCATGGTCGGTGAGCAGAGAACTTCATTTTCGCCGACGCGAATTGAAATGTTTCCATCATTGGCAGCAGCAAATCCTTTATTATATACGCGACGTCCGATTTCGCAGATCTCTTCTTTCAGGCTTCGGTCATGAATTCCACTGTTCCATTGATTTGACATTGTCTCTACTCCAAACATTTAATAAAAAAATTGTGTTTTCAGTAACTGTGATTCAATTGGTAAAATGTAGTCTTAGTAAACTTCAACCTGATCCAGGATTGCCGATACATAGGCGTCGATCGGTTTGGCATCAGGATGAAAGGGAGCGGATGCTTCTGCGCCTTCGCTGACAGCAATCTGGCAGCCAGACGAAGCACCCAACTCATCATAAATAACAAATGGTTCTGTTGTCTTTTTCTTGTTCGTGTTCAGTTCATTACTCTTTAAAGGAATCGCAACCAGCCAACGGGCACTATCCAGACTGGGGTGCTTGCGTGAAAGCGTTACTTTTCCAATCACTTCTGCGATTTTCATAATTCATTTCCATTTGCAGGCACGCCTGCATTTACAAATGTTTTGATCAAATTTCTCAGTTCGATAAACGATTTCTGTAACGGGTTAACACAAATCAGATTTGGGCTCATTTGTGAAAGAACGTTTCTTAACTGGTTCATGTCCTGAATCGAGGCAGCTCGAATTTTCTGATTACGATTCGCCAGACAGGCCGCCTTCTCTGCTGCTTCAGCAAACAGAATAATTCCTGTAGCATCCGCACGACACAAACTGCTGATCGCATCATTTACTGACTCTTCCAGTGAAGCACTCAATTCCTGTGACCAACGTGTATTGGTCTGTTGCTCAATCGTCTCCAGTGCATTTTCAACCGTAGATGAGTTTGATAAAACAATTGCCCGCCAGGGTGTTCCCTGCTCTTTTGAAGAGGCAACAGCAGCTGCACGATGGATGCTGATATTAAACTCACGCAGATAATCTTTCGCAGATGGAGTCAGGATCGATCCGGCAGCAATACCGACGACTGATTGACCTTTTATCTTTTCTGCCAGTAAATCTGCAGTAATGACTTTGTCTGACAATACAACCGAAGAATCAGGCGTGGAATCAGATGGTGCGATTCCCGATGATTGCCTGCCACTTCCCATTTGGGAAATGGTCGACAATACATTGGCGACTACCTGATTGACCAACTCTTCAGAAAACTGCATTACGTTATAATTGACTTTTCTAGTATCTAAAATTAACGATCAATAACACCGAGAGTGGCCCAGCGAACGGGAGTATTATTCACACCCACCATTTCTCGCACAGCTGCTCCGTCTGAAGTCAGCAGGACAGTATCACCCTTGCCACACCCCAGTTGATCGATGACCAACTCAGGAAATCCCTCAGCGTTGCCTTTGATGTCGAGTGTTTGAACCAGCAATAATCGCCAGCCATCCAGACTGGGATGTTTGGCGGTTGCCGTTGCTCGTCCTATGACTCGTCCTGTCAACATTTGATTTACATTCCTGAGCAGAAAATTTGTTGTTCCCAATAATTTATTATTCAATGACAGATAAACTTCCGCCAATGTTCTGAATTAAATCACTCGTAAGTGTCCTACTGTGGTAGAACGACGGAAGCGAGTGAATGTCAGTGGGTTCGTGACTCCCTCACCGGTCGGAGTCGCAATACTGAAGGATGCATAACCTTCGCCACCGTTGCCCAGAGCGGCTCCACAGGGACCATTCTGCACAAACAATGTCGTGTCCATGATGCGACCCATTTTTGTGATCGCTTCAATATTTCGTGAGTGAATCATGCTGGTGTGGCGGAATCCGTGTTCGAATTCTTTGGCCAGCTCAATTCCATGATCTGCATTTCGGCAACGAATAAAGGGTACAAAAGGCATCATCTGTTCTTCAGGCACGAACGGGTTGTTCGTGTCGGTTTCGCCGTAGAGCAATTGTGTTCCAGGTGGGACACTTACTCCGACCATACCAGCCAGCACGTCTGCATCTTTTCCAATCAGATCACGGTTCAGAACAGCGTGTCCACCCGGTTCTGTAGGAGCCGAAAATGCCAGCGATGTCAATTGAGCGGTCTGTTGAGCATTCAACTGGTAACCACCATGACGTCCCATTGCTGACATGAGTTCGTCAAAGATACTGTCAACAGCGAAGACCTCTTTTTCGCCAATGCACAATAGGTTGTTGTCGTAGGCAGCTCCAATGATGATCGATTTGGCAGCGTTGTCGATATCAGCCGTTTCATCAACCACAACTGGTGGATTACCGGGGCCAGCAACAATCGCACGCTTTTTGGCAGCCAGAGCAGCACGGGCGACTCCCGGACCACCGGTCACGCATAAGAGGGGAATTCCCCGATGATTGAAAATTTCATCGGCGGTTTCCAGAGTGGGAGTTCCCAAAATGGTTACCAGGTTCTGTAAACCAGTTGCCTGATAGATGGCCTGGTTGAAACGTCGTACCCCTTCGCAGGCAATTTTTGCGCCGCCAGGGTGCGGGTTGACGACCAGCGTATTGCCGGAAGAAACCATGTTCACAAAGTTGCAGGCCAGTGTGGGAAGCGAGTGAGTCACTGGAGTGATCGCTCCGATGACACCGAAGGGAGCGTATTCGGTCAGACTGACCCCGTAATCTCCAGAAACTGCTTCGGTCTTCAGAAATTCCATACCGGGTATGTTTTTGATCAGATGCAGTTTTTCAATTTTATGATCGAGGCGACCAATATTGGTCTCTTCCAGTTCCAGGCGACCCAGTTCATCGGCCTGTGTAGCGCAAATCTGTCGTACAATTTCAACTGCCTTCGCTCGATCTTCCATAGAGGCATTCAACAGTTGGTTTTGTCCCTCGGTCGCAGCAGCCACTGCCTGATCGACGCAACTGAATACACCCCAGTCCCCGTCTTGGTTCGCTGCGGGCGAAGTGGAACCGTAACCACCACGCTGTTTCAGTTGTGCTAAAACTTCCTGTACGACACTTCGAATGGCTTCTTCAGTCGCCTGCATAATTTATTTCTCCCCGAGTCGTCTGACTTTGAGCTTGAACACTCAACGCCACCGTCTCAGTCTTTCAAAATCAGTTTTGGTTTTCCAGGTTATAGTTTTCCATCTGGTTGCGAATCCATCCGTCCAGTTTTGTCTTCGTTGGTATCGAGAAGATCATTCCCAAAAGTAAAATTGCAACTGGGATAAAAGCCAGCCTTTGATTTTCCACCATCACGGCGACGAGATTGAGCATGGCGGCACCTTCCAGTAACGCCATTCCAATAATCAATCGAACCATGAAAACCTGATAGAAGTTTCCCAGCATCTGTTCTTCATCGTTGTTCGCTTCTGTTTTTGCAGTTTGCATGGTTTGTGCAAACTGCGTGCGGGCAATGAGATTTGGAATAATAAATCGCAGAACCAACATCAATGCCGCCATTCCCATGCCTGCAAAAGTGAGGACTGGTAAACCGGCATCCGGTTTCATTCCATTGATTTGAATACTGACCACAACCCCAAACACAACCACACCAACAATCATGGCGAACCAGATGATCATCATGACGCGATGTCGTTCTTGCAGAGTTGGCTGTGGTAATGGACTGGACATGGAATACATATTCTTAAGAGCGATTATTTTTCCGTTGAGTTGAAAATTTCGTTTGTTCCAATGTGAACCTGATCGATGATGCCCACGATGGCCGCGTCGATGGGCAATGTTTTGGTCTCTTTTGTGAAACGGGCCGATGACCCTTGCACACACAGCACGACCTCACCCTGCCCTGCTCCCACGGTATCAACGACGACAAAAGATCGTCCTGTGGGAGTCAGATCACTCTGGTCTTTTTCGTTGACGCGCAACGGCTCGACAATGAACAGCGTCTGGCCTACCATCGCTTCGACTTTCTGTGACGAAACGATGCTACCGGTAATACGTCCTATAAACATCGAACCAACTCCTCAAAAATCCTGAAAAGGATGACCGTCACTTCCGGCGTTAAGAACGACCTTCGATGACTTCCACTGTTTGTCTGCCGACCACAATTTCTTCATTGGTCGGTACAACCCAGATTTGCACCTGACTGTCGTCTGCCTGGATCTGCGCTTCGTTAGAAGCGACTTTGTTCCGTTCGGCATCTAGGCGGATTCCCGCCCATTCCAGATTGCTACAAACTTTTTCTCGTAAACTCACGCTGTTTTCACCGATTCCACCCGTGAAAACAATCGCATCCGCTCCACCAAGTACCGTCAGGTAAGCTCCCAGGTAATGTCGGATTGCAGAGTGAAACACGCTAAGTGCCATTTCTGCCCGTTCGTGACCGTTGGCTGCCGCTTCCTCCAGATCGCGACAGTCGCCACTTAATCCGCTCATTCCCAATAGACCACCCTTGCTTGACAGGTCTTCCAAAAGTTCCGCTAGAGATTTTCCAGTGGCTTTTATCAAAACTGGCAAAGCAAACGGATCAAAATCACCCACACGGTTATTGTGAGGCAATCCTGTTTGGGGACTCATTCCCAGACTGTTGGCTTTGGAAACACCACCTTGCATGGCACATAAAGAACTACTTCCCCCCAGGTGACAGGAAATCACCCGCAGGTCATCCCTGCCAGTTAACTCGGCCATACGAGTGCCGATATAACGGTGACTGGCACCATGAAAACCCCACCGCTTGACTTCGTATTCTTCCTGCCATTCAAAAGGTATGGCATAGGTACGATTTTCTGCAGGGATGGTTTCATGGAAAGCCGTTTCCAGTGCGGCAACTAACGGAATTTCAGGAAAGGCCTGACGCAGTTGTCGCATGGCTCGGGCATACGGAGGGTTATGAGCAGGGGCTATATCTGCCAACGCCTCCATCTTGGTCAGTAATTCTTCATCTACCAGACGAATGCCACTTAAGTTTCCGGCAAAGACCGCTTTGAAACCAATTCCCGCGACTTCATCTGCTGAACTGAGACAACCCCATTCGGAATTGGTCAATTGAGACAGACATAAGTTGACGGCGGCTGCATGGTCGGGAACATTTTCTGTGTTTTCCTCCCGATGCTCGCCAATTTCGACAAAGCAATGGCTTTGTGCTTCGCCAATACGATCGATGCCCCCACGTGCAAGCTGCACTTCAGCGGGCATATCGAACAGGCGATATTTGAAACTGGTGGAACCTAAATTGGCAACTAGTACTTTCATTGCAGGAATCCATTCTGTGACATAAAGACTGGTGTTTCAACGTCCTTTTTCCCGATCGGCACAACGCATGATTTTCGGGAAGAACCAACAGTACATTCTCTTACATAAAGTGTGACATCAAACTTTCAGCGGGACGTGCAATCACGTGGGCTCCTACCAGTTCTCCAATTTGAGAAGCAGCAGATGCACCGGCATCAACTGCAGCGCGAACTGAGCCGATATCCCCTTGAATAACTGTGGTCACGTACGCACCACCAATTTGAATCTGGTCAACCAGAGTCACGTTAGCGGCTTTGAGCATGGCATCGGATGCTTCAATTTGAGCAACCAAACCTTTTGTTTCAATCAGACCAATTGCTTCTGAACTCATTTTGTCCTCATTTTTTTTAATTGTGATGGGTTGAGCTGAATTTCCTGTGGCTTCATACCAGTTAAACGTCAACTGGTTATGATCTTCGTCGAGTCGATCAGATTCAGGATTTTCAGCCGTCAATGTTGGTAACCCGTAAAGTTATTTCTTGGCAGCAGTAGAATTTTTCGGCAGAATGCTGGCAAGTTCTTCGTGAGGACGTGGAATGACTTGAACGCTAACCACTTCGCCCACTTTACTGGCAGCAGCAGCACCCGCATCCACGGCAGCTTTGACAGCAGCAACATCACCGACAACAAAACCGGTGACCAGTCCGCTACCCACTTTTTCCCAGCCAATCATTTGTACGTTGGCAGATTTCAACATTGCATCGGCGGCTTCAATCAGGCTGATCAGCCCTTTTGTTTCCACCATTCCCAGGGCTTCCATTGCTTTCGCCATGAGTCAGTTCTCCTTTTAGAGATAGTTAAAAAAACAGTTCATTATTTACTCAGAATCGAAATTCAATCCTGAAACAGGTATCAAGCAAACTCGCTGATAGAGTGATCAGACCAATTTGCTTCAGATTTTGTGTTAGCTGTGTTTACATTTACAGCCTTCAGGTACAAACAGTGTGACGGAAGAGGCATGATCCAGGTCAACTGCGTTTCCTTCATCGGTATCGATGTGAACTTCCAGCTTGACTTCCGGATTTTCGCGAACCACGACATCTTCCAGAACTGTAGTGCAACCCTGCGATTCAATTCGCAGGTGTAACTGGTCACCGTTGGCACATTTGTAAAAAGCACAGTCGGCAGGCGACATGTGTACGTGTCGGGCAGCACGGATGACTCCTTTATCCAGCTCGACAACACCTTTAGGGCCCATCAATACACAACCGGGTGTGCCTTCAAGGTCACCACTGATCCGGATGGGAACATCCAGTCCCAGTGAAATCGTGTCGGTAAAAGCCAGTTCTACCTGAGTATCACCGCGGCATGGTCCTAAAACGCGTACATTGGGAATCATTCGGCGACGCGGCCCGACAATGGCCACGGTCTGTGTCGCTGCAAAGTAGCCATCCTGATACAGATCTTTCTGTACCTCAAGTTGGGCCCCTTTACCAAACAGAACCTCAAGATGTTCTTGCGAAAGATGAATATGTCGGGCAGAGATATTCACAACCAGTGGATTCGGTGCACCAGTGGTGGCTGCTCCACCTCCCAGTTGCTGTGTCAATGCTTGACGAACCAGTTGTTCTACCTGAGTGCGTGATATTGAATTTGTAAGTTGTGTCATAATAAACGGATCTCAATTTCTTGAATTGGATTAGTTGTATCTGCGAAAATAACTATGTGTTATGTTTCTACGATCGTCAGTTCAATTCCTGCTTTTTGGATGACGGACTTCCATTTCTCCGAGATTCCATCATCGACTACAATATGGTCTACCTTGTTTAACGGACATAAATGAGCGAGGGCTGAGTGGCCAAATTTGGTGCTGTCTGTCACAACAATTACTTCTTCTGCTGCTTCAAACATTTGTTGTTCCGTTTCCACCAGCAGCATGTTGCTGTTGTAAAGTCCGTTCTCTGTTATGCCTCCAACACTGATAATCAATCGCCTGACATGTACGCTTTTCAGCGAATCAACTGCCGTCTTGCCTAACGCGACTCCTGTTTTGGGAAACAGAAAACCGCCAATCAACATCAGATCGATATGAGGCTGATTCACCAACAGGTTGGCGATTGGCAATGAATTCGTCACGACCTGAAGTTGTTTTCCCGCTAGTTGACGTGCCACTTCCAATGTCGTTGTGCCGCCATCCATGAGCACAGCCTCTCCTGGAGAGATCATGTCGGCTACAGTTTGTGCAACCAACCTCTTTTGCCCAGAAGACATAAAAGAGCGATCTTCAAAGGTTGCCAATGACTCACCACTATAAGCAGCTCCGCCACGGGTTCGACGTATCTGACCGATTCCGTCAAGATACTCCAAATCCCTTCGAACAGTAGATTCAGAAGCACCTACAGAATCCATTAAATCCACAAGAGACACATATCCCTTGTTTTCGACAATCTTTAAGATGCTTTCCCGTCTTTCGTCAAGCAACATTGACATGCAAACTCCTCCTGAGACGATATAATTCCCTGAAGAGTATGCCTCTCAATTCACCAGGTATCAATCAATATTTCCAAATTATCACCATAAACTTTCAAAATCAATCATTATCTGTCAGTTGTTTCGATATTTCCTAAATACTTCATCTTTCCTAAAGGAAATCTTCATATTGAGTGGGAAATCACTAAAGGTTTCCCAGATACCCTGTTTTGAATTGGTTGATGGCTCTAAAAAGAGCTGAGATGAAGGATTCGATGAGGGGTTGAGTCAATGAAATCGACAGCCTCTTATTTTTCGTATCCGTATTGATAGCTACCGTATCTTCTCCAATCGGCAACGGCACACATTGAGAAGAGTGTCAGTCTGACTCTTGAGACGTGATAATGATGTGATAATACAGAGTCGGCAGATGCTTTGAATCACCAAGAGGAATGTCGGCTCTGGAAAAAATCACTCTTCAATCACAACTCTTTGATCGACTAGTCTGATTTTGCCTTCAACGAAGAGTTGGATCATTTGAGGATAGAGTTCACATTCTGCCTGGAAGACGTTGGCCGCAACCTGATCCGGAGTGTCGGTGCCTTTGACGGGAACCGATTTCTGGCCGATGATCGGCCCGTGATCATATTCATTATCAGCAAAGTGTACGGTACACCCACTGATTTTGACTCCGCGTTCAACAACGGCTTCATGGACTTTGTGGCCGTAGTATCCCTGTCCACAAAATGCCGGTATGAGTGCCGGATGAATATTCATCACGCGGTACTCATAATCTTCGGGAATGTGTATCAGTGATAGATACCCGGCCAGAGTAACCAGATCGATTTCTGCTTCACGACAGAGATCAAAAACGGCAGCGCTGAAATCATGTCTGTTTTCATAATCGCGTCGACAGATGACTTCGCAGCGTAGTCCTGCGGCTTGCGCCTTGGCAATACCACCACAATCGGGGCGACTGGCGATGACCAGTGGAACCTCAATATCCAGTTCTCCCGCGGCCTGTTTTTCCAGAAAATTGGTAAGTGTCGTCCCACCACCAGAAATCAGAACTGCCAGTTTTAAAGGGCGTTTCAAGCTTGAAGAAGGCATGTCTGCATTCATTTTAATCAATTCAAGTTTGCTAAAGAGATAAGTTATTGCGGGCTTTGCTTGTCAGACTCTGGTTTTGATATTGTTGATTCCGGTTTCGATTCAAGCTGATCAAAACTGACCTGGCCCTGATTGGTCTGCAGTCGTTTTTCTTTGAATTCTTTATCTTTCTGCATGACGCGCCACATTACAAATGCAACACCTGCGATCAAGATCATCAGGCCACATGCCAACAGTTGAGAAAATAGTTGGCTTCCTTTTTCGTCGACGGTTTGCGGGGACCATATCAGTTGCTTCGCCAGAATCAAAGGAGCAACCCGTGTGTCATCCTGTGCATTGTAAGCATACATCTTGAAGAGGTAGCCTGTCACAGTGACATGATCAATTATCTCAGTTCCTTTGGGAAGCCCTTCCTTGAGTGCTGGCGGAACCTCCGTGCAAACAACAACGGTGGGATTCTGTTGAGAGTCGTCTGTAAACAGCCACGCTTCATAAAGTGTCTTGATGCCGTAATCATTTTCCTCAGCAGGATAATGAATCAGTTTTCTCACGCGGCCCGTTAATGTGACCAGTCTGCCTTTGTAACGGCTGCTGTTCTTGAAGATGTCAGGAAACAGGGGGAGTTTGAGTTGGGGGTGCTCTTTAAACGTTTTCAGTTCTGATCGCCTTTGTTGCAGGTTAAATTCGGCGGCCTGTTTTTGATCCTTCAAGCTGGTTTCCTGAAGGTGTTTGAGCACTTGGTAATACAGCGTTTTTTCTTCAGGAACGATGCCTCGAAAGTCACGGTCCAGAACTTCATTGAAGATCGAAGGATCCAGTTGTTCCGGAAAAGGTTGAAAGGGATCACTGGCGGGCTCTTCAGCATTCACAGAAAGAAAGGCGTACATTCCGATGAGTCCGGTCAGTATCAGAGTTCTGATGTAAGACTGCATGATCCGCGCCTGCCTCTCTACTTCATTAAGTTGTTTAATATAATACAATTATGGCAATTAAATGCTGACTGTATTCTGTCGTCGGAGACACAATTTGTCGAGCTTAAAAATTATTGATGTCTGGATGTTGTACGTGGCGTAATTCCTTATTTGATAAGACTTTTTGTCATCAGAGGCCTCTCAGAGAGCATTGACACAATACAGAGGATCTCTATAATTCCCTACTGCAATGAGCGCTAAGATGAATATCTTCTTATTTTTTCAGGGATTAGAGCGATCCTGAAATTAGTGAAATCTGTCCATGCAGGGTAGTCGAGACGATTTTCTCTGCTTTTTTTCAAAATAAATATCAAATCCAATAGTAACGGAGACAACCAGTAATGGCTGAAAATGTCTTGGAATTTACTGATGCCAACTTCCAGTCTGAAGTCTTAGAAGCATCGGAACCTGTATTAGTCGATTTCTGGGCTCCCTGGTGTGGCCCCTGTAAAATGATGATGCCAACGATTGAAGAAATTGCCAGCGATTACTCAGGTCGTGTTCGTGTTGGAAAATTGAATACAGATGAAAATCCAGGCATTGCTTCCTCAAGCAGTATCAGTGCCATTCCCACTGTAAAGCTTTATAAAAACGGTGAAGTCGTTGAAACATTCGTAGGCGTAACGGCCAAAGATAAATTTGCGACTTCACTGGATGGCCAGTTATAAACCCAGCTAATAATCGCTGTGCAAACCGCGATTTGATCTCATAGTGGGCAGAGAGGACATTTACTTTATCCCTTTCTGCCCTTTTTGCAGTTTAATTGATTTGCATTGACGATCTCAAATTCGTCATAAGGAACTGAATTCCTTAACTTTGATCTACGATCAGGTAATGCAACGTTCCGCTTTTCAGGGGAAGGAATCCCGGCATGAGCGATGATACTCGGCCTGACCAGAAAATAGAGTCTCCGTCTCCCTTTTCTGGCGTGAAACCAGACAGTGGTGATCTGACGAACGCTCGTCCTCTTTCCGGTCCCTCAGGTGTTGAACGTCGGGCCGACCAACCGCATACTGCGCAGGAAACCCATACACCAGAAGAGCATTCTTTTTTCAGTGCCCAGAAACAGGCAGAGCTGGAAAAACGTTTTTCTTTTGCAGCGATTGCATCAGAGATGCAGAGTCAGGGGGCAGAAGAGGCGGGGGCATCTTTGACCGGCGCAGAGCTTTTGTCTCAAGCTGGTGACATTGCCAAATACCTCAAAGCACAATTTGCTGAAATCAGCCGCCGCGAGCAGTTATTAAATAGCCAGCTCAACGAACTCGATAATGAACGACGAAAAATTCGTATGTGGGTTGGTCAGATTGAAGATCAGTATGACGAACGTGAAGCCGGCATTCGAGAAAAAGAGACCGAACTAATACGCAAAGCCGTCGAGTGTGAAAAACTCGCAAAAACAGTACAGCATGAGCAGGAAAAAGTTTTTGAATCCCAGGCAGCACTGGATCAGGAACGTGACGCGATGCGGGATGAAATTCTGGTCGAGTTTGCGCAACAACAGGAAGCGTTAGAGAAACAACGACAGGATCTGGACAATGAACGCAATCGAATTCATCAAGAGGTGCTTGCATCACTGACGGCACAACGCAGCGAATTGAGTCGCGATCAGGAAGAGTGGCAAGGGGAAAAGCAGACAGAACTGAATCAACTGAAAAAAGAACGTGAATATCAAGAAACGACTATCAAAAAAGTTGAAGAAGAACTTGCATCACAAAAAGAAAAATTCGAGCTGGAGTTGAAAACACAGCAGACAGAATGGGAGTCTCAACGGCAGTTGGAGACAGAACGTCTGGAGTCTCAGAAACGGGATTTTGTGATTCGTTCAGAAGAAATCGAACATCAGCTGAAAATTCAACGCGAAGATCTTGAGCGTGAATATGGGTCACGCGAAGAAGAATTTGATCAGAAACGAACTTTAATCGAGAACCGGATCAAATTTCAGGAAAATCATCTACTACGTTTGCGGAATCAAATTGAAGAGGATCAGCATGATTTCCAAAGACAACAGCAAATCCAGCAACAGCAACACGAACAGAACGAGCGCATTCATATATTAAGAATGAAACAACTTGATCGATTTCGTGATTTATTACAACAGCGTGAAGCGTCGCTCAGCAAAGAGCGGGCTTTACATACAGAACTGCGTCGTTCGGTAGAGCGTTACGAATTGAATCAGAAGCAGCATATGTCAGATGAGTATGAAATCTGGCAAAAAGAACGCGACGCCCAAAAGGCGGAACTGCGACGTCAACAGGATATGCTGTCTTTACACGCGGAAAACCTGGAACACCGTCGCGAGCGACTGGATACCCTTCGGTCTGAAGTGGAAGAAACACATCGGGGGACACTGGAAATGCGACTGGCGCTGGAAGAAGGCTGGGCGCAATTAACTCAGGAGGAAGGTGAAGAGGCAGCTCGTTCACGACTGGAAAAAGCCCGTGAGGCACTTGCTGCTCATTACCGACAATTGCGTGAAGCTTTGTCGGTTGAAAGACAGGAACTGGATCACTCACAAGAACTATTTCATCGACACAGAGATGAGTTTCGTCAGGAACGCCAGGACCTTTCAGAGTGGGTGTCCGAGCGTGATGAACAATTAAGACTGCGAAGCGAACAGTTACGCTTTGAAGCAGAAAAATTGGCGATTCATGATGCGGCCTGGGACAAGAAACGGGAACTCTGGCTTCAGGAAAAAGTACAGGCCGAACAGATCATTCGCGATTTACTACAGCAAATGACAGATTTAACGGGCATTGAAGGTGTCGAGGATGAGGCAGCCATGCTCTCCAACGCTGAATCGCCCGATCAATGTCTAGACAAAACGCCCGAAGAAAACTCCGTTGAAGCGCTTGACCTGGATATTACAGCAGATGGTCAATCTGCTGAATTCGATCCGCGGGATTGAAGGTGCTTTTCCACATTGAGGTGTAAACTGATTGCAGAGCTATCGCAGGTCCTGCCAGGCATCCCAGCAGAGAAACAGAACCAGACTGGCAGAGATGAGAAACATGATGTCCATCATGGTACTACCACGAAAAGGTATCCCAATAATCATGTCGACCAGAGCAAGTACCACCACGATTCCGGAAACGGCCATTGAGCCAATGATCATTTTTTTGGGTGCATCCGTCATTGCAATCTCTGTCCCTCTCTACTCTTTCTGAAGCTGTACGATTTCTGGATCTCAGTGCAAACTCAAACTTTGCTGAAACTCTCTCTGGTAGTTGTCAGACTGCCGCTCTTTTTGCTTTGAAGCAGGACTTGAAAAAGACGAGCCACATGCCTTAGTTCCAAGTATACCGTAACGATTGGTGGAATATCCAGTCGATTTTGTCCCTGATGATCGGTTAAGAATTTCTTGTGACATCTTTCAGAAAGAACACCCGAAAAATCGTTAAAATAATGATATTCTGATGGGCAATTGTCACTCAAGCGACCGAGCAAAGTTCAATAATGTGACCATCCGGGTCATTCACGAATGTTTGTGTTGCGCCATCGGGCCGAGATTTGGGAGGCGAAACAATGGGAATTCCCTGGCTGACCGCCGTTTCATAGGCCTGTTTTGCATCGTTAACCTGAAACGCAAAGTGATGTGTTCGCGTATTTTGGTCGGGATCGGTTTTCCCTGCCCTGCCCGACTCATCATGCTCAAGAATCAAATGGATTTGTTGATTCCCAATCTGAAACCAGTGGCCATCAAACGAAAACGCTGGTCGTGGGACGTGATCCATGCCCAAAAAATCAACATAAAACTGGCGAGATGCTTCGAGGTCTTTCACCACAAGAGTAATGTGATCAAAAGACTGCACTTGCAGATGATCAGAAATGGCAGAATCATTCATGGGTACCTGTTGCTCCTGAAATGAAATTGTTCGAAATCTGAATTATGGTAGAGATTCCTGAACGACATCAGTCGTAGCGACTTGAAAATGGAATGTTTTGTTTTCGTTGAAAGTGCTCTGTATGTCTCAGGAAACAGCAGAAGTCAAAATGGGTTCTCCCACTCTCCAGGCAGCGCCCTCTCTCACAACATGACGGTAAAGAGTATCGCGTTCTACGGGAATGCGACCTGCTTCCTCAATCAGTCGGTGGAGTTGATCGACGGTTAAGCCTTCGGGAGTTTGGGCACCAGCATCATGATAAATCAGTTCATGGACGACGGTTCCATCCAGATCGTCTGCTCCAAAACTTAATGCGGTTTGTGCCGTTTTCTCGCCGAGCATAATCCAATAGGCTTTGATGTGGTCGAAGTTGTCCAGCATGATGCGCGAAAGAGCAATCACTTTGAGGTCCATCAATCCCGATGCTTTACGAATTTCTGACATGCCTGTATTTTCCGGGTGGAATGCCAGTGGGATGAATGTTTGAAAGCCTCCGGTTTCATCCTGCAAGTCTCTAAGTTGACAGAGATGGTCGATTCGGTGTCTGGCTTGTTCATAGTGACCGTACAGCATCGTCGCATTACTTCTTAAACCAAGACGATGGGCATCACGGTGAATGTCGATCCAGTTCTTGCCGTCCGCCTTGTGTTCGCAAATTTGTTCGCGCACTTCGGGGTGAAAAATTTCAGCCCCACCACCGGGCATACTGGAAAGACCCGCTTCCATCATCTGCTCCAGAACCCAGCTGTTTGACTTTTTGGTCATGAAGCTGAACCAGTTGATTTCCACAGGAGTCCAGGCTTTGATATGCAATTCGGGATATTCTTCATGAATCACACGGATCACATTCAAATACCAGTCAAACTTTTTCTGATGATGCAGGCCGCCCACAACATGAATTTCCGTCGCGCCGGTAGCCCGTGCCTCCTGTACGCGTTCCCGTATCATTTCGTCGGTGAAGGTGTAACCCCGCGGTGATTTCAGGTCGGCTCGAAATGCACAAAACTTGCAGTGGTAGACACAGACGTTCGTTGGATTCAGATGAATGTTGGTATTATAAAATGCGAAGTTGCCGTTCTTACGTTCGCGAATCTGATTTGCCAGATCTCCTAACGTGAGAACATCGACTTTCTCATCCAGAAAAATTCCTTCGTCGAAACTGATTCGCTCTCCGGCTTCAACTTTGCCAGTTATGGAATCCAGCAGTTCCTGTTCGTTTTTATTCAGATTCATCGGACCCAGGGTTGATTCTTTTCAGCTGATTGATGTTTTCTAATTCGGTTGTTGCGGTCTTGAAGAGCGCACAATACGAGACACAACTATTATTACGATTCAACCCCGCTTATGCGAGCCAGACGTCGATCAATCCCACAAAGAACAATCCAATACTGATCACGGCATTCACGTGAAAAAATGCCAGATTCACTCGATTCAGGTTCTCGGGGTTCACCAGCAGATGTTCGTAGATCAAAAGGCAAGATACAGCGAGAATGCCAATCAAAAACGGAATTCCTAAGCCTGCCACATACCATAAACTGAACAGACAGACCAAGGTCATGAAGTGACTCAGCATCGCAAAACGGAGTGCCTTTTTAATTCCCCAGCGTGAGGGAATACTGGAGAGCCGCTTTTCCTGATCAAAATGCACATCCTGACACGCATAAATGATGTCAAAACCACCAACCCAGAAGAAGACAACCAGTCCCAGGAGGAGCGGCTCTATTGAAAGACTACCCCGGATAGCAATCCAGGCTGCCAGAGGAGAAAGCATCAGGGCGGCAGAGAGCCAGTAATGACACCAGATAGTAAAGCGTTTGGCGTAGGAATAACCCAGCAGAAACAACAAAACCGGAACCGAAAGAAACAGCGGCCAGCGATTGGGTAAAAACAGAAGCGTCGAAGCAATAAATGCCAGTGAAGTCAGAAGTGTGAAGAGGAACACGGCGCGCACACTGATCAGCCCTGCGGGAAGATGACGAGTTTGTGTACGCGGGTTTTGTGCATCGATGTCCCGGTCGACGAGCCTGTTAAACGCCATCGCCGCCGAGCGCGCAAACAACATGCACAGTAGGATGCCAGCCAGATCTTGCCAGCGAAAGGGCTGGTCACGCCAGGCTAACACCGCTGACAATAAAGCAAATGGGAGGGCGAATATGGTATGACTGAAGCGAATGAGTTCCAGCAACAGTCGCAGTCGGGCCAGCATCGAAACGAATCCAATATCTTAAAAAGATGACGTCAGTCGGCATGATCAGGGGAAAACACCAGACGAGCTCATCTTAGCCGATCAGGAGACGGCACCCAAGTCAGAGGCAGATGAAATTGGAATTGCATCGTGGGAAATACACCTCGGATGATTTACCTTGAGGGAAATGTATTCAGCGACGCGACATAACTGACAAATCGTTGATCAACGCCTGGGATATCTCGTGGCAGTCGCGCACTCAATGCTTCAGGTTCTTCGTTGGTTTTGAGTTCTGCCAGATATTCCAGCAGAGTGTCTTTTGTTTCAGGTGTGCCGTTTAACATGAAATGAACCCAGGCCCAGGCTTCCTGGTAATCAACGCGTTGCATTTGAGAGACTTTTTCGAGTTGTTCCAGACGTTTCATGTCGGGCTTCCAACCATTGTTGAGTGCCGTCGTAAGTCGCGCTGCATGATCGCGGTTGATTTGTCCGGGTGTATTGCCGGCAACTTCGAAGTATTCTGCCAGCCCTTCATCGAGCCACAACGGTACCGTTTTCAAACTGGCGTGTAATAATCCATGTGTAAACTCGTGGCGCAGGTCTTCCTGAATGCGTTCGCCCCAAAAGGTATATACGGCTAATTCTTTGGGAGTTCCTACAAAATAGGCACGTCGAGGAGGTAATCCGGGGTAGGTGGTATCCAGATAGTTGCGGTATTCCAGTTCATTGGTAAAGAGATACACGGTCACCTGTTCGCTGTTAAGCGGAATGTTCAAAGTCTCGGCGACATCTTCACGGAGCTTGATCAAATCCTGAAATAGTTCATGATCCTGTCCCAGCTTGAAATCACTGAGCACGATGAGTTGCTCGGCACTGACGCTATGGCGGGCCGGCAATTGAACCGATTGATTTTTGGCGGCACTATGACAGCCGGTTATCATCAGCAGACACAACAACAGACAGGTGCTCAAACTGATCGCTTTGAGAACTGGCTGAGACATCATGTCTGAAGCCTCTTCGTCGGGACTGGTGATTGATGGTGATTTCACGATAGGTGGGTATTATCTCGTTGAGCGTTAGTGATTTTCAAATGGGAGTGATCGAATTCAAAGTCGTTTGATTGAAGTCTCCTTTTTTAACGCAGAACGTTTTTTTTCCGGAGTCTGAAATAACCCGTCGAAAAATCCATTCGATGCTGATTGAATAATGAGATTTCCTTTCCCGTTATCAATCAGAGACTTTGCTAATTTTGGATGGTTTTTCCAGGTGGAAGCCTGCCATTTTCTGATATCAGAATAGGTATCGTGGAGCCCGGCTTCAGATTTGGGGATGAAGAGCCAGCCTTCCTTGGATTGAATAACATGAAATTCGAACGCGGCATACATGCCTCCTGCTCCAATCAACATGAAGATCAGAGCCGCTAGGATTCGACGCATTTAACTCACTTCCTTGTGATTATTAATTTTGTTTCGTCTCAGTTCAGGCGCGGGATCATCTCACAAACTGGGAAATGCGGCAAGAGTGAACTGACTGACAGAGAACTAATGAGTGTTCTTTTGAATACTGCCATGGTGGTTCATTGAAAGTTGTCGCCCGGATGGATTTTTCTGCCGCACAAAAACTCGCTAATCTGCATTGCCCGTTTTCCCTGTGGCTGAACCTGTTTCAACTCCAGAACCCCATCTCCGGTCCGAATGATCACCTTTTTCGTGTTGGCAAAAATCACGGTTCCGGGAGAGGCATTCCGAAGCTCCTGATCAATATTCAATATGTCTAGTTCCTCAGATGAGGGTGTTTCCACATCCAGAATCTGTAATCTTAAGGGTTCCTGATCTGATTGATGAAGAAATGAGAAGGGGCTGGGCCAGGGTTGCATGGCTCTCACATGACATTCAATTTGAAAGGAACTTTGATTCCAGTCGATAGCTCCTTCCTGTTTATCTAAAGTGGGAGCAAAAGTTGCTGCTGCATGATTTTGTGGTACTTCCACCAGAGTACCTTGTTCGATTTCATAAAGGGCCTGCATCGCCAGAGGAGCCGCGAGTACTGCGAGTCGGTCCTGTAGCTCGCCTGTGGTTTCCTTGACGCCGATCTGGGTTTCTACCATTCCTGCTACCGGACCAGAATCCAGGGAGCGCTCGATTCGAAACAGAGAGACCCCGGTTTTGGTTTCACCATTACGAATGGCAAATAAAATGGGTGCCGCGCCGCGATAACAGGGCAATAATGAAGCATGCAGATTGAAAGCGCCCTGTTTAGGAATATCCAACAGTTTTTGTGAGAGAATCTGGCCATAGGCGGCCACCAGCAGGACGTCGGCATCTAAATTTGACAGTTCTTCGAGCGCTTCAGGTGTATTGATTTTTGCAGGTTGATAAACGGGAATGCCTTGTTCGAGTGCCAGCTCTTTCATTGGGTTTTTGTGTCGATGATGGCCGCGGCCCGTGCGATCGGGCTGAGTATACAAACCCAATACCTGATGTTCAGAGTTAATCAGCGCCTGAAATGCGGGAATGGCGAACGTTCCCGTTCCCATCATCACAACTTTTAATGGCACAGTCATAACTCCTCAAAATGGCTAAAATATACTAATTTTTGACGCAAAAACCGAGTTTTCTCAGGAGATACCCGCTGTCATCGTTGGGGATTTCAACGGAATTCCAACAATCCCCAGATTACCGATGCTTAACGTGCTTTAACCCAGATTAAGTTCCAGTTGCGATAATTCTTTGCGAATTTCTTCGTCGGATGGGTATTCCCCCCGCTGCTGTTGATTCCGAAATTGTACTTCAAAATCAGCAATTTGCGCGTCGAGCTCGATGCGCTTGTCTTCCACCATACGATCAGGAAACATGATTCCTTCCAGATGATCGTGTTCGTGTTGTACGGCGCGGGCCGCAAGATCGTCGAGAGCGATTTCAAACAGTTGACCATCCAGATCGTAGGCTTCCAGCGTGATCTCTTCGGATCGTTTGACATCGCCGTAAAGCTGGGGAAGACTCAAGCAGCCTTCTTCACCTTCAGTGGTTCCTTTGCGTTTTGTGATTTCCGGATTAATGAATACAAATTCTTCTTCGGTTTCATCAGGATCCGCGGTCAGATTAATCACAAACAGACGATAAGGGAGGCCCACCTGGTTGGCAGCCAGACCAATTCCCCGCGCTTCGTACATCAGATCAAACATGGTTCTCACCGTATTAACTAACTCGGGTGAGATACTTTTGATTGGTTTCGATTTCCAGCGGAGTGCCGGATGGGGATAATTTACAATTTGTAAAGCGGCCATAATCACAGATACCCAGCAGGGTATATTATGCAGATGAAGTTCTCAGTTGATTAAAAATTCACCTGCCCCGCGGACCAATTCGCGCAGGGAAAACAACAGGTGACTTCACTACCTGTATATCATGGCGCATCAGTAGATACAATCCACAGGTCCGCTAACAAGGGCATTGTTGCAGTTTTTTATTTCAGGCTACCTGTCCTTGATTCCGAACGGGATTGCTGGAATCAGTTAATCCCATTCGTCGGCCTGAATCAGACCGAGTTACAAGATGGCAGGTAATCACTTCCTGATATCTGGCTCAATACATGGGAAGTGGATCAAGTGGTGCATAGGCTGTTGTAGGAACTGTACCCTGAATCACAGGTGCACCAGCCGTTGATTGATAAGTGTCATAGCTGTTGTAGGCTCCCTGGGGTGCATAGGTCGGAGCACCAATACCAGTACCACAATTGCCAGAGGAACATCCACCACCTCCGAATGGTGCGATTGCGGGACCATAATTACAGCCACCACCACATCTACCATAACGTCCGCATTGGCAGCCTGTCGTCAAAGCAATTAACGCAAGACCCAGCATAGTAAATCCAAAACGTTTCATGAGTAAAATCCTTTTCTACAACAAAGAGGCGATAAAAAAATCTTATCACCGATAATCAATCTGAAATGTGGAATAGTTAGTCAATTTATGAAGCAGCCGAAGCAGCAACATTCTTAAATCCAGCAGGGAACAGACTGGAGTTCATTCCAGCCCAGTGTGCAGTAAATCCTCCGGGGTGTCGTTCCTGATTCGAAACAAAGGCAATCGACTCGTCTCTGATTTCGTTTACACCCTGAAGTAATGAAACCGTGGCAGAATGCTGGCCTTTCCAGATTTGAAGACCAGGCCAGAACCCGTCAAAGTTTCCTGAAATAATAGTTTCCCAACCAGTAGAAGTACGGCTGATGCTGACAGCCAGCTGACGCCGTAAATTCCACCACCGGAAAAATGTTTCTAAAGATGTGACCCAGACCAGCGGAATCTGCTTTCGATCCAGGTTGATGTTTTGAAATAACTGATCGAGTTCTTCTCGCGAGGGAACCGAAGGCAAAGAAACAGGCAATCCTTGACGGTATCTGCTGATCAGTTCCACGCGAAGTTTACGTTGTGTCTCTTTGTCCTGTTTTCCATGCCAGTCTGATTCCGATTTTAAATGCATCAATTCCAGTGGAATGGGTAGTGGACTCATGACATTAGAGAACTCTCGGAAATCTTTTCCTAAAGCAGTTTCGCCGTAACAGATGACACCCTGATAAGGATAGGGATAATCTCCCACTCGTATCCAGGCACCTCCGGTTTGATGCAGTCGTTTTTTGAGTTGAGTCACAAATGAAGATGTGAATTTCTCACAGCCAGTAACTGATTTGGTTCCCAGTTCATTTTTCGCTCGAGCGCTGGCAGAGTCACTGGTAAATTCGGACAAGTCAATCATCGGAATCTTGCATTGAGAGAGTGTCTGCAAGTCCTGCTCATTGAATGTTTTTTGAGACCCAACCAGTAGCAGATTCCAGCGCGAAAGCTGGTATCCGGAAAGTTGGGCCAGATCTTCATGTAGTTCAGTTACAGGCAGTCCCAGTTCGCGCAATCCTTTCACTACAGGTGTTGCAACACCTGCTAACAGGATCGGGTATTCCGGCAAATGACGCGAAACGGACATGGTCTGAATATTCTCTATAGGAAATGAAAGTGTGTTTGAAGATTCCGTTTCGAAAGAAAAGAATCAACAAGTTTTCAATTTGAAAGGTAATAATGAATCAAAGAGATGAAGTGTAAATCAGCGTGGGAGGTGAGTGACATGCCTGTAGTTCAGGCGCAGGAATCACGAATGTGAGGCGGGAAGATATTCGTTTTTGAAAATCAGGTCAATACGAAAGAAAGGAAAGAAAGGGAAAAGCAAAAACCTTTAGTTTTTTTCTGTTTTTCCTCCGATTTTCATAAAAAAACAATTCAGTCTCTGCTCAAGCATACTCAAAATTGCATCTGGCCCGGAATCCGGGAAACCGAAAGATTCTTGAGAGGGGTAAAGAATTATGCTCGGTGTCATCAAAAAAGAAAGCATTTTCAAAGCCGATTTGGAGCCTCAAAATTCTCTTTCAAATTGGGGTTGGAGAAAATCAGGAAACCCAACTATAATCCGCCCCTCGCAAAACAAAGGGATTGCTTTGCGAGAATGATTTGTGAAACGAGAAACCATTCAATATGGAATGATCATGGAAGCAAATCAATGTACTGACTGATATAACAACAACGTCATAGCATGGAGGCACGGCGTGGAAACAGTTCTGGTTATTGGACTTGATACGGTTGCCGGAGCAAATATTGCAACCTGCCTATCCAGTCGATATCGGGTTGTCGGATTAACTTCAGCTACACCAGTTTCCATCCAGGGATGTGAAACGCATAAATATCTGGAAGATGATGTTGAGACAGCGGAGCATTGGCTGTCACTGGTACGTCCGCAGTGGGTCGTCTACTGTGGCGTTGCTGCCAACTCGGCCTGGTCAGTTGATCCAGCAAAATTCATCACGAAAGACCCCGTACTGGCGGTTCGGAACTGGGTGAACGCGGCTGAATTACATTCGGCCCGCTTTACACATATTTCTTCCGATGCCATTTTTACCGGCCCCTGGATGTTCCATGAAGAAGATTGTCAGGGATTGTGTGACAGCCCGCAGGCAGAAATTATTCGCGCGGTCGAACGTGAAGTCAGCCTGTGCGATAATACATTAACGATTCGTACCAATGTTTTCGGTTGGACACCCACTGCTTACGGTCAAGGTGACATTGAAGATCTGATACACTCTCTGGCAGAGGGTTCGTTTTCCAAACTTGATTGTTACAGGCATGGCACTCCATTGTTAGCAACGGATCTGGCTGCCATTATCGAACATGCTTACCAGGAACGACTGACCGGTATCTTTCATGTAGCAGGTGGAGAACGCATTAATCCGCTGGAATTTACAAAACGGTTATCAAAAGTTTTTGGGCTGACTATGTCTGAATTACCTCGTGCGACGGTATTAAACGAATGCCCTTCAGGTTTTGCCAATGGTGAATCATCGCTTCATACCCGCAAAATTCGACGTGCATTAAGCATTTCAATGCCTATGTTGGATGACGGATTGCAAAGACTGTTTGATCAACAACAGAACGGTTTTCTCAATCGCCTGAACAACGAGCATGAAAAACAGTTCGAACAGGAAATTGCCGCTTAATTCAAACAACGAAATAAAAAAATAAACCCCCTTGCGTGTTCGCACAAGGGGGTTTATTTTTTCGCTTCCAATATTCTCAGGCAAGAATTTTCTGGACGAGCTTGGCTTGATTCACTCCGATCAAACGTTGGTCCAGTCCCTGGAAGCGGAATGAGAGGCGTTCCGGATCCAGTCCGAGCAGATGTAAAATCGTGGCATGTAAATCATAGACGGGGACTTCGTCTTCGAAGACATTAAACCCGAAGTCATCTGAACGTCCGATAGTGGTGCCCCCTTTGATCCCACCACCCGCCAGCCACATGGTAAAGGCGTTTGGATGATGGTCACGTCCATCGTTGCCTCCCTGCACCATCGGCGTGCGTCCGAATTCTCCGCCCCAGACAACCAGAGTGTCTTTTAACAGGCCACGCTGTTTGAGGTCTTTGATCAAAGCAGCCGACCCCTGATCGGTGGCTTTGCAATTATTCTTCAATCCTCCTACAAGACCGCCGTGCTGATCCCATGATTCATGGAATAACTGCACGCAACGTACGCCCCGCTCAATAAGCCTGCGGGCCAGTAGACAGTTATTCGCAAAAGAAGTTTTACCCGGTTCTGCACCGTACAGTTCCAGCGTCTGTTTTGTTTCCTGTGTGATATCCATGACATCGGGTGCACTGGATTGCATGCGATATGCCATCTCAAATGAATTGATCCGAGTTGCGATTTCCGGATCGCCGACCTGATTCAGATGATTCTGATTCAAGGCTTTGAGTGTATCGAGTGAATCGCGTTGTAATTGTGAAGATATTCCCGGGGGATTTTGCAGATAGAGTACAGGCTCCTGACCGCCACGAAACATCACTCCCTGGTGAACTGTTGGCAGAAATCCACTACCCCAGCAAGAACTGCCACCACTGGGACCTTTATTACCGGAACTGAAGACAACAAAACCCGGTAAATTTTTTGATTCACTACCTAATCCATAAATCGTCCAGGCACCCAGACTGGGCTTCCCAAAAAGTTGAGAGCCGGTCAACGCCTGAATCTGAGCAGGGGCGTGATTAAATGCGTCGGTTTTCATGCTCTTGATGATGGCAATGTCATCGACGACTTCTGACAGATGGGGCAGAATTTCTGAAAGTTCTGCTCCACTTTCACCATGTTTTGCAAATTTGAATTTCGGACCTAGAAATTTTGAGTTGGGATTAATAAAGGCAGCCCTATATCCCTTCAGAAGTTCTTCGGGAGGCAGTTTACCATCAAATTTCCCCAACACAGGTTTATTATCAAAGAGCTCCAGATGGCTGGGCCCTCCACCCATAAACAGAAAAATAATATTTTTTGCCTTGGGAGGATGGTGCGGCTCTCTGGGTGCTAGCGGATCATCAAGGGCTTGCTTCTTCGCGGGGGCAGCATAACCGGATTCCTGCAATAACTGGTTGACGGCAATGGCGCCAAGGCCGACTCCGCATTGTTGCAGAAACCAGCGACGCGCGATGGACTGCGAGGGGTGATGAAAATGATTCATGAATCGTTACCTGTTTTTATCAAAAGAGCAAAAAGTAGATTCTATTCGCCAGTCTTAATATGAGACTGGCTCGAAACACTCTGCCAGTTATCGGTTATTCTTTCGTAATGGTTTCATCCATATTTAACAGCACACGCGACAAGGCAATCCAGGCTGCAAAATCTGCATTAGTGGTCTTAGTTGTTTTTTTCGTCGAGGAAATTTGTTGGGCTTCTTCCGCGTGATCTGCAAAGTAACTGCGCTGTTTAGCCAGGAACCGTGTCAGCAATTGTGTTTCCGATGCGGAAGGATATCGGGAAACACATCGGCGAAACGCGGTTTCAATGCGCTGCTGATCCGTCGCTTTTGATTCGGTTAAAGTGATTTTCGCGAGGTTTACAGCACATTCCATAAACAGTGTTTCGTTGAGCGTGGTTAATGCCTGCAAAGGAGTGTTGGAACGGCTCCGTTTAACCGTGGCAATATCACCATTGGGAGCATCAAAGGCCTGCAGGACCGGATAAGGTACCGAGCGGAAGCGGAAGGTATAAATCGCACGACGGAATCGGCTTTGACCTTCAGCAACTTCCCAGGTTTTCGGGCCGTAACTTGCCGGTTTTTGGAACAGGAAAGCAGGTGCCGGCGGATAAACTGAAGGTCCACCCACCTCAGGATTCAACAGACCACTAGCGTGGAGAGCGATGTCTCTGACGATTTCTGCATCGACGCGATATCGGGGACCGCGGGCGAAGAATCGGTTGTAAGGATCTTTTGCGTAGAGTTCCGGGCTGACATGTGATGACTGCTGATACGTTCTCGAAGTCACAATCAGAGTGTGCAACTTTTTCAAATCCCAGCCTTGATCCATAAACCAGACGGACATCCAGTCTAACAGTTTTCGATGTGTTGGTGCTGCACCTTGCGAGCCCAGATCTTCACTCGTGCTGACAATCCCTCTTCCAAAATACGCCTGCCAGACTCGATTCACGATGGCACGGGCCGTGGTCGGTGATTTTCGATCAACGAGCCAACGGGCAAATGTCAAACGGTTCATCGGTGTATCTTCGGGCAAAGAATGCAGAAAGTCAGGGACTCCCGGCTCGATTTCCTCTTTCTTCTTGAGAAAGTCACCCCGATCCAGCAGGTGAGTTTTGCGCGGATCAGGACGTTCCTGATAAACCAGTTGTGTGGCTCCCGGAGGATGCTGTTTCCAGAGTACCTCGATCTCTGCGTTTTCTTTTTTCCATTCCGGGACGGTGGTTCGCCAATAACTGAAAACCTGATCCCGTTGTTCTGCCGTTCGTCGAGCGATGGGGATTTCGAGAATATCTCGGACCTTGTCGGGAACCGGGTCTGCTTTCGCCTGATCAGAAGTTGTACACGAGACGCGGAAACGCCCCAGATTCATAGTCTGGTTATCATCACTGTTCCAGCCTCCATGCATCTGCACCAGACTGACTTTTAATTTAGTCCCCTCTTTGTATCCAAATGGTTTTTCCGCACGGAAGACTGCTTCGCGTGGTTGGTTAAATCGCCCTGGTCCCGGGTTGATACCCCAGGCAGTGGTGTTATCACCGTCAATCGCGTAAGCAACGGGCCCGGTGAATCCGCGCACCCCTTTTTTGTCTGAATATTTAGGAGGTAATTGCTGCCGTTCATTCTCAAAATCGGCTGTGGCTGCAGAAAATTTGATAGTAGCTTTTTGCTTGGGGTCTTTTACACTTTCTGTTGTAAGTTTAATATCCGTCAGGGCACATAAGCCTTCTATGGATCTTCCCGGTCCACCTGCAGGCAGGTTGGGATGATTCAAGAGTTCAAGTCGGATTGCTTTGATCTGTGTGGCATCAACGATGGCTTCAAAATTTGAAGTAAATTTGGACGGGGCATAACCCTGCGCCAGCATGGAATGATCGGCCTGTTCGAAGTAGCGCTGAGAGTTACTATCGATATTAGCGAGTTTCAGAACCGTCCACTCTGGCTGATTCTGTTGGGCCGCTTTTGCCCAGGCAGTCATTTTTGCGGACCAGTCTGGTGTGCGCGTTTTGAGAGACTGTTCAAGAGCTTTAATTTTCTGAAAGATTTTTTGACGCTGTTGCTGTTCTTCACTTGTGTAACCTCGAATACTGGCTTCATAAGAGTTATTGATGCAGGCGAAAATCTGATAGTAATTTTTCTGAGTCAGGGGATCATACTTGTGTGTATGACATTGTCCGCACTGCAATGTGAGACCTAAAACACTTTTCCCGATCGTATCCATGCGGTCAAACATGGCTGCCATCCGAAACTCCTCCGGATCGATACCCCCTTCTTCATTCAACATCGAATTTCGCATGAACCCGGTAGCGACTTGCTGAGTTTGTGTGGCGTTCGGCAGGAGATCGCCGGCGATTTGTTCTATCACAAACTGATTGTAAGGCATGTTTTGGTTCAACGCATCGATCACCCAGTCACGATAGAGCCAGACTTCTCGCGGTGCGTCCTTTTCATAGCCGTTGGAATCAGCATAGCGGGCGGCATCCAGCCAGATCCTCCCCCAGCGTTCACCGTAGTGGGGTGATGCGAGAAGTTTTTGAACCTGTCTTTGATATGCGTCCGGTCGTTTGTCGTTGAGAAATTGATCGACTTCCTCAATCGTCGGCGGTAATCCGACCAGATCCAGATTCAGTCGACGCAAGAGGGCAACTCGGTCGGCTCGATCCGTGAAGGAAAGGCGCTGTTGTTCCAGCTTTTCCAATACAAAAGCATCGATAGGATTTTGGACCAATCCTTTTTGCTGAATGCGAGGTAGCGCCGCTTTCTGGGGAGGGTGAAATGCCCAGTGGGAGGCCCAGGGCGCACCGGCTTCAATCCACTTTCGGATTTTTTCGATCTCAGACGGAGAGAGCTTTTTACCCGAATCAGCGGGCGGCATCCGTTCGTCTTCATCAGTGGAAACGATGCGCTGGTAGAGCAGGCTTTCTAATGGTTTCCCCGGCACGATTAAAGCGTGTCCATCATGTGATCCAAAAGCGCTTTCTTTTAAATCCAGTCGCAGGTCGGCCTCTCTGTGTTGATCATCGGGACCATGACAGGCGAAGCAGCCATCGGAAAGCAAAGGCCGAATATCTGTTGCAAAATCGAATTCTGTTGGCGTCGTTTTTTTTGTCTCTGCAAAAGTAACTTGAAACAAAAACACGACGAATGCTATCGTGCAGAGAAACAAAAATGAGCAAGTTCGAACGACCATAATCATTCTTTCGGTCAATCTATGAGGCCATGAAATCAAAGACGTTACTAGAAAGAAACGAGGCGGTTATTAACAGACTGCGGAGTCTTGTCAAAAATCGCAAACCCGGATTTTCTGTGAGTCGGAAAGATTTATGAATCTCAAAACCAAACACGAGTGAATACCGGTCCGCCACTTTACCCAAAGTGGGGGTAGCTTAATAAACTGTCTAAAGTCAATTAAGCAGGTGACTTAAAGTCAGGAAAGGTGGGCCAGTTACCTGAAGTTTGTACGTCTAATTATAGGGAGAGGACTGGAGGGAATTCAAGTTTTGTCTTCACGTGTCTCAATAATTAGCCACACATTATTATGAAGAGACTCACGGAAACATCGTCGGATCTTCATCGAACCATCACAAACGACCCCATTTGATTCATTTTGCTACGCATTATTCACTCATTATTGACATTTCAGGAAGAAATATCTTCACATTCATTCGATATTGTACCCCCAACTGAAATTTTCAGCCGGCAACGAAAGTTTCAAAACGATGTGTCCAATTGAATTCAATGAACGAAGAGTGTTTCAGGGGGGGACAGTTCAGATTCCTGCATCAAATATTCCATGGTGGGAATGACCTGTTTCTTACAAAAGTCAAAGTGAATTGTTTCAAGTCTTCATTGTTCGTGTAACAGACAAACTTCTTTTTTAAAAACAGGAAACAAAATGCAAAAATCACGTATTCAGAATGTAAAACGATCAGGTTTTACTTTGATCGAACTTTTAGTGGTCATTTCGATCATCGCCTTATTGGCTGCTTTGCTGATACCAGCGGTCTTTGCAGCTCGAGAATCGGCACGCTCTTCACAGTGCAAAAGTAACTTGCGTCAGTTTGGACTTTCCATGCACTCTTTCGCTGCCACTGATCCTGCTGGAAGATATTGCACGGGTGCGTATGACTTCCGTCGTGACGGATGTCCTGACACTTGGGGCTGGGTTGCTGATATGGTCAATAGTGGTGCTGGTCTTCCACAGAAGATGCTGTGCCCTTCTTCCACTCTGTTGGGATCTGAAAAGTTGAACGACATGATCGGTGTCGCCAATACCAGTAACAAAGACAATGCACCTGCCGCTCGTCTTTTGGATGGTGTTTGTTCTACCTGGACTTCAGGAACGGAAGGTACACCTGCTCGTATTCTTCAGGTTGCCAAGCTTCTGGAAGATGGATACGGTACAAATTACGCATCCAGCTGGTTCCTCGTTCGCTCTGCTCCCAAGCAGACCGGTGGTGTCACCGCAGCTGGCTTAAAAGGATTTGGTGGTACTATGGGACCGCTGACAATTCGTCGTCTGGATTCTTCACGTGTTGCTTCTTCAGCAGTCTCATTCATGGGCTGTGGAGCACCCGGTGATATCGGCGAAGCTGTCCTGACTGACTCCATTCCCGGATTCGTTGAAGCCGGTGATCGGTTGGCGGAATCATTCAATGATGGACCTGCTTTCTGGAATGCCGGTGGTTCACCCGCTGCCGTTGATCTGATGCCTGCTGGAACCAATCTTGTAGGTGCAATTCCTACAGAATTGCCAGACCCGAATCGTACTGGAACAGCAGGACCTGATGGTACTCTCTGGTTGCAGGATTCTCGTGACTGGTATGCATGGCACGGTCGTGGCAGTAACAAAATCTGCAATATCCTGATGGCTGATGGCAGCGTGAAGGCTGTTGTTGACCTGAACGGCGACGGATTCCTGAATCCTGGTTTCGTAGGATCATCAACGGGTGGATCTGGTTACACAGATGCAACAGTTGAATTACGACCCTCTGAAGTCTACTCCGGCCCCTGGTTGGACGCTCAGTTGACGAAAGGTAACTTCGAATAATCGAAGTTGGCTGACAACTGTAACACAAGTTAATTGCGAGTGGCTGGTTTCAAACTGGCCACTCGTTTTTTTGTTGACAGAGGAAGTCGTTTATTGTCGCTGAATTTTTGCACGTTGATTATGAGAGAATGTCTTTGATGACATGCCCGTGCACATCGGTCAAACGACGATCAATACCGTTATGTCGGAACGTCAGTTTTTCATGATCGATTCCCAGCTGATGCAAAATCGTGGCGTGCACATCATAACACATCGTCGGATTCGAAGGATCAGCGGGTTTAAAGGACCATTGATCAGATTCACCATAAGTCGTGCCGCCCTTAATTCCACCTCCCGCCAGCCAGTTAGAAAACACGAACGGATTATGATCGCGGCCTTTACTTCCCTGGCTGCAGGGCATTCTGCCGAACTCGGTCGTCCACAAAATAATCGTGTCGTCCAGCATGCCACGTTGCTTGAGATCTTTAATTAAGGCAGACGCCCCCATAGACATGCCGCGTCCCAATGGCCAGTGATCGCGTTTAATATCTTCATGTGAATCCCAGTTACGCCGTGGATGACCATTGTCGGCGCCTGACCAGATTTGTACAAACCGCACTCCCTGCTCCAGCATCCGTCGTGCGACCAGACAGTTTCTGCCAAAGTAATTAATTTCAGCCTGTTCGCTGATCCCTTCCTGCACTTCAAAGTCAACGGAATCCAATCCATACATTTTGTGGGTGCTTTTTGTTTCATTCGAGAGATCAAGTACTTTCGGAGCCTGTAGCTGCATTTTGGCCGCTAGTTCGTACGATTGAATTCGCGCGTTCAAGCGAGAATCTCCCGCGCGTTGTTGTTCGTGTTTTTGATTGAGTTGTTTGAGTGCAGCCAGCACATCGCGATCACTTTGACGCGTGATAAAATTATTTTTGGACGGGAATAAATTGGAAATCGGATTCTGGGAATTCGGGCGAATCATCGTGCCCTGATTGCTGGCTGGTAAAAAACCAGCCGACCAGTTAGCCGCACCATTAGGAGCAAATCCGCGTGGATCAGGGAGTACCACAAAAGTCGGTAGATTATCCGTCATACTGCCAAGCCCATAGCTGATCCAAGCGCCCATGCCAGGAAAGCCGGGCAGAATAAAACCGGTAGCCTGCATAAATGTTGCTGGTCCGTGCACGTTCGACTTGCTGACCATGTTATGGATAAACGCCATGTCATCCACGCACTCTCCCAGTGGTGCCACACAGTCATTGATCCACTTGCCCGATTCTCCATACTGCTTCCACTTCCAGGGCGACTGCATCGTTTTTCCCGGGGATGATTGAAACAGTTGCACTTGTTCGCCGGGGTCCCAGGTATTGCCATTCTCTTTGATCAGCTCTGGTTTATAGTCAAACGTATCACATTGACTGGCAGCTCCGGACATGTAAAGTTGAATCACACGTTTGGCGCGCGGCGGATGATGCAAAGTCTGTGTATTCGATTGTGGTGCAGCCAGCAGTTGATCGTTCTGGAGCAGAGAAGCGAGCGCAATTCCACCCAGTCCGCCTCCTGCTGACATTAAAAAATCACGACGATCCATAAGACCACTTTCTCTATATTTAATCGATGAAAATAAATTCGTTGCTGTTAAATATCAGTCGGCAGACATTTTCAATGCCGTAGCGCGAACCGATATTTTGTAAGATCTCAAGTTCTGACTGTTTGGGCGGTCGGCCTAAAGTCGTTTCAAAAGCCAGCTTGATCTGAGTCGACAGATCAGACGACTCTGCTTTGACTTTTTGTGCGTAAAAAGTCGACATGCTCACCATGAAGTGATCATTCATCAGGGAGAGTGCCTGCAATGCCGTTAATGTTTCCAGACGTTTCGGAGTCATTTGTGAGGGATCTGCACAGTCCAGTGTTTCCATAAATGGATCGGGCACCGAACGCACAATAAAACGGTAGATCGAACGTCGATGCTTTTCTGCTGAAGCGGGATCGAATTTCTGGTAGAGATAGTGCGGCGAATGTTGTGGTTTTTCGAGCACAAACAGACGGTCTCCCGGGCCATACATGGTAAGATCCAGTTTTCCACTCACTTGCAATACAGAATCGCGAATGGCTTCGGCTTCCAGTTTGCGGCGGTTCATACGCCACAGAAGACGGTTATCACCATCGATTTGATTTCTCTCGGAATGCGAGAGTGATGATTGCTGATAAGCGGTACTCAATACCAGCATCCGATGTAACGTTTTCAGTGATTGCCCTTCATCGCGAAAACGGCTGGCCAGATAATCGAGCAACTCGGGATGTGAGGGGAGTGCCCCCATTTTTCCGAAGTCGTTGGGCGTATCAACGAGGGCTTTACCAAAATGATACTGCCAGACGCGATTGACTATCGAACGCCATGTGAGCGGGTTGTCGCGATTAGTAATCCATCGTGCCAAGGCAATACGGCGGGCACCTTCATTATTTAGATTTTCCAATTGCATCACACCACTTAGCGCGGAGATCATTTTAGGTGCGGTCGGCTTTACTTCTTTGACAGGAGATTTTTCACTTCCACGACTGAGCAAAAAAACGGGACGTGGTTTCCCAAGAGTTGATTTGAAGTTTCCACGTCCTTTGAAGTGAGTCGCCGCTGCAAAAACTTTTTGGAGCGGTGGTAGTTGATCCAACTTTTGCTTAATTTGTGACAGTTCTGCCGAGAGCGTTTTGAGAGATTGTTTCTCTTCAGCAGACGAAAAACTGGCAACGAGTTGGTCGCGTTTTGATTTTAACTGTGCCAGATTATGATTCGAGTCGGCTGAATAATAAAATTTGCCATCAATAACATTCTTTCGTGACCAGCGCGGCGGTGCTTCAATGGAATCCAGAGATGTCACCACCGACTGGCTGGATAGATTCTCTCCCCGGGAATCAAGAACTTTGATTTCCCCCAACGCAAAAATGAAATCGTTGGAACGGGGTGCGAGCTGCGTTGCCGTCATTCTCAAATATTGAAAACGTTGGCCTTTGAGATCGAAGTGAACAAGTCGCGTTTGTGGATTAGGAAAGTCTGCTCCTGTGTGGTCAGCGATGATGTTTTTCGTCGTCGCAAAATCTGCAGTATCTGATATTTCCAACTTGAACCGCTTGGGGAAACCGAAGCCAGCTCCAATTTTATTGTAATCATCATAAGCGGCCATCAGTGTGATTCGGTCTGCAGTGATCGGCTGTTTGAAATTGAGCTGTACCCATTTGTTCGTTTTGTCCGATTTTTCAATATGACTGTGATAGCCATATTCAACCCCTTGCCCTTTTTTAGCATTGAGGGCTTCTGCAATCTGTTCTTCCAGTTCCACCAGCGATTTCCCGCCGCGCTCGCGGATTTTCGCTTCAAGAGCCTGCTTTTGTTGCAGATAGTTTTTCTGGGACGCCATTAATGATTTCCGCCTAGTAGCCGACTTTGCATTCGGTTCATAATCGCGGTCGGCTCGGTCAATGCCGGCGAAGACAGCTTGCAGGCCGTAATAGTCTTCCTGTGCAATCGGATCAAACTTATGATTGTGGCAGCGGGCACATTGGACGGTCAGGCTGACCGTACTATTCATGACCGTAGCCACCATATCATCCCGATCTAAGTTACGGGTGATTTTTTTCTCGATGAGTTTTTCATTGATTTCGATCTGTCCCACCCAGTCAAAGGGACCCGCTACGATAAAACCGGTGGCAGGCACACCATCGGGTGAATAAGGGTGCAGAATGTCACCGGCGATCTGTTCCTGAATAAATTGACTGTAGGGTTTATCTTCATTAAAAGCGCGAATGACATAGTCCCGATAAGGCCAGGCATTTTCGCGAAGTTTATCCTTGTCGTAACCATGTGTGTCAGCATAATGCACAACGTCAAGCCAGTGACGTGCCCAGCGTTCTCCATAGCGAGGCGATGCCAACAGCCGATCAACCAGCCCTTCGTAGGCCCGTGGATTCGGATCGTTGACGAACTTCGAAATTTCCGTCGGAGTGGGAGGCAGCCCGATCAAATCAAAATACAGGCGTCGAATAAGAGTACGTCGGTCTGCGAGGGGAGAAAACGAAAGACCGTTCTTTCGTAACTGAGCCAGCAGAAACGCATCGATGGGTGTGCGAATTAATTTGGTATCAGCCACAGAGAATTGTGGCACCACCGGTTGCTTTAAAGGCTGGAACGACCACCAGTCGGTTTGTGAAAGTTGTGCTTCGCGAATTTGAAAACCAGTCGGCCAGGTCGCGCCCTCTTTGATCCATTGTCTCAGTGTCTCCACTTCTGCCTTCGTCAAGGGCTTACCTTTTTTGGGCATTTCCGGTTCCGGGCCGATCACATAATCTAGCAAAAGACTTTCTTGGGGCGCGCCGGCAACCAGCACACGACCATTCTCACCACCCGCGTGCAAACCTTTGTGATTTTCCAGCGAGAGCCCACCGTCGCGCGTGCTGTCGTTATGACACTCTATGCAGTGTTTTTGCAGAATCGGTACGACCTGCTTTTCAAAGGTAGATTCTTCTGCGTCAGTCGTTGATGGAAAAAGCAACCAGCACATGGAAAAAAGTGCTACCGTCAATTTCCATTTCAGATGGGTGAAAAACAACATGTTCGCTTTTCTATTCTGTTGAGGGTAGGAGAACACTCTCTGGGGATAATATCAAAATATTTGATTGACGGGGGCTGTTGTCTGTTGCGGAAGACACTTTGCACCTATTTGGTATATGGCGCGCTGAATTCCGATTTAGTACAGTTTTTTTGAGTTTTCAAAGAATTTCATGGTTTTATGGTACCAATCGCAGAGGTCTGGCGCCAAATACTATTGTAGAGCCATATCGTGCATGTCTCCCAGGAAAATCTTCTCTGAATGCAAAACAGTACTTCCCTATGAGCGACGATCTGAATCATCCCATGAAAAGCGAAGAGTTTTTCCGTCTGTTTTCTCGGGAAGACCGCAAAATCTTTGGCTATATTCTCTCGCTCGTGTTGGATGTGACAGCTGCAGAAGACATCTTTCAGGAAACATGTGTCATCCTGTGGAAAGAATTTCCCCGGTTTGATCAGGAACGCAGTTTTTTGAACTGGGCGAATGGCATTGCCTTTAATCAGGTCAGAAAATACCGCCGCAAGTTTAGGAATAAACGTTTGATCTTCAGTGATTCATTAATGACCGAGTTGGCGGAAGATGCTTCAGGTCTGCTTGAAGATTTGAGCCGGCGCCAATTGGCGTTGACGAACTGTTTACAGAAATTAAATGACCGCGAACGGGAACTAATCGACGCCTATTACGGAGATCAGGAAACCGCGGCCACAGTAGCCGAACGTTGGAAATGTTCCACGCACGCCATATATAAAACGATCAAGAAAATCCGGAAGGTTTTATTTGATTGTGTGAACCGTCGTCTTTCGAGTGAGATGGCCTGATGACTGAACCAGAACAATCTCTTCCCGAGCAGATGATGGAACTGGCCGACGCACAGTGTTCGGGTATCATTACAGAATCTGAGGTGGAAACTCTTGAACGTCTGTTGACAGAACATCCTGAACTGCGCGGGCAGTATTTGAATTTTGTATTTCTGCATATCGGCCTGACCGGTACCGCCAGCACGCGCCTGATGTCCTCTCACAATTCACCTTTCACACCGGATGTCATAGAGCCGGCAGAGCAGCAAAGTGCGCGGCCAATAGAGAGAAGTCTGTTTCGACGCACACTGGTGCCAGCCATCTGTCTGGTCGCGTGTTTGTGTGCGCTGGGGCTCTATTTGTTTTTCCCCGTTGATCAACAACCGGCAGCGCCGGCTCAAATCGCCGAGACTCATCCTCAATATTATTTCGACGAAAACACGACACCCCCCGAAGAGGTCGCCACCTTGTATGATGCCATGCAGGCGACCTGGGAGCTGTTGGGGAAAGATCTCGGGGTTACAGACCATTTTCAACCGGGAACGGTCAAACTGACTTCCGGAAACGTGGCGTTTGCTTTTTCGGGGGGGGCAGATATCTCACTGGCCAGCCCGGCTCTGTTTGGCATGGAACGCAAAAATCAGGGAACTCTCTTTTCCGGTTCCCTTTCCACGCACAAGACCGACTCGAATGCCCCATTCACTCTGGAAACCCCCAGTGTCGAATTGATCGACAGGGGAACGGAATATGAAGTCCGTGTCAATGCAGCGGCTGAAACCTTCGTGCATGTGCTGGATGGACAGGTCGAAGTCAAAGCACGTGGGCACCTGCCCCGGTTTTTCTGGAACTTTGATCAACCAGAAGCGTTACCCCTTACCGATTCGATTATTGGCACTCCGATACACGCCGGTAAAAATGCAAAACGGATCTCAGGTCTAATCGGCAAGGGTGCCGTGCGCTTTAATAACCGCCCCGATGCCAGCCTGCTGGCAGGCAATGGAGGTGGAACAGACGTGGGTACCGGGGATTATTCAGTTACGACCGGGATCACGCTGGAAGCCCTGGTGCTTTCCGAGTGGCAGACGACAGTGGCACCTCAGAAAAAAGCTCCCTTCGATTATGACGAGATCTTCCGCAAAGAAGATGGCAGCTATCGGATTCTGCTCAGTTTTCAAAATGATGACAAAGCCGGACAGACACAAATTCCCTCTGTCGAAAAAGGCCCCTGTCTTTCGTTTGGACTGTTTCTGTCGGGAGTTGGCTATAATGAAATGGATCTGCCTCTGGATGGCAAAGCAGGCCGCCCGACACTGGAAGAACTACGCGATGGCAAGCCGCATCATATTGTAGCTACGTACAACGGTTGGACCGGCGTCAAAGCCATCTATATCGATGGCGTACTGCGAATGAACCATCAATTTCCTGTGGGGACAATGATCATCAGCGGCGGCCCCACTCCCGCAGTGATCGGTAATCTGATTTCAGAGCAAGGAGAAACCCTGGTAGGCCGCGAACCTTTTAACGGCATCATCGATGAAGTCGCCTTCTACGACTTTGCCCTGGATGCCGCGACCATCGCCACACACTTTGAGCGCGTGCAAGCAGGCAAAGATTATTTCGACGGGCAGCTACATCAATTCATGCTGCAGGCAAAAGAAGGCGAAAACATGCTGCTCAACAAAGGCCAGAAAATGAAATTCGCTGCCGAGACCGGACTACCGATCTTTTGAAACTTCCTTAAGCAAAGTGTCTGGTCTAAACAGCCAGCCGACTCTGGCATCCGATGGATATGAATGCGATTAAATTTTCTTCGCAAATCACTCCTCTAACTTTGTACCACGGGTTTCTTTGATTGTGAGTGTGATGAAAAATGAGATGGTAGCGATGGCGGAGAGATACCAGGCAACGGAAATCGGATTGCCGGTTTCTTTCATTAGCCAGGCGGCGACCATGGGCGCGGTTCCGCCGAAGATGGCGAACGGTAAATTATAGCTAACGCTGGCGGCACTCACCCGCACGCCACGTCGGAACAATTCGGTGATCGTCGCCGGTATGGCACCTGCGAAACAGGCGATGAGTAATGAGAAACTAATTTGTCCGGTAAGAATCATGGCGAAATTGTGATGATGCATTAATCCGAGTAACGTGGGAGACAAGAGTGCCACGCCGGCTGACCCGATCAACAGGAATGGTTTGCGTCCAAATTTATCGGCCAGGATGGCAGCGATGGGAACGAAAACCGTTAACGCCGCCATGCTGATGGTGTTGATGTCGAGAGCTTCCGCGGTGGTCTCGCCGACTTCGTCTACAAGCCAGGTCGGCAGATAGATAAAGACCGTATAAAACGTGACCGCATTCATCATGTTGAGACCCGCTGACTGAAGCATCTCTTTGCGATGGTTGGTAAACGCGTCTCTGAGCGGCGACATGGCTTCCGGATCGGTTGCTTCTTTTGAGATCGGCTGTTCGGGGATGCCGTGTCTAATAAAGTAACCTACAAACGCGACCAGAATTCCGGAGATAAATGGTAATCGCCAGCCCCAGGCCAATAGTTGTGCGTCCGTTGTGAATGTATTGATCAATGCGCCGACTGCCGAGCCCAGTAAAATTCCACAGGTGGCGCCCATCATGCTCCACGATCCAAAAAAGGCGCGACGTTCGAGTGGGGCATGTTCAACGAGAAACACGAACGAACTCGTATATTCGCCACCGACAGAAACTCCCTGCACCATGCGTAACAACACCATCAGTACGGCCGCCGCGATGCCAATTTCTGCATGCGTGGGCAAGAGTCCGACGAGTAACGTCGGGATCGCCATCAACATTACGGAAAGTGTGAGCGCCTTTTTTCGTCCCATCCGGTCACCAATATGACCAAACAGAACCGCGCCGACAGGACGCATCAAAAAACCAGCGGCAAAAGCACCAAAGGCGGCGATCAATGAGGTGGTGGGATTGTCAGAGGGAAAAAAGAGTTTGCCAATCGTGGGGGCAAAAAAACCGTAGACGGCAAAGTCATACCATTCCAGAATATTACCAATGAATCCCGCTGCCAGAACCCGAATATTTTTGCCGCCCACTTCCTGTGTGCTGTCTGACATGAGTTGATCGTCCTTGAATCGACATTGCATTTACTGTTTGAGTAAGGTCCGGCTAGTTTAGGGGATTAGAAACCGATTGGGAATGGCGGTGTCAGGAAGAATTGGTATTTTTGATTGAGGACCGATTATCGAAGAGTTCCGGGTTGAGACGTCATGACTTCGATGCCATTTTCACGCAAGGACTGAATCGTGGCTTCGGACAGTTTTGTGCCACTGACATTCACCTTGTGAAGTTGCGGAATATTTAAGAGGCTCTCTTTCACCTGATCTGTTATCAGCGTGTTTGACAAATCCAGTTTCATCAAACTCTCCGATTGGGTCAGGTTTTTAATTCCTGCGTCAGTGACTTTTGTATTCGTCAGAAAAAGTTGTTCCAAATTTTCCATGCGAGTAAGTGGAATTACACCTTGATCCGTCACTTGCGAATCACTCAGCACTAGATACTCGAGCTGATTCACGTTTGGAACCTGCAGCACATGGGAATCGTCAAATGATTCACCCCTTAAACTCAGATAACGCAGTGATTGTATTTTTACCAGATGATTGAGGGTATCGGCTTTGATTTTAGAATTGTCTAGAGTAAGGCCGGATAGTTTTTTTGATTTTGTTAAATGGTGTAAACCTACGCCATTGATACAATTATCACTGAGAGATAGCCGAGTCAGATTGGGAATGGACGCAATATTTTTCAGACCTGCATCGGTAACTTTTGAATTGGATAAATGAAGATCTTTTAAGTTTTTCATTTTTGAGGCACAGTGAAAATTTTCTCCCGTGAAAGCGATATCGTGAAGACCAAGCAAATCCAGAGTTGGAATTTTCCCAAGCACATTACATCCTGAATCAGTGACAGGGCCTCCAGGAATCGTAAGACATCGAAGAGGATATTTGGTCAACTTGGCAAGCCCCTGGTCTGTAATGCCAGCAGGTAATTTTTCAGTCCATAAAAATAGATCGATTAAATCAGGTTGATATCCCAGAGAGTCAATGAATTCGTCGTTGATCGGGTACTCTTCTGAATTCTCAAGTTCGATGGAATGAATGGTCCCCGCTACGGCACTTAATTTTGAAGGCAGGGACACGCAGTAACCATTGAAACACATAGAAGGTCTGGGAACCGAGACTATCCCTCCATGGCTGCGGATGGTTTCCACCAATGACTTAGATCGCCAGGCATTTAGTCCATGCGGAACCAGAAAAAACACGGCCACCAGCAAAAGCAGAACCAATGCTTTCCGGAACTGAATCCAAAGCCATGATGGCTGATTTATCTCTCGTTTTCCAGCAAAGTAACGAAACCAAATCATCGGTACGTGTTCCCGGTTAATGTGTGGGTTAGCAGAGAATGGTTACCCGATCACTGGCAGTGCTCTGAGTTGGTGCGTTATTTTTATCCCCTTCTCATCAATTCGTCGTTCTGGTTTTTGCTGAGATTTCTTCTTTGATCAAGGTGTTAATAACGGTATACCGATCGATTTCCCGTAGGCCTGACAGAGTTGTTCGGCGGTCAGGCCATAGGCGCGTTGCAGGCTGTCTTGCCAGGTTAAGCCGTCTTTGATGCCGTTGAAGAATAGTTTGAACTGTTCGGGACCCGCTTTGAGCATAAGTTGAATCATGGCACTGGCGGCTCCGTATTGTGCGCTTCCGATTTGATCGGCGGAAAAGAACTGGCCACCAAATGTCTGTGACTGACGTAATTGAAGGGCCGATTGAGTCTGACGACGCTGAATTTCTTTGCAGGAAGGGACCACCATCATGGCAACCCAGTCTGCGATGCCTTCGTTGATCCAGCTCGGAATATGTACCGTGCTGCGATAACGGTGAATATATCCATGCGCGGTTTCGTGCACGAGTACTGCACCGAAGAAATTGGGATTATTTCCCCGGTGGCAGGAAACAATCACCTTTCCATCTCCATGAGAGTGGCAGAGACCCACAACGGTACCCGGGACCTCTGTACGATTATAAAACTTTCGTTCAAACTCCAGAAAGGCAGCTTCAGTCATGAACGCCACGATGACAGCTTTGCCGCGCCAGATGTTGTGACCCGGTTTAAAGCCGAATGCTTTTCCCAACAGTTCATTCATCTTATCCAGTTGAACCAGATAGGGCTTCACCTGTGGGGCAGGCATGTCGGTGTAAAATAGAAAATATTTCGTTTCATAAAAGCTCATCTTAAAAGAACTGAAATGCTGGCCGACTTTCTGGAGAAATTCTTTATGCTCGTTGACGTAAGATTCCTGATCCTCTTCGGTAGTATCTTTCCATAACAGATGGTTCGACGTTGTAAGTTTATCGCGGATGGCATCCATTCTCTTGCCGGTATCTTCCAGGACAGCCGCTTTGCGAGAAGGGAGATACAGGAAACGGTAGGTTTTTTCATCCACTTTCATCTCAAACAATTTTGTCGCGAATAATTTTTTGGGTCGGCTGGCGTTTTCACCTTTGAATTCCATTGTTTTGATCTGGCTCTTATCGCGTCCAGTATAGAATCGCGTGATCTCAACCCCTTGTTCTTCTTTTCCGTTGGTTGTCAGGAGATCTGCTTTTTTTCCGATCAGCGCATTCAGCTCTTCTGCAGAGAGGGCAAACTCCAGCGCCGCTGCTTCGACAGGATTCGCAGGCGAAGCGTTGAGCTTGGACGTACGTTTTTGAGCCGACGTTTCCTGCACAAGAAAAAAGAGCGCCAATATCAGAACGATAAGCGTCGCCGTGTAAGTGAATAACGCAGCAGTAACAGGGCGAGAGAACCGCATGTGTGCTTGCTTTCTGAAAGGAAACCAGAGAATCAAATTTGATAATGGGGGACTATTATCATCGTGTGACGTTTGGGTACAGTTGTCAAGTAGTTAGATTCAGGAATTCAGACGCGCTTTCAAAGAATCTGCTTCGATCCGAGAGTTATTCAACGATCGTGTTTATTTAGGGTGTCCCAGTCGCTGTGATTTCCCTCATTTTACAATTGGAATTGTCGACTGTGAAGATGTGAATATAGAAAAAGGGGTCCGTTTCGAGTGTGATTCACTTTGAAGTCGCAACATCCGATCATTTTTTAACAGCTTCATTTAAAGTTGGGAAACAGTCAGTGGTATTGCAGGAAACTAAGAAAATGGCTCCATTCCTTGTGACGATGCCGACTCATCAAAACATTGAATTACTGAAAAAATTGTCAGGCTGCTTGTGTTCTGAGTATCAGCCGTTAGAATACACCTCTGCGGTTGAATAAGCCTGAATTCAGTTATTTCGGGAGACACCGTAGAGAATTTTTTTTTTAGGAATCGGAATCAAAGATGGCTGAAGGTACAATCAAGAAAGTGACACAAAAGGGTTTTGGGTTTATCGACACCGAAACTGGCGATGACTTGTTTTTCCACTCGTCAAACCTCGAAGGAGTAACATTCGAGCAGCTTTACGAAGGACAACGAGTATCGTTCACTGAAGGACGCGGCGAAAAAGGTCCAAGAGCAGAAAATGTTAAACCAATCTAGTCTTACTGACTAATTGCTAGACATTTCGAAACATTAAGAAACCGACGTTCTGCGTCGGTTTCTTTTTTTATGCCTGGTATGGACTTCCTGGTTATTTTGGGATCGACTATTAAGACTTCAGGCGAGCCGCAAGCGTTGTCTGGCAAACTCCAGAGCATTGATCAGCGCATCAATTTCTTCAGTCGTGTTATAGAACGCGAGACTGGCACGGACACTGGCGTTAATATTTAAATGCTGGTGCAGGGGCATCGTGCAATGATGCCCGTGTCTGACAGCGATGCCTTTTCGATCTAACAGTGTGGCTAGATCTTCCGGGTGAGCACCCTCAATATTAAAGCTGAAAATGGATCCCCGCTCTTCGAGTTCGAGGGGACCATAAATCTGTAAGCCGGGTACTTCCTGTAATTTCTGCAGAGTATATTGGCTGAGCAGGGATTCCTGTTCCATGATCGTATCGAATCCTAGTTCCATAACATAATCGATGGCAGTTCCCAGTGCGATGGCTTCAGTAATAGGAGGCGTGCCGGCTTCAAAGCGAGCCGGGATGTTAGCATAGGTGGATTTCTCACAGGTCACCTCAGCAATCATATTGCCGCCGAACAGAAAAGGGGGCATTGATTCCAGCAGTGTTTTTCGTCCATACAACACGCCGATACCTGACGGGCCAAATAGTTTGTGTCCGGAAAATGCCAGAAAGTCAATTTCACTTTCAACGACGTTTACCGGCTGGTGAGTCACGCTCTGGGCTCCATCGACAAAGATCAGCGCGCCAACTTCATGAGCTCGTTGTGCCATGTATTTAACAGGATTAATTGTTCCCAGCACATTCGACATGCCGGTGACGGCAACGAGTTTTGTTTTGGGAGTGAGCAGGCATTCATAATGCTCAAGGTCCAGACGTCCGTCTGGTGTGAGTTGGATGAACTTGAGAAGGACGCCACGTTCTTTGGCAATTTTCTGCCACGGAACGAAGTTGGCATGATGTTCCATTTCATTCAAAATGATTTCATCGCCGTCTTTGAGAAAATGGCGTCCCCAGGTCTGCGCCACAAGATTTGCGGACATCGTTGTACCGGATGTGAAAATGATTTCTTCTGGAAGGCTGGCGCCGATGAATGACTGAATGCGCGCACGAGAGGATTCCATTTCTGATGTCACTCGATCACCTAATTGATGGGCACCGCGATGCACGTTGGAGTAATAGTGCTCGTATATCTCAGTGATTTTGTTGATGACCGATCTGGGGCGCTGCGCAGAAGCACCACTGTCAAGATAAACAAGCGGCCGCCCATTGGGGAGCTTCGTATTGAGAATCGGGAAATCGTGCCGAATTGAAGTGATATTGGCGATCATCATTGCCTGCTTCAGACCTTAGAGATACATAAATACTGTTCTACAGGAATTTTAGCACGAAACCTCATAATGAAAAGGGCTCAGGCAAAAAGGGATGTAGATTGGAAATGAGCCTGCTGTCATGTGTTGCTTCTTACATTATGTACTGCAAAGACACAGTTGAATGGAAGTAAGTTCGTTGATCGAGTTGACTAGCTAAGCTGTCAAAGATTGAACTACAGCAGTGGCTGGATCAAGACGTAAAAAAAACCCTGTCTTCAGGGCTTTGAGTATGGTGTATAGTCGCCGGGAAAATTATTTTTTGGGGACTAATTTTTGTGCTTTGGAAATGAGATAGAATGGTTTCCCCATTTTATCCTGACGGGAACCATCAATCTTGCCGTCGATAAGAACGACATCTCCATTTTTGAAAGGATTTAATTTTCCTTCGTCGATCAGCACTATGTTTCCGCCGAATTTATCTGTTTTATCGGGAGTCGCGTTATAGGTGATATTCCAATGTTTTTCCTGTTCATCGAATTCGATAATTCCCCGCAACCAGCGGTACTGTTGTTTGTCATAACTGAAAGGAGAAGGTGATTGCGCATTGGGATTTTGATTACTGGAATCAGCGGGAAGTTCAAATGAGGCGGCCTGGAATTTTGCAGGAGTCATGAACCGATCAGATTGGACAAGTTGAGGTCCGGATGTGCGGGTTTGGTGATTCGCATGGCTGACTTTTTGGGACGAAGAATTTTTTCTCAAACTGCTGTTCGGTCCAAAAACGTCATCGATTCCGGGAGTGCTTTTGACAGGAGGTTGGAATTTTTGAGAATTGTCGAGCGGGTTGGCTTCAAAAGTGTCGTTGGGATTCGGCTTAAATTTTTTCGGGTTTGTCTCAAAGCTGTCATTACTACTTTCAAAACCCTGCTGTTGAACCGATTCCTGAACGGGCCGAGGAACGCTGAAGCCTTCATTGTCATTCTGTTGAAACTGATCCTGAGCGTTACTTTCAAACTGATCATTACTACTATTTTGAGGAGTAAATTGATCGTTCATTTGTGTTGAATTACCGCTTGGCGGTTGCGTTGATTTATTGCTTTCAAATTGATCATCCGCGTTTCCCGGAAAGGAATTTTGAGGAGTACTGGGAAACGGATCTTTATTTTCAAGGAACTGATCGTTGGGGTTCACACTGTCATTGGGGTCTTTATAGCTGGGAACAGATTGATTTCCGGATGGGTTATTATTCAAGCCACTACCCGGATTGGTATTGGTTCCTGAAGCAGTCGGATTAGCACCGAATGGAGTTTCGTTAACGTTTCCTGTATTGGGAGTTCGATTGACGGGCTGCGTCCATTGGGAATCTACGCCATCGTTATTGGTTTTGTTCGCATTGTTGGGAAAGGCATCATTGTATGTGGAAGTTCCTGTTGCTGGCAGTCCTCCCTGAGGGGTTGGAACAGGCTGACCAAGATTGGGTTGCACATCGTAAGTGCCGGGAGGAACATTTCCAGGCGCCATCTGGTAAGGACCCGGTGCACCACCATAGGGGCCGGGATAAGTACCGCCGTAAGGATACTGATGGTGAGAATAGCATCCGGTGAGCACACAGCCCAGCAGTGTGCAGCAGCTGATATAAAATAGAGATCGTGTCGACATGATAGGGTCCTTAAAGTTCCAAGTGATTTCCCGGAAGAGATAGATGATCTACAGCAAAGGAAAAATCTATGGACGGGTGCCTGCTGAAATGAAAGTCTCGAGCATTTTTGATTCACATACAGTGGGGATTGATGTGAATATATCTCTGCGGGGAGATGGGTACAAAAACAATCGTCTATCCAGTAAGCGAGCGGAATTTTAGAGAATCTTCAATATGTGTCTATACCGAATCAGGGATTCTCACCCCTCAGCCAGAAATCTTGGCAAGAAATATCAGAACTAAGGTTCTTTGCGTTTCAGATTTGTAATCTTTACAATAATAAACAGTCTTTTTCTCGTAAAAAGTTGTTTACACCAAAGATTTCACATGTCATCTCCTCCATTGAAACTTCCCACGATCCAGAACTGGACTTGTCATAACTGTGGCGGTTGTTGCAAGCAGCATGAGATCGAAGTCACACCGGAAGAAAAAGAGCGTATAGAAAAACAGCATTGGGAGCAGGATACATCGATTCCTGCAGGTCAGCCTGTGTTCGTGAAAATGGGGTTTTCCCCCGTCAGCAATCGGTATCGGTTAGCGCATCAGGCAGATGGTTCCTGCATCTTTCTGGACGAAAAAGGTTTATGCCGCATTCATGCCAAGTTTGGCGAACCGGCGAAGCCGCTGGCATGCCAGGTTTATCCTTATGCATTTCACCCTGCGGGCAACGAAGTGGCTGTCAGTTTACGATTCAGTTGCCCGTCTGTGGTAGCAAATTTGGGGAAGCCCGTCGATCAGCAATCAAAGGTGATCCGAAAAATTGCTGATCAAGTACTTCCAAAACGTTTTAAAACACCTTCAGCCCCCGGACTAAATGCAACCGAATCCCTGGGTTGGCCAGATACATTAAAAGTGGTCGACGCTTTAGATCAGTTATTTGCGGCTGCTGATTCTCGTTTCATGATCAACCTGTTACGAGCCCTTGCCTGGACGGAATTAATTGAACAATCCCGCTTTGATACCATTCGCGGTCAACGTATAGATGAGTTCCTGGATTTGATTGGCCAGGCCACGGTTCACGAACTTCCCGACGACCTGGATTTAAGTCGAACTGCTCCCAGCAGAATGGGAGCGATTCAATTTCGATTACTGGTAGCTCAGTACGCGAGAAAAGATACATTCGCCGAAGATTCCAGAGGAATGATGAGGCGACTTTCCCTGTTGATGTCGGCATTGAAATTCGCATCCGGGCGCGGTGAAGTTCCCCGATTACAAGATCGTTTTTCAGCAGTTCCCTTTTCGTCACTGGAAACGCCGTTTGGAGATTTACCACCGGAATGTGAAAAGCTGTTTATCCGGTATTACCGAGTAAAAATTCAGGGGCTTCATTTTTTTGGCGCGGCTTATTATGACATTCACCTTGTCGAAGGTTTTTATCATCTGGCTTTGATGTTCCCTGCGATTATGTGGATCGCGCGTTGGCTTGCCGCTGGGTCAGGCAGATCCACTTTGCTGCCAGAGGATGTGAATGAAGCAATGAGTATTGCCGACCATCATCATGGATACTCTCCAGCTTTTGGCTTATCTCATTTTCGAAGCCGCGTAAGGAATTTGTCTCGTTCGCAAGATATCAAGAAACTCATCACCTGGTATGGCCAATAACATGAACAGATATCCCGATTCATAATTATGATAGAAACTCGACACCTTTCCAGAACGCAATCCGGTTCTTCAGTTGTTCATAGCCAGTTTCTGGATCGAGATAATACCAGGCTGCGTCACGGTTCACGGCACCCTCAACAATGACGTCATAAAAAAATGCCTGACCTTTACGGGGGCATCTGGAAGTCGAAGAACTATTTCTCAAATAGCGACCATTTACGGACTCTAAGGGAAAGTAGAGTTCCCCTTCGACTGTGATGATATCATCAGATTCGGCCAATAATGCCTGATTCCAAATGGCTCTGGGCACACCTTTCTCCTCATCGTTACTGTAGTTTGACAGGACAGTAAGCAATGGGATGAATTATTTTTGAGGTTGCCCAAGGTCATCGTAGCCAAGATTAAAAGGAAAGCTATACTAAATATTGAAATATTTATGTCTCTTTCCAGAAAGAAGATATGGAAAAACACGTGTTCCAGATTTTGTAGGAACGAGAGTACAGGAATGTCATTCTTGTCTATATCTTTTATGGGTTTTCCTCATTCACATCAGTGGCCTGACGAGGACTGAATGAGATAATTCCTAACTCCCACAGTTTTCTTTTGAACATGTTAAGAGAATTCAGCGTGTGAATGAAAGTAGCATCTTTTCGTTCATAGGAAATCAATCCACCATCTTCCAGCTCGACAACATGAATCAGTTCCTCAGGATGAGCTGACGGATATTGTTTGATTTCCATTTCCGTAGAATTGAGCAGCGATTCAACAGACACTTGTGCATCTTGTTTTTGCAGGGTGAAGCGTCCGGTAGTATTGGGGATTTGCTGCCATTCAAATCGTTTGAGTAATTCATCCACTTTCATATAGTCACACTCTGGTCCAATATTGATTCAAGATTAATGAAATTCATTGTTGAGTCTAAAAGTTTCAAAGCAGAATTGGAAGGATGCCAGGCTGGAGCAGGATTGGATGTTGGATAGCGCACAAAAAAAAATGATGTTTCTCAGATAGAGAGACATCATTTTTTAATTTAATGATCTTACAAATTCAAATTTTCAAAACTCAGGACTTTCCTGTGCTTCGAATCAGTGCTTCAAAAATTTCTGTTGTGAAGTCCGTCCGAGGGAAAAGTTCCCTCGGACTTGACGTTCACGATTATTGAAGCTGCCCTTCGGACCTGATAGGGCCAGAGTCCCTATTTGCTGGGACTATAGTTATCCCCAAATCTGATTAGTTGCAGCAGTTCTTAGGTGATGGAGCACAGCAAGTTGGCTTTGGAGCTGGTGCACAGCAAGTTGGAGCTGGTGCACAGCACTTTGGAGCTCTTACTTTGCAGCAACGAACCTTAACTTTACGGCAACGGTCTTTGCAACGGTTGAACATCTTTCCGCAACGATCTTTGCAACGATTCAAGAGATTACCCTTGAACAGTTTGCGGTGACCGCAGCATGAGTTGCTAGTATTGCAGCAGGACTTAGGAGCAGGAGCACAGCAAGACTTAGGAGCTGGTGCACAGCAAGCCTTCGGTGCTGGAGCACAGCACTTAGGAGCTGGAGCACAGCAAGTTGGCTTGGGAGTGCAGCATTTTTTAGGAGCTGGGGCGCAACAAGTTGGTTTGGGAGCAGGAGCACAACATCCTTTACCCAAGAAGCCAGCGGCTTCAGCATTAACACCAGCACAACAAACAACCGCTAAAGCGGCAACATAACTTAACAATTTCATTTAGGCAATCTCCAAGGATTCGCTTCGTGGACGGTCGTGAGGTACTCAATCATGGTTGATTTGGGTGAGGTTTCCCAAACAACCTGGGAGTCCAAATCCTCACGTAATTAAAAAAGGTAAACCTGATTATTTTTTCGGCCAGAAATCACAAAATGTCCTTGGATAAACACAAAATTGTTGAGTCTCCTTCCAAAGTGGGTCCCGAAAATTCACTTGTATCGATTATACCGACCATGATTTCCCTCTAGAGACAAATTAACGACTTCAGATTGAATTCAAATCGAAATTAAGTGGCTATATGTATATTTGTCAAATCGTCGAGAATCAGACTCTTCATTCATGAAACAGTAATTTTAGAAAATCTCTTCTGGAGACAATCTGAGTCTGTTGTGTGAGTTGTATTCAAGACGGGCATGTATACGATTGAAATAAAGTCAGACATGATTCCGCGTTATGTAGCGTTTGTATATGATTGTCTATCTAGTCCGGGTGGGTTGTTATGAGAAAGGTGTTTGTTCTTGAAGAGCGGACACACATCGTTTCTGAGCTTCAATGGCAGTTAGAGGAAGAAACGGATTGGAGCATTCGTGGGTTTTCATCAGAAGTCAATCTGTTTCAGCATTGTCTTCGCGCGAATACGGAAGAACTGATCGTGATAATTGACCTGAGTATCGGCAAGCAGGTTTGTTTGCAGTTTTTACAAAGATGCCAGGATCCAAAGAGTTCTTTTCCCTTGATCGTTTTTTCGGAACAACCTCTCTTGAATCTGGAATGGGCATTACGAGAATTAGGCGTCTTTCACTTGCAGGTTGGCAGGTTGGAACCAGAGAGAATTGCAAAAATATGTCGGTGGTATTTTCGTTCAGGTTTATTGGGATGAATGACTCAGTCATAAACCGGCCACCTGCTTTAAGAGAAATCATTGTTCAGAGCGCGTAAGCCTTTCAGATGGTCCATCTGGTTTTGAGAGGAAGTTCTGAATTTCATGAAACACGAATCAATATTGCGGTAATAGAGAGCACAACAAACTGATGGGTAATTCCGAAATTAATGAAGTGAATCTACAGAACTGTCTACAAGAACTTGTCGATCCTGTTTTCAAAAAAACATTATCTTCCTCACGGTTTTTAAAAGAGGCTACGGTTAGTGATTTGGGAAAAGTGAATGTGCATATTGAATTGCCCGTTCCCTCTTATCCGCTGCAGGCCGAGTTGTCAGAGCTGATTCAAAAATCCATTCAGGAACATTTCCCTGAGAACCAGGATGTAAATATTGAATACAGCACCAATATCAGGGGAAAACAGTCCGGAGGACGACTGGGACTCAATGTGAAAAATATTATTGCCGTCGGTGCTGGTAAAGGGGGAGTTGGAAAAAGTACTGTAGCAGCAAGTCTGGCTTATGCTTTGAAGCAGTTTGGTGCGCGCGTGGGGCTGGTCGATGCTGACGTTTACGGACCCAGTATTCCACATATGGTGGGAACGCAAGAAAAACCAGTGGCTCAGGAATTTCAGGGTAAAGATGGCCAGACATTAACTCGAATTATTCCCGTTGAGGCGGAAGGTTTAAAAGTGATGTCGATGGCGTTTTTTGTCGAGCCCGATCAAGCCGTCATCTGGCGAGGTCCGATGCTGCACAAAGCAATCACTCAGTTTCTGCAGGATACCGAATGGGGGGAACTTGACTATCTGATTATCGACATGCCTCCGGGAACAGGCGATGTTTCATTAACTTTGTCCCAGTTACTCGACCTGGCCGGTGCTGTTATTGTCTGTTCGCCCCAACAAGTGGCATTATTGGATGCGGTGAAGGCAGTACAGATGTTTCGACAGGTAAAAATTCCAGTATTGGGGATTGTAGAAAATATGTCTGGGGAGTTTTTCGGACGGGGAGGAGCCAAAGCCAGGGGAGAAGAATTACAGATTCCCTTTTTGGGTGAATTACCAATGAATGCCGAAATCCGTGAAAAATCTGATATGGGTAATATCGCTCAGTTAGTCGAGGAAGGTTCGGAATCTCGAACACATCTGTTAAAGATGGCTGAGACGACCGCGATTGAAATTGCCCGCTCGTTGCTTGAGAATCCGATTACACCACCTTTGGAAATACTCTAATGAATTCAGATCAAAGTTCATCACTTCAAAATATGACCAATAACATGATAAGTATTGAAGAATTGCTGGCAGAGTTTGAGTTTCTGAACGACTGGGAAGAACGCTGTGACTTTCTGATTGATCTGGGGTTCGAACTACCACCCATGACCGATTCAGACAAGACAGAAAAAAACCGTGTGCATGGATGTCAAAGCATGGTTTGGCTGACGACTGGCTTGCAGAAGGTGGGAGAACGAAAAGAACTCCAGATTATTGCAGACAGTGATGCCCTCATTGTAAAAGGATTAATCGCCGTACTGCTGGCGATTTATAACCATAAGACTCCCGAAGAAGTGATGCAAATTGATGTCAAACAGTATTTTTCACAACTACAACTTGATAAGTATCTCAGCTCACAAAGAAAAAATGGTCTGTTTGGAATGGTCGAGCGAGTTCAGCAGGAAGCAAAATTACTGGCTGATCAAAATTGAGCGGCTGGCTTCTCTTTAGTTGTTTTCTGTAACTTCCGCGGGAAACGCGATCTTCTCAAACCGAAACTCAATGGGAGCAGCGGTGATCAGGGTGGGAGCCAGATAAGTCAATTGATAACGGTCCTGCTTTAGAGGGAGATCAGTAAATTGATATAGCACACTGATCTTGCCGGCACTTTCCAGGGTTGTTTGAGAGGATCCATTCAACCAGTATTTTTTGCCTTGTGGATTTTGCAGGTAAGCCCGGTTGTGGTAGATCCATGTACGGTGCGATTCGAACGCAGGACCACCATAATCATAACTTAAAGAGATGCGAATATTCAGATTCTGAGTAGAGTCGAGCTCTTTTTTTTCTGCCTTAACTAATTCGACGGTAATATTTCCCCGTCGACGAATTGCTCCCTGTGATTGAAAGAGATCATCAAACGTGATGGGCAGCGTTTCAGCGGCCAGTTCCATTTTCAGTCGTCCCTGAATCTGGATTGTCTTGATGCGTTGTTGACTGTCCCTGATCCACTGCATGGTGATTTTTAAATCCTGGCCTCCTTCTCCCAAGGGTATTTCATACTTCGCGTAGCGATTGAATGCGGGTAGGTTGAGATGGGAGTCTCCTGTTGCCTTGATTTTGTCGGCTGCATAACTCAGAAATAGAGGCCTTAATCGTGGTTCGACCTGGATCAGAAATGTGGCGCGTAGTAGTTCCCGGTTCGAACTTCCGATGAGAGGTCTTCTCTGAATGTTTACGATTTCAATCCGAAACGGCCCCTGAAAACAAACCTTCGATTTATCCGTTATCGAAACTGATCGTTTTTCAGTCTCCTGTTGAAGCTGCAAAACTCCCTTGGAACCACTTACCTGATATGTAAGAGTTAGTTTTTGAGAGAGATCATCTATGGTTTTCCAGAAGGGAACTTCCACATAATTCACATCGATGCGCGTCTTTAAAACGGATTCAGGCAAATTTTTTGAATCGAGGGGATTTCCTGTCTGGTGAGTGATCGCGATCAAAATTTGATTCAGCGAGAATGTGCCTTTCAAATTGACATGGGAGGCTTTGATAGACTCTTTCGCTGCCCGTTTTTCTATTTGAAGTCGCACGCTTTGCAGGGCTTCTTTTACGGAATTACTCGAAATGAGTTCGGGAGGAGGCAGCAAAGACAAAACGGGTTTTCCCAGTTTTACCAACTGAACTTCAGCCTGCTGCCGGATTTTACGCTGATTCGAATCCAGTTTGAGAATCAGTTCCGAGATTTGCTTTTGGATCTGCTTCTGAGTTGAAACCTGCGCTGGCCGTGGGTCGGAATCTGATTTACCCACTGTCTGTAACCAGGACAGACAGAGTATGGCTATTCCTAACTGAAACCAGACACGTGACACAGGGATCTTTCTATATCAAACTGAAAACGACCAAAAAAACAAATATCAGCGATGCAACAACTACTTTATTGTAACCGAAACCTCGAGGAGATAAACACCGGGATCAACGGGTAATGCAATCGACGTGTTGATAATAACCGGTACGTTCCAGTCAATTCCTACTGTTTAAACCATAGATTGATGGCAGATCCTGAATTCTGGAACCACGCTCAAAAACAGGGGTTAAACTATAGAAAGAGAACTCTTTATGGAGCAAAATTCCACGAATTTGCATGCTGAACCGAGGCGACCCCGATGCTAACCTGTTTTCGTAACATCTTATTTTTCTTGACTGGGGTCAGTCTTTCTCTCCTGACTGCAGACTCTGCCTTTGCCAAGCCGCCCTCTCTGATCGAGATCAAAACGAGCAGCGATGTCTATCTTGGAAAATCGATTGCTCATAACCATGATGTGAGTTGGATGATGGACCAGGCTGGTATGTTATCCGAAATTCCTTTGAAGAAAGTGACTTCGTTTCGTCGAGTCGCTGCGGAATTTCAAAGGCTGCCTCTCAATAAAATGAAACTCCAGTTACAAAATGAGTTTGGCCCTTTTTTTGAAGTGATCTCAACCAGACATTACTTGATTTGTGCACCACGCGGTAAGGCCAAAGCTTATGGTGGTGTGTTTGAAGATCTCTATCAGTCATTTTCCCACTACTTTTCGTTACGAGGTTATCAGGTCAAGTCTCCTGAATTTCTAATGGTAACAATTATTTTTCCTGACCGTACCCAGTTTTACGATTACTGCAAAAAAGATGGTGTGCGTACGAGTCAGGGCTTGCTGGGGTATTATCACCCGCACTCAAATCGAACCGCTTTATTTGATCAAAGTACGGCGACAAAATCAGTCAGTATAGAACAGGATCGAGAGGAGAATGAATTTACCTATTCTCGACTTTCAACAAGTGGTAAAAATCTGACAGAAGCCTTGCGCGATACTATGATTCATGAAGCCACGCATCAGGTTGCATTTAACACAGGATTACATTCACGCGTAGGCGAAAATCCCCGCTGGGTCGTCGAAGGATTGGCAACCACTTTTGAATCTGATGATCTGCGGACTCATACAGGAGGCCGGGGAAAATCAATCTCACGAATTAATCGTAATCGGCTTCTCTGGTTCGCCAATTATGCACAGAATCGGCGTAAAAAAAATTCGCTACAGTCATTTATCAGAGAAGATAAACTGTTCCAGTCATCGACCTTCGATGCCTATGCAGAGGCATGGGCTTTGACTTTCTTTCTGGTGGAAACTCAACCTGCCCGGTATGCACGCTATTTGAAAAAAATATCACAGCGGGATCCTCTCAAAGAATACCCGGCTGAGTCTCGAGAGCGGGACTTTAAAGAAGTGTTTAAAACGAATCTGAAATCGCTGGAAGTCGATTACCTGACGTTTATCGATCAGTTGACTCAGGAATTAAGTCGCCAGAATTAAGCGACCCGACGGACCGTTTCCTCTTCCATTGCAGCGACAACCAGTGCGCCGCGGTCGATGGAAAACATTTCCTCTTGAATGAGAGAGACCTGGTGTTTGTCAAAACGAATATTTCGCTGAGACAGAGACTGCGTCAGTAAGTCTTCAAATCCTTCGATGAGAGAGAGTTCTCCCAGAAAGACCACCGGAGGTGTATCCAGAGTGGCAATATAGTCTTGCATACTTTCCATTTGTGGAACAAAACTGCCTAGCAGACTGTCAAGCAGTGATTCATACCAACCAGTTACCATGCAATGACTTGTTAGATAGGGGCTGATATTATTCTCTGGGTTTAGTCGTTGTGCCTTGGCTTCCGCCAAATCAGGAACCTGTTGACCTTCCGGATTTTTAGAAACGAGTTTGCGGGCATTGGCCAATTGCTCATCCATCCATTCGCTGCCATAAGGCACAGAATTCCGGATGACCACACGACTCTGGTGGACCAGACCGATTTCGGAATGGGAATGCCCCAGATAAATAACATATCCTGAAAAGTGTGCACTGGCAGGAAAGGCAGCCAAACTTGCAGCCAATGTAATAGTCGTTGCCAAGGGAGTGAACCCCTGCAATGAAATCAGTTGCGCTACCAGCCTGTTGAGTGATGATAAGGGATCAGTGCCCGGTGTGATGAAGGAGCAGTGCTCACCAGAGCTCTTCGCTTTTGGAAGGACCGATTGAATAAAGGTTGAAAGTAACTGTCGATGTACCGGATCATTCAGAACCAGTTCACCCTTGGAAAAAAGTGATAACAAAGGTAGATTTGAAAATCGCGACAGCGAGCCTGCATTTTCTCCAGGAACGATGAGAGTCTCTTCCGAATAGAGGAAAGGGATCGCTAGCTTTTCGAGCAGCAAACGATTCTCTTTTGTATCTTCCATCACGGTGTAAACCGCTTCGATTGATCGACGCGTCAACTTATGGTCAGAATCGTTTTGTAATACTCTCAGGCTGGTTGAGCCAATCGTTAATGAACTACTCATTTAGGCATCACCCCCTGCACTGCTTGCAACACGCGATCGAGAATCCCGGAATTCACGCTCGTTTCACTTAGGACAGCCTCTGCTTTTTTCGATGAGGCTGGCCGAGCTGTTTTAGAAAGAGTGGGATTTCCCTCGGAAGACTTTGAAGACTCAGGATGAGATCGATCAAATCGAAATGCGGGAGCCTTCAGGTTTTTGTCTGTTTGCATGGGAGTTAAGGGTAAAGGTGCCGAATTTGTTGCTTCTTGAACTTGAGGAACACTCGTTTCACGATTTGTTCGTCCGCTGAAATGAGGTCCTTTCAGAGTTCCCTGTTGGTCGACTCGCACTGATTTAGATTGGTGACGCCCGTAAATATAAGTTTGCGACGGAATCTGAGGGGTCTCTTCAATCACTGGGATTTTATTTTCCAGGATTTGTTCCAGCAGAGATTTTTTCGGCATCGGAGGCAAAGAGTTCCAATCCGTAATCTTCGTGGTGTGATCTTCCGACTTAAAGAATGAAGGTGACATCGAATGTGGTTTGAGATGATTCTTGTCTGACCTGCGGCCTGTCTGTGACCTTCGGGAAAGCAATTTCCACACTACACCCGCAATGACTGCCAAAAATAAGTAATAGCTCCATTGCGGCAGGAATGACGTACTTGCGTTTTCCGTTTCCTCAATAGTCGATAGATCGGTGTCATCCAGAATTTGAACCGTTTCTGTAGGTGGTGCAGGAGCAGCTTTCAATTCTATGTTGGGAACAGTCGTTGAAACAGAAGTATTCTGCTTCTGTGATTCACTTTCAAAATCTGATTTGTGCGTTTTATGTTCTGACGGAGAATTTCGGGATTGGGGAACCAGAGGTAAACTTGCGGCTGTCTGTTGCAGGAGGGGGCCATTTAGTTGCAGCGTGTCTTTTTCGTTTTTCAGAGGCCGCATTTCTTCTGGCAGAGAAATATTTTCCGGATGTGTGACTCTCTGCAGACTGCGATGTGTATTTTTTGTTTTATTCGGTGTTGTTTCAAGGTGAGACTCCGGAATCGAGGAGAGTGCAGACTGTAAACGGAGTGGGGTCGGCAGTGAATGCGGAACCAATGACAGATCAAAACTCTTATGAGAACTCAGAACCAATACCGTTCCGGAAGCGAGTTTGGCAGTCAGTTTATTTGTTTTCAATTCAGGATTGCTTCTGATTCGTTGTGGCGGAATTACTTTGATCGACTGTGCAATTTCCGGAAACTTTTCCAATGGTTGCCTCAGGCTGTGTAAAATACCAGCCAGATTTGCAATTTCCGGCGGTACACCAAACACGACCGGGCGGTCCAACAAATTGAGAATCGCAAGTTGTACCAATTCTGGAGGGGCCTGAAACTGATTTCCTCGAAACCCGTTACTTTGATCGCCAGAGGAAATGTTGATCACATTCGTCGGTGATTTGAGAGCAATCAATACATCGCCGTGCATCAGAGAAAAATTCGTATTCGGTGAATACAATAAGTCCTGGCTGATACGTCCACCACGAACCACACGAATGATACCTGAAGATTTGGAAGTAAATCCGTGTGCTCTTGAAATCAACTTCCCTAAATCGTGTTGCGGATTCTTAACTTCATATGCCGCACAATGGACAAATTCTCCTAACAGGCCAATCACCGCTGTCCGCTGGAGTTGGTTTTGTGGTTGATTGATCTCACGGACAACTGGTTGCGCATGAGCGAATCTTAATGATCCCGGTAACAGGATTATTGAAAAGAATAAAATACATAGTGTCCGCCAGCAGAGCATCCGGCTTTCCTTGTGACGATTTGACAGTAGTTTAATAGAGGATCGAAAGAATACGATACAATCATTAAAATCGGCATAATTAGAGTTCAAACATCACACAAAGTCTTGGATTTCGGTGAAAACACCTGATTCCAGAGGTGCATACACATTAGTGGTAAGTGTTGATTAACAAAAGGATTGAGGTAATCATCGGAGTCAGGGAGAAACTCCCTGGTATCTCAAATTGCGGTTAATTTCCTGAGGGGTATTTGTTCCAAGTAATTTGTGATATTGGTAGGATAAAGCAGTACATAAGAAGCAGTCGTGCGTTCCCTATGATGGTTACGTTTCTCGTATTCCATTAAGCGATTGATATGTAAGAGTTTATGAATTGATGAGTCAGGATGTTTTTGTGAACGTTACAAGTTTAACTGTCGAGAATTATCTGAAAGCAATCTTGCAAATCAGTCTCCAGTCCGGTTCGGACTGGATCAGTACCGGTGAATTAGCCAAATATATGGATGTGGCCCCCGGAACAGTGACCAGTATGCTCAAAACTCTGAAACAATCGCAGCATGTTGAATATCGACCTTACGAGGGCGCCAGCCTGACCGAGAGTGGTAAGCAGACTGCGATCAGAGTTCTGAGACGACATCGGTTGATTGAGCTGTTCCTGTTTCAGACTTTGAAACTGAGTTGGGATCAAATTCATGCAGAAGCAGAAAATATGGAACATGCAGTGAGTGATTTTCTGGTTGATCACATCGACGAGTTTCTCGGCTTTCCGGAAACCGATCCACATGGAGACCCAATTCCTTCTATCGATGGTCAAATGCGTCGTGCCTATCCCAATCTGACTACATTGGCCGCAAGCCAGATAGGAGCGAATGTCAAGATTGTCCAGGTAACCGATCAGGAAACGGAATTCTTGCGGTTTCTATCTCGATCAGGATTAAAGATTGGCTCTGAAGGGATTGTCAAAGAAAAAAATAAAGAAGCGGGCATTGTTGTCTCGGAATGGAATGGGCAACTGATTTCGATGGGGATTCATGTCGCAGAGAATGTGAAGGTGGTTCCTCTCTGAGAGAGGTGACATCAAACTGAATGAATCTGAGCTAATAGAAACTAAGTGAACTTGAAGTTCACCGTGCTGAAGAAAGAGAAGAAATTGAGCCACCTTACCTATGAAAATCCGTTAATTAGCCGATATGCATCCGCTGAAATGAGCCAGATCTGGTCAGCTCAAAAAAAACATTCGACCTGGCGCAGATTATGGGTCGCTCTGGCGGAATCACAGCATGAAATGGGATTAGGGATCAGTGCAGAGCAGGTGCAGTCGTTAAAAGAAGCCGTCGAGGATATTGATTTCGATCTGGCAGCCAAGTACGAAAAAGAACTCCGCCACGATGTGATGGCGCATGTGCATACCTTCGGCGATCGGTGTCCCGATTCGATGGCAATTATCCATTTGGGAGCCACCAGTTGTTTTGTTACAGATAACAGCGAACTGGTGATGATTCGCGAAAGTCTGGAACGAATTCGCGGGCGACTGGTTTCCGTGATCGACCATCTCTCGCAGTTTGCGAAAGAGTATCGAGATTTACCCTGTCTGGGATTCACACACTTACAGCCGGCTCAACCAACGACCGTTGGAAAACGGGCGACACTCTGGTGCTATGATCTCATTCTGGATCTGGAAGAAATCGAATACCGTCTGGAAAAATTACGTTTTCGAGGTGTAAAAGGAACCACGGGAACTCAAGCAACATTCCTGCAGCTCTTCCAGGGAGATCATGCGAAAGTTGATGAACTGGACCGACGTGTCACGGAAAAAATGGGGTTCACAGATCGTTATGCAGTCACCGGACAGACTTATTCACGCAAAGTCGATGCTCAGGTATTGTCGGCATTAAGTGGTATTGGTCAATCCGCGCATAAAGCCGGCAATGATATTCGTATTTTACAAAACCGTAAGGAGCTGGAAGAACCATTTGAAAAGAAACAAATTGGTTCGTCAGCCATGGCTTATAAACGGAATCCCATGCGATCCGAACGGATGTGCTCGCTGGCCCGTTTTGCGATGAGTCTTACTTCCAATGCCGAAGATACCGCAGCAACACAGTGGATGGAACGCACCTTGGATGACAGTGCCAATCGGCGTCTGTCGCTGCCTCAATCATTTCTCGCCATTGACGCAGTTTTAATTCTGTATCGGAATATTGTTGATGGCATGGTTGTTTATCCCAAAGTCATCGAAAAACATTTGAACGAAGAGTTGCCCTTTATGGCGACCGAGGAATTTTTGATGGCCGGTGTTGCAGCGGGAGGTGATCGTCAGGATTTGCATGAACTTATCCGCGTTCATAGTCAGGCGGCAGGCGCAGAAGTGAAAGTTCATGGCGGACAGAATGATTTGATCGAACGTCTGCAAAAAGATCCCGCATTCTCTAAGTGTGATCTGAACAGCGCCCTCGATGCCAGGAAATATATCGGCCGTGCTCCCGAGCAGGTGGATGCCTTTATTGCGGAAATTGTCGATCCGGTCAGACAGCAGTATCAGAGCGATCTGGAGCAAGGCGCGGAAGATCTGAAAGTTTAAACTGTCTGCCTCGTTCTGATTCATTACTCTTTCAGAGAGTAAGTCTATAGTTCCATTCTAAGTCAGGATATTTTTGATGACGTGCGATTCTTCGACTCCTGTGAGTCTGGTATCCAGACCCTGGAATTCGACGCTGAATCGTTGGTGATTGATGCCCAGCAGGTGCAGCATCGTGGCATGCAGATCTCGGACATTCACTATATTCTCAACTGAGTTATAGCCTAATTCGTCAGTCGCACCATGAGTGATTCCACCTTTGATCCCTCCGCCCGCCATCCACATGGAAAACCCTTTAATATGATGGTCGCGCCCCGCGCCTCCTTTGCCTTGGAACATGGGAGTCCGACCGAATTCTCCTCCCCAGATCACCAGCGTCTCATCGAGCATTCCACGTTGTTTGAGATCGTTGATTAACGCCCATGTTGGTTTGTCTGTTAAACCACAACAGGTATTCATGTAGCGAACCAGATCACCATGATGGTCCCAACCACGATGATATAGATGAATAAATCGGGAACCTCGTTCGGCCAGTCGTCTTGCCAGCAGACAATTCGTAGCATACGTTCCCGATCCCGGTTCAGCGCCATACAATTCCAGTGTCTGTTTCGATTCGCCGGAAAGATCCATTAATTCGGGAACCGAGGTCTGCATTTTGAATGCCATTTCGTACGCGGCGATGCGAGTCTCTATTTCCGGATTGGCCACACGCTGGTTGCGGAACTGATCCAGTTTTTGAACCGTTTCAATCAGTTCTTTTTGTTGTTGTGCACCGATGCCAGCTGGATTCGCTAAATAGTTTACCGGATCTCCCGTGGAATTGAACTGCACTCCCTGATAGCGGCTGGGGAGAAAGCCCGTTCCCCATTGTCGTGAAGCAATCGGCTGGGGATTTCGTCCCCCCACACTGGTGAGTACAACGAAGCCGGGCAATTCCTCTGTTTCACTGCCGAGACCATAGGTAATCCAGGAGCCCATCGAAGGTCGACCACTGATGATGGTTCCCGTATTCAAAAACGTATGCGCGGGATCATGATTGATTTGCTCGGTCACCATGGAGCGAATGATACAGATTTCATCCGCGATTTTTCCCGTCCAGGGGAGGAAGTCACTGATTTCCTGACCGTTCTGCCCGTACTTTCGAAATTTGGTCAAAGGTCCCTGACATTTCAGTGCTTTTCCCTGCAATTGCGCAATGGGTTGGCCTTTCGTGTAGCTTTCTGGAAATGGTTTCCCATCCATTTGTGCCAACTTGGGTTTATAGTCAAACGTCTCAAGATGCGTCGGACCACCGGCCATACACAGGAAGATCACCCGCTTTGCTTTTGGCGCAAAATGCGGCAAGCCTGGCAGTCCTCCGATTGACGCCTGCTGGCGCTTCGATTGCGCCGTTGCGGTTTTTTCTCCAGACAATAAAGAACTGAGTGCCGCTGCTCCCAGACCGACTCCCGATTGAGACAGAAATGTGCGACGGTTTAAACCGATTTGTATCTGATTCCAATGATTCATAGCGTTTAATTCCTCGTCACCACTTCATTCAGATTCAACAATGCCCGTGTGACTTCCGTCCATGAGGCGATTTCAACCGCATCCAAATTCTGTTTCGTTTTTGCTAATCCGGAATTCGTGATCGCATGAGCATCTTTAGGTTTTGATTGATAAACCCTGCGATTCGAATTTAATAAATTCATCAGCGCGTCTGATTCGATTTTTTCAGGAGCGCGGGAGGTGGCTTTCGAAAAAGCATACCGTATTTTCTCTGTATCAGATCTACCACCGTGCTGCAGAACGTCTTCAGCGAACTTGCGGGCTGCTTCGATGAATGTGGGATCATTCAGCAGAGTCATCGCGGCAATCGGTGTATTTGATTGAGGTCGTTGTGCTGTACATTCTTCGCGGCTGGGCGCATCAAAGGCCTTCAACATGGGATGTAGAAACTGTCGTTGCCAATGCACATACAACCCGCGACGCCATTGCCGTTCATCAGTATGTGAAACATATTTTCGCTTGGGAAAATTCAAGTGACGATAGTAGCCCGCTGGTTGATAAGGCTTTACGCTTGGGCCACCAATGTCTGTCACTAGCAGTCCGCTGATGGCCAGCGCATTGTCCCGAATCATTTCTGCAGGTAAACGGAAGCGTGCCTGCCGATTGAGCATTTGATTGAAGGGATCACGTTTTCGCTGTGCTGCTGATTCCAGTGAAGACTGGCGATAGGCCCGGCTCATTACTATGAACTTGACCATTTGTTTGACGTCCCATTGATCTGCATAAAATTTCAAAGCCAGCTGATCCAGAAGTTCCGGATAATGCGGTGGTCCTCCCTGCCCTCCAAAATCATCCAGGACGGGAGCAATTCCACGACCGAAAAAGAGATACCAGAATCGGTTGGCAAATACCCGAGCGGTCAACAACCCATATCCGTTTTTGTCTGATAACCAGTTTGCCAGATCAAGACGAGATAATCGGCTCTGATCATTTTTTAAACTTCCCAGAAATTCAGGAATGGCGGGTTGAACAAGAGGACCACTTTCATCAAGCCAGTTGCCTCGAGGCAGAATTCGAATATCACGTGGTTTGATCGAGACGGTGATCATGGTTTTGGTCGCACCACGATCGATGGCCGCGCGATTTTTTTTCAGTTTGTCCAACTCCTGCTTCAGCTGCTTCAGGTCTTTTTCAGCCGTCGCTGATTTTAAGGCCAATTCAGTAGTTTTCATATTTGATTCAATTTCGGAAATCTGTTTTTTTTCTGAATCCTTATAAAGAAATATTTCGGGTGCGCGTACTGTTGGTATGCGATCGGAGCCGCGTCGCAGGTGCTGGTCTTCATCAATATCCGCAAAAAAGGAAACCAGCGAATAAAAATCCTTGATGGTATAGGGGTCATACTTGTGGTCATGACATTGACAACAACCCATGGTTGCACCCATCCAGACACCGGAAAAATTTCGGATACGGTCGGCAGCGTAGATAGCCAGATATTCTTTTCGCTGTACGCCTCCTTCATGCGAAGTTTGCAGCACACGGTTATAACCGGTGGCGATTTTTTGTTGCAGCGTTGAGTTGGGTAATAAATCGCCAGCCAACTGCTCTCGTGTAAATTGATCGAAGGGCAGGTTCTCGTTAAATGCTCGTATGACATAATCGCGATAAGGAGAAATATGGTGATCCTGATCACCATGATAACCCACCGTATCAGCGAAACGTACGAGATCCAGCCAGTACATCGCCATCCGCTCGCCGTAATGAGGAGACGCCAGTAACCGATCCACAAGCTGTTCGTACGCTTGCCTGCTTTGATCTTTAACAAACTGATTCACTTCCTCTGGAGTAGGTGGAAGTCCCGTCAGGTCAAAACTGAGACGACGAATCAAAGTGATTTTATCTGCATCCTCCGCTGGCTGAAGTTTTTGTTGCTCCAGACGGGCTAAAATAAAATGATCAATCCAGTTCAGAGGCCAGTTCTGATTCTTCACCTTCGGCAAAGACGTTGACTTTGGTTTCAAATAGGCCCAGTGTTTTGACCAGGGAGCGCCCTGTTCAATCCATTGTTTAATCAATTGGATTTCAGACGGCTTGAGTGACTTTCCGGAATCCCCAGGTGGCATAACCAGATCGGGATCCTTGCTGGTAACGCGATCGAACAGCAGGCTCTGATCAGGCTGCCCGGGACGAATGATCAATTCATCTCCAGATGTCCTTTTAACACTCTCTTCAAGGTCCAGGCGTAAATCTGCTTCTCGATGTGTTGAATCAGGGCCGTGACATTGAAAGCAGTTTCGTGAAAGAATCGGACGGATATCACGATTGAAACTGACTTTATTTTCTTCAGCGTCGGCCTGGTTCGGGAGAAGTAAAAAAACAACCAGCCCTATTCCAAAATGCCTGATCATTACCTGAGACATGAAAACTTGCCCTCAGCAGGGGATACGAGTGAAGTACCGGAGAAGACGTTGTCAAAGCCCGGAATTCCTGGTACATCAAACGCATGAAATTCTGGTTTGGTGATACCGATCCGTAACGATTCGAGTTAACGGTAGCCAGACTACCAAAGTCTGGCAGGCAGGATCATCGTGATTGGCAGTGTGTTCTCTCACTGCCAACCGTTATTGCAATGATAGCAGGCGTTTAGATCACACGCAACAACGGGATCTCCTGATTGATCTTGAAATCGTGCGTTTCAGAACTTGACAAAGGTTGATTTTATGACGAACTTCAACTTCAGTCGTGTGTCATTCCGAAAAGAATGTTCCCGTTCAAAAATTTAATAAGCCAGGTAAATCATGCAGCCCCCTACTTTTCAGGATGTTCAGAAAGCCGTCCCTCATGTTCGTCAGGTCTTGTCCCCAACTCCACTTTATGAATGGCCGGGTTTGAGTTTATTAACGGGCACGAATTTCTATTTAAAGCATGAAAACTACCAGCCGGTAGGCGCATTTAAAGTCAGAGGGGGGATTAATCTGGTTGGCTCTCTTTCCGAAGCAGAACGTCAAGCCGGAATCATGGGATGTTCGACGGGAAATCATGGACAGTCTCTTGCGTATGCGGCTCGCAAGTTTGGTGTGAAATGTACGATCGTGGTTCCCAAAAATAATAACCCCGATAAAGTGCGCGCGATCAAATTACTGGGAGCAGAAATCATTGAACAGGGTGAAGACTTTGATGAAGCAAAACAGTATTTAGAGCAGGAGCTGGTCGATGGAAAACGTCGTTATGTGCATTCCGGAAACGAGCCAAAGTTGATTGCCGGCGTGGGGACACAGGCGATAGAGATATTTGAAAAGTTGAAAACACCCGATGTGATTGTTGTTCCGGTAGGCATGGGAAGTGGTGTCTGTGGAACAGGAATTGTCGCCAGACATTTGAATCCTTCGACCGAAATTATCGGTGTCGGAGCCGAAAATGCACCAGCGAATCAGCTCTCCTGGAAAGCAGGATCCATGCAAACAACCGAATCGGCTCAGACCTGGGCCGAAGGGGTTGCCACACGTTCATCCGCTGAACTGACTCAAGAAATTATGAAATCAGTCGTAGATGATTTTCTGCTCGTCAGCGAAGATGAAATGCGTATTGCCGCCTATCATATTATGAAAGAAACTCACAATCTGGTCGAAGGGGCGGGTGCAGCAGCCCTGGCTGCGATCTTGAAAAATAAAGATCGATTTCAAGGTAAAACTGTAGTTGCGGTCCTGAGTGGCGGCAATTTGAATCTGGCAGAACTTCCCGAAATCTTACGTCTCGGATCACAGCTGTAATCACTGCTTGATGATCTCTTGCACATAGTCGGGAAAATAAAGCTCATTAATTTAATCAATGTCTGAAAATTCATTTCGGCGTTTGATTGGAATTCCCTCTCGGTAATTGTTACCGTAAATGGCTAACCGGAACAGGTATCTATCGTTGATTCCGAGTCGGATTCGATGGAATATCTCCATTGGGGGAAACATGAGATTTAAAGATCGTGCTGTTATTGTCACCGGCGGCAGTAAAGGGATTGGCGAAGGTTGCTCGCGCGTTTTTTGTGAAGAAGGCGGTCTGGTGGCAATTCTGGCGAGGGGTATTCACGCTGGCCAGAAGTTAGCACGCGAATTGAATGAAAAAGGCCCCGGCAGAGCCATATATGTTCAATGTGATGTCGGTGATCATCAACAGATTTTATCTGCTGTGGAAATGGTGGTGGAACAATTCGGTCGATTAGACTGCATCATCAATAATGCGGGGGTTCACCCGGCTGCGATGTCACTGGAAGAAACCAGCATCGAAGAAATGGAAGAGTTGATGCGCGTGAACTTTCTCAGCACGTTTGCCGGAGCGAAGTATGCATTACCTCATCTGCGTAAAACCAAAGGGACCATCATCAACATGTCGTCGATGACGGCTGTGTTAGGTCAGCATCATTCTACCGCCTATTGTTCAACCAAAGGTGCTCAAGTCAGTTTTACGAAATCATTGGCAATTGAACTGGGTGAAGCTGGAGTTCGCGTGAACGCGATTCTACCCAGTAACATCGATACTCCCCTGATGCGCGACTGGGCTGCGACGCTCCCTGATGCAGAGACCGCCTTGAAGCGAGTTGCTGACCTCCAGGTTTTTAAACGTATGGGAACGATTGAAGAAATGGGGCGATTGGCACTGTTTCTGGCGACAGAAGATTCCAGCTTTCTCACCGGTCAGGCGATCGAAGCCGAAGGCGGAGCCAGTCTGGATTATTAATCGTCCGGTGAAATTCTTCAGAACAGTATATTTGAGAAAAGCGGGTATCTCTTGATTGATACCCTGATTATATTCAGCAAAAAGAACAGGATAATCTTATGACAGTCTGGCGAAGCAAATTACAATTTTTAATGGTCGTTGTTTTTCTGGGAACTGCTTACCACACTTATGGAAATCTGGTGGAAGAATACAAGAATGGATTGATTTGGAAAGAGCCAACGATTGTCACAGCCAATCCAAACCAGCCACCTTCCGATGCGATTGTTTTGTTCGATGGCAAAAACCTGGATCAATGGAAAGACGGCGATCAATGGAAAATTCAGGACGGTTACGCAATTACCACTAATAAAAACATCGAAACCAAGCAATCATTTGGTGACTGTCAGTTACATCTGGAATGGGCCACGCCAGATAAAATTGAAGGCAGCGGACAAGGCCGCGGCAATAGCGGTGTGTTTTTGATGGGGAAATACGAAGTCCAGATTCTCGATTCATATCAGAACAAAACCTACTTTGATGGTCAGGCAGGAGCCATTTACAAACAATATCCTCCGATGGTGAATGCCTGCCGTAAACCGGGAGAATGGCAAACCTACGATATTATTTTTACCGCCCCTCGATTTAATGAGTATGGACAACTTGTAAAGTCTGCATACATCACTGTGATACAAAATGGTGTTGTTGTGCAAAATCATGTGGAAGTGCAAGGGAACACTTTCTATCATCAACCACCGTTTTATACGGCTCATGCAGAGAAGCTGCCGATCCAGCTTCAATTTCATAGAAACAAGACAAGATTTCGCAACATCTGGATTCGTGACATTGCTGAAGTCCAACCCATCGGTTGTGTCTGTCCAGAGTGATCATTATCTTTTCGAGACAACTTCCGTTGCTGGTAGCAGCGATTGATCTACTGACTAAGGGATGAGGGAAAACGAGCATGGCAGTCTTTCTGGGAGTGGATATTGGAACGAGTGGAACCAAAACATTGGCGATGCGCGAAGATGGAACCATTCTCGCTTCAGCGACCATCGAATATCCACTCTATAGCCCCCATCCAGGCTGGTCAGAACAGAATCCGGAAGACTGGTGGCAAGCGACGATCAAAAGTGTTCGCAAAGTTTTGAAGGCAGGCAAGATTAAGCCTGTAGAAGTCAAAGGTATTGGGTTAAGCGGGCAGATGCACGGGAGTGTTTTTCTTAATAAAAAACACGAAGTGATCCGACCTGCCCTGCTCTGGAACGATCAGCGAACGGCTGCGGAATGTGCAGAGATCGAGCAGCGTGCCGGAGGTCGGAAAAAACTGATCCGCATGGTGGCGAACCCTGCGCTGACAGGTTTTACGGCTCCTAAAATACTATGGCTGCGCAACCACGAACCAAGGAACTTTGCGAAAACCGTTCAGGTGTTACTGCCCAAGGATTACATTCGATATCGATTGACGGGAGAATTTGCGACCGAAGTCAGTGATGCTTCGGGAACATTATTGCTGAATGTCAAACAGCGGAAATGGAGCCGTCCTCTATTAAGCAAACTGGAACTGGATGCAGACTTATTGCCTGACGTTTATGAATCGGAAGACGTCAGCGGTCATGTAACAGAAGATGCAGCCAGGCTGTTGGGGATCTCCAAAGGCGTGGCCGTTGTGGGAGGTGGTGGTGATCAGGCCGCTGGCGCTATTGGTAATGGAATTGTGAAAAAAGGAGTGATCTCAGCCACGATGGGAACCAGTGGTGTGGTGTTTGCGCACAGTGATGAAGTACAGATTGACCCCGCAGGCCGCGTGCATACGTTCTGTCATGCTGTAAGAGATAAGTGGCACGTAATGGGAGTTGTGCTCTCCGCCGGAGGTAGTCTGCAATGGTATCGTAATCAACTCTGCGAACAGCAGGTTGCCAGTGCCAAACGCCAGAAAGTAGATCCGTATCAACTGATTACTGACCAGGCAGCCGAAGCACCTGCTGGAAGCGAAGGATTGTTTTTCCTCCCTTATCTGACAGGAGAGCGCACACCGCATGCCGATCCCGATGCCCGCGCTGCCTGGATCGGGTTAAGTCTGAGGCATGGTCGTTCCCATTTGAGCAGGGCAGTTATTGAGGGAGCAACATACGCGATGCGCGATTCTTTAGAAATCATTCAGGACTTGAATATCCCCGTCAAAGAAATCCGACTTTCCGGAGGAGGCGCCAGAAGCCCCTTCTGGCGGCAGATCCAGGCCGATATTTACGGTCAAAAAGTAGTGACAATCAATGCCGAAGAGGGGCCCGCTTATGGGGTAGCACTCCTGGCGGCTGCAGGAACCGGGGCTTATAAGAATGTGGTTGAAGCCTGTTCTGCCACGATTCGCGTTGTCGAGCGTACGAACGTAAACCCTAAGCATAAAAAAGTATACAACAATTCTTACCCTGTGTTTCGTCAGCTCTATCAGTCACTCAAAGGTGATTTTCATTCGATCAGACATTTACTGGACTAGTGGAGTGTCATTTTTGAATTTTCGGGTGATCGAGATCACGGGAGTGCGACAACAGAGCACGTAAACAACACTCCTGGCCCTCAATTCCAAGCTTGACAAAGCACTAAGCTGGTGTTCACTCTTTGGTCTCTCAA
>JAHZKX010000022.1 GCA_022600195.1 Planctomycetota bacterium
GTCGTATACTTTTCTTCACCTGAAAACCTCCGTGTGGTCTGATGTTTGTTGGCTTTGCAATCACACAAACACCGGTATTCACCGGAGGTTTTCGTCTTTCAGGAAATTCAACGAATTCAACTACGCTGCTTTAAGGCCTAGAGAGAAGAGAATGTTGTACAGATTCAAAACAAAGACTCTGTTTTTGAGTTGGCTGGCACTCATGTCACGGACTCCTTCGAGCGAACCTTCAACAACACGCTCTACTAGAAGAGGAGGGACATAAAGCAGGGTATTCAGAATGCCGTATTTGGGATACCAGAGGCCTGTTTTTTCATTTTCAAAAAAGTATTGTCCACGCGCTCCAAACTTCTTTACAACCGATTGATTCACATTAATTGTGCCTTCTTCGATTAGCTGTATTGTGGAATATCGAACACTAACCGGATCTCCCAGATACAGTAACACAGGTCGAAATAACATCAGAAGAAAGGCCAACACCAATAATAACCCAATACCAATTTGAATTTGTACTCTGGTATACGGCACAATGAGATCACTGTCAGAAGGAATATTGTTTGTACAATGTTTTTCTTGCACGACGATATCATCCAAATTATGAAGGCGAATCAAGAACCAGATCACAGTCGTCTGTAATATCCGGTCTATGGAAAGTATGCAAAATCGAATTCAGATCAGACTTGCAACTATTGTTCCATGCTGAGTTTTCGCTCCAAAGGTACAAATATTGCACATATTGGAAATCAGGTATGGTACATCATTTTCCGTTTTTGGATTAAATTCTGCGATTTTGTTAGGTTCAGCATGTCGGATCATTTAGATATCAATACACCGAAAACCATATGGAATAGGTATAAAAATTCGCCTGCAGCAATCGCGTTAACATATATTTCCTTTTTGTTAATAGTAACCCTACTATTAATTACGCCAACATACGATACCAACGACGATCCAGCGATGGGACTCACCGTATCCGGTTATGGCAATATTAATGGTCCTGACGAGCACCTCTTGTATACCAATATTGTGATTGGAATTGTATTAAAGCACTTGTATGTAGCCGCCCCCCTGATTCCCTGGTATGGGCTCTATTTATTGTCAGCGTTGTTTCTAGCCAATTGGCTACTACTTTATGCATTACTGTTATTGAACAGAAATTATCTTTCTATTCTAGGGTTTACTTTTTTTTACATGGTAGTCAGTGTGTATTTTCTGACCCATTTACAGTTCACTTCAACAGCATTTCTATTGGGAATGGCAGGACTAGTGTTGATCCTGTCGAGTGTCATTCTTGATTCCAAAGGAACTCATTTCGCTTGGCTCAAGTGGGAAGGAGCCCTGTGCCTGATTGCATCAAGCCTGATCCGGTATTCATCACTCCAAATGCTGATCTTATTAGCTCTGCCATTATTGCTGGTCTGCTGCTTTCAGTATTTTAAATTGATTAAATTCAAATCGTACGTGATTCCCGGAACGTTCGCCATCATTGGTGTTGTCAGCTTTCATCTCTATGATCAACACTACTACCAGCAGGACGATGACTGGAAAAGTTTCATTCAATCACATGCAGCAATTGCAAAAGTGGTCAACTATGCACAAATTCCCTATACAGATCAGACCAAACCCATATTTAATGAAGTCGGTTGGAGTGCCTTTGATTATTGGATGCTCAGGAACTGGATCTATCTCGATCCAGAAACATATAGCTTATCACGAGTCCAAAAGTTTCAGGAACGAATTGATGAATTGAGTCTTAGAAAATTCCCTCAAGTCATGCAGGTCCGAATTCACACAGCAAGATCCGCATTTATAAATCCGACATTTCTTTTCTGTTTCGTGGGATCGATCGTGTTAATGTGGCAGAATAAAAAATGTGCCTGGAAACGTCGTACCGTGATAGGGATGCTGCTTTGGACTGTCTTACTGATGCTGGGCTTAGTGATTTATATGAAATTACCTGAGCGCGTTTATATTCCATTAATCAGTTTTCCATTATTCATCTCCCTATTTTTTGCTGTGGGTCAATTCAGAGATAAAGATGACTATGAAGTTTCCACAGTGCGTTCTTCACTTAAATATATAATTCTCATTCTAGTACTCACATCCTGTTTTCTGACCTGGAATCAAAAACAACGGTCCGATCGGATTGTCAGATCTAATCTACGATTTAAGCAAGATTTGAAACAAATATATCAACAAATGCCGAATAAAATATTTCTGGCTGTAGCAACATTTCCAATCGAACGAATGCTACCTTTGGATAATCAATCTGAAATAAATAATTTGAAGTATTTATGGCTCACAGGACGTCAGAACTCGCCACTCTTTCAAGAAAAAATGAGAGAATATCAGATTCGCTCTCCTTTTAGGGAGCTCTATGAAACGGAACGGCTTTTATTAATATTTCATCCTAAGATGAACCCCATACTTAAAGGTTACCTTAAACAACATTATGGTGTGGATGTAACACTTCAAAGCGTCATGGAGGGTGGCTATTTTCACATTTACAAAGTCAGCAAAGAACAAGAAGAACCGGTTGAAGCAAAACGCCCCTAATTATTTGGCATCGCTCGCGTTTCAATTATAAGTCAGGGGTGGAGTATCAAATCTCTCTGGGTCGCCTGAGAATCAACGTGTTAAGCGATGATGTCTTGTACGACGCGTGTTGGGAATTGGTGCGTGAGGCGTTCGCCTAGACCGTTTCGCTCGTAGACCAGTTTCTCGTGATTCATACCCAGCAGATGCAACATGGTGGCATGCCAGTCCTGAATGCTGACGCGATTTTCTACCGAGGCATAACCGACTTCATCGGTGTTTCCATAGACGAGACCTTGCTTCACTCCTCCGCCGGCCATCCAGGCTGAGAAACCATAAGGGCCGTGGTCGCGGCCTGCGACCTGTATTTTTGTATCAGAGGCAATTTGTGCGGTCGGCAAACGGCCGAACTCTCCGCCCCAGAGTACGAGCGTTGAATCTAATAATCCGCGCTGTCTTAGGTCTTGCAACAAACCGGCGATAGGGAGATCTGTCTGCTGGCAGGCTGTCGTGAGAGAGCCTTTGATATTGCGATGGTTATCCCAAATCTGCCCGCGTGTATAAAGTTGTACGAAGCGGACTCCCTTCTCTACCAGTCTGCGGGCCAGTAAACAGCGTCTGCCAAAACTGTCTGTCTCTTTTTCATCAATGCCGTACATGGAAAGAGTTTGCTCAGTCTCTTGTGAGATATCCAGCGTTTGTGTTGCTTCAAGCTGCATGTTAGCAGCCATCTCATAA
>JAHZKX010000023.1 GCA_022600195.1 Planctomycetota bacterium
CGTTGGGGTATGTGGCCCCAGCAGAGTTTGCGAGTCGCTGTGCAGTTTCCAATCGGGCTGCGCCCTCACTACAACTGCACAGCGAAATTACCTAAACCAACCTTCATAAGGGCTGGTACAACTTTTTAATGCAGGTCAGTGTCTTCGATGTTTTTTCGAAAATAAACCGATCTCACAGTTATCGCATACAGGAAAAGACTAGTCGTAACTATTATCCGATCCTTCAACAAAATGTCGGCTGTGACTTCCGTATGATAAGAGAGGAAAATCGCGATCACGTCACGCAAATGAATATCAATAGCAAAGTTGATGGCACGACCGTTGCTTTTTGCTTAACCGGACCCTGTCTTACTTTCGTGACAGGTTGACTCAGTATAATCGTTAAGCTTTAACAAGGTCGGTTAACTGATCGTGGATATGTCAAAGACTGCGACTCACACAAGTTGGTGAAGAACCTGTTCGAACAGGTAACAGACGGTTCTTTCTATGAAAAAGTCCAAAAAGAGAACTGATACCGATGATGCAGTACGCCATATGATCTGCAAAGAATCGTAAGATGCGATGTAATATGTAAGAACTTCGAACAGCGACCATGATCCAATAGGAACCAATAGGAAAGGGAGAGCACCAAAGTAAAATGTGATTTGACGATGTTCTGTATCTCAGCTCCAGGCTAGTCCAGGATACCAGCAAGTCAGTTGGCAGGCTTTCTTAGAATCAGAATGTGACAACAACGAGTTTCATTCAACAGAGATGAACGCATTCCATAAAGGGACAAGGCTTGCAGACTATGATCTGAGCATGTTCATTCTGTGCCTGCTATTGCAGAGTTATTGATTATGCGGGTTAATAACAATTGTTCTGATGAATGCAGGTCGTAACAAATGAACTTAGGGTTCTTCACCTCTCACAAATTTCAACCAAAAAGTCACCCGTTATTTCTCAAGATCGCTGATCGGCAATGACGATCTATTTTGCACATCTTGACAATAGTTGAGAAGCGACAGCAGGTGATAGCATAAACAGACAAATGATGTCGAATTGGTTGATGGAATAATTTTAAAGCTCATAGTGCACCTGTCCCGATCACTTTTCTCTTTACAAGATATATTTATCCTGAGAAGACCAACTTTAACGAATCGCACGCCTTAGGGAGCAGCATCGCATGCCTTTGTGTCCCAAACACACTAGTCATCAGGTTAAGGAAGCCCACTCAAGATTAGGAAGATCGCTTGTAAAAATTCAAAAAACTCATCAATTATCAACCGTAGAATCTGAAACACTGGAAACCATGTTCCACAACTGGGAAAAGAAATGGGTGCACCGCCGCGAGTTAATCTCCAGTCGCATCCAGATGATTGAAAATCAACTGAAAGAGTTGGGAGATCCAGAGCTTCCAATGCCTCCGTTCGCCATTTTCGACGCACCGGGAGAGTAATCACAAAGCGACTAGCTTCATCATAGGTTGAAAGATTAGATCAATGCCTGGAATCATCCAGGCGGATCTTGTCATTCCATCAGATGAGGGAGCTCATGATCGTAGTTGATTGACAACTCTGCTGATTCGACGAATGGCTTCTTCGATTTCCTCACTCGTATTGAGAATCGACAGGCTTAATCGAACAGCAGAGCGGTAAACACTCTCTTCGCAATTCATGGCCAGCATTACAGGGGCGGGGTCTCGCGAACCGCTTGCGCAGGCACTGCCCAGAGAGCAGGAAATGCCGGCCAGATCAAGAGAAATCAGTAACGCTTCTCCATCCAGACCGGGGAATGAGATATTGAGCGTATTTGCCAGTCGGTGTTGTTGTGAACCGTTAACGACAACGGGAGCACACTTTTCACTGAGAGCTTGTTGTAAGCGATCTCTGAGAGCGGCTATTTTTTGAGATTGTGATTCTCTGTCGTGCAACATGCATTTCAGAGCATGTGCCATTCCCGCGGCCAGCGCCACAGGTTCGGTGCCTGCGCGCCGTCCGCGCTCCTGGTGGCCTCCGACGAGTTGAGGAAGCAGGCGTGCTCCCTCTTTAACAACTATTGCACCGATACCACGTGGACCATGAAATTTATGAGCCCCCAGACTAATGGCTGTGGCGCCGGATTCTTGAAAGTTAAACGGAATTTTGCCGATCGCTTGAACACAGTCCAGATGCAGAGGAACCCCTTTTTCTTCACAAATATCTGCAATCGGGGCAATCTCCTGGATGACTCCTGTTTCATTGTGGGCCAGAATGATGGTGACAAGTTGAATCCTCTCCCAGTCTAACCGGGGGAGTTGGCTCTGATCGATTCTACCATCAGTGCCGATTTTCAAGAGCCTCTTTTTCATTCCCTGTGAAGACAACCTGCGAATGGTATTCACGGTCGCCGGGTGTTCGCCATCGGTTAAGGCGATCTCACCAGGGATTCCCGTCAGAAATCCTTGAATGGCAAGATTGATCGCTTCTGTACCCCCACTGGTGAATATGACTTCCTGAGGTTTCGATCCCAGTAGCGATGCCATTTGTTCTCGGGCATCTTCCAGCACTCTGCGTGCCTGACGTCCCTCGGCATGCGCACTTCCCGGATTGGCGTAATGTGTCCGGTACTGTTCTGCTACAAGTTCCACGACTTCATTCAAAGGTTGCGTTGTGGAATTGTTGTCCAGAAAGATGCGTTGTGAATCGGGAATCGACATTTGACGTGATTACTTCATAGTCAGCAAGGTAACAATGGGCCGGGGATTTTACCCTTTGACGGCTTCTTTTGCCTGCGCTTTCAGCTGGTTGGGAACATGTTCAATCAGCATATCAATAATATCGTCCGGCGTGAGTCCTTTACTATCAGCCTGAAATGTCGTCACAATCCGATGCCGGAGAACGGCATGCGCTACTGATTTGATATCCTCGGTCGAAACATGGAACCGACCTTCCAGAATGGCTCTGGCTTTGGCTCCCAGTACTAAAAACTGACCAGCCCGAGGACCTGCGCCCCAGGATAAATATTCTTTGATAAACTTAGGCGCTGTTGCTTCAACCGGGCGAGTGGCCCGGACGAGATCGCGGGCATATACAAAGACATGCTCAGCAACAGGTACTTTGCGGACAACTTCCTGCAACGCTAAAATCTGGCGCCCGGTGAGAGCTGCTTCCAACTCAGGTTTCTGGTTTCCGGTTGTCTGTTTGAGAATCATTAACTCTTCTGCAGCAGACGGATAGTTGACCACGACATTGAACATGAATCGGTCCAATTGTGCTTCCGGAAGCGGATACGTTCCTTCCTGTTCAATCGGATTTTGTGTTGCCAGTACAAAGAATGGTTCCGGTAAACGATACGTACTGGAACCGACGGTGACATGTCGTTCCTGCATGGCTTCCAGTAAGGCAGCCTGTGTTTTGGGAGGTGTGCGGTTAATTTCGTCCGCCAGGAGTACGTTAGTGAAGAGTGGTCCCTGCATAAATTGAAACGAACGGTGGCCCGTTTCGGGGTCATCCTGCAAAACATCTGTTCCCGTAATATCTGAGGGCATCAGGTCGGGGGTAAACTGAATTCTGCGGAATGAGAGATGCAGGATTTGGGCAATCGTACTGACCAGCAGAGTTTTAGCCAGACCGGGTACACCTACCAGTAGACTATGACCGCGGCTGAATAATGAAATCAGAATTTCATCCACGACTTCGCTCTGGCCAATAATCACTTTACCGATTTCCTCGCGCATGAGGAGATAGGCATTCGAGAGACCACGGATGGCTTGTGCCTCCAGATCTCGTTGTGCTTCATCATCTTCCTGAATCATGAGTTGATCATCATGGTCGCTCATATCCACAACAGCCTTATCAAGAATACTCCAAACTACTATTAATTCACTGTATTGTTTATACTTATCAGTAGAACCGAATGGAAGGGGCCATTGGTTTTGTCGTTAAATGTAGCCCCGATTTCTGATCAATCCTGTTCGTCAGTCAATGTTTAAAAACGCGTCCTTTTTAACCATGGCTGCTCCTGCACTATAATACTCGATCCAAGTGGTTCTGGGGACGCTACGATAAACCTGGATACAGGCTAAGTGTTAATATCAGAATAACTTGCAAAACAGAATGTGAGTGAGAAAGTGGCTCAATTCCCAGTATCATATCTTGTGTTTGACGTCGAAGCGGTCGCTGACGGAGACTTGATTTCCCGGGTTCGCTATCCCGAAGAAGAATTAACTCCCCAGGCAGCGATTGCCAAGTATCAGGGAGAACAATTCGAGTCAACAGGCAGTGATTTCATACCTGCAACCTTTATGTTGCCTGTATCTGTCGCCATTGCCAAGATTACCGCCGATTACCGCCTGCAGGATTTAACAGTCCTTGATGCTCCGAAATTTCGACCGAATATGATTACTAAGAAGTTCTGGCAAGGGTGGACGCACTACGGCCAGCCCACTTTTGTGACTTTTAATGGCAGGGGTTATGATTTGCCGGTCCTGGAATTGGCCGCATACCGATACGGGATTGCCTTACCGGAATGGTTTAATCTTAATGCCCGAAGTTTTGAACAGTCCCGAAATCGTTATAATTCTTCGGCGCATATCGACTTAATGGATCTGTTTTCCAACTTCGGTGCCGGTCGAGTTACCGGAGGCTTGAACTTGCTGGCGAATCTGATTGGAAAACCGGGTAAAACCGGAATTGATGGTTCGAAAGTTCAAGCAATGTATGACGCAGGAAAAGCCGGAGAAATAAACGACTATTGTCGTTGTGATGTACTGGATACTTATTTTGTGTTTCTTAGGTCTCGGGTTCTTACAGGACAACTCAGCATTGATGAGGAACAGGAAATCGTGACCGAAGCCTATCGTTACCTTGAACGGGAATCCGAAGGAAACGCTGCCTACCAGCATTATCTGGAGCACTGGGGTGACTGGGAAGCGCCCCAGGAGTAAGCGCCCGCAAGGCTTACTTTTTGTATCGCACTTGCATATTTGACAACAGAAACTCCGACACCCGATTGTTTCTGGTCTCAGTGATTTTGACAGGCAGAGGCTGATGACTGTTGAATTCGATCTCGACCGTATCCCATTTGCTTCCTGTGAGAGGGTGTGGGGGAAAGTTGGGATTTCGTTTGAGCTTCAATGTGATGCGTCGTGGTGTAGCGGGATCTTTATCGTCCGTCGATAATTCCTTTGTGAACGACTCGATCTCAAACGCTTGAGGGTCAACGTCGATTAACCAAGGGCCTAAAACGTCATTAACTGCCGGAGTTCCTGGGCCAAACAGCTTTGCTTGAGTCTTACTCTCTTTTGTGGCTTCGTAGCGCAGCGCGTGATCGCTGGGTTTGAGCACTGTGATGGGGCCTAGTTTGATCGAGCGAATCCGTTCTGATTCCGCAACCCAGCGTGAGACCAGCTTTTTGATTTCCCTCAATTCACTCTTATTAATATTCTCAGAGCTGGATTGGGAAAACGAGATATTTTTGATTGGACCCATTGTGGAAATGAGAGATTGATGCTTTCCGTCTGGCAGAAACACTGCTTTTGCGACTGTTCGTAGAACTGACTGTGGATGAGATTTTGTTTTCGCTAAGGTTCTCAATTGCATTGCTTTATTAGCCGTCAATTCGATCGAAGCGAATCCTTGTTTTTGTTTTACAGGATCAGACAGAAACGTCAGTGCTTCTGGCAGCATGGATTGAGTATTGATCCGCAGTTCAAAAGGGCGACAGAGATGTCGAGTGAGAACATCCCTGGGTTGGCCTCGCAGGATGAGAGTTGTTTTCGTTTGCTTTACAACTCTCCAATCATAGTCTGAAAGTAACTTTTGCGTATGAACGGGTCGTTGAAATTCTGAGATCAGCGAAAGTTCATGTCCTGAGAAATAAGTTCGATTCCCTTTTTTAAACTCGTCCACTTTTGAATGGGGAGTTACAGAGGGATGAAATTGGGACGCCGCTGACCATTGTTCTATCACTTTTTTGGAATTGGTTCTGATAGGCTTGTAGGGTAGATATTTGCCAGTGCCCTGATCATAGGGCGGCCTTGATTTTGAGATTCTGCGTGGTTGAGACGGGAGCCGGTCATCTGCCCGAAGTTGCTGATTGCCTGTCAGGATTAATAAGATCAGAGTAGAAATGTAAATAGGATGACAACGCATCGCTGGACTCACTATCTAATTAGGGATGCGAATAGAACTTCGCGAGGGAGTGGAAAGCACCGAAAGGCAGGTAACCAGAGAGGCTCGAAATGTAGCAGAAAAGCCAAATTAGCAAAATGGCAAAATTTCGTCTCTCAATCTGGTTGATAAGCTCAGGCAGGCCAGCGGGTTAGAAAAAATTCAGTTTTTTTGATTTGTCGGGTCGGGCTTTGGGGTTAACGAATCCTTTTTTTTCTGAATCGTTTGTACCAACGATTTGAATTCGGGTAGTTTCTGTAGCTCACTCAGGTCAGGATCTTTCTGGATCCATTCGACATCTTCAAATCCGTATTGAGAGGCAACGGTCAGGTGTTGGAGCGCTTTTTCCTGATAAGCTTTTATCCGCTGGTTGACCTCTGTTGTTTTTGTCTGGTCTCGCAGGTTGATCAAACTGCGGCCGTAAACACAGGCAGTGTTATACCGAAACAAACCACTCTGTTCAAATTGTTTCACATATCCTTCTATATAGGAAATAGCTTTGTCTTCCTTATGTTCATAAACCATGCAGATGGCCAAACCTGAAATGGCCTGTGAACTCTTGTTATTCAGATCAAATGCCTTCTGGAAATCTTTCTGTGCTGCCTTCCAGTCTGTCTTCTGTAAATTCGTGTGGCCTCGTCCCGTATAGGCGCTCACATAACGATTATTTTTACGAATGATTTCATCATAGACCTTCAATGCTTCGTCCCAATTTCCGATTTCATTCAAGATTTGTGCTTTGAATAAATATGGTTGTAATTCGTTCGGCTTGATCTGGATGATCGCATCATAAGCTGCGATGGCTTCTGGATATTGTTTGAGTTTTATATGATGTGAAGCAATGATGAGGTAAGGAAAGGTGTCTAAAGGAGAAATTTCTATGGCTTTATTAAATTGTTTCAGAGCTTCGGCCGAGTTCGACTGATTGCTGTAAACAAGTCCTTTTGCTACATAGAGGCGGGGGTTCATATTATCGATTCTGAGAGCCTGGTCTGCATATTTTAATGCTTCCTCAAACTTCTTAAGTGAATTATTAGCATCTACCAACCCGATATATGCGGGGATCAATAATTGATCGATACTGATTGCAGTATGATATTTTTCAATTGCAGCCTGCCATTTTTTTCCACTTTGCAGTCGCAGTCCTGTTTTGTAATAATTTTGTCCCGGCGATTTCTCATAAATTTTTGTTAAAGCGCCGTGTGCGGCATTTTTTTTCTCCGCAAGGTTTCCATCATGACGTGCTTGCATAATGGCCTGTCGTGCTTCGGGCGTGCCTATATTAATCAATGTTGAGTAGATAGTCTGCCAGGTGGAAGGGTCTTTTGTTTTTTGGAGTTTTTCTTGCAATATTAAGAGCGCTTCGTTGGATGATGAGTATCTCAAGCTTGAAATAGTGCCCTTCACGATCGACGGGTTACTGTCTTGTATCGCCTGTCTGGCCAGTTTGTAATAGTGAGGCGATTCCACTTTCCGGAGTGAGGTCAGGATTAATAATTTTTCGGCAGCATTGGCTTTTGGAAAAAATTTCAAGAACTGCTCATCCACAGTCTGGTCCCCAATTAAAGCCAGAGTTTTAATGATGGAAACTCTCAAGCTGGAACTGAGCTTAGAATTTTGCAATTGTTGAAATAAGAGGGGAATGACACGTGGATCTTTAATCCGGTTAATAAAGCTCAGCATCTCTGTGGTAGGAGCCAAGTGTTCCAGATTTGCTAGTACATAATTCATGGCCAGCGTTTCACTCTCGGCGTCTTTGCGTTTTATGAGTTCCCGAAACGCAACTTCTCTTAATTCCGCATGCGGGGATTTCAAAGCATTGGAGAGTACTTCGAGCAGTTTGGGGTGCCCGTTGAGAACCAAAGCCTTAATCGCTGCCTGACGCAGCTCCTGGTTGTCACTGGAAAGAAAGTCGTAAATGGCCGCGCCCCATTGCGAACGCGGACTCTGGGAAATGATACCGATGATGACGATCTGAGATTTGGGAGGATGCTGTTTTAATATTTGTAACAGAAAATTTTGGCCTTTCGTATAACGGGACTCCGCCAGGCTGGCCACAGCCATTTCAAATTGCGATCCGGGTGGCTGACTGGCCACTTTCGCAAGCCGCTCAAATGCGCGTGGATCGCCAAAATAACGAAGTGCATACAAAGCGGCTTCTTGCACGTGCGGGTTCTGATCGGTAGTGAGTTCTAATACCAGGTCCAGTTCTTCATTTGTTAAATGACGACCACCACTGATCAGCGCCGCAACTTTCACGGGTGGAGATCCAATACGGATTTGCTCGGAAACTTTTTCCCTTGAGAGCACGCGCATGGCACTGTCAAGGGCGGCATGGATGGCTGCTTCTTCTGTAAGATGAGTTACTTTTATATGTGAATAGCGGGGTTTAAAATCTTTAAAAGCATTGCCGGAAAGATGAAGCTCTCTGATCAATGTGGGGAATGCAGGAAACCGTGGTTCCACAATCGTATTCGAACCAATTTGTTCAGCGGCGCGGGGTAGCCAGGACTTTACGGCTGATTCAATGAACGAATTCTCAGTGGGAAAGTGAATGACGAACCGTTTGATATTTTGCGTGGTGAGTTGGTCGATTTCTTGCATCAGATTACCGATGTTAATCGAGTTCAACTCTCCCGTGATGGTCAGTTCTGCGAGACATCGACTTGGTCCCATTAATTGAACGGAATGATGTAATTTTCCCAGCTCAAAACGATTGAGGTTCAAGGTTAACTGCTGACCATTGACAGTAGTCTGAAATTCGATTTCCTGAACACGTGGGCCTGCTTGTAGATTTGAGATCACAATCCATAAGCCGCCCTGTTTGCCTGGCGGGACAATGACTTCGTCCTCAAACTTTAAACTGCTCAAGCGCTGGCTGCGTTTTTCTATTAGGACAGTTTGGTAACCAAGATTATTTGGTAATTCGGACAGGGGATGAGCCTTCCCGTCCACTTTGGCTTTGATTTCAGATCGAATCAACTTGAGGTGCTGCGGGCTATGATTGACAAGAATCAAGCGTGTTAAAATGTAGTGAGTACTATTGCGCGTCCGATAGCTGGTGGGCGCACCTTTGAGAGAGTTTTCGACAACCAGATGTGCTGTTGTCTTTTGTGTTACGACAGGTTGATGCGCGGGTTGTTGTTTTAATGTCTTCAACCGGTTTTCAATATTGAGTAACTGTAGCCGGGTTCGTGCATTGGAATCTTTCTCACCAGAAATTGCGTCTTTGACATTTTTGGTCTGAGCAGGTTGTGACTGAGCGGATACAGAAGCCGATAACAGCATGAGTGCAGCAATCAATGGTACTATCATCAAGATAGAATAATTTTTACATTGCATCCTGTTTGATCCTCTTTTCATCATACAATCACTTTACCGGCCCGAATTTCAATCCAGGTTTTTATCTCTGATCCCGGCGGCAAAACCCGCAGTCCCGTTTCGGCATCGGCGCTCATTAGATTGATGGCATTCGTCACACAAGTATAAGGTTCCAGACAGACACAGTTTCGTTGGGCAGGTGTGAAGACCACCAATTCTGAAAAGAGGGAGTCATAATCCTGCGACACTAACAGCCCTGCTTGTTGATCCATGATCAGGCATTCGTATTGTTCGGTGCCCTCGGGCATGCCACTCAGAACGTCATCCACGTTTAATTGATCGAGCCAGGCGCCCTCGCGAAGATCATGTGCCTGGGGAATGGATTTTTTGACGCCGATTGGCAAGCATTGATCCAGAATCCATTCTTCGGTAGCCGGTGATTCAATCAGACAGTTTTTGAGACTTCCCTTTTCTGACAAGGGGACCTTAAAATAAGGATGTGTTCCCAACCCCCAGGGAACTGATGTGGAACCCGGATTACCAATGCGAAAGTCGGCTCTCAGTGTTGCGCCTTTGACCTCATATTTCACTTCAATAAAAATATCACCAGGCCAGTAATTCAAACGGTGTTTTCCATCAATACTCAGTTGAAACTGGGCAATCGCATAGGTTTCTTCCTGTGCAATCACACGCCAGGGCAGGTCCAGACAAAATCCATGAATGGCATTGCCAGTCTGATCATGGTACGTCTTGTCTGCGGGAAGATCATAACTGACGCCTTCCCATTTATAATGTGCATCCGCGATACGATTCGGGAAGGGAAATAAAATTGGAATCCCGCTACTGCTGGGACGTTGATCGCCGTGCTGAAATTCGGGATGGGAATCGATCACATCAATACATTGCCCGTCTATCATCGCGCGAAATTGATAACAGTTAAAGCCCAGTTCCGGCAAGATGCGCGCGGATGAACCTGATGCCGGGTCTGTAATTATAATGGGCGTCATGCAAAGGGGTACTTTTTCGATAGATTTAAACAGTAGGACGTAGATTGTTGGGCAAATGTTGTCTTGTCAGTTCCACTCAGGGTGAGCCGTCTCTTGTGGCAAAAAACGTCTTTCGGCCATAGACCTCTCCAGCAGAACATTCCAAATATCATAGGGATCAATTTTAAAGATGTCTTCCGTTGTCGCACTTGTAGAAAGCCAGTCCATTCGAGAAACTTCAGATTCCAGTTGCAGAGGCGCCCAGCCCGCACATCCAAAAAAGATCCGAAAATCCAAATCTGGATCGCCTTCCGAAATCCTCCAGATTACCTGCTCAAATACTTCCGGACTGCTGCCCATAAATAAATTGGGAACGATAGGCTCCTCTCTCTTTTCCAGGTCGGATGCATTATGCAGAGCAAACATGCCATTCGGCTCGACAGGCCCTCCTGTAAACACCATGTCTTCCAGCTTGGGGAGATCAAAATATTTCGAAAGCGCATTCGTTATTGAGAGAGAAGAGGGGCGGTTGACTATTAATCCGGTGGCACCTTGCTGATTGTGTTCCACAATCAGCACAACGGACCGATAAAAATTGAGATCATTTAATTTTCGGGAGGCAATTAAAAATTGTCCCTTTAAAGATTTCAGCATAAATCGCTTTTACTCTCTTTTCATTCCAGGAAATCAAACTCAAATTAAGTTCTATGATGACATGAACTGCACAAAACTTATTATATCTGGTGAAAACACGAAAATACAGAGTTAGAATCGACTGTTAGAATCACTCTTCTCTTATCCCCTAATTTTGGGGAAGATAGGGGACGGGACTCTTGGGTTCCCGTGACATTCTGTGGATGATAAATTTTTGAAAAATACTATTTCATATTGAACGCATGTAGGCTATTCTAACAATTACAGATCGTTGCCGCATTATGGGAAACGCTATGCTCCCTGACATTTTTTCGCATGGTTTGATCACAATGAAGAGAACAATAACACAATTTGCCATTTTGTGTCTGATTTTCGGCTCAGCTTTTTTCACTCTACCTCTGCTTGCAGAAGAAAGCTATGAGCGTTTCACAGTGCGCACCTGGACGTATCGTGATGGCACGCAGGCGACCGGAAAAATGATCACCGTAACGGGTCCTACCGCCACACTCAAGCTGGAAGGAAAAGGCAACGTTCGTGTTCCACTTGAGAAATTGAGTGTGAAAGATCTGAATTGGATTTATGAATATCACAAGCGAAAGAATAAGCTGAGTTTCCTGCCGCCAAAGTATCGTAAGCCACAGAAAGACTTCTCGGAATCAAAGACAGAGCCCGCGAAAGCGAAACCGACGAAAGCGGAACCAGAAAATAATCCACCCGAAAAAAAGATGACGGTTGCAGAACCCAAGATAAAAGAATCTTATCAGCCGTTTACCGTTCGTGAATGGATTCTCAAGGATGGCACAAAGTACGATGCCAAGTTTCTGAGCATTAACAATGTTCTAAAGAAAGTGATACTGAAAAGAGAGCCCGGACAGATTCAGCAGGTTCCCCTCGATCAATTTAGTGAGAAAGACTTGAACTGGTTAGCGGAATATCATCGCAGAAATAAGATGCTCGCTCTCCTGCCTGCAGAGTATCGAGATCGTGTGGCAAAAGACCAGCCTGCTGTAGAGACACCCGGTAAACCCTCTCCCGATATGAAAACTCCAAGCCTTCCCGGAGGAATTGCAGAGCGTCAGGCAGAACTGAAAGCAAAATCAAAAGCGATGTCCGCAGATGCCAAGGCAAAGGCTGCAGCAGAAGATGATTCAGATGTGATCAAAGCGAATACGGAAATCGACCCGGTTCTTGTTGCCGCTTTAAGAGATTACCGGGTCTGGTCAGATAAAAAAGGACAGAAGTCAGAAGCGATCTTTACGGGGATCCAAGGCCGCGAAGTCATGTTTGCAACGCGGACTGCAGGTTTCGTACGCGTGCCGATTGGCACGTTGATCGAGGAAGACCTGCAACTGCTTCGGGATGCTTTGAAGATGCACGGACGGTTGGCCGAAATCCCGCTCGTCTATCGCGAACCCCTCGACCCGAAACTTCCTCCCCGTAAACTCAAACTGTTAATCAAGGTGAATAATCACCGCAAGTGGACCGACCTCTCCGGTAATTCAGTCGGCGCATCTTATGTGAAAATGGAAGACGGCAAGGTGACTCTTTTGATCACCAAAATCGGCGCGACACAGGAGTTTCCTTATCTGAACTTCACAGCAGAAGACTAGGAATATGTCCAGGAACGGCTGAAAAAAGAAATTCCCGGCAACTTCTTTCCTGCCGGAGCAGAGGTCACGCTCACTCCGGAAGAAAGAGAGAAGGAGTTTCAGGTCTGGACAGACCGTAGTCAGCGCCAGATCAAAGGGAAATTTGTCCGGTTAGCTTATGGAAAATCCGTTGCCGTGATTAATACCGGTACGAAAGAAGAACTATTCATCACGGAATTTTTTAGTGACCGGGATTTAAGCCAATTGAAACCGCAAAAGAAGAAACAGACCAACGAATTGGCCATGAATAACAACAATAATTCCAATGTGGGAGGTCTACCCGGTGGAATGAATAGAGGTATAGCCGGCAGAGGACCTTTCTCCAATACCAATCCCAATAATCGCGAACCAGGGATGACCCCGAGTTCTAATATGCAAGCATTTCCCGGCATGCAACAGCAACGCTGGGAGATGACGTGTCCTCTATGCAAGAAAAAACACAAAAGCGACTTTGCCATTTTTCAGAATTGCCCTCATTGCGGCCTGAAAAGTACGGACTCCCTCTATACTTGCAGGAACTGTAACCGAACTTTCAAGTCTGATTTTCAAGGTCTGGAAGCACCATGCCCTCACTGCAATAAAAACAGACCAAACAATCAGGTTGCTTCCGGGAATACATCTCCCTATGCGTCTGGTGGTTCTGGGAATAATACCAATGGATCCGGTTCATCAGTACGTTCCGGCACTTCTGCTTATCGTTCAGGGAGAGCCATCGGCAAAATTTGTGCTTGGGTTTTAATGTTTATTGGATTCATTTTCGGCGTGAGTAAGATACGAGGTTAATTCGCAGGCGAATCATTGCTCAATCTTATTGCGTTGTGTTGCGCAAAATCTCCCTTTGATCATTTGCCCGCAGAACTCAACTTTAAGGCTCTTGGTTCAGCACCGGCAGTACTTTCGAAGTCTGCATCTGTTGCGCTTCTTCGGGAGCCACATAATCGCTGTGGCAGGATGCTTTATCCTGCTCGCCGGTCATTTCCTGCTTGACCTTCGAAGCCAGTTTGTGGATTTGATCCGGGCTGAGTACGCCTCGCTTCTCCAGAATTTCCTGTTGTTCTGCCGTGAGTGGTAACGTTTTTTTGGCTTTGTCCCAGGCGTAATCTTCTGATTTACCCGACATGAATTCCTGAATCTCTTTCGAGATACGCACACTGCACCAGTCATGTCCACACATGGCACAAAAGTCGGTATCGACGTCCAGATCTTCGTCATGCAATGCACGCGCGGTATCGGGATCGAAACTTAACTCGAAGTGTTTTTCCCAGTTGAGTGCAGCGCGGGCTTCGGTTAAATCATCATCTCGATCACGGGTTCCTGGAATGCCAAGCGCCACATCTGCTGCGTGGGCGGCAATCTTGTAAGCAATACAGCCTTGTTTCACGTCATCTTTTTTGGGCAAGCCCAGGTGCTCTTTTGGAGTCACATAGCAGAGCATGCTGGCACCATGATAACCGGCTGCGGTTGCGCCGATACAGCTTGTGATATGGTCGTAGCCGGGGAAAATATCAGTCACAAGTGGTCCCAGGACATAGAAGGGGGCACCGTGGCACAGGGTTCGCTGGAGTTTCATATTGAATTCGATCTGGTCGAACGAAATATGCCCCGGACCTTCAACCATGACCTGTACTCCTTTTTTCCAGGCACGTTCGGTCAATTCACCCAGCACACACAATTCTGCCAGTTGGGCACGGTCAGTTCCATCAGCCAACCCACCGGGACGCAAGCCATCACCGATCGAAAAACTAACGTCGTATTCCCGCATAATGTCGCAGATGTCATCCCAGAGTTCATACATTGGATTTTGACGCTGGTTATGCAGCATCCATTTTGCCAGCAGCGAACCGCCGCGACTAACGATTCCAATTAATCGTTTTGCCACTAATGATAAATGCTCATGCAAGACACCCGCATGAATGGTAAAATAGTCCACGCCCTGTTTTGCCTGATGATCCAGCATCTGCAAAATGCTGGCATGATCCAGGTCTTCCAGTCGACGGGCAATGATCATTGAATAGATGGGTACCGTACCGATGGGAACTGTGCTGTTTTGAATAATCGCCTGCCGACAGCCATCAATGTCTCCGCCTGTGGAAAGGTCCATGACCGTATCGGCGCCCCAGCGTTGGGCCCAGGTTAGTTTTTCAATTTCTTCATCCGTTCCTGAAGAGACCGGCGAAGCCCCCATGTTGGCGTTGACTTTTGTTTTCGAAGCGCGACCAATTGCCATCGGGTCCAGCTTGTAACCGAGGTGGACTTTGTTAGCAGGAATAATCATACGACCAGCTGCGACTTCGTCTCGGATCTGTTCAGCGGTCAGATGGAGTTCCCGCTCTGCGACACGTTCCATTTCCGGAGTGACTGTTCCACAGCGTGCAAATTCCAATTGTGTGACGGGCAGGAAATCAGCCGGTGGTATCCAGGCGTCTGCCGTTTCGTAATTTTCTTCAAAGCCGGCTTTTTGTTCCCAGGCTTCCGGCATGAAATCCCAGGCAGTTTTGTCGGAAACTTCAGGCATGCCCGGAGTATTGGGAGAAGAATACGTCAAAGCACCTTTGACTCCGGGAGCAATCTGAGCAGGATTTGCAAAACTCCCCGGATTCGTCTGCTGAGGACGAGTTGAGGGATTTCCACCGATGGGTGGCAGCGAGTACATAAAGTCATATGAAGAGGAGGGGTCAGTCATTCGAAAAGCATCCTTACTATAACTATCTGATGCGGTGGATCATTAATATTCGTCTAACGCGTCGTTGGAGAATCCCAACGCAGGAGATCTTGTCCATACTATTGTAGAAGTACGACCTCCGATGGGAAATTTTCGTATATTGTTGTCTATATAGTAGTGACCTTGTTGCTTTTTTCAAACTGACTAGATGCATTCTCTTTGTGGTTTCCCATTGAATCACGATTGGTTATGATCTGCACACCTTAGAAATTGTTAATCTGAACATTCTCTAACACTCAAAAAGATCGAAATTACAAGATTTGAATTCATCTGCTTAAGGTAAGATATGCAATATGATGTATATGGCGTTGGAAACGCTCTGGTCGATATTCAGGCTCAAGTCTCTGATGCCACTCTGGAAAAACTGGGATATGCCAAAGGCATTATGACTCTGGTTGATGAGGAAGCCCAGCAAAAAGTGCTGGGAGAACTCGACGGTGCCCCGATCTCCCAATCGGCAGGCGGTTCTGCCGCCAATACCATATTGGGAGTCGCTGATTTTGGGGGAAAAGCAGCGTATGCGGGCAAAGTTGCCAACGATATGTTAGGTGAATTTGACCTGGCTGACATGCGAAAGCTGGGTGTGACGATCGATGTTCCCCCTTCCTCAAATGGGCAGACAGGGACCTGCGTGGTCCTGATTACGGATGACGCACAGCGGACCATGCTGACGAATCTTGGTGTATCGGCGACATTAAGTCCGGATGACTTAAGTGAAGAACATATCAAACAATCAAAATGTGTCTATGTCGAAGGTTATCTGTTTACCGGGGAAACACAGAAAAAGGCCGCCTACCATGCGATCGAATTGGCTAAAAAACACAATGTGAAAGTGGCATTTACTGTCTCCGACCCGTTTCTGATCAATTTGTTTCGCGATGAATTTCAGCAATTGATCGAAGGCCCCGTCGATCTGCTGTTCTGCAACCTGGAAGAGGCCCGCAGCCTGACCGGAAAACACGACGCAGTAGAATGTGCCAATATCATTCACAAACATGTTCCGAATCTGGCTCTGACTTTGGGGCCCGATGGTTCAATTCTGATGCATGAAGGACGCGTGATTCCCATTGAAGGTGTTGAGACGGATGCCATCGATACGACAGGTGCAGGAGACATGTACGCTGCCGGGATTCTTTATGGAATTACCAACGACTTGACCTGGCATCAGGCTGGCCACCTGGCATCCCATGCGGCTGCCCGGATTGTTTCTCAATTGGGTGCGCGACTGAAAGACCCCTTCACTGCAGATGACATACAGGAACTGCTCAGTTGATATGAAACACAGCAAGTACCCTCTCTTCGTGCGACGCGATCTGGACGGTTTTTTCGCGTTAATGATCGATAACCTCGTTCAGCTTCTGTTAATCGTTGCCTTGTGTGGCCTGTGTGGGATCTCTGCTGATTCAGAATTATTACTGCGATACATTCTTCCGGGAGCCGCCCTCAGTATTCTGTTTGGGAATCTCTTTTACTCCTGGCAGGCACATCAACTGGCGAAAAGAGAAAATCGGAGCGATGTTTGTGCGCTGCCTTATGGCATCAATACACCCTCGCTGCTGGTTTACATTTTTTTCGTGATGATTCCCGTCTATCAACGAACCAATAGTGCCGAAGCGGCCTGGCAAATGGGATTGCTTGCCTGTTTCGGTAGCGGTGTGATTGAATTTCTCGGCGCGTTTGTCGCAGATCGAGTTCGCAAACTGACTCCCCGTGCCGCGCTGCTCTCAACGCTTGCCGGCATCGCCATTGGGTTCATTTCCATGACGTTTGCTTTAAAGATCTATCAGCGACCACTGATTGCGATGCTGCCTGCAGCCGTGGTATTACTGACTTTGTTTTCTCGAACCAAACTTCCTTTTCGCATGCCGGGTGGATTGCTGGCCATCATAGTGGGAACCATCTGTGCGTGGCTCCTGCCCGAATTGATTCCGCAATTGATGCAGGGCTCTGCCATGAATACAGATGCCATTAAAACAGCCTGGGATCAGGCAGGCTGGTATCCGCCTCAATTCGCGGGTTCTGCGCTGTGGGAATTGCTCAAAGACCCCGGTGAATGGGTGGGCTATATGTCCGTCATATTTCCGATGGGCTTGTTCAACGTCATCGGCAGTATGCAGAACATTGAATCCGCGGAAGCAGCTGGAGACAGTTACCCAGCAAAACCGGCCATGCTTGCGAATGGCGTGGGAACGATTGTCGCATCGCTGCTCGGCAGTTGTTTCCCCACAACGATTTATATTGGACATCCCGGTTGGAAAGAAATGGGATCACGGGCCGGCTATTCGATAATGAATGGAGTCTTTATTCTTTTGATCTGTTTAACGGGAACGACAGGAGTCATCAGCAAGATCATCCCGCTCGAAGCCGGAATCGCCATTGTACTCTGGATCGGCATGGTCATCACAGCTCAGGCGTTCCAGGCATCTCCCAATCGTCATGCCCCCGCGGTTGCGCTGGGATTGTTTCCTGCAATTGCTGCCTGGGGGGCCACTATCATGCAGGGCACTTTGCTCGCCGGTGGTGGTAAATCATTGCAGGAGATTCTGTCAACGAATCTGTTTACGGAAGTCAATGGATTTCTGGTGCACGGTCTGGTGGTGATGGAACGGGGTTTCATTTTTACCTGCATGATCCTGGCTGCAATCTGTGCCTGCCTGATTGATGGCAAATACCGTTCTGCCGCGATCTGGTCTGTGATTGCATCGCTGTTTGCGTTTGTCGGGTTGACCAATGCGTACGAAATCATCGGCAACGACATTCATTTTCGTCTGGCATTCACTGCAGATAATGTTGATGGCTTTACCTTCCATGCGACAGGTATTGGTATAGGCTATCTGCTGTTCGCTGCCACCTTTCTGATTCTTGGTGGCTTCAAAGACGAACCGGCTTCCCCCGAAACTGAAGAAGCCGGTCCTCAACTGTAAACTGAACACACCTCATCAAATTCTCACATCAAGCATCAGGGCTCCTTGAGCCTCGCCAACCGATCAGTATCAGTTTTCTGGCTGTCTATTCATTTTTTCGGCTGTTTTCGACACGGTTGCAATAAAAAGGGTGTCAGGCGTATATCATTTTGTTTTTAGTTTTCTTGCATTTGTACCTGTAGTTATAATTAATGCTTGTTTTTAATAAAGCGGAAGAACAGCTTCGGCAAGTGATCAAGCTGGCTCCGGATCTTATAGAAGCCCGTGTCAAAATAGGCCAGCTTATCAGTCAGCAAAACGATCCGCGGGCAATGCAAGTCTGGTTGGATCAATTACCTGAAAAAGCAAATCAGCATCCCATGATCTGGAACATTCGAGGAAACTGGTATCAACAACAGGGAGATGTGAACGCAGCCATTCGATGTTTTTGGGAGGCAATCAGACGTGATGGAACCAATTCACATGCCTGCTATCAACTCGGACAACTTTTATTGAAAAAGGGCGAAATTGAAAAAGCCAATCAATTTCTTAACCATACAAAAAAACTTCAGTCTTATGAAAGTGAAGTAAAGATTGCTTATTCCGATCAAGATTTGGAAGCAGCACAGAAAGTGGTTCAGCTTGGGAAAGAACTTGGTTTGATTTGGGAATCGTTTGGCTGGAGCAGGGCAGCAATGATGCTTGCACCACAAACACTTTGGGCGCAAAATTCGCTTAAGGAATTTGGTCCTGAATTGTCAACACTTCCGCTCAAGCGGATGATTGATTCAAAAAACCCAGCTTTTGATTTTTCGGAGTATCCTCTTCCGAATCAACTCTCAAATTCCTTGCCTGCCAAAAACCCTGCCGCACTCACACACCACTCCGCAGTCACTTTTCAGGAAGTCGCAGCGGAGGCGGGGCTGAACTTTGAATATTTCAATAGCGCAAAGCAACCAAACTTAAAACCCAAAATGTATGAATTCACTGGAGGGGGAGTTGCCGTTCTTGATTTGAATAATGATGACTGGCCTGATCTCTATTTGACACAAGGATGTTCCTGGCCTCCCAATGAAAGTAACATGCAATATCTCGACTCGCTGTTTTTAAATCAGGGAGATGGCTCTTTTCGGAATGTGACCAGCCACACCGGAATTCGGGAAAACCGATTTAGTCAAGGAGTCACCATAGGCGACCTGAATAATGATGGTTTTGATGATATTTATGTGGGCAATATCTGCGAAAATCGACTCTATATCAATAATGGGGATGGAACATTTTCAGAGATAAATCAGGCTGCTGGCGACATTGCAGACTGGACAACAAGCTGTCTAATGGCGGACTTAAATAACGATTCGTTTCCGGAAATTTATGCTGTGAATTATCTCGCAGGTCAAGATGTTTTCGACCGTGTTTGTAGATCGAATGACGGTACATTTCGCTCCTGTATTCCGCAAAATTTTCCCGCTGCACAGGATCGTCTTTTTTTGAATCACGCAAACAGCAATTTTAAAGACATTACTTCTGACTCAGGAATTAAGATCCCGGATGGCAAAGGACTGGGAATCGTCGCCGCCAATTTCGGGGACCAGAAAAAAATGAATTTATTCATTGCCAATGACGCAATACCTAATTTTTATTTTGTCAACCAGTCAACAAACCACAAAAGGAGCCTTCAATTTGAAGAACAGGCCCTTTTGGCAGGCCTGGCGCTCAATTCTGATGGTCGGACGGAAGCCTGTATGGGAATCGCCGTCGGTGATGGAAATGACGATGGATTATTAGACCTGTTTGTGACAAATTATTTTCGAGAGTCCAATACATTTTACAGTCAAATCAACGCAGATAATTTTCTGGATGTCACTCGTAAAAACTCACTTTATAACTCAAGTCTTTCTGTGTTGGGTTTTGGAACTCAATTTATTGACGCGAATTTAAACGGTCACCTGGACTTGATCGCTGCGAACGGACACGTGGAAGATTTGAGTAAAACAGGTACTCCTTTTAAAATGAAAACACAATTTTTCCTTAATTCAGGCGCTGGAAAGTATCGAGAAATTCCTGGGAATGAGTTGGGGACCTTCTTTGAAGAGAAGCGACTTGGTCGTGGACTTGCTCGCCTGGACTGGAATCGAGATGGTTTACCAGAAGCAGTGATCACTCAGTTACAAGCCCCAGTCGCCTTAATACAAAACACAACTACGGATCATGGAAACCGTCTCGTGTTCCACTTAACGGGAACCATATCCAGTCGGGATGCCATCGGGACCACGGTGCGTTTGCAAGTGAATGGTAAGACCATAATCAGACAGATGACTGCCGGAGATGGGTATATGGCCAGCAATCAACGCATCCTTGTTTTCGGATTAGGTGATCATACGGAAGCACATAATATCTCCGTCGAATGGCCTTCAGGTAAAAAACAATTCTTCAAAAAATTGGCGGCAAATCAAGAGGTGATGCTTATCGAGGATCAGCCTGAGCCTGTCGTGCTAAGGATGTTTCCTTAACAAGAAAATCTGTTTGTGCTTTAGATAGTAGATGTAGATTACGTTTCTCATGACAAACTGATGGTCCCATTTTATTGTCGCGCCACGCATCTTGATTTCCCGGCATAGCAGTTCTAATTCCGGCCAGGACTAGATAAGAAAAATGCGAGCCTTTAACCAGGTTTACTGTAGCGTCTCCAAGGGCATTTGAAACGAGAATATTAGAATGAAAGGCGCTATGCTTAAATGGGAGACTCTCTAGTCACAAGGCACGGTAATGATATAATATTTATTGCTATGGGCGCAATATATCATCTTATTAATAGATATTGCTGATGTGAAAACCATACGATTGGAGATGTTTAGTCTTTAGGTTACGGGGTTGGACAGTTGGAGTCAGAAATAGAAATGATGTGAATTTATTGATGGTCTAGTTGACTTAGGGGGCTCAATGCGCCACGTCAGTCGAATGAGTTTGAATTCTTTTGTCATAGGTTTTGTGTTGTTTTGTTCGATCAAAGCTGTCGTAGCTGAAGAAGCGACAGTCAAGCGGACTGCCTGGCAGTACAAAGACAACAAGATTGGCACCATCACGATCAAACACGTGAGAGAGAAGAAATGGATTGCGGATCGGCCTGATAAACGCCAAATGATTTATGAGCTGGTCGACCAAACAGATCAATACGTTGAACTCCAGAACGTAAAGAGTAAATTGCGGATGCGGTTTTATGCGGATCGTTCGGAGTGGTATCAAGTAAAGAGTCAGAAGTGGGTTGGCTATTTTAAAGGGAAGTGGATCAAAACAGATAGCACACCTCAGCCGGAAAAGGTCGTGAGGCAGCCGCGTGAAGACGGTTATCATATTCAATTGGCCTATTTTGTTCCCGAAGACCAAAAACCATCACCCAATTATCGACAGAAGATCCAGGTGTTAATGTCTTTCGTTTCGGACTTATATTTGCAAGATCTGAAGCAGAAGCGATATAAAACGAATGGTTTGACCTATGTGCTTGCTGCAGATGGTCAGGTCTCCGTACAACTGATCCGTGGAATCAGGCCAGCATCCTTTTACAACAACGCGCCCGCCTTCGATGCCAATGAACAGTGGAAGAGGCTTGTACCTGAAATTCGAGATGAGATCCCCGGCCATTCCAGTCAGGTCATCCTCGTATTCTCAGAAACCTATGATTACGGCCCTGCTGATAAATTATGGAATGGCGTTATGGCTCGTGGAGCCTACTATTCAGCCGAACGAGGCATGGGGATTTATAGCGCACATATCCTGCGAGACGAATTTTGCGCATTAACAATTGAAAAACAGAGGCGTCTCTTTTTCGACAAAACACCCATTCCAGGACGCAAGGCATTGGGGCATCGAATGAATACGCCGCGTTGTGAATTCGTCGAAGATGGATTCGGAGCGGTCGCTCATGAATTAGGACATGCTTTAGGATTACCGCATGACTTGCGGGATGATCGACGGAACATCATGGCGAATGGATTCCGAAATTTGAAGCAGAATCTGCAGGGCTCGGCTGCAAAGGTCGGATTTTCCAATGACAATGCTCGGCTGCTCATGGCATCGCGCTATCTGGGACTCGATTTAGATAACACTGATAACGATCCTGCTGAGGTTGAGTTCAAGCTGACTCACAGTCTCAAACAGGGAGCCAGTATCTCGGTTAAAGCAAAAGATGAGACTGGTTTGCGAGCCGTTGTATTCATAGATAAGAAAAAAGGATCGGTCATTGGCGGTAGAGCACTCAAAGGAAAGGCTCAGCAGATACAGTATAAGCTACCGCTTGTCGTGAAATCAGGTGAAGTAGAGGTCACGGTGATTGTCGCGGACGCAGGTGGCAATCAGACACGAAAGACACAGAAGGTCAAGGTGGGTAAATCAGCATTACCATGACCACCAGAATGCGTGATTTTCATGTCGTGACTGACTTAATCAGGCTTTAGAAGTTCCTCAAAAAACTACCACTATTTTACAGGCGCTTCGTAAATTCTTACATTCCGAAACTGGCTCTCTGCGCGGGCGATCACATCTTCGTCGGCGATAAAAACCAGATAGCGTTGTTTGCCTGCCAGATATCGGCCTACACGAATCCGAAAACGCTTCCAGTCGGTGCCCGTATAAGTGTTGAATTGCTGTCCTATTCCGGGACGAACTTCGTAGCCGTAAATCTGAAAAACATGATTCTGTTTGTCATGGGTTTTATCTGTGTCGAAACCAAACCCATGAATTTGACCTTCATGAGAGCAGCGGAAATCAAATTCGATCACGGTGTTGGGGGTCACTTCTTTGTTGATCTCCAGGGTCTTCCAGGCATTTCCCCACAGACGAATGCCTTTGCCTTGCTCAATTAACTGGTGATCTGTGGGCAGTTCATACTGACCATCCTGAAAACCATAAGGCTCGATGGAGTAAGACGCGAAGTTGATTGCCGGGATATCACCGGGAGGATCAGCAACAGAAAACCGATTACGCGATGGGAATTGAATTCGATCTGCCAGTTGACGGCTGATTTCCTGCCCACTCTGATCAAAGAGAATCGCCTGGCCGGCTTCCACAATGACTGCGTCAGCAGTTTGTGATTGTTGGTCTGTTTGGATTTCTTTTACCGGCTGCGATTGTGAATGGGAAACCGTTACATGGCCTTCGAAGACATGCACTTCAGTCTGGTTGTCCGGAGTCACAGACAGGCCAAAGTTTGCCGATTGGGAAATAATCGTCAGGTTGTCCGTTGTTAAAGTGAAATCATGAACCCGCGAAGTTCCCATCGTCACCAGGCGACCCGATTTTAAATAGGCACGATTATTCGCATTCAGCCCCAGTTCTGCAGGACCTTGCAAGGCAATCGTTGTCCCTCCCAGAAAATCAATCAGGACTTGCCCCGATTTTAATTTCAACCAACCCGGGACGAGAGGCTTGCTGACATCCTGCGTCCACTCTGTCTTTTCCCAGATGGCGTGATGTTCTTCGATAATCATGGCGGCAGGGACTCCATCGCTGGAATCAAGTCGCGCGAGGGCCAAAGTGGAGTTGCTTTCCATAAGTAAAAGGCCCGCCAGACAGAGACAGACCGCAATGGTTGCCGCCAGAGCATAACGCATAAAGGCTAATTGCTTTCGCGCCGAGATGACACCGGAATCGATGGTTGTGGAGACTCCCTGATACTCGCTTGTCAGGCTCAACAGATCAGGCAGAGTTTCGGTTTGTCCCTGTTCCCATTGCAGCAGAGAATCAGTATTCATCATTTGCAGATACAGATCGCGGGTTGTCTCGTCCGATTCCAGGCGTACCAGAAATTCCTGAGTTTCCGCTTCAGTAAGTGTACCGTCGATAAAGGCAGAGATGAGCTCTTGTAAATCGTTCTGATTTTCTTGGGGGGGACGATTACGATTCATGATAAATTATTCTCCTTGCTCGCTGGCAAGTGTTTTTTGAATGCACTCTTGTAAAAGTTGTCGAATACGATAAAGCATCTGAGAAACAGCACCCACAGTGCGACCTTGTTCTTTCGCAATGGTCTGGACCGACCCGCCAGGTGCATAACGTTGTTGAATCAAGCGGCGGCTTTGTTCCGGAAGCTTGGAAAGACAACACGAGAGTACCCGTTGGAGATCATGAGAACCTGCGAGTTTTTCTTCATTTTGTTGAGCCAGCATGGAAACCAGTTCGACATTAAATACCAGGGAATCCCGTTTGTTATCGCGATAAAAGGCCAGGACTTGAAAGTAGGCCACCTTGCATGCCCAGGCCACGAAATTACTTCCCGCTTCAAATTCCTCGGAACGCCGCCAGAGCACCATATTCGTTTCTTGAAGAACATCTTGCACTGCTTGAGAGTCTGGCAACAATGACCGAATATACGCGTAAAGCATGCTCTGATGTGCGGTGAGAAGTTGAACAAATTTTTCTGTCTCTTCAGGATTCAATTTGGATACGATCCTCAGTTTCAGTGCCTTCGATAATACGGCAGTGTTGAAATAACCTGCATTTATATACCAGAAGATATGCAATCTCACAAAAAATTCACAAATTAGTCGATCCTGATTTATTTTGGAGTGAGATCATCTCACACTTGGGTATCTTTTAATTGATTACAACTTACAATAAATATGACGTCCTTGTGTACAGTAGCATTTGCGTGATTGGGAATACCTCATTTTCGCAAACCTCGCCTGCCGTGATATCTCTTCCAAGAACCTGATTATCTGGAATTGTCTGCTATGAAATTTTTGGCATTCGTCAAGAGTCTTGTCACACTCCTGGCTTTTTTGCTCGCCTTGACTCTGTTCCCGAGCATTTCACTTACGAACAAACCAAAAGAAGCAAAGAAGACACCCGCTACTTATCTTGAACTGATTCTTTCAGATCAACCAGTGCTCTACTGGAACTTTCAACAACGATCCAAAGCTGGCTATCCCGCTGTCCGATTCAATCAGCAGAAAAAAAGCGTGAAATCGGAACCGGTGATGGCTCTGGAAAGTGGCAAGCTGGCAGCAACAACATCGGGCCCCAGACCATCTGAATTTCCTCTGTTCAAACCAGACAATCAAGCTGCAGAATTCAAAGCGGGAGCCGGCTTCCTCCGTGTTGTTGATCCAGGTGAGAAGAGTGTTCTCGATTTTACCGCCGGCGATTCGATCACCCTTGAGGCGTGGGTCAATCCGAACTCCACACAAGCCGGCAAATACCGCTATATCATCGGTAAAGGTCGTACGAATCGAAAAGGCGTTTCTCGCGATAATCAAAATTACAGCCTGAGACTCTCCGGGACTGAAATCAGTTTTCTGTTTCGAAGTCAACCAGAAAAGAAAGAGCTCAAACCACTCTATCATCGCTGGACCTCCACAGGTGCTGGCATTATGTCACATCGTTGGCAACATGTCGCACTGACCTATACGTTCGGAAAAAAGAAAAGCTTTAAAGTATACGTGAATGGTCGAGCAGTTTCCGGAAAATGGGATCTAGGTGGCGATACGACAAAAGCCCCGATTGTCGATAATGACGAAGTCTGGATCGGCTCTTCCATGGGCGGTGCAGCAAACAGTTCCTTCGATGGCCGAATGGATGAAGTCGCCATCTATCGCACCGCGCTCTCGGCAAAGCAAATTGCCACCCATTTTAAGTATGTCGCACCCAAGCCCCACATCGATTGGACCACGATTCCCTCAGATCGCGTTCAGGTTGACATCTTCGAAGGAATTCCAAACCGAAGATCCTGGAGCTTTCCACCGCCTCGTCATGCGGAAACATTCACACAGCCTCATTTTGCTCTGATTGAAATCCCCAATCGATATTCCGCGCGGGCTGTCAAAGTGGATCGCCCCGATCCGTTTCTGGTACGAGCCATGTCGCGTATTACGATTCCCAAAGGAAAAAAACGAATTCTGGTTCGTGCCCGCAATGCGTCGCGGCTTTATATCGATGAAAAATTAGTCGTAGAAACCGGGTTCCACAATATCTCCAGCAGCGCGCACGGTTATGTGTTCGACGTCGATCGCAGTCTTTCGCCAAATATTCGCCCTCTTCATCGAGGTGACCAGGAAAAGGTGATTGAATACAATAGTGATGGCAAACCACATCGCTTCCGCTTCGAAATGATTGTCGGTGGCTTTAAACATCGGCCCGATCTGGGTGAAACAGCCGTCCTGATCGGTGATCCGGGAAAAGACTTTCAGTTACTCACAACGACGAATGACGTGGTCATGTTGACTGACGAGAGTTGGGTCCCCTTCGAAGCCAGATACCGTTACGGTCTCATCGCTGTCAACGCACAGCGACGTCAGGTTGCAGCCAAGGAAGAAAACAAATACTGGGAGTGGCGCCATCAACTTGCTAAACAGGAAATTCTCAAACAGCCCCAGGTCAAAGCGCCAACAGCTGTCTCAGGTTTACGTGCCAACAATACCATTGACCATTTTATCAATCGGCGTCTGGCAAAAGAGAAAGTGCCTCAGTCTCCTCTGCTGAACGACCTCGCTTTTCTGCGCCGCTTGTCGCTCGACGCGACGGGAACCGTGCCTTCACCGGAATTGATTCAGGCTTATCTGGCTGATAATCCGAAAACACGCCGCGCGAATGCCATTACACGTTTACTCAACGATCCCGGCTGGGCAGATAACTGGGTCGGATATTGGCAGGATGTGTTGGCTGAAAATCCAAACATTGTGAATCCTACCTTGAATAATACGGGACCGTTTCGCTGGTGGATTCATGAATCCTTTTACGATAACAAACCTTTTGACCGCTTCCTCACCGAACTGGTCATGATGGAAGGCAGTAAATATTTTGGTGGTCCCGCGGGTTTTGAAATGGCTTCGCAAAATGACGCACCTATGGCAGCAAAAGCACACATTGTGGGCCAGGCATTTCTGGGATTGAATATGAAATGTGCCCGTTGTCATGACGCACCCTTTCATGACTTTAAACAGCGCGACTTATTCAGCCTGGCTGCGATGCTCAAGCGGTCTCCGCAGGGAGTTCCCAAAACCAGTTCGATTCCCGGATTTGACCCAAAATCAAATTCGATGCTGATCTCAGTCACATTATTACCCGGCGCAAATGTAACGCCGAAATGGACGTTTGAAGAACTGGTCAAGCCCGGCAAATTCCCCGAAAACTATCTACGCTCTTCCAAAGACACCCGCGAAGAGTTGGCAGCCATTATGACCTCTCCTCAAAACGAACGTTTTGCAAACGTAATCGTGAACCGCGTCTGGAAGCGATATCTTGGTCAGGGACTGGTGGAACCCGTCGATGACTGGAGTGGTCAGAAGCCTTCGCATCCCGAGTTACTCAAATACCTTTCACAGCAGTTTGTCATTCATGGTTACGATCTCAAAGCTCTGGCCCGCTTCATTTTTGAATCGGACCTTTACCAGCGGCAGGCGACGACCGACGGCAGCAAAATTGAGACACTCGTTGATGCGACTTACAATTTTGCTTCACCGGTTTTACGCCGCATGGAGGCGGAACAAATTGTAGATTCACTGTTTGTAATTTGCGGCAAGCCTCTTGATGCCGGCAGGATGTGTATCGACATTGATGGAGCACGGGACTATCACAGTTCGCTCGATCTGGGAACGCCACGCCGTGCCTGGGAATTTACATCCCCTTCCAATGAACGTGATCGTCCCAGTCTGGCGCTCCCTTTTGGTCAGCCCTTTATCACTTTGATGAAAACATTTGGATGGCGGGATACAAGGCAGAATCCATCGAGCGCCAGAGAGTACGCCTCGACCGCATTGCAGCCGGCGATTCTTGCCAATGGTCTGATAGGCAAGCGTTTCACACGACTTTCAGATGACAGCGATTTCACAAAACTTTCATTACAGGATCAGCCTGTTGAAGAGTTAATTTTAAAGACCGTCATGAAAACACTCACGCGCGAGCCGTCTGAGAGTGAATTGAAAATGTTTGTCGACTTACTCCAGCCCGGATATGCGGAACGCATTAACAAAAATGCTAAACTTGTCCGCCGCAAAACGTTACCACGTAATCTGGTGGGCTGGTCGAATCATGTAAACTCGCGGGCGAATGAAATTAAGGTCGAACTTGAGCATGCCGTGAAAGAGGGAGACCCACCAACACAACGCTTGAAAGAAGACTGGCGCAATCGATATGAAGATGTACTCTGGACTCTCTTGAATTCACCGGAATTTGTATTTGTGCCTTAACACGGAATGGATCTGATTTTCATACCGGAAAATACGGAATCTTACAAAAAAGCCTGATTGATTCACAAATAATTCACAAATTGGACAAACATGATATAATTAGGCGTGAGAAAAGAGGGCACTTCGGTATATGCTGGTAGATCACGATTTAATTGGAATGTGACTTCCTTGTGTACAGTATTGTTTGTTGAGTCGGAACCACATAGGTAATGGATCTCGGCAAACCTCGCCTGCTGTGATTTCTCTTCCGAGAACCTGTTTAACTGGATTAGCTTGCTATGAAATTTCTGGCATTCATTAAGAGTCCCCACTCTTTCCTGGCCTGTTTACTCGTGCTGCCTTTGTTTCCGAATTTGGCATTTGCAGAAGTCCCGGCAAAGAAGCCCATCACCAGTTACAGTGAGCTGATTCTCTCTGACAAGCCAGTGGTTTACTGGAGCTTCGATCAGAATTCAAAAACGGGCTTTCCCAGCGTCAGTTCTGACAACAAAGGGAAACAGAAAACAACCGAGCCATTGACGGCTCAGTTGCAGGGTCGAAAAGTTACAACCTCAACAGGCCCCAGACCATCTGAGTTTCCACTGTTTAAACCAGACAATCAAGCTGCAGAATTCAAAGCAGGAGCCGGCTTCCTTCGTGTTATTGATCCAGGCGAGAAGAGTGTTCTCGATTTTACTGCCGGCGATTCGATCACCCTTGAGGCATGGGTCAGTCCTAATTCCACACAAGCCGGCAAATACAGCTATATCATTGGTAAAGGCCGTACGAATCGAAAGGGAGTCGCACGTGATAATCAGAATTACGGCCTGAGACTCGCCGGTTCTGACATCAGTTTTCTGTTCCGTGGACAACCAGTTAAAAAAGATGCCAAACCAGACTATCATCGTTGGACTTCAAAGGGCGCGGGAATCAGTGCCTACAATTGGCATCATATCGCTGTGACCTACACGTTCGGAAAAAAGAAAAGTTTAAAAGCATACGTTGATGGTCGGGCCATTTCCGGCAAGTGGGATATGGGCGGCGATACCACAATCGCTCCGGTTGTGGACAATGACGAAGTCTGGCTTGGTTCTTCCATGGGCGGATCAGCTAACAGTTCCTTCGATGGCCGAATGGATGCAGTCGCCATCTATCGCACCGCGCTCTCGGCAAAACAGGTTACCGCCCACTTTAAATATGTCGCACCCAAACCCCGCATCGATTGGACTGCCGTTCCCAGTGATCGGGTTCAGGTTGATGTGTTCGAAGGTGTTCCCAACCGAAAGTCGTGGACTTTCCGTCCACCCCGTTTTTCAGAATCAATCACTCAGCCGCATTTTGCACTGATCCAAATTCCCTATAAATATTCAAACCAGGGATTAAGAATAGATCGTTCGGGGCCCTTTTTGATTCGGGCGCTCTCCCATGTTACGATTCCCAAAGGAAAAAAACGAATTCTGGTTCGTGCCCGCAATGCTTCGCGGCTTTATATCGATGAAAAATTAGTTGCACAAACCGGGTTCCACAAAATTTCCGGCAGCGCACACGGCAAGGTATTTGATGTGGATCGCACTCTGGCCCCGAATATTCGCCCATTGCATCGTGGTGACCAGGAAAAGGTGTTTGAATTCACAGGAGATGGCAAACCGCATCGCGTTCGGTTTGAGATGTTTGTCGGCGGTTTTGGTCATCGACCCGATCTGGGTGAGACGGCAATTTTCATCGGTGATCCCGGTAAAGATTTTCAATTGCTTTCAAGTAACGATGAAGTCGTCTGGTTGACCGATGAAAGTTGGTTAGCGTTTGAGCGGAAATTCCGCCACGCTCAAATTGCCATCAATGCACAACGTCGGCAGAATTCAACAACGAAAGAGGACAAATACTGGGAGTGGCGCCATCAACTTGCTAAACAGGAAATTCTCAAACAGCCCCAGGTCAAAGCGCCAACAGCTGTCTCAGGTTTACGTGCCAACAATGCCATTGATCATTTCATCAATCGGCGTCTGGGAAAAGAGAAAGCGGCACAGTCTCCTCTGCTGAACGATCTTGCATTTCTGCGCCGCTTGTCCCTCGATACAACGGGAACCGTGCCTTCACCGGAATTGATTCAGGCTTATCTGGCTGATAATCCGAAAACACGCCGCGCGAATGCTATTACACGTTTACTCAACGATCCTGGCTGGGCAGATAACTGGGTTGGATATTGGCAGGACGTATTGGCCGAGAACCCGAATGTCATCAAACCGACTCTGAACAATTCAGGACCGTTTCGCTGGTGGATTCATGAAGCCTTTTATGATAACAGGCCTTTTGACCGCTTCCTCACTGAACTGGTCATGATGGAAGGCAGTAAATATTTTGGTGGTCCCGCGGGTTTTGAAATGGCCTCGCAAAACGACGCACCTATGGCAGCAAAAGCACACATTGTGGGCCAGGCATTTCTGGGATTGAATATGAAATGTGCCCGCTGTCATGACGCACCCTTTCATGACTTTAAACAACGCGACTTATTCAGCCTGGCTGCGATGCTCAAGCGGTCTCCGCAGGGAGTTCCCAAAACCAGCTCCGTTCCGGGTTTTGATTCAAAATCAAATTCGATGCTGATCTCAGTCACATTATTACCCGGCGCCAACGTAACGCCGAAATGGACGTTTGAAGAACTGATCAAGCCCGGCAAATTCCCCGAAAACTATCTACGTTCTTCCAAAGACACCCGCGAAGAGTTGGCAGCCATTATGACTTCTCCCCGGAACGAACGTTTTGCAAACGTGATTGTGAACCGCGTCTGGAAGCGATATCTTGGTCAGGGACTGGTAGAACCCGTCGATGACTGGAGTGGTCAGAAGCCTTCGCATCCCGAGTTACTCAAATACCTTTCACAGCAGTTTGTCATTCACGGTTACGATCTCAAAGCTCTGGCCCGCTCCATTTTTGAATCGGACCTTTACCAGCGGCAGGCGACGACCGACGGCAGCAAAATTGAGACACTCGTTGATGGAACTTACAATTTTGCTTCACCGGTTTTACGCCGCATGGAGGCAGAACAAATTGTGGATTCGATGTTTTCGATTTGCGGCAAGCCTCTGAATGCAGGACGGATGTGTATCGACATCGATGGTGCATTGAATTATCCCACCGCCCTTGATCTGGGATCACCGCGTCGTGCCTGGGAATTTACGACTCCATCCAATGAACGTGATCGTCCCAGTCTGGCGCTCCCCTTTGGTCAGCCTTTTATCACTTTGTTGAAAACATTTGGCTGGCGGGATACAAGGCAGAATCCAATGAGCGTCAGAGAGTATACTTCGACCGCATTACAACCGGCGATTCTTGCCAATGGAGTCGTCGGAAAACGATTCACACGACTTTCAGACGACAGCGATTTCACAAAACTTTCATTGCAGGATCAGCCTGTTGAAGAGTTAGTTTTAAAGACCGTCATGAAAACACTCACCCGCGAACCGACTGACAGTGAAAGGGAGTTGTTTATTGAACTGCTCCAGCCCGGATATGAGGAACGCGTCAACAAGGATGCTGAAATTGTCCACCACAAACCGTTACCAGTCAATCTGGTGGGTTGGTCGAACCATTTAAGCTCGCGGGCTAACGAAATTAAGGTCGAACTTGAGCATGCGATTCAAGAGGGAGATCCACCAACACAACGCCTCAAAGAAGGCTGGCGCAATCGATATGAAGATGTACTCTGGACACTCTTGAATTCACCGGAATTTGTGTTTGTTCCTTAGTACAGAAAATCATCATACCAGAAATTAAGAAAATTATTACTACATTTTCACTCACAACAATAAGAGTAAACCATGCACGATTTTCATTCCACACGCCGCGATTTTTTACGACAGGCCTCTGTCTCAGGTTTAGCAGCATCCGCTTTGGGAACTCCCTTTCAGCAGCTTCTGGCTTCTGAAAAACAGGAGACCAAAAAACATGGAGCCAAAAAACTTCCTATGCCTGTGGGAAAAGCAGAGCATTGTATCATGGTCTGGCTGGGTGGCGGCTCCTGTCACATCGATACCTGGGACCCCAAAATTAAAGGCGATCCGAAAGCCAAAAAAGCCGGTTCCTACTATGATTCCATTCCAACTGCGATTAAGGGAACGGAAGTTTGTCAGCATCTCTCCAAGTGTGCGCCCATCCTGGATCGATTCAATATTGTCCGCAGCGTGCATCATGAAGTGATCGACGAACATGCAGCCGCAACGAACCGCATGCATACCGGCCGACCTACCACGGGAACAATTACATATCCCTCTGTTGGTTCTGTTGTCGCCCATCAAAGAGGCGCCGCCAGCGAACATGCACCCGCTTATGTTTTAATCGGATATCCTAATGTCACCCGCGGTCCCGGTTTTCTCGGCAGTAAAGCCGGCTATGTCTATCTGACAGATACGCATGCAGGCCCCAGCGGTTTCACGCGATCTTCCCGCGTCAATCAGAGTCGGCAAGATCGACGCGAACGCTTGCTGTCAAAGGTGAGAGCGGAATACCGGCAGAAAAGCTTTGGCGGACAAACGATCCAGGATTATGATGAATCGGTCGCGGAAGCACTTCGCCTGTCCGGTCCCGAGTTCATGAAAGTATTCCAGCTGGATAACGAAAAGAGTGAATTGCGAACTGGATACGGCGGCGAATTTGGGCAACGCTGTCTGTTATCACGCCGGTTGATTCAGTCCGGTGTGCGGTTTATCGAAGTCTCGCATAACCTGAATTTTGTGAATGGCACCGGTTGGGATACTCACAATGACGGACAACTCAATCAGCACCTGTTGATTAAAGAGCTCGATTCGGCATTGTCCGCTCTGGTACTCGACCTGGAACAAAATAAGCTGCTCGACAAAACATTAATCGTCGTCGCTTCAGAGTTTGGGCGTCCTGCCAAGTTCGATTCAGGCGGCGGCCGCGGTCATCAGTCCAAAGCCTTCAGTGTTGTACTGGCGGGAGGTGGTTTGCAGAATGGAAAAACAATTGGTGTGACTGACGAACTCGGGCAATCGATTGTCTCCCGTCCGGTCTCTGTTCCCGATCTGCATGCGACCATTTATTGTGCTCTGGGCATAGATCCTTCCGAAGAACTGCACTCCGGCGATCGTCCTGTGCCGATTACCGATATGGGACAACCCGTGCGTGAACTATTTGGTTAAGCAGTAGTTCACATCGTTTCCAATTCATGTAAATAAAGGATGGCTGATTTCCAGTCATCCTTTTTTATTTGCCTGAAATATATAAATCAGTGGGCTTCTTCTCGCAAACGGCCCACAGGTTGGCTGACACTTGTGTTCAGGAAGTGTATCCTTAAAGGAAGAGTTCTTGCTATAGATTTCGAAATAAGGTTGGTTCCATGTCGTACCGCTCATCACATATCGCCATCATTGTGGCTGTGGTTCTCTTTCTGGGAATGCTGATTCTGTTTTCAACGGTGGAACAACCACCTCCAGCAAACGGGCCGGCTGAGTTTCAGTCGATCTCCTACGAGAAAGCCAACGAATTGCTGCGCTATAAAAATGAAGGCATTGCTTACCTGGAAAACGAACGCTATCAAGACAGCGATCCACTGTTAGAGCGTTTAACAGAAGGATTACCCAGTGAAGTGATTGGCTTTCGTAATTTAACCATCTGTCGCTTGCTGCAGCTCACACCCGAAAAAGTCTCCGATCAAAAGGCAGGGCAGGAGTTAACGAAACAGGCAATCGCCACTGTTGACCAATTAATTCAAATCGCACCCACGTCCGAAATCAGCTACGTCCTCTCATCACGTATTTACACAGCGCTCAGTGATCATCCTCGGGCATTGACAGCGTTGCAAAAAGCGATGGAACTGGATCCGAAAAATGCAGTAATCTGGTTTGAAATATCGCAGGTACAAAAACAGATTCAAAACCCTGAAGTACAGAAGGAAGCAAAAACGTCATTGAAAACCGCCTGGGAACTGCAGCCAGACAATTTGTTTCTGACGCTCGATTATCTGCAAATCGTTGCAGAGCAGAAAACAAAACAGGCAGCCCTCGTATTTGGAAAAGTCAAACAGTTGGCAGGTCCGTTAGCAGACAGTGTCAAAGACCACACGCGACTGGATTTGAACAAATTGATCGATGACTCTTTGGCTGCAGTAAAAGAGGAAAAATGGAACACGGTGATCCGCAATGCACGCATTCTGAGAAACGTGTTGATCGCCGAGGATCTGGTGAAGAGTGATCGCCGGCGAGTAGAACAGAATCCGCTGGAGTTCGTGATACATGATTTTCCACCCGCGTTTTACACCGCCGTCAAATGGCCCGATCCAGAACAACCGTTATCAGTAGATTTCGACGAAGTCAATCCGCTACCTTTCAGCAAAGCACCATCAACTGAAATTAGAGATTTTCAGATCGATGATTTCAACCTCGATGGCAAACCGGATTTGATTCTGCTCAGTAGTCAGCAGGTCTCCATCTTCAGTCGTAATGCAAACAATGCCTGGGAACTGATGACTCAACAAGACTGTGGTGGCGATTACTCGCAGGTCTATATCGTTGATCTCGACGCCGATGTGCAACAGTTCAATCAGTCTGCAACTACCGAGAAAAGAGAGCAAAAGGTCTTTCCGATTTCTCCCTCTCGCGATGCCGATCTGGATCTGGTATTGGCTGGCAAATCAGGACTCAAAATATTTGAGAATCAATGGGATTCCAAAACTGGAAAACGATCACTGGTTGTAAAAGCACAAAAAAATACGCTGGAAACATTGGATAATGTTCTGGCGATCAATTTTTCCGATCTGGATCATGATGGTGATCTGGATCTGGTAGCTTCCACATCCAAAGGCCTTTCACTCTGGTCGAATCGAGGCGATTTCTCTTTTCAGGACATCAGTGCCAATTCTCAGTTGCCTCCCGCTGATCTGGGCGTGACCTCAATCATCCGCGTCGACTGGGATCGTGACGTCGATCTCGATCTGATCCTGTCCAGTCGACAATCGAAGCAGTCAGGTTATCTGGAAAATCTGCGCCACGGTCGATTTCGTTGGAGACAATTTGATGCAGAAGAACCGCAGGCAGCCATCAATCAGTTCGAAGAATGTCAATTAACAGACTTTGATCGGAATGGTTCCTGGGATTTGATAGGAGTCAGTGATTCAACATTGATGCTGGCAGAGACGAATCGGCCATCGCCGGGCAGTGTGCAGATTGTGTCAGTCCAACCGCTGAAAGAGTCAGAACCTGTCAACGCTGAAGGGACGGGTTTACAGACCGGCGACTTGAATAACGATGGCGTGCTCGATTTCGTTGCCTCCACTCCAAAGGGACTCCAACTCTGTCTGGGTACAGCTGAAAGAAAAGTAGAACAGGCCGCCTATCGGAAAGATCAGGTCCTCGTCTTTCCAAAACCGATTCAAAAATATCGACTCCACGATCTGAATCAGGATGGCAGCCTTGATCTGATCGCACTTGCGGATAACGAACTCATCCACTGGCACAACAAGGGCAACGACTATCACTGGATCGATGTCTCACTCCGCGCAGAGCAAGTCAAAGGGGAAGTCAAATCAGCCAGCGGACGCGTGAATCATTATGGCGTTGGAAGTCTGTTAGAACTGCGCAGTGGTGCGATCTATCAACCGCAAATCGTAGACGGTCAAACAACACATTTCGGTCTGGGAAAACAAACGGTTGCCGAAGCAATTCGCGTTTTGTGGACCAATGGCATCCCCATGAACATCATCAACGCAAAATCCGATCAGCGCATTTACGAAAAGCAAACGCTCATGGGCTCCTGTCCTTACCTCTATACCTGGGACGGCGAAAAATTTGTCTTTCATACCGACCTGCTCTGGGCGGCTCCCATCGGGTTACAGTTTGGAAAAGGCATCGTCGCTCCTTGTCGTGACTGGGAATTTCTTAAAATTGAGGGAGACCGTTTAAAAGCAAAAGATGGTTTCTTTGAACTGCGGATCACCGAAGAACTTTGGGAAGCCGGCTACTTCGATCTGGTAGAACTGATCGCCGTCGATCACCCGGCAGAAGTCGATATCTTCACCAACGAAAAAGTAGGCCCCCCCGAACTGGCAGAGTTCGATATACATGTTGTTCGACATCCACAAATACCCCGCGCTGCAGTCAATCATCGGAAGCGGGATGTGTTGCCAGAGATCAAAGACGCCGACGATATTTATGCAAAGACATTCGACGAAAAATATCGACAGGGTCTCACCGAAAATCATGCTCTGGAACTGGACCTGAATGCGCAGGCAGTACAGACCGCAAAAACAACGCCGCGGATCAAACTGTTTCTCACAGGTTGGCTCTATCCCACTGACACCGGCATCAACCTGGCGCTGTCGGAAAATCCGTCAATGCCTTCTCCGCAACCTCCTTCCCTTTCAGTTCCCGATAAGAACGGAAACTGGAAAGTCATTCAACCCTTCATGGGATTTCCCGGCGGCAAAACGAAAACGATTGTCGTGGATTTAAAAGACCAGTTTCTGACAAACGATTATCGCGTTCGCATCGAAACCAATATGGAATTCTACTGGGACCAGGTCTTTTTCACCGTGAATGAAACAGCCGATGAATGGACCACGCAACCATCGCCACTGGAATCCGCGACCTTGAACTATCGCGGATTTTCCACGCCCCTCATTCATCCCGGAAATGGTCCCGAACGTTACGATTATCATAGCCTCTCAAACACCATTCAGTGGCCGCCTATGCAGGGGCACTTTACCCGTTATGGCGATGTCAAACCGCTCGTCGAATCAGCCGACAATCGGCTCGTCATTCTCGGAGCAGGAGATGAAATGCGACTCCGCTTTTCATCTCCAGAAATACCCGTCAAACCCGGCTGGAAACGTGATTTCATTCTACACAACATCGGCTGGGACAAAGACGCCAATCTGCATACCATTCTCGGACAGTCCGTCGAACCACTCCCATTTCAGGAGATGCCCGGTTATCCCTATCCGACCCGGGAGTATCCTGACGAGAAGCTGCTGCAGCAGGATCAACAGCACTATCATACACGTCGACAAAACAGCCACCGCTTCTGGAACCATCTGCAGAAACCCTGAGCCATATTTCATGAGTGCAATTGCCCGTGGTTTTCGATAAACTGATCTCTAACCTTTTATTTCCGTTTTATCATTGGGTACTCCTTACAATGCAATTTTTCTTTCGAAGTTGTTCGAGCATTTGTTTACTCACGTTTCTCTTTTCCACAAATATCATCCAGGCGGCGGAAATCTCATACCCCCTGTCCGTAGCGGCTGCTGACAAAGGCCCCGTCTTTGTGGCCGACCGCAAGCTGCCGGGAATCTGGAGTGTTGAGAAAGGTAAAGCCGCCAGTTACTTCACCGGTTCGAAAGTCTTCCGCACGCCTCTGAACGCAGTCCGCTGTGTCACCGTCGACCCCCAGGGCCGCGTCCTCGCCGGCGATTCGTCGACGCGCGAAGTCTATCGTTTCGAAAAAGCAGGCGCGGAACCCACGCCACTCACCAAAGGGGGTATCGGCATTCCTATGGATGTCGTCGTCACAAAATCCGGCGATCTGCTCGTTTCCGATCTCGAACTGCATCAGATCTGGAAGGTGCCCGCAGCCGGTGGCAAGCCAACTCTGTTCGCTAAAGTCAGCGCGCCCCGCGGGCTGGCCCTCGATCAAAATGAGAATCTCTGGGTCGTTTCCGGCACCGCAGACCAGCTTTTGAAAGTCACACCGGACGGAAAAGTCTCGGTGGTCGTTAAAGGTCGCCCCTTCAATTTTCCTCACGATGTCGTCGTCCTCGAAGACGGAACCGCGATCGTCACCGACGGCTATGAGAAAGCACTCTGGAAAGTCACACCAGACGGGAAAACAGAAAAATGGATCTCCGGCGAGCCTTTCAAAAATCCGGTCGGCATCACCTTGCAGGGAAAAAACATTCTCGTTGCCGACCCACATGCCAAAACCGTCTTCTCGATTGATCCTGCGAAAAAAATTACCGACCTGTTGAAACCAGCCAAATAATTGCACCCCTGTAACGCTTCCACACCAGATAGACCATTCATAAGAGCACTGCTTAAAATGAACTTGACAGCGTCTCGCGCTTCGCGAATATGCGTTATAAGCGTCGCGCGCGAGATGCGTTTTTTGTGCACTGCTTACAGCGAACACTGAAGATCTCACTACTATAAAAACTCCTTTGTTTTGAAAATCTTCACCTGTCCATTCCGCACAGGTTCTCGCTGTCTCGTACTTTTTATATGCGGTTCGAACACGCTTCGACGCGTATGAACCACCGTTCGAACACCGTTCGTCCGCTTTCAACCATCCCTCGCGCAATAAATAAACATTGACATCCTCATGACTATCACGAAAATCAAAACCAGTCAGACAGGGCACACTCGCGCAACGTGAGAACAAGTTCAACAAGAAATATTCAAGATACCACATACCAGACATTCCCTGACTGACCATCAGCTAAAACTGAGTGGCGCTAGCTGCCGTACGGAACAAGTAAAAAGTCACAACCCAAAACAGAAGCAACAATTCACAGAGGCAAAGATTCTATCCGATAACAACAATCACCCCACAGATGAATATCCGGAACTGGTAACTGGAGCAGGGGAGCAATGGATTAGAATCTGCTCTGGGAAGTATGTTGCGTTTCGTTTGAATCAATTTCAGTCACGAGCAGTTTTTTACGTTTTATGATCATTTGATTTTTGGGCTTTGCGACAGGCATGGCATTCAACAGCCTTCGCGTCAATATGCCCTTTGGCTTCTTCGTAGTACCACTTTCGATCTGCTGCTTTCCAGATTTCGCGTTTCCCACAGCTACGGCATTCAAAAGGCTGATCAACATAAAATTCGGGAAGGCCTCCATAAGTATTGATGTGGGACAATTTTTTACGGTTCGCTTCCACCGCCGAAGGGTGTTTCTTTTGCTTATGGAGGGTCAGCTTGAAAATACGCTCTGCTTCAAGAAATTCTTCATCAGTCGGATCTCGACCCGTATCCATTTGATCGTCTGACATGAAATACACTCACGAGGTTTGGGGTAAACAGGTTCAATGATATTCAGCGGTATTCAGTACGGCAGGGCATGTCTGATTTTGCAAAAAAAGATACATCATCAGAGCGCTCCATTCAATAGGGCCAAAAATCGTTGAGCATATTCAGGATCTTGTCCAACTCAAGAACAGTTGATTTAGATATATTACTACAACATGGTGTTGGAGACACATTTTTTATAATTTGGTTCACTTCAAATTCAACACAGCTCATATTACCGGAATCAGTTTCCAGGTAACACTTTTTTTCGTGAATTTCATGTCTTTCGTGGTTACTAAAATACTGAATCGATACACAGAAAAAACGAACTCATTATCCCTGAAAACTGTCGACGAGGACTGACTTTTGATACCATAGACGGTGCAGGAAGTGATATGATGAAAGTGCCCGTTGATTCGGGACAGGATCCAACCTTGGCCGCCTCTGAACTCAACCTTCAAGAGAGTACCGCGATATGCAAAACGATGATTCCCGTTCCACCCCTCAAAACAAGAGCAACAAACTGACCCGGCGTGATTTCATCGCAGCCGCCAGTACTGCTTTTGTGGCACCGACCATCGTTCCCAGTTCTGTGTTTGGTGCGAATGCACCCAGTAACCGGATTAACATTGCCCAGATTGGTTGTGGAAATCAGAGTCGTGCCGACTTGCCTGGTATGTTGCGGCTCGCTGATACCCGGGTGGTTGCCGTTTGTGATGTCAACAAAGCCAGTGGTGGTTATGCCCGTAAAGAACATTTTCTGGGACGCGAGCCCGCGCAGAAAAGAGTGAACGAGCACTATGCCAAAAAAACGCGTTCGGGAAAGTACCAGGGATGCGATGCCTACAGTGACTTCCGCGATGTCCTGGCACGCGAAGACGTCGATGCCGTCATGATTACGCTGCCCGATCATTGGCACGCATTGGCAACCAAGAAGGCCTGTGAAGCCGGGAAAGACGTCTATTGCCAGAAGCCCATGTCACTCACCGTCCACGATGGTCAGCAGATGATCAAAGCGGTTCGCAAGCACAACCGCATCTTGCAGACCGGCTCTCAGTATCGCTCGAATAAAGTCGTACGCCGTATGTGTGAACTGGTACGCAATGGACGCATCGGCAAAGTGAAACGCGTCATTTCTATTATCAACGGCAGCGGTGCCGGACCCGAACCGGGCTGGAAAGAAATGCCCGTACCCGCTGGCTTTGATTATGACATGTGGCTCGGCCCTGCACCCATGGCCCCCTATCACATCGATCGCTGCCTGTACCGTTTCCGTTTTCATCTCGATTATTCCGGGGGGCAGGTGACAAATACGGGCGCCCATTCAACCGACATCATTCAATGGGCGCTCGGCATGGATGGCACGGGCCCGGTGGAATTCGAGCATCAACCAGGGGTCGTCTGGCCGCCGAAAGGGCATCTTTACACAACGGCCATGAAAACGGACTTCCGCGCACGCTACGCCAACGGGATCGAGTTTATCTGTCGCACGCAGGATCCCGGATTCGGGGCCCGTATCGAGGGAACCGAAGGCTGGGTTCAGTTCAGTGTCAACAATATGCGAGAGGTGGAAGCATCCTCCGATGCCATCAAGAATTCGGTGATCACTGCCGAAGAGATTCATCTGCCCGTCAGCAACAATCATTACCAGAACTTCATTGACAGCGTCAAATCGCGGAAAGATCCCATTGAACCCGTTGAAGCCGGACATTCCACCGCCAGCATTTGCCACCTCGGCAACATCGCCATGCGGCTGAAACGAAAACTGAAGTGGAACCCGGAGAAAGAACAGTTCATCGGCGATGACGAAGCCAACCAGATGCTGCAACGCCCTTATCGCCAGCCCTGGAAAATCTGAATTAGCGCTTCGCAACCAGAAAAAAGTCATTATGAATTCAAAGCCGTTCAGCTATTTCGATTTCCCAGGCCCTTCATTCCACCAGATGGAAAACCATTTGGAAGGAGCGTCCGGGTTCGCCTCGCGGGCTTCGAAATTTCCGACCGCCAGATCCAGATCGCCGTCGGCGTCAAAATCGCCCGCTTCGATCACCGCATGTTGGCCTTTCGAATAATCGAGCGGATGCGCGACAAACTTACCTGGCGTTTTCTGTTCGTACCAGACAACCGTATTCCGCGGCGTTTCATAATTCCAGGTCATAGTGCAGGCAGCAACGTCGATATCCCCATCGCCGTCGAAGTCGCCGTGTGTGGCACCATAGGCGCCCGTCAATTTTGCAATCGGGTGATGCACAAAGGGAAATGTGCCTCTGTTTTCCAGCCATTGGATCGAATGACTGGGACGCAGCTCAAAGCTGTCCATCGTATCGCCGTTCGTATAAAGCAGATCGAGGTCCTGATCCTGATCGAGATCCACCAGCGAAATACTGGACGAACCATAGGCGGGATCGGGGGCTTCATAAATTGTTTCTTTTTTAAACTGCCCCTTACCCTGATTCAAAAACGCGACGATGATTTCATGCTCCTGCGAGAACAGCGTCACAAAATCGAGCAGCCCATCTCGGTTCAAATCAGTGACCAGCACATGACTGGCACCATGCCGCTCGTCGAGAACACGTTGCTCGAATTTCAGGTCTGTTTTTGAAGGTGAGACGTTTTTGAGAAACAGCAATCGTCCGGTGTCTCGCCAGCCGAATTCTGCCACGATCAGGTCCAGGTCCTCATCACCATCGAAGTCGGCCGCTTTGACATCAGCCACACGCCCCAATCCGGTTTGCAGATCATGAGGCTGATAACGTTGCGTTTTCTCATCGAACATCAGCAGCGTGACTTTTCCCCGGTCGTGATCTTCCGGCCCAAAACTTCCCAGATCCGCGATGAGATAATCGTCGCGTTGATCCTGATTCAAATCCACGCGTTCAATATGCGCCGGGTGGTTCCGTTTTGACAGTGACTGGAATTTCGGTTTGCCTGCGGAAAACCGAAAGCGACCGATTTCCCCCGAACCCAGATCGGTGATTAATAATTCGTGTGGCAAACTGCCACTTCCGATCCAGTTCAAATCCGATACGCCGGGAATTTGATCTGCCACCTGTCGCGGGAATTCCTGTTTTCGAAAGGTCAGAGGACCCGTTGGGACTTCGGTAACTTGAGTCGGCAGTTGATGTTTCTCTGGTGCCTGTGAGACGAAATACTTGATGACTTCCGGCTGAGGAGGCACGCGTTGTTGTCTTTGCTGTGAACGCTCATAGTGCGCATACTCGCGGGGAATCTGCATCCGCCAGAATTCTTTGGTCAAAATACCTGGATCAGGGCAGAGATGACAGCTTCCGCAGAACGTTTGAATCTCAGCATGGAATTCCTGAAAACGTGCGTCCGCAGAAAGTGCAGCCTCTGGTTGTGCTGGCGGTTTCTGCTTCCCGCACGACAGCAAACACGCGAGAAACAGAAATAAACAGAGGCGGACCCGCATCACTTCGAGTGTTTCTCAAGGATGGGCTTCAATACTTTCTCAAAAGCGTCAGCCTGTCGGAAAAAACCGAGGTCGGTCGGGTGTGAACCATCGACGGTGTCTTCACTGTCATCGCCCAGCAGCGTGTTGCCTTCCAGATAATACAGGTTTTTCACACCCTCTTTTTTCAAACGCTCATAAGCATTGCGGAGTTCCAGGCGGCTCGTGCGATGGCGGTCCTGACTGCTCGGTTTGAGAAACGCATTCGAATACGTGCGGTCTTCCACCAGCAGAATCGGTGTCTCGGGATGCGCGGCCCTTAACGTTTTGACGAGCGGCTCGGTCTCTTTTTTCACGACATTCGCCGTCACATTCGGCAGACAGTCCATGATGAACACGCTCGCATCCAGCTCGGCAATGAGTTTCGCAACTTCTGGTTCCATCCGACCATTGCCCGAAAAACCAAGATTGATCACCGGGCGATCGAGTCTGCGACCGAGGATCGCCGTATGCACCATGCCAGTACGAGACGCACAACCCCCTTGTGTAATCGAAGTACCCCAGAAGATGAGCGGTTTATCTTTGCCTGGCTCACGTGCGGGCGCTTTCCAAAGCTGGTTGCTTTCAGGAATTCCAATCTCAACCGATTTGACGCCGTTATACAGGGGCAGATAAAGAATATATTCTCGTTTCCCGGGAACCAACCCTGAAGTCAGTGAGACACTGTTTTTCTGCTGGGACGGTTTGCCAACTGCCAACCAGCGCCATTTTCCCGATTCCGTTTTTACATAAAGATCCAGACCACTGACGCCGGTGGCCGCCATGTGATTCATGGCAATGCTCGGAGAGGTCAGTTCCCATTTTGCTTTGATTGAAGTGGCGTTAGTCACAAAGCGGACTGCCATGCCCGCGGAATGTTTGCTGAGTGACCAGACCGGGGGACGCACAACGCCTTTGGCCTTTTTGGGCAGACGATCAAAGAACGATTCCGTTTCCGTCCAGCCTTTTCCTTCCATACCCAGGTTCTTGATATCGAACCAATGCGTTTTGTCTTTTTTATCGACAGAGAAATCAGAAACAGGTGCTTCGACCGCATTCAGCGTACTCTGTAGAGCAACTATCGAAAGCAGAGCCGTGAAGAACAGTACAAACGGGCGAGGTTGAAATGTCATGCGATTTCCTGTCGTCAACTCAAAAGGAGAGATTTAAATCAGAACTCAATTTATCTTAACAGTAGAGTTCATGAAAAAGAAAGTTGACGACCGGGATCGAATCCAAAGTTTTTTCAAGTCAAATCGATCAGGAATCCTGCTGATTCAGTCGCGTGATGAAGTTTGTCAGTTCTTGTCCCTGATACAGAATTTGCTGCTGCCGTTTTTTGTCTTTCAAATTACCGAACTCGTCAAATGCATCATGCGCACTGGAGACAGCCGTTTGAGCGGGCAGCATGAGACAGCCCAGGCCACCCAGAATGGCCCGCACGTGAACCAGTCCTCTTAAGCCTCCCAGTCCGCCGGGAGAAGCACTCATCAGGGAGACGACTTTGCCACGAAACGCGGGCAGGGACCCTGGGGCTTCCCCCTCATCGGCGCGCGTAGCCCAGTCGATTGCATTTTTAAGGACGGCGGAAAGTGAGCCGTTATATTCGGGAGAGGAAATCAGAATCCCATCACTTTCCATCAGCAGTTGTTTGAATTTGAGAGCGTGCTCATTTTTACCCTCACTGGCTTCGAGGTCTTCATCAAAGAGAGGCATCGGGTAATCGTGCAGATTGATTAGCGTGACCACAGCTCCTGCCTCTCTGGCTCCCGTTGCAGCCAGAGCCACTAATTTTTTATTAAACGAATCTTTGCGTGTGCTGCCTGCGAAAGCCAATATGCGAGGTTGGTAGCTCATCGTATTCTTTTCTTTCTACATGGGATGAAGAAGATGCAACCGGCCGGGTGCCCATCTCAGTGATTCTATTATAGGGGGGCAGCCTGGAATCAATAGTCAGGAAAGGAAAATGGTAATTGAGTGGCAAACCAGCACAAAAAAGGAGTCAACCTGCAACCAGATGAACTCCCTGTGTTTTCACTGTCACTCAAGTTAACTTTAGAATTCGCCGAGGACTTCCCCGTTTTGACGCGTGCCCAAAGCACGCCAGATATCCAGAGAGATATTTTCGCTGATGGTGCGCACCGAACCGTCTACAAGAACGGCGTTGACGACTCCAATATGATGACTCCGCGAAGTGATGATGGCATAAGTGGGTGAACCGGCACCACCATTTTTGCCTTCCTGCCACGAATTGTAGTCGGCGTTGTACTCTGTTCCCGCGTTCGTATAAGGCACATGCGTATTGGGATTCATCGTGACGGTAAAACCGGTGTGATGCACGCGCCCATCGGGCCATTCTGTGTGTCCGGTATTGGTTTTGAATTGGCCTCCCGACGCCGTGATTGTGGCAGCCTCGGATGCCGTCGAGGGTATCGTCGTAGTGGAGGGGCCGCCATTTCGAGTATAAGGCTGCCAGCTTTTTACTTCCGAGGCCAGCAGTGTATTACTGGTTCCATCGGTAAACGCTGCTATCGTTAAACTGGCATTGGGGAAAAACGCACCATTACCGCCGTTTCCATTCGTAGTATCAAACACAAACCAGGTTCCATAGTTGAAACCATAATTGGTCGGATACAGGGTGACTTTTCCACTACCGGGGTCGCGTGCCTGATCACTTTTAGGATCGCTGGGGCAGGCATAAACGGGTATTTTCAAACCATCTATGGCGGTCTGAAAATCCCAGGCTATCGAGAGATCCACATTGTTATAAAGGTTTCCCTGTTCCAGCAATGGTAAAATCCGACCATGCACGCCCCACGAACCATTATTTCCAGTCGAAGTCACGGAAAGATCGACGCTCGCACCGGGGGGCAGGTAACGATAACTGCTGGCATAGTTATGGACTGCCAGACCTAACTGTTTCAAGTGATTCTTACACTGGGTTCTTCGGGCCGCTTCTCGCGCCTGCTGGATCGCCGGCAGCAGCAACGCGATTAAAATCGCGATGATGGCAATCACTACCAGTAATTCGATTATTGTAAATCCACGTCTGTTACGCATCAAAGTATTTCCTTATCGATATCATTTGCTTTCCAGGGGTACAATTCTATAGTAAAATGAGTAGCAAAACATATTCTAAAGTAGGCAATTTTCAGGGGTTTTCCTGATATTCAACGCTGCAGCTTTGGTTTAGACGGTACGTACAGACGGAAAAGGATAACTTAAAGTAAACAGCGACAGAATGTGTTTGAGATATTTCATCATCTAAAAGAATACTGCTTTTTATCCCTGCGTGATTGTGAGAGAATCAGATCTGTCCATCGCAGTGAAATTAGGAAACGAACTGAAGAACTTTCAACGGGAGTCGTTCAACATGAGACCTGGGGCGCGCTGCTTGGCGGCATTATTCACTTTACTGGTTCTGGAAAGCAGCTTCACTTTCGCTGCTGAGAAAACAAAAAATAAACCCTTGAACTTTGTGTTCATTCTCGTGGATGATCTCGGCTATATGGATGTCGGCTGCAATAATCCACAGACATTCTATGAGACACCTCACATCGACCAACTTGCTAAATCAGGGATGCGGTTTACCAACGGCTACGCCGCCAATCCCGTGTGCAGCCCCACGCGTTACAGTATCATGACCGGGAAATATCCCACGCGCGTCGATGCCACCAACTTCTTTTCCGGTAAACGTGCGGGCAAGTTTCTGCCGGCTCCCCTGAATGACCGGATGCCTTTAAATGAAGTGACCATCGCGGAAGCTTTGAAAGAACACGGGTACTCCACCTTTTTCGCCGGCAAGTGGCATCTGGGTCCGACGGAAGAGTTCTGGCCGGAAAAGCAGGGTTTCGATGTGAATCGTGGTGGCTGGTTACGCGGCGGTCCTTACGGTGGCAAAAGATATTTCTCGCCTTATGGAAATCCCCGTTTAACCGACGGACCGGACGGCGAGCATCTGCCCGATCGACTGGCCAGTGAAACAGCAAAGTTCATCGACCAACATCGAGAGCAACCTTTCCTGGCCTATCTCTCTTTTTATTCCGTGCATACACCCTTGATGGGTCCCAAGGCATTGGTTGCCAAATACCAGGCAAAGGCGAAACGCCTGGGTTTGACAGAACAGGAAGAATTCGCAGAGGAAGAGCAGGTGTTCGACGTCAAGCAAAAGCGGAAAGTCAGAATTCTGCAAAAGCATGCCGTCTATGCGTCGATGGTGGAATCGATGGACCGCGCGGTAGGCAAAGTCTTGAAACAACTGGAGGATTCGGGTTTGGCTGAGAATACGGTCGTCATGTTGAGCGCCGACAATGGCGGTTTGAGTACGTCCGAAGGTTCACCCACTTCGAATCTCCCGCTCAGAGGTGGGAAGGGCTGGTTGTATGAAGGGGGCATTCGCGAAGTCTTTCTGATTCGCTGGCCGGGAGGCACCAAACCGGGCAGCACCAGCGATGAACCGGTTATCAGCACCGATTTTTATCCGACGATCCTCGATCTGGCTGGTCTGCCTGCCAGGCCATCACAGCATCAAGATGGCGTCAGTCTGAAACCTTTATTGAAAGGGGAAGCACACCTGAATCGAGAAGCCCTGTATTGGCATTATCCGCATTACTCGAATCAGGGAGGCATCCCGGGCGGCGCGATTCGTATGGGCAACTGGAAACTGATTGAGCGTTTCGAAGATGGAAGCACTCGACTTTACAATTTGAAAGAAGACCTGGGAGAGAAGACGGACCTGACTGCAAAGCATCCCGAGCGTGTCGCTTCCCTGCGTCAGAAACTGCACCTGTGGTATCAGGAAACCGATGCAAAGTTTTTACGCGCGAAGCCCAATGGGCCGGAGTCCTGGCAACCAGAGAAGTGAAAGGGCAAATTTATGAGGAAAAGGACAGCAAGACACAAGGTGTGTGCCAAATTCTCCAAAGGCACTGCATCACAAAAATTGAATAAAGGGTTTTTGGTCACTTCGAATTATTTTCATGTCAAACCTTTCATTTTTCTGTGATCTGCTATAATTACAAGATATCCCATGGGTTTGTGATGGAACTTCACGTTCAAAAATCACTTGGAATCTGCATATCCCCAATCACCGTCTATAAATAATTGAGAAGTCGAATGGCGCAATCCACGTTGCCGGAACAGAATGAAAAATATTCCGACATGCTCAGCCTGTTGCGGAAAAATTTGAGCAGTGTGATTCGGGGAAAGTCAGAAAGCATCGACATGATGATGGTCGCGCTGCTTTCCAGCGGGTCGGTGCTGATGGAAGATGTGCCGGGAACCGGAAAAACGACGCTTGCCAAAGCACTGGCACGCTCTCTGGATGTGCCCTTCAATCGTGTGCAGTTTACTCCCGATCTGCTGCCGACGGACATTTTAGGATCATCAATCTATAATCCCGTCGATGGCACATTTCATTTTCGGGAAGGACCGATTTTTTGTAATATTTTACTGGCCGACGAAATCAATCGTGCTTCTCCCCGCACACAGTCTGCACTACTGGAAGCCATGAGTGAATCGCAGGCCACCATTGAAGGCGTACGCTATATCCTGCCGGCTCCTTTTTTTGTGTTGGCAACACAAAATCCCGTAGACTTTCACGGTACCTATCCCTTACCGGAAGCTCAGCTGGATCGGTTTCTGATTCACTTGCAGCTTGGCTATCCGGATGCAGAGAATGAAATGGAAATTTTGTTCGCGCAATCCACCGAACATCCCGTTGACCATCTGGAACGCGTACTCAGCCATGAAGAAGTATTGCAGATGCAGAATCAGGTAAAATCAGTGCACGTCGAGCAGAGCGTCGCTCGTTATATGATTGATCTCGTGCAGGCCACACGCACAGATCCCCGATTGAAGCTGGGGGTCAGTCCTCGCGGTACGCTCATGATGTTTCGTGCTTCACAGGCGATCGCATTCCTGAAAGGCAGAAGTTATGTCCTGCCCGATGATGTCCAGCATATGGCAGAATATGTTTTAGCACACAGACTGATATTAACATCAAAAGCGAAATACAGCAGCATAACTAAAATGGATGTGGTATCTGATATTGTTCAAAAAGTAAAAGTTCCCAATTAGCATTTTGCTGAAGGGATCTGAGTGGAATCAACTTCTCGACTCATTCAATAAGAAGTATTGAAACCGTAATGCATGTCTCGGAATACGATCCCTATTCACCCACGATCAGAAAAAAAGATTCGTTTACCAATCGTCTGCTGTTGGTGCGAATGCACAAGCATTACTGGTACTACCGCGTCACGTCTCCCGGAAAAATATTGTTGTTTGGATTCTTTTTGTCTGGTATCGGTACGATTTCCGTTACCGTACCTATTTATAATCTCTTCAGCGTACTGATGGCGTTGATTCTGATCGACGGAATGGCATCCTGGATCTTCCGGCCCCGCTGTGATCTCAAGGGAGATTTCCCCGCGCAAACCACCGCCGGTCAGCCTGCAGTGGGTCAATTTACCGTGACCAACAAGGGCTGGTTGCCCATTTACGATATGGCAGTCGCCTTTCGCTGGTTGGAGAAACCTCTCTCACAAACCGATCGTGATGATACATTACAATGTCTGCCGCGCGGGGAATCTGCCGAGATCACTGTGACCATCGATGCGCCACAAAGAGGCTTCTACGCGCTGCCTAAACTGGGCGTGCATACCCTGTTTCCTTTTCATCTCAACCGTTCAGGCAGTGCAGCCCTACCCGGGAAATCTCTGTTGGTGCTGCCCAGCTTTCATCAAATCTCAACTGTCGATTTACCAGTCGGCAGCAAATTTCAGCCAGGGGGCATCGCCCTGACTTCCAATGTGGGAGAATCGCCAGAGTACATAGGGAATCGGGAATATGTTCCAGGAGAACCTGCCCGCAGACTCGATTTTCGATCCTTCGCCCGGCTGGGTAAGCCCGTGGTTCGAGAGTATCAGGAAGAATACTACTGCCGCATTGCCTTGATTCTCGATACCTATATGCCTCCTGATCCCTGGCTGAAGCGTAAGTTGAAATCGCTGAACCAGCGCTGGTATTCCAAAGCGGATGTCAAGCAACCTGCCAATGTACTGGAAGCGGGAATTAGTTTGACGGCGTCAATTGCAGACGCATTGTCGCGTGGAGAATATCTGATCGACCTGTTTGCTGCAGGTCCGGAGCTGTATGTGTTTCGCGCGGGACGCCATACCGCGCACTTCGATAATGTTCTGGAATTATTGTCTTGTGTAGATCGTTGTTCCGATGACCCATTCGAAACCATTGGGCCAGCCGTCTTTGAAGAACTCTCCAATATTTCGACCGCCGTTTGTATTTTTCTGGATTGGGATGAACAACGGGAAAAAATGGCGCGTGCGGTTCTGGATTCGGGATCCAGTTTAAAAACGATCATCATCCATGATGGTGAGACGACATTGCCTTACAATTCCGCAGAGTTCGGTCCTGCCGCTCATTTCACACCCGAACAGATTGTAACTGGAAAGGTGGAAGCGCTATGAGTTCGCAGCGTACGGTCGCCTTCATTTTGATCAGTCTGGAGTGCGCCACCTTCGGGATTCTGTCGGAGACGCTTTTTTTCTCTGCCAGTATTGTTTTGATTGCTGCCTTATCGTATCTGCCGATTTTACAATACCCATTTTCCCGCCGTCAGGTATTCTGGATCACCAGCATTCTGGCCATGCTGTTTATGGTTAAGTATGTGCTCTCTCCACACGAGTTCGGTCAGGATCGATCGGAGGTGATCAGAACTCCGCTGGCCTATGCGGCTGCACAATTTATAATAGCCCTGCAGCTGCGTCAGCTATTTGATAAACATTTTATTCCTTTCCTGCCGAATTCATTTCCTTTACTCGGTATTCTGGTGTTTATTCTCATTGGCGATATTCAGGTTCATGGATCCATAAACATCTATTATCAGGTTTTTGTTTTCAGCTATGTGCTGATGACCGGTGTGTTTTATCAATTTGGGCATGTGTTTCGTTCACAGAAGAACAACATCAAAAAGAAGTGGGTTGTTTATCTGATTCGTTTTAACTTTTTTGTATTCATCTGGCTGATTGGCTGGTTGACTGCCACCGGATTACATCGTTATGAGCGAGAAATGGATCAACTCTATTATCGCCTGATCGAACCGAGTACCTCAGGAATGGCATCTCGTGCCGGTTTCTCGACGATTTCAAAGCTTGGCAGCCTGACCTCGCAGTTTGACTCCGGTGCCCAACAAGTCAAGTTACGTATCAAATCTTCCGATGAACCAGGCTACATGCGTGGTCGGGCTTTCGTGCAGTTTTTTAATTCCGAATGGCATTCTGAGATTGGCAGTCAAAATGTCGCCAGCATAGGCTTGCCACCCGCGGGTGTTAAAACGGAGATCATACCGGAAGGTACCTGGTTTCAAATAGGACAGGCGAACTCTTCTGATTGGATTGAATATGAAGTCTGGTCAGCGAGTACCGAGCATATTTTTGCACCTTTGAATACACCTTTAGTTCATGCGGTTGCTGAGAACATGCAAATTGACAGCCAGAATATTCTGACTTCACGTACGATGGAAAATGGATATCCCTATGCTCTCTTTCTGCCACGCAAACAGCTTCCACCGGCACCTGAATCTGTAGTCTCTTTGAGGAGGTTGCTGCAACTTCCGTTTGGCATCTCGCCCCGCGTGCAACAGCTGGCAAACCAGATTTTTGCCGACTGTAAAACTTCTGCAGAAAAAATTAACCGCGTTCAAAACTATTTCCAAAATCAATATGAATATGAAATCGGGATCAAGATCCCGCAAGGAAATGATCCCCTCACATATTTTCTTCTGGAAAAGCCGAACGCTCATTGTGAATATTTTGCATCGGGAACCGCAATCTTATTAAGAATGGCTGGGGTTCCCTGCCGTTATGTCACAGGTTATATCGTGCGCGAAAGAAATGTCTATGACCAGTTCTGGGTTGCTCGTAGCAGGCATGCGCATGCCTGGGTCGAAGCCTGGGATGAACAAAGTGGCTGGGTCACTGTCGAATCCACGCCGGCAGCCGGTCGGCCCGATCAAAATACACCCGGCGGGGTCAGGCAGTACTGGGAATCGTTAATCGGCCAGTATTCCCGATTGAAAACAGCTGTGCAACGCGGAGAGTGGGTCTTGGCGCTTTCAGAGGCACAGCTACCATTGGCACTGCTCATCTGCGGTGTGGCGCTCTGGTTTGGGTTCAGGTGGGTTTTTCAATTCTGTCAAAAACGACTGAAAGAGCGGGCTCTCTTTCAGCAAAATCCAGTGCATGTTCAGGAATTGCATCAACTGCTGGCACAGATGGATCGACTGCTGGGGAAGCATAAAATCGTGCGCAAACCCGACGAAACGTTGATGCAGTTTTCCAGACGCATACAGAGCCAGGCAGTTGCACAATGGTATCGAAACTACGCTTGTAGCCGCTTCATGCCGGAATCTGCAGAGACCAACGCGCTGATTTTGCAGTTAAAACAGCAAATACTGGAATTTCGACAGCAAAAATCCCTCATTTAATTCCAGTAGCGGCAGATTTTGCAGGTCAAAATGGGCTTGGCAGACAAACAGCCTCTGGCTAGAATCCGTCCCTCATCTCTCATTTCTCAAATCAAAAAAATCCATTTCGTATCGACTACTAAATAAACCAGCAGTGCGTGCGCTCTTTTTCTATGCGCATTCACTAACGGAATACTTTATCTGAACGGGATTCTCTCAATGAAAGTTTTCTCGATGAAAGTTCTCTCAAAAGCACTCCTCGTATTGATCATTCCCAGCATTTCTTTTTTTGCAACAGGCTGTGAAATGCTGCCACATGCACTGCAACCCAGCCAGTGGTCGAAGTTAAACCGCGGCCCGGCTCCGCGTGAGGACACCTATTTTTCCGTTCCCGATTACATACCGGAACTGGAACAGAAAATAAGTTCACAGAAAGTCGACTGATTCCGACTACGCCAGTTGCTTTGAAACAGCAACGTTGGGCAGTCTGTGCGCTTACGGTTTGATTTTTCCACGTGCTGGTTTGGGAAAGATCTGACGATTGTTGCCGTTTATGGATCAGGCCAACATTTATAATCAATTGGATTTTAATAGGAACTGTGAAGAATCTCCTAACACCGATGTAGGAATTAGGGCTGCTGCCATAGGTGTCTTCCAATGTCCTACTGATCTGCGCTATCCGATTTTATCGGAAGGTTCTTTGAACTACTATGTGTCTGTTGGTCCCAGTATGGGATTTGCTGTGACCCGCACATCGCAAGTCGGGCTTTTTCGATATCAGCAGATTACCCGAGTGTCTGATGTTCTCGATGGAACATCGAATGTCATTGCCATGGGCGAACGAATTGTAGGGTCTGCCAATGGTACGACATTCGATCGGAAAGGTGACGTACAACGGGGTGTGGCATTTGCGGGTGGTAATGACACCATCTTCCCTACCAAGTCACAACTGGATACGCATGGTACTGCTTGTGCAGCCGCAGGTGGTTTCTACAGCCATCGTGGATCACGTTGGATGCGAGGAGACGAGACCTGGTTTAATACCTGGAATACTCCCAACTCACCCAATGATGACTGCAGTACCGGAAGTGGCGGTCATGCAGGAGGCGACGCGTCTGCAGTGCAGTCCGCACGTAGCCGACATGTTGGCGGTGCCCATGTATTGATGGCCGATGGTTCGGTGCACTTTGTTTCAGAAAACATCGATTTACTGAATTGGCAGCGACTGGGCGCGATTAACGATGGTGAGCCTGTCAGTATCAGCGAGTAATTCATCCATTGCTCAATGGTTTTAATGAATCAGCTCGGCAATCATCGTTGCCGAGCTGATTTTTATTTGTTTAATAAGAATCTGAAAAAGTCATTAATAGTAACTAACAAGAGAAAGGGCTAGCGATGAATAAATTGGCTTTATTCTGTCTGTCAATGAGCTTAATGTTGGCAGGCTGTGGAGGGGGAGGTTCAGGTGAAGTGGCACCTGCCAACCAGGAAACACCTGCTGCACAGGATTTATCAGTTGTCAAAGCATCTTTAACTGCGATCGCTGAATCGGGAGTGATTGACAGTAGTTTCTTTGGAATTCCGGAAAGTCTGGAGCAGGCTGGTAAAACCGAACTGGCTGCGGAAGCGAAAAAACTGGAGTCTATGAAGAGCGCAAAACAAATTAAGGCGGCTGCCAAGAAAATCGCCGATCAGCTCTGATCATACCATATTTAATGTATGATGGTGATACACGATGAGAATCAACGTCTTTGATATTTATTTATCGAAGGCGTTTTTTTGGGGGGCTATGGTATTAAATCAGACAATAGAAAAAGGGAGCCAGCACAATCGCCGGCTCCCTTGTTTTTATTACTTTAATGCACGTAGATCTGAAAGGATCAGACTTTTGGTTCCCAGCCAGGTTCGTATTCTCGCGACCATAGTGCCATGGCTGCTTTGTCATTCAGGATATGACCGTTTGTTGAGTCGCAGTTCAGCGTACGACCAGTGCGGTGTGCGATATTACCGATGTGACACAAGAGCGTGCTTTTGTGTCCGATTTCAATTTCGGCATTCAAATTGAGTGGCTCATCATTGCGAATCGCATCAATGAAGTTTTGAGCGTGTTCGCTCATTCCCTGGCCGCCACCCACTTTTTCAATTTCTTTATCCTTAGCGTCTAATACGCGATAACCTCCAGAAGTGCCTATGATCAAGGTCCCTTTACTACCGAAAAAGGTAACGAAGTCATTCTTGTGTCGGTTACAACTGGTTCCCTGCCACGTAATTTGTTTGCTTCCGTCAAATTCATAAGCAACCACATGCGTATCGGGTGTTTGCTGATCGTCCTGGTAAGCATAACGACCACCACTCGAAACGACGCGTGTGGGATAATCAACTCCCAGACCCCAACGGCAGATATCCAGTGAATGCACACCATTGTTACCAAGTTCACCATTCCCATACTTCCAGAACCAGTGCCAGTTATAAGGAATCATGTTATCTACGTACTTCTGACGTGGAGCTGGTCCCTGCCAGAGATCATAATTCAGGTTACCGGGAACAGAAGCTGGTTTGCCGGTGCCGATCGAACCGCGGGCACTTTCATAAAAAGCCCGCGCCAGGTAGACATCACCAATCACGCCTTCTTTAACTTTTTGAATCCCTTCAATGATCGATTCACTACTGCGTCGCTGGCTTCCCATCTGGACGGCTCGTTTATTTTTGCGAGCGGCTGCCACCATCATTTCACCCTCGTTGGGATTGTGGCTACAGGGTTTTTCCACATAAACATGTTTACCCGCAGAGCAACCCAGGATCGTGGCCGGTGAATGCCAGTGGTTCGGAGGGGCGGCGATCAATGCATCTACTTCTTTGTCGTCCAGAATTTTTCGAAAGTCGTCAACAGGTTGAGGGGCCTTTTTGGTAGCCGTCTCGACTGTTTTGACGGCCTTTGCCATGCGGTCGGCGTCAGTATCGCACACATATTTGATTTCCACCCCTTCCAGTGCACCAAACGTTTTTGCCAAAAACAGACCGCGTTGCATTCCCATGATTCCAACGGTGACTTTTTTACTGGGGGCTTTACTGGCGGCGGATAGAATCGCGGGGGCAGCAATACCGGCGGCGGTTGCGGCCGCGGTTTGACCGAGAAAAGTGCGACGATTGACAGAATCGGACATGACTGGTTCTCCATTGGTAGAGGAGTTAGGGCAAGGCGGGGTGAATTTTAAAAACAAACCATATTCTAATCAGTTCACAAAGCAAAGAACACGGTAAAAACAGCCACGATTTTAATTTCTTAAAATACTAATGAAATGCCGGGATCAAATCAAAATCGCGAGCTATCGACGTAAGTCGCTATGCCTTTCGAATATAATGAGCGGCAAAACTGCGAATTTCCTGACCGTTGAGCACATGGAACATCCGCAGTTGTTGCAGGGTTTCCTGACTGAAGCGACCAATGGGAACGTGTATCAATTTCTTCTGATACCGTTTCGCCAGACGCCGCCAGCCAGCACCGGGAGGGGCCTCACTGAGCAATGCGATGTGCTTCTCTTCGCTGTAATGGCAGGCGGCCACCAGCAGACGTTCCTCAAGTGTATCGACAAAATCAAATTGGACGTCGTTCCAGATATCATAAATCGGACGCGGCGGAAACAGGAATAACGCACCTCCATAACTTGCCAGACCGATGCCAGGCCCCACCATTTCCTTTCGGTGGTCGGTGGCAAAAAATGCCAGCGTCGATTCGTCCTGATGTTCGGCGTGCCAGGTCAGCCGATAGGGATAATCTCTAGGGTCTGCAGGTGAATCAAACAGCATGATCACACAATCCAGCTTTCCTCGACTGGGAGGGAGCACTTTAACGTGAAGTTCGCCCGTATGCCAGTTCCGTAATGTTTCGCGCAAGTCAAGTCCGTCCTTCAAACTCGTCGTAAATTTTTCGGTGCGCGCCAGGTCGACGCCCAACAGGTTGAGGGCATGGTCTTTCACACTCGTACGAAATTTTTCGATGGCAACATCTTCGGGAGGCCAGCTGCATTGTTTGTAGGGATCCCAATTCATATCCCATTCATCCTGTTTCGGCTGAGGAGGTTTGGGAATCAATTCACAACTTCTCCAGGAGATGGGATTACCGGGTAAGCGATTGCTTAATTCGACCATGGTGCCGTCGGGAAGCTCTGCCTGTTCAATTCCAAATCTGATCGACTCGAAAGGCAGCAAATGTACAAACGGGTATTCACGCGCTGTCTCGGCAACTTGAATAGCAAACTGATCGCCGGCAACCTGTTGGGCCGCTTTGACCAGAGTATAGAGATCGGGGGTCATGCGTCGCTCGATGAGCGACAGGTTGCGAACATAACGAAAATAGACCGATAGAATTTTCGGCGTGATTTTTCGACCTCGTGATTTCAATTCCAGTCGATAGCGATCGCGGGCCGTCAACGCCATCTCCTTGATACCATCGACTGATAAATTTTCATCATCGCCCAGTTCGGAACGGGCGGCCTCGTACAAGCCGGTAATGTAAGGAAGTTCGCCCAGCATAAACAGCAGCGTTTCAGGAGCAGCAGCATAAACCTTGGTGTCATTCACTTCTTCGTCTTCAACTTCCAGCGGTATCTGATCGATATAGGCATCATGAATCCAGGGCCAGTCTGAGAGTGAGCAGACCAGCAAGATCGACTGATACTTTGTTTCCAGTTCGCGCAAACGGTGCGCCATCATCGTGCAACGGTCCAGAGGTTGTCCTTCCGGCACTTTTTTCAGTGATGGCAACACAGCGGCGGAAAACGTTTCCAGAGGGACTTTCTTTAAGGCATACGGATCTGGTAATGAAGCCGAAATACTTTCAAAGCGTTGTGTTTCCAGATCAATAAAATGCCGGTCCATGCGTTCCATCATCGCAATTCGCAGAGCCGCGATGACACCCTGGCAGGGATCAATGGGTACATAGCTGAAAATACGCTGGTTTTCCTCGTCATCTTCTGCTTCTTCCCAGGGCGCAGAACCGGTGATCGGGGGCTCTTCCTGCAGTACTGCCATGATACTGGGAAGAAAAGTAATGGCCCGTTCGACGTCTTCCTGAAATGATTGAGGCAGGGGAACAGCCAGACAATCAAACTGATTCGTCAGCATCACGCGACGAACTTCGATCGCGAAATCGCCGCTCCCGTGAATCATAGGCAACACGGAAATCCGAGGACTGATTTTCAAAAAACTGGAATGAGAGGCTGTCATAATGGATCCAGTTTCTAACTGCCAGAAATTTCAACAGAACCAGTTTGTCAAGAGAGCTACTTTGACCATTTCCAGCCTGTTGTGTTTTTTAAATTCACCACACACTCTTCAGGCCAGTCTCCCTGATATAATCTTACGATATTTTGAGCCGCCATCGCATAAGCGTCGCGGTGCGATTCCCGATCCAGGCCGCCCGTATGACAACTCAATAATACATTTTCGAGTTTGATCAAAGGACTATCAACAGGCAATGGCTCTTTTTTATAAACATCCAGGCCCGCGGCCCGTAAATGACCTGATTCCAGCGCTTCAATCAACGCCTCTTCGTCAACGAGTCCCCCACGTGCAGTATTAATCAGGACAGAGCCCGTTTTCATTTTTGCCAGCGTGTCTTTGTTAATAATGTCCCGCGTCTCAGGCGTGACGGGCAGATGTAACGTGACATAATCCGATTGCTCCAGCAGTTCGTCCAGAGCAACGAGTTTGATTTGATGTTCATCGGCAAATGCCTGATTGGGAAAAGGGTCGTAAGCCAGAACCGTCATGCCCATTCCGATGGCGCGTGTGGCCATTGCCTGGCCAATCCGTCCGAGACCCATAATGCCGATGGTGCTGCCCCAGACGCGCGGTGTTAAATGCCACTCCCATTGACCAGCACGGACTGCCTGGTCCTGTGAACGCGACAGCCGAGCGATGCCCATGATCAAGGCAAATGCCTGTTCTGCTACCGAGTGATGATTCACTCCTGGTGTAATCGTTACCACTTTTCCCAGCTCATCGCAGGCTTCTAAATCGACGGCATCATAGCCGACACCATAGCGAGAAATTACTTTTAAGTCCGGAAGCTGTTCGAGAACTTCTCGAGTATAAGGCTCGGCACCCGCAATCACGGCTTCATAGCCTTGTACCTGTTCTACGACTCGGTGTGGTTCTTTACGTAAATCAACATCGGCGGGAACCGTTTCCACTTCAAATCCGCCGGCTTGCAGAATTTCGAAATGGGGGCCAAAGTCACACATTTTAGCGGTACAAAACGCACGAGGCATGATAAGAATTCTTCTATAGAGGCAGTACTTAAATAAGAGAAAAACCGTACTGCTACTCTAGCGAAACGTTGTAGCGACTGACAACGTTCCCAAGGCGAAAAAACGAAATGCCAGCGAATCCTTATCTTAAGAATAAGAGCCGTTGTGCACTTTCAACGGTTTTTGGGTCTTCTTTACGCAACTGGGAAAGATGGCGTTTTGCTTTTTCTGCAGTAACCGTATCAGGGCCAATTCCTTTTTTGTTCTTGCCTTTGGAAGCGACCATCAGATAACGCACGATGGCCCGCTTGGTGGAGCGATTATCGTAAGCGTCTTCGCCGTAAAGATCCATCAGACGGTCCATCACCGTCCAATCTTCCCAGCGTGCGAGGTTCGCGATCACCATGTCGGCCAGGACAGGCCGATTGAGTAAAAGTCGCATCGATTGACGCATTCGTTCTTTGCTGATTTGGTTCTCTTCATAAGTCCAGATGAAACTCAGCGCCTCCATGGCGGCATACGTTTCACTAAATTCAACGTCCCTGGCGATGAATTTGCTTTGATCAATTTGATCCAGTCCCTCAGCGCCTGTCAGCATCAGGTATCCCGAGATCAAACCACCAATGCCCATCCTGATCTGTTTACCAGGCTCCTTGATTTTCTTTTCCATAAACGCGATGTCAGATTCCTGACCACAAAGACCCAATAGCAGGCCATACAGACCCAGTCGGGGCACGGGTGTCTTTGAACTGATGAGCCATTTTCGAAATTTTTCCCGAGGCAGTTCATCGGCAAGCAACGCAATTTCGTTAAAAGGAGCATTCGCGAATTCAGCAAAGGCATCCGTGGCAATCTTCTGGTCCGGGTGTTCCAGAAACTTCAGGAAGTAGCGTAAACGTTTACTGGTTTTTTCCTCAAGTGCAGGCGCGTGGGTCATGTAATGGAAGCACGTTTCACTGATTTCAATCGGTGGGTCCCAGATCATGCTGGTCTCTCTGGTACCCAGTAACAGAAACAGGGCCCCTTTTTTCCCAACGCGATGACGATTGAAGGTAACCTGCTCGCCGACTTTCAGTTTGTCTTTATCCTTTTGATGGACGATCTCTTTGACTTTAAAAATCGTTTTTCCGGACTTTTTGAAAGTGCCTTCTTCCGCGGAAACCCATGTCGCCAGCACCGCGACTTCGGCCTGTGATAGTTTTTCAGTCAAAGGCGTCGAAGGACCCGGGCAGAACGGGCACGCCAGGAGATCCTGTGATTGTAAGATCACCGGCAGTCCCCAAAACAATCCCCAGAACAATCCCATTAAAAAACGGTTTTTGATGTATGGTTTCGGACAATCCATTGTCGCGCCTCGTTGCAATTGAAAGGTGTTTTGTGAACGCCAATGAGTCATGCAGCCGTTTTACTTTATCATCTGCTAATGAAGGAAAAGAAATGTTCTGCACTTTTGACGGTTTTGGGATCTTCTTTGCGTAATTTATCGAGAAACTCTTTTGCTTTTTCCGTCGTTATTGGATCGGGGCCGATTCCTTTTTTGTTCTTGCCTTTGGAAGCGACCAGCAGATAGCGGACAATCGCCCATTTGATAGGCGGGATGTCGTAATCTCCCGTTCCATACATGTTCATCAGGCGAGCAAGGACGCTCCAGTCATTCCATTTTGCGAGATCTGCTACAGCGAGATCAACCATATCCGGACGATCCAGCAATCGCCTCATCGAGCTTCGCAGACGTTCTTTGCTGATAAGTCCATTACCGTAATACCACATAAAACGCAGAGCCTGCATGGCGGCATAAGTTTCACTGAAAGGGGCCTCTTTGGGAATCAGCTTTGCCTGATCAATCTTGTCTAACCCATCAGCCCCAGTTTGCAGCAAATATCCAGCCATCATGCCTTCAATGCCCTGTCGGAATTCTTTCGGAGTTTCAAGGATTTTTGCTTCCATGAAGGCAATGTCAGAGTTCTCAGCACAGAGACCCAGCAAAAGACCATATAAACCCATGCGAGTCGCCGGTGTGTCTGGGGCGACAATCCATTTCCGAATATTTTCGCGCGGCAGATCGTTGGCTAAGGGAATAATGTCTTCATAGGGAGCATTCTCGAATTCGGCATAGGCATCGTTCGAGACCATCTGGTCAGGATATTCCAGGAACTTCAAAAAGTAGCGCAAGCGTTTTGTTGTTTTCTCTTCGGGAGCGGGCGCCTGCGAAATGTAATGGAAGCTCGTTTCGGTGACTTCAATCGGATCGCTCCAGTCGATGCTGGTCCCTTTGCTGCCGAACAGTAAAAACAAATTCCACTTTTTGTCGATGGTCGTCCCTTTGGTGCCGAGCAGCAAAAACAAGTTCCCCTTTTCCCCGGGGCGATGGCGGTTGAAGGTAATCTGATCGCCGATTTTCAATTTGTCTTTGTCTGACTGGCGGACAATCTCTTTGACTTCAAAGACTGTCTTTCCCGCTTTTATGAGCGTCCCCTTTTTCGCTTCCGACCCTTGCACGAGTACAGCAACATCAGACTGCGAGAGCTGTTCGGTTAAAGGCGTCGAAGGACCCGGGCCGAAAGGACATGCTTCTGCCTCAGAGATTTGTGCGATGAACAACAGGCCGCAGATCAGCCCCGTGAGATAACGGTTTGTAACAAGATGGTTTCGAACAATCATTGCCGATCCTTCGGTCAATTGAGTGTGGATTTATGAAAATAAATTCTGTACTTCGTTCTCAGCCAATCTCAGTAGTCAGCTCATTATTTAAAGAAAAAGAAACGTTCTGCACTTTTGACGGTTTTGGGATCTTCTTTGCGCAACTTATCGAGTAGCTCTTTTGCTTTTTCCGTTGTTGCTGCATCGGGGCCGATTCCTTTTTTGTTCTTGCCTTTGGAAGCGACCAGCAGATAGCGAACAATGGCCCGTTTGATAGACGGGATATCGTAATCTCCTGTTCCATACATCTCCATCAGACGATCCTGAACACTCCAGTCATTCCAGCGGGCGAGGTCAGCCACAACCAGGTCAGTCAGTTCGGGTCGGTCCAGTAATAATTGCATCGATTTTCGCAGACGTTCTTTGCTGATGCGTTCATCGCCATAAGTCCACATAAATCGCAGTGCCTGCATCGCGGCATACGTTTCACTGAAGGCAACATTTTTCGGAACGAATTTAGTCTTGTCAATTTTATCCAGCCCTTCTGCGCCGGTCAGTAACAGGTATCCTGAGATCACGCCATCAATGCCCAGTCGGAACTCTTTAGTCGGTTCATTGATCTTCTTTTCCATAAACGCGACATCAGATTCCTGACCACACAGGCCCAGCAAAAGACCATATAAACCCAGGCGAGTCACTGGTGTGTCTGGGTCGACAATCCATTTTCGAAGTTTTTCGCGTGGCAGATCTTTGGCTAAGGGAGTGATGTCTTCATAGGGAGCATTTGCGAATTCGGCATAGGCATCGTTCGAGACCATCTGGTCTGGATACTCCAGGAACTTCAGGAAGTAGCGCAAGCGTTTTGTTGTTTTCTCTTCCGGAGCGGGCGCCTGGGAAATGTAATGGAAGCTCGTTTCGGTCACTTCAATTGGATCGCCCCAGTCGATGCTGGTTCCTTTTGTGCCGAGCAGCAGAAACAGATTTCCTTTTTTGCCGGGGCGATGGCGGTTGATGGTAATCTGATCGCCGACTTTCAATTTGTCTTTGTCTGACTGATTGACAATTTCTTTGATTTCAAAGACGGTCTTTCCTGCTTTTTCGAGCGTCCCCTTTTCGGCTTCGGACCATTGCACGAGTACAGCAACATCAGACTGCGAGAGCTGTTCGGTTAAGGTCAACGAAGGGGCAGAACAGAATGGACAAGCTGTGACAAAAGGTGATTGTGCCACGACAAGCAGACTGCAGATCAGTCCCAGGAAAAAGCGATTGTGGATGTGTTTTTTTAGACCATTCATTTGCCGAACCTCATGGCGATTCATATCTGTTTTGAAAAAACGAAATTGGTAATTATCAGTTTAAAACCTTGTGGCATTATTTGTCGATCACGATGGCGTCGTCAATCAGATAAATTCGCTGTAATTCATCATCGAGGGTTTCGGCCTTGATGTGGAAGACGCCAACCACATCAAAGGGACGATTGAGAATATAATCTGCCGTAATTCCTTCCCGCATGACAACTGGAAACAAGTCATAAATTTTAGGGTTTTTGCCAAAGCAGCAAATCTGGTTATCACGAGCCAGTTGGAAAAATTCATTACCCGTCTGCTGAAAGGGGGGATACATAAATCCTCTGATCCGAATCCGTTTGCCATCCAGATCTTTGAGCCATTGGGGCATCAATTCCGGGGCGTTGGGTGTGACCGGTTCCATGTTCATAACTTTCAGTAAGTCAATGTCATCATAGGAAACCCGGAGCACATTTCCCGGAGACGTTTTGCTGAAGGCATGATCCTTGATGAGTATTTTGACTTCGCGCGGTTTGCTGTCCTTCAGTTCTTTTTCTTCCTCTGCAGTCAACGCGCGTAGCTTAGGATCCGGTTTGCGCGCGACCAGTGCCACGACGTCATCCCTGTTTGCTTTTTCAGGTTGCTGTGTCTTTGATGCGGATTTTGTTTTGGTCTCAGTCAAGTCAGCTGTCGTTAACGGTAATTTTTCTGTGACAGGCTGGAGTGTCGTGTCTGTCTGTTTTTTCGCTTCCGGGTCTGTTTCCTCGGGCCGCTGATTTTGATGGACAACAGAAGGTTGCGCGTCGGCAGGAGCATCTGCTGCATCGGTTTCCTGACCGCTTTTGTCGATCTTGTCGCTAAACTGGCGGTACTCTGTCGGTTCCGACGAAGAACAGCCGACTCCGAAAACAGGAAGGCAGCCAACAGCCAGTAGCAGCAAAAAATGAATTGTCAGGCGGGTGGGATAAAGGTGGGCCTGCACGTGATCAAACTCCTGATGATCGGGTGGTTGCACCAACTTCTTTACAAAGTTGATAATGGCCCAGACTGTCATTGAATCTGAGCCAATCGGTAAATATGTTTCTAAATCGTCTTGCTCTCTCTGTCGAAGGGCACATCAATCAATAGGCGGTCCGTGCCTGCTCGAAGTGTGTTCCCTTTAATTGATAAACGGGTTTTAGATCACCTGCTGTGGTAGGTGCTTCTGCTTGAAATTCCCCAGACACTGATACCAGGCCTGCGTAAAAATCAGCACTCTTATCATCTTGCATCTCGACCAGGATCATATCCTTAGCGTCAGGTTGTCCACCAAAGCAGCATTGGCCATTGTCTTTGACCAGAATAAAACTTTTCAAATTTTTTGTTTGTCGGGTGGGATACATGTAGCCTTTGAGGAAAATGTTTTTTTTATCCCAACTCATCACGTCGGGATTCACTCTGCTGACACCATCTTTTTCGACAAAATCCTTGGCCGAAATATCACTGGTAAAGTTGAGCCGATGATAACCTTCGGGAACTTCATGTGCATAGACAAAAGACTGATAGGAAATTCCGGTGATCAGGAAAAATGTAGAAAGTACGATCGCCGCGAGCGCCACTGTTTTTCCTCCCAGTTCTCCAGCAGATCGTTTGATGCTGAAGATACTGAAGAGCGAGACAATGATTCCGAAAACGGCAATTCCCACCCCGATAATTCCGAATAACGCAATAAACGAAAGCAACCCCAGAGCCAGACCAACAACGGCGGTAGGGGGCACGGGTTTGTAAGAAAACTCGTCCTGGAGATCAATGGCATTTTGATAAGATTGATTGGACCCATCAAGAACTTGCGACATGTTGCAAGGCCTTTCAATTATTCAGCAAGAATCAGGAATATAAAGAAATACTATAAATGATCGCCGCACACTCACGAGGTACATTTCCCGACCTTCGCAGTGAGCCACTTTGAATACTGGTATCATAACATGCCCAAGGGCTCGAAGCACCCCTGAATTTGCACAGAAAACCGGAGAAATCATCTAAGACCGGGCAGAAATCAGGGTTTACCGACCTATCCCGAAAAGTCAACCAATGCTCCTTTACAGGAAACGACTTACATAGCCCAGGCAATACAATATATACGCTGCAGCTTCATTTTTCGTTGAATTATTATGAAACTTAAAATTAGGCATTGCCCGTATCATTCGAATGTCAGCTTCAACAAAACAGATTCGATACAAGTTCGATAGTTAAGATGTGAATAACTAAGCACTTATAGGTTGTTTGCAAGTCTATCAAATAAAAATCGGGAGTTCTGTTAAATAGTTCACTAAATTCTTTGTTACTGACTCGAATTTGCCAGCAAACCCAGAATCTGTTCGCGTTGTCGAACATCCTGATGCTGAACCGACTGAGTTGACATCTGGCCGATGATGTCTGGTCGTGCGTTTGATGAATAATCAATCACTTAATGTGCTGGCGACATCGGTGCGGTAGGCGGTCATGGCCGGGATGAATCCGACCAGCGAAGCCAGAACAACCAGAATCGGCAGCAGAACCAGTTCGACGGAACTGAACGCAAAGGGGTTAATCAACAGTCCGCTGCGGGCTTCAATAATGGGGGAAGCAACAAAGACCAGGCCATGTCCCAGTAGAATTCCCAATAAGCCACCACCCAGACAGAGCAGGACCGATTCGGAGAGAATAATGGTGAAGACCGCGGTGCGGCCTGCCCCCAGAGCGCGCATGATGGCGATTTCTCTTTTGCGGTCGGACATCGAATTATAAATGCTCACAAAAATACTCACGCCGGAAACGACAATAATCAGAGACGTCAGCACAATCAGCATCGTGCGCACATTACCCACGATGTTTGTCATCAGCCAGGTGATCTGTTGAATGGGATTGACGGCTTGAGCCTGGTTGCCCTCTTGCAATTCAGACTGGAATTTGATCGTGGCAAAGCCTCGTAAGCGATCACCTTTCATCTGAACCAGAATCGCGGTGACTTCTTTCTGGGAATCTGGTACGGCATGAGCGTGACCGTGGCCGCTGTGGTCATGATGATCGTGGCTCGCGTTTTCTTTCAGGAGCGCTTTCAGTTTTTCTTCATCCACTTTTTCACCAAAGAATGCCGCTTCCCGGCGAATGGCTTCTTCCAGTGGTTTTTCATGACCGGAAACCTGGTAAAACCCACGCAGATTGACGAACACCGTTCGATCATTGGGAGTTCCCGTGGGCGCCAAGATCCCCACGATTTTAAATTTTTCATCATGCACGTGCCCGCTTTCTGCAGATCCATGAATCAGGCTGAATTCATCGCCCATCTTCCAGTTGTTCTGTTTTGCGACGGCAGAGCCAATCACCGAATCCCAGGTAGATGGCAAAAATTTACCCTCGCTGTTGATCCGAAAATGGCGACCCGGAATGTATTCCAACGCAAAATAGCGTGGGATGGTACCGACAATCGGAAAGCCTCCTTTTTGAGTGACATCACCAATGGCAAAGGGAATCGCTTCTTCAATACGTGGGTCGTTCTTCAATTCGGTGTAGTAACGATAAGGCAGGTTTTCAATCGGGGCACCGACACGAAATACCGTATTCAATACCAGTTGCAGGGGACTGCCTTTCGGACCAACAATCAAGTCATAACCGCTGGCCGTCTGGTTAAACATGCGGTCAATGACGCCATTGATCACAAGCACTGAGATCATCAGAGTGACACCCAGGGCAACACTCAAAGCCGTCAGCAGAGAGGCAACACGACGTTGTCGGATACTTTTCCAGGCAATAGTCAGAGTATTCATAATGGGCTGTTACTTTTGTTCGCTGAATAATAAAGAAGAGGACATCAATCAATAATCATGAGAACTATACTGGAGCGTGAACTTTGTTGAATTCCGTCAGAGTTTCCACTCGCTCAAACTGGTTGGCCACTTCCTGAGAGTGAGTCACGAGCAGCATCGCAATTTGATTCTGGGCACAGGCATCGCGCAACAGCTTCAGGATCGTATCCTGATTCGCAAGATCGACATTTGCCGTCGGTTCGTCAGCCAGTAATAATTTGGGCTGATTCGCCAGAGCCCGGGCAACCGCCACACGCTGTTGCTCACCAACGGACATTTGTTTGGGATGGTGATTCAACCGATGTTCCAGACCCACCAGAGACAGCAGTTCTTTCGCACGGTCACGGTTCGGTTTTTTGCGTGAAAAACTCATTCCCAGCAAAACGTTTTCCAACGCCGAAAAAGCAGGTAATAAGTTGAATGTTTGAAAGACGAAGCCAATTCGCTCGGCACGAAACCGGTCACGGACCACTTCTGCCATCGAGGCAATTTCGGTCCCTGCGATGGTCACTTTACCACTATCGGCGGCGGTGATGCCGGAGATGACATTGAGCAGAGTCGATTTTCCCGAACCGCTCTCGCCGATCAAAGCGACCTGTTCGTTCTCTTTCAATTCAAACCGCTCGATATCCAGAATGGGCAGAACGGAGCCATCCGGTTCACGGTAACTCTTTTTAACGTTTTCCAGCAGCAGGGACATACTGACCTCGTTCAGGGGATCTGAGGAAAGGGACCTAATCTCTGAGAACAGATCTTGATATTTGTTATTGCAAATGTTATGCAATAAGCATGTCGCTGCCTAGGGGTGTTTTGACAAATCTTTGCAATTATTCCCGATCAGGGAGACTCGTCAGCGAGTCTTAAATAATTATTGATATATGACTTACGACCAAGATATCACGACCCGGCTCTCTCTGAATCGCAGTAGGCTGGTTTACGTCAATTTGCTATAGTTCCGCCTCTCTGATTTTAACCAATGTGTGTAGGAATTGTGAATCAAGGATGATAGCAAGATGCGAAGTCGTTACCAGCGCCGATTGATGACACCCTTTCGTTTCGTAATGATCGTGGGACTGGGACTTTTAGGAACTGCTGCCTGGAAGTTTGATATGTTGCCATTTCACATGGGCAGTGCCCCCACCGGCTCCTTGGAAGTGGCCTCATCTGATGAAGCTTCGCTGTCCGGTAAAGGTCAGTCTGTTTCTGAATATGTGGAACCAGTATTGTCCGAGGAGACAATCATCGCACAGTCGGAACCACCGGCAGAAGAATTACCGGAAGGCAATGATAATCAACGCGCGTATCAGAGCAGAGATATCGAGATACCCCGAATTTACAAGCGGACATTGACCGGGGAAGTCGTAGAGGCTCCCGCCAAAGTCGACTCTCCTGTGAATGAAGCACTCGAACCAAATCGATTCAATGGATCTGCCCAGCCTTTGCGAAAAGAGGAAAAATCACTCGCATCTCAACAGGTAGCGACAAAAAATGTTCCGAGGAATTTGGTTCCACCAGAAGGAATAAAACGTGCGAGCCCGCGCGTCATTAAGTCTGCCGAGAATGCCAGTTTTAAAGAGGAAGTGGCTGGAACGCAGGCGAAGAATACCACTCCCGACTTGATCGCCATCGACCAGTTAATTCAACAGGGAAAAATTCTGGATGCACACAAGCAGCTTTCAAAAATTTACTGGAAACAGCCTGAATTATATCCGGTCATTAAATCGCGCATCGAAGAGACAGCACGCATCATTTATTTTTCTCCGCAACCACATTTTATGACGCCTCATGAAATCGAGCCCGGCGATCAACTGAGAAAAGTTGCGACACATTATAAAGTTACCTGGGAGTATCTGTCGAAACTCAATCAGATTGACCCTAAAAAAATTCGGCCTGGCCAGAAATTGAAAGTCATTAAGGGACCATTTTTTGCCTTTGTGGATTTGAGCGAATTCACGCTGACGATCCATTCACACGGATATTTCGTCAAACGCTACGCGATCGGAATCGGTAAAGATCACTCCACGCCAACCGGAAAATTTCAAGTCAAAGATAAACTCGTTGATCCGACCTATTACGGTCAGGATGGTGTGATTGCCAACGATGATCCTGAAAATCCACTGGGAGAACGCTGGATTGATCTCGGCGACAGCTATGGCATTCATGGCACGATTGATCCGACTTCGATCCGAAAAGCAGAATCAAAAGGGTGTGTGCGAATGCACAATGAAGATGTTGCCGAAGTCTACGACCTGCTGGGTCTGGACTCAGAAGTGGTCATTCGCCCCTGATTTCTTCTTTTGACGCGAATACGAATAGAACATTCCCATAAACGCGAATTCGCGCAATTCTTTCCCCGCGGTCTGTTTGAATGTTGAATTCCAGCCTGTAGAATGGGTGAGGCTGAGCCTGATGCGGTACGTTTGCGATAAACGTCCCTTTTCACAGGTTCTACATCATTAATGACACACATTCAGGTTAGAGAAGAGAACATTCATGTTTGATCGGGAAAAGCTGATCGAGTTGTTTCGGGAACGCGCTTTAAAATTTGGTGATTTCACGCTGGTTTCGGGAAAGAAAAGCAGTTACTACCTAGATGGAAAACAGGTCGTGCTGCATTCGCATGGGCTGCGTCTGGTGAGTGAGGGGTTACTGGAAATGCTGGCCGATGTCGAATTTGATGCCATCGGAGGTATGTCCATTGGTGCAGATCCGATCGTCGCCGGGGTACTGGCCATCGCTGCTGAGCAGGGAAAATCCTTAAACGGATTTATGGTTCGTAAAGAACCCAAAGGGCACGGCACTAATAAATATGTCGAAGGTCCCGTCCAGCCAGGTGATAAAGTGGTCATTGTTGATGATGTGATTACAACGGCCGGTAGTGCTTTACTCTCCGTTGATCGTGCAGAAGAATTTGGCTGCAAAGTGGTGCGGGCATTAGGCGTCGTAGATCGTTTACAGGGTGGCGCAAAGAATTTCGAGAAACGAAATATTCCTTTCGAAGCGTTGTTAACGATCGAAGACTTTGGAATTGAACCACCTGCGGAAGATGCTTGATCGTAGTAAGTCTACAGAGCCTTGATGAAAGAAATTTCGGATGACAAATATTCTGCGTTATGATGATTCCGCGGCCCGGCGTTTGATTGATAATCAATTATACGAAACACTTCAGCCTGATCTCATCGCAGCCCGCGAAGAAATGCTGGCCGATATCGCGCTGTTGGGAACCGATCAGATTCCTGCCCACAAACAGCCATTAGATGCCGGTTTTCAAAACCTGCCTCAGCAACTTCTGGATGAATATGATTCAGAGCAGGGCAATAGTCTGCTGGGAAAAATCGAAGACAAGGCCCGGGAACTGCGTGAGCAGTCCGACCGTTTTGTGGTATTGGGGATTGGTGGCTCCTATATGGGGATGCGGGCTCTGTTCGAAGCGGTCTGCAATCCCTGGCATAACGAATTGACACGCGCGCAGAGACAGGGTGTGCCCCGCCTGTATTTTGAAGGTAATAATGTTGACAACGATTCTGTATCCGCATTGCGTGACTTATTACAAAGTGGATGTCAGGACCCCCATGATGTGCTGCAACGCTGGAGTCTGACAGTCATCAGCAAATCGGGGGGAACCCTGGAAACCGCGGTTGGTTTCCGCTTGTTCCGTGAATTACTGGAAAATTATTACGGCGCCGATTCTGATGAGAGCCGCTCTCTGGTCGTTCCTGTTACCGGGCTGGAAGGCAAGTTGAGAAACTTTTCCAACCAGAAAGGATATTCCAGCGTCTTTCCGATTCCCGACAATGTTGGTGGCCGTTTTTCTGTGTTTACTGCGGTTGGGCTGTTTCCTGCAGCCGTCATGGGGCTGGATATTAAGCAGTTACTGCAAGGTGCCGCCGATATGACTCAACGATTTGTCAGTCAGCCGATGGGCGATAATCCCGTCCTGGATTATACCGCGACCTGCCATCTGTTTGAAAAGGAGAAGAACGTTTCGATTCGGATTCTATCCACCTGGGGTAAACGCCTTGAAGCGTTGGGACTCTGGTATGATCAATTACTGGCGGAAAGTCTGGGGAAAGAAGAAAAAGGGGCAACCCCATTGACGGTCGTGAATACCAGAGACCTGCACAGTCGAGGCCAGCAACATCAGGAAGGGGCGCTGGATAAACTGATTACGAATCTGATTGTCGAAAAATCCAATTCGGATTCCGTTCCCGTCCCGGTTGTTCCGGAAAATCAAAATCAGGATGAACTCAACAAGTTGGAAGGGAAAATGATTCCCGATATTCTTTCGGCTGCGATTGAGGGCACGAATCGGGCCTATGCAGATGCCAATCGTCCCACTGCTGATTTCATTTTGCCTGTCCTCAATGAATATACACTAGGTCAGACTTTGCAATTACTGATGCTCGCGACGGTTCTGGAAGGACGTTTGATCAATATCAATCCGTACGGTCAGCCAGGTGTCGAAGCCTATAAGGTGAACATGCAGGAAGTTTTGAATCGCTGAATGATTCAGGGTTCTACTAGGTTCCTGGAATCTTCTGATTTTTATCAATCGGAACACCGATCATCTGGCCGCTGAAGACGGTCTTTCCATCGACGAGACCCTGGAAATTGAACTCGGCTCGTTTACCAGCGCGAATGCGGTGTAGCTGCGCCATGATCACCAGACGCTGGTTGGGATAGACGGGGCGACGAAAACGAACATCGTTCATGCCACCAAATCCCAGGAAGTCGCCACCTAGTAGTTTGAATTTGCGGGCATAAAATCCAGCCAGCTGAGCCGAACATTCACAAAGCACCACTCCTGGCATCAGAGGGAAACCAGGCATATGGCCTCGGCACCAGAATTCATCCTCTGTGATATCTTTAAAACCGACGATACCATGATTTTCGTTATCGATATGGACAATACCCGAGAGTTGTTCCATCTCAAATCGCTGAGGGTTGATCTTCCTGATATCTTCGATGCCGAACACAGGGTTCTCAAAATCGAAGTCAATTCCATCATAAAGCAACTTGGGGGGCATGGTCTCTTTTCTCCATTCGGGATATCTATTGATAAAACCCTGGTTTATTGATGGTGACCATCATATCAGTGAATTGGTTTAGACAAGGCAAAAATGTATCTGGCTACGATTTACAATGTAATGCAGACAGGACTGACTGCTAATAAAGCCTGCGATCTTAGCAAAAGCGGCAACGTTTGTTAATCGAGGATTTCCGCTAATTGGCTCAAATTGGTGATCAATCTATCAGGTTTGGTGTCAGGGTTTCGAACTTCTTCCTTACTGGCCTGCATACTGAGGCTGTCACCAGCAAATAAAACCGTTTTCATCCCAAACATTTTGGCAATCGCCAGGTCATCACGAATTCGAGTACCAACATGCAGGATTTCTTGTGGTGCAATTCCCACCTGTTCGAACCGAGCGATCAATCTTCCATAAAGTGACGCCGAGGGTTTACGGACTCCTTCACGATAGGAGACACAAAAGCATTCCTGACAAAAGAGTTCAGAAAGGGGGGGGAGTGTACCTTGTGAGGCCAATCCCCGCAATACTTGAACAAAAGTGAAAGGTTGTGCATCGGCAAACAACGCGATTTTGGTGCCTCGCCCCGTTAGATGGCAGAGAGTTTCCAAAGCACCGGGCATCGCCTGCACCCCTTGTAGTGAGGAATGAAAGAAATAAGCGACCTTGAGGCTGAAATCATCCAGGTCGCCATAAAATGATTCTTCAAAGGTATATTCATTTTTCTGGAGTCGTTCGATCAATCGTTTCCAGATTTCAAAAGCATTCGTTTCAGGCATTTCTCCTTTAGCTACATTCCCCAAAATCTTCTGGTCCTGCAGGAGGTTACGATATTGTGTCAGCATGTATTCCCACGGGGCGCCCGGTTTGCGCGACATGCTGTTCCAGATGTTGAATTCCTGAATGGTTTTATCAAGCGCAATCTGCATTCGCAGTTGTTGTTCATGATCAAACAGCAGATCGCCATCGGAGATATGCAATAATGTTCCGTACACGCTGAATGTGACAGCAGCAATCTCCTGCAGTGGTTTTAAATAAGGGGTTGCCTTAGGTGTGACCAGTTCCGGTGCGACAGGCCACTTGAGATCATCCCGATTGGCTAACCAATCCGCATATTCTTGAAGAGACTGTGGCATAGCGATTGAATCATTTCCAGGTCGAGGAATTCAGTGGTCAGCTCGTAAGAAGCAAAGAGTTTGTGGAATAACTTAATGAGAATAAAACAGCACAATTATTAATAAAGTAAACCCACTTACTGTTCTCATCCGCAAATTTTACATTAGACAAATATCATAGCAGGGGTTACTGGTAAAGTTTACTGATTGTGCTCCGATCTTAGACCAGACATCTATGACAGAGCAAGCATAAAAGCAGATTTCAGATACATTCTCAGGAGAGACGCTTAACCTCATATTTTTCAAATTCAACCAACGCGAATGGGTACTACTGACGTAAGAAGTTTGCGAGTTGAAATGCAATGAACCATTTGCGGGTCGCTGATGTCAGAACAGTTAACCACCTCTTTCTGCCTGTCTCAGGGCATAAAAGCGAGAATCCTGTATGAAAAATTGAAGTCTCCCGAGAAATTTGGTTCATATCTTAAGCAATTATCGGAAGTCAATCTAAGTCCCTGAATTCTAGGGAATTACAGCATCATATTCCTCACAGTTGATTCCTCCCTGCCAGATATTCTGAGCGTCTCTGTCAGTACTGCACTCTCCCTTGTCAAAGAACTTAAAGTCCTCACGTTAATTTCGTCGATGCAATTAGGGCAGACGGTTGAAACCGGAAAGACGTAAAAACCACGTCGATCCAGTCAAGATCATTTTGGATGGTTCACACCATTCAAATGTTTGCAAAGGGGGGAGAGGACAAGATGGATCTAGTCTGACGAACTGATCTGAATGGTATTGCGATTGTCATTCAGTCCGACCCCAAAAGTATTACGTACCAGATCCCAAATTTCCTTAAAATTAAAGATTGGCATTTTGAAACAGTTTTTGGAGATGCTGTCTCCTTAAACAAGCCCCGACCCAAGACTACACGGGTTACAACTTGATATTGACTGGCCAGGATAGCCGCAAAATGTAGTTGGGGTTAAAGCAGAAGAAAAGTAACCATTTCTTCTAAATAAATGTCAAACATGTGATTGGAGAGCCCGCAATGAAAACGATCTTCACTACTGGCCAAGTAGCAAAGATCTGTAAGGTTGCACCCCGCACGGTTAGTAAGTGGTTCGACTCTGGACGCCTGAGAGGATACCGGATTCCGGGATCTCAGGACCGTCGAATTCCTCGTGAGCACCTTATTCGATTTCTTAAAGAACACGGCATGCCATTAGGTGAGCTGGAAGATGAAGCAATGGGCAAATTGTTGCTCGTTGGGGCAGACACTCAGGTTCGAGCAAGTCTTGATGACCTGATGGCTACCGAAGACTTCAAAATTGAATACGCGGTAAGCGGTTTTGAAGCTGGTATCCAGGCAGAATCTTTACATCCCGATTGCGTGATTGTGGATTTTGCTATGGGTCGCAATGAAGCTCTGATGATCGCTCAAAACCTGCGACGAAACAAAGACTACACGGATTCTGTTCTAATTGCCCTGCTGAGCGATGAAGATAACGCCAGCGGATTTGATAGAACATTATTCAACGAAACCTTCCGGAAACCATTTGACGCTGCACTGTTGGCTGAACGGATTCGGACCCTGGTTGGACGAAAAAAGCAAATCGCCTAATGACGGGCAGGAATGCCCCGTGGTGAGATTGCTAGGGACGTGTAGTTCTCGATATTATGGACGGTGTCGAGAGAACGGCCCACTGGTCAACCAAAACAATCGCAAAGGGATTTGCTGGTTTGCGTGAACGAATTGACCCGGCTAAGAGGTAAGACTCTTGGCCGGGTTTTTTTTGCGCGCTTGATGTCCGATGGTAAGCCGATATGAATCTAGTAAACAATCATCGAGGAGACGAAAAGAAAAAAGGGGTCTTTGACTCCCTCTGGTCCCTGCTGTTTTCACTCATGGCCTTTATGCTCGTCGCCGCTCAGCTCGATTGTGCACAGGATCTGGCTGGCACCAGCGCGGGTCCGGGATTGACCGTCGATGAACCATTTAACGTCAGTCAGGGCGTGTTTCTCGTGCGGGCAATCCAGGTCTATGGCCTGGGTATCTTCTCTCCCGAAAGCGTGCGAGAAATCGTTGAACATCCCAACTATCTCCCCGATCATCCTCCTTTGGGTCGATTGCTGATTGGAATCGCGCACGAAATGGTCTCCTGGTTTGCGGGCGTTGACAATCGGCCATTTGTCGTCACCTATGGTCGCTATGCTTCCGCTTTCTGTTTTGCCTGTCTTGTTTTCGTAGTCGGGCGATTTACTGCCATTCATTATGGACACAAAGCGGGTCTGGTGGCAGCCGTTTCGTTGATCTGTATGCCGCGCCTGTTTGGACATGCCCATCTGGCGGCGCTGGAAACTGCAACCGCGCTGTTTTATGTGGCCGCAGTCTTAGCGGTTGTGCATTTCTGGAACACCGAACAACCTCCCACAAACAAACGCGCCTGTGGGACTGGATTCTTGCTGGGTCTCGCATTACTGACGAAAATTCAAGCGATACTGATACCGATTCCCGTGATCCTCTGGGCGTTTTGGAAGTGGCGCCATAAAGCGATTGTGCCTTTACTCTGTTGGGGAGGTGTCGGCGTTCTGATTTTCTTCGCCGGCTGGCCCTGGCTCTGGTTTGATCCAGTGGATCGAATCGGTGAATACCTGGGAAGAACCACCGAGCGTGCAGCCATTTATATTGATTACTTCGGAGTGAAATACGCAGACCGGGATCTGCCCTGGCATTATCCCTGGGTCATGTTTTTCACGACGATTCCCATCGGCCTGTTGGTCCTGGGTTTTATCGGCTCCTTGAAATTCGGTCGTGCTCGAAAAGACGATCCACAACATCGACCCACTGGGGAAGTTCTGCTTCTGCTTTCTTTGCTGTGGCCGCTACTGTTATTTACGCTGCCGGGGATCACAGTCTATGATGGCGTGCGTCTGTTTTTAATGGTTTTTCCTTTGACAGCAGTACTCATCGGCGTCGGGGCAGTCGCAGCCATCGACTGGTTACAGAAACGCCTTCCACAGAAGTTGGTCACCACTGCATTTGGATTACTGCTTCTGACGCAAACGTACGCAACAATTGCGTATGCTCCCTGCTGGCTCAGTTATTACAGTTTATTGACAGGCGGATTGAAAGGTGCAGACGCCGCGGGTATGGAAGCGACTTATTGGGGCGACACCATTACCGCAGAGATGTTGACGCAGGTAGTCCAGGACGTTCCTGAAAACAGCGTCATTCAAGTGGTGCCTGTTTTGCACCCCGCCTATCTGCAAACCATGCAGGAGACACCCGAACTGAAACAGAAGGGGATACGATTAGTCCCCTTCGAATCAGAGAGGCCCGTTTCTGAATACGTGTTGTCCTTTCAACGAATTCCCTACTTGCCGAAAATACTACAAGTGCGGCAATCGGATGCATGGACCCCGATTACCGAAATCACCAGACAGAATGTCCCTCTGGCCCGTCTGGTTCGTTTGAAGACTTCTCGTTAAGTTTCTATTTGTCAACAGGCAATGAGGGATGGAACCCTGCAATTTTACAGGGAATTCGATACAAGCCACTCCCCGCGGTGATGTAAAGCATGGAAGCTTCTTTCCCAATACCGAACGTGCAGTTGGTGGGCAGCGTAGGCGTCGGGATGTATGCCAGCTCTTTTCCCTCGGGAGAAAACACAAGGATGCCAAAGCGGCTTTCTGCGCGGAAGGCCGCGTAGATGTTCCCTTTTTGATCGACCGTCATGCCGTCAATGCCCGTCTCTTTTCCGCCGAAGTCGGCCAGAATCGTTTTCTTACCGAGCGACCCATCTTTATGAATGGGAAACGCGTTCAAGGTCATTCGCATTTTCGGATTTTTGGGTTTCTCTTTTTCCAGGCCGGAAACTCCATTGTCGGTTTCCGCAACATAAAGCGTTTTACCATCCGGAGAAACCACTGTCCCGTTCGGCTTGCTGATATCAGTCGTAGCACGGTGTACGGTTTTCGTTTTGGGATCGTAGCGGAAGACACTCATATGATCGAGTTCCAGAGGTTCTTTGCCAACGTAACGGGGGTCGGTGAAATAGACCCAGCCTCGTGGATGCACAACCAGATCATTGGGGGCGTTGAATTTCTTCCCCTCAAAACGGTCCACAATGCATTTGACTTTTCCTTTTTTCGAAATCTGAGCCAGGCACTGTTTGCCATTGTTGGCACCACAGGCTGCCAGCATTTTTCCTTTTTGATTGAACATCAGGCCGTTACTTTGTCCGCTGTCTGAACTGAAGACGGTTGTTTTTTTCGTCGCAGGATCAAAGGCCATAATTTTTCCCAGGCCGCCACCAAAGTTAATATCGCTGAAATAGATGATGCCATCCGTGTCAACGCAGGCACCTTCAGTGAATCCTTTATCGACCCAGAGTTCTTCCAGTTTCGATTGCGGAGAGACAATGGATGAATCGCCAGACGGAGCAGGTGTCGCTGCGTAGACCATCGATCCTGCAATTCCTGAAAAAGCCACCCCCCATACAATGATGTGTTGCCAGTTGATCATAGTTTGTACCTCTCTGCCGATGCGATTTAGATAAAGATTGATTTTTTAGATTGGTTACAACATCAGTTAGTCTTCACATTTTTGTATCTTCAGTCAAGTATCGATTTCATCTGGAGTCTCGCTGGCAGGTGCATTTCGATTATTGCGGACCAGCCAGAGTGACGGCACCGCCAATACAGCTCCAGCGATTGGACCAACGATATACAGCCAGAGCGATTGTAAATTTCCGCTCACCAGTGCAGGGGCCAATGATCGGGCAGGGTTCATCGAGGCACCAGAAATCGGTCCGGCGAACATCGCTTCCAGTGCAATCACCGATCCGATGGCCACGCCTGCCAGGATGCCAGTTTCCTTTGCGCCCGTACTCACGCAAAGAACAACGAACATCAGCATCCAGGTCAAAACTCCTTCCAGTATCAAAGACTGCATGTCACTCCCTGCAGGAAGCGTCATGCCATAATTAGACAAACCGGGAAAGAGCAGCTTTAATAACAGACATGCGGCCATAGCACCAATACACTGGCAAATGATGTAAGGCACCACTTCTATTCCAGGAAAACGGCGGGAAACCCAGAAGGCGATCGTCACCGCCGGATTGATATGGGCACCAGAAATTTCCCCAATGGCATAGATGATTGATGTCACCACCAGTCCAAACACAAGTGCGATGCCGACGTGGGTAACCGTTCCCTGTGAGACCTGATTGGTGACGATGGCACCCGCTCCTGAGAACAGCAGGATGAAGGTACCAAAGATTTCCGCGTAATATTTTTGCATCAGTGGATGGATTCCTGATTGCGGGTTTTATGTTTAATCGTTTTCAGGGCGTTTTGGATTGAGCCAGTGTCCGGAAGGATCGGAACCCGCCACAATAACTCCTTTAGCGTTCCAGTCCATGCCTGCTCTCACCTCCGCAGCACAATAGCGCAGTGTCAAACCACAGCGTCTGCGATCAGATTGATTGGCTTCAGAACCGTGGAGCAGCAAATCGGAATGGATCGAAAATTCTCCCGCTTTCAGACTGTCATCAACGGGGGTACCATATTGCTCCGCATTGTCGATCGTCTGGTTGAGCACATTGTCTTCATGGGAACCACTGGGACGATACGTCATGTGACCATGATGATGGCTGCCGCCGATAAAACGCATGTTGGCATTTACAGGGTCCGCATCATCTATGGCCAACCACACGGTGACAGCTTTGGAAGGAGACAAAGGCCAATAGCTGGCATCCTGATGCCAGGCAACTGATTTTCCATCGTGCGGCATTTTGCAAAAGAAATGAGAACCCCAGGCGATGACATTTTCACCCAGCAGATCCTTCACATGCGCCACAATTTGGGGATGCGTCAGCAAATCATAGACTTTTCCATATTTCATATGCGCGGTACTGATGGAATAACTGTCTCCACCCGAGGCGATGACTTCTTCCAGCAGTCGGTCAAAGTACTCGCGATTCTCCCGCACTTCCCGTTCACTGAAAACACTGATATTCCGCAGGTATCCATTCCGATTGAATCGTTCAACCTGATCGATGGTTAAAACTTTTGGGTCGGTGGTTGTCGAAGGATAGAATGTCAGATCTCGTTCAATCTGCGACAGCTCTTCTTCCTGGGGGACAGCCTTAAATTCTTTGGATTCAGCCATGGTGTGTCTCGTAGTGTTAAGAAAAAAGGTGAATCAGTCATGAGCTAGAGCGACCTTTATTGTAAATAGGGCTCGACTCAGGAACAACTTAGAACAGTGAGATCTCGTCTTTTTACGGGAGTCTTGCTGTTTGGCTGAGAAGTGGAAAAAGTCTTCACAGAGAAGTTTCCGGATGAAGCCTACTTTAAGTGTAGTCGTGTTGAGAGGAAACTTGCTTCCAGGACTGAGTTCAAAGCAATAGAACCTTGGATTTGTCAACCTTGGAATTGAGGGCTGGGAGTGTTGTTTCGGTGCATCGTTGTCGCACTCAAGTAATCTCGATCACCCCCAAATTCAAAAATGAGGATCCACTAGGATGGTTTCGTCGTTTTATCCGGCTTGGGCTTGGGTTTGGAAGTGGATGTTCTGCGACTGGTTTTGGCAGCCAGTCCTTCCGCCGAGATCAGTTGCACCAGATCTTGAGAGCTCTGATCCATTTCCATTACCAGTGCATCGACGCGACCTGCCAGATACATGTACATGATCAGTGAAGGAATCGCAATTCCCAACCCGAAAGCTGTGGTTAACAGCGCCATCGCAATTCCTCCCGCAAGCGATTCGGCTTTACCCATCGCACTGCTGTTGGCAATTTCATTGAACGCCAGAATCATCCCGATCACGGTTCCCAGCAGACCCATCAAAGGTGCGACGGTCGCCACTCCATTAATCACTCGCAGATGCTTGCGCAGTTGAGACAATTGGCGCTCACCACCGTCGATGATTGCCTGTTCCACTTCGACACTCGGTTTGCCCCATTTACGAACGCCATGCGCGAAGACCGAAGAAATCGGGCTGGGATTTTCCTCGCAGAGCTTGAGAGAGGTGCGCGCGTTGAGCTTGCCTTCCTGAAGTAACTTCAGGAAGCGGGTGACAAAGTGTCGCGGAATCACGCGACCGGTTCGGAGAATGACCAGTCGTTCGATAATAAACCACATGGAGATAATGGAAGCGATGACGAAAGGCAGCAGAAAATATTTCAGCTCCTTAATAATGCCTTCCGGCGTGGAAGGGACTCCCGTTTTGCGTTTGGCTGTCTGGCCCGCTTCCGGAAGTGGTCCATTCGGGTCTTTCACTTCGACCAGCTTACCATCAATCTCTTCGACCACTTTGGGTAACCGTTCCTGTGCTTCGGAAGAAAGTGGGAGCAGGAGCAAAAGGAGCACAGGAATCATCACAAGTTTCAGCAGCATTTGACGCGACCACAAGTGATGAAGGCGATCCACGGACTCTCGATTCTGGCTGCTGATAAAATTGTTCATGCGTTATGAATGTCACTCTGTAATAAACGGGAACAAATACAAACGATAGTTTCTGTTCTGACCCGGTCTTAGTTTATAACAAGTCTTGTTTGAACTGAGTATTCTCAGACCCCAATCGTGAGACTTTGGTAAGACGTGCTTTAGTTTACGTCAGATTTGCTTTCCCGTCGAGTCTGGAACCCGATTTCCCCAACGGTCATTGAAGAAGAGGAACGACAAATGGCAAAGCAGATTAGGGGCTTTTCCCTATTCGGGCCTGAACTGCTTTGACTCGTTCTTTGGTACGAGAAACCAGTTCATGCTCAGGGAAACGCTTCAAAAAGTCCTGATACGTCTTTAAAGCCTGATTCCATTCGTTCAGCGCTTCGTGGCACATGCCGGCTTGAAACAGTGCAGGAGCTTGCCATTCGGGAAATTTATATTGAATGTCGACCTGCAAATACGCCAGAAGTGCAGCTTTGAATTGTTCCTGGATCATCAGGGTTTCTGCCAGAAGGAACTGGCACTTGGCTGCCGTCTCGGTGCGTCTGCTGTTTTCCGATTCCGTAATTTTTTGAAATACCTTTCGCGCCTCCTCAAACTTTGCCTGATTTTTCAGACTGCGCCCCAGTACCTCTTCCGCCTGATAGAGGAAGGGGTTTTCAGCATCCCAATCGCGAAAACGATCCACCGTTTTCTTGACATCATCATATTTTTTCTGTCTGAAATATGTTTCTGCTAACAGGACCCAGGCACGTGGATACCAGGCAGCCTGACTCAACTCCTTTGTTTTCTTGCTGTCGACGAGCTTCAATAATTCCGCCTGAGCAGCATTGGTCTGGTTTTGATGCAAAGCCGCTTCTGCCTTATGGAATCGCGCAAAAGCAGCATACTCATTTTCAGGAAATCGTTTGAGTAATGCTTTGGAATATTTTTCGACCAGATCCCATTTTTTGAGCTCCAGATTGATTTCGATCAACCGATACAGCGAGACCTCTTGCACTTTTTCATCTGACTTGGGGGAAGTTTGCAGTTCTTCAAACGCTTTCGCGGCTTCTACCAGTTTTGCTGCGATTAAATCACTTTCTGCCAGACTCAATCGGGCGTTGTCAGCCAGATCACTATCCGGTGTCTCTTTCACCAGTCGCCTGAAAATGGCATCAGACTTTTCAAATTGTTCTGCTTCGTAATTGATCAAAGCCCATTCGTCAAGAATTTTGTCCAGGTTTTCCACTTTGGGAAATTTTTTCAGCAACGTTTCATAGGCCTGATTCACTTCGTCAATTTTATTGAGCTGAAACAAGGTGCGTGCTGCCTGTAGACCAGAGAGCATGGCATACCGTGAAGGGGCGAATTGAGCCAATGCTTTTTGATAAACGGCAACAGCGGCATCCAGGTTCTGGTTGTTTTCCAGACTGCGTCCCTGCATATAAGTGGCTTCTGCAGTGAGTGGACTGTCCGGAAATGTTTTCACGAATTTTTCAAAATTTGTCGCCGCTGGTTGATATTCTTTCAATTGAAAATGACTCCAGGCCAATCCTGAAAGACCAGCCGGGTATTCTGGAGATTCCAATCCAGACTCAACAATTTCCATGAAGAATTGTTTGGCCCGTGCCCATTTCTTTTGCTCGTAGTTTCGTTCTGCTAATTGACGGTAGGTTTGAATTAACAACTCAGCATTCGGTTTTCGCGTCTTCAATTGACTGACAAATTGATCGACCTCCTGCGGTTTATCATTTTTGGCAGTTAACAGAATCAGATTAGCGAGTATCTGATTATACCTGGCCTCATTGGGAAACTGTTTCAAATATTCTTTTGAGAGCGTCTCTGCATCGGGATATTTTTTGAGGGAATTAAAATTGTTGCTTTGCAGAATGAGTGCGTCTGCATATTCACTTAATTTTTTGTCAGCTTTGGGATCCTTCAAGTAAGGTTCCAGAACTGCAACCGATTTTTCATACTGTTTTAACCTCTGATAGGTTCGCGCCAGATAAAGACGCGCCAGCAGTTTTGTGTTCTCCAATTCGGTTTGATCAAGCACGGTCTGGAAATGTTTCACTGCTGCCAGAAGGTCTTCTTCTTTCCCTTTCTGGTCGCGAATACGGCCTTTCAGGAGTTCCTGATGCAGTCGCAGACCGCTCTGTGGGTACTCCTTTTCAAACCGAGCCGTCAATTTTTCTGCCTCTGCCAGCTGGTCTGTCAGCAATGCGGACTCAATGGCAAAATGCAGGCTGTCGTCTGCCAGATCACCTTGGGGCGATTGTTTTACCAGCTCAAGAAATAAAGGCATGGCCAGCGCTGGCTTACCAGATTGGAGCAGGGTATCTGCCAGTTGATAGGTTGTTGATTCTTTTTGCTTCGGGGTGGGCTTTGATTTCAGTGCCTGTTCGAAAGTGGCAATCGCTTCCGGCAATTGATTCGCACCTTTCTGGCTGACCCCTTTCCAGTATAATGCATTTGCCGCCTGCTTTGGATCTTTGGCCACGAATTCAAATTGTTCAACTGCTTTGGCGAATTGATTCAGATCGTAAAATGCATAACCGGCATTCAGCCGTGCGGTGATACCCAGAGGACTTTCCGGAAATTTCTGAGGTAATGCCAGAAACGCGTCTGCTGCTGCTTGAAATTGTTTGCGATCGAACAGGGATGTAGCCAGAGACATTTGTGCGTCGCTGGCACGTGAGTGATTTTTTTTATCCGCAATTTCCTTGAATCGTTTCTCCGCTTCAGCGGGTTGTTTATTCTGCAGATATGCCGACGCAAGACCGAATTGTGCATCTTCCTGCATTGCTCCTTTGGGATGACGTTCCAGTGATCTCTGAAAACTCTTGATCGCCATGTCCGGTTTGCCGCGCCGGAGAACGACATCGCCAAAATAAGGGTAGGCCCATTCCTCCAGCGCGTGTTTCGGATAGAGTTTGAGAAACTCCGTAAATTCTTTGTCCGCCGCCTCCAGATCATCGAGCAGATAGCTGCATTCACCAATCCGGTAGAGTGCATCAGGCAAGTTGTTGTTTTTGGGATACTGTTTTCTGAACTCCCGCAGAACATCTCTGGCTTCTTTATATTTCTGCTGATTCACAAGTGTGAGGCCAAGATAAAATTTGGCCAGAGGAACGTTGGCGTGATTCGGGTGATTTTTCAGATATTTCTGAAATGTCTCTGTTGCCAGTTCCCAGCGATTTTGTTTGTAGAGACCGATGGCCAGTTGAAACTCATCGGAGGCCTTATCTGCCAGACAAAATTGGGCGGGCAGCAGCACCAGCATCAGCAAGGCCAGACAGATCTTCAGACAGGTTTTGTCGAAAGGTGAGTCAGAGATAAAAGAGAGCCGGTTTCGGTTATTCATGTGATTGGAATCGTAAGTTCGATCTAATAGAGTAAAGTGACTTTCTCTCATATTATCGTGTGTCTTCAGGTAGAGGCAAGCGGCGTTGTGAAAATCTCGCTTTACAGCAGCGAAAACCGGATGTTTCCACCAGAATGTCTCCACAATCCGACCCTGTAAATCTCCATTCAGAACAATGTTGAAACAATTTAGTAATCTGGTTTTCTTTACAGGCTTTCTGAGTACAGGTCAGCTTCCCTGTAAATGTTGATCAGCGAAATTCAGGTATTGCTGCCAGTCATAGTCGGTGACATTATGCTTGCCGGTACGAATATGGTAACCCATACGCTGTTTGATCGGCTGATTGACTTTCGGCATCTGTTTGGCACCGAAGCCCGATGTTCCCAATAGTTTGTAGGCCGGCTCTGCATGCAGCACAGATAGAAATTCTCCCTTCGGATCAGCCCATCGGTCTTCAACGGCACTGGCCACATACACGGGGCGCGGTGCGACTAACGCAACCAGCATGTGTTGATCAACGGGCAAGTCATTTTCTTTGTCGATGTATTTGTTGAAGTTGTCACAGAACCAGTGCGGGAATGCGTTATTGATCACATTCAGAGTTTCCCCGAAACGGCGTCGGCTGAGCGCGGCACCTCCGCAACCGGAGTCATTGGAAATGACCAGCGCAAATCGCTGGTCCTGCGCACCCGCCCAAAGTGAAGTTTTCCCCAGACGCGAGTGGCCTATCACAGCGACCCGTTCATGGTCGACTTGAGCATCGGTTTCCAGGTAATCCAACGCGCGACTTAAACCCCAGGCCCAGGCTGCAATCGTGCCCCATTCATCGGGTGCAGGTTTGGTTTGGCCCTGTTTATAAAACAAGGGGTGGACGCCGTTTTGAAAACCATCATCATAATCAGGATCAATGTCGCCGCAGTAAATGGCGACCAGGCCGTATCCGCGATCAAGAATCTTTTCAATCGCCCAGCGCGAAGCCGAGGTGCCACGCGATTTTTCAGTCGCCCGGTTATTTACAATTGCCTTGTCTTTGTTCGCCCGCATCCATTGAGTGGAGAGGGTGATTTCAGGATCGTTGGAAATCGTGTGGTTGCCATAAAAATTCAGTCCCATGAAAACCGGTACTGGCTTCGTTGCTTTGGCAGGCAGGAAGATCAACAGGTCCATGCGTGGCCCTGTTTTTTTGCCGGTAAAATAAACAGAGACTTCTTTGCGAATCGCTTTGCCATTCATCGCATCATTTTTTTGTGAAGTGACTTCAAACAGCATGTTTTGTGGCGGTGCGGGACTTTTTCCGTAGACTTCATTTTCAAACAGGCTCAGGATTTCGGGACGCCTGACTTTCCACCAGAGTTCCGCTGAATCCACTTTCTTTCCGCTGGATGTTTTCAAGAGAGCAGGCAGCGTATATTGGGGGATCTTTGTTTCATCATAATTCGGTTTGGGTCGTTCTGCCTGTGTTGGATGACAAATCAGGCATGCACTCAACATAATCGACGTGATAAGGAATAATCGTTTCATCTTGTTTATAGCCTTTGTTCTGATCAGGATTGTTCTCAAACCCAAATTTGGCGATGGTACCGGCAACCTTTCAGGTTATCATAATACTGACAGAACTTTCAAACCCGTCTTATCATTCTTGTGAATTCTTACAACGATTGGTGATATGAAATCAACAGAGTCCAGGCAAAACTGGCTGTTTTATTATCTTCTGGTTCAGGGCATGGCTGGCACCTTCTGGTGGATTCTCCTGTTTCAAATGCCCGAAAGTCGCGTCTGGTTTCTCTCCGAACAGCTTCCGGAACAAGTTTTGATTTCCTTCTGGAGCCTGTTTCTGTTTGTAATTCCCGCGCTTCTGATCTGGTTCGAATCATTATTGGGTTGGAGCCGTTTTCATTTTTCAGAGCAGCAATTTTGGGGAATGATGCTGTTTATTCTGGGAGGGAGCCTGGGCTTGACCAGTGGTGCCATGATGGGAATATACGGCCGAGGTACTCCGCTTCCCCTTGATGCCGCACCTCGCCTGGTGGTTGTGGGGCCCTATCGCTATGTACGCAATCCAATGGCCATCGCCGGATTAACTCAAGGTGCCGCTGTCGCCTGTTATGCTGGTTCCTGGCTCACGCTCATCTATGTCGTCAGCGGTTTTTTTCTTTGGAATTATTATGTAAGACCCATCGAAGAACAGGATCTTCTACAGCGCTTTCAGAATGAATATGCCACCTATAGAAACACCATACGGTGTTGGATTCCCTGCTCTCAAGGCTATCAGCCTCCTTCTTCGCATAGAGAGGATTCGGATTGAATTGACAAAAATATTCCTGAATCTCGTAATCTCTAGCGAGAATCGTTAAGATAGCTCCGAAGAAATAGCATGTTTTACTCAATGGCGCTGAGAAGTGCCCGGATACCACGTAATGAAAAAATTGTCCCAGGCAGAAGAAATTGATGAAATTCGCACTTTAGTGCGTAAGAGCGGTTTGCGAAGTACCTCGGCGCGGATCACCGTCATTCAATTTCTTCGAAAGGCAACTTCGCCACTCACACATGCGGAGATTGCTGAAGATCTGACTCCGCTGGGCTTTGATAAGGCGACCGTGTATCGCAATCTGATTGATCTCGCTGATGCCGGTCTTGTGAAAAGGACAGAACTGGGAGACCATGCCTGGCGGTTTGAATTACGTAATCCGGATGAGCCAGAGGATGAGCAACACCCGCATTTTGTCTGTACCGAATGCGGAAGTGTTTCCTGCCTGCACGATGTTGATTTCAATCGATCTCAAAATAAGCAATGGTCTCAGGTGGGAACAGTGAAGGAAATTCTCCTGAAGGGAATCTGTCACGAATGCGAAGACAATTAATCGCAGTTTACGTGCGCTTAATGCTTGTGATCATGATCATGTTTATGTTCGGCTTTCGTCTTCGATGAATCGTGCGCGTGGGTGCCATGATCGTGCACGTGGCCCGGTTCAATAAAGCCGATTCCATAAGCCAGCGCGATTCCCAACAGCAGCACAAAAGAGAGTCGAAACCGATTATGCGAGTGAAATTCCATTTCCGGTAGAAGATCACCGAGTGAGATACAGATAAAGACACCCGCTGAAAAGGCCAGGGCACATCCGATGATCACGTGCTGATTACCAGAAAACTGTTGAACGCCCAGGAAAAATAGAATCGCTCCTAAAGGACACATCATCGCAAAGCCAATATTGACGGCGTTTCGCCAACCGGCAGACCAGCCGCCAGCTGCCATTAATGAAGTAATGGAAACCGCATCCAAAGGTTTGTGCAATGCAATGGCCAGGAAGGTTCCCAGACCGAACAGAGAGAGAAATACCTCGTGGTGTTGCTCGGCGATGATACTGGCTCCCAGTGCCAACCCATCGATTAAAGTGTGCAGAGCCAGTCCTAAAGCGATGCCGACCCAGCTCAATTTGTGTGAATGAGCATGAGAATGCACGGGGGCATGCGCGTGGTGGTGGTCACAGTCATGGTCGTGGGCCTGATCTTTTTCATCATCATCCAGTTCCACGGTCCCATGCTGGTGAAAGTGAAATGTACGAAGCAGAAAGAACAGCACCAAAATGCCTGCCATCATCCACCAGACAGCGCGATCAATCGATCCCATCTCGGCGACTGCATGTGGCAGCAGATGAAACACGCCGATGCCCAGCATGAGTCCGCCTACAAAACTAATCAAAGTTTCCATTCGCGTATGTGTTAAGCGGATCATTGAAGGTAACCAACCACCCAATAGCGATGAAAAAACGATCACTGTGCAATAAATTCCCAACAGACTGTAAGCCCATGTGTTGCCTTTTTGTGTTGGGGTTTCGCCATTGATTGCAGCAACGGTCAGGGAAGTGCTTTCCACCACCGAATTCGGGGGACCTGGTTCCGCTGCCTGAGTGGCATGTCCAATGAAAAACCCGGGGGCAATCAGAAAGAGGACCAGCGGGATCATCAGCAACAACAGCGTTATTTTGACGTCATTTTTGAAGTGGGAAAGCGGTTTCATGAAGTTAAAAAGCCACCTGAGATCCAGATAGAACGCTGATATTTACCAGATTTCCAGACATGGAACTCGGCTCACATCGTCACTCATTTATTGTAATAGCAAATTAGTTGCGATTGAATTTAGCTATTATGGAAGAGCATCGCAAGTGCGGTCTCTTGCTGTATTCGGGAAGAATCTGAACTTTTGATCGTTCCATACTCTGAGAGCCTCAGTTCACTCGAAGTATCTGCTTCCTGAGGCTTCCCAGTGTGATATCACTCAACTGGCGCGGATTAGTTCAGGTATTCATAAGCGTTCGCATGATAAAGTGTAACGGTTAGGTATTATTTCGGGCTTCTAACGGCTGAGAGCATGATTGTTATGCCCATTCATCGTTTCTTAATATTTGCTCAAAAAAGGAACAGCCGATACTACCAGCATAATCGGACTATCCGCGCATATCGGCACAGATAGTAAAATTAGTACAAACCGGCCCGAAATGGCTTCAGGGCATTGTATCAATCAGGGACTTAAATGCTTAAATTTATTAAATTTGCTGGTTATTTACTGCTGTTCGGAACCATCCTCCGATCTCAGAGTGGCTTCGCAGAAGACACCACAATCAGCTCTGCCCAAATCGAAAAACTTCTTGAGCGATTAGAAGCAGCCGAGAGTCGTATTCAGGAGCTGGAGCAAACAAAGCAGTTACCAGCCGCACCACCCAAACTAAAAAAAGCGGGCAGTGGCGTGAATGACTCGGAAGAATTGCTGATCAGTAATTTTCGGAATACTGCGGGAGATCCAGTATTTGAAAGCCGCCTCTCCAGCCTGGAAGAGGACTGGAAAAAATTCAGTGATTCTGAACAGGCGAAAAAAGCGAAAGAGGCCTCCAAGTTAACGACCATGAAAATAACCGGTCGTGTTCATCTGGATGGCTGGAATTTCACAAACAGTACTCCCGGTATCGCAGCATTCAATAACCCGGCAGCCCCGATGGATCCGGAAAATAACCTCGAGTTCCGTCGCTTACGTATGGGGTTTGCAGGCGACATCAAAGATAACATGCTTTACAAACTGGAATTTGATTTCGATGATGCGAACGATCCTACGATCAAGGATGCCTATATCGGCTTTAAGGAACTTCCCTTCTTTCAAACACTCTTGATTGGTAATCAAAAACGTCCCTTGGGTATGGATCACCTAAACAGTAGCCGTTATAACACCTTTCTCGAGCGACCATTGGTCATTGAAGCCTTCAACCAGGATGCACGCCGACTGGGGATTGCTTCTTACGCGGTCTCTGAAGATGAAACCTGGAACTGGCGCTATGGTATTTACGAACTCGAAAATATTGCCAATGATTCTGGCTACTCTGGCGACGCAGGACAATATAGTGTCAACGGACGTCTGGCAGGGACTCCCTGGTACGATGAAACCTCTGGCGGACGGGGTTACCTGCACCTGGGGATAGCCGACATGTGGGCCAAGCCGGATGGTGATGTCACCGCGACTGCCACGAACAGGAATGATGCCCGCTTCCGTACACGTCCCGAAGCGCGTTCTGGCAGTATCCGTTGGCTGGACACCGGTGCTATTGCCGGAGCAGACTGGTTTAACACACTTGGTTTTGAAGCCATGTTGAACGTAGGGTCATTCTCCGTCGTCAGTGAATATCAAGTTACCAAAGTCGGCCGTGGTGGCGATGGACCTGATCTGACTTTTGATGGTGCCTATGTGCAAGCGGGATACTTTCTGACAGGCGAGTACCAGCCTATTAACCGAAGAACAGGCACCATTGCACGAGTGAAGCCCCTGGAAAACTTCTTCTGGGTGAATACCTGTGATGATGATACCGCCAGTGGTTGGGGAGCCTGGCAGGTTGCCGCCCGCTATTCTTACCTCAATTTGACGGATGGAGATATCCGTGGTGGTGATGAACGAAACTGGACTTTGGGTTTGGTCTGGTGGTGGAATTCCCATGCACGTATGCAATTTAATTATGTGCATGCCGAAATTGACGACCGTGGTCCCATCGATGGTTACTCTGGCGGTAAATCGGACATCTTTGGTGTCAGATTCTCGACCGACTTCTAATAGAAAACCGACATCGGATGCACGTCGTTGATTTTATTCAAATAAAAAAAATTCTCAGGAAATGATATGATGAAATATTTTGGAATCGTTTTGCTGGCGATCACAGCCACAGGCATCGGAGTGCAACAGAACTTTGCAAACTCCCAAGCGCCCTGTTGTAACAAAACCAAGGCAGCCTGTGGAACCTCCTGTTGTGAATCACAGGGATGCAAAACCTGTCGGCTGCATGTGGAAACTTTAAAAGTCAAAAAACATTGCTTCAATGTCGAGTGCAAGGAGATCTGTATCCCTCCCGTGCGTTTTCCGTGGCAGAAGTGCTGCGAGTTAAAATGCGGTAAAATTAAAACAGTTCGCGTCCTGAAAAAGCAGGAATACACGTGCGAAAAATGTGGTTATAAATGGACTGTCGAATGTCAATGTGGTTCTTGCACTTCAGGCAAATGTGAAAATGCTGTTCAAAAGTCAGTTCCAGCTACTGCCAAACAGCCACCGCGGGTGCCCGCGTTCTCTATCAGAAAGTAAAAATCTGGAACCCTTGTCTGATTCTGATGACAAGATCAGTTGAGGTTTATTAGTAATTCGATAATCAGAAGTGTCTCCTCAACATTACATTGCGGAGGCATTTTTGGTGAATGAGCACACGATACAGCAACAGAGCCAAGAAATTTGCCTCAGACTTGTATTCACACTTTCAATAATAAAATGATCTGACATAATAAATGGTCTCTCAGAAGTATCTCAATTTGGGATGCTGTCCCAGTGAACTGATTATTTCTCCTCTCATTTCTGATTGATTGTGTGGCATCATGATATGTATCTCAGTGACTCCCGAATCCCGTAATTTTGCTAAGGTGGACATTCTCAACGCAGCAGCACAATCCGATATGGTTGAACTCTGCCTGGATCGCCTGATTAAGACTCCTGATATCGGAGATTTGATTTCCGGTTTTGATGTACCTATTCTCGTCTCCTGTCGTCGACCTGAAGAGGGAGGCCAGTTTAAAGGGACCGAAACCGAACGCATCAATCTGTTACGCCAGGCGATTATCGCAGAACCGGCCTATATCGAACTCGATCTGGAAACTGCGAAGCAGGTTCCGCGATTCGGAAAAACAAAACGGGTCATCAGCTATACAAGTTTGAAAAGACCCCTGAACGAAGTGGATGATATCTTCGATGAAATGGCAGACGCCAAGGCAGATATCATTAAATTCACCTGGCCAACTCCCACATTGCAAACAGCCTGGCCTTTGCTGGCTGCCATCAGTCAGAAACGGGAGATCCCGGTAGTGGGCCTGGGACTGGGACCGGCTGGCATCACGTTTTCCCTGCTGGGAGTGAAGTATGGTTCGCCCTGGACCTATGCCGCGCTCGAAAAAGGAATGGAAGCTTTTGATGGTCAACCGACGGTATCCGAGTTGGACGAGGTATTCGGTTTTCAGAAAATTTCTTCGAAAACGAAATTTATTGGTGTCGCCGGATTGGGAGTGGCTGAACGACGTACCATCGAGGTTTTCAATAAAGCCTCAGAGAAGTTAGGCCTGGATTACATCTGTCTGCCATTGGTAATCAATGACTTCAAACAGATTCATAAAATGCTGGGGATTTTAAAAATCCGTTCGCTGGTAGTGAGCCCGCGTATGGGGGAATTTATTTTACCGCTGGCAGAACATCTGGAAGAGTCTTCTGAAAAGACCGGTTATGGCGATCTGCAGTTAAATCAACCCGATGGCTGGCATGCATACGACACGGTCAGACGAAGTGCCGTCAAGAGTCTGGAAGCAAGCTTCGAAAAGAAAACACCGGGTGCGAAGAATGTGTTCCAACGCAAAAATATTCTTGTTGTGGGGAAAAGTGGTTTGACGAAAGCCATTGTTTACAGTCTCTCACAACAGGGAGGCGTTGTAAGTGTGACCTCTGATAATGACAAGGCCGCACAGGGAATTGCCCGTACATTTGATGTGCGTTATGTTCCGTTTGCCAACTTGTATGATACTCTGACTGATATCGTGGTGCAGACGGATCCGGAATTAGTACTGGGGAGTGGTAAGACGCAGTTGAACGCCGCGTATCTTCGCGAGAGTATGACTGTGATGGATGTCAGCCAGCTTCCCGAAGAGACCGAGCTCATGCGGGAAGCAGAAAGCAGGGGCTGTGAAGTGGTTTGCGTCGACGAAATTTACCGCAAACAACTCAATCAGATTTTCAAAGCGATTACGGGAGTGGAAATTCCAGGAGAGGTCTTTGAAAGTCGCAGCGATTACACACGGTAACGAGTGTAACGAGAAAAGAAATCATAAGCACCAGCATCCCCTTGGCTTCATCACACCACGGGTGGGCCCGAATGCAATTCGGGCGGTGCGCAGCGAGCAGGAATCAGCCAGATTAAATGTTAAGAAAAATCAACATCAACAAAGACACGGCTCTCTTTTCAAAGTGTGAAAAATACCGCTATATTCTCACGCGGAATTTTCTCAATTCAAAACGTCCCCATTCAAAACCGGGCGTTTGCAACTTTATCATGCTGAACCCATCAACGGCGGATGCAGAGAAGAACGACCCCACTGTGGCGCGCTGTTGTAAGTACGCTCAGAGGTGGGGTTACGGGGCACTCATCGTGACGAACATTTTTGGTTACCGAGCGACTGACCCCAAGGAGATGAAGGCACAGGAGGATCCCGTCGGTAAACAGAATATGAAGTACATTTATAAAGCAGCCTCGGAATCCGACTTCATCGTCTGTGCCTGGGGGACACATGGAGGCTATCAGAATCAAGGCCGTGAAGTCGTGGAGATGCTGGAAGAAATGCAGGGTAGAATGCACTGTTTAGAAATCACCAAGCACGGACACCCCAAGCACCCTCTCTACTGCCGAGGCGATTTAAAACCGGCAACATTTCAATGACCGGGTAACGCGAATTGCCCGGTCATTTAAACAAAGAGTCATTTCAATGAGTCCTGGTCTATTTAGATCGGGTCAGGAGTCTTCCTGCTTTGCCGTCGATTGCGTTTGCAGTAATCGCAGGCCGTTGAAAATCACCAGCAGCGAAGCACCCATGTCAGCGGCAATCGCCGCCCATAAGGAAGCATGATTTAGAACCATCAGCACTACAAACAACACCTTGATACTGAGTGCAAAGATAATGTTCTGCCGGATGATTTTCAGCGTGCGATGCGAGTGCCCAATCAGCCAAGGGATTTTGGTCAGATCATCAGTCATCAAGGCGATGTCCGCCGATTCGATGGCAACATCACTGCCGGCAGCGCCCATCGCTATTCCCAGGCTGGAACGGCTCATGGCGGGCGCATCATTGACTCCATCACCGACCATGGCCACATGCTGAAATTCATTGACCAGCGATTCGATCGCGGTGACTTTATCTTCCGGCAGTAATTCGGAAAAGACTTTATCGATGCCCACTTCATCTGCGACCGCCTGCGCCGTGCCACTATTATCGCCGGTTAACATGGCAACGCGTTCAATGCCGCTCTGATGCAACTGGTTGATTACATCTGCCGAGGTCTCGCGAACACGATCTGCCAACGCGATAAATCCGCAGACATGCGATTCGTTTCCGATCACGACCACAGATTGCCCGGCGTTCGAAAGTTCCTCCAGCTGCTGATGCACCTCGGCAGTTTCTTCATTTCGCTCTTCCAGATAGCGATGAGAACCCAACCAGAACTCGCGGCCACTAATCAGAGCGGTTGCGCCTTTGCCCTGAATGATCTGGTAAGAGTCTGCTGGTTGATACTCAATGTTTCTTTCTGCAGCCGCATCGAGGATCGCCAGCGCCAAGGGGTGATTGCTATGCGCTTCCAGTGCCGCTGCGCGTTCCAGCAATTCTGTTTCGGTGTGACCATTCAGCGGAACGCATTTTGTCACAACTGGTTTTCCGCGGGTCAGGGTTCCCGTTTTGTCCAAAGCCAGCGCTCTCAGTCTGGCTGGAATTTCGACAAACACGCCCCCTTTGATCAACACGCCATTTCGGGCTGCCGCCGTCAGAGAAGCAACAATGCTCACAGGCGTGGAAATCACCAGCGCACAAGGGCAGGCAATCACCAGCAGAACCAGCGCGCGATAAAGTGAATCGTGCCAGGTGATCTGTAAGAGAGTCGGGAGCGAAATCAGAATCAGCAAGGCGATGGCCATCACAATCGGCGTATAGATTTTCGCGAATTTCTCGACCCAGAGTTCAGAGGGCGCCCGACGCGTCTGTGCTTCTCCTACCATGCGAATGATTTGTGCGAGGATCGTATTTTCCGCCAGTTTGGTACACTTCGCTTCCAGCAGACCATCACCGTTAATCGTGCCTGCGAAAATTTCATCATCTGCCTCTTTCGCAACCGGCATCGATTCCCCCGTAATCGGCGCCTGATTGACTTCACTCTCTCCGGTGATCACGCGACCGTCCAGCGGAATTTTTTCGCCGGGTCGAATCAGAAAGAGAGTCCCGATCTCTACCGACTCCGGGGCGACCGTTGTTTCATTTCCCTCAGCATCCCGAATGCGGGCAATCGGAGACGACAGGTCCATCAGCGCAGCGACAGCTTTACGCGCGCGTCCCACACTCCACGCTTCCAGTAACTGTGAGAAGGCAAACAGAAACGCGACAGCCGCCGCTTCGAACCACTCATCAATAAAGAGCGCCCCGATCACAGCGATGCACATCAACAGATTCATGTCCGGGCGCAATCGCTTCAATGCAAACCAGGCTTTGGGAAGTACAAACCAGATCCCCGTCAGGATGGCTCCCAGATATTGCAATCGGACAGGAAAAGGCATAACGCCGTCGATCGCTTCTTCCGCACCCAGCGCGGCACTGATGCTGCCCGTTAAAAAAACATGTGTCAAAAAAGCAGAACACAGCATGAGGCCACTCAAACTGGTCAGCAGGGTTCTGCCTTGTCGAGACCAGAATGTCGCGGGCGTCGAATCTTTTTTTTCTGCATCCCAGAGTTCGGCGCGCATGCCCGTCTGATTGATGGCCTGAATGATCACTGTTGAAGTCACATCCATTGATAACGGTTTTACAGTCATTCTTCGATTCAGGATGTCAAAAAACAGACGTTCTTCGCCACCAACCAAAGAAGAGAGCTCACGTTTCAGAATGGAGACTTCTTCGACACAATCCATATCCTGTATTTTGAAGATGAGTTCAGTTGATGTTTGTTCCATGAAATTCAATATTCAGAATAGTAAATGAGTAGTACATGTACGCGTTCTAAAGTGTCCGAATGACAAAATGATAGCAACTTGTTAGAAGAAAGAATAACATCGGTTTTTTTCTTCGCAAAAAATCTGTAAAAGACTTAAGATCGGTTGTGGTCACATTGAAGGTATTATCATGGTTGACTCTTAATCAGCCCCTGAAAAGTAAGACTACCACTTATATACGATCAAAGGATAAATATGAGTAAAGACTATTTCGCTGCCAGACAAAAGAAATTAATCTCACTTCTGAAACGGTCAGGAGCAGAAGCTCTGCTGGTCACCAGTGAGACGAATGTCACCTATCTTACCGGCTTCTATGGCGATTCCAGCTATTTATTAATCGGCAAGGATCAAACCGTTTTGACCAGTGATACTCGCTATACGATTCAAATCGAAGAGCAGTGTCCTGGTCTGGATGTTTACATTCGCAAATCAACCGAGTCGATGACAGCCGCTCTGGAAAAGGTATTGAAAAAAACAGATCTTGGATCGGTGGGCTTTGAAAGTCATATTATAACCTGCGAGCTGTTGGAATCATTACATGGCCTCACACCTGCTCTTCAGTGGAACCCCCTTTCCAATCTGGTAGAAGATTTACGGATGGTAAAAGATGCTTCCGAAATCGAGGAAACCCGTAAAGCAGTTCAACAGGCACAAAAAGGCTATGGTGTGTTACGTGCCCTATTGACTGAAGAAATGACGGAGTTACAGGCAGCCCACGAATTAGAACACGCGATGCGCCGGTTTGGTGCCCGGCAGGCAGCCTTTGATCCCATCGTCGCGGCAGGTGAACGAGCTGCCCTGCCGCACGCGATGCCTTCTGAGAAACGAATTGGAGAATCTCCCTTCTTACTGGTTGACTGGGGTGCAATGACACAAAAAGGCTATCGAAGTGATTTGACGCGCATGATCGTCCATGGGCGACCGACAAGCAAGCTGGAAAAAATTTACAACACAGTGTTGAAAGCACAGTGTGCTGCCATCGAGGCCATTCGACCGGGAGCCACTTGTAAAAAAGTAGATCAGGTCGCTCGAAAAGTCATCGACCAGGCCGGCTTTGGTAAATATTTTACGCATGGTTTAGGGCATGGGATCGGCCTCGATATTCACGAAGGTCCCCGGTTGGGAGGCAATTCCACCACGGAACTAAAACCAGGCATGATTATCACAGTCGAACCAGGCATCTATCTTTCGGATTGGGGCGGCGTCAGAATAGAAGATGATATACTCGTGACCCGAGACGGCCACGAAGTTCTCACAAGCGTACCCAAAGAGTTTGAGTCTGCGATGTTGTAAATTTTTGACAACAGAAGAGAAATGACACGTTACAAATGTAGCAGAATTTATAATTACAGATCAGATTTGAATTCTTGATTCAAAATGCCGTTGTCGGGAAAGTTGGGAAAATGAAGTTTATAAAATTGCTTTCGGTATTCACGTTATTGGGCTGTTCGGTTGTTTTCGGCGCAGATGCTGAAACGTTGCCCCCATTACAGGAAGGCCACGCACCCCAAAACTTTGAGCAGATGTGGGCTGGCTTCGATCCCCGCGCAGAACCACTGGAAGTGGAAATACTCAAGGAATGGGAAGAAGAGGGCGTCGTATTAAGAATCGTGCGTTTCCGCATTGGAGTGTTCAAAGGCAAGAAAGCGACTCTCGCAGCCGTCTATGGTTTTCCAAAGAATATTATTGGTACAAACAAGCGATTGCCCGGGCTCGTTCAGATTCACGGCGGCGGTCAATACGCCGACTACAAAGCCTGTCTACTGAATGCCAAACGGGGTTATGCAACGGTTTCCATCGCCTGGGCAGGTCGGATCAGTGCGCCCGACTATCGGGTTTCACCGGCGGAGGTGAAGCTGTTCTGGGACGGCAAGACCGATGATCCCGCGTATAAAATTACCACCGACTGGGGCGCCTTGGATGGATATCACGCTCCCGGTAGAAATCCGGGAAATCAGTTTCCCAGCGCAAAATCGGCTGCATGGACTCTTGATACTGTGGAATCACCACGCAACAGTGGCTGGTTTCTTTGTGCGCTCGCAGCGCGGCGGGCACTGACGTTCCTGGAACAGCAACCAGAAGTCGATCCGGACAGACTGGGTGTCTACGGACATTCGATGGGGGGCAAGTTGACGGTCATGACATCGGTTGACCCGCGTGTGAAAGCGGCCGCCCCCTCCTGCGGCGGGATCAGTGATCGCGATAACGACAGCCCGCTATTTCGATCGACGATAGGCGATGATGTGAGTCTGAAAAAAATCTCTTGTCCGATTGTTTTCCTGAGTCCTGCCAATGATTTTCATGGCCGTATTGGCGATTTACCTGCAGCAGTAAATGAGATTTCCAGCCAGGAGTGGCGCGTCACCTGTTCGCCTCATCATAATCATCAGGACACCGCGGAATACGAAGTCGCCACGCTGCTTTGGTTTGACCGGCATTTAAAGAACTCTTTTGAATTCCCAAAGACTCCCGAAACGGAACTGAAACTTGATACCGCAGATGGGGTGCCTCTGGTGACTGTGCAGCCAGATCCCTCTAAAAAGATTGTCGCAGTTGACATCTTTTACACGCAGCAAGGTAAGGCTGGTGAGACACGTTTTGATCGTGAAATAACGATGCATCGTTTCTGGCATCATGCCGCGCCTACCGAATCGGAGGGACGCTGGACCGCCCGACTGCCAGTGCACTCCATTGATAAACCACTCTGGATCTATGCCAATGTCCGATATCAGTTGGACAGCCCTGTAACGGGTGCGGGTTATTACTACGGAGCCTACACGGCTGAGACCTTCAACTTGTCCTCCCTGTTGCAGATGGTAACCTCTGATGAACTCAAGTCGGCAAAGGTTCGCGCGACTCTGAAGCCTTCTTTGATGGTTGAGGATTTCAAAGGCGATTGGGAAAAAGAATGGTTTACCTACAAACCCTCTGAATGGGCACGCACGACACACAAAATCAACGATGATTTATGGAAGGCACCCGCGCAGGCGAAGCTCGCAATGAAGGTCCGCGCAGCGGAGGCGAATCAACTGGTGGTTCTGATTGATGGCTACGCTGCCGAGGTAAAAATCAGCGGTGGAAAACAATGGCAGGAGGTCGTGCTGTCTCCTCAGGATTTTCACAATCTCGAAGGCGCGTCATTGCCAGGCTGGCAAAAGATCAAGCAACTGAAGCTCAGCCCGGCAGAGCGATTACGACCAAATCGTGGCAGTAAAAAAAAGGCGCGCATTGTGGGAAAGAACTGGCGTGGTACCAACCCCGAGTTCCGCGACCTGCGCTGGCAATTGCCAGATGCTTCCGATAAAGACACGCAATCGAGCCTGCTTGATATTTTTCCCGGATCAGTCGCGGAGACACCTGCTGACAGGCAAGGCAAAACCGTTTTCTCGTCGCGATACACTCCCAGCGGCAGCTTATGGGATCCGCGACTGGATGAAAAACAGGTGTTTCATTTGGCGATGGCTCATCAGCAAGATGCTGATAATTCATTCAAACTGCGAATGGGAAAAGGGGGGCAGATCTATTCACTGCAAGGTTCCTTTGGCGAAAGTGTACCGCCTTCCTGGCGCGCCGCAAACAGTCACATTTCTCCATTCAATGATGAAGTGTGGCAGTTCGTCGCTGTCGCAACTCAATATAATGGTGTCGAAGCGTCACAGAAAGCGGGCGATCTTCCAGAAGAGACCGTCGCTCGCATGAAGGACTCTGAATACAAAAACAGTTTTTTTATTCATAATTCGGGGGCGTACATCCCCGGTGATTCTGAGATCGATTCGCTCTATTGCCCTCTGCTGGCATCAGAGGTTGATAGAGCGAATCGTTCCTGCCGGATGCTGAACTGGGGACTCGTGCCGCAGATCAAAACGGTTCATCGTTCCCCATTGCTTTACTACACTCAGGTTCGTGACGTCGGCGAGGGAATTATCGAAATGACCTGGGTGATCCATAATTTTAGCGTGCGAGATGATATTGTGTTCGATCACCTGAATGCACCGTGGGGCGGAACGCGAATGACCAGTTTGCCTTTGCGGTATGTCAGTTCTCCCGAGGGTAAGTTAGTAGAACGAAAAGATATCTTGAATTCCGGTGGAGTGGTACCTGTGCGCAAGACAGGCGGCTGGAATCTGTCGTGTGCATCTGAGGCCGACGATAGCCCCAGTCTGGCTCTCGTGTATGGAACGGACCGCCACCTGGAAGCGGAACGTGCCCGGAAAGCCGCCGGCAAGCCGTATTGTCAGTTCAATCAATCGTTGTATCGAGACTGGCGAGCGAATGCCCCGGCTTACAGCAGGGGCTGGAAAGACTGGCGGACCATGCCAGCCAACAGCTTTCGAAATTATGATGTTTGCGAGGTGATTCCAAAACTGCGAATCGCGCCGCAGACAACCATCTGGTATCGCAGTTTTCTTGTTGTAGGCGCGAAATCCAAAGTAATGAAACAGGCCCATTCGCTTGTCAATCAGGTTGATTATGGCTTACTCCAGTTTGATGCCAAGTCGACTTCACTGCGATCTGTTTTGATTCAGGACGGAAGTGTGCAGGTTCATGACAAGCCCCAGCGATCGTCGGCCTGCTTCGAAGTCCTGTCCCGTCCGGTTAGCGAATCCAGGCCGATATTTCTGATAAAACACAGTGAGACCGGACAGCAGATTATCACGACGGACCCTTATTATTTTGTGAAAAAAGAGAGTGTCGATTTTCAGTTTCCCACTGAGCACCCACACTACGATTACTATCAAGACATCAATGGTTATTCGATCGCCCAGAACAATTCGGAATGGCAGTCCTTACTTGGGTACGGATACGTACAAAAGCCCGAGTCTGGATCATGGAAACAATTATCCGATCTGGTTGATCCGGCCTTATTCCCGACAGCGAATCAATTCCATCTCAATCTTTGGGTAAAAATTCCGAATAGTAATTGATTTAAGACCGTTGGTGCTACTCAAGCAGATTATCGCGCAGTGCTTGGATTTCACTCTTCTTTAAGCCAAGGCCTTTGATCAGGTAACGATCAATAGAACCATATTGTTTAAGAATCTCATCGCGGGTTGCATCGATGTAGTTACCCTTGAGGATGTAGAACGCATTGATATTCGTCATATCAACTTTCTCTGGTGGTATCTTCTGATACCTTGCTGCTTGTTGACGGAGCTGAGCGAGTCTTTTCTCGATTTCAGTTTTGCGGCATTTGTTGGACAGCAGATAGTCCTCACGTATCGTTTGCCATGGCACATCCAACGTCCACAGGAGAATGGCCGTCGCCGTGCCAGTACGGTGAACGCCGTGTGAGCAGTGAAATACAACAGGCTGCCCATCGGCTTTTGCGATTTCTTTCAGAAGTGCTGCATACTGCTTCTTTGCATCGTTGACAAGGATGCTGTGAAATTGCGGGTTTAAATCCGCGGGTACTTTAGAGAAATCAGCATTCTTCCGCGCCTGACTGACGATACGAACCAGGCCATCATCTGACTCAATCGGCTGCGAGATAATACTGACGCCACACGGTAGTCGGTCCTTGCCTCGATTCTTTGTTTCTTCTTCGGTCAAAAAGTTGACGACTTTCTTAACACCGAGGGCTTTCAACTTCGAAACATCTTTATCAGTTAAGCGTGGCAGTTCCCCAGAGCGGTAAACCTGACCCCACTTGACCGTTTTGTCACTGGATGTCTTATATCCTCCAATGTCGCGGAAGTTTGACTGACCCTCCAGCACAACGTGTCGCCTCTGGGAGGCATTCTCGCCGTCAGGGACAAGCTTACTTTTTTCCGATTGTGCTGCCACAATTCCGTAGCTCACCATGAGCAACAAAAAAAGTATTGTTCTCATCACAGATTTCAACATGTTTAAGTCCAGATGAAAAAGAGTAGGGCGGACAGGATTACTGACGAAGAAACAAAACGGAGAGGTGTATTTCACCGATCTATACTATAGACATGACATTTGAAAATAAGGAAAGTATTCACAATGTTCAACTACATCCAGGCCCGACATCCGAAAATGTTGGGTTCTTGCAGTTAATTTAACAGCCAATCCGCAAATCAGTTATCAGCGGTTCAGGAACCTGGTTGGCACGTTTCATGGCAATAGAATTAATGTATTTCTCCAAATATGTCTGCCCGTTACATAACCTGTCTGAAACAGGCCACGGTCTCGACAGTCAGATGAATGCGGTATACACTGAATGAATCAAAGTTGAATCGGAAGTGGTAATCGCCCAACAGGAAATAAGCATATGAATCTGCACCGTACTCATCTGGTAGTTGTAATCATGATCATAAGTTTGCTGCTTGCGGTTGAGGTTTCCCATGCGGGTGACGCCATCGACTTTGAACCTGCCGAGAATTCAATCAAACTACCGGAAGGTCTGGTCCTCGGCCCATGTTCGGCCGTTGATTTTGACAGCAAAGGCCAGATGTATCTGTTCCATCGGGGCAAGCAACCGATTCTTTGTTTTGACCGTAGCGGTAAGTTCGTCCGCTCGTGGGGCGACAATTTAATCGGCAAAGCACACGGCTTGCGAGTCGATAAGCACGACCATATCTGGGTCACCGACATCGGCAATCACATGGTGTTCAAATTCAGTCCACAGGGTAAATTGCTGCTTGCCCTGGGACAATCGGGCAAGCCTGGTACCGACAATGACCAATTCGACCAGCCGACCGATATTGCCTTTGGAACCCAGGGAGAAATTTATGTTGCGGATGGATATGGCAACAGCCGTGTGATGAAGTTTGCAGCCAACGGTAGATTTCTGAACAAATGGGGACAGCCGGGAAAAGGGCGGGGCGAATTTGATCTACCGCATTCAATCGTCATTGATGCCAAAGGTCGCGTGCTTGTAGGTGACCGGGAGAATGACCGCGTGCAGATTTTCGACACTGAAGGAAAATTGTTAGAAGTCTGGCCCGGCTTCGCACCCTATGGAATGGAACTGGATTCCAAGGGAACACTCTTTGTGGCAGATGGTCGTGCGAACAAGGTTTTACAACTCAATTCCTCGGGCAAGGTCATCGGCTCATGGGGACGTAAAGGCGCAGGGCCGGGGGAATTCAATCTACCGCACATGCTGGCAGCCGATTCAGCCGGTAATCTCTACATCGCTGAAATCGGCGGACGACGGTTCCAAAAGCTGAAACGCAAAAAGTGATTTCAGTTGAATCACCGACCAGGTTCAACATCTGAATGTGGAAAAATATTTCGCAAATGATCGGAGACTGTTATGGCGCGGCAATGCCGTTTTTTGAGTATTCTTCTGACACTTATTTTTTGCACATGTCCAGGCGCGCTGAGTTTCGGCCAGAACCCTCAGCCACTGACGACCGAACAACGCCAGACCTTCGATCAGGGATTACGGACGCTGCAAGAATCGCTGGAGACATTACGTGATCAATCGCCGAGTGAAATTGCGGATGCCACTATTTTCGCTAAGGGTTTAGAGTGGGCTCTGCAGTACGACCAAAAGTTTTCGCCGCGAGAGGTCGTTTTAATGAAAAAGGCAATGGTACGCGGGAAACAGCGCATCGATGCATTAACCAAAAACAAAAAACCATGGAGTACGCGCAAGGGAAAGCTGGCGTTAGGCTACGTTTCTGTGGTGGACAACTCGGTGCAGCCTTATGGTTTGATTGTGCCTGAAAGCTACGATTCCTCACAGCCGATCCGGCTCGACGTGGTTTTACACGGTAGCAGTCGTCCTGTTGGCCTGAGTGAATTGCGGTTTATCGCTCGATTCGATAAAGGCGACGAGAAACAGTCATCCGTTCCCGATAAGTCCTATATCGAGCTGCATCCGTTGGGTCGTGTAGAGAACTGTTACCGCTGGGCCGGTGAGACAGATGTGTTCGAGGCCATTGAAGATGTCTGCCGTCGTTATAACATCGACCGTCGCCGGATCGTCCTGCGTGGCATGTCGATGGGTGCTTCCGGCACATGGCACCTAGGTTTAAAATACCCAGACCGTTTTGTTGCACTCGGGCCGTACTGTGGCTATGTCGATACGCATCATTTTTCGGAAACGCCGCTGAAGAACTTTGTAAAAGTAGGCCCACTGCCGCCACATCAGGAACTGGGGCTGCACATGCTCGATTCGATTGACTACGCCGCCAACGCGGGCGTTGTTCCGGCCATCGCGTGCATCGGCGAAAAAGATGTCTTTTTCCAGGCACATGTGCTGATGGGGAAAGCCATGCAGCAGGAAGGTCTGACGATGGTCAATCTCATCTCTCCGGGGACGGGGCATGTTATTGATCCGGTCACTCACGCCGAGCAGATGCGGCGGATTGGTTTACACGTTGCAAAAGGGCTTAACAGACAACCACAACAACTGCGTTTTGTAACCTGGACTCTTAAATACAATCGCTGCCATTGGCTGGAAGTACTTGGTTTAGAACAACACTATTCGAAGGCCATCATTTCTGCTCAGTTACATGATGATCGAATCGAAATCAATGAACTCCAAAATATCACACGTTTTGCAATTCAGACGTCGCATCTACCAAAAATTCCGAAGACACTACGCATCGACACCACAGAACTTTCACTCTCGCCAGCAGGCAAATCCGGGAAACTGATTGTCGAACGTCGAGACAACACCTGGTCGATTGCCGACAAAGTACCGAGCACAGGCAAACGCCCCGGCTTGCAGGGACCGATTGACGATGCGTTTTCATCACCCTTTCTTTGTGTACGTGGTACGGGAAAACCGTGGAACGCTGCCGCGAATGAATATGCCACAGCCAGCTTGAAGCGATTCGCCAATGAGTGGCATCACTACTTTCGCGGCGAACTTCCCATCAAAGACGACACGGATGTGACGGAAGAAGATATTCGAACCCGAAACCTGATCCTCTTCGGCGATCCAGGAAGTAACAGTTATATCGCGAAAGTCTTGCCTCACCTGCCTCTGAAATGGTCACAGAAAATGCTCCGGTTTGGAAATAAAGATTACCCCGCGGGCAATCACGTTCCCGCGTTGATCGTGCCGAACCCGCTCTCTGGTGCGAATGGTCGTTACATCGTACTCAACAGCGGCCACACCTTTCGAGAAGCAGAGTTGGCGAAGCTCAACTATCTGCTCTTCCCCCGCTGGGGCGACTGGGCGGTGTTGCAAATCGACCCATCCCACACAGAATCAAAGCCACTCAAAGAGAATGTTCTACGAGCCGGTTACTTCAACGAACAATGGAAACTGCCTGCAGAATAAATTATCAATCGTGTGCTCGTTGTTGTATTTTATTGCAATTCAGGGTCCCAATGGGTTTAAGACACTCCCGGCTGCATCCTACACTCATCTGGCCAGATTACCGAGTTGTGCACCACCAACGCGGTGACCGCTGAGCCCAAGTTACCTCGGAATCAGCGGTCGAACATATGCTGGATACGGTCTATGCGAACCACGAATCAGACAATCGAAATCGTCTTACTTCTTTGGCGGCACCGATTTCCCCTTCAGTTTCAGCACCCGCGGATCGTCTTGGGGGCATCCCTCTTTCCACCAGCGAACGTCGTCCATCACTGCGGCACGATAATCGTCCACCGAAATCTTGTGCAGGTCGCTCAAGCTGACTGGCATTAACCCGCGATACCCCATATTGAGATACTTGAAGTACACCGCATCGAGGGCCGAGACGTCCGAATAGACCTGGCGGATGATCGTGTCGAACGTCGGCAGCGTGGCCGGCTTCTCGACGTCGAGTATCACATCCCATGACTCAGAGTGCGTCACGCCGTTTTTATCCAGGAAATTCGCCTTGCCGTACTCTCCCTGAGGATTGAATCCCACAGGGAATTTCACCTGCCCTCGTGGGAGTGCGAAATTACGCTTCGTAGCCGGGTCGTAACCGGTATTGAAGATGTCTCCCCCTTCCGGGTTGACAGGAATAATCGCCCGCCAGATGACGCAAATTCCTAGATGAGTCATTGTCGCTAACTCGACATCGTATGTACTGAATGCGCGTTTCAAGGGGCCTTGGTAGATGTAAGCCGGACCTTTGACCCGAATATGCCTGTTAAACTGGGATTGCTCCAGTGGGTACTTTTTCAGCGTAGCGTCCGTTCCCCTAACCGAGGAGATCAGAAAGAGGCCGCCGTTCTCGAATCGCTCGACACGGTGAATCGCGTAGATCAATCCTTTGCGTTCTTCGCGGTGGACGGCTTTATCCAAATTTACAAACTCATCGAATGCAGAATCGATATCCACCACAGTCACATCGTTGCCAAAGCGAGGCTCAAACAGTGTCCGCTCGATTGGTTCGTCGTACTTCATCGTGAGGAGTGACTCTTCGGTCCATGCTTCGTCCACTTGAATTTCATTAACCATCTGTACAATTCGAGAACTGTCGTCAAACAAGCAGACAAATCGTCGTTTCTTGTCTCGGAATTCCTGAATGTTCGGCGCCTTGGCTGGCATCAACAGGTACGCCTTGCACGGCTTGCCGTTAACGTTTTGATCGCCGGCCTCATACCGCTCGTACTCCTGGTTCTTCAGTAAACGACCAACGTTGTTGTCGTTAAGAAGGTTGTTCACCGTAAGGCCGACCTCATTCCCGCTGGTCTTCACCGCCACGCGGTTATGTTTCTGGTATCGCCATGTGCCCTCGGAATTCCCGACGACAATATCGGTTGGAGATACCTCGCGAAATCCGACGTTTCGCTCGTACCACTGCCCTCGAAGGACTTGAGCCGGCTTGTCCCCTTTTGCCGGTGTGGTGATGACACACTGAAACGTGCGTGCGTTGCGGATGGCATTCCGAGCCTGCGCGAGCAAAGAATTGTCGGACTTGAACTGCAATGCCAGAACGACGAACACGACAAAAGCCATCGCACAGACCGCGACGCGTTTCATCCATCGCGTTCGAGGCTGCTTGGTGGCAAGTACTGGTGGAGTGGTCTCCAGGCCGTGCAGTACACGCTCCACCAGAGAGTCATTCTCAGGCCAGGCATTCCCCAACTGTTCCAATGTGGCTTCGACTTCTTCGTGAGATTTCATTTGGATACCTCCTCTGTTATGTGAGTTCGTAATCGTTGCATGGCTCGGTATACCTGCTTCCGAACCGTTTCGACTGATTGGCCGGTTGTGGCGGCGATCTCCTGGATGGACCGACCGTCAACATATCGCAAGATCACCAAGGTACGATCCTTCTCGGACAGCTGTGCCAGTTGTTGCACGACATCCTCGTATGCCCGGAGCCAATCGGGAGCAGGACTCCCTGACGAAGGGTCGGGAATGTCAGCGTGTATCTGTTCGTATCGTGGGACTTTTCGCGCCAGCAATGCCCGGCGATGGACAATTTGCATGAGCCAGGAGCCGAATGTCGCTGGTTCGCGTAGTTGACCAAGCTTGGAGAAGGCGCTCAAGAAGGCTTCCTGGGCGACGTCTTGAGCCGAGTGATAGTTTCGCAGCACTGCATAAGACGTGATCACAGCCCCCCGCTCGTAGAGGCGGACGAGTTCAGCGAATGCCGATTTATCCCCTCGGCGAGCAGCGCAAACAAGTTCTTCTGTTGATGGCATCTGAGAACCTTGAACCATTTAATTAGCCCATGCGAAACAATCTTGTTTTTATTCCTTCTCCAATACTATAGAGTGGTCTGCCAGCCGAAATGGGACAGCTTCGCGAAAAAAAAGTCTGTTTTTATCAATCTCGAGCGCCAATCGAGTCACACAGGTGCCGTTTGTATGGGAGTGACTTCCGCATAGAGGGAAACAGAGAACGCGCGCCGGTTCAACCCACTTACGGGACTTTCAACAATCTGTAAGTTACGACGGCTGCCTAAGCTGAAACGCAAAAAATGATTTCAATGGAGTCCTCGACGCTAAGCTCTACTGCGCAGCCAACAGTTTTGAGGCTGCCATCCTGAGTGTCTCAAGACCCGAAGCGGACAGCCGACCATAGGCGGTCGTACCTGCGTCCGCTTCATCGGTTTTGTTGACCTGAGCATTCAGATTCACGTATTGATTGACGAAACGTCGCATTTGATCCTGTGACCAGCCTCGCTGTTGCTGAAGCAAGTTGAGATACTCGATCAACTGCTGTGCATCGCGATAAGCCTTCAGTCGCATTGAATGACGGATGACAGTCTCGCCAGAAGCGTTTTTGTCGAAGATGAACAATCCCAGTTGGTCCGCTTTGGTCAAAGCACTCCCCGATTTGTTAACCGTCTGCCAGGGAACAATGCCCGTCGCTCCATCCTGCCAGGCATCCAGTGCCCAGGCCTGTATGTTGCGATTCGTCTCGTTGACGTGATTCGAAGTACCGTAAACCCACGCCGTCAGGTCATCACGGTGCATGCGGTCTGTAACCAGCCGACGATAATTCTGGAATGCCGACGAAGACACAACCCAGAGATCATCAAGTCGATCCAACTGGCCTCGGCAGTATTCAGGGCGAGAAATATCGATGCGATAATTGATCTGAACTCCTGGTGCAACATTACGGCCACGGTCAGTCAATTCTCCATAAAATTGTAACGCCCGATAATCCCAATAGCCTGATGGTTCATCCAATATCCACGGGGCTTTGGTCTTCTCGTTGAGAGATCCCTTATTGTTGAAGTAGACCTGGAATCCGGTCTGCTTCCATCCTTTGGATTTTGCCAGTCGCGCGAAATCCTGCAGGATGTTGACATACGTCCGCGCATACAAGGGCTGATCAGCAAACGCTTGATACGCGTCCGGATTGCCATTGAAGTAGGCCCGACAATTTAAAGGCCAGCTTTCATGAAACGTCAGGTAGAAACCCGGTGGAGAAATCGGTCCACGATGACCATCTTTGAAAAGTGAGCCATCAATGTACGGTCCAAAAGCGTTCACAAAATCGTCCCAGTATCCGACTTTGGAACCCGGTTGAATCCCATCGTAGCGTTTGTTATCCATCCGACGACCGGAACGAAGACGCATGTCAAAATTACTCTTCCTCGCTCCTGGTGCTGCTGTATGGTGTGAGTAATGCAAAATATTGGCGTGGACTCGATGGTCGTAAGCGATGTGTTGCAAGGCATAGTAATGGTTAACGTGATCGGGTAAGCCGTAGCTGTTCATCTCGCAGAAGAACGTCGCTTGACGAGGCAACGCGAAAGGCAGAACTTTGACTAACAGCGGTACGATACGTCCATCGGAAATTGTGATCTTCCCTCGGCGGAAGCCTGGGGAAGCGTCGAAGGGAATATAGATATCAGCAACGATGGAATGATCAGAATCGGGTTTGAGTGAAAGGAAATCAGGCATCGGCAGGAGTGGATCGGGAATTAAGCGGCCCTTTTCTGGAACGTAGACGGCTTGATGCAAATCGATCCGCGTCTCAGGTTCGTCCAGTTGGACTTTGACGGACACTTTTTTGCCATCCTTGCCCCGCAGCAGCAATTGAAATCCGACCACTTCACCCGCAGCGGCCGTAAGCTGAACGCGCCGGCCATTGAAGATCGCATTGTGTGTCCGGTAATCTGCCGGTAGTTTGCCAACAGCCTTTCCTGAAGAATCGAACTTGTCCGTGACGGGAATCACACTCAATCCGGTAACGGGCGACGAATGCGCTGGTGCAAATGCCACCACAGGTTTGTCCACGGAATCGGATTTCAAAATCACGCTACGAATCACAGCAGGCTGTGATCGCTGCCCCGTACGATTGAGTGTGACGACCTTGATTGCATACGTCTGATTTTCAGCGATCGACGAAGGGAGGTCTCGCAGAGGGATCGTTTGTTTCTGACCATTCTTGATCAACGGAATATTATGTCGACCGAGCAACTTTCCATCGACGGTCACTTCGTAAGCAAACCCGTTTTGCGCGGGTGATGTCAGCGTCAATTGGGCCGAGCGACTGTTTGTGGCGGTCAACCGCATTCCTGTCGGAGCCTTGGGAGTTGTCGGAACCTGATCGTCAAGTTCCACCAATAGATAGGGTTTCTTCCCAGATTGCTCATGCGCAAAGATGGTCGGGTTGCGTCGTGTGTCTGCACTGTGTTCATGAAGGGCCAGCCCATGAGCGACACCAATGACCATCGCATGAATCATATCGGGGGGCACATTCCAGTGATATTTTCCATCGCGGATTTTTGAATTTGCCTGGTGTACCAGCGTAAAACCATTACCGCCGCACACTGCCGGGAACCGGGCTCCCTTGTATCCCCAATTATCGATGCCAGAGATGCCTGCGGTCAGACCGTTTGAGCGTGTTTCATCCCAGGGCGTGGCGATGGTGGAAAGCGTCACACCAGAAATCGATTCTTTTCCCTGCACACAAACCAGTGTTGCGGATTTGATTCGTTTCCCTTTGATGGCAGATGTATCGAATGCCATCGCAACCATATGCTGGTTGCCTTTGATACGAATTCGCCCTTGCTGTCCGGCGTTTAGCTCCCACTCGCCCTTCACCATGACGATCGAGTTGTCTTTGGTTACTGGCAGTCGAATGGGATCTCCCGCGGTGACATCCCTTTCGAAGAGCAGCGATATTAAGAACAAAGCAAGCATGAACCGCATAAAAAACTCACCTTTGAAACTAGGATCAATGGTTGATTGAAGACAATGTAGTCGGGTGACCAGAGCCGTCACGACACGCTAAACCAGCAGCCCTGAAACCGCATTGTACGATAACGAAATCGTAAACGACACTCAGCAATGAATCCAGTTAAGTTCCGTGTTAAGCGGCTCTTTTTCATTTTGCCTGTGCATTTTTGTTCAATCGTTGAAATATTTTTTCTGTAACGCTCTTGCAGTTGTCGCGTCCCGGTTGTTGAGAGCATCGTAGTCAATGAGCTGAACGCGCCCAAACTGAATATCTCCCTTGTTGTGCTGAAACATGATCGCCCCGGAGCGAGGGACCGGGTTCGTTCCCACGACAATCGTTCGTCCGTTGATACTGAAAAAGAAGCGATCACGATCACAGATGATTTCAACTCGATTCCATTGTCCCATTGGTTTCTTCGCTTTGGTACCGTTTACCGGTGGAGTACCGCCTTTCAACAGCTTCTTGCCATTGATGGTTATTTGTTTTGGCCCTGATCCCCACAGCAAAAACTCGCGAGCCTTTGTGGTGGGGTCGAAGAGATTACATTCCAGCGCAGTTAAGCCGCGTCCCTTCCCAACCGTATTCACGAATATGCCACTGTCGCGTGGAGTCTTGTTGTTGAGCCATTTATATTCTGCAATCAAGTGATAGTTTCGAAACTTCTGCTTAGTCATTAAAAACAGAACTTCGTTACCAGTGCCACGTAAGAACCTGTCCTTAAGTTTGAATACTTGATTTGGGTCCTTATTACCTCGTCGATTTCTTGAATAGATCGAATACTCCCTTAGGCTGTCGGCTGGGAACAAATTGACAACCGGGATCGATGCATCGATCGGGAAAAGTCTCTTGTTTTCCCCGGCGGTACTCTGTCCAGTAAACGCCAGCAAGGCAGCAGATATCAAAAGTAGAAAACGCATGACATTTCCTTTTTGGGTAATGAGTTTTGGGCTGAGTACCTGTTATTCACCTGCATAGTCTTGTTCGTTTATCGCTGTGCTATCAAACTCTGAATCAGGGCAAGCGTTTTTATTTCGTCCGCACCAACACGCGTAATCGTTTTGTTTCGTACTGTGATGCGTTGTATGCGAAAGTCCAGTCGTGTGCTTTTCCGGTGCTGTTGCCGATGCCGATGTCTGCTGTGGGACCACTGTTCCAGTGATTGATGGCAAAGAGGGTCTGCTTTGCTTCGTAATTGTGGACTTGCATACAACCATAGCCATTGCTGGGGTCGCTGGGTTCATCGCCGAAATCCCAGAGACTGGCGCTGGCGTTGGGAATATTCTTTGCATTTGCCGGACCGTAATTGTGCGGCCAGAACTCGATGTTTCCGCCCGTCAGACCGTTGCCTGTTTTGATGCCCGCGACATTGGAGACCACGTTTAAATTGTCGACTTTCTTTTGGAACTTGGCTTTGCTGCCGAGTGTTGGCACGCCGATCCTGGTGACATCGTCTGTGAAGGCGTCCATTGAAACGTAAACGTACTGTGTTTCCCCGCCGGTTTTTTGCAGCTCGAGAAAGTAGGCGATCCGATCGAAGGGGTTTGAGAAATTCGGACTGGCGTTGTAGTTGTACTTGATGTTCTGCCCCAGGTTTTTTAAATCGAGATCATAAATCAGTTTGTACTGTTTGGCTTCATCGACTTTCAGTGACAACCAGTCGCGATCAGGAACTTTACCTGCGCGGAAGGGAGCTGCCGGCAAGCCTTCCTTATTAGCCAGATTCGGTTCGGCCAGTTTGTGCCATGCGAACCGCATTGCTACTGCTTCTTTGACTTTGGGCGAAGAAAGAATTACCGAGTCACCATCAATGACCGCCTGGGCTGGTACAAAGTCGGTTTCCTTGCCGATGATTTCAAACCAGTTGAGCGGTTTGCCATCACGAGAGACGAGCCCGCTGCCGACATGATCGAAGGTCACACGCAACTTGGCGCCTTCTTTTTTCAGCGACTTGAATACGGGACCAGAATAGACCAGTTCTTTCTTTCCGTAGGTTTTTGCAAGCGCGATCAATGCCAGACGCGCCCCGACATCCTGTTTGTTTTTGGGATGGATATCTTTCAGGTTGCCGATATCGTGAATGACTGCTTGCCCGGTGTTCGGGATTTCCAGCGACTTATTTTGAGCCTCCCACAACAGAGGCAAAATGCCGGGCGACTCGCTTCCGTATTGCCACGGTGCGATCTGAACATAGAGGAAAGGGAATTCGCCCTGCTTCCAGACCTCACGCCAGCCACCGATCAGCGCCTTCATCTTGTTGTAGTAGAGCATCCCCTCGTTATGGTTCGATTCACCCTGATACCAAATGGCGCCACGTATCGCGAAAGGCACAAGTGGATGAATCATACCATTATAGAGAGTTGTAGGAGAGCCGGGGCTGGTAAGAGGCTTGATCGCAGCGGGATAAGCTGGTGGAGACTTGAGCGCCGTCTCCTCTTTCAGTGAAGTTTTTGCTGACGCGACCCATGCCTCGAGAGCTTTCAGATAAGCGGCCAGTGTTGACTGATAAGCGGCATTCGCCGGGTTGGTCAATTGCACCTGTTTGAAGATGCCTGCAAGCTTAGGCTCTTTTGAAAAACCAACGGGGGGCGTCCAGGGGTCAATGCGGGTTCCCCCCCAGGAAGAGTTGATCAACCCAATCGGTACATCGAGTTCTTTGTGTAACTTGCGACCAAAAAAGTAACCCACTGCCGTGTAGTTGCCTACTGTATCTGGAGAACAGGTGGTCCACTCGGCTTTGACATCATCTTGCGGGAAACCGTTCGGAACTTTGGGAATTTTGATGTGGCGAATCTTTGCATAATTGGCTGCTGCTTTTTCGGCCTCAAAATCATTGGAGCGGGCAACCGTCCATTCCATGTTTGACTGCCCCGAGCAAAGCCAGACCTCGCCAATCAGCACATCGGTGAAAGTGATTGTATTCTTACCCTTAGCCGTCAAGGTGACCGGATTACCGATCTTCTGAGCGGGCAGTTTCACTGTCCACTTACCGTCTTTATCGGCAACGGTAGAAACGCTGGTACTGCCGAGCGCGACGGAGACATTTTCACCCGGATCAGCCCAGCCCCAGACGGGGATTGGTTGATCGCGTTGCAAGACCATGTGGTTTCCAAAGATGCGCGGCAGACGGACCTCCGCCTGACTGATTGTTGACACGGAGAACATCGAAATGCAGGTGACTGCTAACAGGAGAACTTTATGCATGCTCATGATTTTTTCTGTTCGATAGATATAGATATATTGTAAGGAAGAAGGAGACCGGGAATGACACAATGACAGAGATCACACAATGACGGAGATCACGCGATGATTTTATCTATCACATTACCATGAACGTCGGTGAGTCGATAGTCACGGCCAGCGAAACGGTAAGTCAATCGTTCATGGTCCATACCGAGCAGGTGTAACATGGTCGCGTGCAGGTCATGGACAGAGACAGGGTCTTCGACGGCTCGGAATCCAAACTCGTCTGTCGCACCGTAGATGGTGCCACCTTTGATGCCACCGCCGGCCATCCATAATGAAAAACCCCAGTGGTTATGATCGCGTCCTTGCGATGCACCGGTTCCACTCGTACCCATTTCTACCGCAGGTGTCCGGCCAAATTCCCCCGTGCAGAGGATGAGTGTTTCCTCCAGCAGGCCACGTTGCTTGAGGTCGATGATCAAGGCCGCCAGACCCTGATCACATTCGCTGGCCACTTTGCGATGGCTTGCTTTGATATTCGAGTGGCTATCCCAGGGTTGCATATTACCATGCCATGTTTGCACAAAGCGCACGCCACGCTCTACAAGTCGTCGCGCCATTAACAACTGACGGTTTTGTGGACCCTCTCCATAGAGCTCCTGAATGTGTTTCGGTTCCTGTTGGATATCAAAAGCATCTATGGCTTCTGTCTGCATGCGATACGCGAGTTCGAAAGAATGAATGCGTGCTTCCAAAGCGGTTTCGCCTGGGTGATTCGAAAGATGTCGGGCATTTAAGGTCTGTAAGAGATCAAACTGAGATTTCTGTTCTTTCGATGTGAGTCGATCATTGTGGACATTTTCGATCAACTGCCTCACGTCTGTTTTCGATGTGTCCACGAGAGTGCCCTGATAAACACCCGGCAGAAATGCAGAACGCCAGTTTCCTGCACCACCCACGGGAAGCCCTCCAGGACAAAGTGCAATGAACCCGGGCAAATTCTGATTCTCTGAACCCATACCCCAGGTAAGCCACGAACCGAAGCTCGGGCGTACGAGCCTTTGATCTCCTGAATTCATCAGCATCAGCGACATCTCATGATTGGGCAGTTCAACGTGCATCGATCTGATGACGGCCATCTCATCAACACACTGCGAGAGATGTGGAAAGATCTCACTGACAGGAGTACCACTTTCTCCAAATTGTTTGAACTTGAAGGGCGAAGGAAGAGCGACTCCGGTTTTGCGTTCGGTCTTCAGGTTATCAAATGGGAGCATCTGCCCCCCGCGTTTTGTAAGTTCCGGCTTGGGGTCGAACGTATCAACTTGTGACATGCCGCCATTCAGGAAGACGTGAATGACGTGTTTCGCTTTCCCCACGAAATGGTTTCCGGCATTACTGCCGGCGGCGCGACCCTCCTGGCCAAGCAGATGAGCCAGCGCCAGCGAACCGAACCCCATTCCGCTGCGTTGAAGAAATGTTCTCCGGGAAAAGCTCTGTAAATCGTACATTGGTTTAATCCACAAATACAAATTCGTTTGCAGCAAGCAGGACATGTGCCAGACGCTGCCACGGGTTGGTTTTTGGTTTCACACTCTGCGATTGTATATAGTGTAATGCGATTTCCTCTTCCTGTGGTTCAGGAAATCGGGAGAAGGTGCGCTGATAGAGCAACCGGACGCGTTCTGCGTCGGTCTTTGCTGAAGTTATTTCTTTATGAGAGACCAGCGCAGCGGCACGATCCTGAATGAAACTGGAATTCAAGGCGAACAGTGTCTGTTGCGGTACATTGGTATTGGGGCGCTGGGCAGTACAGGAACTGGGATTCGCTCCGTCAAATGTACTGGCGAGGCTGGATACAATATCGCGATTTACAAACGCGTAGACACTGCGACGCGGCGTTACTGTTTTGGCAAGCAGGTCAAAGGGGCGGCCTCCCATTGTTGTATCGAGTTCTCCGGAAACCATTAACATCGAATCCCGCATGGCTTCCATTTCAATTTTTCGCCGAGGCATTCTCCACAGAAATTTGTTTTCCGGGTCTTTTATGCGAGACTCAGCATGTTCAAGGGCCGCTTGTTGATAAACTTGAGTCAGCATGATTCGTCGATGAAGTTTTTTCAGTGACCAGCCATCTTCCAGAAACGTTGCAGCCAGATAATCCACTAGTTCCGGGTGAGTGGGTGGCTGGCCGCGCGTTCCAAAATCATCGGGTGTGCGGACCAATGCGACGCCGAAGTGATGTTGCCAGACCCAGTTCACGATCACGCGTCGAGTCAATGGATTTGACGGATCAACAATGGATTGCGCCAGCCCGAGTCTCTGCTTACCAACAGGAAAGGGATTGGCGTTTGGCGCTGACAGTGCTGTCAAAAATCGGGCTTGAACGGGCTTCCCCCGGTCGATTGGATTTCCGCGACGGAAGATGTGAAACTCGTTTACCAATGGATCCTCCCGCAGCGCCATTGCGCGGGGCGGCGAACCGGGCGACGTCAGATTCAAGTTATCAATGGCTCCGGCCCGTCCTCTTAGATTATCTCTGATGGGGCGATTCAGCAGGGTCGTTGCCATTTCTTCTGACATGGCCGTCGGCGTGTTGGGAGCGTACAAGTGCCGTCGTAACTGCCGGTTGATCGGACTGTTGGCATCCAGGTGACGTGGATCTTCATCGGGTATGACTTGAGCACCGATGCGTGCTTCAAGCGATGTTCCCATTAAAACTTTTAACCATTGCTGTTGCACATCCGCAAAGAGTTTGCCATACACGTCGGCGAGTTCAAGCAGGGAAGCCGGTTGATGTTTTGAGATCGCCTCTAAAACGCGAGGATTCCAGCGCGGCGCACTTGCTGTTAACTTCTCCATACCCGCTTGCTTTTTCGGGTCGCCGTTTTCTTTGACGAGAGATTGAATCAACGTCTGGCATTGCTTTTGGAATCCCTCCTTTGCTTTCAGACGCGATATCTGAATCCAGGGTCCGAATACAGGATCATTTGCAGGTAAATCAGCAAGATATTTCCGCCAGCGATTCAACACGAGAGGGCGCAGGTCATCGGTGCGGTAGGAGAGAAAAGTAGCCGATAAGTCCTGTTCGGGAGTCCCTTTGGCTAATTCCCGTAGATAGAGACCCACCTGCATCCGCAGCCGACCTCGCATGATGGCACTTTGTTCGCGACCCATATCATTGTACGATATCTGCCGACGCAACAACTGTTTCTGATAGTCGCGATACGGCTTTGTTTCAGGTGGTTGACCAAGAATGGGGGGTAGTTTCTCTAATCGGCTACTGCCCAGAGTGGCATACAGCGAATAATAATCTTCGGTAGGAATGGCATCGTATTTGTGATCATGACAGCGGGCGCAGGCGACAGTCAGGCCCAGTAGCCCACGCGTCACAACGTCGATTTGATCATCGATGATGTCATGGGGATTCCGAAACTGCATCCCGATTGTCAGGAACCCTATCGCTGCCAGAGCCGGGTCATTTTTTTTCAGTCCCAACTGGTCAGCAGCCAGTTGTTCTGTCACAAATCGGTCATAAGGCAAATCTGCGTTGAATGCTCGGATGACATAGTCGCGATAGGTATATGAGAAGGGGAATTTTTTAAATCCAATCGCGCTGCCTCCATATGTATCTGCGAAGCGTGCGATATCCAGCCAGTGTCGTCCCCAGCGCTCGCCGTAGCGAGGTGAGTCGAGTAATCGGTCGACAATTTTTTCAAAAGCCCGAGGCGACTGATCATTCACAAATGTCAGGACTTCCTCCCAGGTCGGAGGCAGCCCGGTCAGGTCAAACGATGCGCGGCGAATCAATTGTTGCCTGTTGATGGCGGGAGATAATTTTAATCCCCGTTCATTCAGCGCTGCTACAATAAAGCGATCAATGTCTGTCGTCGTGCTGTTGCCGACTGGGGGCCGTTTCGGCTTTTGAATCGGCTCAAATGACCAATGGCCTTGATACGGGGCCCCATTTTGAATCCACTTTCTTACCAGTGCAATTTGCTTGGCGCTGAGTGATTTGCCCGTGTCAGCCGGAGGCATCCGGAGATCAGGGTCGTTTGAAGTAATGCGTCGAAAGAACTCACTTTCATCGGGCTTCTTCGACACAATTGCGGATTCCTTTGCGGCGCGTTCAATATCCAGTCGTAGATCGGCTTGACGCTTTTCCGCATCCGGTCCATGACAGTGCAGGCAATGTTCGGCTAAAATGGGTCGAATATCCTCATTAAACCGCACCTCGGCTCCGAGGCCCGTCTTCACACTCATCACGAGGATGGCAGTACAGAGTAGGGTGATTGATAAACCACGTTGATTCAGCATGGTAACCATCCTTTCTCCCTACCTTCTGCTACGACATCGCTCTCCGCGTTGGATGTCAGCGAAAGGTAAGCTTGCTGTCCGCTGGTATGCTGGCGCATGGCCTGTTCCGCATGGTCAGGGTCACCAGACTGTAAAGTGGCAAGCAGTGCCCGGTGGCCATCGACGGTCACCTCACACGTTTGGGCGGTGATGGCACTATGCCGACGATGCATTCCCGCAAGCCATAACTCCAGCTGTGGTCGCAGAGTGTGCCAGGCCGACATCAATCGAGAGTTGCAGGCTGCACGGATAATCTCTTCATGAAAGGCGATATCGAGATGTGTCAACGTCAGTAAATCACGTTCCTGTTCCGTCTGGCGAATGTTGGCTTCGATCGCGGCAACCGCATCGTCTGTCAGACGCGTGCAGGCCAGTCTCACAGCAGCCAATTCGAGCGCTTGTCGAAACTCAAGGATCTCATGTGCATCGGCTAAGGTCAGCTTGCGAACAATGGCAGTACCTCGATCATCAAATTCCAGAAGCCCTTCACTGGCCAGATGAAATTTGGCCTGTCGAACGGAGGCACGACTGACGCCCAGCTGCTCTCCCACATGTGCTTCAGCCAGCGATTCGCCTGGCGCGAGTGCCCCCGAGAGGATTGCCTCGCGCAGCTGTTTTTCGACATCATCACTGATTAACTGCTTCTGGATTTTGCGGAGTGGGAACTCAGTCTTTGTTTTCAGGGAGAGATTTTTTTGCATCTCATCAAGCTATCCTGTCGACGGTCGACCGTCAACTGACTTGAGGTCTTGATTGCAGGTTTCAAATAAGTTTTGGGATTGTTCCGATATTGCTGTTCAAGGGCTCCCGGCTGAGGAAAATAGAGAGAATACATCTTATATACGGGCAAATTGGTGAGAGATCACTGTCAATTTTTTCATCCATAACAGCCATTTATATCGCTTCAGTATTAGACCAGTTAAGTCCTTTGAAATTCACTAGATCTGTATATCATGGTTAAGAGAAGAGTTGATTCGTACCGAAAAAGCCGAATATACGCGGAGAGTGCGTGATTTTATTAGAGAATCCGGACCACTTCGCTTGGTTTTCTTGGGTGATTTGGCATAGAATCTTCCCTGATAAGTCGGTCAGGGTAGAACGTGCGCGCGATTTTTGTGTTGTACCCTCTTATCAAAAGTCTGAAATCGCTTGAATTTAATACCGGATTATGTTGCTGACGAAAGTAAGCGTTGAGTTCCCACGGGACCAGAGGGACTACAGGCAATACGAATACAGTTTGAGAATATGAAATAAGGTGGGTCAATGGCAAAGAACGAGGTGCCGAAAGGTGAACCTTTCGATTTGGAAAAACTACAAACTCTGATTGAGATGATGGAAAAACACGGGCTGACTGAAGTCAACCTGAAGCGTGGTGAAGAAACCTGGAAATTACGTCGCGGTCCACAGGAAACGATGACAATGGTTCCGGCTTCCATGCCATACCAGCCGCCAGCCCAGGCACCCTCGCCTGTCCCGGCAGCACCTCCTGCTGCTTCACAGGAAGCGGCTCCTGCTGTCGAATCGGGTCCTGTGATCAAGAGCCCAACGGTAGGCACTTTTTATGCCTCTCCCACACCCGAGGATCCCGCTTTTATCAGTGTGGGATCGAAGGTCAGTGCAGACACGATAGTCTGTATTGTGGAAGCCATGAAAGTATTTAATCAGATTCCTGCTGAACTGAACGGGACGATAACCGAGATTTTGGTGAAGGATGGCGAAGCAGTTGAATTTGGCCAACCACTCTTCAGAGTCAGTCAGGGATAAAGCCTGTTTTCGTAAAATGTTCGCGATGCGATTTTTCAAAACGATTGCGATCAGAATTTCAGATGTCGGATCCTTTTACCAAGTCAGAACACATGTTTCAAAGAATACTGGTAGCCAACCGAGGCGAGATTGCATTACGGGTGATTCGTGCCTGTCGCGAAATGGGTATTGAATCCGTCGCGGTTTTCAGTGAAGCAGATCGGGGTGCTCATTACCTCTCGTTAGCGGATCAAGCGATATGTATCGGTCCTGCTGCTGCAACAGACAGTTATCTGATGATTAATCGTATTATCAGTGCCGCTGAAATTGGAAATGTCCAGGCCATTCATCCCGGTTATGGTTTTCTTGCAGAAAATGCTCACTTTGCTGAAGTCTGTCGCAGTTGTAACATTGAATTTATCGGCCCTCCTCATGAAGCGATGGCAAAATTGGGTGATAAAGTCTCTGCGCGGGAAATCGCGAAAGCAGCCAACGTGCATTTATCACCGGGTACCGAAGGCTTGGTAACCAGCGAATCCGAAGCGCTCAAAGTGGCGAAGGAAATAGGGTATCCGGTTCTCATCAAAGCAACCGCTGGTGGTGGTGGGAAAGGTATGCGGGTTGCCCGTAATGATATTTCCCTGAAAGCTGGTTTGAAGGCGGCGTCTGCGGAAGCCGAAGCGGCTTTCAAAAACGGCGGCGTCTATATCGAAAAATATATTGAGAATCCCAGACATGTCGAAGTACAGATCATGGCGGACAATCATGGGAATGTGGTCCATATCTGGGAGCGTGACTGCAGCTTGCAACGCCGTCACCAGAAGCTGGTCGAAGAAAGTCCGGCTCCCAACTTACCTCACTCCGTACGTGAAGACATTTGTAAAGCCGCCTGTCGTTTAATTGAAACTGCCGGTTATACCAATGCCGGTACAGTGGAGTTTCTGGTAGGCCCGGATAATCAGTTTTATTTTATCGAAGTCAACGCCCGCATTCAGGTCGAACATCCCGTCAGTGAACTGATCTCGGGAATCGATCTGATTCAACAACAGATCAAGGTTGCTGCGGGCGAAAAGCTGGACATCAAACAAAAAAATATTCCCTGCAATGGTTCAGCCATTGAATTACGTATCAATGCCGAAGATCCGGAAAACGATTTTCGTGGATCACCCGGAAAAATCACAAAATTACGAGTGCCCGCCGGACTGGGTGTTCGGTTTGATTCGCACATTTACGAGGGCTATACAGTAGGCCCATATTATGATTCTCTGATTGGCAAGCTGATTGTGCATCGGCCGACTCGAGAAGAGTCTCTGGCTTGTATGAGGCGTTGCCTGGACGAGTTCGTCATTGAAGGAATTAAAACAACAATTCCCCTGGCGAAAAAAATCTTTAATCATTCGGCATTTATTGAAGGTAAAGTCGATACGACATTTATCGAACGTACCTGGTAACAAAATTCGAACGATGAAAACGAGATGAAAATAGATCGTTTTGTATTGTAACAGGCTCTGAATATTTCGCATTCGCGATTCTAAAAGGAGTCCCGTGTCGGCAAAACGAGTCGGTTCAATAGGCGAAGGTTCGCTCACTTCAAATGATTGTCTGGTACATTTTTTAAACCTCTCTTCCGACATGAGGTTTTTACTTTTAACGAAACAGGTACAGGTAGGAAAATGAGAGTAGGTATTTTAACAGGCGGTGGTGATTGTCCCGGTTTGAATCCGGTTATTCGTGGTGCCGTTCGCGTCATCTGCAATGCCGGTGGCGAAGTGTATGGCTTGCTGGAAGGCTGGCGTGGCGCCATTGAAGGAAACTACATCGAGCTCGATTCAGAAAATACAGATGACATCATCTTCAAAGGGGGAACCATTCTAGGATCCTCTCGCACAAACCCATATAAAAATGCAGAGGTAGATGTTCCCAAAGTAAGAGCCACAATCGAGAACCTCGGTCTCGATTGTCTTATCGCCATCGGTGGTGATGATACACTCGGCGTTGCCAGTAAACTTTGGAGTGATCATAAATTGCCAGTCATTGGCTGTCCGAAAACAATTGATAACGACCTGAGTTCAACTGATGTGACTTTTGGTTTCGATACGTCAATCAATACGGTGATGGAAGCCGTTGACCGTTTACGCACGACGGCAGAATCACATCGTCGGATCATGGTTGTGGAAACAATGGGACGACATGCCGGCTGGATTGCTTTGTTCTCCGGACTGGCTACCGCAGCCGACTACACTCTGGTTCCGGAAATCGAAATCGATGTCGAACGTATGGTTGATGTTTTGAAAAAACGTCGCGCCAACGGAAAAATGTATGGCATTGTGATTGTCAGTGAAGGTGCCAAATTCAGTGCAGAAGCGGGAGTCACCACGCAGGATGGTGAGATTGATGATTTCGGTCATGAAAAGCTGGGTGGCATCGGCGAAACCGTTTCCAAACTGATCGAAGAACGCACAGGTTTTGAAACCAGGCACGTTACACTCGGACACCTGCAACGAGGTGGTTCTCCCAGTGCTTACGACCGAGTGCTCGGAACACGCTGTGGTGTGCATGCTGGCTGGCTGGCTTTGAAGCATCACTTCGGCTACATGGTTGCCTTGCGGGGAACACAAGTGGTACCCGTTGCGTTAGCTGATGCCGTTGGGGAAATGCGGGCGCTCGAGCCCAATTTTCTCGAAGAGGCAGATGTTTTTCTGCAATAGAACGGGCAAGTCTTCTTTAAGTCAAAAAGACCAGGCGCTGGAAACAGCGCCTTTTTTTTGTCCCCTTTCGAGTACGCTCGGGTGACATCCTTGAAAACATGCCTGCCACGTTTATGAAACGAATTACTTAATAATCTTATCTATTAGGCATTCTTGGTATTCACGCTGGAAAAATCTGGCAGCGCCTGTTTAAGATAGTAGAACATACTCATACCCGCTTACCTGCTATTTAGCTTAGCCTGCCAGAGTGAGAGAGTTCTCAACGATTTCGATATTCTTCCCGGAGGTACTAATGACGTTACGGCACTCGATCTACTTTCAAACGTTTTTGCTCATATCTGTATTCTGTATCTGCTCGCTTTTGAATTCACAAAAAATCAATGCAGGTGATGATGGATTCAAATCGATCTTCGATGGGAAAACACTCAAAAACTGGGACGGAGATCCTCGTTTCTGGTCGGTAAAAGAGGGTGCCATCACTGGTACAACCACCAAGGAAAATCCCACCAAAGGTAATACCTTTATAATCTGGCAGGGAGGAAAGCCGGGCGATTTTGAATTGAAGCTGCAATACAAAATTATCGGTGGTAATTCAGGAATCCAGTACCGCAGTTTTTCAGCTCCCGGTGCTGACAAATGGCGTGTGGGTGGATATCAGGCTGACTTTGAAGCCGGTGATAAATTTTCGGGAATTCTTTACGGCGAACGATTTCGCGGCATTCTCGGTCTGCGTGGAGAGAAGACTGTCATTGGAAAGAATCACAAACCAAAAGTCGTTGGTTCTGTCGGCGATACAAATGAGATTCAGAAGAAGATCAAGAAAGAAGACTGGAACGACTATCATATTATCGCCCGCGGAAATCATTTCGTTCATAAAATCAATGGCGTAACCACCGTCGATGTGACTGATAACGATGTCGAACAACGACGCGCTGATGGAATTATCGCACTTCAATTACATGCTGGTCCGCCGATGGTGGTGCAGTTCCGCGATATTAAACTAAAAGAATTCCCAAAAGCGGAAAAGACGTCTGCTGCTGAAGGCGCTAAAAAAAAAGTAGTCCTGATCGCCGGTAAAAAAAGTCATGGCTATGGAGCGCATGAGCATCGCGCGGGCTGCATCCTGCTGGCGGATGCGTTGAACAACAGTGGTTTAGGTATAGAAACAACTGTTGTTACCGAAGGCTGGCCGAAAGACTCAAGTGTGCTGCAGGATGCAGATTCGATTGTGATCTACTGTGATGGTGGTGGTCGGCATCCTTACAATGAGCATCTGGAAGAATTGAACAAGCTGGCTGAAAAAGGCGTGGGCATGGTCAACATTCATTACGGAGTTGAAGTTCCCAAAGGCGCATCGGGAGACGCATTTCTGAATTGGATCGGTGGTTACTTCGAAGCGTGGTGGTCTGTGAATCCTCATTGGACTGCTGACTACAAAAACCTGCCCGCTCATCCCATCTCCAATGGTGTCGCCCCATTTGCCATCAATGATGAGTGGTATTATCACATGCGTTTTCAGCCGGAGATGAAAAACGTACAACCCATTCTGACGGCGATTCCTCCCAAAGAAACACTCAGCCGTCCCGATGGTGCACATAGTGGAAATCCCGCCGTCCGCAAAACAGTAGGGCAGCCTCAACACATGGCCTGGGCTTATGAGCGTCCCAATGGTGGTCGCGGCTTTGGCTTCACCGGCGGTCATTATCACTGGAACTGGGGTCACAATGACTTTCGTAAACTGGTGTTGAATGCCATTGCCTGGTCTGCAAACGTCGATGTGCCTTCGCAAGGGGTTGCTTCAAAACCTGTCACGATTCAACAACTCGAAGCCAATCAGGATTATCCCAAGTCGAATAAGTACAACCCTGCCCGCATCAAAGCGCTGCTGGCTGAGTGGAATCAATAAGCTTTCATGAGATAAATTTACTCTGATATTTGGCGTCTCTAATTATCATAAGAAGGAAACTGACTCAATGAAGTATCGTTGTCTTGCCCTCATTCCCGCTTTGTTGCTTTACGTGACTTTCGATATCTCAACACTGTCTGCACAGACCGAACGTACGCCCGCAGAGGCAGTGCCCAGTTTATCAGTGGCTCCCGGTTTAAAGGCAACTCTGTTTGCTTCGGAACCCGATATCAGCAGCCCTTCCAGTATGGACGTCGACTCACAAGGTCGTGTCTGGATCTGTGAAATCGTGAACTATCGCGCGAAAATGCGACCGATTCCAACACGTAAAGCCGGTGATCGTATTGTGGTTCTGGAAGATACGAACGGCGATGGTAAGTCTGATAAGACAACCGTTTTTTATCAGGGACCCGAACTGGATGGTTCACAGGGAATCTGTGTGCTGGGGAATCAAGTGATTGTTGCTGCTCCGCCGAATGTGTTTCTCTTTACCGATGAAAATAACGATAACAAAGCCGATAAGAAAGAGTTGCTCTTCACAGTGACCGGCGGCGAGCACGACCATTCTGCTCATGCTGCCATCTTCGGGCCCGATGGAAAGCTGTACTGGAACTTTGGGAATAGCGCCAAGCAGGTCTTTGATAGTGATGGCAAACCAATGCTGGAGAGCAATGGTCGTCCGGTGCTTGATAACGGAAAGCCTTACTGGGGGGGCATGGTATTTCGTTGTAATCTGGATGGAAGCGACTTCGAAGTGCTGGGGCATAACTTCCGAAATAACTATGAAATTACCGTCGATTCTTTCGGCACTCTGTGGCAGTCAGATAACGACGATGATGGCAACCGTGGCGTACGTATCAATTATGTGATGGAATACGGAAACTATGGTTACCTTGATCAACGGACGGGCGCACGCTGGAAGGAACCCCGCACAGGCATGCATGAGGAAATTCCATTAAGGCACTGGCACCTTCGTGATCCGGGCGTGGTTCCTAATTTGCTGCAGACAGGTGCCGGTTCTCCCACAGGAATCCTGGTTTACGAAGGTTCCCTCCTCCCGAAAAAATATCACGGAGAAATGATTCACGCGGATGCCGGCCCGAACGTTGTCCGCGCCTATCCTGTTAAAAAAGAGGGAGCGGGTTACAAAGCGGAAATTGCCAATATCATCACCAGCGAAAAAGATAACTGGTTCCGACCATCTGATGTTTGTATTGCCCCCGATGGTTCACTGTTCGTTGCGGACTGGTATGATCCCGGCGTAGGCGGACACCGCATTGGTGACCAGAAACGCGGACGCATTTTCCGGATTGCGCCTGCCGATGCGAAGTATCAATTCGACAAACTCGATCTGAGTTCGGTAGCAGGGGCCATCGCGGGTATCAAAAGTCCGAATCTGGCAACACGCTATCTGGCCTGGAACAAGCTGCATGCGTTGCAGGAGAAGGCATTACCACAGTTAGAAGAGTTGTTTCAGTCTGACAACCAGAGATTCCGCGCTCGCGCTCTCTGGTTGTTAGCTAAAATCAAAGGCAAGACAGAACACTATGTTTCGCTGGCGCTGAACGATTCCAACCCTGATATCAGAATCACCGGTTTGCGCGCCGCCCGGCGGTACAACCTGGACGTCATTCCTTATGTGCAGCAACTGGTGAATGATGCCTCACCACAAGTCCGACGCGAATGTCTGATCGCTTTACATCATAATCAGGCTTCAGCGGCACCAGGGCTCTGGGTAAAGCTGGCTGATCAATATGACGGAAAGGACCGCTGGTACCTGGAAGCACTCGGAATTGGCATGGATGAGCAGGAACAGAAATTCATTTCTGCCTGGCTCAAGCAGGCTGGTGACAAGTGGGATACGCCGGTGGGCCGTGATCTGCTCTGGCGATCAAAAATCCCGCTGGCCGTACCTTATCTGGTTAAAATTATTGAGGACCCGAACACAAAACTGGATACACTGCCCCGCTACTTCCGCGCACTGGACTTCATTACCGGCAAGGAAAAAAACACAGCGGTCGCAGAACTGGCGTTGATGAGAGAACCAGGAAATAAAAAACGTGAAACCTATGTCATCGCAGAAGCCATTTCGCGGATTCCCGCGAATGTCGTGATGAAGGATACCAAGTATCAACAGGCATTGAAGCAGGTTATCGACAGTAGTCGTGGAACTCCTGAGTTCACAAAGCTCGTTGAAAAATTTAAGGCGTCTGATTACTATCCCGCGCTGGTGGCGCTTGCCAGTCAGTCAGGTAAGTCACAGACTGCCGTTGATGCGATGAGCGCTGCTCTGGCTTTAAAACTGAACGGTTTGATTCGGAAATCTCTGAAAGACAAAGCCGATACGGAAAAAGAACAAAATCAGAAACTCGACCTGATCTGGGCGCTGGGCAGTTCCGGTCACAACGGTGCCAATGGGATTCTGTTGAAAGTCATCCAGGATGATCAGGGTTCACTGGTAGAGCGACGAGAGGCTGTGCGGGCCATCGCGAAATCTCGTAAGGGGGCGCATGCGCTGCTGGACCTGGTAGAGAAAGGTCCGTTTGAATCACAATTGAAGCCAACCACCGCTGCCGCGATGTCATCAACCATCATGAAAGATGTGAAAGAGCGAGCTGCAAAACTGTTCCCGGCTCCGCCAACCAAAGATAACAAGCCGGTACTTCCCATTAATGTCCTGGCGGGCATGAAGGGAGATCCCGTGGATGGCCGTGTCATGTTCAATACCAAAGGTACGTGTGCCAAGTGTCATGTAGTCAATGGCATGGGGAAAGAGGTCGGTCCGAATCTGTCAGAAATTGGCAAGAAGCTGAGTCGTCAGGCACTGTTTGAATCCATCCTGTTTCCCAGCGCCGGCATCAGTCACAATTACGAATCGTACACGATCATTCTAAATTCCGGAAATATCGTGAATGGTCTTCTGGTGAATAAAACCGCTGAATCCATCACGCTCAAAGATATCGAAGCAATCTCGCGTACGTACAAAATGGAAGACATCGAGGAAATCGTTCCCCAAAAAATTTCACTCATGCCAGCCGACCTGCAGAAAGTGCTGACACAGGAAGAGCTCATCAACATTGTCGAATATATGACCACCCTCAAAAAAGCCAAAAACGTCCAGAAAGCAAGTCGATAGCTAAGCGGGGAACCATTAATTCAATGGTTCCCCAGATTCAGGATATCCTGCATTTAACCGACCTGTGAATTTGTGGTTTAACTCTGTTTTGAGAATACCACTGATGCAGTTTAACCGATCCTTCATTTGGGCGACTCGCGTAGTTCGCGAGCAACCGTCAAGTAGTAGCTTCGTGCTGTGGCATTTACCATCTTGCGGGCCAACTTGGTTAGAGCTTCGGCTTTGATCTCTCTTGCTTGCTCGTCATGGGGATCAAGAGCCAACAGATGATCCACAAGCTGGGCTGCCCACTGGTTATCGTCGCTTGTCAGTGCAGTCTTAGCGGCAGCAAGAAGTTTCGCGTTCCCTCCGGCCAACTTGGCCATCCGTTCTGCTTCGGCCTTCGGCGGCAGACGAAACAGGTTCGTCGGGTTTCCATCGAACCATCCCAAGTAGCCACTAAATACACTACGTACGCCCCATTCGGGATGACCGTAAAATGGTTGCAAGTAATCTTTGTTTGCCAAATGGTTAGGCAGTCGAACGCTCCGCTGTGGTGTGCCACGAATTGCGTAAAGATTCGGAAATGAACGATAGAAATTATCTCCGGCAAACAACACACCTTGTTTCGGATACCAGACATAGAGTTGATCGTTCGTCTCACCTGGTGCCGAAACAAGCTCTAAGTCAATGCCAGCGATTTTGATCTTCTGCCGTTCACCTTTCAGAAAGTGCGTTGGCGTGCTATCCCCACCTGCTTCAAAGGCGCTCCCGCCTCGCTTCGGATAACGGACTGGTGCGACACCATTGTTGATCCGCTGATCCGCTGGCAATTTGAAACCGGCCTGGCGAGCGCCGCGAACGCGCTGATAGCTTAGGCCGGCTGCTAGCAGAGGTTTTGCTTCACCACCAAAATTTACGTGCGCCCAGATTTGTGGTCGCTCCTTGCCGAAGAATGCGGCAGCTCCACCTGTATGGTCACCATGCGAATGAGTGAAGATGATTGCTTTGACAGGCTTGTCGGTAATGTTACGAAATTCGGCGACGATTTTCTGGGCAGCATCGATGGTCATTCCGGTGTCGATGACGACGAGTCCCTCATCGCCGATAATGATGGATGAGTTCGAAACACTTTGACCAACGGATGTGTAAACATTGTCGGCAATCTGGATGATCTGTTTTTCAAATTGTTCGCTTTGTTTTCGAAGTTGCTTTGTTGCGAGTGAATCGTCTTGCGCAAGCACCATTGCTGTTGAGATCACGAAACAGAAGCAGAGGACAGCACGTCCAGCAAGTAGTTTTGGCAGGTTCATTACAGGTTCTCCGTTTCGACCTTATGAAAGGATGACAACCACATAGATCGTATCACGATTCTACGAAGAAGAACGAACAAAAAATAGTTGGGTGTGATTGCCGTTTTAAGATTCTGCGAAGACAGCCCACATCCATTTATTTCACATCGTGCATCCTCAAGAGTAAATGTGAGTGAGACATGGGAAATGAACAGGCGAACCAATTCAGAAAAACCTTCGTTTTTGTGCCTTCACGTATAATACTGCGAAACTTTTATGCCACAATTGTGTTTTATTGAGTAGGATTTACTCATTCAGGAACTGAATCGCACAGAAGCTCTTTTGAGACGGGAAAATGTTATGCACCGTAAAACGTCAAATATGATTATGCTGGGGCTTTTTATTTGTGCTTTCAGTCTATTGGCAGTTGAAGATGCCACGGCTCAGAACAAGAGGCGTAACAGAGGGCTTCGTAAGCCCGGCGAAGTAATTACCCGACCTGATAGGGGCGAAGAACGCTGGCAAAATCAGCTGGAAGTCGGGAAGGTCGCGCCAGAGTTTACCCTGCCTCTGTTGCAGCAGAACAATCAACGAAAAGCACCAACAGACAAGGCGTCTGCGACAAAGAAATCAGCAGATAAGAAGAAAGAGCAAACGGTCTCACTTCATGATTTGCGAGCGAAACAGCCTGTCGTGCTGATCATAGGCAGTTTTACTTGTCCTCCGTTTCGCAACCAACTTGAAGGAGTTGATAAGGTTTTCGATCAATTCAAGGATCGTGCTCAGTTCCTGTTGGTTTACGTTCGTGAAGCCCATCCTGATTCAATTTTGTCAGTCATCGGTGAGAATGGACGTGAGGCATTGCAAAAAATACCTCAGCCGAAAGATCTATCGACACGCGTTTCAAACGCGAGCATATGTCAGAGGACAAAGGACCTTGATATTCCGATTGCAGTCGACAAAATTGATAATCGCGTCGGGAAGGCATATGCAGGTTGGCCCAATCGAATGGTCGTCGTGGGTACCGATGGTCGAATTCTCTTTGCAACAGATCCTTCGCCGCGCGGCACGAACGCACGTAGCTTACAGGACTGGTTGACTGACAATCTGACGAAAAGTGATCGCTAAATCGTAGCACATTTAACCATATCCCTTTCTCGTTTCAAATGGCTTCGGAGATGCTACAGTAAACCTGGATCTCGCGCAGTTGTCTCTTTCAATTTGTTCTCATAGTTCGCGCTGGTTCATTCTTTCGTAACCTTGGTTCCAGGCAAGATTTCGAAGTTCAATTCAAAATCGATTAAAGTTGACTGGAGTTTTGCGAGTATCAATGGGTCCCCTTCCAGTCTGGCCTTACCCTGAATAATTTGCTGTGGCAGCGTGGTTTTTTGGATCATGACATCGATCAGGTCCGCGCGATTGATTGTAATTGTGAGATCTGCTTTTGGCGCCTGGAATCCTTTTAGTACGGTCAGCGTTGCATTACTCATTTCGATCACGAGCTTTTCGCCATTATCGGGTGTGATCAGATTGATTGTGAACTGCATCCCCTCCGCCTTGCTGCTATCAACGCGGATTCCGAGATACTCCAGAAACAGCTCTGTCGACATGGCACGGATCGCATCCGGTCCGGCCGTTTTGACATTGTTGCCTTGCCTGATGCCGTTACGCAGCTCGAAAGCGCCAGCCAGAAAGCTGTTACGGACACTCGGACTTTCCTGCTGGTAGCCTAGCTGCTCGAAGACATCAGCCAACAGATCTTTGGCTTCCTGATTTTCCGGTTCTGCGTGAACCAGCTTGTTGAGAATTTCCATTGCCAACTTGTAGCTGCCGGCTGTGTAGAGTTCTTTTCCTTTTTTGATAATGGGATCGGCACCACCCATCATTTCGACATAGAGTGGTGCAGATTCGGCGGGCGACAATGGGATCAGAGTCGTTGGGTTGCAGTCCCAATAGCCAAGATATTTATTGACAACGCCACGGACATTGTGTTCTACCGAACCATGATAGCCGCGGGCAGCCCAGTGATTTTTCAGGCTCTGTGGCACTTTAAATTCATTGTGGATTGTGTTGATCGTGGAGCCCTGGTTGGCCAGATTGAGCACCTGATTATTCATGTTGGCATAGATATCCCGCTGCACGCGCATGATTTCCTGAATGCGCTCATTACCCCAGCGTGGCCAGTGGTGTGATCCAAACATGACCTCCGCTTTCTGTCCAAAAAGATAAAGCGTGCGGTTGATTTCGCGCGACCAGTTGAGGGCATCGCGCAGGGCGGCACCGCGTAGAGTATAAATATTGTGAATCGAATTCACGATATTTTCAGCGATCCACAGGGCTTTCCATTCAGGAAAATACGTATTCATTTCTGCGGGCGCTTCGGTGTCTGGTGTAAGCTGGAAAACCATTTTTAAGCCGTCGATGGTGATCTCTTCGAGATCTTTAAAAATTTCTCGCGATGGGACAATGAGTCCGGTATTGCCTCGTGAAATGTTTTTACCGATCGCCTGATCCACATGGCCATAAGGGCTTGCGTTAAGCAGTGTGCCATATTGGTAATACATGCGGCGGTTCATGGCATTTCCCGCGTAGACGTTTTCAGATACGACATGTTTCTGGAAGTTGCCCGGTACGATAATCGGAATCTTGCCGGAACGTACGTCTTCTTCTTTAATCAGCCCGCGCACACCTCCCCAGTGATCAGCGTGAGTATGTGAATGCACCACGGCGACAATTTCACGCTTTCCCAGATGTTTGGTCACCAGCTTATAGGCGGCTCTGGCAGTTTCCGGGCTCATACCAGTATCAAAAATAATCCAACCCGTTTTACCTTTGACGAATGTGATGTTGGCCAGATCAAAGCCACGCACCTGATAAATTTTATCTTTTAACACTTCATACAGGCCATAATTCATGTTGAGCCTGGCCTGTCGAAGTAATGAAGGATGGATGCTGTAGTAGATCGCATCCTTTTTGTTGAGAAAGTTGTATCGGCCCATATCCCACGCGACTTGCCCGTCGTCCGCTTTGATCTGCGTGTAGTCTGGGGCAGCGATGAAACCCCGTTTGAATTCCTCGAAGTCCCGTCTGTCATTGAAAGGCAGTGACTTTTGTATTTCTTTGTGCAGTGCGATCGTATGCCTGGAAGGGGGCTTCCCTTTTTTATCAAAGTGCTTGATTTCCTCCGCCTGCGAAATGCTGGCAAAGCTCAGGAAGCAGGCAACCGCTACGGCCGTTTTGAGAATTCGTGTCATCATCTTTTCCTTGGTAGTTTTGCAACGGAAGCATTCTGCTTGAGAGTTGGTTTACCCGATTGGCTGGCTATAGAAGAGATTCTGTTTGTCGGGCGGATCGACGAAGCGATTAATTGTTTCACGTGTGAGACTTTGATATCTGGTCCCTCAAAGTGAATCAGTCCACGCGCCACTGCTTCCTGGAAGGAAAGTTCTCCGTACAGCATAGCGGCGAGTACCGATTCTGCGGTACTGACAACCACATCGCCCGAAGCTGCGCCCTCGACATGTGGCTGTAGCTTGAGTTTTCCATCCTTGATCACAATCCGGCTCCAGAGGGTGACATCAACCAACACTATCGATAAGCCGATTGAGGGGCCCTCTGGAGATAAATCCTGCATGACCCGTTCGAAGCGTTGGGTGAAGGCCATCAGTTTTCCGACCGCGCCGTGATAACCTGTTGTGTTCTTTTTCGGATCGATGAGCGTCAGACATTTTTCGTCGGCTGCTTTGCGCAATGCCACAGCGATGACGTAGGTTGTTGGATGTGGTGCGTTCAGGAACCGGGGGGTCGCCACATGGTAGCCACATGCGATGGCCCGTGATGAGTCATCAACCCGTGAAGAGCCATCAATTAACAATAAAAAGGGCAAAATCGATTTCATGACCGATGGCGCCACATTTGAAACTTTCACCTTGATCTCCAGTTGTGTCACTACGGACTTCTATTGTATACGCAATTCGGGAGGTGTCTGTTTGAATTCAATTGTGACCCACAATACAGGTGTAAGGAGGCGGAAGGCCTTTTTTACAACCACCAAAGCAGATTTAAAGATCTGGTGTTGATCCACTGAGGTACAAACGGTTCTTAATCGTTGCTGTCATGGGAGAAAATGGGTCTATTACACACTCATCCCTAAGATAACATACTTGTTTAGGAGATAGTAGGCGCGAAAGATGAGGTGACGAGTCTACAGAGAGTAATAAAGTAAAATTGATTGACCTGAACTGGAAGAGAGTTCATGATTTCAGGCGATTCAGATTACAGGTTAATTTTCTGAGAAGCTATAATAGCCTGATGTCCGAACGTGACTTTCTGCGTTTTATTAGCCTGTATTGAGAAAACGAAATGACTGAAACCACCCGTTATCGTGAAATTGAAGTTGCTGGCAGGCCCCGTGAGATGGGGCGACAGCTCGGCGATGCCGCTCGTGACGAAGTTCGCTCGTTTTGTGAAGTTGCCTTGGAGCGACTGAGTCAGACGATGCAAGTCGACAGCGATCAGGCAAAAAATTTAGCCGAGCGTTGTCAACCTTTTGCGGAAACTTACAGCCCGGATTCGATTGAAGAATTACAAGGTATTGCCGAAGCGGCGGATGTTCCTTTCTGGAAAATGATGTTATTGCAAATTCGCAATCAGTTCACAGCTGAACCTGATTCCGGCTGCACCTCACTCAGTCTGCCTGCGAACGCGAAACGAGGCGCCATTGTTGCCCAGAACTGGGACAATGATCCGGCCCTTGATCCCTTCACCATTGTTCTGACACGTAGGCCACTTGGGAAACCGGCTTTGATGAATTTGACACAAGTAGGATTAATCGCATATGTCGGCTTCAACGAGGCAGGCATTGGTGCGTGCCTGAATTCACTGCCGGCACCAAGTCGTCCGCTGGGAGTGCCTCATTACTTCACGTTACGCGAATTGTACGAAGCAAGCACTCTCGATGAAGCAGTCAACGCAATCCAGAGAGCGGCACGTGCGATTCCGGCGAATATCATGTTGACGACGCCCGAAGGGCCCGCCAATCTCGAAGTTTTTATTGATGATGTCCGGGTTCTGCGTCCCGCTGAAACAAGCTGGATTACGCATACCAATCATTGTCTGCATCCCGATTTCTGTGAATATAACGAACAGTTTCCAGAACTAATCGGCTCCCATCCGCGCAAAGCCCGCATCGATACACTGCTCAGTGCAGGCACAAATGATTTCAGTGTAGAAGAAATCAAAACTGCACTGAGGGACCATCAAGGTTACCCCCGTTCCATTTGTCGGCATGATAATGATGATGAATCCACCGGATTCTGGAAGACGGTATTCTCTGTGATTATCGAGCCAGCACAAAAACGCATGCACGTCTCACGGGGAACACCCTGCAATTCCCCCTATGAAATATATCAGCTTTAAAAGGGTTGATCGTATCCATTATGAAGGGGAAAACTTCTTTACTCTGCCTTGAGAGCTCAACTCAGTCTCAGTGGCAACTCCAAACTTTCTGCAAAGAATCAACTCACACATTTCGTCAATCGCGGTCTCCGTCATTTCCGGGTAGCAAGGCAGGAACAGCGTTTGATTTAACAGTTCGGTAGCGAGAGGACAGTTGAAGTTGGACTGATCAGGCGGAGAGGCCACAACTGCCAGCCGTCCGCGCTGCGTGGTATCGAAACCATGTTTTTGTAAGCGCCTCTTGAGTGCATCAGGTTGATCAGTGAGGAAGGGGAAGAGCCAGAAGCTATGACGGGGGTCGAGCAGTTCTGGTTGTGATTTCTCCAGCCCCAGCTTGTCGATGAGACGTAAAGCGTGTTTGGAGCGAAGATTGATCCGTCGGGAATCGTAGGTCTGCAAACGATGTTTCAGCAGCCTGAGAATTCCTATACCCGGTTGTTGGCGCAACTGGTGGAGTAAATTACCCTCGGAAAAACCGCGGGTCAACCCGCCGAGGATGTCATCGACGTTCCTTCCCAGCCGTTTACCGATCGCAGCGAGGACTCCAAAAATCCATTTGGTCGAGATTGCTTTCAGAACCGTAAGCTTGCAGATTTTGAGTGTGAGTTGCCTGCCGGTTTGAACGGGTTCACGATTTTGAAGATCGCGCATGTGTGCAAGAATGTCTGGGTCACGCACGCGACAGAGTGCTCCGCCCAGCGCTGTAGCAGTTTTTATGGTTCCAAAGCTGAAGAGACTGGCGTCTGCCTGCATGTTGCCGCGCCAGCCTGGTTCGCACCACGCTTGCGCACAGTCCTCGACAACCAGCAAATTGTGTTCGCGGGCTAATTCCAGTATTTCTTGAATATCGGGTCGCGCACCGAACAGGTGGGATACGACGAGGACTTTCGAACGAGAAGTAATGGCGCTTCTCAAGGCATCTGGATCAAGGTGATAGTCGCTGCCACTGACATCAACGGGCACAGGGGTCAGGTCATGAGCTTTAGCGATGAGAGGCATGTCTTGAACTGTTACTGCAGAGAAGAGAACTTCTGATCCTGCCGGTATTTTGAGAGCTTGCAACAGCAGGTCGAATCCACTTCGAACGGAAAGGCAGGCCAGCGCGTCGCTGCATCCTTGCGACCAGACCTGCTCCAGCGTTTCTTGAGCCACTCTCCTCTTTCCAGGCAGGAGCGAACCGAAGAAGCCATAACATAAGTCGCGCCAGCCAATGTCGAGCCTTAAGCGAATCCACATTTGTTTGCCCTTTAGAATCTTGCAGCGTTTCCGGGATGATTATGATTCACACATTCAGTCTTTTATGACTCCACCAAATGTAAAGGCTGGCCATACTTACGATAAAACTGATTCTGAAACAATTCTTGCGGATCATAGTCCCTCTTTAATTCAAAAAACTGTTTTGCTTGAGGATAAGCCCTGTGAAACTGTTCTGGTGTCGCGTGCAGTCGATAGGGAAGGTAATAGCGTCCCTGTGCCTGGAGAGCTGCTTCAATCAATTCCACAGACATGGCTTCCATTTTCCTGTCACCCTCTTCTGTTTGAGGTTGATAAAACAGCAGGACAAACGCAAATAGCCGTTGATCAGCGTATCGGAGAAACGTATCTTCATCAACTTCGACCTGACGAATCGTAACGTTCAGCAGATTTTGTTTGTGACGCGGGATAATTTCACGCAACGCTTCAGTAAATGGTACGAGGCCTGACTTTGGAACAAAATATTCATGGAGAATATCAGTGTAGTCTGCCGAGCGGTTCTCGAAGACTTCGACACCCTCATTGAGTAATTGATTCCGGGAATAGTAAGTCTGTTGCAGTCGAGGCTGTAGCTTTGTCTCAGCCTTCCATCGCAATTTTTTTCCGTAGTCACTATCGCTGGAGCCTCGAAAAATATGACGTCGAATTGTCGCCAGTCCCGGTTCGACAAGATCAGGCATCGACTCATCAGGAGTTGGATCTCGATACAGCACATTGATGATGACTTCCTTCAGAAACTGATCGGAAGCAATATTCATCCGGGCGAATGTCATCTCTATATTGGAATCTTCAATCATCTGGTCGAATGTATTTAACGCTATTTCGACGGGTACGATCGATTGCTCTAAGCGATATCGTTCATTGGGTATGACTCGCAAATCGACATCGAGGATGACACCAAATAAGCCATACCCTCCTAAAGCCAGCGAAAACAGTTCTGTATTTTCAGAACGACTGCAATTGACAATGGCTCCATCGGCTAGCATCAGCCGAAACGATTCCACCGACGAGGCAATGGGGGGGCGACCATATTGCCAGCCATGACAGTTTACGCTGACAGAACCACCGACCGTGAAAGAATTGTTCGATTGCATGATGGCAACGGACTTTCCCCGCTGATCGAGCCAGGGAATGATTTCACTCCATTTTGCCCCAGATTGAACGTGCAACAAATTCGCTTTTTCATCCAGCGACATCTTGTTGAATGACGTCATGTCAATCATGATTCCACCGGGAATCAGGGTATGACCACCCATACTATGCCGCGCGCCGGCAATCGAAATCTCTAATCCATCACGCCTTGCTCGCTTGAAGAGACGCGCGAGCTGTGTTTCTGCTTCCCTGGTATCAAGGGGGACGGGCCAGATCTCGCTGACTTCCGTTAAATTCATCCGACTGGCATCATCCGCAAAGCCTTCGGGAGCAGGTGCACGAGTTTCTGTATCCTTCCAGGCGGTTCGAGCCAAGTGCAGTATTGGTCGACTGATAACAACTGCCGTCAGTAATAAAAATAACAAAGTCAAAACGACGAAATTTCGCCTTACTCTGTTCGGCCTGCTCAGTTGTGGAAATAAGTATAATGCTCGCATCATGAACTCCCCCTTAAAGATCTCACAATCATCAAGGCGAAGTTGAGGGGGAAATATCACGGCTTATTAGAAATATTTCTAAACTTTATGGACTTCTCTATCGAGTTCAGGTGAATTAACGCAGCTTGACTTACTGACATATGTCGCGATCAATTCAACCATGTTTTTCCGGTTGACCGGTTTGGTGAGGTAGTTGTCACATCCGGCGTCCAGACACTTTTGTCGATCACCGCTCATGGCGTGGGCCGTTAAGGCAATGATTGGCCCATGGAAATCAGCGTCTCTTAACTGGCGTGTGGCACCATAGCCGTCCAGCACAGGCATTTGCATGTCCATGAGAATCGCGTCAAACGGAGATCCCTCCTGCATGGCTTTGGTCGCCAGTTCAATTGAAATCTGTCCATTGTTTGCCAGTGTGACGCTTGCCCCTGCCTTTTTCAGAATGAAACTGATCAGTCTTTGATTATCCGGACCGTCTTCAGTCAGCAGGATGCGCTGATTCTGAAGTGGAAATTCTGACTGTGGTTCTTTGTTGAATTCTATCGTTTTCGTTTCAGGAGTTATGCAATTTTCCAATAGCCTCACTCCATCTAACGCGCCGGTCTGAATTGTGATTGAAAACGTGCTTCCCTTTCCGACAACGCTGGTGACAGAAATTTCACCGCCCAGAAGTTTTGCCAGTCGTTTGCAGATCGTCAGCCCAAGTCCCGTTCCGCCAAATTTACGAGTCACTGAATTATCATCTTGCACAAATGGCAGGAAGAGATTTTCAATGCTATCTTCGGCAAGTCCAATACCTGAGTCGATCACATCGAACTGAATTTTTGGTTTTTGAGACTGGTCATCTAACAGGCGAGTCACAATCTGGACTGATCCCATTTCTGTAAATTTAATCGCATTGCCCACAACGTTGATGAGAATTTGTCGTAGTCGGGTAGGGTCAGAACAAATCGTTTCGGGAATCGGTCCATCAAAGCATACATTGAAAGGTAGGCCTTTCGCGGTTGCGCGCACTTTCATCAAGGAGAAGACATTATCGATGAGCGCATGTGGCGAGCAACTGATCTGTTCGACTTGAAGTTTCCCAGACTCGATTTTGGATAAGTCGAGAATATTATTAATCAGTTTCAGGAGGTATTCACCATTCTCTTTAACGGTGAGAGCGGCATCAATATCTTCTGGATGAGTGACGTTGTCCAGGATGATGTCATTGAATCCTAGTATCGCGGTCATCGGTGTTCGAATTTCGTGGCTCATATTAGCAAGAAATTCGCTTTTTGTTCGATTTGCCGTTTCTGCGACTTCTTTGGCATGCAGCAATTCTTCTTCAGCCCGTTTGCGTGAAGTGGTCTCCGTTCCATAGAGGTTGACGTAGTTCTCTTTATTAATAGGTGTCATGGTCAAGGCGTAAAATTTTTCATCCGCATTAATTTCAATGCGTACAGAACTCGCCAAAGCAAGTGCTTTCTGACAAGGGGCATAGATAATTCCGGGCAGTGGATCGCCAACCTGCACTCCCCAGTCTTTGAGTAGAATGTTGCTCGCCGTATTTGCGTAAAGCAGGATTCCCTGAGCTGATGCGCGAAGAACCGGATTGATATTTTCGTCGGGAAAACGTGACAGTCTCTCAATTTCTCTGGATGCACGCTCCTGTTCAGAGATGTCAAGGATGATGGCAACAAACACGGGTCTCTCATCCAGTACCGATGTTTCCAGATGTACTTGCACAGGGTACTCTGAACCATCTTTCCTGCGATGAATGGTCTTGAATTCAAAGTGGTCTTGCGTTCCCTCGATCAGAGGTGCCAGCAGTTTTGCAAAAGATTCTGGAGTTTCTTGTGGCTTGATATCAACCGGTGTCAGAGTTCGCAGCTCTTCCATGCGGTAGCCAATATTCGAGCGCGCACCTCGATTGACGTGTACGAAGTTGAGGGACTCCATGTCAAATATATAGATTTCGTTTTGTGATCGATCGAGAATATGACCAAATGCGCTTAACTCTTCGGTCTTTCGGTTTGCGATTAAGAGATCTCTGGCCTGTTGTTTTAATTCTTCGGTTTGTTGTTCCAGAATGTAATTTTTATCCAAAATCATCTGGTTGGCGGAATGTAAATCCTGAGTACGGCTTTTGACTTCTGCTTCCACATGTTCGTTCGTTGCCTCCAGCTCCGCCCGTTGGGAAGCCATCGATTTCATTTCTCTCAGACTCTGGGTAATGGCAATGATCAGGAAAATGTCTTCAAACACGACCCAGGCGCCATGTTCGAACACGCGCCAGGGGCTCACCGTGAGAACTCCATATACTGCTTGCGGGGCAAAGAATCCGAAAGCAACATGATCGATGACAACAACCGTTGTGGCAGAAGCAAGAACACGCCAGTCTCGGTAAAAGGCAAGAAACGCCAGGGAACCAAAAATATGAAAGTGGGTTTCAATCCGACCCCCACTAAGATGGATTAGGAGGGAAGACATCAACATTTGACTGATGGCGATCACGTGGCGGGTTAAAGTCGAACCGGGACGGAAACAGGCAAGAAAAACCGGGAATACGGTAATCAGGCCACCCAGTACAATTGCTGCGCAGACATGAATATGCGTCTCACTGGCGGACCCGATCCATGTGCGAGGAGAGAGCCAGATTGCTGTGCAGATACTGGCGAACCACTGTATTACCATCAGGCCGGCAAAAAGTCGGTCGGTTCTCTGGAAAAGTTCCTTACGATTTTTCCCGAACAGCTTCTCTGCACGTTGTGAAATGGCACGCTTCTGTGGTGTTGCTGATATTATTGTTGTGGACATACTTGAGATTCCTTGCCGCTTGTTTCGTTACGGTTCTGTAAAGGACAGCCGTAAACGAATGTTTGTTTTGTTTCCGTCGTCTTGTCCATTAGAATTGCTTCAATCGCATCTCTTCCGGAATTCTCTCCTGAATGACCTCGTGATCCCGTGATGCCACCTTGAAACAGCAAACGACCATTCGCATCATAAAGCAAAACATATCCAGAGGTGGTTGATTGAAAATTCTTTGCTTCGAAGCCTTCTTGATCACTGGAAACTGATACGCCGGGAATTTTAGCCGCGGAAAACCAGAGGTCAGTTTTTTCCCATCCAGCTGAAAATTGCGCTGAGTTAAAGAACAGCACACGTGCATCAACCCGTTCGCCACAATGGGTCATCAAAAGGGACAACTCACCAATACTGGCACGAGTACAGGGGCAGCGGGGGTGTGCAAACATTAAAAGAGTGCTGCGATTATGATTGTGTTTGAGCAAACTCCGGGCGGGCCAAATTTGTGGAGACGTGGTGTTCTCTCCCGGAGTCACCTCATACGTCCAGAGGGCCGACATTCCAATTCCCACCATACAAGTCCAGATAAGAGTCAGTACAATCAATACGATTCGGCGGTCGGCAAATCCCCGATCGGAATCTACGGTTTGCTGTATTTTGGCGACGGTATTTGGTTCTGTTGGATTCATAATGATCTGTATTGAAGTAAAAAATTTTTATTCGAATTGGAATACACAGTTTTGTCGAGTGCGAATGGCAACAAGGATGGTTAATAAATTGCTTTGTTCTGCTCGGGTATTTACAAGACAATTTCAACTTGTCAAATTTGCTGACAGGTAATGTATGACAACAATAGGTTGCATTTTGGCAACACTGTGGCAAATAAGCTTAAAATGAGAATTGATTTGGATGGAATTCAATGGCCTCTGTGATGAGGCCTTACAACCCTCAGAAAGAACCGCAACGAGGGAGGGTTTACCATGAATGTGAAAAGCGCACGCCTTTCTTTGAAAGGTTTAGAAAAGGGATGCAACCGCAGATAGCGTGAGTCTTTTTCCTCTTCTACGAATAAGTACACCATCAAAATTACGAAGCTGAATTGATGCCTGTTGACGATGGTCATCGCCGTGTTTGTTTCAACGGGGCAATTGATTTTTCTGACACGGTTTCTCTGATCAGAAAAAATCATGATGCGCATGGCAGGTTCTTTTCCGTTGACTTCCATTTGCTAAGAGAAAAGACTGATGTTAAGGTTTAAGTAATCGGTAATCCTCCAGAATTTGACAGTCAGGTGCTGACAGGGCACGCTCGCAAAAATCACTCTCCTAACAAGCTTCACTTTGTTCTGCGAAATGAAAATCTGATGCAACGCATTTTACGCGAAAATACAACCGCCTTTTTTTCTGGTCACGTGGATCCTGTGATCACAGTAAGTCCGGGAGAAACGTTCCTCATTGAAACGGAAGATTCCCGAGGTGGGCGTACCAGACAACCCGACCAATGCACGCCGGAATCGCTGCGCAGCATGCGGCAACAGGGGTATGTCTCTAATCCGGTGATGGGTCCCATTTTTGTAGAAGGAGCCCAGCCGGGCGATACACTGGCCGTTGAGATTCACGAGATGAAATGTGATTCACAGGGTTATTATGGCTATTGGCCTTTCGAGCAAAATCTGCAGGATATCATTGAGGAACCGGTGACACGCCTGGTAAAGATTATCGAGAACAATGTCGTGTATTCGTTTCAGGCAGGGGGAAAAACGCATGAGCTGAGGCTGCCCGTTTCACCGGTCATTGGTACGATTGGAACCGCTCCCCGAGAGGAAGTGGTCTACACGTATCACACGGGAACGCATGGGGGGAATCTGGATGTTCCGGAAATCGGCCCCGGTAGCACGATTTATTTACCTGTCGCTGTGGAAGGAGCGTATTTAGCCTTAGGCGATTGCCATGCGCGCCAGGGAGATGGCGAATTGAGCGCGATCGAAATGCGGTCGGAGGTCACGTTATCCGTACGAGTGCTTAAAAACTGGACTCAGCAACAAACGTGGTTACGTGCCGAGACTGAGGATGAGCTGCTTACGATAGCCTGTGATCGCCCCCTGGAATCAGCACAGTGGCTGGCGATTCGGGAGATGATTTCCTGGCTGGAAGAACGTCAGGGATGGACGAAAAGTGAAGCACGCGAATTTCTGAGTATCGCCAGCGATGTCAAGCCGGGACAATCTCTGGCCGGACCGTATTCGATGCGCGTACTCGTTCCCAAAAAATTGTTGCCTTAAAAAAAACGGGATCACTGAATCAACCGGCAATCAGTGATTCCTCTCTCTCCAGAATCGGTCGCAACAGTTGTTCGATTTCCTGACGCTCTTCAGGCGTTAACTGACGTTGGGGAGGCCGCGCGGAACCAAAGTCGTAACCGGCCACCTGCATGCCATACTTTAACATGCTGATACTGTAGCTCTCTCCACAACGTGCGCGAAAATGTTCAATGGGCAAAATGGTACGCTGCAACGACATCGCTTCGGCAAAATTCTGATCCACCAAAGCCGCATGCAGGGCCAGCACCAGTCGAGGGCAAAGATTGACTGCGCCAGAAGTGAAACCCGTCGCACCAGCCAGCATGTAATATGGGGTGAATCGTTCTGCGGAACCACAGAGCCATTCACACTCTTCGGTGCTCTGATCCATCACGGATTGAAACTGATCGAGTTGATTCACCGCATATTTCACTCCCGCGATGTATTTGTCGGCAGCCAGTTTCAGCAGCAATGCGTCGCTGGGAATATCTCGTGTTTTATAGATGATCAGGGAAGCCTGCGTCTCTTTTATCAGGCGTTCATAGTAGTCGGCGGCGCCGGAATCACTGAGATACGGGTGTGTCAAAGGCATGACTAACAACCCCGCAGCACCGCGTTTGATCGACTCTTGTGCCAGCGAAATGGCATCTCCGATCGCGCCACTCACGGGCGCCAGAATCAATGCATCCGATCCCGCTGCCTGACAGGTGACAGCCACGATTTCCACAATTTCTGATTGTGAGAGGCTATGGAACTCGCTTGTACCAGCCGCCGGCAGAAATACACGGATGCCGGCATCATACATTCCCTGAATGTGTCGGGCATAAAGGTCAAAGTTGACTTGATCCCGTTGATCATAGGGGGTCAATGGAACCGCGTGAACCGTTCGTAAATCAGAACCGGATATCAACTGCGACATGAGATCACCTTAAAATGTTCAAAGAGGGAGTTCAGACATCGGTGCGCCACTGCTTTAACTGATCTTCATCAAGCTCCACTCCCAATCCGGGCGCGGTGGGCAATGTAGCGACGAGGGGTCCCAGCGACAATGGTTGCTGAATCAGATCCGCTTCATGGAACAATGGACCCAGACAGTCAGCAGGAAAACGTTCGCTGTTGATCACTTTCATCGCCGCTGCAACGTGCAGCATGGCGGCACTGCCGATACCCAGTTCCAGATTGCTTCCAATCGAGCAGGTTAGCCCGGCCGCTTCCGCCAGATGGCAAATGGCAATGCTCCGCGAAATTCCTCCGTTTTTACCGGGGTAAATACTGAGAATATCTGCAGAACGCTGTCGACAAATTTCCCAGGCATCCCCGACAGAAAACACGCTTTCGTCGGCCATCAGAGGAATTGAAGTGAACTTGCGCAGTTCTACCCAGGCATCATGTTGACCGATTTGAATGGGTTGTTCGCAAAACGCCAGATCAAACTTCTCTATTTGAGCCAACGCCGCACAGGCCGTACTGAAATCCCAGCCACAGTTGGCATCCACGCCCATGCAGATGTCAGGACCAGTTGTCTGTCTCACAATGTTCAGGCGTTCGAGATCGCTTTCCAGATCGAGGCCGACTTTGACTTTCAAACTGGTAAAGCCTTGATCGAGAAAATATTGGGTGAGTTCGACTGTTTTTTCTGGTGAAAACGCACCGATGACTGTCTTGACGGGAATCGAATCGCGCACTTTTCCACCCAGGAGATCATACACGGGTAGGCCGACTGCCTTGCCGGACAAATCCCACAGCGCCATTTCGACGGCTGCTTTGGTAAACGGATTCAGTTTGATGACTCGATCCATTTTTAGTAGCGCGACATTGATATTCAACGGATCTTCGCCAACGAGAGCAGGCGCGATGAGTTGATTGATGGCTGTCAGACAGCTTTCGCTGGTTTCGCCGCTCCAGCGTGGTGCCAGTGTCGCTTCCCCCAGTCCACACAAGCCTTCATTCGTATGGACCCGAACGATAACATAAGGAGAATCGACGTGTTCTCCATGCGCGGTCTTGGTCGTCAGAAAAGGTTTCAAAGGAACCTTGACGGGAATGGCTTCAATCTCAGTAATGATCATGGTGTCTTACCAGCGCCAATTATGGTTTACAGTCCTAACTCCTCAGGAGGCAGAACCTGTTTCCAGTTTTCATAAATAATGCGGTCTATCACTTCCTGCGGAAATTGGGGGAACGCGGTGCCTTCCACAACCTGATTGACTTTATTCAAACCGGAGACGACCTGCTCCGGTGTGGCAGACGGAAAATCAGAACCGAAAATCAGTTTGTCTTCCACACCATATTCCAGTGCGGTCATAAAAGCCTGATAGTGTCTCAGCGGTCGATAATGCAAGGCCGACACATTGGAATACAAATTGGGGTGTTTGCGAATCAACACCACGCATTCGGTTTCCCAGGGATGTCCCATATGCGAAATAATGATTCGCAAATCAGGGCAGGCGACGGCGATGTCTTCCAGTTGTATCGGGTTCGAGTACTTCAAAGGACCCGTGCGAACGAAAGAAGTTCCCTGATGAATGTTAATCGGTATATTCAATGCTTCCGCTTTTTTAAACAGTGGCAGGTGTTTGGGGTCCTGCGGATTCCAGTTTTGATAAATGGGAGAGACTTTCAGTCCACGCATTCCCAAATTTTCAACGTAGTGCGTCAGTTGATCAACACAGTCGGCATCGTTGGGGTCGACGGAACACCAGGCGATGAAGCGGTCGGAATGTTCTTTGGCAAAGTTGGCAATCAATTCCTGATCGCAGTTGATGCCACAAAAGGGGGCTTTGATGCCAAATACAATCACCTTCGCGCAATTTTTTGTGGCTTCCAATAACGTTTCCGGCGTCGAGTCGAACGCATTTTGTTCATCGCGATCTGATCCCGCAAAATAGACGTCGGCAGATCGCTTCATCTTTGCTTTTTTCGCAGCCCAGGCGAATTCCACAAATTCATCGGACAGATGGTCGGGATACCACATTAAATTCGTATGCGTGTCAATCAGCATGGTCGGTCTGTTTCCATGTGCGGAGGAATCATCATTCAAAGTCTCTCTTTAGTCTATAAAAAACAGCCCGCCTGTCAAAGGACCGAAAGGCGCAATCTCTGGAGGGGCAGTTTTTCTCTGCTGAATGACTTTGTCTGACAACCATCTGTAGAAAATAATTATTCGGAGAGTCTTTGATCCGGGTCGATACAGGCCCAGCACAGCGTAGCCAGGAGATAAATCCCTGTGAACAGAAACAGCACCAGATTCCAGTTGGGAACTTCCATGCTCTTTATATACTCAAAGAGTCTTCCGACAACGATAGGTGAGGAATACGCGCCGATCACGCCGGCCATATTCATCGTGGCAATGACAATTGAGGTCCGAGTGCCGCCGAGATCCATCGAAGTTACCCAGGCCGACGGATTCCCGATTCCGGAAAGAAATGTTCCCACCACAATCAGATAGACGGCCAGAGTGGGATCAAGCCAGGCAGACAACAAAATACAAAGCGCACACAGCAGGTGAGACACAACACACAATAACGATCGACTGGAATATTTATTGCCGGTTCGTTTGTAAATGACATCAATCAGTTTTCCGCCCGTCAAAGTCCCCAGGACTACGCCCATTAACGTGAGCATGGTTAACAGACCGGCTTCTTTGATCGAAGCGCCACTCGAATTTTGCAGGTAAGTCGGATACCAGGTGATAAAAAAGGCATATCCAAAAGCGCGAAAAATCGATTGGAGACAGAAAAACCACACACTTCGATTGGTAAACATCTCCAGAGCAACGGAACTCTTTTTTTCGGGCGCCGTTTCGTCCGGCAGCGGCTCTGATTTCTCTGGCTGGCCAATCAATTCGACTTCGGCTGAATTCGTGTAAGGATGGTTGGCAGGGCGATCTCGAAAGTAAAGAAAAAACAGAATTGCCCAGCAGACCGAAAAAATGCTGAATAAAATCAAAGGCACACGCCAGCCAAAAGGTTCAATCATCACCGCCGTCAATCCAGTGGCTATTACACTGCCGACCGACATGAAACTTCCCATCAGGGAACTGGCGGTTCCCCGTTGAGATTCGGGGATCCAGTTTTTAATCACCTGGGCAGAGCAGGGGACCATTCCCGCCTGTGCCAGACCCAGCAGAAAGCGTGAAAACCAGATAAAGCCCAGTGAGTAGGCAACCGCCGTCAAAACATTGGCAAGTGCGGACATCAGTTGCAGCAGAGGCAGTGCAATTCGGTTGCCCCACTTTTGTCCCAGCAGGCCGCCGGGAATCTGGAAAAAGAAATAACCCGCGAAAAAAACGGCCAGGACATGCCCCATATCGGCATCGTTTATGGACAAATCGGTTTGAATTGGTATGACCATCGGTGAGATACCCGCCCGTGGTAAATAGGCGAGCAGGAAACCGAGACCTAGCGAAGCTACAACCAGAAAGCGAATATTCGTTGGTTGGGAGTGAAGGGCATCATGGTTTTCAGAGTCCAGACTCATCGACGATGATCCCCGAGAAAGATGGCATGAAAGGTGGAAAGCTTGAGTATCTCACACTTGTATCTAAGCGTTGGTTCAAAAAGAAACGCAATAAACCAACGTGTTTCAGACTCGCCTATGTTACGTGATCCCGAATCGGTTTGCCATAGTCAATTTCGAAACGCTGCCGACTTGAAGGAATCGTTTCTCGCTCTAAACAAAGACAAAATTAATGGAGGGGTTGATAATTGAGCTTGCCATTGGAATCACGTTCAAGCATTCCAACATTTTCTCAAGTTCCGGATCGTTCATAATGTTGTATTTCATAAGTACCCACGGGGAGTATTTCGCCGGGTATCAATACTTCAAAATCAGTAATATGAGTCAGAGAGGAATTCCTGATCGAGAATGGGCTTAATATAACATAGCTGCTAACGATTTTTATGGTCTTCTCATCTATGTTCATAAGATAGTAATTTGTATGTTGCTGTGCCCAGGGGGGATGGCTTTGCAAAGAGACTTTAAGGAAGTTCTCACCATCCGCTTCGATTAATTTAATGTCACTAATGATCAGGCTATAGATCCACTCATGCGTCAGAATAGTTGTGACGACGCAGCCTGCGAAAAAGAGCACAGTCGCAAGAGTCAGCTTGAAGGCAAGGTGTCGATGTTTCATAAATCGTTTAATGCCTTTTTGAAGAAGCTTCACTTCAAATCACTCAAGACAAAACAAAAGCGACTTTGATGGCGTTGAAATGGGGTTTCGTCAAGTGCATCGGGATTGCCTGCAAGAAAACTGCCCCAGTCTGCAGCCGTGTTCCCCCAGTGTCCGGTTCGTACTTGTCTGAGCGCGGTGTCTCGTGGATCTCGAAGTTCTTTTCCTTGAAGCTTGAGGAGAGGACTGCTCAGGCTCATGGCGTCTCCCGTTTCGGAAAATCGAAAAGAGAGCGTGTTGGCGATTCCCAAATCCGCCGCCTTGATGGGAAAGGAATACGCTTTGATCGATTTGGGTGTGAGCTGACCAATCATCTTGCCGTTGAATACGACTTCCACCTTGTCGTTGGGGGCTTTGCGATTTTTGGTGTTGGAGGTCGCCTTGCCTACAGAAAAGGTAAGCAGGGCGTCCTCCTTGAAACCTGTTGGACCTGAGCCATTGGCAACAACGAACTTTCGAGAACGGACCTCACTCGTGGCACTGCTTCTTACCTGGAAGTGGAGATGCCCTTCGGGGAGTGACGTCGAGTCAATCGTTGCAGCGAACAGTGTCCGCAGGAATGGCTGTCCGATTTTCTGCATCGGTTTCCAGTCAGTGCCGTTGACCGTGTATTCCAGCCTTTCGTCAGGTTGAGGCTGAACCAGATGCGCCCAAACTTCCACGTCTCCTTTCCAGGCGGCTCCCACGCGATGTGAGACAATGCCGATTCGTTGCCCCAGTCCCTTATAAAAGGCCTCCATCTGCTCGCCTTTGACGCGATAAATCAGATATCCCTGTGGAGAGAGATCGGGACAGAGTTGTTGTGCTTTGGGATTCCACCAGCAGCCTGCGAGAGCGCCCCCCGTGCGATAGGGAACGGGTCGTCTTTTGTGGGCAACAACGTGGTCATCGCCGACGAGTTGAAGTCGCACGTCATGCTGCTGTGCCATCTCAAGAAAACCCGGACAGTGCTGACCCAGATCCGCTTCGGAGGTGGTCACAACGAATGTTCCCCGAGACCGATGCGCCATATCCTGGCGCATCCATTTTATATGAACGGGCTGCACCTCCAGCGTAGGATACTCCAGCTTTTTACCATTCACCAGATTCTGTATCTGGCCGAGATGATATCCATAATCCACGGACATGAAATGGATTTTGCCATATTCAAACGAAAAGAAATGCGGCCCGAGATACTCCCAATACATGGGCTTGGCACAGCGGTGGTCCCCGCGGGGAAACTCGTTGAGTCGATAGGATGAATCCGTATGATCGCCGGCTACGTTATAGCAGGGCATCGTCAAGTGGTTCATAATGCCGACATAATTTCGAAAACTGGCGTGACCGGAGGCGGGGGAAGTCACGAGCGCTTTATGAAGATTCAGGAGATCGCCGCTGTTGACGATGAAACGGGGTTTCGGAGAGAGCGCGTTGACTTCGTGAACGAAATCAGTCAAACCGGCCACCGATCGGGGATTCGTCGAGATGTGTGTGTCAGTCACATGCACGAAGAGATATTCGCGCTCGTCGTTAGCCGCCCGCTTGAGTTCAAAGTCGACTTCGGCAGCGAGCGGCTTGTACCAGTTCCCCCGGATGTCATATCCCGCGGGACGCGTGATGTTGATAAACACCGCACTGGGATGAGGCGAGAGTTTGTAAGCACCCTGCGCATCCGTTTTGACAACGGAATATCCATCCGTGACGGAAACTCCTTTGACTCCCGTAATCACTTGATCTGCTCGTAACGCAACGCGTCCGGTAATCATTTGAGGCACCGGCACACCATAGTTTGGTTTCGGCGTTTTCTTAATCAGAAGCGGAAGCGGATTCGATGGCGTTCCCTCGGCTGCTGCCGGTATTAGATTTGAAACTAGAGCCAGCAGAAAACTGATTGCAATACAACCAAGGCACAGAGCCAATCGCATGTTGTTACTCCGAAGGTATTTATGGAAATTTAAAAAGGTGGTTTTTTGGGGGACACTCACAAAAGAAAAATTTGGCTGTCTTTTTTATCTGCCTACAATTCACTCATCCAAGGACTGATACAAATTCATGGAAATTGTGTGCAAACCCTCGCTCTCACCTGTTGTGACAGTGCGGTAAGCATATTTTGCTTCTGGGCTATTTGCAATTAAAAATACTCCGAAGTGAGATATCCACACATCATATTTACTGTCACAAAGCGATTTCAGAATGATTGTATCTTGACCGCAAGCTGGAACGTCGCGTGGAGCATAGGAATTTGTTTCATATTTAAGCTTTTTCAACTGACTAACCAGAGATCGCAGATCTTTGTTCTTACTATCCGTTGAGCGGATAGGAGATTCAGTGGATGGTGCATCTATTTGAATACGACAATCTTCTTTCAGAAATAGTTCAAGAGCAGAATTAATAGATTCTGTGTGTTTCTTGGACATTATAACCATTCTATAGGTGGCTAGTGTGCAGAAAACACAAAGGAGAATTACGACAAGCAATACGAATTTTTTCATTTAAGAATCCTTGGACAGAAAAGTGTATATTGCTTCTCCGAGAATGATCAAAAAAGGTGTCCGGAAAAAAAACGGGAGTCCAAGTCGATTTGAAAAAATTCCAGATACATTCAGTGCAGCATCTATTCGGGTGACATTTCAAATTCTACCATCACTTCAGCGGAGATGGTGATGAGTCCTGGGGTCACTAAAACTTTAGCCACTTTGTCCTTATTATCATTCCCTTTCTGGAGTGTTACAAACATCTGGCCTTGTTTATGGGGGCCAATTTTTTCGATTGCTTTTGGTAATCGATTCCGGTGGAGTACCATCGCTCCACCAAAGCCTGAGGCGTTCCAGTTATGTTCGACATCTTCTTCAATTCGCAGAGGCCCCCCCAATTTCATTTTTGTCAATTCTGTCAGATGCTCGGCCTTCTCACGGGCATAGGTCATAGCGAGCTTACGCGCATTAAATTGATGCTCTCGCTGATTGCTGACACGAAATCGAAGACTGCTTACGTCTGTAAGACCTGCATTGATCGCGTCCGACAAATAGGGTTCGATATTCTTGAATTCTGTCATTCGAATTTTGAACGCACGGACGAATTCAAAAGCAATCGGTGTTTCTGAACGATTACCATAATCACCATAGTCCGGACTGATATCAAGATCGGTGACCTGCACATCTTGTGCAGCAATGGAATATTTTGTCGCCAATGGAAGAATCGCCGATGTGATTTCATCATTATTCCGTTTGGCGATGGAGAGATGCTTATCGCGCGTGCGAACGGCAAGATTCAGGATTACCTCGTCTGGGGCCACCTTAATCTCACTTTTTGCTGTTACTTGGATTGATCGGTGTTCCGCTGCAAGGATAGTTGAGCAACACAGAACAAAAACTGTGACGATTAGCAATCTCATGACGATCTCCTTGGGTTTTGAAATGAAAGGGCGGACTCTCTTATAGTTTGATCTGGAATCCTAAAACTAAAAGAAAACAGGGACCAAAACTATATCTAACGAATGCCCTTCTAAGAATTCATCATAATCAACCCATGGTCTTGATTACCACTTTTACTGTCTTGAAAGATCTAAATGTACCAGGTCTCATTGAAACGACTTGGGAGGCAAGAGACTCATTTTTGAAAAGCAGGTCAAGCTGACGTTTTTCTGAAATCAAAGCGTTAAGTCAATTATTTTGACCAGACATTTCCGTCTTGATCGGCAAGGTATGTATTTTTCATACTAAGAATACGGTGATGAAAATCAGGATCATCAATGTTTGTTTGCGGTTGCATCCAGTCTTCTACAAGACCAGGCGCCTCTACCACAAAAAGCGATTCTTCAGCAAGCGCTTTCTCATCCAGGTCCTTATAAGTTTTATACACATAATCGAAATCAGGATAGTATTTCTGGTAAGCCTCTATTAACTCTTTCTTTGATAATCTAATCACAAAGATCGATGTCATACCAGATAAATAGTCGATCTCTTCAGTGAGTTTTCCCTCTGGTGAGAGATAGACATCTGGCGTTGATCTGTCCCAATCTTCATTTCTGGTTCCATTTTTTGATTGATGATCAGATCGTATTCTCTGATAACGAATGTGCTCACCAAGAAATGGAAGTAGCCGTACTCTCCAGTTTAGTGTGTCATGATTTGCACTGGTCTCTTGAGACATCAATCCAGAGGGGTATGTCTCGTTATAGTACTTGACTGCGAGTGCGATATTCTTGATATATAATTTGGTGTTTATTTTTGCGACATATTTTTTCATTGCCTTATTCCTCTGAGCATCCTGATAAATGATAAACAGGATGAAAGAAGAGATGATGACAATGATAGAAATCAAGAAAGAAGCATACGATCTCATGACATACCTTTCTTTGCTTAAGGCAGTTTGTCAGGTACTAGAATACCATCACTTCCCACTGATTCGCTATCGTTATGTTATATTTATACAACAGAAAAGGGTCAGCAACCGTCTTGAACTTTATCACCAGTGATGAATTATCATGTCTGACGTCTCGGTTACATCGGGTGGTGTCTCTATTTGTGGATCGATTGCATTGACATATTTTTAAACGTTTTTCTACCACGAAATTCACGAAAGACACGAAAAGAATTGTTGATGTCATATTTGCTTTTCCTGTTCGCTGCGCTTGGCTCGAATTGCATTCAAGCCTCCACTCCTTTTTTAATTGATGTGAGAGCGTGTGCTGTTTATGCACTTCACTATTTTCAGTTCGGGGTTTCTATTGCTATCGGGTAGAATCTTTGCTTGTGCTTTTCTTGTTTTATTACGCTGGCGGGTCGACACATGGGTCGACCCCTACTTTTGAGGTTGATTGGTTTTTTATGTGTTTGGTGGACTGGGTTTTTGCTCGTTGGAATCTGACGGCGGCTAGTGCCGATTCGCTGATGAACCTACCAACTGCGGCTTGCGCTGTTTCGCTTTGTTTTTTGTTAGTTTTGACTTTGGAATATTTTGTGGAAGGGCGTCGGGGTGTCAATGGTTTATTGTTGCGCGAAGCGTGGTTGATAGCTGTCGATACGTGTTCGAACAGTGGTTCATACGCGTCGAAGCGTGACCGAAACGCATCGATAAAGTACGAGACAATGGGAGCCGGTGATGATTTTTCAGGTGAAGAATTTCAAAACATAGGAACTTTTATAGTAGTGAGATCTTCAGTGTTCGTGAAAAGCAGCGCACATAAAATTCATCGCGCGCGACGCTTATAAACGCATATTCTCGAAGGGCGGGACGTCGTCAAGTTCAGTTTTTTCAGTTGTTGTGTGGGAGATTCCAGACCAGAGGTCTCTCGCTTTCAGAATTACTAACAAAAAAAGACTTAGAGCAATCTGCCCTAAGTCCTTTGATATAAAAGTGCCCAAGAGAGGATTCGAACCTCCACGGGGATTACCCCCACTAGCCCCTCAAGCTAGCGCGTCTGCCATTCCGCCACTTGGGCTTGTTTTTAAGTCAGTTCCATCAGCCTATACAGATGAGTGGAAACTGACTCAATGCCGAGGATTTCCCAGTATAACAATCCGGGGTAGGCCATCAAGGGAATTGGATGGCAATCTCAGGGTTAAAATACCGGGATTTTGGGAAATGCACCTGTTATGCGTTTAAACTTCCCCTCCCGTAAAATCGTCATTTTTTGTAAACTACCGAACATCGTTGATTGCTGACCCCGGTGAATCTCAGTCTGAGACTGAGCAGGGGTCGCCAGTTTCGCGCTGCTTTATTCGTACAAGGATGTCCGATGTTGTTTGATCTCCGAGGAAACCACAAAACACAGACGCGCTCTACTTTCAGATGTCTACTGTTTGTGGCCAGTTTCCTCCTCGTTTCACCGTCTCTTTTTGCAGACACATTACCTACGCCTGCAGGTTCGCCTCTTCTGAATGATGCGAATTTGAATGATGTGCAGTTTCTGGGATCAAAAATCGGCTGGGCGGTTGGCGACCGGGGAGTCATTCGCAAAACCGAAGATGGCGGACGGACCTGGCAGTTCGTCGCCAGCCCCGTACAAAGTCCTTTAAGGCATATTTGTTTTCTGACGAATCAGATTGGTTGGATCGCGGGCGGCGGTACAGCCGCCTATGGTCATTTGAATCAGGGAGTGCTACTGTTCACAAAGAACGGGGGCAAGACCTGGCAAGAGCTGGTGCAGAAACGTCTGCCGCGCTTGCATTACGTTCGATTTTTTGGTGTGAATGAAGGCGTGGTCGTTGGCGATGCTTCCGTTCAACATGCAACGGGCGTTTTTAAAACCACCGATGGCGGCAAGAGTTGGCAGGATGTCGTTGGTTACGAATCGGTGGGATATCGGAGTGCCGCCTTTTTTGATGTGAATACCGGAATCGTTGCGGGCACACAGGGACGGTTGACTCTGGTAGGCGGCGGTGCCGTTTTGCCTCCCCGCTTTCCGCCTCAGGGATTGCGTGGTATTCGGGATGTCAAGCTGCCGATGAGATCGACCGGCTGGATGGTCGGCGATGGTGCCTTATTAAGAAAAACCGAAAACAATGGCGTCGTCTGGGAGATGCCACAAACCGCGCTGCCCGATTCGATCAAAGACTTTTTTGATTTTCAGGCCGTCGAAGTTCGCGGAGATCAAGTCTGGGTTGCTGGCGATCCGGGTTCCATCATCTGGCATTCTACAGACCGGGGGAGAACGTGGCGCCAGCAATGGACCAGTCAAACCGCGCCGCTGTCAGCAATCCATTTTGTCGATGACCAAAACGGGTGGGCTGTCGGGGCACTGGGAACAATTTTATCAACGAAGGACGGCGGTCAGACGTGGCGTTCGAATCACGCAAATCCCCGTCGTGTCGCGCTCATGTGCGTGCATGCTCAACCCTCGCAAATCTCGTTTGATATGTTAAGCAAATATGCGGGCGATCAGGGTTACCGGAGTCTCGTCGTATTACCTGTTCGCCGAGATCTGGGGCCGGACGGCCAACCGCATCAGGATCTGGATTTGCGATTAAACGAATCGGTGACCAGTGTGGGTGGTTCAGTGGGAACACTGGATTGGCGGTTTCCCGTTCAGATTCCCGAACTGGAACAGAATGCCGATCGTTTGATTGAGGAGTGGAATCGACATACGGAAGGTCGGCTGGCTTCAGTCACCCTCAGTCGCTTTGTCGCACAACTGCGCACCTGGCGGCCTGAGGTGCTTATCATCGATCAGCCTGTCGGAAAAGACGCCGCCTCGACACTGGTGAAAGATGCCATGATGCAGGCGGTGCGTTATGCATCCGATTCAACACGTTACATTGAGCACCGCGAACAGGCGGGGCTTGAAGCGTGGAAAGTCAAAAAAGTCTACCTGCGATTACCGCCGGGAAGCTCCGGACAGGTCTCGGTTGAGGCCGATGAATATCTCACACGACTCGGCATGACGGCTTCAACAGCCGCAGCTTCAGGAAAACTGATTCTGGGAAAAACGCTTGTTTCTGAGGAAACGCGCAGCGTCTACCGTTTGATTGATGTCAATCAGGTCGAGGGCTCAAACCAGCAGCCGACCATCAAGGGGGGAACTCTGTTTGCCGGGATCGGAATCGCCCCCGGGTCCGATGCGCGACGGGATCTGTTTCCTATTAATGCTGCCGACGAAGCACGCAATCGCAAACTGGCCGAACGTCAGCGGAACATCAAGGCGTTTGCCAAAAAGCTGATCGGCGATCCTCAATTTTCCGCACAGTTGATGTCGCACCTGAAGACGATTACACAAGGCCTTTCCCGTCGGCAGGCCGCTTTGCAACTGGAACAGCTGGCACAGCAATACATTGCCAATCAGGATTTAGTAAAAGCGGAAGCCACGAATCAGGAACTGGTAGAACAATTTCCGAATGAACCAGAGGCCGTGCAGGCCATGTTATGGCTGTTTCAACTTTGGTCCAGTGAAGAAGTTGCCTGGCAGAGAAGCCGTCAGGTGCCCGTAGAACGTTCGCGTTCGACAACGAACCCCACACAGGCAAAGAGCAGAGTACAAAACGCATTTCAATTTACTCAGCAGCAGCCCTCTCCCTTATTGGATACAGTGAAACAGGTAGGACAAATCAATACGGGTGCCCGTGACAATTGGCGCACGCAAACCGCCGAGAACTGGAAGAAGCAGGCGCTGGCCGCCGTCAACTGGTTCGAGAAATATGCCCCTGCGTTTTTGGAATCACCGGAAGTTCAAATTCCATTGGCGTCTTTGTATCGTATGATCGGGTCACATGGGAAATCGGATGAAATCTTTCGTGCCTTGCATGGGCCCGCCTCGAATGCATCCTGGAAAAATATTGCCAAAGCAGAAAACTGGTTGCTGCGTCCTTCGAGTAGTCCGCCTCGCCCGGTTTATCTGTGTCGTTTTACCAAAACGCGACCTTTGCTGGATGGATTACTATCCGATGAATGCTGGCAAGATGCAGATGAGCTTCGGCTTTCAGAAAAACCATTGACACTCGAAGAGAAACAAACTGAAACGGGACGCGAAAACTTAAACCGGCCTTTTGTGTTATTGTCCTACGATAAGGAAAACCTGTATATCGCCGCCAGCATTCCCGTGAAAGCGGGTTTGAATTATCCGGCGGTCCCCGATGCAGGACGCACGTATGATGCCGACTTGAAATTACATGATCGGCTTTCGTTTGCGTTTGATATCGACCGAGATTACACAACCTATTATCAGATGGAAGTGGACCATCGCGGCTGGACCAGTGACCGTTGCTGGATCGATCAAAGCTGGAACCCGCGTTGGTATGTGGCCCGTGAAAAAGACAACAAGTACTGGCGCATGGAAATCGCCATTCCACTGAACGAACTGGTTCCCTCCGCGCAACTGAAACGGAAAACCTGGGGATTTTCAGTGGTCCGCATTTTACCAGCCATCGGACTGCAGAGCTGGAATCATCCTATGTCCTCTGAACCGCGACCCGAGACGTTTGGTCTCATGCGTTTTGAGTGAGCGGTTGTTCGTTCGGAAATCAATGGCTTTCTCTTTTTCGCCAGTTGCGGTCATTTCACTCAATGATCAAATCTCCTATCATGAGCGCGTTGCGTCTTTATGACGTTAGACTAATGACTCTTAAATCATTTTTTGAAAATCGCGTGGACTGTTTATGGGTTTATTGATCGGGATGGACGAAGCGGGTTATGGCCCGAATCTGGGACCGCTTGTCATCACGGCCAGTTTATGGAAAGTGCCCGGCGATCCGCGTGAATTCGATTTCTGGCAAGCGTTGCAGTCAGTCGTTTCACAAAAAAAACCGTCCAAAAACGGTGGGCTGTTACACGTTGCCGATTCGAAGGAAGTGCATTCCTCGTCAGCCGGGCTGGCGCCACTGGAAAAATCAACGTTGCCTTTTCTACAACTTTTCAATGGGGAAGCGAAGCTGGATTCGCTGGAGAGTTTGTGGCAATTATTAATCGCAGCTCCAGAGCATCTCGATGCGATTCACAAACAGCCCTGGAATTGCAATGGTGGGTTTTCGCTTCCCACCGCCGTCGAGAGTGAAACCGTGCAAGCCTCTCAGCGAGATTTGAAAGCGGCCCTCGATGCTGTGGGAGTTGAGTTGCGTGCTTTTTGTTCTGAGATTGTTCTGCCCGAGCGCTTTAACAACTTATGTGCGGAGTACGGGACCAAAGGAGTAATGCTCACGCGGTTGTGCATGCAATTGCTGACTCGAGTCTGGGACAGAACATCCACAGAGTCGACCTTGATCATTGGAGACAAGCACGGCGGTCGCAATCGATACGATGAATATCTGGATGAAATACTCGATGGCGAGATGATTTTTCGGGTTGAAGAATCGACGGCGAAGAGTATTTACAAAGTGGGAAAGACCGAAGTTCGCTTTCAGACAAAAGCAGAAGCACATTTTCCGGTCGCCGTCTCTTCGATGGTTTGTAAGTACACGCGTGAAGTGATGATGGAGCGGTTCAATCAATTCTGGTCGCAACACGTTCCGGATCTCAAGCCGACGAAAGGTTATCCGGTCGACGCTCGGCGCTTTAAAGACGAAATCGCCGCAGCACAGGAGCGATTGGAAATTCCTGATCAAATTCTCTGGCGCGGTCGGTAATCCGTTTATTTTCCGCCAGTTTGCTTTTTGTCAGGCAGAAAAATGGAACCAATAATGCCGACGAAAAAGACCGTCATGGCACCAATCAATGTGTACCAGGGCCAGGCCACTTGATCTGGCATCGCGAATGCGACATAGAGAACAGTCGCTAAACCGATTAAAAAACCCAGTAGAGCTGGAATCTGTGATGCCCGCTTACTGAAGGTCGCCAGAAAGAAAATACCCAGGATTAATCCGGTCGAGATGGCGGCAATTTTAAAGACATTTCCTACCACGCTCTCTGCAATCAAATAATTGGCGGCAATGCCCACACTGATTTGCGCGATTCCAAACAGGGCGGTAAAATAGCGGCTGGTTTTGACGAGTTCTGCTGGTTGTTTTTTCGTGGCAGTCAGTGGCAGATAAAAGTCATTCACGAGCGCACTGGTTGTGGAGCTGAGGGAACTGGAGAGCGTCGACATGGCAGCCGCGAAAACAGCCGCCAGTGTGATCCCTTTAATGCCGACCGGCAGATTATCGATGATGAATGTCGCGAAAACCTCATCCGATTTTGCGAACGCGGTTTCTGGTGGAAAGCTGGTATAAAATGCGGCGAGTGCAATTCCCAGTAAGAGGAACAATGCAAATTGCGCAAACACAACAAAACCGCTGATGCCCAAAGCTTTGGCTGCGTCGCGCTGGCTGCGTGCGCCCAGATATCGTTGAATCATCAACTGATCTGCACCATGTGTGGCCATCGAAAGAAACAGACCACCCACCAGGCCGGCCCAGAAAGAGTACTTGTTGGAAAGGTCCCAGCTGAAATCGAACATACTCATTTTGTGATGTGAGACCGCGAATTGTTGAAAATCACTCCAGCCGTTGGGCAGCTTGTCAATGATGACAGCGAAAGCGAAAATCGCACCCGCGATATAGATTACAAATTGCAGACAGTCATTCCAGACAACCGACTTCATTCCCCCCATGCAGGTATAAACAATGGTGCCGACACCAATCAAAATGATGCATGTGGATAAAGGGATGCCGACCACTTTTTCCAGAACGAGCGCAGTTAAATAGAGTCGCAAACCATCGGCCAGTGTACGCATCACGATAAAAGCGAGCGAGCTGACCCGTTCGGTCGTTCCACCGAATCGGTCTTTCAAGACTTCATAGGCCGAATAGATTTCTCCGCGAAAATAAAGTGGAAGTAAAAAAGCAATGACCAGAAACCGGCCTGCAATAAAGCCGATCGCAAGTTGCAGGAACTGGAGATTTCCTCCTGGTTCATAAGCGATTCCCGGCACACTGAGAAAAGTGACCGTGCTGGTTTCAGTGGCGACAATTGAGCCGAGAATGGCCCACCAGGGAAGCGTTTTTCCGCCGAGCAAATAGTCTGACAGGTTTTTTTGCCTGCCTCCCACCCAGGAGCCGAACAGGACGACACCGATCAGATACAGTCCTAAAATGAAAAGGTCGGCAGTTCCAATGGCAATATTCACTGTTCCATCACCTGTTTCATTTCATTGTGTGGATGACTTCGTTGCAATTACGAAACATAAGACAGGGCAATCTATGCGGCATTTAAAAGTTCACAGATAGATTAGTAGCTTAGATCCTTTCGGGAATCCAAATACCGGTTATTATAGTAGCTGGCAGATTAAAATTTTGACAGGCTAATCAACATGTTAGATCATTTAACAACGGAACAGCGCAACCCGGCATCGGACCGGATCGATTCCATGAGCAGTCTGGAAATCGTGCAATTAATGAATGAGGAAGATGCAAAGATTGCAGTGGCCGTGAACAAGGAAGCTCGTACGATCGCCTCAGCCATTGATCTGATTACAGACGCGTTTCTAAACGGAGGTCGTCTGGTTTACATGGGGGCGGGGACTTCCGGTCGTCTCGGTGTATTGGACGCCAGCGAGTGTCCACCTACTTTTAACAGTCTCCCCGAACAAGTGGTCGGCTTGATTGCCGGCGGTAAACAGGCATTAACAAATGCGATTGAAGGCGCGGAAGACCGTCCTGAATTTGCCATTGCAGATTTAAAAGAGCTGGGCTTAAGTCAAAAAGATGTCTTGGTGGGTATCGCGACCAGTGGTCGAACGCCTTATGTGATCGCCGGTTTAAAATATGCACAGGAACGGGGTGCCCAGGCGATTGCAGTCACCTGCAATCAGGAGAATCAACTTGCCGAAGTGTCGAACCTGACGATCTGCCCCATCGTGGGGCCGGAAGTCGTCACCGGTTCGACTCGGTTAAAGGCGGGAACCGCGACGAAAATGGTGTTGAATATGCTAACGACGGGTGCCATGGTGCGCATTGGAAAAACGTATGGAAACTTAATGGTCGATTTGCGCGCGACGAATAACAAACTTGTGAATCGCTCCCTTCGCATTCTGATGGGATTTACAAATCTTCCCAGAGAGGAAGCGGAGACCGTTCTTGAAGAATGTAACGGTGAATTGAAAACGGCAATCGTGCATGCAAAACGCGGAGTTTCTCCTGAAACTGCGAGGGAGCTTCTTAAGGAAAAGGACGGGCATTTACGACAGGTACTGGAAGATACCGACGACGGGATTTGAGTTCTGTGCTGAATCAACGTATCAGCGGTCTCAGTGGAAAGGTACAGAAGTATGTCTCTACAATCGGAACAACTGGTGCTGGGTATTGATGGAGGTGGTTCCAAGACACGGGCTTCGCTGGCGAGGATCTCTTCCTGCAATGAGATTCAAATTGTGGGGCAGGGGTTTTCGGGTGCTTCTAACCTGAATGCGACTGGTCTTGCAGCCGCATCCGAACAGGTACAACTGGCGATACAGCGGGCATTCGAAGCTGCTGAAAAACCATCTAAAATTTTCGCCGCGATAAGCATGGGTATGTCAGGCGCCGGGCGGGCTGAAGAGCGACAAGCCTGGCTGAACTGGGCGCAAGAAAATAATGTTGCCGACCGGATTCAGATTGTCACCGATGCCGAAACCGTATTAGCAGCCGGAACACCGGAGGGTTTTGGTGTGGCGTTGATCGCGGGAACGGGATCGTTGGGGTTCGGAAAAAATATGATGGGTGAAGAGGCCCGCGCGGGAGGCTGGGGTTATCTCCTGGGCGATGAAGGCAGTGGATACCAGATTGCGATCGCAGCAATCAAGGCAATATTGAAATCGGTAGATGGACGCGGTTCGGAAACCTGTTTACAGCCAGCGATTCTAGAATCGCTGGGACTGGAACATCCCAATGAGTTGATTCGTTTTGTGTATCGATCTGAGAACAATCGTAGAGAGATCGCTGAGTTATCAAAATTAGTCTTTGCTGCAGCTGAAGGGGGAGATCACGTAGCGCTGGAAATTCTTCAGTATTCTGTTGAAGAACTCTCGGTTTTAGTAAAAGCTGTTGTGACCCGTCTTGATTTTTCAGGCGCTGGTTATGCGTTGGCTTTGACAGGTGGCATCTTGATTCATCAGCAAGATTTTCGAATGTCTCTGTGTGAGCGTTTATCACAACTGCAGATCGAACCATCTGCAATCGAGTGTGTGGATGATGCCAGTCTGGGCGCCGTTCGGATTGCTGCCAGAATGCTAAATAAGGGTGCCTGAGATGCAGAACTGAAATTATTCTGTCGGGAATTCATCGGGAATCTGCAGATGTTTGATGGAGTAGGGGGAACATTGTTGTTTCCAGCCGCCATCCACAGTGATGGAAGTTCCCGTGAGATAGCTGGCCTCGTCGCTGGCCAGCATGACAATCGTTTGCGCGATTTCGCGCGGTTGTGCCCAGCGTCTTAGCGGGATCATGTCTTCTGAGACACGACGGATTTGATCAGCCGTTGATTGCTGATCGGCGGCAATATCTTTTCCCATCGCGGTATCGATGGCGCCGGGGTTTACACTGAGTGCACGAATTCCGGAAGGACCGTATAGCGTTGCCAGTTCGTAAGTCAGAGAATCGAGAGCACCTTTGGCTGCGACATAAGCGGGACTGATACCGGCTGCCATTTGAGATTGAATACTGGATACATTAATGATGACTCCCCGCCCTCTGGGTTCCATATGTTCTGCACACCAGCGTGAGAGGAAGGCAGGCGCGGTCAGACAGACCCGTAAAGTGGTTTCCCAACTCGAAAGCTCGATCTTTCTCATCGTCGTGATTTCGCGCCAGGCGGCATTATTCACGAGCACATCAATGCGTCCCCAGGTTGACATACATAATTCGACTGCAGATTGTGCATAATCAAGATCCGATAGATCGCCGAGACAAGATAGAAATTGACCACCGACTTTCTGGATGCGGCTGGTGACCGGTTCTAAATCATCTGCAGGCAGTGCCAGCAGTACACAGTCGTAACCCCGTTCGGCAAAGCAGACAGCAGTCTCACCTCCAATGCCTCCCGCTGCGCCTGTGATGATGGCAACCGGTCGCTCATTCATGTCTGATCCTTTTTGTAACCAGAGTTTTTTAATCGTCGCGTATAGAAGCGGTCTTGTTATCGGTTTCCAGGATTACAGCCAGCCATTCGTCTTTTTCAACATAAGGTAATGTTCTGATTCCCAGAATGATTCCTGTCTGGCTGGCAGTCACGGTTGTTACCTCGTCACCTGTGGTTGAGCAGATTGAGCCCAGTTTGTCTCCGACTTCCACTCGCTGCATCAGTTGCACCGCTGGTTCAAAGAAACCTGCCACAGATGCGTGATTTTGCAGTTGCAGATGGCCGCTTTCTTTACGGTCATCTTCAAAATGATACTGGATTGGTTTTTGTTCCACCGGGATATCGAGCATTCCCAGTTCTGACAAAACGGACAGGCAACCCGTTGTGTAGCCTTCGACGGCTTCTAAATTACAGCCACTTCCGCCTCCCCATTCAGCGTAGATGGCAGGCACGCCATGATCTCGGGCAGCAGACAATGTGCGACCATCCAGATGTGCCGACGTGCCCCATACAACTGGCAGGTTGAAAGCGCGGGCCATGCGCCGTTGCGTTTCCAGAATGGTGGGATCAGGGTGCAGTGTGTAACCAGAGAAGGGGGCCAGGTTTGAAATCAATCCACCTGTATGCAAATCAATCAGGTAGTCTGCAGATTGAATTAACAGTGTGGCTTCATGCGCGATTTGCTGGCTGATGGAACCTTCGGGTGATCCGGGAAACGTTCTGGCCAGATCAAGATCATCTGGTCCACATCGATTCATGCGTTCGTAAGCCGGTTGATTCAAAACGGGAACCAGTGTCACTCTGCCGGTGAGTTTTTCGGTTACAATTCGCGAATTTAGTTGTCGCACCGCAGCCATGGGTTCATATTCATCACCATGCACGCCTCCCAGAATCAGTAAATGCTGTCCTGGTTGGACACCTTCGATGGTAAGCGACTCAAACAGTTTCGTATGCGACATGGGGCCTGTTTTCTCAAGCGTTTTAGTGGGAGTCAATGAGAGATTGAGAAGTTTTTATTTTTCGCTGTCGGTTTTCCAATCGATTTTTGCTTTGCTGCGTAGACTTTGAATGGTGGAATCCCAGAGTGCACGAGATAGAATTCGATAAATCTCTCCGCGTACATCTTCCAGACTGAATTGACCCGGATGTTTCTTGTTGAGTGTTACAATGTGAACGCCGAACGGAGTCTGAAAGGGGGCGCTGATTTCGCCGACTTTCAAGGGGAAAACTTTTTCTGTTAAAGCAAGCGGCATTTTACCGCGATAGGCGGATGTGACCAGCTTTCCACCTTCATTCTTACTGGGTGCTTCAGAATGTTGGGCGGCAGCTTCTTTGAACGATAATTTTTTAGCGAGGATCTTCTCGCGAAGGTCTACCAGTTTTTGTCTGGCTTGTTGTACTGTTTCCGGATTTGAATTTTTGGGCAGCTTTAACAGGATGTGGCTGGCTTCCACGCGCGTGCCATCCAGCTCTTCCTGATGTTGATTGAAGTAGTCCTGAATTTTGGCTGCTGTGATTTCGCGTTTTGCGTAAATATTCCACGACAGTGGGAGCGCAATCGCAGTGCGCAGTTTTTCGGGTGTGAATCCCATTTTAGTAAGAACCTGTTCAGGCTGATCCCCTTTTTTGAGAATTAACTTTTGGATTCGTAATACACTTTCCTCAAGTTGCTCAGGGGGTACTGTAATTTTTTGCTGTGTCAGAAAAGCCTGAATCAATCGTTGATTCACCAGACTTTCCAGAATTTGCTGTCGGGCAGGTCGTTGACGCCCGGCGATTCCACGTGAAAGATACGCGAAATCCAGATCGGCTTGCGTTATGGTCTGGCCGTTAACGGTAACCAGTACTTTCTGCGTATCGTTTGCCTGATCCGCTGCCCACAGCGAAGTGCAGGTGGGGAATGCGCAGCACAGAGAAATAATGCAGACATTCAGTATGATGGGGAGCGGAGTGCGCATTGTGATTGCTTCCTGCAAACGGAAATTGAATAAGAAGACTAAGAAAACGAATCACTCGTTCAACAAATCGAATCTCAGTCGTCTGGATTGGTTCGTGACACCATTATGGCATTTCCCTCTCATGATGTCAGTCTGAATCAGTCTTGGAAAATAATGAATTTCAAAGTTGTCTAAATCAGGAAATCTCCTAGAATCATGCCCATCCGAGATACATTTATCTCAATGGCGATAGAATTGAGTCATATTACCATCTCGAGTTTCTCATTTTTCACTTCTAAGAAGGGACCCCGTTATGTGGTCAACATTATTTGCACAGCAGGACACCTCACAAGATCCCGTGGGGCGGGCAAGCGAGCTTTGGAAAACGATCAACGACTATCTGGCAGCTGAAGGTACCGCTCTGGCGCTCCATATTGTTGTGGCACTGGTTATCTTCTTCGTGGGGAAATGGGTTGCCAATCTATTGAGTCGATTTTGCGTCAGATTAATGAGGCAGGCCAAAGTTGACGAAACTTTGTCACGGTTTCTGGCAAATATTATTTATGCGATCTTGATGGTTGTGGTCATTCTGGCGGCACTGTCCGAGCTGGGCATCAACACAACATCTCTGGCTGCAATACTGGCTGCTGCGGGCTTTGCTGTAGGGATGGCACTACAGGGAACACTGGGCAATTTTGCATCCGGTGTGATGTTGATCCTGTTTAAACCTTTCAAAGTAGGTGATTTTGTCGAAGCAGGTGGCACTTCCGGAGTTGTGGAAGAGATTCAAATATTTTCCACGCATATGCGGACTGCTGATAATATTTCGATCATTGTACCTAATGCTCACATTACCGGGGGAACCATCAAGAACTATTCTCATAAAGAGACGCGGCGTATTGATCTGGTATTTGGTTGTGGATATGACGATGACCTGAAAGAGGTGAAATCATTTTTGGAACAAGCTATTCGTAGCGATGAGCGAGTTTTGTCTGATCCGGAACCAGTCGTTGCAGTGAATGAATTAGGGGATAGCAGTGTGGATTTTGTGGTGCGTCCCTGGGTTAAAAATGCAGACTACTGGACAACCCGTTGGGATCTGATTGAGAAGATCAAACTGGGCTTCGACGAGCGTGGTTTCAACATTCCCTATCCGACTCGTGATCTTCACCTTTACAATGAAGCAGCAGGGAGTCCTTAAACCCAAGAATCAGTCAAACAAGAGCATTTTGAGGCTTCAAAAGCTTTTGTGACCAGTCAGTCCCGGCTTCCCAGCAAACTCGTCAGAAACTGACGAGTTTGCTCTTTTTGTACTCTGCTGGAAAGTGATTTTTTGCCATTTTGTAAAACCGACAAAATGGCATGTATGTACTGGTCCATTTACTATTGTTTTAGTAGCTCAGTTCAATAATTCAGATTCATTCCACTATTCTGAGGGTTTTTGTATGTTAAGTTTCTTTAAAGTAAGACAATTACTTCAAAGAGTTAGTTATGTTGAGTGTGTTTTTTCCGTTTTATAGTTAGTTCTACGAAGTGATTGAGTCGTAGAAGGACCATAAACAACATCGCTGAGTCAGTTTCAGTAGTTAGATTCAGTGATATGCCTCCATGCAGGCTTTTTTTTAATAGGATATAATTAAGCTGGACTTAATATACGTAATGATATCCATACGGTAATATCTATACGGAAGTTAATTCCAAAAAGCAGAATGTCCCTTAGCGGTATCGTCCGTGCTCCTAATACCCGGTTGATCATTGAAGGTGGTTGATAACTCAAGCAGGCCCGAGTTGTCTTCTATTTGGTCAACCGGGTCTTTTTTTTAATTGGAGTTTGATAAGTTATATTCCACTCAAGTTTTATATATGAGACTCGTCAGGAATTTTATTAAATATGTAACAATGAACACCATGAATTCTCAGGGCATTTGTAATTACATCAGAAATTCGTATTATATGAAGTACCTGTGACAGCTTGGATAGAGATTCGCTCCGCTTTTGTGATGTCCATTATTTGAGTCGATGAATCATTTGGCAATCTGTTGATAACTTCATTTCTTCATTTCTTTATTAATTTCATTTCTTTCACAGTACTAGAGCGACTATGCAATCCCCACACCGACCGAGTTTATTACGAAAAATGAACGTTCGTAAGGTTTTGGAAGTCATCCAGGGCCAGGGAACTTTAACACGTGCTGATGTGATGCGCTGTTCTGGAATCAGTGCACCCACTGTTTCAAAAGCGGTGAGCGCGTTACTGGATGCTGGCTTGCTGGAAGAGCGGGAAACCGCAGAATTTTCAGTAGGTCGTCCCGGAAAACTACTTCAGCTCCCGCGATTTAGTGCCCAGGTCATTGGCGTCGTTCTGGAGTGGGATTACTGCTCGGTCGTTGCTTCCGGATTGGATGGACATATACATCAAGACAAGCTGGATCGATTTAAAACTCCGAAAACCTATGCAGACTTAATTGAAACGATCTCCGGTAAAATTCAGAATCTGGTTGAGCAGCAGAAAATACCTGCTCTGGGAGTCGGAATTACAGTTCCAGGCCTGGTTAACAGTAATGATGGTCGGATCTTTTTGGCGTCGAACCTGCATATAGTTGATGGTCAGGCTCCGGCTGTCGATATTGCCAATCAAACCAATCTGGAATGCGTGCTTGTCCAGAAATCAACTGCATTGTGTCTCTCAGAAAAGACGTATGGTGCAGGACAGGCGATGGATGATTTCATCAACCTGGATGTTGTTTCCGGATTCGGAATGGGTGTCTTCACCGGGGGACAGTTGCTGGATGGCCAGCATGGTCTGGCTGGCGAGATTGCACACATCACAGTCGAACCTGAGGAGGGGCGTGTTTGCGGTTGTGGAAATCAGGGATGCCTGGAGACCGTCGCGACTGATTTGGCATTCACCCAGAATGTTTCTCAACGCCTGGGTAAAGATTTGGATTTTGATGCGATTCAAGAACTGGTCAAGCAGGGCGAAATCGATGTGACTCCAGAGTTGGATCGAACAATCGAATTTCTGGCAATCGGTGTGGCAGCGGCGATTAATATCTTTAATCCCTCGAACATCTTTATCACATCGCGATTATTTGATCTTCGCGATGATGTGTTTGACAAGATGACGCAAATGGCCAAAAGCCGGGCATTGAGACCTTCCGCCAGCTCTTGTGAGATTGAGCCTTCCAAAGGGAACAAATATCTGGGAGCCGTCGCTGGTATTATTAATCATCTGGCGAATGGTTTGGGACCACGCCTGAGTTAATATGAATGCGGGTTGGTTCAGCTAAGAAAGCAGAACGATGCCACCTTCTGCAGAGGACATCTCTCGTGAATTCATTCAAGAGTCGGTTCATTTACTCCAGCAATCAGCAGGAAAAATCAACCACTGTCTGAATCAGCTTGATTCCGATCAAATCTGGTGGCGTCCCAAGCCGGAACTCAATAGCATTGGGAATCTGATTTTGCATCTGTGTGGCAACCTGAAGCAGTGGGCAGTCTGCGGAATTACGGGTTCAGTTGATGAGCGTCAACGATCACAGGAATTCCGTGCGGATGTCAAAGTTTCGCGGGACGATTTACAATCGCTGATGCATCGCACTATCGAACAGGCCTGTCAGGCCATGCAGTCTCTTTCTGCGCCTGCTTTGTTGGAGAAGCGTGAGATTCAGGGTTTTTCTGTTTCTGTTCTGGGTGCCATTTCCCATACGGTGCCGCACTTTGTCGGGCATACTCATCAGATTATTTATCTTACCCGCCTGCAAAAAGGGGATCATTACCAATTCGACTGGTCGCCCGATTCCGATCAAGAGGGTGTTCCCATTTAGCCTCAGTGAGAAAAACTCGTAATTGTCTGTCAGAGCAACTGCCACAATTGAAGGCAAGGAATTTCGAAGATTTGACAAGAAGACTTCCTGTTTGTTTTTTGACCGTAGATAAAACGCTACAATCCTTACTGGAGTGAGTTTGTTTGTTGATGAAGTGAGACAAAAGGCGTTGATATTATGTCCCGCAAAGCAAAGCGGTCTGAAAAACAGAAAGCAAAAAAGACTGCGGCGCAACCAAAGCCGGATGTCAAGCAATCGGCTGGCAATTCAACGACGCCTGCGGCGCTGATCTCAGAGTTCCGACAAAAACGCTTTTCGGGAATGGAGCTCGGGTTTTTATCGCTGTTGCTGATCTGGTCGTTTCTGGTCGCCTGCTTTCCCATGCGAAATATGGATATCTGGTGGCATCTGCGAACAGGACAGTTGATTCTGGAACGTGGTACGGTTCCCTATTTCGACTGGTTTACGTTTGTCGATTTTGATCGACCCTGGATTGATCTGCACTGGGGTTTTCAGATTTTGGTCACCTGGTTGTACCGTTGGGGAGGCGTTGATTTACTGATTCTGATCAAGGCGTTCTGTTTATCGCTTACCATCGGCTTTGCCTGGTATGCTGCGGGGCGATCAGTTCCTCCCTGGTGTAAAGCCTTGCTATGGATTTTGCCCGTCATTTGTATTTCCGGTCGTTCCGTCGTCCGTCCGGAAATGTTGTCGTTATTTTATTTATCCTTCTGGATGTTTGTTATCAGCTGTGTCCCCGCTCATCCCAAAATGGTCTGGCTGATACCACTGATTACATTACTCTGGGTGAATAGCCATGCCCTGTTTGTGCTGGGGTTAGTGGTCAGCGTTCTGTTTATAGCCGATCATTTGATTCGTGTGGGGGCGCAGGGACGATTTGGTTTGGAAAAACCATCGACGGCAATTTCCAGATTCACATATATCCGAGTTGGCGTGCTCACATTATTAGCCTGTTTCCTGAATCCGTATCTGGAGCAGGGATTTTTATTTCCGTTGACTTTGTATGAAAAGTTTTCCGTCGATCAGGCGTTTTATTCGGTTCGGGTGGGAGAATTTCAGCCTCCTGTTGACTTCATCAAACGGTCTGGTTTGCAAAATTTGTACCTGTTCTCACAAGTTTTGCTAGCCGGATTAACTCTCATGAGTTTTGTACCGCTGTTGTTAAAAAAGCAAGTGAATCCCTTTCGCATTCTGTTGTTTATTGCATTTACACATCTGGCATGGAAGGCATCGCGGAATACCGGAATATTCTCTCTGATTTCAGGCATCATTCTCTGTGACAATATTTCTGACTGGATCCGTTTGGCAGTTCCACCGAAAGTGATATCTGCACCAGGCTCAAGGCGAGAAAATATCACTCAGACAAATGGTCTGCCTGGCATCACAATTCTCGGGAGCGGGTTTTCCGCATGCGTGTTTGTATTTCTGATAGTCAGTTTATTTTCAGGGCATTGGAATCGCTGGGGAGGCGAAGGGAAAGTTCTGGGATTAGGCGAGCAAGAAGCGTGGTATGCACATGCTGCTTCAAAATTCGCAGGCCAGCCGGGCATGCCAAGTCGCGCTTTTGTCTCCAACATGGGCCAATCGGCTGTTTACATTTTTCATAATGGCCCCGATCGAAAAGTCTTTTTTGATGGTCGACTGGAAGTGAATACCAAAGAGACATTTCAGCTTTACGAACAAATCAAACGGCAGATGATTGGTGGAAAGGCGGATTGGGCGTATTTGCTCCAGGATGAAGAGGGACAACGCCCGCTCATCATTCTGGATAGTCGTTCTTCCCGCAACGAAATCCGAGGCATGCTTACGAATCCGGGATGGCGGCTGGTTTTTGCGGATCAGGCAGCAGCTGTATTTCTTGATGTTCAGGCGGCAGAACGCTTGCAGCTCCCGGTTGCCGATCCAAGACCGTTGGCACAACCTCCTGGGATGCGGCTCCGCAAATAAAATTGATCAGCGAGTATCCGTTCATTCCCCAATCGATCGAATTTAGGACTCCCGAGAGCGCTTTCTCTTGCAAATCGGCAAGACTCAGAGGACATTAGGAGAAGTCCGTTTCAGTCAATCTGTCTGCTGCTTCTGCTCGCAGGCATTTCTTTTCTATATTCGAAGTAAGGGAAACATCATGAGTTATTCTCTGATCAGAAAAAAACTGATCTGTGTGCTGGCAATGGTTTTGCTTTCACAGACACTAAATTTTGTGCAGGCACAGGAAGCACAACAACAAAAACACAAGGCTCCACTGGCAAAGCTGGACCTGAAATCAGGAGATTCGATTGTCTTTCTGGGAGACAGTATCACACATCAATGTCTCTATACTCAGTACGTGGAAGATTATTTCTATACTCGATTTCCCGAAATGCGTTTGAAATTTCATAACTCGGGTGTTGGTGGAGCCAAGGCCTGGGACGCTCTGGCCCGCTTTGATCGTGACGTGGCTGCTTATAAACCAAAGTATGTGACTGTTTTATTAGGCATGAATGACGGTCAGTATCAGCCGTTCAATGACATGATTTTTGAGACGTATTATAAAGATATGAAGGAATTGATTTCAAAAATTGAAGCAATTGGCGCTCAACCGATTCTGATGACTCCGACGATGTTTGATGCCCGGGCTGCCCGTCTGACAAAACGGAAACGAAATCCGGCTGCAATAGAATTATACAACTCAGTGCTGGCCTATTATGGAACGTGGCTGCGTGAAGTAGCTGCAGAGTCTGGCTTTGGATTCGTTGACATGTACAGCCCGCTGAATAACATTACGTTAGCAGCACGACAGAAGGACCCGACCTTCACAATTATTAAAGACGCCGTCCATCCAGATCCACCAGGTCAGGTTGTCATGGCATATGCGCTGTTATCTGACATGAACGTGCAGCGTCAGGTATCAAGAATTAACATCAGTAAAAACGCCAAAGGCAATCTGGCCGCCACAGCCAAAGGGGGCACGCTTTCAGATTTGAAGCAGACCGATGTAGGTGTTTCTTTCACCTGGTTGTCAAAAAGTTTGCCCTGGGTCGTACCAGCTGAGGCAGAACAGGGAGCAAAACTCACCAAGCTGGGACATCGAATGAGTCAGGAATCACTATCGATTCATGATTTGCCTGCCGGTCGGTATGAGCTTTCGATTGATGGTGAACCTGTCGGCCAGTATACCAACATCGCGCTGGCACGGCATATTGAGTTGCAGAGTAATGCGAAAACTCCACAGTATCAGCAGGCAATGCAAGTGGCTCTGTTGAATAAGGAACGAAACGAGGGACCGGTAAAGAACAAACGTAACAGTTGGCGTGCCTTTCAGCGTTATGCACGCTTGAAACGCATCGTAGAAGAAAGTGGCCAGAAAAATGAACAAAATCTGGCAAAATTGAAAGCCTACGAAACTCAGCTCAAAGATCACGAAAAGACGATCAAGGAAAGCGAAGCTGCCGATTTGGCATTGGAAGACAAGATTTTCAAGGTCAATCAACCAGTGGCTCGTAAATATGTGTTGAAAAAAGTGGTCGTGACCAGGAAGAAGAAATAACTCAACTGAGAGTTAAGTTACCAATTTTTAGAGAGCAACAAGCAGACAGCCAGAAGTGATTTCACTTCTGGCTGTTATTGTTTTTACCGCGTGGCGTAGTGGATTGATTTTGGTTTCAGATTCGTAATCAGAGTAGAAACACAAAAGTCAATACCACAGAAAGTGGCAGCAGGACGGCACAGCTATAGGCCATAAACCCAAAGAAACTGGGCATGCGAATGTTGTTCTTTTCTGCGATGGCTTTGACCATGAAGTTAGGCCCATTGCCGATATATGTCATCGCTCCCATAAAGACGGCACCGAGACTGATGGCAACCAGCGAGACTTCATTGACACCAGCGATGGCAGGTCCGTTGGTACCTGCTGCTTTTGCCGTTTCGAAAAAGACAACATAAGTGGGGGCATTGTCCAGGAAGCTGGAGAGAACGCCTGTGGCCCAGTAAAATTTCCAGGGAGAATCAATTCCCAGCGAGGCGCCATTGACATTCAGGATTTGGACGGGGGCCTGCATACAGATAAAGATGCCAACAAACAGTGCTGCCACTTCCAGAATCGCCTCATAGTTGAAGGAGTTCTGTTTGCGAATGCTTTTGGAAGTCGTTAACAACGAGATCCCTGCGAGCAGAAACATGCAGACTTCTCGAAAAAAATGAGGAGCATGCCAGTCTGTGCCAGGAAAAGGCTTCGAAGGGTCGAGCAGTGCCACACAAAATATGACTAACAGCAACCACAGGAAGTTAATGCCTCCTCTGAGTGCAAATGGCTCGATCGTTTCAGGAATCGCTTCGACATTTTCCTTATTTTCTTTTTTATAACGAATTGTATCGTACAGGAAATAAATCATCAGCAGCGAAAGGTTCATCGCCAGCCACATGGGCCAGAGTGTGAGAGTCCAGGTGAAAGGCACTCCTCTGAGGAATCCCAGAAACAAGGGGGGATCGCCGATGGGAAGTAGACAGCCCCCCGTATTACAAACGACAAAAATAAAGAAAATGACGGTATGCGCAACATAGTTACGTTTTTCATTCGCTTTGAGGAGTGGTCGAATCAGTAACATCGCAGCGCCAGTGGTTCCGATAAAACTGGCGATCGCTGCACCGATGGCAATGATACCTGTATTCAGAGCAGGGCGGCCTACCAGATGGCCATTAAAGGCAATGCCGCCACTAATCACGTATAAGCTGAAAAGTAGTGCAATAAACGGAATATATTCGACCAGCAACGCGTTTTTGAGCACCACGATGGCGGCAGGAAATCCTGGAGCCGACAGTTCATGAGTGCCATGGTCTACCACACCATGCCCGTACAAGAAGGTGTAGTAAAGTAATGTGACCAAGCCCAGGCTGACGGCTACCAGCAAGCGGTTTTTATTATGTTCCCACCACTCTTCCGTCTTATGAATTAAGGGGAGAAATGCGATGCATAACAAGAGAGCGGCGAACGGAATGACACTGTAAAAAGCAGGTGGTTCTGCATGTGCATGATGATCATCGTTGGCTGCTTCTGTTGTCGCTACTAATTGTGTTGCTTCCAGTTGCGCGTGTGTATCAGCGATTAAGCTCATCTCAATCGCCCTCCATTCTCTAGTCTCTGGGGATTAATGTATGTGGGTGAAGACTCGAAAATCCGTTTTCATTTTGGATGGTGTGTACAAAGATTGAGTCTTATGATGGCAATCTATAAAATCCTGAATTATGTCATGATCGGAGTCTCTGTACAATGTCCAGATCAGAATGATTTTAGATTGCGTTTATGATTAAGAAACCCCGCAGTGTTGTCCTTCTGCCGGATTCAAAGAGGGTTTCATCTCTAACAGGAATTGTTTGATGAGCTCAGTAGTATGTGCACTCTCAAGCAGCTCGAGTGTGATCAAGGTTTTTCCCAGGGCAATGGGTGGTTCAATCTGCAATGCCAGCAGATAGGAAACCTGTTGTTGAGTCAGTAGATTCAACTGTATAGCAGCGTCCCCAAACCGTTTGCCGCTTTCTTTCTGAAGATCCAAAATTTTGGTGACTTGCAGATCTGTCAATAATTTTTCGGCAATGGCAAGTTTGCCTATTTTTGCCCGTTTTTCTTCCTGAGGGCATTTCAGAAGTGCTTTGGAAATAGTAGGAATATCGAAGATTTTCTTAGTCACGAGCCAGCGACTGAATCTGCTGCGTTTGACCAGTTGTTGGAGTTCCTGATCATCCTTGCTGATGATGCTACGGACTTGTACTTGATTTCTTCCCTTTTCCTTCGATTCATACATCGCCTGATCAGACTCGGCGATCAGGCGTTCTGCATAGCCTGTGATGTCACGAGGTGGAATGCCGACAACAGCTCCCAAACTGGCTGTCGCTGGTACGCGTTTCCCTTCAAACTCAATGACTTCGTTTTCAATTAGAGTCCGCAGTCTTTCTGATAGCTCGCGAATTCCATTTTCTGAAGGGTTATTAGCCAGGATCACAAATTCTTCACCACCATAGCGGCAAAATACGTCAGATCGCCTTGTCGATTCGCTGGCAACTTTGGCGATGCGCTGTAATACCAGGTCTCCAAACTGATGACCGTATGTGTCATTTAGTTGTTTAAATCGATCAATATCTGAAAAAATGATTCCAATGGGCCGTGCAAAACGTGCACAATGATAAAGCTCTTTTTCAAAGGCTTCGTTAAAATAACTTCGGTTATAAACCTTTGTCAGGGGATCGTGAATTGCTTTACTCTGCAGTTGTTTATTTTCCGATTCCAGTTTTATTTTTTGTTCTTCGACGACAGCTTGGCGCGCAGACGCTTGATTCGAATCGACCTGAGCTTTCATCGTCAGTTTGAGTAATTGTTCATTGGCGGTAGCCATAATTTCGTGTGGTGATCCGATATCATCCAGATTGACGGAAAATACCTGTGCTGCTTCTTCAAATCGTGACTGGACTTGTTCAAGAAATTCGTTCAGCTCTTCATTGGGCATATTGAAGAATTCTAACGTCAATTCCTTTAGTCGATTTAAGGCTAATCCACTATTAGTAGAACAGAAATAATCACCGATTGCTGACGAAGTTGCAATGGAAATGATCAGATTGAAGTTGGGATGCGTCGTGAGCGCTTTCAATTGCTCGCACGAGTCATGATGGTGTTCAATCGCAGTTTTGAATGGTTCTGGCAGCTCCCAGCGTTCCATCATTTTGACACCGACTTCGCAGTGATTGACTCCCAAAACTTCTGATTCGACTTCAGCACATTCTCTTTCGTGTGTTTCGGCTTGTTCCAGTACAGGTACAAGATCCTCGGGGATGGAACGGAGCATTGCAAGATGGCCGATGTCCTGTAGCAAGCCAACCAGAAAGCTATCGTGTTTTAACTCATTCCCCAGTCTCGAAGCTAATAACTCTGCTGCTGCAGATTGGATGATCGACTGTTTCCAGTAAGAATCGAATCGTACTTTGAGCGGTCCTTCATTGATTGCTGATTCCGACAGCGAAAAACTCAATGCCAGAGAGGTAACAACCATGGTTCCCAAAAGAGGAACCGCGCGTTCTATGCCTTTACAATTCGATCTCAGGCCAAAAAGAGAAGAATTGCTGGCTTTCAGAATTTTGGCTGTGATGGCAGGATCTGTCTTGATCGTCTCAATGACTTCGCTGATATCTGTATCTGGGTTTTTAGAAAGGTCTAACAATTTGACCGCGACGGCAGGTAACGTTGGTAATTGATCTGAAGACCATATTTTTTCTGGGGATATCATTATCTCTGACCTTTAGGTAATGCAATTCAATGAACATTCGCAATTTTAAATGTATCTTTGCTAGGCAACTCTTTTTTTTTATGACGCATTCAACATCATGTAATATGAGTTCAATCGCCAGATGCTTTATGCATTTGTTGTGACCCAGCGTGGTCTGCTTTTAAAAAACGGTACCAGTTGTTATGAAGAATACCAGTCCTCATAATGGGGACAAGGAGATTTAGAATGACAACAAAGAAACGTAAACGACATACTCCCGAACAAATCGTTCGAAAATTGCGTGATGCAGA
>JAHZKX010000024.1 GCA_022600195.1 Planctomycetota bacterium
TGCATCACGCAATTTTCGAACGATTTGTTCGGGAGTATGTCGTTTACGTTTCTTTGTTGTCATTCTAAATCTCCTTGTCCCCATTATGAGGACTGGTATTCTTCATAACAACTGGTACCGTTTTTTAAAAGCAGACCAGTGGCTATCGGGTAGAATCTTTGATTGTGCTTATATTGTTTTACCCTGCGGGCAGACACATGGGTCTGCCCCTACTTTTGGTATTGGCTCGGTCTCTTATGAAATTGTTGATTTGGTTTTTTGTTAGTTGTTTCCTAACGGCGAATGGCTCGATGGCGTTTCGTTTTTCTTTGTTGAACACTTTGGATGATTGTTGCGATGGGCGCGAGGGGGTCAAGTTCATTTTGTTGCGCGATTGGTGGTTGATAGCTGTCGAACGGTGGTTGAACAGTGTTCGAAACGTGTCGAAGCGTGTTCGATACGCGTCGATAAGTTACGAGACATTGGGAACCGGTGCGGAATTGACAGATGAAGATTTTCAAAACATAGAGACTTTTATAGTAGTGAGATCTTCAGTATTCACAAAAAGCAGTGCGCAAAAAACTCATCTCGCGCGCGACGCTTATAACGCATATTCGCGAAGCGCGAGACGCTGTCAAGTTCAAAATAGACACCATGAAAACAGGGGACTTTTTAGAATTTCAGCCGTAAATGAATCGATCCTGAGAAACGATTTCAGAAATCGTTTTCGGAAACGTGGAACTGTTCCCGTCTTTTTGTGGAGACTTTTTTTCAGTGGTCATCACCCAGCTACTGATCGAGCTGAAATGCAGGGCAGGCTTAGTTTACATTGTCGCCAATATCATATATTATGTCAAAATCAGAAAACTGACCGAGGGACAGCGATGCAGATTTTGACACTGACGAATTATATTAAAGCCGACCTGATTTCCCGGCTGTCGCGGGATGAACTCTCTCCGGAGAGTTTGACGCTGGCGGCGTTGTCGGATCATTACCGGGTGAGTGTCACGCCGATTTATAATGCGATTAATGAGCTGATTAACGAGGGTTATCTTTATCGTGAAAAAAACCGTCGACTGTACGTGAACAAAGACAAAAAGAGTGAGGCATTGACGGCTGCGCAATCGCCTCGCCCGGCGCCGCCTGAAGATCATGCAAAACTGATTACGGACGACCTGCTGGCAATGAGCCTTGAAGGGGAGTCGGTTTACCTGCGTGAAATGGCATCCGCGAAGAAATATGGGATCAGCAGAACGAGCCTGCGGAATATTTTTAATCGGTTAACCGGTGATGGGGTGCTGGAACATGTCCCTCGACGTGGATGGAAACTGCGCACGTTTAATCAACACGATCTGGATGCTTTTATTGAAGTGCGTGTGGTGCTGGAATTGAAAGCACTCGAACTGGCGCAAGGCAGGCTTGACAAAGAGGTTCTCCAGAAGATACTGTCAGGCAACCGGGTTCCTCAAACGGATACAGAGCCGTTACAGATTGATAACAGCCTGCACGAATATCTGATTAAACAGTCGGACAACTATTACATCATCAGTTTCTTTGATCGTCACGGTCGCTATTTTGATCTGCTGTTTCTATGGGAATCGAATGACCGTGACGCCGCCATCCAGGAGATCGAGCAGCACCAGCGGATACTCGATGCCTTATTGAAGGAAGACTGGAAGCGGGCCCGCGAAGAACTGGAATTTCACCTGCGAAGCAATCATCCAGTGCTGTCGCAATTACAACAGTGAAGTTGCAGACAGAAAGTATCGTTGTTTAGTCTTCTTCTTTTTGATGCGTTGCGGTAACGCTGCTGCTAATACCGCCTCGGGGAGTGAAGTCGGCCCGGAGTTCGATCCAGCGGGGATCGGTGACGGCGATCAGGTCATCGAGAATACGATTGGTTACGTCTTCATAAAAGGCGCCGACATTGCGGTAACTTTGAAGGTACATTTTCAATGATTTGAGTTCGAAGCAGACTTTGTCGGGAATATAAGAGATGACGAGCGTTCCAAAATCGGGCTGGCCTGTTTTGGGGCAGACTGATGTGAATTCGGGACAAACCGTTTCCATGACATAGTCACGATTGGGATAAGGATTCTCGAATGTTTCCAGTAGATGCCGGGGGGATTCGGTTTCGCTCATGATTTTCTATTTCTGTTTACGTAAAGGAGCTTCAACTGTGAGTGAGCCACGACGCGGTGAGTTGCTCACCGTGTTTTATTGGCATTGTCCAGCACGTGCAAGCACGGCAGCAGGCTTTTCGTTGAAAACAGTTCAAATCTTGACAAAGATTTTCTGGATGTACATCCAGAGACAAATCAGCCACAAGATAAAGAGCACCGTAGCGGAAAGCGCGATTGGCGAGTAGGGGCAGGCAGCTCCATACAGGGAGTCTGTCAACGTCCAGCCAGTTGCGACATCAACGGTATTCAGATGAATCTTGAGCGATTTCTGAACCCATGGTTTAATGAGTTGGGCCATACAATACATGGCAATGGAGTTCATTCCGACCACAACAAGCGGGAAGGCCCACTTTTTGTAACCTTTGACATCAATGATCCAGTAGAAGACGGCGAGGAACCAGAAGGCCCAGCCTGCACTGAAAATGGCCCAGCCGGGAGACCAGATGCGTTTCACAATCGGCACTAAATTCCATTCCCATTGGGCGATGTTAAAGGGCCAGATCGATGTATCCAGCAGCATGGAAATCACAAAACAGATCAACCCCGCCTTCAGTAACCATTTGACTTTCTCATTTTCTTTACGGGGTGACATTAATAACTGTCCTGCCATCAAGCCAAACAACATGGTGGCAATCGCCGGGATAAAATTCAGCGTCTGATAGCCTCCCGCATTCACCCAGAATTTCTGATCGCGAAAGGGTTCTTCATATCGTGGAAGTTGATTGAGCCATTCGCGATCGATGGCAGCGGCGGCATTTGTATGTTTATTCCAGGCGCTTCCGAAGCCGGAAAATTGTGACCATTCTGCAGCATCCTTCTTTTTGACTTCCTGCAAGTAGGCTTGCACGTCGGCTAATTCCTGTTCGGGTGGGACATACTGATAAAAGAAATACCAGTAGCCGCCCAGAATCGTCATGACTCCAATTAACTGGGTCACAAATTTGCGATTGACATAAAAGAAGACAAACAGATAACCCAGGCCAATCTGACAGAGAACATTCGCAAATGTGAAATTCGTATGCGGTCCTGATCGGGAAGATAAAAAGACACCCAGTGCTACCAGCAGGACAGCCCGAAAGATGGCGTGCATCCAGATTCGAAACCCCGAGTTTCCAACCTGTTTGCGTTTTCGATAAGAGAAGGGCATCGAAACGCCGACCATGAACATGAAGGAAGGTTGAATGAGATCCCAGAATGCGGTTCCCGTCCATTCCACATGGCTTAATTGATAGGACAGGGTTTGCCACAGATATTTCCAGGAACTTTCCCAATCGGTCCCGTTGTACTGATCCAGGATTTCAGGCGATTTTCTGACCACACTGGCTACCGCCAATCCTCCGGAGACCATCGCCAGCATCACAAAACCTCGATACGCGTCCAGAGAAACCAGTCGCTGGTTTGCTTTCTGCTGCTTCTGCTTCTGCTCTTTCTCTTTGTCGTCAGTGCCAAATTCGACAGGTGGTGTAATAGCCTTTTCAGGAACATTCTGCAAGGGAATCGTTTTCGATTTTTGCGAGTCGGAATCGGGAGTATTTTGTGACATCTGATTTACCGATGACTAAATAGAAGCTAATGTATCATCTAGGACGAATATCTTTATCGATACTGGGCTTAAAAAAACCTGTATTTATGGTACCGTGTTTAGTTTTCAACGTAAATCACCAATCAAAATCTATTTATGCAATTTATTTGGGAAACCATATGACGATTCTTGTCACAGGCGGAGCGGGTTATATCGGCTCACACTGCGTCCAACAGCTCATAAATGCGGGGGAAAAAGTTTGTGTGATCGACAATCTATCGCGTGGCCATCGCGAATCTGTTCCACCTGAGGCTTCTTTTTTTCAGATAGATCTGTTGGAAACCGACCGCTTGACGGAAACGATGAAGTCACAGCGGATTGAAAAAGTCATTCACTTTGCAGCGCTGGCGTATGTTGGCGAATCTGTTGAAGACCCACTTCCATATTATAACAACAATGCAGCAGGCACGATCTCGCTCTTACGGGCGATGCGAAATTCACGAGTCAGCCAGATTGTATTCAGTTCGTCCTGTGCGACCTATGGAATCCCCGAAAATATTCCTGTCACTGAAGAAAGTTCTCAGCGTCCCATTAACCCTTATGGCTGGTCAAAGTTATTTATCGAACAGATTTTAATGGACTGTGCTCACAGTTATCCGAACTTTGGTTTTATCGGCCTGCGTTATTTCAATGTCGCCGGATGTGCGCACGATGGTTCGCTGGGTGAAGATCATTCTCCAGAAACGCACCTGATACCCAACTGCCTGAATACTGCACTCGGACAGCAATCGGAGGTAACCATTCTGGGCAATGATTATCCGACAGAAGATGGAACCTGTATCCGCGACTACATTCATGTTGAAGATATCTGTGCGGCTCATCTGTTGGCATTGAATGCACTCACTCCTGATTCAAGGTGCTTCTATAACATTGGCCTCGGGCATGGATATTCGGTTCTGGAAGTCGTCAAAACAACGGAGAAGATCACCGGCTGTGAGATTCCGATTACGTACCAAACGCGTCGCCCCGGCGACCCTCCGGTACTGGCCGCTTCCAATGATAAAATCAGCAGAGAACTAGGCTGGTCTCCTCAATATACTACTTTGGAATCAATCATCCAAACTGCCTGGACCTGGTTTCAAAATCATCCAGATGGTTACCAGAGTCCAATCAGCCTGACTAGCGAAAACAAATCGAAGGATCATCCGTGAGTGATCCTTTTCCTGAAGTCCGTTTTCGAGGACAACTTCGTCCTTCCCAGGCTGAAGCCATTTCTGTAGTCGAACAGCAATTGGCCGCCGGTCAGAAACGACTGCACATTGTAGCGCCTCCCGGTTCCGGAAAAACCGTATTGGGACTGTACCTGTGGGCGCATCATATTCAACGCCCCGCATTGGTGCTCTCACCCAACTCGGCAATTCAATCGCAGTGGGCAGCGCGTACGGACTTGTTTCAATCTTCGGTTTCCCCACAAAGTCTGGTGTCGACTGAAACAGACAGCAGTGCATTGCTGACTTCACTGACTTATCAAGCGGTGAGACTGCCTCGACAAGGGGACGCGGACCTGGAAATGGAAACGACCTGCTTCTGGGTTGAAATACTGATTTATAAAGATCAGGCGCAAGATCCTGTAGAAGCGATGACCTGGATCAATGACCTCAAAACTCATAATCCCGATTACTACGAAAAAAGAATGCGTACCTACCGAAAAGCAGTTCGAGATGAGGCAATCCTGAATGGAAACGCTCTGGACATGCTGCATCGCTCTTCCCGGCGGACTTTGGAGTCCTTCAAAAACCGGGGCATCGGACTGATTATCCTCGATGAATGCCACCATCTGATGGGTCACTGGGGCAGGGTACTTGCAGATGCGCATGAATTTCTCGAACAACCGGTGATCATAGGCCTGACAGCTACTCCCCCAGATGAAAAAGGAAAACAGCAAGGTGATATTGAGCGGTATCAGGAATTCTTCGGCCCGATCGATTACGAAGTGCCCATTCCGGCTGTCGTGAAAGATGGTTATCTGGCCCCTTATCAGGACCTGGCCTACTTTGTGCGTCCGACAACAGATGAGCTGACTTATATCGCCAACACCGACGATCAACTGCACCAGATCATCGAAACTCTTTGTGCCATTCGAGAACCGGAATCAGCGCTGCCGCACGACACAATACAGGAACCGGACGCTCTGCCTCCCGTTAAGAGAACAGAGCCGATGCAGGACTGGCTATTGGGTGCCTTACAGAATTTGGAACTGCCTTCGGGTAAAGTGGAAGACTGGACGACGTTTGAACGACGTGATCCCTCACTCGCCGATGCCGCCCGTCTGTTTTTACAGGAGCGTGGCTATGATCTGCCAACGCACGTTCCACCTTTACCCATTGATCTCATCGAGGAAGACATACCCAAACTTACCTACTGGGGTCCCGTGCTCGATCGTTACATTCGGCATCGCCTGCGACGTTCGCCCTCGCAGCAGGATCAACAATTGGCCGCACGGGTGATCGACCATCTGCGTCTGCTGGGTTTACAAATCACCGAGACGGGCTGTCAAAACTGCGCCTCGCCCGTCGGACGTGTCATTGCGTATTCCCGAAGTAAAGTCAAAGCTTTGCTCCCGATTATGCAGGTTGAGTTACAAAGTCTGGGAGAATCCATTCGTGCGGTTGTGATCGCCGACTTCGAGAAAACCTCTGCGACTTCGGCCGACATCGAACACTTATTAGATGAGGAAGCTGGCGGTGCCATTTCTGCATTCAAGGAACTGCTCAATCATCCGGAAACGGACCGCCTGAACCCCGTTTTGCTGACGGGATCCAGTGTACTGGTCGACAATGATATCGGTGATCTTTTACAAGCAGCTGCTGAAAAGTGGCTTGAAGAACGAAAGATTGATGTCACGTTGAGTCGAGAACCTTTTGAAGGATTCTACATGCTCATCGGCAGTGGAAGCCAGTGGTCGCCTCGCGTATATGTCGAGATGATTACAGATCTGTTTCAGGCAGGTGTCACGCGTTGTCTGGTTGGGACAAGAGGTTTGCTGGGAGAAGGCTGGGATGCCAATAAAATCAATGTATTGATCGATTTGACCATAGTCACAACATCGATGAGCGTGAATCAACTCAGGGGGCGTTCGTATCGTCTTGATCCTGACACACCCGAAAAAGTGGCAAATAACTGGGATGTCGTTTGTATCGCCCCTGAATTCACGAAAGGGCTGGACGATTACGAACGTTTCATCAAAAAGCATAAAACATTGTTTGGGGTTACCGATGACGGGATGATTGAAAAAGGGGTCGGCCACGTTCATGCCGCGTTTACGGAAATGAAACCAGAAGGACTCGAGGGCTCAACACAACTGCTTAATAGTGACATGCTGTTGCGCGCAACACAGCGAACAGAATCCCGTGGACTTTGGAAAATTGGCGAACCCTATCAGGGACTTCCTTTAAAAACCATTGAGATTCTCTCTTCAGGTGGCAAAGGGGGAGGGTGGGGCTTCCGACCATTTAACGGAATGCGTTCTCCCTGGTCATCCGATTCACTGACACAGGCGATTAGTCGCGTCGTTCTCGAATCACTTCAGGAGTCGGAATTACTTTCTGCCCGCTCTAAACTCCAAATCGGAACCCGTTCGGGGAATTACATCCGCGTCTTTCTTGACCAGGCATCTGAAGAGGAATGCGATCTGTTCCTGGAAGCCGTGCATCACGTGTTCGGACCTTTACAAGGGGCACGTTACGTCATTCCGCGTCACGTGCATCAGATGAAAGACACCTGGATTTCAAAACTACTTCCTGATTTACTCGGAAGATACTTCCAGAGAAGAAATCAGGAACTGGTGATGCTACATTCAATCCCCACAGTATTGGCACGGAACAAAGAGCTGGTCAGTATCTTTGAAAAACGATGGAATCAACATGTCAGCCCCGGTGAAGCTCTGTTTGCATATCGGGGAGAAGGTGCAGAGTTACTGGAACAGGCTCAGCATGCAGGGCTGGTTCCCCACAGTAAAATTCACATCAAAGAGACATTTCAGTAAAGATTCTGAATTAAATAAACGGCAGGCCATATGACATGACCTGCCGCTTAATACTAACTTTTTTCAGACAGCAGTTGTGTTTCGTTCTTTCCGCTGAGCGAGTGATTTGTCAACCACTTGATCACCGGCGATCGTCGAAATCACACCAGGTTCTGAGTTCTCAGACTGCTGTTGTTCATAACGAATCAGGACCCGCTGCTCTTCAAAGGTTAAAAACAGGGTTGTCTCTTTTTCGAGCGAACGCGAATTGATGGCATCGGCTATTACCGGTGTCACAAAGCGTTCTATCGTACGTCGTAAAAAACGTGCCCCGAAATAAGGGTCATAACCTTTCGCAGCCAGCCAGTCGAGAATCTTGCGATCAGGCTCAATTTTCAACTGATTTCGTTTCAAGCCGATGCGATCCTGCAACAGATTCAATTCACACGCTGCGATTGACCGAATGTCATTCGCATTCAGTGAGTGAAAGTACACAATCTCATCGAACCGATTCAAAAATTCGAACCGAAAATACTCTACCAGCCGACGATGAACAGCCTGTTCCACTTCCTGCTTTGAGGAAAACCCTTCTGAGAAACCAATCATGTTTCTGCGATAGAGTTCTGCCCCCGCGTTAGTCGTGGCAATAATCACCGTCGAACGGCAGGAAATCGATTCTCCCATTCCATTAATAAAACAACCTTCATCGATCAACTGCATAAAACGATCAAGCACCAGAGGAGAACACTTTTCGAATTCATCCAGTAACAACACTGTAAACGACTGCCCCTGCAAACGCTGTGTCAACAAGCCTTGTCGTTTGGGAACAGTATATTCTTCCGGATTCCCGAATAACGTAAAAGCTGCTCCGTCCGCTTGATAATCCGCCATATTCAGCCGCACCATACTGTCTGACCGTCCCAGCAAATACTGCGACAGTTTCTGAGCGACGTGTGTTTTACCGACACCTGTTGGCCCGGCAAACAGAAACGCTCCCAGCGGACGCCGCACGTCACTCAAACCGGCCTTGATGATTCCGATCATCCGAACGACTGCTTCCACTGCCGAATCCTGGCCCAGAACAACCGAGGCAAATTGGTCACGCACCTGTTGCAGATCTAAAGGCAAATCAGGATCAATCAGTGACAGAGGAACTTTATGAACCTGATGAAAGCGTGTGATAACATCAGTCTCGCTGACTGTTTTCTCATCACTGCGAACAACTTTCACCTGATTTAACAAATCCAGAACCTTCCGCGGCATCAATAACCGTGAGAGGAACCGATGCGTCAACAATAACGCTTCTTCCTGTGCTGATTCAGAAAACTGAATACTCTCTGATTTCAACTGATTTTCTGACCAGCGGCTGACAATTTTTCGAGCCGAGGAGAGATCAGGTTCATGCACCATTAACGCAACAAAATGACTCTCCAGTTCCGGGTAGTTTTCAAACATCGCTTCCACGCTGGAGCGACTTCCTTCCGCCAGTAATGGGCGATTTGTCTGATAGGCAAACGACTGCAACAAAGGCTGCAGATTAAAATCGTTCATCACTTCCAGATCACAGAAGAATGGAATGATATTTTCATCTGACGCCAATAACGCATTCAACAGTTCCTGAAAATCTCCACGCAGCTGGTTTTCTTTTTTCAGACAGGCGATTGCCCGTCGGAAAGACAATTTCACAACACGTGCATTTTCAAAAGAGGCCGGACCTTCTCCCTCAACTGACAACGTGACCAGTTGATAAATCACTGAGGATTTACCAACTCCTGAACCACCATACAGAATTGGAAACCGCCCTGCATTCAAGACTTCTGCAACATCATTGACCAATTCATCCAACAGAAAGACCGGCGCTAATTTCCCGGCGCGAGCTTCTTCTGTAAGATCGCGTTCCAACCATTGATTGAGAACTGTTTGTAGACTTTTTGTCTTAGACATTTGAGTTCTCCTCATTCACTGTTTTCTGAAAGGGGCCAAGCTCCCTGTCTCTGCACAGAAAACCAATTACTGTGACAGGGAAAAACAATACAAAGATGACGATTGATTCTTGTCTGTGGTTCGCAAAAACAGGTCGCTTTCTCAGGAAAATCTTGACCTTTTGATTCAAAGAAGCTCATAAATCATCTCAGTAATTTGTGTTGTGCCTTCGAGAATGACGGGCACCTGGCTGACAGCGATCACGTAACCTGATACAATTCCAAGCATTGTTTATCAAATTCTCACCAAAGTCTCCCACCTCTGAAAACAACAGGATTTGTGATGACTCAGAAACGACACCGCCTTAATGTAATCGCGTTGACTTTCATTGGATTGTTTCTTCAGATTGGCAGTTCACAGGGTGCAAATCCTGTTCTCAATAAACGCAAGGTCATTGGAACCAGCCCTGCAGACCAGCAACTGAGTAACTATTTCCGTTATCACGCCGAGCAATTGGCGAATCGCAGTTTGAGGGATATTAAAGACCTGGAGGCTTGGAAAAAGAAACGAGGCACCTATCGAAAACAGCTTTTTGAAATGCTCGGACTCTCACCTTTGCCACCGAAAACTGACCTGAAACCCAAAATCACTAACACAACTAACAGTGATGGTTTTATTGTCGAAAATGTTACATTCCAGTCGCGACCGGGATTACATGTCACAGGAAATCTTTACCGTCCGATCAAACAGGAAGGCAAAATCCCCGCGATCCTCTATGTTTGCGGCCATGGAAATGTCAAGAAAAACGGGATCAGTTACGGCAGCAAAGCACATTACCAACATCATGGTGCCTGGTTTGCCAGAAATGGTTATGTCTGTCTGACGATCGACACGTTGCAACTGGGAGAAATTGAAGGCCTGCATCACGGAACCTATCGTGAAGGGATGTGGTGGTGGTTTTCCCGCGGTTATACTCCGGCTGGTGTGGAAGCCTGGAACTGTATCCGCGCTCTGGATTATCTGCAGTCTCGACCGGAAGTGGATGGCGAAAAGCTGGGTGTCACAGGCCGCTCGGGTGGGGGGGCCTATAGCTGGTGGATTTCCGCTATTGATGAACGAATTAAGGCATCTGTCCCGGTTGCTGGAATCACAAATCTCAAGAATTACGTGATCGATGGAGCCGTCGAAGGGCACTGTGACTGTATGTTTATGGTCAACACTTATCAGTGGGACTACGCCCAAGTCGCGGCGCTGGTGGCACCGCGTCCTTTGTTGATTTCCAACACCGATAAAGACAGTATCTTTCCACTCGATGGAGTGGTTGACGTATACCGAAAAACAATGCAGATTTACGAATTGTATGGTGTCCCACAAAATCTGGGTCTACAGATCACAGAGGGGCCACATAAAGACACTCAGGAATTGCGAATTCATGCTTTCCACTGGTTCAACCATTTCCTGAAAGGAGATGACTCTCTGATTGAAATGGCAGCGACCAAATTTCATACCCCGGAAGAACTCAAGGTATTTAAAACACTACCCGCAGACCAGAAAAACACGAAAATACACGAATCATTTGTCAAACAGGCAAAAGCACCGATTCCAAAAGACACGCAGCAATGGGAACAACAAACTGAAAAATGGAAAAAGCTGCTTCGCACTAAATCGTTTCGTGCCTGGCCAAAGAAAAATGATTCTACAATCAAAACGAAAGTCGAAACCACGACCAAAGACGGGCTCACGCTGAAAACAGTTACCTTTGACAGCCAGAAATACGTTCCTCTCAAATTGTTCATTATCGTTCCCGAAAAGACTCCAGAAAAAGGGATCGGGCAAGTGAGATTGAATGTATTGAACCAAGAGGAATGGGAAGCCTTTACTCAGGTGCTGGCTCCTGTATTTCCAGATTCGTTTTCGCAGAATTCGAAATCTAAGATTTCACCCAATCTTTACCAGAAAATGCAACAACAGGTCATCGACCAGAAGACGGCTGTTGCCTATTTTGCACCAAGGGGAATTGGCTTGAGCAGTTGGAATCCTGATAAACGGAAGCAGATTCAGATCAAACGTCGGTTTTATCTGTTAGGACAATCTCTGGAAGGAATGCAGATCTGGGATGTTCGGCGTGCTATCCAGGAATTGAAGGGACAACCTTATTTATCTAAAGCTAGATTGGAGTTGAAAGCGAGTGGAAATGCGGCTGCCTTGTGCCTGTATGCCTCACTTTTTGAAGAAGGAGTCAACGAACTGGACCTGACCGGCATGCCTGCATCGCATCAGAATGGTCCCGCGCTGCTGAATGTAATGCGATTCCTGGATGTGCCTCAAGCGCTCGCGATGGCCGCCAGTCGCAGACCGACCAAAGTCAGTCATGCGAACGCAGAGGACTGGAGTTATCCAATCAAAGTCAGCCAGCAACTGGGATGGGATGAAAAACAACTTCAGATCAAGGAAAAATAGAGCGAATCGAAGGTCTATTTTAAAACCAATACCGCTCCAGCGTTTTCTCAGTCTTCCAGTTCAGTTATAATCTGTTTCAGGATGCTCGTTTCGTCTATTGACTGCTGCGGGTCTACCTCAATAATCAATCTTTACGTATCTTAAATTACAAGGTAAACCGACGTGAATCGTCCTCCCCATAGTTCTGCTCCGATGCCTGACCCCACCACCAGGATGACTGAAGGCTGGCATTGCCTGCATTTGTACTACCGCGTTGATCAGGGAGTATTGAACCAGATCGACCAGAAGACTCGTGCTGCAGGTCGCGAAACACTTGCAGCTCTGCTGAGTCCTGATCGTGAAGACGCTCCCGTTCGGATTCAGTCTTCTATTGTTTCCGGGCATAAAGCCGATTTGCAGGTGCTCGTGATGGACCCTGATCCTATCAAACTCGACAGTATTCAACAGGCGATTCGTTCTTGCGAACTGGGACCGGCATTGATTCCCACTTATTCGTTTGTTTCCATCACAGAAATATCAGAGTATGTACCCACGCTGGAACAATATACGTCAAAGCTGAAGCAGGAGGGAACCGACCCGGAAAGCCCGGCATTTCAAGCCAAACTCAAAGCATACGAAAGCCGTCTGCCTTCGATGAATCAACAGCGGATCTATCCGGAGTTTCCCGACTTCCCTGTCTGTACATTTTACCCGATGAATAAATCGCGCGTGCCCGGTGCCAACTGGTACATGGAACAGTTCAGCAACCGTTACAGTATGATGGCGGAACATGGACTGAGCGGAATGAAATTCGCTGGCCGCGTGGTGCAAGTCATCACTGCATCCACGGGCTTTGATGACTGGGAATGGGGCGTCACACTCTGGGGTCGCGCTCCCGAGCCGATTAAGGAAATCGTATATACAATGCGATTTGATAAAGCATCAGCCAAGTATGCAGAATTCGGACCGTTTTATTTGAGCTATATCATGACCCCGGAAGCAGCAATCGCCCATCTCAAACTCTGAAAGCTCGAGACGGGCGATTTATGCATATTCCATTTATTAAAAACGCGATCGCTTATTTGCGAAACCGATAATTTTTGTTCGATTTACTGAACTCTGATGTGGCCAGTTCAGATTGCATATTGATATCAGTAAAAGAATAAGATTCGATCAGAGTCTTTTCATCCAACTCTTCCGGAGAAGCACTGGCGATACCATCTTCAGGCCAGCCAAATCCCCGCACAAATATTGGCAGACAAGTTTTCTGATCAATATAAATGATTGATTTACGATAGATGTCAGATTCTTTGGCATTGGCAAAATGGGCGATGAAACAATAACAGTCTTTACCATCAAACTTCTGATTTGGCAGCATCACACACTCGGTGTTGAGATCTAAATCAAGGTCTTTTTTGCGATATCCGATGATCTCTTTCGCAAGAGCCATAATTCCAGCCTTCGTGATCGGATAACGTGATTCCTGCATTGCTAATGAACCCGTAGGATCAAGTTTCAATGTGGGTACAAGTCGCCCTTTCAGGCCTCCCATCTTCACCAGCATCTTATTATCATTCTGGCCATTAACATAAAGAAGCTCCTGTCCCTTATCTCCCACAACCCACTTCATGTAAACACTGAAAGGCTTATGGCGGCATTTCAGGTTGATCACCTGATTCTCTGATAAAGTGCCTCCAACAAATTCCTGCTTGGAAAATGTTGTTGTGTAATCCGGAACGGTTTCAAGATGACGACACCCTTTTTCCAGCAGTAACAGATTCATCAACAATGCCATGCGACCAGTTAAAGTACCATTTTGCTGAGGTGCCTGTTTGGTGCTGCCATCCCGTTTCATTGTCTGTTGCGGCTCGGACAGATTGGTTGGTTTATAAGCGATAACTGGAATCGGGACCGGCTTCATCGCCATGATCGCCATATCACTCGGATCTGCATCTGCCGGAGAAGGGTCAAAGCTAAAATAAAGGATTCCGATCGCTGCCGAAAAGATGGCGGATGCCAACATATTCGAAAAATGGTGTTGTGATCTGATTTTTAGCATGCGCATCATGCGGTACCGTTCCTTTTCGCTAAGAAAATGCAAGGCACCGTCTTGTCTGAACTGAATCTCGAGAACGTGATCCATTCATCCGTGATAAGACGTAAACCGGGCTTGCCCGTCGTGGTGATATGATTTGGCCAGCACATCAAAATCATTTTGTGTGTCTGACGAATATTTATTTTCATGTAATCTCTTTGCCTTCAGTAATCTGAATAAAGAAAATCAGGACTGGTCAGTTCTATTAAGTTCAGAACTTGCAGATCATAATTGTGACTGACTTTTTCAGATCCACTCAAAACATCGCACCGTTCAACCTCACTGTTGAACAGGTGCCTCATAAATTCAGGACAGCTATGACTAAAAATTCGTCATTTACAGCAGTTTGGTATTAGCGAAACTGATGTCAGCTGAAAATCAGAACCGTTCCCAATTCGATCCGGGTTCAGATTAGATTAAACCCACAATCTCATCCCAAATTACCAGAATTTACTTCAACCATTTCTGACTGTACTTTCTTAAACTGAACTGATCCAAAAATAGAAAAGAGCGTCCTGCATTTTATTTTTATAAAACATTGTTCTATAATCACTTAAGGACTTGATACTCTCTTAACTTTCGTAAGAGACCGGTCCTGATTGGTTTCACACTGAATGAAATCATTAATCTCCACGAGGAAAGGCTTAGTCAATGACTTTCAATCGACGTACATTTATACAATCTTCAAGTGCTGCCCTGTTCTCAGGCGCTTTAACGAGTTTCACCTCCGCTTCACTGACCAAACCCAGGCCAAGATTGATGAAACTGGACCTCTCTTGCGGTCGTATCGGCGTGAAAGCCAATCAAAAACAGGCCCTCGATTATGCGTCCCGGTTTGGTTTTGAAGCAGTTGTGCCTGATGCAGGCTATCTGGGAAAACTCACTGAAAGTCAATTAGCAGACTTCAAATCAGAGATGCAACGTAAGAATCTGGTATTCAGTGCTGCGGGTATGCCTGTTGACTTTCGTAAAGACGAAGCCACATTCAAGAAAGGAATTGCTGCGCTACCAGCTTCTTCAGCCGCCTTGCAACGAGCGGGAGTCACACGAACGGGAACCTGGTTGATGCCCACTCATAAGGAATTAACCTACAACGCTAACTTCAAACAGCATGCACGTCGCTTAAAACAAATCTCACAAATTCTGGCAGATCACGGGTTACGATTCGGATTAGAATATGTTGGCCCGAAAACTCTCTGGTCTAGCCAAAAATATCCATACATTCATTCGATGCCTGAAACGAAGGAACTGATTGCAGAAATTGACGTAAAAGGAGTCGGGTTGGTCATGGACAGTTGGCACTGGTATACCGCACATGAAACCAAAGAAGATTTGCTGACATTAACCAACGCTGACATTGTTGCCGTGGATCTGAATGATGCGCCCTCAGGCCTTGCGGTGGATGAGCAGATTGATCAGAAACGCGAATTGCCCATGGCGACCGGTGTGATTGATCTGGCAACATTCCTGAATACGTTGAATCACCTTGGCTATGATGGCCCGGTTCGCGCAGAACCATTCAATGCAGCTCTCAGAAAATTACCGGCAGATCAAGCGGTCGCCGCCACTGCCGCCGCTATGAAAAAAGCATTCGCTCTCATTAACTGAATTATTTCTTTGCGACTGAGATTTCAATCGTTACAGGGGTGCCACGCGGGGGAATTTTATCCGGATTGGCCTCGTATAGTAGATTTCCTTCCCCCGAAGAAGAGCTTGCGATATTGATATCGATGATCGCAGTCGGAAAGTTAGCAACACAGATTAAGTCACCACCTTCGGCATGGTAAATTTTTTTGCCTGTTGTCTCATCAACTGAAAAACCACTGCCAGCAAAGACCCAGTCTGCTTTCATGGTATGTATTTGACTTTCATCATAGAATTTATTGATCGCCTTCTGAAAGGATTTATTACTCGACATGGCAAGAAAGTCATCACGCGATTTTATAGACATCTGACCGAACCAGATCAACTCCTTGTATTTATCGTCATATCGCAATTCATTTTTTTCCTTATCGATGACCACGCCTTCAGGCAGCTTGTCCAGCTTACTGGTAAAATAGCGATTTGTGGCAGTGCGGACCCAATCCTGTGCTAATTCACGATATAGTTTTCCCTGTTTATCCTTCCATTGAAGATAGAGATTCAACTTTTGTCCCTGTGGCGGTTGATACTTTGGTGAGAATTTTACCGGAGATCCCGCCTTGGCACCGATGGCAAGCAGGCCAGCATGAATGGCCTGAGCCGAAGTATCGATCGAAAGAATCGATTCGTGTTCCTTCGTCTGCTTTTTACAGCAGAGCATTTCCAACACGCCTTCCTGCAGACAAACCTGTGTTCTCAACAACAGACGTTTCCCCTCCACATCAAGCAGTACGGTTTTCTGCTTATTAAGTGCCACCAGGCCTTCGTTATCTGGTTTCGATTTTGTGTTTGAGCTGGAACTCTTTTTAGCCGTTTTCTGTGTACTATTTTTGGCAGGATCATCCGCATGATTCTGTTTTTCACACACAAAAAAAAGTACCAAGGTGACGAGTGGCAACCAAGAGAAGATTTGTCGCTTCATAATCGATCCAAATCAAGAAAGATAGGAATGTCTTTTTTTACATACTGTTATTCTATGCACTTCGAAATAAAAGTCTGTACCGAAACAGTCGGAATTACAAAATCTTTCCGGAAGTCCTCAGCCCGGCAAGCCAATTGGACTAATCAGTGGCAATCAACTCTCGATTTAGATCAAATTCGAGAAACTGTACCACGACTGAGTCTTGAAGACAGGTCCGCGCATTGATTCAAACCAACATTGTTTCGAGGACCCGGGCGTAACTGCCGAATGTTCCCTGATCAAACAAGACAAATCGAACAAGATCCAGTTGATCCGAAGTTTCCAGTTTAACTGCGACGGTTCGTAAAGCGACTTCCGCCGCTAAATCGACCGGATAGCGATACACGCCGGTACTGATGGAAGGGAACGCCAGCGTGCGACACGTATGCTTCTCTGCCAGAGACAGACATGCCTGATAAGCCGCCTCCAACAATCCACTCTCTTTTTTTCCGCCTCCCTGCCAGATCGGCCCGACCGCGTGAAAGACATAGCGTGAGGGTAAATTTCCGCCAGAAGTCACAACAGCACTACCTGTCGGACAGCCATCTGGATACCGACGCTGGAGCTCTTCCATGATTTTCGGCCCCGCTGCCAGATGTATGGCACCATCCACACCTCCCCCACCGGCCAACTGTGCATTCGCCGCGTTGGCGATGGCATCAACCTGTTGAACCGTAATATCTCCCAATACTAACTCAATCCGGGCAGATCCAAACTGTACGATCATCAGTAGCCGATCTATGATACAGAATAACAAAACGCCAATAACAGATATTGATCTTTTGGACTCATTATAAAATACTATAGACTCTGTTCAAAGAGTGAACTCAAAAACAATTCCCTGCAACGATTGCGAATCATTCCACTGTGATTAAAGTCAGCCTTCTTATTCCGACTCTGGATCAATCCGGTGCTGAAAAACAGCTCACTCTGCTGGCGACTGGTTTACCCCGTGATGAATTTGAAGTGCAGGTGATCACTCTCACACGAGGTGGCCCCTACGAAGAGATTCTGAAAGAACATCAGATCCCGGTAACCAATTTAAAAAAACGCTTTAAATTTGATCCTTTCGCCTATCGTGCTCTGAAAAAGTTAGTTCAGCAGCAACAACCAGATATCCTGCACACCTGGCTCTTTGCTGCAAACGCTTATGGCAGGATGGCAGTAAAACGTCTTCCCGCTTCCCAGAAGCGACCCAAAGTCATCGTTTCCGAACGCTGTGTCGATTCCTGGAAAAGTAACTGGCAACATAATATCGATCGTAGATTACTTACTCAGACTTCTCTCATGGTTGGTAATTCTCAAGGTGTTGTCGATTTTTATCGAGAGAAAAACGTCCCAGAATCAATTCTGCGCGTCGTCTCTAATGGGATTCCGATCCCAGATTCCACCATTTGTGAAACAACGCGAAATCAACTGATTCAGGAATATAATCTTCCCAAAGACGCGCGACTGATTGCCTTTGTCGGTCGTCTGGCCAGACAGAAACGCGTGGAAGATCTTCTCTGGGCCTTACAACTCTTACGACAGATGAATGACAACGTCAGGTTGCTCATCATCGGTGATGGCCCGGAACGCGCCAAACTGGAACAACTGGCTCACAAGTATACGGTCACCCCGCATGTCTGTTTTCTGGGGCACCGCCCGGACGTCAAAAAGCTGTTTCCAATGTTTGAACTGTTCCTTTTGGCCAGTGACTTCGAAGGTCAATCCAACAGTATCATGGAGGCAATGTCGTATGGAATTCCCGTCATTGCCAGTGATATTCAGCCAAACCAGGAACTGGTAGTGCATGGCAAAACAGGTTTTTTATCATCCGTTGGTGATTGCACCGGATATGCACAATATGCGGAACGCATCCTTGCTGACTCGGCACTGGCGAAAGAATTGGGAACTGCTTCGCAAAAAAGGATGCAAGAGGAATTCAGTGTCGATAAAATGGTACAGAGCTACGCCGCGCTTTATCGTGAAGTGCTTACCTAGCCTTAAGCCGCGTTCTGCTTCTTTTTTTCTTCGATCATAATTAGAATTTGATTCATGTGCGGAATTACCGGGACCTCGTGGACCACGCGGGATAAAAATATTTCTCCGAGTGTGCTCAAACGCATGACCGATGTCATTTCGCATCGTGGGCCTGATGACTCAGGTGGTTACCATTCCGATCTGTCTGGCAAATCCTTTCTTTTTTCTGATGAGAACGCCTTTTCGGATTTCAAACCCACTTCAGAAAATGGTGCAGCGTTAGGTCACCGCAGACTTTCCATCATCGACCTGGGAACCGGACATCAACCGCTATCCAACGAAGATGGTTCCATCTGGATCGCTTTCAATGGCGAAATTTATAACTATCAAGAGCTCAGAAAAGAACTCATTCAACAAGGGCATCAATTCAAAACAGAATCCGATACAGAAGTAATCGTGCATCTTTACGAAGAGCAGGGGACTGCCTGTGTAGAACGTTTAAGAGGTATGTTTGCCCTGGCGATCTGGGACGAACGCCGCCAGCGTCTCTTCCTGGCACGCGACCGAATCGGTCAAAAACCTCTTTTCTACCGGGAACAAGCGGGCAGCCTCAGCTTCGCCAGCGAGTTAAAGTCACTACTGCAAATGCCGGACGCAAGCAGAACCGTCGATCCTCGCGCAATCGACTTGTTTCTTGCCTATCAATACGTGCCACATCCCTGGTCAATTCTCAAAGGTTATCAGAAACTTCCCCCGGCACATCGCGCTATCTACGAGCAGGGTCAACTCAAGGTTGAACGCTACTGGACTCCCCAGTATCAAAATCCGGAATCCAACTCAGAGTTCCCGTTTCAAACTCCGCAACAATGGTCAGAGGCACTAAGAGAGAGGCTTACCGAATCAGTTAAAATCCGAATGCGCAGCGATGTACCTCTCGGAGCATTTCTTTCGGGTGGAATCGATTCCACCATCATTGCGGGATTAATGCAAAGCATGTCCGACCGTCCTGTGCATACATTTTCAATCGGTTTTCCTGTTAAACAATTCGACGAACGCAGTTACGCGCGCGAAGCAGCCAAGATGCTGGGAACCGATCATCACGAATATGTGGTGGAACCAGAGGCACTTGAAATGCTTCCCCGGCTTGCCTGGCATTACGATGAACCCTTCGCGGACAGCAGCGCCATTCCCACCATGTATCTGTCTCAAGTCACACGCCAGGAAGTCACCGTTGCTTTATCTGGCGATGGGGGAGATGAATTATTTGCTGGCTACGACCGCTATAAAGCTGTTGCGCTTTCTCAATGGTTTGATCGCTTGCCCACTGTTGTCAAGAAAATGATGACCGCTTCCGTCTGGCAAAAACTGCCTGCTTCTGTGGAACAAAAATCGTTTCGTAGACGCGTCAAACGATTCCTTGCTGGTCTCGCGGTCCCTCCAGAACGCCGCTATCTGAAATGGGTCGGTATTTTTGATACGGAACGCAGACTCGAAATGTATTCATCCGAATTTCGTGAGCAACTTGGAATTTTTGACACTGATGAGTTTTTGCTTGATGCCTATCAACTTTGCCCGGATCGTGATTTTGTCACCCGTACCACGGCTGCCGATGTCCTGTCTTATCTTCCTTGTGATATATTGACGAAAGTCGATATCGCCAGCATGGCGCACAGCCTGGAGTGCCGTAGCCCGTTTCTGGATCACCATGTCGCGGAACTGGCCGCAGCGATGCCTCTGAGTCTCAAAATGAATAAAGGACGCGGAAAACAAATTTTGACAGACACCTTTTCTGATCTTCTGCCAGAATCCATTCAGACGCGCAAAAAAATGGGTTTTGGGGTCCCCCTTAACAATTGGTTCCGTAACGAGCTGAAACCACTGTTATTCGACGTATTGCTGGACCAGCGGGCCATAGATCGGCAGATTTTCAACCCGGCTGCGGTAGAACAACTCATCAGCGAACACCTCAATCTACAGTGGGATCATAGTGCCCGACTGTGGTCTCTACTCGTTTTAGAAATGTGGTTTCGAACCTTTATCGACCCCACATCTCTCCCGGATCATTTTCCTGAAACCGTTCCAACATAAACGGCTGACGACCATATTCAGAATTGACACTTGAGCTTTCCCAGCCAATAAGTGAAAATATCCAGAGCAGTTGATTGTCGGCTGCATCCAACCAGGAGTCACTAACGAACTTCCTCCGCTCAGTGTAACCCTGCCTGAATTACCCCTGCCTAAATTGAGATCGCGATGCGTTATTTATTCATTCTCGTTCTAACGTTACTCATATCCGATCCGGTTTCTGTTATGGCCGGAAAACCAAATGGTAATACATCAAAAATCTCCCCTAAATTTGAGGAATGGCCACAATGGCGCGGCCCTCGAGGAGATGGAACCTGGAACGGTCCTCCCATCAAAACTACCTGGCCGAAAACAGGATTGAAAAAATTATGGGAACATCAAATTGGTGGAGGTTATGGCGGTATTTCTATCGCTCAGAGACGCCTTTACCTGATGGATCGACCTGCATCATCAAAAGCAGAACAGAAGAAAGCAGAAGGAATTCACAGCCACCGAATTCAGCGAAAAAATGTGGAACGGATTCTTTGTTATGATGCGCTCTCGGGTAAAATGCTTTGGTCGCATGAATATCCCAGCAATTACAACAAACTCGAGTATGGAAATGGACCGCGCGTTGCCCCGACGGTCCATGACGGCTTCGTATATACACTGGGAACAATGGGCGATGTATTTTGCCTCTCCGCTCATACAGGTAAGGTCATCTGGAAGAAGCAACTCGTCACGGACTTTGGTGGCAAAGTTCCCCAGTGGGGTTATGCAGCAGCTCCCTATGTGATCGGCGAACTGGTTATTCTGATGCCCGGCGGGGAAAAGCAGGGGACTGCGATTATCGCCCTGGATCGTAAAACAGGAGCAGAGCGTTGGCGCAGTTTGTCCGATCAGGCGGGATATGCAACTCCGCTCTTAATTCATCATCAAGGCCAGGATCAGTTGATTGTCTGGTCGCCTAATCACATTCATAGTGTTTCACCACAGACAGGAAAACATTTCTGGTCGGTACCCTATAAAGTAACTTACGGCGTCGCCATTGCCAGTCCCATAGAAAAAGAGGGTCTGGTCTTTGTCGCCGGCTACTGGGAAGGCTCAAAAGCGATTGAGCTTGGTAAACAGCCAGAGCAAGCCAAATTGAAATGGGAAGAACGCCGCACCTTACGGGGATTGATGTCACAGCCACTTTATCGCGATGGATACGCCTATCTGCTGGACAAACAATTCGGTCTGACCTGTTTTGAATATGCTACGGGAAAAAAAATCTGGGATGATGCCAATCAAATGACTCCCAGTAACAGTCGAAATCCTCAAGCAACCTTGGTTTGGCTCAATCAATCAGCACGGGTGCTCATTTTGAATTCGGAGGGAGAACTGATTCTGGCTGAGTTAACGCCCGCCGGTTATAAAGAATTCGCGCGAACCAAAGTGATCGGGGAAACCTGGGCTCACCCCGCGTATGCAGAAACCAGGATCTATGTACGCAGCAACACGAAACTGATTGCTTATGAGTTACCGATTGAAGAATCCATTAATGAATCCCCATAAAAGCAAACAGGCTGACCTGTGAAATCCTTAGCAGATTCGATAAAATGATTTAATCGTAGTCAGTTTATCCAGTGAACAGAACAAGAACATATTTCACTTTTTCCTTGTTTTGAGTTGCTGATCGCTTATTTTCTTCTTTCAAATTCTTCTGAAAACATAGCAGCAACATGAACTCACAATCGGAAAATCAGTCCGAGAATGTAACAGCAGGAACTGAATTACTAGGGCCGGAAATCTGGAATCTGCCTAATACGATTACCGTCAGCCGACTGGTACTTGCGATCATACTTTTCGTCATCATCTATCTGGAAGGGTGGTGGAAAACTTCGGCGCTGTTGTTTATTATCGCAGCCGCGACAGACTTTCTCGATGGATATTTCGCACGAAAATACAATCAGGTTACCACGCTCGGGCGTATTTTAGATCCATTTGTTGATAAATTCATCATCTGTGGCGCGTTCATTTTTCTACTGGAACGCGGACCTGCAACCGGAATCAATGCCTGGTTTGTATTGATTATCATTGGCCGCGAAATGTTTATCACCAGTTTACGTGGATTTCTAGAACAGCATGGACGCGATTTTTCTGCGAGTTGGAGCGGTAAAATTAAAATGGGCGTGCAGTGTGTCGCCGTTATATTATGTCTGCTCTCATTGAGCCCTGAATCTCCCTTCAATACTTTTGGCTTTTTCCTTTTACGAGATATTTCCATCTGGTCTGCAGCCATCATCACATTATACAGTGGAATCGATTACGTTTTCAGAGCAGCCAGAATGCTCCGGCAAGCACCACTGAAGTAAACTTGGGATTCCTGGATCATGATATTTAGTACCGGTTTTCATTCATAAATCGAATTTGTGATTTATGAAACTCTTGAAATCACGACTCCACTTTATTGATTTTCAAGTATACAATACGAGAACCCGATCATTCGACTTTCATTTTAGATCTGGACTTATGTCTGACGCAACGAATCCTCAGCCACCTTCTGACAATGTCATCATCATTCAACCGGGTGACTATCAGACCGAGATTAAGGATTTTTCGTCTCAGCAGCCACTTCCTTCGTCTCGCATCACCCCTCCGCGCAGCAAGCTGCCACTCATCCTTTTTATTCTGACTTGTTTGAGCACATTTATCGTCGGGGGTTATGGTAATCGACCATTTTTACCAGTCCCTGCTCAATTCATGGAATTATATGCATACATTCAGGGTATTGGCTGGAACACATTTTTGTTACGTGGTATTTCCTATGCGGGCCCTGTGATGCTGATCTTGCTGTCACACGAAATGGGGCATTACCTGCAAGCAAAGCGGTATCATATCCCTGCTACACAACCATTTTTTATTCCCATGCCGATCACCCCGATAGGCACGATGGGTGCTGTCATTCTGCAAAGAGGGGGAGTTGCCAATCGCAAACAGATGTTTGATATCGCGGTTTCTGGACCACTGGCGGGGCTGATCTTTGCACTCCCCTTTGCTTATTGGGGAACTCTCAATTCTACGGTTGGTCTCAAACAGGGTATGAGTTTTGGTGAGCCGTTAATTCTACAGTGGATGATCACGCTTGTGCATGGCCCGTTAGCAGAGCATCAGGAGGTGATTCTCAACCCGATGATGTTTGCAGGCTGGGTCGGGATCTTTATCACTGCTTTAAATTTAATTCCCATCGGCCAGCTTGATGGAGGGCACATTCTCTATATGCTGATTGGCAAGAAAGCCAATCTTGTCGCACGGCTTTTCTTGACGGGAGCAATTTGTTATATGATCTATAACAATGAATATGGATATTCGCTACTCATTCTGCTGCTGGTCTTTTTCGGGATCACTCATCCCCCCACAGCAGATGATACGGTTCCATTGGGATCAATGCGTATAATCATCGGATGGTTGACTCTTGCTTTTTTCGTGATTGGATTCACCATCACGCCGATTGTCACGCATGCTCATTAAATAAACTCACGCGGACACAGCCTGTGTCCAGAAATACTGTAGCATCTCCCGGGCCATTTGAAACGAGATGCGTTGAGCAAGCAACATTATTTAATTTTGCTCAGAATCTGTTCGGCGCGATACACGATCTCCAGGTCTTTATTTTTCGTGGCTTTCTGCAATTCGGCCTGAGCTGCTTTTCCATACTCTTCAAGTTTCTTTTGTGCCTCTTCACGTTGTTCCCAGTCTGAAGTTCCTAACTTTGCTATTAATTGATTAATCCGCTTCAATAAAGCAGGATCAGCATCAACTAGAATTACAATCGCCGTTCGGCGTAAGACATCAGGAAATGGAGTGACTTCCACGGGGAGAATTTTGTCAAGATAACTTTCATCCATACAATACACGACAGTCGCCTGATCGTTCCGTAATGCATGTTGAGCGAGAATTTTCAAGACGTGTGTGGTCTCTGGTTTTCCCAATCCCAGTTCAGTTAATGTCTTTTCCCACACACCCATAATTTTTTCCTGTGTCAGTGGTGGTCTATCAGCAAATGGGATACTAATCGGGGGTACTTTCACCGCTGCGGGAGTTGGTTTTGCCGTACTTTTTGTTGTCGGTTTGGTTAATTTAGGCAGCGCTCCGATCGCTCGCAATTGTCCACCCAGAGCTGCCAATTCGCCTGCCTTTTTCACCTTCGCCTTATCCTTCAGACTTTTATCTGACAACGGATCATTGGCTTTCGATTTCGTAGTTGTTTCTGTTTGCGGCGCTGGTTTCTTTTCCTTTTCCTTTTTCTTGAAACCTGGAACTTGATTGATCGCCGCCAATTTCCATTCCTGCTTCTGTGAGGTTGGCTGCAGAATCGTAACATGCTGTAATGGATAAGCCTGCCGATTCTGAATTTGAAACCCCTCTTTCGAATGGGTTAGAGTAATTCCCGGTACATGATTTAATTCCACATCATACAAAATAAATCGTTCGCTCTTATTAATCCCCTTCAAAAACAACCGATCTGCAGACTGCAAATGACTGAGCCAGTGGGAATTTTGCATCTTCATACTGAGCTGACTCTCTTTTAACATATTTTGAGCGCGCCAATAAATTCGTTTTGATTGAATTCGTGCTGTTGGCCAATGAGATAAAAACCGTCCGGAAGGAAATTCAATCAGGATATCGATATCTTTTACTGCAGGACCTTCGAACGTCATTAAACCAAGGGGGACTGGTTTGTGGCTATTCTCCGCGTCTGCACTCAATCGGCGTGATAACATATACCCGGGAGTTGTGGAGCGAAATAATTTGGCATCATTCAGTTTTTTCCCATGTGCCGAAACCAGAAACACACTCACATCACGTACGATCAATTGTGAAGCAGTCGGTTTTTTTTTTGCAGGATCACCTGCTACCAAATCTGACATTCCAAATGGGCTAAAAGCAGTCGAGATAACAATCAGCATCAGAAGCATGCTATAACGCTCTCGAATGCGGTCACAAATTTTAAATCGAAAATGATATGCGTGTTGTCTATTCATAGTACTCTAACATTAATTTCTATAACCTGATTTCATTCAATTTTTACTTGCCGCAAGTTCTTTCGGTATTGTACGGATCAACTTGGGATCCCCCCAGACAAAACGATCGCCAACGTCCTGACCTTTTCCAAAGTCCACAATCAAAGTTAATGTCTGACAGTTGGTCACATCCAGACTAAGTGGTTCCTGTTTGAAACCAATTGTAAATCCCAATTTTTCATATATCGTTTTTCCGTCAGCCACAATTTTCACATCAACATTTCCCAGATGACCTGAACCCTCTTGAAGGCCGAGACTGGCCTGAAACCGTTCGAAGTTCTTCCCAAGAGAATAGACCAATACAGTTTTGGAATGCACACACAATCCTCTTCGAAAGATTTTGTTACCAACTTTCAAAGGCAAACCCGAGAACGATTTATCAACTTGATACGGATAAACCTGATTGAAAAAAGGGACTTGTGTGACAGAATCGGGAACAATTCCAGTCAATGGAACCGACCGGGCATTGACTGTTCTGATAGAGGCCATTTCTATCTTGTGAATTGAGATCTGATCTCCCCAAGGCATCTTAATGGAAGCAATAGAATTATCATCTACAGTCACTTCACCTGTGAACTGAGAATTACCGATTAGTTTCACCTGACTTTGCAACGCTAGATTTGATTTTTCCTTGAGACGTTTTTTTTGAAGAACCAGTCCAACCACACGGTCGAGATTGATTTCACGTTCCTGTCCTTCATATTGAAAGAGCAAGCTCTTGTCATTCATGCCGACCACTTCACCTGTAACCCGATGGACATTGCCCTCTTTCGTTAATACATAGGCCGAATCTTCGGTATCAGATTCCTCCTTACGATCTGCACGCCAGTTTTTTTTAGGATCAGACTGCACCTTCCACATCTCATGAATGGCTTCTTTTTTTAAGGGGACATCCAACTCTTTGTAAGATACCTGTACTTCAAAAAGAAAGCCACCTTTCGCAAAGCCCTTCAGCTTGCCTGTCAGTTTACCCTTTTGCGCAAAAGAAACATGCCAGCCAGACTTACTCTTTTCTACCGCCTGTTTGAATAATTCATTTGGATAAGATCCGACATATAACTTTGCCTTACTATTTTTATCCGTCTCGATGGAAAACGTATACTCTCCATCCTTTGGTATCTTAATTAGCGTGTCATAAACAATTCCAAAATTAATAGCGCTGCGTTTTGAAAGCAAAGCCAGACGCGGAGTCGTTCCTCTTTTTTTTACTGGAATATATTTAAGATCGTGGCTGGATTTGACTTCTTCAGGAGGCTTCCATTCCATTAGTCGATATCCAACATTTCTCTTTGCGTCTTTCAAATTCACTGGTAAACGATACCCCTCTTTATCAACTTTGTAGTCCTTGGTAGCTACTTTGCGAACTTCGACAGAGTTATTATACAACAAATTGTTCGGGATCTCTGCACTTTTCATATTCGGCCCCGACATCATGATCTTCAGATTTGCGATTCCCACCGTATGAAAATAGGGTAGTACAAAACGGTGATAGCCTTTCCGAAGTTTTACCTTGCCTTTCCGCGGACCTTTTGCATAGCTGGGTTTCTCACCATCAATCAATAACTGACAGACATCCTGAGGTTTGTCAGGTTGGATAAATTTGTAAGAGGTAATATCAAACAGGTTTATTTTCTTCGTCGTGTCTGCGACCTTAATCATCATCATTTTCGAATCGATCGTACTAATTTGGCCGATAACTTTTTTGCCGTCATAGAGGACCACTTCATCTGCAAGAATCGCAGATGAGAATGACAGACTTAACCCGCAAATGATTGCAGGAAAGAGAAAATGTAGCATTATTAAAGTTTTCTTTATTTCCATCATCTTACTTTTGTTTATCAGGAGTCGTCTTATTTTTGTCGACGGCTTGATTTCGGGCTAACCGGCGAAAATAATCTGCCAGAATATCTTCATACCCGGGAGGGAAACCTTCCGTGCGCGACTGTAGAATTTTCTCACGTTGTTTTGGTGTCAGGTCGGCCCAGTTGCGCCCTTTTTTATCAGGTGCTTTCAATTTTCCCTGACCGCCGGGCCCCTTTGCCAACGTTGAAGAATTAGCAGGCCGTGTTGGATTTTGACCTGCAGCACCACTTCCGCTTTTACATGATTTTTCCAACATTGTGATTAAAGTATCCAGACGGGAAATAATTCGTGGCTGAGTCGTTTTGACCGGCTGCCTGGTCTGACCTTGATCAAAATCCTTGATCACAGACTTTACATCGGTCTGGATATTTTTGAATGGATCTTTTAACCAGGCGTCGTCCCGCATCATCGATAAATGATCTTTTTTTTTCGGCAAGAGAACTGGCACAGATTTCCCAGGCACAGCCTGAGGCTTTTTTGCTTCGACTGATTTCTCAACGGCTTGTTCTGATATGCTGGCGTCGTTGTCAGCACCAAGCATTACCTGCGCAGAGGGAACAAACCAGATTCCACAACACGTCAGTACTGTCATATAGGTATATATTTTTCGAATTCTCATAGAAACAAGCTGCATCATTCACCTCCTGCCAGACAATGCGGACAAGTCAGACTGTGTAACCGTCCGGTTATTGTATCGATTTCCTTTTGTCGAACGGTCAGTAAATCGATTCGTTCCTTTACCGCCGTTTCTGAGATTTTTTTCTGATCAACCTGTTTGTCCAGATTATCCGTTCGCTTATGTACTGATTGCTGCATCCACCGTAGCATTTTCACTTCAGCTAATAATTTATTCCGATTTCCTTTACAGCCCTTACATTGACCGCCCCCCTGTTTATTCGAAGGACGCGAGGCTTCGATCATGGCATCGAGTAGCGCCTGCAGGTCTTCCTCGATTTGTTGTTGATCTTTAATCATCTCAACGTCGGCTTTACTATGAATTAAACCTTCGTTCACAAATTCCATCTGCTCGCGAACTGCTCCTAAAGCCACAGGGAGTACCAGGCTGAACTGAGTTAATTCACAGAGTTCAATCGATTCTGAACAGAGATCGATAATTTTTTCTTCGGTTGCTGCCAACCGTCTGACCGCTACCAGAGCTTGTTTCTGCTTCTGCAAAACGCGAGCTTGCAGTTTTGTCGTGACATCACGGACTTGTCTCTGCTGCGTTATCATGTCCTGAATCTGATCCATGACCCGTTGACGTACAAGCGATTCTACTTCTTTACGAAGTTGTTCTTCAAGCTTTTTGATATCTAACTGGGCCTTGCTGAGATGCTCAATCGCTTTTTTCTGTTCTGTTGAAGCAGGCTTGGGTTGTGACTCGCCTAGTTTCTTACAGGCACCTCCCATGCATTTACCTGCCCCCGAGAGGGATTTGCAAATTCCATTGGAAGCAGCCCCATATTCGCGCAGAAGCTGTCCCAGAGTTTCTGCAGATTTCTGATTCCGTTTTTCACTGGTCTCCAATGCTTGCAGGTCTTTTTTGTTTTGCTTTTTATCCTTTTGATCCAGTGTATTCGAAAGTTGTAATTCTTCTTTTTTGAGGAGTTTACTTAAAGTTTCGCGCGAATTGATCAACTTTCGCAACTGTTCCAGTTTGAGTTCCAATCCGATGTCCGCTGTTAACAAGAGTTTCTTCAATTCTTCTAACAGAACCAGAATTTCTTTCTGTTCCTTACTGGCCTGATCCAATTTCAATTTGTCCAGCATCTTTGATGCTTCGCCCATGCGATCAAGAATCAGTTGCTCGCGGGCTTTACGTAAACCGAGCAGGAGTCGCGCCGCATCTTCCGGTTGCGACTCTCTAATGAGATTGGAAAGCCGAAACATGCGTTCTTCCAGCTCTTGCATGTGTGCTTTGGCTTTGACCTGCTCAAACTGAATTCGTTGCTGGGGCGCAATTTTTCCGGTTGTCGCTTTCCCGGTTGTCGTTTTCGAACTCGCTTTTGCGACGTCTGTTGATTTTTCTGCAGCATTGATCGAGGACAGCATAAAGGTGAATGCCACGACTACCGCGAGTCCGATCAATGTCTGTATTTGCCTTTTCTGCATTTCCCTCACCTCCATAACAGGGGGCCATTGAAACCGATGAACTGGTTTCCTGAATTATTTATCGAAAATGGAATCAACCTGCTTCTTCTTCAGTTCTTCTGTCTTTTCTTTGACAAGTTGCTCCAACTTAATCACTGCGTTTAATTGATTTACAACATCAATAAAACTATCCCATTGAGCCATCTTTTTGAGAATTTCATCTAATGACTTTACAATTTGGTCCTGACGCGCTTCCATTGTCTCCGTCGAGTCAGGGGTTTCCGTTCTTAACGTTTCTAAAGACTGTCTTTGTCGCTCCATTTCCCGTTCATGCAGGTTCTGCAGCGGTTTTAGTACGGTTTGTGAAATCAACTGATAGGTTTCTTCACCCCCCAATTGATTCAGTTTCATTTCTTCCACAGATCCATTTAAAGCATGGCTGACCTGTCCCACCTCACGGCGGACCAGCTGATGTTTCCGCATCCAGTCAGCAGCCTGATCCAGGCTGTTCGCCTGTTTTAAATCATCTCTTAGTTGTTCTGCCTGATCTCTGGCTTTTCGCAGACGAGAACGTAATTGCTGTTGTCTCAATAGGATTTCGCGAAAAAGTTCTTCTGGTTTGACGATCCGAAAGACTAACTGTCGCGATCTCGTTTTCTGTCTTCCTGTATAACAATCATCCTCTGCATAGCTATGAAAGGTTATCACTGCTCCCGGATTCAGTTTCATCTCAGAAATCGAAACCTGCTGCTCATGATCAATCACCGTTTCCACGGCGGGTTCAGCCGGGCCATACACGGGATACTCTTTTTTCTTGTCTTTATTCTCTGGAGTCTTACTTTTGGTTTCCTTTACAGCTGATTCTGTCTTCGCTACTTCATCTGATTTTTCTTTTGTCTCTGTTCCTGACAAAGGCAGATGCGATGTCATACCAACCAGACGAATTCCATAATCATCACGGGCGATCATTGTGAAAGGAATGGTCGCTTTGGCAGTAATTCGTTGTCGTACTCCGGAATAGCGAAAACTCAGGCGTGGACTACGATCCGGTTGCATTCCAATTGAAACAGGTCTTGGATGTGAATTGATTTCGTGTTCGGCAGAATGCAACGTCAACTTAAAACTGACTGGTTTTTCATGCGTCCATCGCGCTTCAAAATGCTTACCATCTGTACTCTCCCATTGTAACGAAACGTCCTCAGAATCAACGTCAATCTGACTGACTTTGACATTTGTGGTTAATTGTATCGTCACCTCTGATTGAGGTAATAGTCTCACATTTCCCTCACTGGCTGAAAAATGTGACACAAATGGTTGCGAGAGACGAGGATGCGTCGCCCGGATCGTCAAATCAGTAATCCGTGGCCGATCAATGGGAACGATCTCGAACGGCTCAGACTCTCCATCTCCTCCCCAGGCATACGCTTTGTAAGGCAACTGCAAAGGTGGAATTTCATACCGAAAATCACCCGCCTGGAAACGGTTCATGGTAATCGTTTCACTTTCCCCGTCGTCACTTTCCAGATGTAACCAGACGCTTTCTGTTGTTCCTTCTTCATCTTCCGTATGAACCTGCAATGTCGCAGTTTCACCTCGCGGAATGATCCACTGTCCATTTTTCAGGCCGACCACCGATAAATGTGTATTGCGGGGCCATGCCTCATTTGAACCTAACAACCAGCGCTGGCTCCACAACCGAGCGGTTTCCGGAAAGATGAAAATAAAACAGAGAGGAATCAGAAATGCTGCCAGCACAGCCAGTAAGCAATGCCTGGTATGCCTTGGATCGATCGAGTCCTGAAAGGGGTACTGGCTGAGTTGCTGATAATTGTACTGCACAGCCTGTTCGATCATTGGCTGTGATTGTTCTGCTTCTGAAAGATGCGCAGGCAATTGCAAGACACTGGCTACACGCGGTGCAATTGCCTGTTGCGGAGATACTTGCTTCGATTGATCAATCAGATTCGCGATCTCGATCGGTGAAAGTGCAATCCGTAACGGTAAAATCACATGTTGATAAATCAGGTAGCCAACAGTTCCCAGACCCAAAAGCAGACACAGGACGCGCGCCACGAAACTGAGTTCCAGCCACCAGTCAAACAGGAGCGATAAACAAGCCAGTCCTAAAATGGCAACAAAAATCCGCGCCACCGCTTCTAAGAGAGTATGACGGCGCAAAGAGCTCCCCACGTTTTCCAGTTTCCCGGAAATCATATTTTGCAATACTTTGAATTCACTCGGCCGCTCAACGCTCGACATAGACTTTTAAACTCCAGTGACCCATTTTACAGAAGGCGACACCATTTCCTTAAAATCCACTCTGCTACCAGTAATCCAAAAATCAGGATATAAAATATTGGCGCATCCCAAATCTCCTGTCGTTCCTCAAGAAAGCGGGAGACCTGTTTGATTTTAAATGCGTTGGGAATCTCGTTTGCATCAGAAATCTGATAGGTGCGGCCTCCCGTGGAAACTGCCATCATTTGTAAGAATGCTTCATCTAATGCCGGATTTTCCAATTCCTTGTTCGGAAATTCGACTTTAATCGGCAGAGTGGCTGCTTTGACGGTTGCACCCGCGGATTCATCGCCCAGCCAGACTCGAACAAAATAGGTACCCGGCTGCGAAACGGGAAAGGTCGTTGAAAATTCACCCGCTTTATTCCCGGGGGACAGTGTCAACGGAATTGGCTGATCATCGCCACGTTCGACTTCACCGTAGAGTGTTTGCAGACCTGGTTCCATTTGTGAATCATCGAGAAAACGCGCCATGATTTTCGCTTGACTTCCAGGCTGATAAGTTGCCTGTACTGTTGAAAGACGAAAAGGATAATTTCCACCCAGTTGTTTACTGCGACCGGCCCGATCAACAACACGTGCCCAGAATCCGTCAAAAAACTGTTCATCCAAATATCGCCAACGGTAGGTACTGTCGAATCCGATAAAGATCGACCAACCTGGGCCCACTCGTTGCGAGGCAATCAGCACTTCTTGTCCGTATTCGTTCCGCATGCGGGGATCAGCATGAACGGCGAGAACCGTTGCTCCCGGTTTTGCTTTCGTTACTGGAAAATGCCAGAACATCCCCGGCAGATTATTCAAAGTTTGTTCGTTCGTCTGACGATCATTGGAAAAAGTAAAAATGGAATCCTGAAATCCCTGTTCGGTTACATCCAGTTTCCAGGGCGATCGCGCACTCAATCGAATTTGCACTTGTGACCGAAACAGGCCCGGTTCCCGAATTACGGGCAGGAGATTCAACCAGCTCAATGAGGGATCAGACTGGCGATCAAACATCCTGGCGGTCTGCATTTCACCTGCAATATAAACCAGACCGCCACCCGCTTTGGTCACAAAGCTGGTCAATAGTTCCGGAAAATTAATCGGCCACAATGTCGGATCAGGATCATATAGAATGACACAGTCATAATCGTTGAGTTCTTCCTGTGTGACTGGCAAACGGCGAATGGGTAAATCACCTGGATGTTCGTACGTTTTATCCGCGGCCATCAGCCAGGACGACAAATTGATCTGTCGATCTCGCAGAAAGGTATTTCGCAAGAACTGAACTTCCGGGAAAGTAGAACCCGCGATGAATAGCACGTTTAAACGCTGACGGATGACACGCACTTCAGCCGAAGCCAGATTATCATCTTCAGAGATCTCCGGGCCAGTATCGATTATTTTTGCCCGGAATTCCAGTTTCCCATTTTTGGTTTCACTGAAATCAAACGTTCGCGGCTGTAATTGACCTTCCAGATTGAGCACGATTTCTTCACGCACAAATTCCTGCCAGGGACCACCATTTCTGCGTTTTTCAATCAGCAATGTCGCTGTTTCTGCCTGCATGCCGCGCGATTCGATATGCACGGTCATTTGATTCGTATCCTGCACAAAGACGACAGGACTGACTTCCAATTCGCTGATCGCCACATTTCGAGGGCCATCTGTTGTCCCCACGCCCACCGTCACGAGAGGAACGCCTTCATCCGAGAGCATTTGCAGCACTTCTTCAGGTGGCTCACCCGCCGTCGATTGACCATCGCTCACCAGTAATACACACCCGACAAGGGCATTCCCGTGTAAGACAATAGAGCCTGTCTGAGAGAACTGGCGATGGCGGTTGCATTTCCGCCAGTATCCCATTCATCCGACAGCTTTAATGAAGTCGGATCGAACTTGTCGGAAAAACCATGTAAGTGAACAGTTCGCGTTCCCTTGGCAGAGAGATCTTTTAAAAACTGTTCGTTAATCAGTTTTTGCGTCAATTGCATCCGATTCAATTTTCGCATGGCATCAGTATTGGCAGACATCCCCAGTTTTCGTGAGACTTCCATCGCTTTCTCCTCATCTTTCCAGGCATCTTTTAATGACATGGAAAGAGAAGTGTCTATCAGAACCAGCAAGTGCGAAGGGATTTTTTCCTCTTTACTAAGCACGAGAATCGGTTCCAGCAACATCGCGATGACCAGGGAGAGAATCGAAATGCGAATCGTATACAATAAACAACGTCTTCCTAAAGGAACCTGCCGTGCATCGCGTTTGTAAAGCCACCACCCACCAGCGATAAGGATAACCGTTCCCAGTAAGAATAAGAGCATCCAGTCGCCTGTCGGCAGACCGACCCACTGGGCGGACCATTGTCCCCCTTCGGTCCAGGACGAAGATTGAATGCCAAATATAAATTCCAGAAACTTATTCAATTTCAAATCTCGCTATTTACCGCCGCCGACCAATCCAGGTCGCCAGCATACTTTCTGAAATCAGACAACCCAGCAAGAGGACTGCCAGATATCTCCATAGTTCCGTCCCTTCTGTCGAAAGGTCCATTTCTTTTCCCTGGTATCGAATCAATTTTAAAGGCATGCGACCTAAAAATTGTTGCAGCGCCTGCTCATTCATTTTTTTCTGAAGTGAATCATCGACATTGGCATTGATTGCAAACTTCTGCGATTGATCGCCGAGTTGCGAATCCTGCCAATTCGCTTCGACCACACCTGCAAATCGAACCGGCGCAGAACTTAACATGGTTTTTGATTCGTCAATGGAGCCAAATGTGATATCAAGCGGATTTAATTCTCGATCTAACCAAATCAGTTCACCTGATTGAGGCGCGGTAATTGTCTCCAGCTCGTAGTGAATCGGTTCCCCGGCGATCAGGTTATCTCCACGTTGAATATCTGCAGCTATTTGCTGTGCTGCCACACGCATCGCAAGTACAAAGCTGGCTTCCGCAGGCCAGTCACTCCAGCTTTTATCTGCAGTGATGGTCCAGAAGAGAACGCGTCCTTCACCAAAGCGTTTTTCGAGGACCGCTGGCGACTGGCTCGCATCATTCCAGCGTGCCAGCACGCGTACTTTCTGCTGATCGATATTGGGTTCCGTACTGGAATCAATGATCACATCCGCAAAGCGGCGCGGACGAACGCGACTTAGAAGCTCTGGTGTCAACCCTTTCAGGAGTTCGATCGGTGAATCGGCAATCGGTTCGATCACCAGTCCCTGCGACTGTAAATCGCTGATCTGTCGTAAACGCGCCGGAAGCAGACCATTGCCTCCTTTGAAGAGACGTTCATTGTAAAGTTCCAGATCACACTGGTCGCCGGCAAAAATCATTAGCCCAGTTCCCAGAGCTACGAGTTCTTCCAGCTCTGTAATCCGTTTTTTTGACAACTGATCAACATTTGCCAGAATAATTAAATCGGGGGCTGTTAACAGCTGATTTTTCCAGGTCGAACTTTCCTCCTGTGTGACCTGCCAGCTTGAATTTCCGGCCGAAAGCGCCAGCGCCAGAAAATCTGTTTCACTGTCAAATGGATTCAAGCCAGGTTCTCCATCGACCAGAACCACATCAACCATCTGTCGTACATTAATCACTTTTCGCTGAATATTATCATCCTGCAATTTATCTGTCGGAATACTCAGGGACACAACATGCTGTCCCGGCTGGTCAAATCGCACACTGACGGGTACATTCACTGTTTTATCTGCAGGAATTTCCGGTAGAGAAACAGGTGTTACATCTCCATCAACGGTAAGCAGTGCCTGACCCGACTTGAGTGGTTCATCTCCTGCATTTTCGATTACAGCCGTCATTTTGACTTCTTGATCGACCAGCGCAATTCGACTATCTAATTCCAGCGAACGTAAGACTCGATTACCTGCAGGTTCAGCACCGATATCAATAAAACGCACAGTGACTTGTTCCTGTGACCAGCGATCAAACAAATCTTGCACTTCAACAGTCCAGCCAGCCGCCCAGAGATCAGTGACGATAATCACTTCTTTCACCGGAAACGTTGCTTCCTGTAGCTGTCGATCAATATCCTCTAATGTCGAAATCCAGTGGCTGGCCATCTGACAGCTTGCCAATTCGTTAATCCGCGCGACCAATTTATTTCGCTCGTTTTCCTCCAGATGTGCCATGCGTACCAATGTTTGTGAGGGATTCGACGCCAATACTACCGAAACGGAATCTTGTGGGCCTAACTGATTCAGAATTTGTCTCGCGGCATTTTTTGCCCGCTCAAATGCTGATTGATCTCCCTTCTGATACGACATGCTCAACGAATCATCAATCACGATCACGCGGCTGGCTCGGCCTTCCACCGAAAGGAATCCAGCCAGATTTGTACTCGAACTGATCGGGCGGGCGATCGCAAAAAACAAAGCCAAAACTGCTAAAGTCCTGAGCGCCAGCAACAACCATTGCTCCAGTCGTAAACGTCGACGATTGGTTTTCAACGTCAACTTCAGATATTCCATCGGCGCCCAGTTCACGCGTGTAAACCGTCGCCGGTTTAGCAGGTGAATGATGATGGGGGCGGTTGCCAGAACCGTTCCCGCCAATAAAAGGGGTGCCAGAAAATGCATGTATTGTCTCGGAATTCTCTTTCAGATTTACTGGAGTGATTTCGTTTCAGGGGCAGGGGAGTTCTCTCTGTTTTTCTCGCTTTGGTTTTCTTTACGAGACGGACTGCCCAGCGAAGACATTCGTCCGCGATGCGTCTTTGCACCTCCGAATTGGCGATTATGTAAATAACTGCTTAAGACGGCTCCCAGATTTTCATCCGTCAAGATCTGTAGATAATCAATGCCGCAATATTGACAACGCTGTCGAGTTTCCTGAGTAAATTCTTCCATGGCAGCCTGATAGGCTTTATGAAATGCCCAGGGTTCCGCGAAGATTTCCTCTTCTCCTTCAATATCTTTAAAAATCACAGAGTCTTTAAAAGGCATTTCCATTTCATCGCGATGTAGAATATGTGCAACGATGACTTCATGTCCGGCATGTTGCAGCTTGCCTAGCGATTCATAAAACGGGTCTAAAGGTGTCAGCAGATCCGAAAGCACCACAACCACACCCCTGCGATGGATCTGATCGGCAACTTGTGAAACTGCCGGGCCGATATCGGTTTCTCCGATCAGTTCGACACGCTGTAATACTTCGATAAATTTCGCCAGATGTGAAGGAGTTCCACCTGTTTTCAGGTCTTCCTGAACGCGATCATTCAAAATCGCCAGGCCTACCGCGTCCCGCTGTTTCAATAAAACAGCCGACAGCGAAACGGCAATCGTGGCAGCACAATCATATTTTGAAAACTCCGGCGCACCATATTGCATCGAAGCTGAAGAGTCGATAATGAACACCGCGCGTAGATTCGACTCTTCTTCAAATCGTTTGATATAAAATCGATCGGAACGGGCGTACGCTTTCCAATCGAGGTTCTTTAAATCATCTCCGGGTGTATAACTTCGATAGTCGGCAAATTCAGGAGAGAGTCCGTGCAGAGGGCTCCGGTGCTGACCGGCAATCGTACCTTCCACCGGTTGTCGTGTTTTAAAACCAATCCCGGCGATTCTTCCAATCACTTCAGGATTTAAGTATTCTTTCAAACTGTCCGTCCTTTCCTGCCTCACTCTGATGCAAGGGAGTTTCCTCTATCAGCTTTTCGACTACAGTATCTGCTGTCTGTCCTTCTGATTCCGCGTTGTAAGACAAAACAATCCGGTGACGCAAAACTGCTTTCGCTACTGTCTGTAAATCTTCGACGATCACTTCAGGACGTCCATACAAGGCAGCTCTGGCTTTTGCGGCCAGAATCAACGACTGACCGCCTCGAGGGCCAGCGCCCCAGAGAACCCATCGATTGATAAAATCTGGTGCATCTTCGCTATCGCGGCGTGTGGCTCGAATCAGATCCATTGTGTAGTCCACCAGAAAATCACTGATCGGAACACGTCGGACCAGATGCTGTAATTCCAGGACTTCTGCTCCCGTTAACGTCGCCTCAGGTTCTACCTGATCATCACCGGTCACTGTTTTATAGATCAATCGTTCTTCATTCCTTGTCGGGTATTCGACTATGATTTTCATCAGAAAACGGTCCAATTGTGCTTCGGGCAGGGGATAAGTGCCTTCCTGTTCAATCGGATTCTGTGTTGCCAGCACAAAAAACGGGCTGGGCAATTCATAGTGTTTTGTACCGGCAGAGATATTTCGTTCCTGCATACCTTGCAACAATGCAGCTTGCGTCTTGGGTGGCGTACGGTTGATTTCATCGGCAAGTAACAAGTTGGTAAAAATCGGGCCTTCGATAAACTTGAATTCGCGGCTGCCCGTCTGTCGATCTTCATAAATCACATCGGTCCCGGTAATATCAGCGGGCATCAGGTCTGGTGTAAATTGAATACGACCAAATTCAAGTGAAAGACTTTTCGCCAATGTCGAAACGAGCAATGTTTTTGCCAGCCCCGGTACTCCCTCAAGGATACAATGTCCTCCGGCCAGAATACTGACCAGGAGTTGCTCTACCACATCATCCTGGCCAATGACAACCGTTCGAATTTGTTTGCGAATTCGTTCCTGGGCTGCTCTGAGTTTTTCCAAAGCTTCCATATCTGGTGCTGTTTTGATCTCTGACAAGGTTCGCTCCCCGTTCTACCAGCCTGCAAGGGTGGTTACTACTGTTTGAAAATCAACGTTGATAAATGGGTAAATACTTGTAAGGCAGTTGCATCACAATCAAGGCCACACTGGTTCCGAACACCGGGCCAACGCCATCGCCATTCCAACTGCCATCCTTTTTTGATTGTGTCTTGATCAAGCTGTCCCGTTGACCGAGAAAATAGGCATTCCAGTACTCATCGCCTGCCTGATAAAACGCCTGAGAGGCGTAAAGATTCAAATAAAAATAGTGCCCGGACCGAAAACCATTTTTTCGACTCTTGAATTGACCATACACATATTCCATACATTCCTCAGCCAATGGCGATTCATATTCCCCTGCTGAATACAGACAGGTAATGGCAGCGGCTGAAATGGGCAAACGCGTATCGTTTCCGGAATTATAAGAGTAACGGATACCCCCATCCGGAGTCTGACAGAGCTCCAGATAGCGGACAGCATTTTCAATGGTTCCTTTGGGTACCGTGAACCCGGCGTTATGTGCTGCACGGAGTCCCTGCATCTGCGTTACAGTAACACTTCCTTCATCTCCACCACCGGGAGTATAGATCCAGCCACCCAGATTACTTTGCCCCGACGCAGTCAATTGAATTCCATTTTTCAGGACTTTTCCTATTCGGGCACGCACTTTAGCATCAGTTTCCATACCAAAGACACTGGAGAGAAATAAAAGTGAGAAACCATGGCCATACATGGGGCGGCCATTTTCTGAACCAGCGGCAATCAGACCATTCTCCTGTGCCTGACTCAAAACGTACTCCGTGGCTTTGCGTACCTGATCTGCATACGGACCACGACTTGATGTATTACCATTAGCTAAAAACGCAATCCCTGCCAGGGATGTCATTGAAACCGGGTACGTACTTCCATCCTGGGTGGTTTGAAAGCTGCCTGAAGCTGACCTTCCCCCGATGTTAGTACCAGCCTAAGTGAGAGAATCGGGGTTCATGGGGTCGGTGTTCTTCTGGAGTGAGGCCGTAGGCCGAACGGAAGAAGAACACCGCGCGGCAAATGCCGCAGGGGTTTGGTAATTCAA
>JAHZKX010000025.1 GCA_022600195.1 Planctomycetota bacterium
ACTCTACGTGTTTCGAATCGTGTCGCAGTAACAGCTTACGCCGCTACGAGTCCATGTCGTCAACGAGCACGACAACCTCTATGGTTGATTTCCGTCTGCCCAATGATTCCAATAAGCGTAGGCGTACTGAAACCAGTTGGGGCGATGTATTGAGGCCCCGTCTGCCACGAGTCGTAGAACAGGAAAGTGAAATCGATGAACTTCTCTCGAATCTTATCTGGTGGCCGTATCGCGTTGATCGTAGCTGCGGTTTTTCCCTTTGTCGGCTCCCTCGCAAATGCACAACCGCCACAGCCGGGCGAATATTCACCCGTCCGTTACGAAGTCGTTGAGGAGCGCGACCAGGATGCGCCGATGCGGGATGGTGTGCAATTGAAAATTGATATCTTTCGTCCCAAGGCGGAAGGTCGCTTTCCTGCGATCTTGCAGCAGACGCCTTACAACAAAAACGGGCAAATGGCGCGGGCGAAGAATTTTGCATCGCGCGGCTACGTGGTGGTGAATGTTGATTCACGTGGTCGATTTGAATCGGGGGGCGAGTGGGATCCGTTTTCTGCCCATCACAAAACCGATGGTTATGATCTGGTAGAGTGGATTGCCAAGCAGCCGTGGTGCAGTGGGAGTGTGGGAACTTATGGGCTGTCGTACATGGGCTGGACGTCGTGGTGGACGGCTTCGCAATCACCACCAGCGTTAAAAGCGATCGTGCCTGAAGTGGCTCCGCCGGATCATTTTTATAATTGTCCGTATCAAAACGGGATCTTCGTCTGCTGGATGATGGACTGGGCGGGCTCCATGTCCGCACGTCTGCCGCATAGTGCTGGCCCGGGTGGTTACGGTGGATTTGCCGTCAATCGCGAAAAAGCATATTCGAACCTGCCCTATATCGACTTCGACAAAACGCGAAACTACAAACCGAATGCATGGTGGCGAAAATGGATTTTGCAAAACACGGCAGATACTGAATACTGGCGGGCCATTTCTTATCAGACGCCGGAAAGTTATGCGAACGTCAAGGTTCCCTCACTGGCCATTTCCGGCTGGTTCGACGCGAACTTTCCTGGCACGCCGATGAATTATCTGGCAATGAAGGAACATGGTGGCACTCCCGCCGCGCGTCGCCCGCGGATTGTGATTGGCCCCTGGCAACATATTATCAACCGTTATCGTACAGCCGCCGGTGTTGATTTTGGCGAGCAGGCAATCATCGACTGGGACGGTTATGTATTGCGCTGGTTTGATTATCACTTGAAAGGCATCGATAACGGCGTGTTGAAAGATCCCCCCGTGCATGTTTTCGTGATGGGTCGCAACAAGTGGCGGGCTGCTCAAGACTGGCCCTTACCTCAAACCAAATACATCAAGTACTATCTGCACAGCGAAGGAAAAGCGAACTCTTCAGCCGGCGATGGTAGTCTGAGTACAAAACGCCCCGGCAAAGAGCAGGCGGACGAATATGTTTATGACCCTGACAAACCGACGCCCTCAGCGGGATTTACCAATGGCCACATTGACGGACCACGTGACATCAGCAAGTCTGCGGCGCGACGTGATGTTCTGGTTTATAATACGCCGGTATTGACCGAAGATACGGAAATCGTCGGCCCGATCACCGCTCGCCTGTTTGCCGCCACCAGTGGCGTCGATACCGACTGGATGATTCGTTTAGTCGACGTATATCCCGATGGTCGGGCGTTGTTCCTGGGTGAAGGTGTGATGCGTGCCCGGCACCGCGATCCCGAAAAGAGTGGCGAGTTCAATCCGAACAAGCTCAGCACGCTGGAACCGAATCAGCCTTATGAATACCAGATTGATTTCTGGAGACCGACGGGTAATGTTTTTGCAAAGGGGCATCGCATCCGCATCGAAATTTCCAGCAGCTACTTTCCGTATTACCTCCGCAATCCCAATACGGGCGAAGACAACATTGGTCTGGCGACCCGGTTCCAAACTGCAAAGCAAACCATCTTTCACGATGCAGCAAGGCCCTCACATGTTGTCCTGCCTGTGATTCCTGTGGATGAGTAAAATGACAGGTTGCTGTAGACAGCGCGCCACCGAGCATCGGGACAAATCAGCACCGGGTTGATTTATTATGGACAAAGACTGTTCTATATGAAATGACGCTCTCAATATTTTTCTACGCGGTCACTGATAGTCACTGACTGATATTCAGTGTCGAATTTTCATCTCTCATTGATTGAAACACATCGGGTAAGATTGCTTCTCGTGTTCTTTCTGATTCGTTGTGTTCACTGGAGGTGAAAGATGGCTCTGTGGTTTGTTTTGATTTTCTGTCTTCTGATGTTGAATGATCATTGTGAAGTGCACCGTGCTGTCAAGTTTATTTTGTTGCGCGAAAGGTGGTTGATCGCCGTCGAACCATGTTCGAACAGTGGTTCATATGCGTCGAAGCGTGTTCGATACGCGTCGATCAAGTACGAGACAGTGGGAACCGGTGAGGGATTATCAGGTGAAGATTTTCAAAACAAAGGCACTTTTATAGTAGTGAAATCATCAGTATTCTTAAAAAGCAGTGCGCAAAAAACGCATCTCGCGCGCGACGCTTATAACGCATATGGGGATGTTCCACGGCGAAGTCACTTTCATTCTATCTCCCTGAAAATAAAGGCTTTATTGACGATGTGGAGAAAAATATCAGGATGTTTGTTCGGCTTTGTTTCGAAGACGAGAATATTTTTTTCTGGCAGTTGATTGACATAAATGTAGCATAGGCTACAATCATGAGAAATGTAGCCTATGCTACATTTTTTATAAACCGACTCAATCCCGCCTGAAGCAGAAAGACTGCTGTGATGAATAACCTGAGATTCCCGGAAGCACGCCGTGGTTTTACGCTGATCGAATTACTCGTCGTGATTGCGATTATCGCGACGTTGATTGCCCTTTTACTGCCGGCGGTTCAACAGGCGCGTGAAGCGGCGCGGCGGAGTCAGTGCAAGAACCATTTGAAACAGCTTGGCCTGGCGCTGCATAATTATCACGAAACCCATTCTGCGTTTCCGGCGGGTTATTTTTCTTATGCAACCAGTAATGGTGCGGGGCCTGCCTGGGCGAATATTGATCCGGATTCCTGGGATGCGGCTCCCGGTTGGTCGTGGAGTGCGATGCTGCTTCCTTATCTGGATCAGGCAAACGTTTATAATGCTTTGAATGTGAACAGCGCCTGCTGGGATGCGGGCCATGCCGGTATCGTGCAAGCAAAAATCCCGGTCTTTCTTTGCCCGACCTCTTCCGGGGGAGACGAACCTTTTACATTACAAGATGCCACAGGTGGTTCACTTGTAATGGGTGGCTCAACGGTTCGCTTTGGTCGCTCCCATTATGTAGCCAGTCATGGCCAGGAATCATGCTGGGGAGATTGCGGGTCGATTACCACGGGTACGATTTTTACTGATATATACACGAAGGCAACCACCACGGTGACCATCAATGGTGATGCATCGCGTGTGGCGGACGGACCTTTTTTCCGCAACTCCCGCACGAAATTGCGGGACATCACCGATGGATCAACCAACACGGTATTTCTGGGAGAACATTCCTCTAAACTGAGTGACAAAACCTGGGTGGGTGTTGTGCCTGGCGCGTTTACTCATCCGCGTTTTTCCACTCCGGAAAATGGTCCAGACGCCGCGGCGACTCTGACTCTGGTACATGCGGGTCCCTCGGGAGGAGAGCTTGATATTACCGGTTTCCCGATCATACACCCGACGAACTTCCCTACATTTCATGTGGGACAGATGTTTTCGGAGCATACAGGTGGCGGCCATGTTTGCATGGGCGATGGTTCCGTGCGATTCGTCTCTGAAAATATCGACTTGCTGCTCTGGGCAGAGCTGGCGAGTATTGGCGAAGGTGAAGTGATTGGAGAATTTTAAGATGCGTACTTCGATGTTACGAAAATGTTTCTGCGGTATGTTGCTAATGGTCGTTGTGGTTCAATTGAACGCTTGCGGCTATCCTGAGGTTTCTCCCAAAACATATGAAATTTCGAAAGCCCTGTACTCTGTTTGTAATCAGAAGAGTGAAGAACGGTTGCGTGCTGTGAAAGCATTAATACAGAGTTCACTGTCGAACAAAGAAATCAGCGTGTCAGAAGCGGATATGTTGAATGAAATTGTGGCGCAGGCGCAAGCCGATGAGTGGGAAGAGGCAATGCTGGAATCACGGAACCTAATGGAAGATCAGGCTGGTAGATGACTTCGATTCCATTTCATTTCAGCGTAGTTCGGGTCGATATTTTTTGCGCCATTCCAGGGGCATTACGCTGATATCGGAATCGTCTTTGTAGGATTCACGGAGCTTGTCGAGTTGTTTTTTCAACCCGGCGATCTTCATGGCGTATTTGGGGTTATTGTATTGATTCGTCAGTTCTTCGGGGTCCTGTTGTAAATCATAGAATTCCCATTCATCGAACTGATAAAAACGAATGAGTTTATAGCGCTGGGTACGCACTCCAAAATGCTTGGCGACCATGTGCACGCTGGGGTATTCGAAATAGTGATAATACAACGAGTCACGCCATTTGATTTTTTCCCCTTTCAAAAGAGGGACCAGTGACTGGCCCTGCATATCAGCGGGAATTTTGGCACCGGCGATATCCAGAAAAGTTTCTGCATAATCAAGGTTCTGCACAAGATCGGTGTTTATGGTGCCGGGTTTGGTCACGCCGGGCCATTTGACGATGAGAGGCACTTGAACGATTCTTCATACATCCAGCGTTTGTCGTACCAGCCATGATCGCCGAGATAGAATCCCTGATCGGAGGAATAAATAACGATCGTATTTTTGTCGAGACCCGTTTCTTTGAGGTATTCCAGCATGCGACCGATGTTTTCATCGACGCCTTTAATACAGCGCAGATAATTTTTGATGTAGCGCTGGTATTTCCAGCGAACGAGATCTTTACCGGTGAGGCCTGCTTTTTTCAGTTCTTCGTTTTTCGGATCAAAGGCGGCGTTCCAGGTTTTGAGTTGTGCGGGGGTCATTTTTTTCAAGTTACGAAAGCCAGATTTATCGACGGACTTGCCGGCATCTGGGTCCCAGCCGTTGATGGGCGGGCCGAAGACGTCGTAGACGAGATTCAGATGGCCGTCGATTTCCATTTCCTGATTTCGTGCGGGGCTGGCGTTGTCTTCCCATTTGTCGAACAGGGTTTTGGGTTCGGGAATTTTTATATCGTCGTACAGGTTTAAATGTCTCAGTGCTGGCATCCAGGTACGGTGTGGTGCTTTATGTTGACACATCAGCATGAAGGGTTTGTCGGAGCCAGCATTCTCTTTCAGCCATTCGAGCGCCATATCTGTTACGAGGTCTGTGCAATAGCCGGGAATCTGTTCGCGTCCTTTGGGAGACTTGAAATGCGGGTTATAATAATTTCCCTGGCCGGGTAACACTTTCCAATAGTCGAAGCCTTGTGGGTCTGAGGAGAGATGCCATTTACCGATCATCGCGGTCTGGTAGCCGGACTTTTTCAGGAGTTTGGGAAAGGTCTGCTGGTCGCCATTAAAGCGATTTCCGTTTGTCATAAATCCGTTGATATGGCTGTGTTTTCCAGTCAAAATGACGGCTCGACTCGGGCCACAGATCGAATTGGTACAGAAGCTGTTTTGAAACAGCATGCCCTGGGCGGCGATTTTGTCGATGTTGGGAGTTGGGTTGACGTCTTGCATCCAACCCTTGTAAGCCCCGATGGCATGCGGGGCATGGTCGTCGGTGAAGATGAATAAAATATTGGGCCGCTGGGCGGCAAAGGATGTCGAAGAGACGAACAGGCAACAAAGAACGAGGAGCGCACGAATCATGGAAAGCACCTTGATGAATGATGGGATAAATCACTGTCAGATGTTTTCAGAGTAACGAATGCGGAGTCCGGATGCAATTTTTAACTTTAATGAAACACCTCAATCATAGTAAGTCGTTTTGATTTTACTCTCCCTCACTCGTCTGTAGGATTTTGAGAGCATCAATCAACCGCTTTTGACTTGTTGTATCAACCAAAACACAAAACATGAGTCCTAATAAAAAACAAGATCGAAAGGTATCTGCTGTTGAATAGAACATGAAATACGCGTTAAGCAAAAAGATTGCTGTCAGGACATAGTGTTTGTGGGTCAAGTCTTTTTTCAATTCTTGCACATGGTTATTCAGTTTTATGTCATTTGTCATCCTTGGGTCCCCTAATTTTGGTTGAGTAATAATCGGTTCACCAAAACAGCAATGAATTCGCGGCTGCTTCTCGAATGTCATCTGGAAATTCTGACGCCGTTAGATACATTAAGAAAAATCGAATCACATTTGCTTGCTGCTCAATTAAGATTGTTCCAGCTCACTTTTAACCTTGTACTCTGTGAAACCAGACCACTCTTTTCTGAAATGGGTTCGGTATCTATCAGAGTACCTGATTTTGAATCATCAAAAAAGACATCCGTGTACAGAGAATATGATTTTATCCGGCTGGTATCTGTAACAAAAATTGTAAAGAGGAAGCTACAATTCGACTTCCTGCTTGATGACTTTATGAATTTTTACAACGATTAATCTGATTAAACCATGAACATAGCGGAAATCAAGAAGTTCTTACTATACAGAGGTTGTGAAGAAATACGGAATACACTAAAAACGTAGTGTGGGTTCTATTTACCGAGACAGGGTTCTGTTTCGTGTCCTCAAGTAGATCCGTTGATCCCCTCAACGACCCGCCTGATTTCCTGCAACACCCCCAGATAATTCTGAAATTATCTCGAGGTCCGTTTGAATAACGGTAAACAGATTGTGTTGTAATACCTTGTATTTTGGGAAGTGTTAGTCAGAAAGCCCGAAGTATAAGTCTGCTTTCGCACTCGAGCAGTGAGTTCCATGTGCGCCCCTTTTTCAGAGTAAGCAGGGAGAGTTTGAAGACGAATGCGTTCGTCGTACAGACATTTCCTGCAAACAGATTTCAAGAACTTTATTGGAGTTTTGATGTTAGCCTATTTTTCGAAGCACTCCGCTTCGGTCAAGGATGATTTTTTGTCGGGTTTGACAGTGGCACTGGCTTTGGTGCCGGAAGCTGTTGCGTTTGCCTTTGTTGCCGGAATTCCTCCCACAGTGGGATTGTATTCCGCCTTCTTTATTGGCTTGATTAGTTCCCTGATGGGCGGTCGACCGGGCATGATTTCCGGTGCCACCGGAGCGATGGCAGTGGTTGTTGTTTCACTGGTCGCCATTCACGGGATTCAATATTTGTTCCCCGCTGTGATCCTGTGTGGACTGCTGCAGATTACCGTCGGTGTTCTGAGGCTCGGAAAACTGATTCGACTGGTTCCGCATTCGGTGATGCTGGGTTTTGTAAATGGTCTGGCGATTGTGATTGGCCTGGCTCAGATTGGAAGTTTCAAGACGCTGGGTATTGACGGAACGATGTCGTTTCTGCCAGGCACTTCCATGACGATTATGATTTGTCTTGTCGCGTTGACGATGTCGATTATTATATTACTTCCCCGGCTGACAAAAGCAATTCCCAGTTCGCTGGCCGCGATTATCATGGTGTCTGTGATTGCCGTGGGCATTAACAAGTTTGCCCCCGAAAGCTGGAACCCCACGGGTCAAGCTAACGTCGTTCAAACCGTAGACGACCTGATGATGAATAACCTGCGAGCGAACGCCGTCCAGAAAGCCGCTGAAGCGGTAGACAGTACCGAGACGGCTGCGATTCCAGCTGACGCAAGCAATGTTGTGGCTGCTTCTGTTTTGAGCCAGCAGCAGATCGAGACTGCTGTGGCTTCCATACAAGCGACAGAAGAACCACTGCCGATGCTGTTCTTTCTCGATTCGCGTTATGTGCTTGCACCCTTTACCTGGGAAACGCTGATGATCATCCTGCCTTTTTCACTGATCCTGGCAGGAGTGGGTTTGATTGAATCATTGATGACGCTGACTTTAATTGATGAAATTACTGAAACACGTGGCAGCGGTAACCGTGAATGTATCGGGCAAGGTACTGCGAATATTGTCTGCGGAATGTTTGGTGGTATGGGTGGCTGTGCGATGATCGGCCAATCTTTGATCAACGTCAATTCCGGCGGTCGTGGTCGGCTGTCTGGCGTGGTTGCTGCTGTAGGACTTATGGCTCTGGTTGTGCTGTTGAAGCCTGTGATCTCCATGGTTCCGATGGCTGCTTTAGTCGGCGTGATGTTCATGGTTGTGATCGGCACCTTTGAATGGAGTACTCTCCATACATGGAACAAAGTTCCCAAAAGTGATGTGCTGGTGATGGTTCTGGTGGCTGGATATACGGTTCTGTTTCATAATCTGGCGATTGCCGTTCTGCTGGGTATTGTTGTGCAAGCGTTGATTTTCGCATGGCATCATGCCACACACATGATGGCGGATATCCATTTTGAAGATGACACAAAAGTGTATCAGGTGCATGGCCCGCTATTCTTTGCCTCGGTCAGCAGTTTTCGTGATCTACTTGACCCGGTCAATGATCCTCAATATGTTGCCATCGACTTTTACTTCTCACGCGTTTACGATCAATCTGCGATTGAATCGATCAATAAAATTGCAGAGCGTTATCGTCAGGAAGGCAAAGAATTACACCTGCGAAATTTGAATGCCGACTGCAAACGCATGATTGAAAGAGCAGGCGCGCTGGCAGAAGTTGAAATTTCAGAAGACCGGCACTATCACATTACGAAGATGATTTAAGTAGCCGCTGCTGGTCTGACATTCTTTTTTTTTATTGACGAGAATTATTTCTTTGCTGCGGTTAACCAGCGATCGAGTTGGTTCGCAAATGTCTGTCGATATTTGGCATTGAAGTTGGCAGGTCCCCCGGTGATCAGACCTTCTCCGCGCAGGTCGTCCATTAAGTCACGGGAGGCAAGAATTGCACCGATATTTGCATCGGTGTAAAGCGTGCCACGGGGATTCAAAGCCTGTCCCCCTTTGGCAACCACATCGGCGGCCAACGGAATATCAGCCGTAATCACGAGATCGCCGGTCTGAACTAATTCCACAATGCGTTGATCGGCCACGTTCAAGCCTGCGGGTACGAGCAAGCTATCGATGAATTCAGAACGCGGTGTGTGCATCGGCTGATTAGCAACGAGTGTCGTTTTCATCTTTGTGCGTTTTGCGGCGCGAAACAGCAGCTCCTTGATTTCTGCAGGACACGCATCCGCGTCTACCCAAATTTGCATGTAGAAATCCTCAATCTATTTTAGTCTCAGCCGAACGATGTCTCAGAAGTGGAAACCACCAGATCTTAACACTGGCACATAACGAAAACAAAGCCTCTCTCTGTTCAAAAGTCACCCCTTATAATAGTATTTGCCTCTTCTCTGTCCAGCACGTCACATTCTTTCTAATGTTTTGTCCGGGATTAAAGTCTCTATCGCTTTGCAAAAAAACGACTCTTCACCTGTTTGACAATAGTCTTAACATAGAATAGTCTTATCGCATTAGTAGAAATTAATAGAATCTAATCCCACCTAATTCTCCCCCTTTTATGTATTGCTATGCATTGCATCAACACTCAACAGCGCCAGGAGTCATTATGAAATTCTCAAAGTTATTTGTATTCGCCTTATTATTTGTTGCTCCTCTTATGTTCTCTGTGGGATGCGGAGGCAGTGGAGCGAGTGACCAACCCGATTTGGGAACGGTTTCAGGTGTGGTTAAAATGGATGGCCAACCTCTTGCCAATGTCACTGTCTCTTTCAGCCCAGCCCAAGGCAGGCCCTCGAATGGAAAAACAGACACAGAGGGAAACTACAACTTGGGATATATCGGTGACACCAAAGGCGCTGTAATTGGTGCTCATACAGTGAGTATTTCGACACCACAAGAAGCGCCGACTCCTCCTGGAACCACTTATAAAGATCCGATTCCTGCAAAATATAACGTAAAAACAACACTCAAAGAGGAAGTCAAAGCAGGGGACAACACTATTAATTTTGATTTAGTACCCAAGTGATCACGGGATCGTTGTGTACCATTCTTCCAGTACACATTGTTTTACAATCTTGTAAAAAAATGTATACAGAATATTAAATCATCCCCAAACAGTCATTTTGTGTTAAATTCAGTCGAATTGAATTCATCTATGAGCTAGAATTTAATCAAAGTTTAACCAGCCAGCGTCCTTATCATATAATTTGGCGCTAGTCCTCCTTCCAGTCTTTCCCTACGTTTAAGTGATCCCCATTCCCACTACGTTAAATTAAAAATTCACTTCCGTTCTCTACATTTTGAGACTTTATTTCATTTTTTCTAGAGGAAACTATTAACATGAAACCAGCTCCACGTAGAAGTCTTTTTGCTCGCAGATTTGGTTTTACACTAATCGAACTACTGGTTGTGATCGCCATTATTGCGATTTTGATTGCACTCCTGTTACCGGCTGTGCAACAGGCACGCGAAGCAGCCCGGCGCAGTACGTGTAAAAACAACATGAAGCAAATCGGGTTGGCTTTGCACAACTACCACGAAACACATCGTATTTTTCCCCCCGCCTTCATCGATAATACCCCAGCATTTAACACATCGCATGCAGCACCTGATAACCTGAATGCACTGGGTTGGGGAACGATGATTCTGCCCTTTATGGATCAAGCGCCCTTGTATAATCAGATTGGAACCCAGACAGGGGGTTTTGCTTTTAACTGGATGGATGGAAACCATGACGGTAGCGGAAGCACATCAGATGCCATCGTTGCTGCAAAAACAGTCCTGCCTGCATTCATTTGCCCTACAGACCCTATGGACGGTCTTAACAGAGACAAAAGCAGTTTTGGAAAATCCAACTACCTTTGCAGTGCAGCAAGATCGGCCAACACCAGAGATGGCGTTATGTTTGCCAATTCGAGAACAAAAATGAGAGATCTTACAGACGGAAGTAGTAATACGATTTTTGCTGTTGAACGAACCACTCAAAATGAGTCCTCTAGTGGCACAAATTGTGGAGGTTCACCCTGCAGCTGGTCTGGTGGGTTGTGGATTGGTCCCCGACTAAGCGGAAGTACCGTTGCCTGGCACCCTGGCGTTGAGTCACTGGATGTGACCAGCAGTGGTGGTGGCTCCGCAACTTATCTCATCAATGGTTCTTCAGCAACATGGGGAAGTGCCTGGATTGCATCCAGCAGCCATGAGGGTGGAATCCATATTCTTCTGGGTGATGGACGCATTCGATTTCTTTCAGAGAATATTGACCGAAGTGTTTACTCTAATTTGGTATCTTACAAAGACGGCAATGTTATCGGTGAATTCTAGTTAATCTAAAAAACTCCTGTCGTTTTGTTTTCAAAAGACACTTCAGCCCGGTTACTTTGTAAGAGAAGTGACCGGGTTTTTCATCAGGAGCCTCTTCTATTTTGCTTAAATTTTTCAGGTGTAAGTAGCGTCAATTCTCTTATTGCACGGCCATGATTGGGGTCGAGTTCGATGCATCGCTGATAGGCGGCCCGCGCTGCTTCTTTATTGCCTAGAAGTCGTTTCGTTTCCGCATTGTAGAACCATGCTTGTGGATCATTCAGGTTCAGCTCGACTGACTTTTGTATTGATTCTTCTGCTGCTGGGAGTTGATTATTGCGAAAGGCCATCATCGCGTTTAACAGTGCCATCTTTGCCTGATGCTCATCTCGTTTTTTATTATCTTTCTGTTGCTCATAAATATTTGCCAAAGTCTGATGAACTTCAACCGTCGGCGACATCTTCGCCACACGCTGCAACAACGGAATCGCCTTTTCCATCTCACCCGAGAGCATGTAAGCGCCGGCTCTGAATTGAAGCATATCGGCATCCTCAATACCATATTGATTTAATTGATCAAGCAGCATTAACATACGTTTGGGATCTTTTCGCTGGAACTCCACTTCAATCATCCTGACGAGCGTCGACCTGTGCTGCGGCAGAGGCCGCTCGTCTATCAGTTCAAAGATTGTATCCAGCTTTCTGGCAAGCAGGTCCATATCATTGAGTTCGATAAGCTTAAAATATTCCTGTACTTCTTTCTGAACCCCATGCCTGACACTATAAGGTTTTACAATATTGATATTGAAACTCAGCTGGATGATATACATGGCCCGTTCGAGTCTATCCGCAGCCTGTTTTGCTTCTCTCGTTCGTCCGAGAGATTCCAATGCCAAAGACTGCAAAAGACGAAAATATAAAGAATCGGGTGACTTCCGCAGATTGCTCTCAATAATTGCCAAAGCCTCTTCGGAACGATTAGACCTGACTAAGATTTTTGCCAGTTGGTATTCGGCTGGTTGAAAGCCAAGGTTTTGTCGGAACGTTTCTTCTGCCTTGGCAACATTCTCTTCGCGCAGATAGTTTCTTCCGATCGAATACAAGTAAAATTCCCGGTTTGCAAGAGGGAATATCGACTTGCCTGTGAAGGAGTCCAGTTTTTCATATTCAAGAGTACTAGCTTGAGTACGACCCGTTCGTTCAAGGCAAAACGCATAACTGGCCTGTGCTACTTTGTCTGCAGCATCCATTTCAGCTGCCTGCCGATAACAAATTTCAGCATAGGTATAAAACCCTTGCCCTAATAACGCTTGCCCTAATGTCACCCATTCTTTACTGGAACCCGTTTCTGCCTGCTTTGCCAGTTCCTGAAAATCAGACATCATCAAGGGATCAACAAACTCCGCATCAGGTAATACCGGTAGATGACGTGACAGACGTTTTGCCACAAGATACCCACAGGTGCTCAGCTCAACAACCAACAAAATCAACAGGAAGCGTACGAATACGATCATGGTTTCTCCTTTTGATTCAGCCAGGCCGTTATTCTAGCTATTCTCTGGAAAGGCTTAAGCAGGTTGAGCCCTCCGGCAACAAGATCATCTTGACCATCTCCATTCAGATCACCAACAGCTACAGTGGCGAGATGAATCGGATCATTGGCAATCTGCCAGGATTTAAAATTTTGTTTGCCATCATTTTCCAACCAAACGACGCTGGCTGATTTGGGATCGTACCAATCGTTTGCCATACTCGCCAGAACAACATCCAGATCGCCATCGCCATCAAGGTCCCCGACATCAGCTGCATAGGTGCCTCCCAGATTCGCAATGCGATGAGACTCAAACTCCCAGTTCCCTTTGTTCTCAAACCATAAACATCCATGATAAGGTTGAGGATAGGCATCCAGATCTTCCAGATTATCGCCGGCGGGTAGAACCAGATCCTGATCTCCATCTTGATCAAGGTCGGCACGAATCAGGCCTGCTCCCCCCAGATCCAGATTGACGGTCATCCAGAGTTTTCGTTTTTTAAATTTTCCCTGTCCCAGATTTTCAAAGCCCCATAGCTCTTCTTCATCCTGAGTGACAATGGCAGCAATATCCAGATCGCCATCGCCGTCATAATCCGCGACAGGCACATGAATGGTTCCTGGTGCGTTTAATAATTCGTGGTCTCTGAACTGCAGATCACCTCGATTTTCCAGCCATAAAATAGATCCTCGATTGTAACCAAAAATGGCCACTGCGAGGTCAAGATCGCCATCACCATCAAAATCTCCAGGCTGTACATCGGCGACGCGTCTGACATCATCCAGAATCACATGCCGAATATACTCATCGCCTTTTCGTTCATAGAGCTCGACGCGTCCAATCACTCGATCATCGGGAAGTAAGTTTCCTAAAATTGAAACGATAATATCCTGGTCTCCATCACCGTCGATGTCGACAACAGTCGCATGTGCGGGATCTGCCAGATCCTTAAGCAGAACTTTTTCTTGCCAGGTACTCTCGCCGTTCTGCTTAAAAAGTGAAACAGTACCTCTCGAGGAATCACAGGCTAAAACTTCATTCTGCCCATTACCGTTAAAATCCAGAATTTGCACATTGGTGATAATAGGTAAGCCAACCGGCTCTGGCCCCAAATTCACTCGTTTGAATGGTATTTCTGAAGCGGGATAAGAAGTTCCTCCTGAAAAGATTTCTATCGGTTTTGCGAGAGATGGCAGTTTGGGCACCAACAACCACGTACCAACTGGAATCAGAATCACCAGGCAGGTTAATAATAGAATTCGAGTTTTCAGGGACATCATTGATCCGTCAGTATTTCTGGGATGTGGGAGTCGTCAATCGAATCCAAAAATCTTGAAAGGTTTTGGATTCAAATCATATAAAGCAAAGCCTTTCAGGTACAATGACTGCATCTATGAAAAGTAAATCGGAAACCGAGTTTTCTTGGGAGTTACCGGTCAGGCGAGTTTTTTTCATCTGCAATCTGAATCTCAGCTTTGGTGGAATTCATCATTTTTGACCAGTCACAGAAATAACGCTCGCAGACCCTTCAGTTTCAGATTTATTGGGAGGGGATATCGTCGATCTTTTCGACTCAGTTCGTCTTCACTTTGAGTACGAATTTTCATTTCATTTTGATTGAAAAAACTATCAATCAGGGAGTGAAGCCCAACTTTTTCAAGTTTGAGATTGCCGTTGCATTCCCCTGTCTGGCGGCTTTGCGATACCAGCTCACAGCTGCACTGGAGTTCTTCTGAACTCCTAGACCTTCTGAGTACATAAACCCCAGATTGACTTGTGCCGCAGCGTCCCCTTTTTCGGCTGCTTTGCGGTACCAGTTCACCGCTTCAAAATCGTTCTTCTGCACACCCTCTCCTTCTCCGTAGGCCCATCCGAGACGGAATTGTGCGTCTGTCTGATTTTGTTCAGCCGCCTTGCGATACCACTTCAGTGCTTCATAATAGTTCTGCTCCACACCCCAACCATTTCGGTACATATCTCCCAGATTTTTTTGTGCCAAAGGTTCGTTTTGTGCGGCAGATTTACGATACCAATTGATGGCGATTGAGTAATTCTTTTGAACTCCCTGACCTTTCTCATACATATCGCCCAGATTATTTTGTGCCAAAGCGTGATTCTGTTCGGCCGCTTTTTGATACATCTTAGCTGCTTCAAAATCGTTCTGCCCTACACCCTTGCCTTTTTTGTACATCCATCCCAGACGGAATTGTGCAAATGCGACATTCTGTTCTGCGGCTTTACGAGACCACTTGAAAGCTGTGTCATAGTCTTGCTCTACACCCCGCCCCCAATAGTACATCTCTCCCAGGTTTTTTTGCGCAAATGCATAATTCTGATCGGCGGACTTACGATACCATTTCAATGCTTCAACATAATTCTGCTCAACTCCCTCGCCATTTTTATACATTCCAGCAAGGTCATTCTGTGATCTGGCGTATCCTTGTTCCGCCGCCTTGCGATACCATTTCACAGCTTCATAATTGTCCTCTGCGACTCCCTGTCCTAGATCGTACATTGAACCAACATTGTGTTGTGATATTTCATCATTTTGTTTTGCGGCTTCCCTGAACCATTTGAGTGCCTGGGTATAATCCTTGCCAACACCCTTCCCCTGAAAGTATCTATATCCGAGATGCCGCTGGGCCTGGATGTGGTTTTGTTCTGCTGCCTTGCGGTACCAATCCGCAGCTTCCACATCGTCCTGTTCGACACCTTCTCCATGTCGATACAGTTGCCCGAGAGCGTTCTGCGCCCCCGAGTGATTTTGTTCTGCGGCTTTGCGATACCACTCCAATGCCTCGGAGTAACTCTTCTCAACACCTCGACCATATTTATACATATCACCAAGGCCGTCTTTAGCCGTTGGATAATTTTGCTCTGCTGCTTTGCGATACCACTTTACAGATTCGATGTAATCTTTCTCGACTCCCTGGCCATATCGATACATATATCCCAGGACTGATTGTGCCATCGCATAATTCTGTTCTGCCGCTTTGCGATACCACTTTACAGCCAGCTCGTCGTCTTCTTCAACACCCAAGCCATTATCGATCATTAAGCCATACCGAACCTGAGCAAGAGGGTCACCATTTTCTGCGAGTTCACGCAGTGCGGGTATCGCACTTTTAAACCAACGGGCTGCTTCACTGATATCTTTAGGGACTCCCTTACCATAATGATATTGATCACCGATGAATGTTTTTGCCAGCGTGTGCCCGCGGTCTGCTGCTTTGCGAAAGAAGGTATAAGCCTTGATCCGATCCATGGGCATGCCATCTGCAATGTATAACTTCAGTCCCAATGCAAAATCGGAATCTTCAAATGAGGCCGCCAGGATGGGAACCTGGATCAGGTTTCGTAATTCGTGGGGTGTTTGTAGTTGGCCTTTGTTGGCATATTTGGCCCGTTCGGGAAACCAGCGTTTGGTCTGATCATTCACAGCGCCGGCAACATAACCGGACAGACTGTTCCAGGTGACCACACCACTGCGGTTGACGGCTTCTCCCTGTAGTCCTTTCAACACATGATAAAAGAAGACACCATGACCGCCTCCCGCATCGATAGTTTCAAATGCCTGTTGACCGGAGGAACAGCTGAAAATGATGGCCGTATTTTGTGGTAAGCGACCGTTTAACTCGTTCCCACTGATCGAACGCGTGGAGCGGGTCGGGTCCGGGTTATCTCGGCAGGCATCTACCAATACCAGATTGACACCCCCTTTTTCGTCTAACGTTTCGACGAGTCTGGTGAGGCTGATCAACGATTCGGCCTTGGTCATAACGGCATCGACGGGACAGTAAAACGCGTCTTCCAGCGCTTTGCCATTCGCGCCTGTTTTCGCTTTGCCTGTTTTATCCATCAAAGGGAGCTGCTGACCGTGACCGGCAAAACCGAGTAAGACCACATCCGAGGCCGTACAATCTTTCAGGAGAGTCGCCAATGCTTTCTCAAATTCACTCTTGGATGCTTTTTCGCCCAGTAACAATGAGACATCAAAGCCCTGTTTTTTGAGTTCGACTCCCAGTTTCGTGACATCCCGTTCTGCATACAGCAGCGGTTTCTCAGCCAGTCCGCGCTTCTGATACTTGTTCACACCCACCAGCAGCGCCACTTTCTTGGCCGCCTGGGCAGACTGTGATAAAACACCACAGAACACCAGAGCTACTAAAATCAGTAATGATTTTTGAATTTGCATTAGTGTGCTTCCGAAATGAAATACGAAATATTCTGTATATGAGGGCCATCCTAAAGTAGTCGACTCACCATGTGAGTGACTGTGTCTGTTCAAAGACCCGTTCGAACGGGCACAGTTCGTTATTTCTGACTGTTCTGATAGGGAAGTCGTCTCTCTTTTTCTTTTATGATCACAGCTGGCGAGCCCTCTTTGAGAATTTGTAAAGAACGCAGGAACTCAATGATGGCCCGTTGGTCTGATTTTTTCAGTGATTCAAAAGCACGGCGCGATTTCGTGGCTTCTCCCCCATGATGTGAAATGGCTTCTTGAATCGTGGGTAGATCACCGCGATGTCCGTAGGGAGCGGTATTGCCCGTGGCCCATAATCTTTTCGTGAGAAATGTATTGAAGGGCAAATACTTTTCCAGAAGGAGTTCGTTACCAAAATGGGGGCGTTCTGTGTCTGAAATGGTATGCCTTTTAAAATCAGTAAATGCTCTCACCATGATTTTTCCTTCTGCATTTTTCGACAGATTTGGTGAGGAAATATCAGACGTGAGATTCAGGGAGACTTGAGACTGCACGTCTGCCAGTTGACCTTATCCCCGTGAATAGTACCAGTGATTATGAGAGAATCCATCCCGGGCGAAGCCCGGAAAGGATTTTTTAAGATGCCTCAGAAACGTTATGGTGTAGACCAGATTATCCCAATGTTGCGTCGTGCCGATGTTGA
>JAHZKX010000026.1 GCA_022600195.1 Planctomycetota bacterium
ATCTTTTGTGGAAATGGCGTCGAATTTATGATCGTGGCAGCGGGCACAGGAAACTGTCATACCCAGAAATGATTTGGTCATGACATCAATGGCGTTATCAAAGCGGTCTGTTTCATCCTTACGGATATCCACGGGGGAATGCACCCATTCACTCATATACCAGAAGGCCGTCGCCAAAATGGATTCATTGAACTGTTTTTGGGGATGAAGTCGAGGCTGTTTAAGTAAGTCACCTGCGATATGCTCTGTGACGAACTGGTCGTAAGGAAGATCGGCGTTTAAGGCACGGATGACATAGTCTCGATACTGGTAGGCATTCGGTGCATCATTATCAAATTCATGTCCACGTGATTCTGCATAGCGCATCAAATCGAGCCAGTGGCGTGCCCAGCGTTCGCCAAATTGAGGAGAGGCCAGAAGTTGATCGACGACTATCTCAGTGGCGTTTGCAGCATGATCATTTAAGTAAGAGTGGATTTGCTCTGGGGAGGGGGGAATGCCAACTAAGTCAAAATAAAGACGTCGAATGATGGTGTTTTTGTCAGCACGACTGGCGGGTTGCAGTTTTTTTTCTTCCAGTTTTGCAAGAATGAACGAATCCACGGGATGCGCAGACCAGTTTTGATTTTTGAGAGCAGGGGGAGTCACATGTTTTAGTGGTTGCCAGACCCAATGATCGTGCCTGCGTTTTTTTAGATCGAAGGTTTCGGCGTCTTTTGCCTCTGTGGGCGGTTTTTCGTCAGGCCAGGGTAGTCCCATTTCTACCCAGCGTACGAACAGATCGATTTGTTCTTTTTTCAAGCGAGTATCAGGTGGCATCTCAAGCGATTCATATCGCACGGCTTCGAGTAGCAGACTTTCCGCTGGTTTTTTAAGGTCCGCTGCGGGGCCGGTATCTCCCCCCTTCAGAAGCAAAGCGCGCGAGTCCATTCTCAATCCGCCTTCTAAGCGTTTGGACTGACCGCTATGGCATTGATAACAATGCTCGGCGAGTAGGGGACGAATCGATTTTTCAAAGAACTCTAACTGTTGTGAAGAAAATCGTGGGGTGGAATCTGTTTTTGATTCTTCAGCAGAATACAGAAAGCTGAGACATCCAGTAATCAGCAGTAAAACAGAAATATTACAAAGAAGTTGCTTCATGCTCAGTATTTTCTTTTACAGAGTTCGAGTCGTGATACAGCGGTGTATCGTTCTGAGAGCGCATCATCCAGAAGCGCATTTTCAAAATGGTGGGAACAATCACAAAGAGATTGCCGTTAACTATTTTAACGCGTTCGGTTGAAGCGATTCAAGTTTTAATGGGCAAAGCGAGAAAAAGAGCCAAATCAATCACGGGGATTAGATGAGCTCGGGCAGCGGTCTGGCGTGATCTTCGACCAGATATTGAGGTCGTCCGCTGAAATCTTCAATGGTGGTCTGCTCTGTTTCGATACCCATATTATGATACAGGGTCGAGAAGAGTTCCGGGAATGTCACGGGACGATCGACGGCTTCGCCTCCAAGTCGGTCTGTTGCGCCGATGACCTGTCCTGTTTTCATGCCCCCACCGAACAAAATGGCAGAGTTGACTCGTGGCCAGTGATCTCGTCCCACCTGTGCACTGATTTTGGGAGTGCGTCCAAATTCTCCCCAGATGGCAACTGTACAATCCTGATCGAGACCGCGCTGATGCAGATCTTCCAGTAGAGCACTCACACATTGATCAAAGATAGGAAAGTCTTCTGCCTCGCGTTTAAAAATGGTGTTGTACTTTCCGCCATGCCAGTCCCATTTACTGTAATTCAATGTGACGACGCGTGCGCCGGCTTCGATCAATCTTCTTGCGACAAGCATGCTTTGTGGTACGCGAGGGGCGCCGTTACTGTCAATAAACTTAGTTGGGTCACCCGTACCATAGCGTTTGACCGTTTCCGGATCCTCTTTGGAAAGGTCCAGTGCTTCCGCCAGTTTTGAAGATGTGAGAACGCCCATTGCCTGTTCGTTGAATGTGTCCAGGCCCGTCATCATACCCGAGGCATCTGATTCGCGTTTGAAGTTATCGATACTCTGCAGCAGTTTTTTTCGATCTGAAAGTCGTTCAAGCGAGATACCATTGAGCACCATGTCGTGCCGCGTTGGTCCCATTGGGCGAAAAGGAGACTGCGAGAGACCAAGAAAGCCCGGCCCCGGTTCGTTATAAGGACCATGAGTGCATGGATAGCAGAGGCTGATGAACGGAGGCGCGGATTCCACATAGGAGCCCTGAATTTTTGAGACCGTCGAACCGAATTGTGGCCAGCCACCCTGCGGCTTTGGTTTGCGAGGATTATGGCCGTTAAAACATTGAATGGCATCATGACCGCTTTGCGAGCCCACGATGGAACGTACGAGAACCATTTTATCCATGAGCTGCGCCATGCGCGGGAAGGCTTCACAGATTTCAATACCGGGCACGTTGGTAGAGATCGGACGCCAGGGCCCTGCAATTTCTTTGGGTGCCTCTGGTTTGAGATCAATCATATCCTGATGCGGTGGCCCACCCACCAGATAAATCATGATCACTGATTTCTGACGCTTTTTGTTCCCTGGTTTTGAATCCGCCTGCAAGATGCGGGGCAGCGTCAGTCCCGAGAGGCCCAGACTACCAATCTGAAGGAAATTCCGTCGTGACACTCCATCGCAAAACGAGGAGGGCGTATTCCCTTTTCCAAACAGTGTCAGCATATTGTGCTCTCTCCTGCTGTAGTCCGAAACTTATTGACGCTTGGATTGTATCAAATACTATTTATGCGTTCCAGAGGGGCTTGTGAAGAATTCGTGATTCTTCCGTTTCCAGGCTGAACTCAGATTGATCCAAGAGTCTTCAGGCCCCCTTAGAATCAGGTATATTAGCAGGAATAACGTGATGGTTACGTGGGGTTCGATTTCGCCCGTTCACGTAATTCTGGCAGGACTGCACGAACTCCATTCGCTCCGATACTAACAATGGAGCCGATATTAACGAATCGATACCCATCATCAATCGCCTGTCGACAGCGGTCCAGATCTCCAAATGTAATGCCCGCGGGTTTATTGGCGGTGGCCACACGTTTGGGGAAATCGGCCAATAGTTTGACAACTTCTGGATGTTGTATTTGTCCAATGACGCCTAGAGAAGCCGAAAGGTCCATTGGCCCGGCAAAGAGGACATCAATGCCATCAACGGCAGCAATTTCCTCGATATTTTCGATGCCTTCCGGCGATTCGATTTGCGCAATAATTGCTGTTTCCTCATTTGCATGAGGGAGATAATCATCAAAGGAAAAGTCCATGAACATCGTCCAGTCGGGCGAGACACCTCTGGTTCCTTCGGGAGGATACTTGGCATATTGTACGGCGAGTTTTGCTTCTTCTGCATTATTGATCTGGGGAACCATGATGGTGTTGGCTCCGATATCTAATGCTTTTTTGAAGAAAATCGGGTCGAGACCAGGAACACGAATCATGGGCATGCAGTTTTTTCGGCGGGCGATCTCGGGGATATGTTTGACTTCATTGACCCCGTAAGGACGATGTTCCAGATCGATCCACAAAAAATCGATTCCTGTATCCACCGAGAGTTTTGCAATAATTTCTGAGGCATCAGGCATGGCAAGGCCCAAAGCCACTTCTCCCTGAGCAAGCAGTGTTTTGATTTTATTTACGAACATGTCAGGGTCCAGCAATAAATGTGTATGGTTTTTGGGATGGAATTTCAGACAAAAAGAGCAAGACTTATGATAGGCTGATAAAAACAAACGGCATACCCTGAGAGAGTATGCCGTTGAGGATTTCTGATTATTATCAGGATTCAGTAGCACGTCGGACTATTGACTGATGTAGTAGATCGCCGGGTCATCAATGATCCATTCGGTTGACCATGTTCTGCCATCGTCCTGATTACAGACATTGAAGAACGCGGTATGGAAGGATTGAATCCGAGTTCCATAAGGAGCATGGGAAGCAAATCGGTCTGCGTGGGTCAAAGGATCAACGCCCGGGCTGGCATAGTAGTGAGTACGACCGTCGGGAGTAAACGACATACCCAGTGTCCACCACCCAGTCTGCTTGATTTCGGGGCCGATAAAATCCTGTCCGGTACTGTCAGCCCGTACGACAAACATAGCGGAATCTTCACTGTTGGGAGAATCTGTTTTGCTGTTGAACTGAATGAACATTCCCAGGTAGATGGTTTCAATTCTGGTGGTCGGGCCGCGAGAAAAGAATCTTCTGCGTGAAGGTTTTTTCGATTTCATTGGCGCTTTCACAGCAGCACGAAAGCCAAAGGAAGTTCCTGTTTTGTCTTCCCATTCTTCAAAAGGGGGAATGTAGACGCGTGTAACGACGCTGGGAGAATAAGCTACTGAGATCATTGAGCCCTGCATAATCAGGTCGTCCTGATTGGTTCCTCGGCTGCCTTGTCCTGGAACTCCCGTATGCAGTGATTTCATCATCAAAGCACCTTTACTGCCAGGAAGTCCTCCTGCAGGTGTTGGCACCCGCTGGATCATATCGGGTTGCCCTCGCTTGGCACTTTCGGTCCAGATGTTATTAGTAGATTGTCCCAAAGGATAACGGGTCTGTTTATCAACATTGGTACTGCTTTTGGGAAGATTCGTAATAAATTCCCAGCTCTCATCTTCAAAATCATCCCACGCACCTTCAACACGCGTTCCTGTGCCTGGGAGAACCTGTGCACTTAAATCGGCACCTGCCATCAGAAATGAAGTACCCGCTAAAAAAGCCATAAAATGTCTGGAGAAAAAATGATTCCATTTGAGAAGCATGGTTTTCTGTTCCCGGCAATAATGATGAAAGAAGAGAGAAATTTGGTATTCTGGCGATTGGGGTATCACTCACAGTGGAGAATTGAACAGACCCGTCCCTGCTGTGTGCAATGATTCCGCAATTGTCGTATTACTGGAATTATCGGATAGATCGGCAGGAATGGTTCAAATTATCTTGATGGGTTTGATTTAATGTAAGCTCTTAACAGGTCGGTGTTTTCTGTCCCGATTTACCTCTAAAAGTAAAAAGGGCGGCTCCGAATATTGGTCTTGGAAAGCATACATTCGCTGTATCTTTTGTATTTTGACTGTTCCGTATAGATTCCGGCTTTCCTTGTTGAATTCGTTGTGCAGAATTGGATTTCGAAAATAGACTCGCTAAGATAGCGGCTTGCTTTTCAACCTGAAGAGTTTCTTTCAGAGTTGTTTCATTAAAAACGTGTTAAATTCAATCGCAAATCCATTCATGAGAGGCCTTGGCGCGAGCCTCCGATGATCTTTTCGATTACATCAAGATTTCGAGAACGTAATGACAGATCCCCATCTCTCTGAGCAGGATGCTCTTTCTCAGAGTTTATTGAATACCCAGCAGGAAGAACTTATTCTGGTCCTGGATTTCGGGTCTCAAACATCGCAACTGATTACGAGACGTGTCCGAGAGCAGAATGTTTTCAGTCAACTGGCGCGGCCCACTTTGACGGCAGAACGAATCAAGGAACTCAATCCGAAAGGGATTATTCTTTCTGGTGGTCCTGCGAGTGTCTATGGTAAAGATTCGCCTCAGCCTGATCCGGAAATTTTTAACCTGGGGATTCCGATCCTGGGAATCTGTTACGGAATGGGACTGGTTTGTGCTTCGCAGGGCTGCGATGTGACAGGGGGTGAATCACGGGAATTTGGTAGAACTCCCTGTACCGTGAGTGATCATTCCAGTCTGTTCTCGGGAGTTCCCACGAATTTGATTGCCTGGATGAGTCATGGCGATCAGGTCGAAAATCTGAGCGAACACTTTACCTCTCTGGCATCCACCGAAACCTGTCAGTTTGCTGCTGTCAAACATCATACGAAGCCTCTGTTTGGTCTTCAGTTCCATCCGGAAGTCACGCATACCGAATTTGGTGGTATGTTGCTGTCCAATTTTGTGCATATGGTCTGTGGATGTGAGGGAACCTGGAAAATCTCGAATTTGATTGAGCAGGAAGTAGCATCAATCCGAGAACGTGTTGGTGATAAGCAAGTGATTTGTGGGTTATCGGGGGGAGTCGATTCTTCCGTGGTCGCCGCCTTGCTCTATCAGGCCATCGGTTCACAGCTGTCATGCATTTTTGTTGACAATGGTTTGCTGAGAAAAGGGGAAGCGGATGAAGTTTCCTGTCGGTTCGGCGAACACTTTAAAACGGATCTGCATGTTGTGAATGCGCGTCAGCTGTTTTTATCAGAGCTGAAGGGGGTCACAGATCCGCAGAAAAAGCGGAAAATTATTGGCCGTCTGTTTATTGAAGTGTTTCAGAAAGAGGCCGAGTCGATTGAGAATGCGAAATTTCTCGCACAGGGAACTCTGTACCCTGATGTGATTGAATCGGGAGCCAATCCCGACGGTCCGGCTGCGACCATCAAGTCGCACCACAATGTGGGAGGCCTGCCCGAAAAACTGGGCTTTGAACTGATTGAACCTCTCCGTGAACTGTTTAAAGATGAAGTACGTGAAATGGGTCATGAATTAGGCCTGCCTGACGAATTGATTTATCGGCATCCTTTTCCCGGGCCGGGTCTTGCCGTTCGTTGTCTGGGCGAAGTGACTGAAGAGCGTCTGGATGTGCTTCGAGAAGCAGATCTGATTGTGATTGAAGAATTACATAAGGCAAATCTGTATCGAAAAACGAATCAGGCTTTTGCGGTTCTGCTTCCGATTCAATCGGTGGGAGTGATGGGCGATGGTCGAACTTATGAAGATGTGGCAGCGATTCGTGCTGTCGAAACAGACGATTTTATGACCGCCAACTGGTCGCCTTTGCCCCACGAAGTTCTCGAACGTATGTCGACCCGGATTACGAACAATGTCAGGGGCATCAATCGCGTGGTCTATGATATCAGCTCGAAACCGCCCAGTACCATTGAATGGGAATAAGTTCCCTTCCAGACCGTTTTTCTCCCAAGAAGTGGAAGAGAAAAACGTAGTCAGCAGTAGTAGAAATAATACGCTTCTGGTTTTAGAGAGAACTGGGCTTGATTTTCGAAGTGATCCGGCTATGTTAGATTGTATTCGTTAAGATTCTTTACAATTTAAAGTTCCACAGAAGTCAGAACGATGCAAAATTGCATATATCCTGATGTGTCATTGTGATTTTGCAGACTTCGTGTGTTTCTTCCCACCTTTGTATTCCACACACATTGATTGCATTTCTTGATTGAGAAAGTCGAAGAACATGATTTCGGTTTCGAAAAGAAAAGTTATTTGCCTGGCGGCGATTTGTTTATCTGTCCTGATATTGGCAGGTGGTAGTTATTTTTCTTCAGCCACAGCTCAAAAACCTCTGGCTGACGAGGGCGACTTGTCAAAGCGGTTGAAACGAGTTCCCGCGACACCTCCCGAGGACTCATTAAAGGGATTTCGATTAGAGCATGGTTTTGGATTGGAACTGGTGGCAGCTGAGCCGACTGTGATGGATCCTGTTGACGCCTGTTTCGATGAAAACGGGCAAATGTATGTTGCTGAAATGCGAGGTTATCCTTATCTCCCGGAACAGCGTCCGGATTATATTCCTGGTCCCGTTCGAAAGAATGCCGGTGTGATTCGCTTATTGCAGGATACCAACGGTGATGGGAGCATGGATCAAAGTTTTGTCTTTGCAGACACGATTACCTGGCCGACTTCGGTTTGTTGTTATGATGGCGGGGTCTATGTGATTGCACCTCCGAATATTTATTATTTCAAAGATACCGACGGCGATCACAAGGCTGATATTCGTGAGACAGTTTTTACCGGACTTCCCACAAAGAATGTGCAAGGCCTGGCTAATAACTTGAAATGGAGTCTGGATAACCATATCTATTTCGCAGGCGGGACGAATGGCGGTTCCATTTTAAAAGATGGAAAAGTAGTCATTCCTTCAGGACGCCGAGATTTGAAGTTGAATCCGAAGACAAGAGAGCTGGAAGCGATTTCCGGAGGCTCTCAGTTTGGACATTCGATGGATGATTGGGGAAATCGCTTTGTTTGTAGCAACAGTAACCATATTCAGCATGTTGTGTATCCGAGCCGCTATATCAAGCGAAATGCTTATCTGGCTGTACCGGGTGTGTTAAGGACAGCTGCACGCAGAGGAGCCGCTGCTCCTGTATTCAGACGTAGTCCGCCAGAACCCTATCGAGTGATCAGGACTGCACGACGCGTCGCAGACCCTGCTTTCCGCAAGCGGCTTTCACCCACAGAACAGGTGGCAACGGGTTTCTTTACCTCCGCGACAGGGGTGACCATTTATCGTGGCGGTGCTTATCCCCTTGAGTTTCAGGGTAATGCCATTATCGGCGATGTAGGCGGTAATTTGATTCATCGGAAAACGATGGAACAAAAGGGAGCCACCCACGTTGCCACGCGCGCAGATGAGAATACGGAGTTCATCACTTCCAAGGATAACTGGTTTCGTCCCGTCAATTTTGTCAATGCACCCGATGGCACGCTCTGGGTTTTAGATATGTATCGTGAAACGATCGAACACCCTTTTTCGATTCCCGAAGATATCAAACGTCATCTCGATCTGGAAAGTGGTTATGATCGGGGACGCATTTATCGTCTGGTTCACCCGCAAGGGACTAAGTTCAAAGTATTGAAATTAGGAAAAATGCCCATTGATCGACTGGTTTTGCAGTTGGAATCTCCTAATAGCTGGAATCGGGAAACCGCCCAGCGTTTGATTTGGGAACGACAGGACAAGTCGGCTATGGAGCCTCTTGTCAACCTGTTACAAACTTCAAAACAACCACTGGGGCGCCTGCATGCATTATGGGCGTTGGATGGATTGAATGCGTTAAATGCGGAACTGTTATTGAAGGCATTAAAAGATCGTGAACCTGGAGTCAGAGAGCATGCGATTCGTCTTTCTGAAAAATACTCACAGAAGAATCCCGAGTTGTCTCAGGCCGTGCTGAAACTGACGGCAGACCCGGATTATCGTGTTCAACTGCAGTTAGCCTTTTCACTGGGTGAGTTTGAAAAGGATGCGGCAATTGCAGGTTTGACAAAACTAGTGGATTCCAGGAATTTTGACCGGGATCTGCAGGTGGCTGTCTTGACTTCTTCCGCAGATATCGCGGGACCACTGGCTGTGAATTTTCTTCGGGAATCGAAGGGAAAACTTTCCGGAAGCAAGCGTAGTCTGGTGATTGAATTATTACGAATTGCGGGCGCGAAAAAGGACACGAACGATTCCATCGCCGTTCTGGGTTATGTTTCCGATGATTCGATTTCTCTGGTGCAGAAACAGTTGGTGCTCGGTGCATTGGGCGAAGGCCTGGGGCGTCGAGGAGCTTCACTGGGCACTTTGCTCAATGACAGCAAGCTTGATTCCAAAATGAAACAACGTTTTGATAAAACCATTGCCGATGCAGTTCAAATCGTTGAGGATGAAGACAAGTCTCTTGCTGAGCGAGTTGCCGCCATACGCTTATTGGGCTTTATGGATTATGGTGTTGCCGGTGATGTACTGGCGGAAGTATTAAACCCGCGTTCTGCACCTGAAATTCAATTGGCGGCTGTCGAGGCTTTGTCACGCATGGGTCACAAAGATGTGAGTTCCGCCCTGTTGACCAACTGGTCAGGATTCAGTCCGGCTGTTCGAACCGATGTGATCGATGCCCTGCTGGGATCATCGGGGCGTATTGACAGTTTGTTGAATGCTATAAAGCAGAAGAAAGTCAAACTCAATGAGATCGCGCGTGACAAAAAAGACTTGTTGACGAATCACCCGAATCATGCGATCCGTAAACGTGCACGCAAAGTATTGGGGAATGAAGTCAATAAAGACCGAGCTAAAATTGTGCTGGCTTATCAGGCGTCTCTGGAATTGAAGGGGGAGATTGAGCGGGGCAAAAAAATCTATATGAAGAATTGCTCTGGTTGTCATAAAATTGGTAACCAGGGACATAATGTAGGTCCTGATCTGGCGACAACCAAGAATAAATCTAACAGTGATTTATTGATAGCGATTCTGGATCCCAGTCGTGAGGCACAGGCCAATTACAACACTTATACGGTGGTCACTGATCAAGGTAAGCTATTTACCGGTATTATTGCTGCTGAAACGGCGACGAGTTACACGATTCGCAGAGCAGAAGGAAAGCAGGATGTCATACTGCGAAATAATATAGATACGCTGCTCTCCAATGGTGTCTCATTGATGCCGAATGGCCTGGAAAAAGAGGTAAATCCACAACAGATGGCCGACTTACTGGCATTTATCAAAACGCTGGAAGCGCCACCGAAAAAGTAATCGTTTCAGTGACGACAATAAAAAAACAGCCCTGCCAAAATCATCTGGCAGGGCTGTTTGATATACGTGTTGTGCAGGGGAGGTTTACCAGTCCATCCCGATCGAAATGGAACCACCGAGTAGACTGAGGTCTCCCGATTCACTGGCAGCCGAGCCAGCACCATTCCACCACATTCCGTCCCAGGCCGCACGGACCCAGACCAGAGCACCGGTTTGCAACACAAAATCTGCTTGTGCACCAATTTGAACTTCAGCGATACTTAATGATTTTTTGCTATCTGTTTGTGCGATGGCTACAGTCGGTCCTGGAGTTCTGTCTTCTGCCGAGTATTTAGAATTTCCCCAGAGGGCGGAATACTTGATACTGGAAATCAACGAAACACTGGAAGTTCCTTTGGAGCGTCGATCAAATATTCCCAGAGGGCGTCGTGCTTCAGCAAAAACAACCAAGCCATCTCCGTCGAAACGGTGTCCGACATCTGATGAGACGGGAGCACCACTGGCAGTTCCCTCGGCACGGTATGACTGGCTCACAGAAGCATGGCGGTAACCACCACCAAATGTTGTCTGCCAGCGTTCAAAATTCAATTCCTGACTCAAGTCAAGATCGATAGTATAGAGCTTCATATTACTGGAAACACTCATGTAGTCTCCTGCCGCCCCACCAGCAGATATTCCTCCGGTGGCTGTTTTGGTGGGCAGAGCATTAAAGAAGATGAAGTTGTTCGGGGCAACAGCACTGTTTCCCGAGTTATCTTCAAATTGGAACCAGCGAACTTGTGCACTGAGTCCTTCGTTATCAATGACACCCAGATTGATACGGGGTGCACTCTGGTAATTGTACGGGAAGTCATTGGATGTTGTGACTGTTGCCATTCCCGATTGGTCTTCTGTGAAAAACGCGGTGTCAGTATCGAAACCGGGTTTGAGGAAAACTGCTGCTGCCCCAGCGACGATTCCCAGACGTTCGTATACAGTATCATCCAGGTAAGGATCTTCGATCCAGTCTCCCTGTGTGTATTCTTCTACAGGCCCATAATACTCTCCCTGCGCGAAATTTTCGGGCATGGCAATCGGAGAAACGTCAGAAGTGCGCGGAGAAGCGGGCGCGAATGAGACGGCATCAATTGCTGGTTCATACTCTGAAGGCTCATAGACTTCAGAAACATTTGAAATTCTGAAGACACCTTCAGATTCATTTGATGGTTTGATCGGAAAATCAGATTGAGAATAAAGTGGCTGTATCGAAATGCAGCAGATTCCCGTGATTATCAAGCCAACGAATCCGTTCGTTCTCATAGCTTAATCTCTCCATTTCAGCTCAAACAAAATCGGTTGGGACTCAGATGACTGAAAGATGCTAATTAAAAACTAACCGCTCCGACAAAACACACTTTGTGATTCCAGAGTATATATTTGTTCGTAAGTACAGCAGTAGGGTCGGGCTATGTGGATAACCCACTGTCATAATTGATCGGCTCGTTATTGCCCAGAAGACCATTAAAAACGTCACATCTTGAAAAAACAGTCCGATTTTTCGGCCAGAATGATTCAGGTGTATAGATGTTGTTCTGGTGAATCTGATCGCAGTCCAGCCGGCTATTTGGAAACATATTTCTTTAAATCATAGCTATTAAGAGAGTTGTGGATTTAGAAAAAAAATAAAAATGCTGGTGCCAGGAAATGATTCATCGTTAGTTTTACTGTTGTCATGCGTCTGTATCATGAGATTTTCAAATGATAACAAAGGGTGGAGAGAACAGATCCGAGATTTATTTTTATCAACTTGTTTATTTCTTATGTAGATTTTGTGTTGCTTGCATGACTGTTACAAATGGAATGGGGCAGTTATATTTTACCTATTTTACGCAAATTTCTTTGACATCGGTTCAGACTAGTTTTTAGCATCAAAGACTGGGTTTCTGTCTTTATGCAGAAATCAACTAAAGCAATTGAGTGTTCGAACGTTCTGTTTGCAGGGCGGTCTTGTTTTAGAGCTCATTGAATTGAATCAGAGATTGACAACTAACAACAAAACATATTGGTATTTTGGATTACTTAAATAATGGAAGTGTGATGTGAAAACTCACTTCATTTATAGTAAAATGCCATAGCAATTTAGAGTTTATGGGAGACAGCAGATGTTACTGACATCTTGGGTCGAGTCGATGCGAGTTGCTTTCGAAAAAAGCCGTAAGGCTACATTGAATCCTCGTCGCCGACTACAGCTTAGAAGTATGCCTTCTTCAGCACGTCAGAAAATCCAACGCAGAGTTGCTATAGAGCAATTGGAAGATCGAACTCTTCTGACCTCTCTGATTATCAATCAGCTGACTCCCGGGCTGGGAGTGACGCTTGATAACTCTGTATTGGACCCGGATGCTGATGGTGTCTCAAATTTTGACTCGATCATTTTTGAAGATCTGACCATTAACGCGACATCCGGCCCTGCGGTCTCGATAGATCTTGACAATTTAACATTTACAGAACCATTCGACATTCTGTTTGATAACGTGTCTATTTCTTCGACCAGCGGAATTGGCGTTGATATCGAACTTTCGAATTTATTAGTCGATACGATTGCTGTTGACAGTTCGACGATTTCGGGAAGCGTGGGAAATGCCTTTAATGTAGATTTGACCAATGTAATTTTCAATGAGTTTAATATCGTCGATTCTACTTTGACGGGCCAGACAGGCGCCGGCACGACTGTGGCGTTGAATGCTTCTACGATAGAAGAGACTTCTATCAGGCGTTCGACGATTGATGGGATTGCCTTTGATGTCACGAATGGGTCCGTTTTACGTCACACAACAATGACCGATAACAGCATTTCCGGAGCAACCGGAAATGATGGTGTCAGTCTGAATCTGGTTGATTCCATCGCTGAAGAATTTCGGCTGACGAATAACAACGCCATTCAGGGAGTTTCTATCAATGTTGATGACACTGTCGATGGCGGTGCTGCTTTATTGACGGAATTGTTCATTCACAGCAATAGCATTACCGGCAATACAGAAGGTGCCGGTGTTAGTCTGACATTGAATAATGTAGACCAGTTTGTTTCGATTACAGATAACTCAATTACTGACAATAGCAGTCATGGAGTGGTCTTTGATCATACCGATGGCGACTTGAGCGGCGATATTTCTGGAAACGTGATTGCAAACAATGTTGGCCACGGAATCTTCTTTTCTCCGACGACCACCAATCCCGTTCCAACCGGAGATGGTGCACCTGGTGTACCTGCCTTTGTGGGGGTGCCTGGCCCGACTGACAAAATTGACTTTTCCGGGGTACGGAATGAAGTTCAACTGATAACATTCGCCGGTATTCCCACTGGGGGAACTTATACCATTTCCTATACCGGAGGAGATGGGGTTACTGAAACGACAGCTGGGATTCTGGCGACGTCAACCGCGTCCCAAGTCAAAGCTGCGATGGTTGCTGCCTTCAGCGAAATTGGAGTCGGCGATATCCTGGTAAATGGAAACTTCCAGGACGGATACGAAGTGGAATTTATCAATGCCGTCGGTGGAAGGAATATAAATCCACTGACAATCGATCCTGCGGGTTTCAATAGTTCACCGGCTACAGTGACCGTCACGCAGACTACAGCCGGGAATGTCAATGAAATTCAGCATTTTGAAGTATCGACTGTCCCCACATTCGGATTTTTTCAGCTGAGCTTTTTAGGCGAAACGAGAACCTTGGCGTTTGGTAATGCTGATCCTTCCGATCCATTGGCGGTTGCTGCGATTGCGACTGCCTTGAACGATATGGCGGTCACTGCGAATCCTAATTTCTCAGGAAATCCGATTGTCGTAACGAGTACTGGAACTGGATTTGACATTGAATTCACAGGTACGATGGAAAAACGCGATGTACCACCGATTACGGTCGATGCCTCAGGGTTGCGGTTGTTTGTGGATGTTGTGGTTGGCCCTGTACAAGTTAATCCAAACAAGCCTTCTCCTCAGACGATTACGTTTGTGAGCATTGATGAATTTGGTGTCCCGTCGATAGAGACACCGACCGGCGGTGTATTCCGACTTACGTTTCAGGGAGAGACCACAGGCGATATCGCCATTGACGCTGACCCGGCAGTGACTGCCGCCAACATTGAAGCGGCATTAGAGGCACTTCCCTCTGCGACAACAAAAACAGGTATTGAAGGTGACTTTTTCGTCACCGGTGATTTTGCAACCGGATTTGTTATTGAGTTCAATGAGATTCAACATTTGTCGATGATCGGTTCTAATGATCCGACCTTTGGTACCTTTGATATCACTTTTCTTGGACAGACAGCGCAATTTCCGTTTTCCGTTGCCATTCCCAGCAATTTCAATGCAACAGTGCTTGAAAACGCATTAAATAATATTGCCAATGGCCAGGGTTTTGCTGGTTCACCTGTGAATGTCGTCCCGGCTGGAAACGGTTATGACATCATTTTTCTGGATTCTGGGACACTGTCCAATGTTGATATTCCTCAGATTACCAGCGATGCCTCACAAATGCAGTTCAATATAGTCATCGCAAACTCAGTTCAGGGTAATGGCACAACAGACGAAGTACAAACGTTGGATTTCTTTAATTCCCAGGGGGGATTCCCGTTTACCTTCGCCGCCAATAACATCGATATTACCAATCCACCTGTCGGTGCTGCATTTACGATCACATTTGCAGGCGAAACGACGCAGGGAATTGTGATCGCTGCGACTCCTGCAGGTACAGCTGCCAACATTGATGCAGCTCTGGAAGCATTGATTTTTGCGACAGGCCCGGATGACTTTGCCGTTACAGGCGATTTTGTGAACGGTTTTGTAATCACGTTCCAGGGCGACCTGGGTATGGCAAATATGCCCTTGATGTTTGCAAATGTCTTTCCGCTCGATGTCATTCCTGGAACTCTGGTGGGTAATTTCGATATCTCGATCGTTGTACCAATTGTCGGCACTACATTCTCCGCTGATCCTTTGGACCCATTCGCTCTGACTCCTTCTGTCGACATTGTTGCAACAACTACGACTCAGGGGATTGAGCTGAATGAACAGCAAACGATCTCGATCCCAAATGTTCCCGGTGGTGGAACCTATGATCTGGATTTCCCCCTGAGTACAAATGGTCCCGTGACACTTGCCTTTGATGCGACGGCGGCTGATGTACAGGCTGCATTAGAAAGCCTGGATTCAATTGGTGTGGGTAATGTACTGGTTACCGGCTCTGTGTTTACCGGTGGTTTTGTTGTTGAGTTTATTGGCACTTTCCGGGCAGAGTCTCCCAACGCGGAAATCATTATCGATGATACGGGAATTCTGATTGTTGTACCCACGGTCACGACGATTGCGGAAGGCACGACGCTGAATGAAGTTCAGGAAATATTTGTCGATGGAACTCCAACTGCTGGTGATTTCACCTTGAGCTTTGATGGTGCGACAACGGGGCCGATTGCCTTTGACGCGGATGCTGCTGCGATTATCGCCGCACTTGATCTCTTACCGACAATTAGTGCAGCTGATGTGATGGTGCGTGGCACAGCATTGACCGGATTTGAAATTGAATATGTTGGAAATCTGGCGACCATTAACACACCGCAGATCAGCGTTGATGATACCAATTTAACCGGCGCCACATTGACAGTGAAAACGACATCCGTAGGCGGTTACTTGAGAGGGATTCGTGGTAACTCAATCACCGGAAACACTGGTGCGGGTGTGGAAATAGATCTGGACATGTTTACTTCCTTCTTCGCAGACATCTCTGGAAACACAATCAGTTCGAATGAAACAGTCGGTGTGAAATTAACAGCCGCCGATGCTACTATTCTGCATAGCATTGATTTCAGCCTGTCAGTCGATGGGAATACCATGAGTGACAACCGCGGTGCAGGTGTCGTGGTCAGTATTCAAGATACTGCAACCGGTGATCTCAGCCTCACTAACAATACAATTACCGAGTCCCGCAATGACAATGATACTTCCACTCCTTTTGCCGGGGCTGCCATCTATGTGGATTTGTTAGGTACGGATGTCAGTTTTGAAGCACTTAGTCAACTGCGTGACCTGACAATTGATGGTAACTACCTTGGAATCGATGCTGCCAACACCGGCGGCCTGGGGAATGCTCAAAATGGTATCACAATCCATATTGAAGAATCGACGATTATTGATCGAACTCAAATCTCCAATAATGTGATTTCGAATAACATCGGTGGTGGTATCTTCTTCCACCGTGAAGATGATGCCCGCGTAGGTCGGGCCATTGTTGATCCCATTGTTGGTGAAGAACGTGCCGTGTTGATTCACAACAATACGATTACAGGAAACGTTGAAGGTATCTCTGTTCTGGCACAAAATGGTTCTCTGACGACCACTGATTTCGAAATCAAAGACAATGTGATCTCTAGTAACGTGCGTGATGGTGTGAGTCTCCATGCTGAAGCAGATGCCACCATCTTTGCTGATATTATCAATAATGTGATCACATTTAACGCACAAAATGGTATTGAATTAACCACACGGACCACAAGTTACTTTGGAACTGACCGTCGTGATATTGCGGGTACCTGGATTCAAAATGAAATCAGTAATAACACACGTCATGGAATTCGGATTTCCGGACGAATCGGAAACCGCGTGGATCTGGCGCCTCACTATTTATTCATTGGATTGGATGGGGTTGATCCCATTACCGGTGAAGATCGGGGGAACCTGATTGAGAGCAATGGTCGTGATGGAATTCAAATTGCCGCTCATCAGGATCGTATAAATGGAAATGTCAAAATTGCCAATAACTCGATTCTCTCCAATGCCACAGGTGGTCTGGAAATTTTAGGGGAAGGGCTAAGTTCCTCGATCGATGAAAACCTGATCGCCTTTAATACGGGCAAAGGGATTGATATCAATTCTAATAGCTTTAGTTCCGGCGGTCAGACAGTATTTATGCGGAACAATGTCATTACCGAAAATACGGGCGATGGTGTGGAAATACTGGCTGCAAATAGTATTTCCCACTCTGAAGATGGGTTTACACAAACGCTAACCCTGTTTTCTTCGGGAAAGACAAGTGTCACTGCCATCGGCAACTTTATCGACAACAATGGTGGTCGTGGTGTCGACCTTCAGACCGAAGAACGGGCCAATTCTGATTTCATCTTTGGTGATGGTACAGAAACGGGTGCGAACCGCATCGTATCGAATGCCCTTGAAGGATTTTATGTCGTTACAACGGCTTCCCGTGGTCAGGATCAGGATGCAAACAGCACGGCAGCCCTGGATGTCACAGGAGATCCGTTCTTCTCGGACGCTGATATGGTCTTACAGGTGGCTACCAACTACATCCAGGATAACGGTGTGAACAGTGGTTTTTCAACCACTGGTATGGTCATGCGGATTGGTACTTCAGACTCCGCTCGGAACTTTACGGACCAGACTCCAGGGAATGCCGGTAGTGTGGGTGATGAAGGTAGCGGTGATGCCGCCAATGGTCGATCCAATGTCTCGATCACAAATAATGAATTTGAAGGTAACTTTGGTGAAGATGTTTATTTTGAATCCTTCACCTCTACCGTGGACCCACCAACGACTCAGGATAATTGGGATAGCGCAGCAAACCCACCTTTCCGAGTACTTAGTTCCTACCATCGTGATCCATTAGCCAAATTGAATCTGGTATTTCAAGGGAATACTGGTAACGGTTTGGATGTGGTCAATTCGGGAGCGTTCTATAACAATGCAGAAATCGAATTTAAGTCGCGCGTTCGAAATGGTACTCCAGCTCCAAATCCGGATGGTCCCTTTTCGAGTGCAACGCGTCGACGTAACGCGCAACGTGTTGCCTCACGAACTAACTTAGCACCGTCCAGTGCACCCAATCCTGCACCCACTGCAGTGGGTACTGTGGCAAATGCATTCCTCTCCGCTCCCGGCGGACCCATTCAGATTACGACGACAAACCCGCATGGTTTGTTTACATTTGATACTGTTGAGATCACTGGTGTGTTATCAGACGAACTTTCTGGTGGATTCGGCTTCAGTGATTACAACCCTGCGAATGGCGTGTTCGTAATCGATGTGATTGACGCAAATAACTTTACTTTAAGGAGTACCGAAGGTGCCGATCTGGGTAATGTTATCCAGAACAGAGGAACCTGGTCTAATAATAATAATGGTGCATTCCTGTATGACGGAATGGGTGTCAGTACATTCCGTATTGCACAAGGCTTTGATGGAGTGGGTAATGGTTTTCAGTCCGGTGATTCATTCTTAAGCTCTGCATTTCTTGGTAGCTCATTCGGAGAGCTCAATTTTGAGTGGGATATCTGGACTCCCGACGCTGATACATTCCTGGTTCCAACGGTTCAAACTTTTTTGACAGCAGATATTTCTGTGGCCGTTCCTGATCCGACAACCGGAGCCATTGATCCACTGATTATCTCCTTTACGGAAGATGTGGTCGGCGTTGATATCAGTGATTTTGTGTTGTTGCGGGATAATGTCGTTGTTGATCTGGTGGCTGAAGGGGCGATACTGACGCAACTCACATCACGCACGTTTGAATTGGATTTAACTTCGGTGACAGGCATCGAAGCAGAATATGATCTACGTCTGGTGACAGACGGTTCGATCTCTGATGCAAAATACATTAACCCATTCGCACCCCTGGGTAGCGCTGCTCCCGTCAACTTCCTGTCCTTCGGCGATGTGGAGCGGTTCACCGTTGATACGACAATTCCTGTCGCGGATATTGTAGATGTAAGTCCCGATCCGCGTAGTGATGCTGCCGGTGAAGTGGTTGTGAATTTCAGTGAAGATGTGATCGGCGTTGATCTGAGTGATTTTACCATCACATTCGATGGCGGTCTTCCAGTTAGTCTGGATTCCACACCCGCTACTTTGACTCAAGTGACCGGTAGCCAGTTTGTACTCGACTTGAGTAAGGTTTCCGGTTTGTCTGGCGATTATGTTTTGACGCTTAACGCTGGGGGATCTTCGATTACCGACCTGGCTGGAAATGCTCTGGCAGCAAATGCCACTGATATGTGGAGCAATGATACACTGGCTCCGATTGCACAATTTGTGAATGTGGTAGACCCCGTTGCTTCAGGTACTGATCCATTCTTCTTTGTGGAGTTGAATTTTTCTGAAAATGTGACGGGTCTTGCACTCTCTGATTTCACATTGGATGATGGTCAAGGAAATGTTGTCAATCTTGCCACAACGAGTGCGACAATCAACACGATTACTCCTGCCAATTATGAAATTGTGTTAGGAACTCTGGCAGACGTGAATGGGATCTATACGCTGACTTATCATTCCGAAGCATCTGCAGTACAGGACGCCTCCGGAAACGAAGTTTCAGGTTCGACTTCTGAGTCCTGGCAAAAAGGTCTCGAAGTGATCGCGCCAACGGCAGGGATTCAGGACATCACACCGGACCCCCGTCCTTCCGGATCTGTTGTAGGCGTCGTGACGATTAATTTCTCTGAAGATGTCACTGGCGTTGCTCTCTCTGATCTTGAGTTGCTTTTTGACGATGGTAGTGGTCCGATCAGTATTGGTTTAGGAGCCTTAACTCTTACGACCGTGAATGCATCTACGTATCAGATCAATTTGAGCACAGTGACAGCCCTTGATGGTGATTATACATTCAACTTGCTGACGACGGGATCGATTGCGGATCTTGAAGGAAATTTATTTACGACCGGCGCCTCTGACAGTTGGCGTACGGGTGGTACGGGTCCGGTAGCGACGATTGAAGATCTGCCCGATGTTCTGGTCACGAATGCCGGCGTTGTCACTGTGACTTTCGACCAGGCTGTGACCGGCGTTGATATCACTGATTTCCAACTGACACTCAATGGTCAGGATGTTTCACTTGCGGGTCTGAGCGTGACGCCCATCAGTGGAACTCAGTATTCCATCGATTTGAGCAGCGTTACCTCTGTGTATGGCAATTATGCATTGACTCTGGTTGCTGCCGGTTCCAATATTCGCAACATCTCCAGTGATCCTGTATTAACAGATGCCACTGAAACCTGGGTGGCAAGTTCGAACATCAATTTAAATCTTACCGTTCCCGTCTTAGCTGATGGAATTGATTCGGTTTCCGGCGATGGAGTCATCGGTGATGGATCGGCGGGAACTCAGACGTTGCGTGCTGCCATTCAGGAAGCAAACGCTCTGGCTGGTTCAAATAGCATTGATCTCGCCGCTGGTACTTATGTACTGAGCATTGGTGGAATCGATGAAGATCTATCCGGAACGGGTGACTTGGACATTCGCGATAATCTGACGATTCGCGGTCAAGGTGTTGGCGTTACGATCATTGATGGTGGTGCCCTGGATCGTATTTTCCAGGTCTTTGCCGGAATTACATTGAATCTGGAAAATCTGACGATTACCAATGGAGCCTTAACGGGTAGTTCCGATGGAGCTGGTATTCGAAACAGTGGTACGACGACTTTAACCAATGTGGAAGTGACTGGAAACGTTGCCGCGGACAGTGCTGGTGGTCTGAATAATACAGGTCTGATGATTCTTGTCGACAGTACTGTTTCAGGAAACAGTGCTGGCGGAAGTGGTGGTGGTATCCGTAATACGGGAACTCTCGAAGTCACTCGAAGTACCATCAGTGGCAACAGCACCGCACGCGATGGTGGTGCCATCTTCAATGCCGGTGCCGGGAATGTGACGTTATCCAATTCTACGTTCTCAGGTAACCATTCAGATCGCAGTGGTGGTGCGATTCGAAACACGTCTACGCTGACTGCTACGAACAACACATTTACGCTCAATGATGCAGGGACAAACGGGGGGGCCATTTCCAATACCGGAACTTCTACTTTGCAGAATAACCTGGTACTTGCAAACACTGCTGCAACCAATGGTGAACTAAACGGAGATTTTATCAGTCTGGGAGGCAACCTGACTGGGTTGCTTGGTTCTGCGACCGGAATTGGTGCTTTAGATATTGTTAATGTGGTAGATCCGACACCGGTTCTTGATTTAACATTAGCAGACAACGGCGGCCCAACGCTTACACATGCACTACTCCTGGGAAGTATCGCCATTGATGCAGGTGCAAGTATTGGTGTGGACGAATTTGAACAACGGGGAAGCGCACGAATTTTGGGAAGCAGTGTCGATGTTGGAGCTGTCGAATTTGGTGCGATCTTTGTAAACAGTTTACTGGATACAGTCGATGTGACTCCTGGAGATGGAATCGCAGCCGATGCGGATGGAAATATCACCTTGCGAGCTGCCATTATGGAAGCCAACGCATTATTTGGTGATTCTGTCATCATACTCGGACCAGGAATGTATGATTTGACAATCTTGAATCAGATTGACTCTGATCTGGATGATGCATCGACGGGCGATTTAGATATAACAGATTTCACGGGTAGTTTAACAATAACAGGTGCGGGTAACGGTCAAACCATTATTAACGCATCTGCACTGGATGACCGTGTGTTTGATGTGCTTGTTGGTATTGATTTGACTCTGGAAGGAGTAACCATCACCGGTGGTCATGCGGTTGATGGAAGCGGTGGTGGTATCCGTAATCTAGGAACACTATCTCTGTTGAATACGGTTGTAGATGCGAATACTGCTGACATAAATGGTGGTGGAATTCTCAATGGTCAGCTTGATCAACAGGGAACATTAAATCTGTTGAATAGTACAGTTTCCAATAACAGTGCTGTTGACGGTGGCGGTATTTTCAATAATGACCAGTCAACGGTGACTCTGGTCGATTCTGGTGTCACTGGAAATACTGCCTCCAGTGATGGTGGTGGTATCTTCAATGAACTTGAGGCCACAATTGATCTGACACGCAGTTCAATTTCAGGTAACACAGCCACGTTGGATGGTGGTGGTATCTACAATAATGATCTGGCCAGCCTCACGATTAACGACAGTAAAGTGAACAGCAATACGGCGGATCAGGGAGCAGGTATCTTCAACGAAGAAGCCGCTGCTCTGACAATCAACCGAACAACCGTGTCAGGAAACAACGCGTTACTGCACGGTGGTGGTATTTACAATGATGAAGGCGTGGTTTTACTCAGCGATGTTTCCATCTTAACTAACATGGCAGCCAGCGATGGTGGTGGTCTTTACAATGCTTCCGCTGGTGATGTAACGATTAACAACAGTTTCTTCGATGATAACTCTGCAGACCGGGATGGTGGAGCCATCGCGAACTTTGGAGTTAGTCTGTCTTTGACCGGGACGATCATCAGAGACAGTGAAGCATTGAGGAATGGTGGTGGTTTATTCAATGATCAGGAAGAAGGGGCCGTGAATCTGACTTCTACTTTGCTGATCAACAATGAAGCCGTTGCCGGTGGTGGTATTTATAATCAGGAACTGGGAACGATCAACCTCGATCTTTCTGCCGTGACTGCTAACATTGCCAGCACAAATGGTGGTGGTATTTATAATAAGGATGATGCCACACTCAATCTGCTAAGAAGCACCGTGGATGGTAATGTTTCGGCGAATGATGGAGCTGGTATCTTTAACGAGCACAACGCTCAATTGAACGTCGTCAACAGTACTGTTTCGAATAATATTGCCGCTCATTTTGGGGGTGGTATCTATAACAACTCAATCGCTCTGGCAAATGTTGAGAACGCGACCGTCTCAGGCAACGATGCTGCAGAAGGTGGTGGGATTTATAATGATGAAGAAGGAAGCATGGAAATTACCAATGCGACCATCTTCGATAATTCCGCAACGACCGGTGGTGGAGTCCTGAATGCCGTCGATGGTTATGTGAGTGTTGCGAACTCAATCATCGCTGGCAATGACAGTGTTTCTCCTGGTCCCGATGTCACAGGGGATTTTGATTCTCGTGGAAATAACCTGATTGGTGTTGGTGGAGTTTCTACTGGTTTCACCGATGGTGTCGACGGAGATTTAGTGGGATCATTCGGGGCGCCAATTAGTCCTGGTCTGGGAGCATTACAAGACAATGGTGGATCCACCTTTACTCATGAGTTGCTAGGCGGAAGTCTGGCACGTGATGCAGGTAACAATTTCTATGCTCCCACAGATGACCAGCGTGGTTTTGCCCGTTTATTCGATGGCGATGGAAACGGTTCATTGATTGTTGATATCGGAGCATTTGAATCTGGATATATTGTGACCAGCTTTGGTGATTCTGTTGATGCTGCTCCCGGAGATGGTGTGAGTGTTGATGAAAACGGCCAAAGCACATTGCGTGCAGCCGTCATGGAAGCCAATGCTCGTGCAGGAGCCGATACGATTCTGTTGGGCACAGGAGTTTACACTCTCTCCCTGTTTGGCCAGTATGAAAACAACTCCTTGCTGGGTGACCTGGACATTACAGACGATTTAACCATTATCGGTGCGGGTTCAGGCCGAACCTTTATTGACGCCGACTTCCTGGACCGTATCTTCCATATCTTCACAAATATTAATGTTTCCATTCGCGGCGTGACGCTTGTGAATGGAAGTGTTACACGTGTGGAAGACGGTGGTGCGATTCTGAACTTTGGTAACCTGACATTGGAAGATGTGACAATTGAGAACAGTCTCGCCAACCGTGGTGGTGCTCTGTTCAACAATGGGACCGTCAACATGACGGACAGCTTCTTCCATAGCAATACTGCAATTGCTGAAGGGGGAGCCATCTTCAATAACGATTCTGGTACGATCACCATCGATATGAGTACCATTTCCGGCAACGATGCTGAAAATGGTGGTGGTATCTTCAACTCCACAGGGGGAACTCTGGGAGTCAACGACACGACAATCGACGGCAATACTGCAACGGTTGCCGGTGGTGGTGTGTTCATTTCAAATGAAGTGGCTGTGGGGAATGGTGAAGGTGGTAGCGGCGGGGCTGTGCCTGCGGCCACAAGTGCGGTTGTGTTAGCAGAAACGTTTGAATTACACACTAGTCCTAAATACGATTACGCAGCAGCTGGCATCTTGAGTGAAGCTCCTCCATTTCCAGTCAGCGATACGTTCAACCTGAGTTCGCTGCCCGGGGCTAACTTCACGATTTATCTCGATTTCAATGGGCACACGACAACTGGCACACAGTGGAACACCTTTTTCAATCAGAATACGATTGTTACCCCTGCTTATGATACTGATGGCGACGTCGGGACATTCAGCATGGACGAAATCGAAGATATACAACGAGCCTGGCTACGTGTTGCTGAGGACTTTGCTCCGTTTAATATCAATGTTACAACCGTGGAGCCACCAGTCAGCGATCTGATCAGGAGCGGTGACTCAGATACGCGCTGGGGTGTGCGTGTCGTCAGTGGTGTGGACACCTTTGATCTCACTGGTACCGGGGGCCTTGCATTCCTGACATCGTTCAACGACAGCACCGACACACCAGCCTTCGTATTTAACGCAGGTCTGATTGGTGTTGCCGAGACGATCAGCCACGAAGTGGGACACACACTGGGATTAAACCATGATGGTACGTCAGCTTTGGAATATTACCGGGGTCATGGAAGCGGTGCAACGGCCTGGGCTGCGATCATGGGGGCTGGTTTTTTACAGGAAGGTCTGGTCCAGTGGAGTAGTGGTGAATACACCGACGCCAGCAACGGCGAAGACGATCTGAGTATCATCACAAGCCAGAACGGATTTAGTTATCGCGCCGATGATCACGGGAACGCTATTGGCTTTGCGTCAAGTATCACCGGTGGCACGGCTTCCGGAATCGTCGAGCGAAACTCAGATGTGGACTTTTTCCAGATCACAACCACTGGTGGCGATGTCAGCATCGATCCATTCTTCGAGAGTCCCAACCTCGACATTCTTGCCGTGTTGTACGATTCCAGCGGCACTCAGATTCAAACGAGCAATCCACTTGGCGCTCTCAATGCGTCATTCACCGGACTGGCAGCTGGTACCTACTTCGTGTCCATCGAAGGGACAGGTGAAGGAGACGTTTTGGGAACGGGTTACTCAGATTACGCGAGTTTGGGGCAGTATACAATTACGTTTAATGCCGAGCCTCCTATGGTGGAGGTCGGTGACGTGTTGTTTTCCAACAGTACTATTTCGAATAACTTCGCCGGTACCCGTGGCGGTGGATTATTGAATGAAGACACCATCGATATTTCCAATGTGACCTTCTCAGGAAACGAAGCTGGCAAAGAAGGTGGTGCGATTCATAACACGGGCGTACTGACAATCAATAATACGACTATTTATGACAATCTGACTGAAGGTTCAGGCGGTGGAATTTATTCGGTATCTGGTTCAGCCAGTGTGACTGCCAAGAACACCATCATTGCCGGCAATCATGCTTTGGTGAGCGGTTATGATCTGGAAGGTGTGTTTACTTCAGCAGGCAATAACCTGATCGGAACACCCGATACAGCAACCGGCTTTATTGACGGATTCCAAAATGATATTGTCGGGTCCAATGCACAACGCATAGACCCCGTCTTAAGTGTGCTTCAAGACAATGGTGGCGCGACCTTCACTCACGCAATCCTTGCGGGAAGTCTGGCGATTGATGCTGGCGACAATACAGATGGTGTTGTGATTGACCAACGTGGGGCAATCAGGCCGACCGATACCACGAGTGATATTGGTGCTTACGAAATTGTGACTCCCACAATCAGTATTTCCGATATCAGTCAGGTAGAGACTAATTCTGGAACGACAATGTTTGAGATTTTAGTTTCACTCTCGAACGTTAATGTTGATGAAGTGACAGTTGACTATGAAACTTCAAATGGAACTGCTGTCGCTGGTATTGACTATGAATTTACAACAGGCACTGTGACCTTCTCGCCTGGTGAAACCACCCAGACGATTGAAGTGATCGTCAATGGAGACATGGATGTTGAAGATCATGAAACATTCTTTGTGAATCTGTTCAATGCCGTTGGGGCCATGATTGGCGACGATCAATCACAGGGAACCATTCTGAACGATGAAGCGGATATTTCGATCAGCGATGTAGTCGCTCTGGAAGGTCCCATAGGTACCACAACGAATTTCAACTTTGTTGTCACTCTGGCAACTGCTGTTGCAGATGTTGTGACAGTCGATGTTCAGACAATGGATGGCTCTGCCTTGCTGGCTGATTTTGATTATGTTGATCTGCCATTGCAGACAATTACGTTTAACCCAGGTGAAACCAGTAAGATTGTGACCGTTGTGGTGAACGGTGATTCCAATATCGAAAGTGATGAGACATTCACAGTCCAACTGTCGAATCAAAGTGCAAATGCAACCATCTCCGATCCTACTGGAACAGGTACGATTGATAATGACGACTTTGCGTTACTTTCGATCAGCGATGTGACCTTGACGGAAGACTTTGGTGGGGCCACGACCAGCTTCACATTTACCGTCTCGTTGTCTCAGGCAGCTGGTGCACCTGTCACTGTGAATGCATCGACGATTGATGGTACAGCAACTTCAGCGTCCGGTGATTATGTCGCATTTATGGATGTACCTATCAACTTCACGGCGGTCGAAACAGAGCAGACGATCACGGTGACCGTCAATTCAGATGCGTTTCCAAATGAAGGGAATGAAACCTTCTTCGTAGAACTTGATCCTTTGAGTGCAATGAATGCAAATGTTGCTGACGGCTTAGGAGTTGGAACCATAGTCGAAAATGGAATTGTCGTCACCACGTTTGATGATATTGTCGATTCCGGTGATGGTTTGCTTTCACTGCGTGAAGCTATTACGGAAGCCAATGTAACTCCCGGAACAGATAACATCATTCTACAGCCTGGCATTTATAATATGGGTATTGCCGGTGTTGGTGAGAATGGGAATGCTACCGGCGACTTTGATATTCTTGATGATATCAATATCTTTGGTCAGGGTTCCAATTCCACAATTATCGATGCACATGGGATCGATCGTATTTTCCACACAGGTGCTGGTGTGGCACTGAACCTGTCTAATATGGAGCTGAGAAACGGTGATGCCGATGATGGTGGTGCCTTGTTTACTCAGGGACCGACGGTTCTGAATCAGTTAATCTTCCGCGATAACAATGCCGACTTCCTGGGTGGTGCGATTGTCAGTGCCACCGATATTGATATTACTGATGCTCAGTTCCTGAATAACCATGCCGGTTTCCAGGGGGGAGCCCTGTATCAATTCCAGGATACGGCAACGATTTCTCGTTCCATATTTAGTGATAATACCTCAGATGCACGTGCTGGAGCGGTTTATGTTGCCTCTGCTGCGACTTTTGATGTTTCACAGTCGTTGTTCAACAATAATGATTCAGGAAGCCGTGGCGGTGCGATTTACAACGAAGGTATCACCTTCTCTACCAATACGACATTCTCCGCAAACCATTCCGGATCCCGCGGTGGCGGAATCTTCAATGATGGCGTGCTGAGTGTTTTGAATAACACGCTGACCCTGAACACGGCAGATCAATCAGGCGGGGGGATTGCCAACGATTCTACCGTGAATCCAGGTGCAGTGGCGACTCTGGACAATACCATCGTCGCTGGAAACAGTGGTGCCTTGGGGAATGATGATCTGGATGGAGCCTACACTACGAGCTTTAATAACCTGATTGGAAATGTCGATACAGCAACCGGTTTGACAGATGGAGTTGATGGAAACATTGTTGGCTCTCTGATCTCTCCCGTTGATCCTAATCTGGGAATTCTGCTCGATAATGGTGGTCCAACCCGAACTCATACCCTGTTATTTGGCAGTCTGGCGATTGATGCCGGACGTAACGCTTCAACACCACCGACTGATCAACGTGGGTTACTAAGACCCGTTGATGGAAATATGGATACAGTCGCTATCGTTGATATCGGAGCCGTTGAGTTACAGTCTCCACCACCGCCACCATTATTTGGAACACAAGGTGATGCCTCAGATGCGGAAGAGCAAACAAACATCCAGATTTCTGTGGTTAAAGACCGAACAGTTGTTTCGAGCGATGGGCACACATTTGCGTTACCAGCCGATGCAGACTGGCTTCACGAATGGGATTCATTCTGGGTTGAAGTCTGGGTTGATACAGCCAGTGGATTTGGTGTTTCCGATGTCTTAACTGATATCGCGTATAACACAGCCTACTTCAGTGCAACCTCTGTTGAATTTGGTTCAAACTTCTCGTTCAACAGAACGGTCGTTATTGATGATGAAGCAGGTGTTGTGCGAAATCTGGGTGGTAGCACGATTCAATCGAATGTGGGTGGAACGGGACATGCCTTGTTAGCCCGCATCAAATTTGAATCGCTGGCAGGAGATCAGGTAGAAGTAGATCCATCCGATTTGACATTAGATCCACTTGAGCTTGGTCTGGAAGTACTGAATACAAAAGTTGATATTGCTGGCGTGGGTGAAGTCATTGCGAATGTGGGAGCGTTACCTCAAACCGAGCTCTATCCCGTGATCTACGATATCAACGATGATGATGCTATCAATTTCCGTGATCTGATGATTTTCGCATCGGTTTACAGTCAAGAAGTTTATAATTCATCTTCACAGTTTGTCGCAGCGATGGACTTTAACAAGAGTGGTCGCGTCGACTTTAGAGACCTGACTCAGCTTGCTGCGAACTATGGTAAACGCAAGAGCGGAAATACTGCAATCAATTACCCGACCACCTTCGGTCAGAAATGGATTGGAACTTCGCTGGAAGTGGCCAGTGGTGATGATAGTATCGGACAGGTGATTGAAGCGGCCGTTGATACCTGGGAAACGGCACTGAACCTGGAAGAGCCTCTGGAAGTAGAAGTGATTGTGCGTGATTTTGGTACGGCTCAACTCGGGTCCGGTCAGACTACGGAATACAGTGTTGATGGAATTCCCGTTGCTGGTCGCGTTGTCTTAGACGATGATGCCAACGGTTTAGGATGGCACGTCGATGTGGCAGATCTTCCTGCGGGAACTGGTTATGACCTGTATACAGTTCTGTTACACGAAATCGGGCACGTACTCGGGTTCACCCGTTATTACTCCGGCTTTAATAACCTCGTTGAAGCAGATGGTAATGGTGACCTGACATTTGTTGGATCAGACTTTACGGTCGACCTGGATGCAGCCGGTTATCACGTCGATGATCCAGATCATGTCGATGATCTGATGAGTGAGACGCTTGATCCTGGCGTTCGTAAAAACCTATCCGCCCTGAGTGTTCAAATGTTGCTGGAGTCTTACGAGAATGTGGGAGCAAGTGGTGGCGGTGGAAGCAGCAGTCCGCTATTTGGAACCAATTCAGTATCTGCTGAAAATAATGTGGAACCAGTGTTGGTCAAAAGCACTGAAGCAGCGAAAGTCTTTGTTGATCAGTCAACGGTTGGTTTTGTTGCTCCAGCTGCCATCAAGAATACTGAAGAAGATAGTTCACTGGATCAACTTCGAGAGGTGGGTACCTTCGATGCGATTCAACCAAGTTTTGTTGATCAAGGGACTCCATTCGAACGTTCTGAAGTGGATGAATCGATCTTCGAAGACCTGTATTCAACGGAATTTGAAAATAGCCTGACAGGATCTGATATAGATGATCGGGAGTTGGTGTTTGCCCATTCGGAAGATGAACAGGCTGACGATTTTAGTGAGAACCTGGAATCGATGGATGAAGCCTTCAGTAACTGGGAAGGTCCCCTGTTGTAGGAGTTTTTGTTCACAGTCCGGTAAACTATTTTCCGGTCAATCGTTTAAATCTGAAAATAATATGACCCTCTGCAAATGTAGTCGTTTGCAGAGGGCTTTTTATTGGTGAATTGAAAAACACCATTGCTCTTTTAGCGAGAGCCGTTTCATCCACAGTTCAGAGAGTGTAAAATAGACACGAGATCGCCTTTGCAGTCTATTTACTGTGGTGGAGCGATGAATCAATTGACGACAACCGGGAGTGTGTATTTTGGATCGAGATCAGTTTTTTTTCAGGCAGTCTCTGCTAGGGTTTTGTTTTGTGATTTATCTGGCAGGCTCGGTTCAGGCTGCAGAATGGGGCACACTGACCGGGCAGTTTCTTTATACAGGCAAGGTATCAGCTCCCCCAAAACTTGAGATCAGCCGCGACCAGGAAATTTGTGGCAAGTTCAGTGATCAGGTGGTCGACCAGTCATTGGTCATTGGAAAAAATGGTGGTGTCAAGAATATCTTTTTCTATCTGCGCGAATCAAAATTGGATGAGTCCCAGATCCACTCCCGTTATCAGGGGTTGTCTCCTTCGGTCAAAATACAAAACAAAGGCTGTATCTTCCAACCACATGTTTCAGGGCTCTGGGTCAAAAAGCAACAACTGCTAACAGTGAATGAGGATCTTTGTGCACATGGTTTTCAAGTGAAGGCTTATCGGAATCCCAGTCTCAATCAGTTATTGCCGCCCGGCGAATCATTATCACATCGTTTTGAATTTGGTGAGAAACTCCCTATGCGCATGAGTTGTAGCATTCATCCCTGGCAGGAGGGTTGGCTGATCGCACTGAATCATCCTTACTTTTCTACGACAGATGATTCTGGCGCCTTTTCGATTAAGAACTTACCTGTAGGGGAATGGGAGTTTCAGGTCTGGCATGAAAAGGCTCATTATTTGATTGCCAGGCCGGAGTGGACACGCGGGAGGGTCAAGCTCAAGATTGCTCCAGGTAAGAATGATCTGGGTATAATCAAGTTGACTCCCTCTCTGTTTGCAGGTAAATAAACGAACCGATCATGCGACTATTAAGTTACAATATTCACAAAGGGATAGGTGGACGAGACCGACGTTATCGGTTGGAACGCATCATCAGTGTGATCGAGTCCGAAAATCCGGATATCGTCTGTCTGCATGAAGTTGATCGGAACGTCAAACGTTCCCGATTTAATAATCAGCCTCGAATCCTGGCTGACTATTTCAATATGCAGGAATCTCTATTTCAACTGAATGTGAAGTTGAAGACCGGCGGCTATGGAAATCTGATCCTTTCACGTTGGCCATTTCTAACTCAGCATCAAATTTCACTGACGAATAAATGGCGCAAATCACGTGGAGCGCAGCTCGTAGTGATTGATTCTCCCGAAGGTGCCTTTCAATTAGTCAATTTCCACCTGGGGCTTGCCGAGAAAGAAAGACATTGGCAAATTGATCACTTGCTGACGCATCGCTTGTTTGAAGAAGGCAATGGCTATCCTTCATTGATTGTTGGCGATACAAATGACTGGCGAAATACATTGGCAAAAGGAACGTTTTCTCAGCATCAATTTGAGGAAGTGACCCACCCACCTTCGAAGTTTCGTTCGTTTCCGGCCTATTTACCTGTCGGCACTTTGGATAAAGCCTTCATTCGGGGAGAGATTGGTGTGAAAAACGCGAGACTGTCTCGATCAAAACTTTCGAGGGAAGCCTCAGACCATTTACCTCTGGTGATCGACTTTCATTTAAACGAGCATGCAGAGCTTTTCAAAAAAAAAGCAGGGCATTAAATTATGCCCTGCTGATCTCTATTGGATTGATGACTTCATCGCTCACTTAAAAAGTGTAGAAGCCTCAACTATTTTTTACCTTTTCCTGGTGGTATTGTATCTTCTTTGATCAAATCACCAAAAGTTTTTCCTTCTACAGAGCTAGGCATTTTTTCAGCAGCTTTCAATGCTTTAATAATGATCTCTTTGTCAGTCTGCTTGCGTTTTCCCAAACCTTTACCGACAGCTTGTGCGTAGGCATTTTTTTCTTTTTTGTTTTTTCCAGGATGGCATACACCACATTTTTTGGAAACCATCATCTTGGAGTCCGGGTAAGTTTCTGCCCAGATCTTTTTAAAGTTTGGTCGTGCTTCCGCATTGTTTGACGCACAGATCATAGAAAAACCTGCCACTGCCAAACCAAGAAGTAAAGCCATTTTAAAGTTCATAGTTTTCCGCATAAGATTCCTCATCTTCTTCCAAAAAGTTAGTGACGTTTAATCTTCCCTGACTCAGATATGAGTCAACCTGAAGTTTCAGGAAGAGGTTGCCCCGGATAAAAAGTTTTCAATGTGAGAAGGAATAAATCCTTGCCCATTCTGTCTGGATAGCTACATTAGAATTATCAGTTTCCAAGCTGTCAACGCATTCGAGCAGCTCGAATGAAGATTGACAAATTAGAAAACTCATCGCAACAGTGGATCTCTCGAAACGTGTGAGATAATAAACGAAGTTACGAATTTCGTTGCAGGCAGATCCAGTAGTTTGATGATTAATTCGTTTGTAAGTTGTTTTGGGTGTTGATCTTAGTGGAATAGTTGGTAGGATGGCTTGAACGTATTTTTGCCAGTGTGTGTAATTCTTCCGCAGATCAATACGCTATTATAATCTTGAGTGTTGGGTGTTTTAAAGATTTATTTCAGAATAATTCTACAATAAATTGACCCTGTTTGGAACTGATCAGAGAGCCAAACGACAAAATCCCTAGATTCCATCAGGCTGATGATCCCCGATTAAAAAGGGTCGCGTTTTAACCAGAGGAGTAAACTGTGAGTGCTTTCGGAAAATTAGCAACGCTGTTGATCATGATCATCGGGTTAGTGAATTCACTGACAGTTGCGCGAGCGGCTACTAAAGCCGATCACCCGAATATTGTCATGATTATTTCAGATGATCAGGCATGGAATGATTATCATTTTATGGGTCATGACGTCATTCAGACTCCACAATTAGATAAATTGGCGGCAGAAAGTGCCGTTTTTAAAAGAGGCTATGTTCCGACCAGTTTGTGTCGTCCCAGTTTAATGACCCTGGCCACGGGCTTATATCCTTACCAGAATAAAATTACTGGAAACGATCCTCCCGAAGGAATGGATCGCCGGAAATTATTGAAGCATGTCCAGAGTGTGGATTGCTTGCCGAGGATGCTGGGAAAGTTGGGTTACAAGAGCTTTCAGTCTGGAAAATGGTGGGAAGGCAGTCCGAAACTGGCGGGCTTTACCTCAGCGATGACTCATGGTGATCCCAAGCGTGGTGGGAGGCATGGCGATCTGGGTTTGAAAATCGGTCGCGAAGGTATGGCGCCCCTGTTTCAATTTCTGGATGATTGCGGGCAGGATCCGTTTTTTGTCTGGTATGCTCCCTTCTTACCTCATACTCCACATAACCCTCCCAAACGCTTGTTAGACAAATATCGCAGTGCCGAGATACCGATTGAATTGTCCTATTATTATGCGATGTGTGAATGGTTTGATGAGACCTGCGGACAATTGTTGGGTTACCTGGATGAAAAAAAACTCTCTGAGAACACGATCGTGGTTTATGTAACCGATAATGGATGGATTCAATTTGTTCCCGAGTCGGAAGTAGCACGAAAAAAAGCAAAACGTCGGTTTCGCTATGCTCCAAAATCAAAGCGAAGCCCATATGACGGGGGAATTCGAACGCCTATTATGTTTCGCTGGCCAGGGAAGATCAAACCAGCTGAATATGATACATTGGTGAGCAGCATTGATATCGTGCCGACACTGTTAAAGGCAGTCGGTTTGAAACCAACCAAAGCCATGCAGGGAATTGATCTGCTTCAGGTAATGGAAGCGGGTGGAAAGACAAATCGGCGGGCAATTTTTGGTGACATTTATGAGCATGATATGGTGGATATCGATGACCCGGCGTCCAGCCTGAAATACCGCTGGTGCATTGAAGGCGACTGGAAGTTGATTGTTCCCAGTTCCCGACTCAGCAATGAGAAAGCGGAACTCTATAATCTTGCTCAAGATCCGTTTGAGAAAAAGAACAGGATTGCTGATTTTCCTGATAAGTCTGATCAGTTATTGAAACTGACGGATGCATGGTGGGACGGTGCTTCAAAATAAGTTGATTCTTTGAGCAACAACTTCAAGAGCAGGTCCGGAATTCCAGACCTGCTCTTGTCGTTTATAGTCTCTCTCAAAGAACAGGCACCTGAATTTTAATGGCGGTGACCGCGGTTACGATGCCAATGTCCTGTCTGGTGAAAATCGTAGTGTCCCGGTTGATAGTGGAAATGATTTCCGTGTCGATAGAATTGGCCGGGATGGTAATCGTAATGACTGGTGTCATGCCAGTATGCGTGACGTCTGCCATGGTAGTATGGCGTACGGTTATAGCTCCGGGTACCGTAGTATCCCCCACCATATCCACCGTATCCCGTTCCGAGTTGTACATGAAACCTGACGCCCGCTTCCGCTGTGGACGTATTTCCGACAAATGCCAAGCCTGCCAACGCGACGCAAACGATTAATAATTTTTTCATCGTTCTGTTCCTTAAAAGAGATTTTCAAATTGTCTTAATTTTCGACCGCTTCTAAACGTTGATAAAAAGCATCAATTGTGCCAATTGGACAGAGTGTGTCGTAAGTTTATTCATAGTTAATATTTATGGGTTATTGCGAATATGAGGATTCACGAAAAAATGAGATCAAACTGATAATGGTGTCGTCAAAACGAGTATAAAAACAGGTCCTGGATCGGCAGAAACCTGCAGGGACCGTTTTTCTTGAGAATGGAAAGTTGATTCCAGGAGCTGCTTTAGGGATTAGCCATTCGTGCGGATTGTCAGTGCTTTGATGGGATCTAATAAGCGGCTGAAGTCGCGGACCCGTTCCATTGTGGATGAGATTTCTTCCTGGAGTTTTTCGGTATGGGAGCCATATCCCAGTCTACGTGCCAGGAATTCGAACTCTTCCAGGTCCTGTGGGGGGACGGTGAGGTCTTTCGCATTTCCTCTGACCATGCGTAGTGCATCAATGAGTCTGCGGAGGAAAATGTAAGCGTTCTGTAAATTCTGGAAATCGTCAGGGCTGATCAGACCCAATTCCCTTAAGGCGTGAATCCCTTCCAGTGTATTGGTGGTTCTCAACATGGGATTTCGGTGCCCGTAAGTGATTTGCAGACCCTGAATGAGATATTCACAATCGACGAGTCCACCATCACCGAGCTTGGCATTGATGGTTCCACCTTTTACCAGTTGCTGAATTTGTTTTTCTCGCATGGCCAACATGGCAGCCACATCAAAAGGTTTTCCTTTATAAATGATATCATCACGCATTCTGACAATCGTGTTTCCAAAATTTTCATCTGCCGCGATGGGGCGGAGCTTAACCAAAGCCTGCCGTTCATAAGGCCAGGCGGCCCCGTCGTGAGAAAAGTAATTCTGAAATGCTTCAGCGGAGACTGCCAGACTTCCCGCTTGTCCATAGGGACGGAGCCTCAGATCGATTTGAAAGATGCCCTCGCTTCTGGCCTTGATGAGTTTGGTGAATTTTTCGACCAGTTTCAAGTAATATTCATTATTGGTAATGATTTCCGGCCCCGTTGTCTGTCCGGATCCTTCATAGATAAACATCAGTTCGATATCAGATGCAAAGCCGAGTTCGCGACCTCCGCATTTCCCCAATGCACAAATCGATAATTGACAGGGCTCCCCAGATTCTAACTGGGGAAGACCATAACGTTCCTGCAATGGTTTGTTGCAGATCTCGTAAGCGCCTTCTACAACGACCTCTGCCACATCTGACAATTCTTCGGAGAACTGTCCAAACTCGGAAATGTGACCTAAGATATGCCTCATATCTTTGCGTAGCATCGCGCGGTCTTTGAAGGCGTTCAGTTTTTCCTGTAATTCTTCGCGGGTAGTCGCTTGCGCGAGTTCACTGGAAAGCTCGGCATTCAGATCATCAATCGAGATGCGATTCGTCAGTTCTTCTACATTTGCGACGACAGGAAACAGATTGGAGTGTTGCAATCGCAAAAAGTCTTCCCAAAGAAAATCACTCACGCCCAGGAGTCTGGCTAACGCGCTGAGTACACTGGTGCGTTCGAGTGACGAAATTTCTTCGACCCAGTTTGGTTGTTTGAATAGCTGTTCCAGAAATTCACGAAAATGTAATAATGCCGATTCCGGATTTGGTGAGCGCGGCAGTAGGTGCGTGAAATGTTTGATCAAAACGACGGCAGCTCTCAGTCCCTGCTGTTGTTCTTCCGAGCTGATTTTTTCCCCTTTATCATCAGTGACGTAAAGCACATCTCTGACCTTCGCTGCTTCGGAATCAATGACCATTCTGGCAATATCAATGCCACTGAGGGCAAGTGCGTTGGTCAGTTCGTAAAGGAAACCAATCGTATCCTCCGATTCGATTCGCAAAATGGTATGCCTGCCGCTTGTGTCGTTATCCAGTTCGATCTCGACGGGATACAAAACCTGACTGGCCTGAGACAGATCTCGCATGGCTCTGGCCACGCGTTTTGCCAATTCCCCGACTGCTTCCTGGTTTTTTCCGGATCCTACTTTATTGAGCAGGTCTGTCAGGTCATTTTTATAATCGATCCAGACCGCGGGTTGCACATTTTTCTCTGGTGAATTGACATCAAGTACGATCACAAATTTGCGTGAACTTTTCGAATGGTCTCTCGATTTAGATGATCGACTTTTTGTCGAGGATGCCGGTTTGACATTCTGATTGGTAAACAGGTGCCCTTTCTGAATGTCAAATCCATAAACGAATAAGAGTCCACAGATTAAAGAGAGGTCTCCCATTTGATCAATGCCAACCATGGTGAGTCGGATCTGATGATCAGGAATGTTTTCAGTTTCCAGTTCGACAATATTCGAATCTGCCAGTTTTCTAGACATCTGGATGTGTTTTTCGATTTCTTTTTCGCTAAACACTTTGGAGTAAGAAGCAGACATCATGCCGATGAGATTGCTATCCTGTTCAGAATCAGCTGTATCAAGTTCTGAATTCTTTTCGAGCGATGCATGGATATATTTTTTAAAAATGCCTCTCACGGCTTTGCGGTGTTGTTCATAAAATTGAACCAGTTGTTTCCCATCGCGAAAATCAAGTCGACGCGCCAGGTATGCCAACTCCCGTTCGTCAGTGGGCATATTGTGTTCCTGGTTGTAGTGCATTAATTGGAGTGCGTGTTCAATTTTTCGAAAAAATACATATCCACTGGTGAGATGCTGATACTCATCTGGCTGAAGTAACCCTTGATCGACGAGTCTCACAAGTCCATCAAGGGTATTGATGCTGCGAACGGAAGAATACATTGCACCGTTTGCCATTTGCAGATACTGCGTGGTAAATTCGACATCCCGAATGGAGCCTTTTCCCGATTTGACTTCTCCCCAGTCTTTGCCTTTCTTTTTGAGTGTGGTTTCGATGCGTTGTTTCATGTCAAGGACATTCAATCTTACATCTTCCGCATCACAACTGAAAATCTGTGGTTCAATCCTTCGAAAAAACTCGGAGCCCAGTTTTTGATTTCCGGCAATGATCCGTGCTTTCAGCATCGCCTGCTTTTCCCAAAGTCGTCCATGTTTTGCAAAATAATCAACATAGGCGTCAACGGTTGTGACCAGTGCCCCCGAGCGGCCCCAGGGGCGCAGCCGCATATCAACACGATACAGAAAACCTTCCGACGTGGATTCCATCAACGATTTGATAAGACGCTGTCCCAATTGCCAGTATTGTGTCGAATTTTTTCCTGCAATAAAAACAAGGTCGATATCAGAGCTGTAATTGAGTTCTTCTCCGCCCAGTTTTCCAAAGGCGAGTACCGCGAAATCATCAACGGGCAATTCCAGCTCTTCCGAAAGGATGGTCAGGCAGGATTGAACGAGACCATCCGCCAGGAGAGAGAGTTGCACGGTAATATTTTTCAGGTCCATTAATCCGAAGGTATCACAGGCGCCAATGCGCAAGAGTTCCCAGCGCTGGAAACGTCGTAAGATGTCGAATTTTTCTGCCGTCGTTGTCGATTCCAAACGCGTGCCCGCCATGGCCTCTGAATAAAACTGTTGTTGGCTTTTAAATTCCGCAATGCGGTTGTAGCGTGTGAGTCTTTCCAGATAGTCCGGATTTTTTAACAGGATTTCTGTTAAAAACTGACTTCCGACAAAGAGCTTCACAAGAATCTCAACCGCCCGCGGATTTTGTGTGAGGAAATTCAACATAAGTTCGGGTTTTGAGACGCTATTGATAAAACGCTCAAAATTGATCAAAGATCCATCGGGAGTGGCTGCGTCGGTCAGTGTCTGTAGAAGCGTGGGCAGGATGAGAGTCAATTCTTCACGAATGCGGGTCGTTGTACACATCTCGCGTAAGCGGATCAGTGCCCGTTCCTGATCTGTAAAGCCGATTCCCGAAAGGATGAGTTGAAGGTCTTCATCAGTAGCGGGAACACTTTGGTCCAGCAGCTTTGGTGCACACTCGAAATTGACGGGGTTGTTCATAAGATTTGCAGAACCTGCCTGTGTTGAACCCTGTTGTAACAGACATCCATTTTTACAGGGCTGACAAATTGAGAGAGCATTCAGAACGTTTGACTCTTGAGACGGTCCCTGTTTCAGGGAACACATCTCACAAAAGTGTAGCGAGAAATGCTTCAATATTACAGGGTGAGATCAAGTTAAAAAACGTGACGATTCTCTTGAATTCAATATCTGTCCAATGTCTCAGTCTTTTTTGTTATATTCACATTGGCGAAATATTCAAGGCTTGTGAAATTGGTTGATTATTTCAGTGCACTGTTCTACCCTAGAATGAAAGAAAAGAAGCGGTAATCTCCGCAGTTCACGGTTTTTACTTTAACAGAGAAACCAGATTCATGAATCAAAATCAAACCACGCGTCGTGAATTTTTAACTCAATTAACATATGGACTCAGCGCGGCTTCTATTGCCGACCTATGCTTTGCGGAAGGTTCCAAATTCCCTCCCACGCGAGTCATCACGAAAGGGCCGCGGCATCATTGGTTTGGATACTATGATAAATTGCAGTTTGATCCCACGAGTCGTTATGTGTTAGGAATGGAAGTTGCCTTTGAGCATCGCTCTCCGAAGGCGGATGATGTGATCAAGGTGGGTATGGTTGATCTAGCAGACAATGATCGCTGGATCGAACTGGGAGAATCCTCTGCCTGGTGTTGGCAGCAGGGTTGTATGCTGCAATGGCTCCCGGGATCTGATTCCCAGGTGATTTGGAATGATCGGGAAGATGGTCAGTTTGTGAGTCGGATTCTGGATGTCAAAACGGGAGAGGGCCGTACGATTCCCTCACCCGTTTATTCAGTGAGTCCGGATGGCAAGACTGCGGTGACTGCCGATTTTCGGCGGATTCAAGATGTGCGTCCCGGATATGGCTATCCTGGTTTTCCAGATCCGCATTCTAAAGAGCTGGCTCCGAAAGATTCGGGGATTTTCCGCGTCGATCTCGAAACGGGAAAATCGACGATGATTCTTTCATTGGACAAAATTTCCAGGACGGGCACGATTCCCAATCAGCAAAAAGGGATCAAGCATTACTTTAATCATTTGCTCTTCAGCCCGGATGGCTCTCGCTTTATTACACTGCATCGTTGGCAATATCCGAACGGAAAACGCCTGTCACGCATGGTGACCGCGAATCCTGACGGGAGTGACGTACGTGTGGTTGTGGATAACGGATTTGTCTCGCATTTTATCTGGCGAGATCCATCGCATATTCTGACCCAGTCAAAAGCGACAGCCGACAGTCGTGCCTGGGGAGATTTTCTGGTGAAAGATGAATCGCAGTCTCAGCTGGAAGAAGTCGGAAAAGGGGTTCTCGATGGTGGTGGGCATTTGAGCTATCTGCCCGGCAATGAGTGGATTTTGAACGACACGTACCCGAAAGGGAAGGAGCGTATTCAGACGCCTCACTTATATCATATTCAATCTGGACGACGGATTGATCTGGGCCACTTTCATCTACCTAAGATTTACACGGGTGAATGGCGGGTGGATACGCATCCCCGGTTCAGTCCTGATTCACGCACTGTGTGCATTGACTGTCCCACAAAAAATGCAGGCCGACAATTACATCTGATTGATATTTCCAAAATCGTGGGTGTGTCCTGACTGGTGGAGAAGATACCAATACGGGATTGATCAGGTGCCTGTTTTCGCTTCTTCTTTTTCCGGTTCGGTTTTAGTTTCAGGAACCGACTCCTGAGTGATATTCAGTTGATAAAACTTATTGCGGGTTAAAGCACGGTTCAGTGCGGACTGATCAACGGGGCTGCGGTTGATAAACGAGATTTCTTTGGCATCAGGGTTAATCTGAATCGATTTCTGGTCGACCCAGACAAAACCCTTTAAACTTCGTATTGCCGCCTCCTTCGCTTTTTTGCCACCATAGACGCCATAGCGAATGATATATTTCTGTTTTGTGGTACTTGCTGGGTTGGTTGTTGTGCCGGCGTTGGCGGGATTCGTAGAGCCGTTCATAGCCAGATCGGCTGGGGTGAGGTTGATCTTTTCAGGTGTCACAATGATTCCTGCTTTAAAGAATGCGCTGATTGCAGGGCTTTCGAATTGACGTTTATTTTCTAAACCATTCAGTTTGATATAAATCCACTTGGCGTCAAAATTAATGATGAGGGAGTCGGGAACATAGCGGTTGATTTGCCTGAGGTTTGCTTCGGCAATTTTCGGTGTAGTATTTTTATTGAACCTGACTCGATTCAATTGCCTGATTCGGAAAGTGAGAAAATTAGAATCCATGATCCGCGAGTTGGTATTGGTACTGACCACTTCAATCGTTGGTGCTTCGTCAGACAGAGTCATTGATTTGGCAAAAAAGTGATTTGCAAATTTCTGGGGCAAACCTTCGGGGAGTGATCCCACAAATTCAAAACTGAAAGTCATCTTCGCCACGTCAAGCTGGTCGGCCCCTTTTGCATATCCGGGTACGATATCCTGGAGGCCAAGTCGCGCTTTTTCGACTAATGATTTTATCCAGAACTCGTCATTACCTTTAATCGCATTTGTATAAAAATCATCAAAGCCTTTTACTTTGAAAGTCGCTTTTTTTCTGGTGATGTCAATGGAGTCATTTGGAGTTTGAGGGGATGTTTTACTTGTTTTTTTTGTATCAGCTCCAGAGACTGCTGCCATTTGAGGGGCAGGTTGTGAAGAGTTCGGTTTTGTAACTTGTTTTTTGAGCCATTCAATTCCCTTAGGAAGCCCTTCATCAATCATGGTCTGATAGTGGTCGCTTCCATTTCCTGCCACGAATTCTACGTCAGTACCTTGTGCCGTCAACTGAGATGCAAATTGATAGGAGTTTTGAAACGAAGTGACCTGATCTCCACGCGAGTGGAATAAAAACACAGGGCATTTCAAATCTTTGATATGTGTCTGCGGTGAACTGAGTCTGAGAAAGTCTTCTATATCCGGTATCAATGGTTTTATTTGGGGTAAGAAATCTGCCATCGATTTCTTGAGGTCGACCGAAGGTGCATAAGCGAGGCAACCTTTAATTTGTGGATAATGTTCGGCGAAGAGCAGGGAGAGTGTACCTGCAGAGCTATGTCCGGCGATAAAGACGTTATTCTTATCAATCCCCGGAATGATGGCTTGTGTTTCCAGAAAAGCATGGACGCAGTTTACGAGTCCGGCTTTACTTTTTTTGAAGTCTTTATGAGCCATTTTGACTTCCTGGTTGGAAGCTTGTTCTCGCCCCAAAAGAGGCCCATCGAGTGAAAAAGTGATGACAGCGAAGCCCGCTTTCACATAGGGTTCATGCTCGGGGTTTGGACTTAAATCGTAAGAGTCTATTTCCATGCCTGTCAACAAATTCGAACCGGCGGGTGGTACGAGAATACAGGGGACTGGGGAAGCCGGGTCAATATCTGGTGGTAGATAAACCCGAAATTTCATTTTCGCACCGGCTGGTGCATCCCCATCAAATGATCTTGAATTGGACACTTCAAACACTTTTCCGATGGATTTTGTGCTTTGCTTTTGATAAACATTCAATCCTTCGACCCCTTCAGTAGGCCAGGCCATTAACATTGGCTTGGTCCGGGAGAGATCGAATTTTGCGAGCTGCGTTAACTTGCTTTCTGTATTTTGAGCAGATTTCTGAGGCGGAAAATTCGACTGTGTTCGGCTCGGTGTGCGAGATTGAGGATTGCTGTTGAAACGATTGGCTATCCTGTTGTTCTCGGAGGTTGAGTTTGTGTTTCGGTTGTCGTCAGGAGCCGTATTGGTTGGAAGTGGCGTGTGTGCAAAATTGCGATTTCTGCCTGGGAATATATTACTCACGGAACCATAAAAAAGAAGAAAAGAAAACACCATCAGGGATACGCCCGTCACAAAAGTAGCCACTGAATGCTTCGTTTGGTCAAATCGCGAGATTCCAAAATAGAGATTGTAAAAAGGGATTACCAGGCAGAGCGCCAGTTCCCCACCACTTTCCTTAGCTGCTTCAATTAGTAACCCGATGCCACCAGCAAACAGACATCCAATTCCCAGGAGAAAAGACAGGAAAAAAGCCAACATTAAAAAGCGGCTTTGCATAAAAAAAAGAATTAAATTCAGGAGGATTAAAAAAACGGAAGTACCTGTGATGAACGGTGAGAAACCATAATCTTTGAGAGAAAAGCTGGATTTGGCTCTCTTTTTTTTCGGTGGTGATGTTTTCTTTTTGCTTGCCTTTGGTTTGGCAGAGGGGCCACCACTCAGATTGGCATCCCAGTCAGCGAATTCATCTTCGAGGGGGTCTGCATAAGAATCTGAATCATCATCTAAGAACTCTAATTCCGGTTTGATTTGCTGTTTTTTTTTCTTTGGCTTCGGGATGACAAATGGCTCGTCACACTTGGGGCATTTCACTTTTTTTCCAAAAGCAGCCGCGTTTTTGATTTTAAAGGAAGCGGTACAGTTTGGGCATGTAATAGAGTGTGTGTTAGCCATAGAAATGCTTTTCACTATTGCAGTCGATCAGACAAGAAAATGAGCTGAGATGCTCATAACATTTGTACCTGATTTTACTGTGTGAACGTGCATGTTGCAAGTAGTGGTTTTATTCAATATCTCAGATTGAAAACGAATGGGATGTCCGTTTATTTTTCAGGCTGGGGGGACCTGTGAGAGATAATTTTTCTGAGCTCTCGCACTTCCATTTTCAGTTGATGAACCTCACTTTTTAAATGATGCAACAACTCATGAGTTTCTTGTTGAGGTGTGTGTTCATGGTGCCTTGTTTTGCTGATATGATCGCGGAGTTTTGTTTCCCGATTTTCTGCTTCGCGATGAATCTGATGCGCGAGGTCGTGTGCGCCGGCCGCTTCCAAATGTTTCGCCGCCATATGTAAATTTTCGATTTGATGTTTGTGCAGTTCAATTTGCTCTACCTGCTCCCGTTCGGGATGCTGCCTGCGTGCCTTGTCTGCCTCTTGCTCCATAAATCTTTTGATGGCAACCGAAAGTGATTCTTCTCTTTCTGCCCTTGGTGATTGGGCTTTCGCCTGGGATGCCGGTGAGATGAAAAAATTCATTTTCAAAAAACAGGCGACAAATAAGACAGCGAGTGTTGTGATGAGTGTTTTTTTCATGTCTTCAAGATCTTTCTTTTGAAGAATATGTATTGGTCTATGAGCCGGTTCTATTCGGGTCAGGGGGCCCATGACCGAACGCAATTTGCAGTTCGAGAATTGGTTTTTTTTCAAAATTATTTTGAATCGTAGATCTAATCAGGGTGATGACTTCGTGTGATCTCTTTATGCAGAACGTTGACGCACCTGGGCACTGAGCAGATTCTGGTAGCGAGGACAGGTGTTGATCAAAGTACTGTGTGGTCCGGTTGCGACCACTTTCCCAGAGTCCATGACCACGATTCGCGTTGCAAATTCGAGCAGGCTTTGTCCGATGGAGTGTGTAATGATAAACACGGTTCGCCCGGGTGCAAATTCTTTTAAAGCTTTGTGAATCAGAATTTCACTCTGTGAGTCAATAGCTGATGTTGCTTCATCCAGAATCAGGATTTCAGGATCTCGCAAAATGGCTCGAGCCAGAGCAATGCGTTGCCTCTGCCCGCCCGATAACTCTTGTCCTTTTTCTCCGACGTTATAGAGCAATCCATCGGGTATTTGCTCGGCGAATTGTGAGACGTGTGCTTTTTTAGCAACAGCTTCAATTTCAGCACGACTGGCTGAAGGGCGACCGTAGCGAATATTTTCCAGGATCGTATCGTCAAATAACATCGTTTCCTGTGAGACGACGCCAATATGATTTCGGAGATCCTTCAGGCGATAATCTCGGATATCGTTTTCGTTAATTAAAACGCTGCCTTTATCGGGGTCATAGAATCGGGGCAGCAGATTGACTAACGTTGATTTGCCGGAGCCATTTTCACCTACCACAATAACGACTTCGCCAGCAGCGACTTCCAGATTCACACTATCGAGAATCGGATCATTATTTCGTGTGGAATCTTTTCGTAGTGAATACGTAAAGTCGATATTTTTGAACTGTACCGATTCCAGGTTTTGTGGGAATGGTTGAGGTTCCTCAGATTCTTTCACCAGTGATTCGCGGTCGATAATCGAAAAGATCCGTTCTGCAGCGGCTGCCGTCCGTTTGAGTTTTGAGTAGACGGAAGACATTTTTCGAGCAGGGTCAGTGATACCGGCCAGTAACGCATACATCACACCCAGTGTGGCTACATCCATGGGAGCCGATGCCAGTTGAATGCCCCAGATTTCTGTTTTTCCCCTCAACACCAGATAGGCACCCGGAATTAAGGCAATAAATATGGCCATCATTCCCAGCATTTCCGTCGTGGGGCTCGTTAAGGAATCAATGCGGACAATGCTCATGGCTTTTTTGAAAAACTCTTTATTTTCATGATGGAAGCGATTGCGATGTTTGCGTGCCCCATTAAATGCGATGATGACTTTGGAACTGTCAAAGGATTCTTCGAGAGTTTTATAGATCCGCGACATGCTTTCCATCATTTTCTGGCTGGCATGTTTGAGCATTTTTCCGATTTTATAAAACACAATCGCAATCAACGGTGCAAAGATGAACGAAAGGAGTGTCAGTCGCCAATTAATCATAAAGGCGAAAATGATACAGGCCAGTGCTTTGAGAGGTTCACGAATGATTTTCCCCCCCATTAAAGTTAAGCCTTGAGAGAGCTGCTGCATGTCAAATGTAAAACGCGACATCAGCTCTGCTGTACCCTGGTCGGTAATACTCTGGTAATCCAGATCAAGAACTTTCCGAAAGCATTCTTTTCGGATGGCCATGGTAGCCAGTTCGACAACGCCCCCTACGATCACATCCTGAGTAAAGATGCAGAGCCCTTTGATCAATGTGGCGAATAATAAAATTCCCAAAATGAGGGCGAAGGTATCAAAATGGTCATTGGGGACCCAGGGAAGAATTGTGGATTGAACCCACTTTAATGCAAAGAGCTCTCGTGAAGCATTGCTGATTTTTTTCTGTTGACGCGAGTGCTCGCTCAAAAGGTTCACAGGTGCTTCTGCCAGATCAGTATGAATGGTCTCGAGAGGCAGGGGTTTGAATTCTTGCTGGTCTATATTTTGTGAATGAATTTGAATGGATATTTTTTTCAGGGCTTCCTGTTTTTCCTGAATGATTTCTTCATTCTTATTGATCTCGTTCTGCACATACTCATTCAGACTTTCCCCCTGTAGCAACACTTTTATTACGGGAAAGGCGACCGAAAGATTTGCACCCCACAACAGGGCGACCAGAATGGCAAAAAAGAAGGAAACAATGAGTCGCTTGCGGTATGGCCAGACATAGTGCAGGATTCTCGCGAAGCTGTTCACGTCATTTGCGCTGTTTTTTGAATTGAGCCGCATAGGTTAAGTATCGCCTGGTGAATGGTTTCTGATCTTGATTCGATCACTGAATCCGTTTGCTCTCTCATTGATGTGAATAAAGCACAGTGATGGAAAACGCGAATTAAACTAGGAATCGGAATTCAGGTCCAGATGAGATTTTAATTGATGGGATTGGTGAACTTAGTGTCAGGTACCAAGAGAGAAGCATTGTGCCCCGCTTTTAGAATTGCGAACATATTGTTCATGTTATGTGTCGTCAGAGGGGCAATTTCCGGGTTTTTTGATATGCTGCCCTCTGGATTGAGTCGTTTCTGTCTCTCCACACTCAAATCCAGTCGATTCGAGTTCTTTTTTCTCTTGATTGGATCCGTTCAAGATGGGAGCTTCTTCCCACAAATCACAACCATTAGAAGTCGAACCAGGTAGCTTGCGCGAACTGGCGAATATAGCTGTGCCATTGGTTTTGAGCTGTGGATCACTCTCGGTGATGCATGTGGTGGACCGGATTTTTCTGACATGGTGGTCCACAGATGCTGTCGCTGCTTCATTGCCTGCCGGCATGATCCAGTGGGCGGCCATGTCGATTGCCATGGGAAACGCGACTTATGTGAATACTTTTATTGCACAGTACGAGGGCGCCGGTCAGAAGCAGCGTGTATCGGAATCGTTTTGGCAGGGTATTTATCTGGCGTTGATCTGGGGGGGAATCCTGTTAATCGGTATTCCACTTGCTCCTCAAATCTTCTACTGGATTGGTCACGTTCCCGAGGTGCAATCATTGGAGGTTGATTACTTTTCGATCGTCTGTCTGGGCACGGGGCCCGCTTTGCTCTCCACCGTTCTTTCCTGTTTTTACACAGGGCGTAGCAAGACGATGGTCGTGATGTGGGTGAATCTCTCTGCAGTCGTTCTGAATATTGTTCTGGATTACTGCTTGATCTTTGGTGCCGGCCCATTTCCTGCGATGGGAATTAAAGGGGCTGCCATTGCGACCGTTACGGCAAACGTGTCAACGATGGTCTTTTTTATATTGATCATGTATTTGAAGCATGAAGCACGGGAATATGGATTGTTCAATCACTATCGCTGGAATCGTGAGCTCTTCATGCGATTGCTGCGTTATGGATTTCCAAACGGGATGCTGTATTTTGTGGACATCATCGGGTTTACGATATTTGTTGTTCTAGTGGGACGCATCGGAAAGGTCGAGCTGGCAGCCACAACGATTGCCTTCAATTTGAACTCTCTGGCATTTATTCCGATGATGGGGGTCGGGACTGCGGTGATGACGTTGGTGGGCACCAGAGTCGGTGAAAGCAAACCTCAATTGGCTGTGACCACGACCTGGAAAGCATTTGCTGTTTCCGCGACATATATGTTGCTGTTTGCCGCCGTTTATGTTGGGTTTCCAGAACTGCTCTTGAGTCCTTACGAACCGGAAGTGATTACGGCGGATTTTCTGGAGGTCAAAGAGACGGTCATTGTGCTATTGCGTTTTGCCGCATTATTTGCATTTTTCGATGCGGCGGCTGTCGTTTTTAGTTCCGCCATTCGTGGAGCCGGGGATACTCGATTCTGCATGATTTATACATTGATTTCGGGCTGGGCTATTATGGTCATTCCTACCATTCTGATCTGGATGTATGCCGATGCGAGCGTGAAATTGTTTGGCAGTTGGATTGCCTGTACTTCCTTCATCGCGGCATTGGGAATCGGATATTTAATTCGGTTTCAGCTGGGACACTGGAAGAAAATGCGCGTGATCGAAGATCACTTTTTGAAACCGGTCGTCGAAGATGAAGAGCAGCCGTTCGAGGAAGTCGTAAAATGATCACGTCATTTTGTGAATGGCCACATCAATCTCTTTAGCGGCGGAGATTCCACTTCTCCGTCGCATATTTTTCTGTGACCAGTTGTCTGACGCGTTCTCCAGGCAGAACGGGCTCTGCCTGATCTGCATTCCAGGTTTCGATGAAGGCCTGATTGAGTTCCTTCTGGCTGAGGGGATAGTTAGTGACGAAGTCGAGATGGTCGCGTTGAGATCGATATTCGGGTTCCCGTTCCGGGCTGGTTAAATAGCGGGGAATTCGGTCGAGGTCAAAATCGTACAGGATGGTTCCATGATGCAGGAGCGTGGTTGTCAACCAGCGCTGTGAATTGCCAGAAAACTTTTGTCCCTGGACTGTTAAGTCGCTGATTCCCTGGAGTTCCACATCCAAGTCAGGGCGGCGGGCGTTAAAGTGATCGCGTATGCGATGTAAAATATCCTGTGTCGTGGCTTCAATTCCGGCCAGATGTTGTTTGTCTGTGATTCGCAAAAACAGGGAGTAGATAAAACAACCCGGACCCAACAAAACGGTACCGCCGCCTGTACAGCGTCTGAAAATGGGAACGTGATCCTGTTGACAGGCGGTCTGATTGACATTGGCGGCGACTTGATTTGAGCTGCCTAGAACAACCGCATATTGATCGACTTCCCAGATCCGCAGGCAGCCTGCGGAATCCTGTTCATTGATTTGATAGAGCAGAGCTTCATCGAGCGCCAGGTTTTCTTCCGGCGTAGGCAAAATGGAATTCGAAAATTGGCAGTGGTGATGAAGCATTTCAGAAATTAAGTGCGCGTCGATCAACGGCAAGTGCCGCTTCTTTGACCGCTTCCGCTAGTGTAGGATGCGCATGGCAGCAACGGGCAATGTCTTCGCTGCTGGCTCCAAATTCCATTGCGACGGCACACTCTGCGATTAAATCTCCCGCGCGGGGGCCTATGATGTGCACCCCTAAAACGCGATCCGTCTTTTTGTCGGCCAGCATTTTGACGCGTCCCTCAGTTTGACCCATGGCACGTGCACGACCATTGGCCAGGAAGGGGAATGAGCCTTTTCGGTATTCAATCCCCTCTTCTTTGAGTTGTTCTTCAGTTCTTCCGACCGCGGCAATTTCCGGATTGGTATACGCCACGCTGGGAATGGTATCGTAATTGACGTGGCCGTATCCGGTTACCAGACGTTCTGCAAAGGCAACTCCTTCTTCCTCTGCTTTGTGGGCCAGCATGGCGCCGCCAATCACATCTCCAATTGCGTAGATGCCTTTGACGGTTGTTTCATAGTGGGCATTTACTGGAATGAACCCGCGCTGATCTACAACAATTCCCACGTCGTCGAGGCCGAGCTGATCGGTATTCGGGCGTCTGCCGACCGCCATCAGCACTCGATCGCAGCGAATGGGTTTGCCGTCCGCGATTTCTACATCACAGGTTTTGCGGTTCGTTTTGACGCCCGTTACCCGGCAGCCTAATTGAAATTCGAGTCCCTGTTTTTCGAAGATTTTTTTTGCTTCGTTGGCGATTTCGGTGTCGGTGGTGGGCAAAATCCGATCCAGGTATTCCAGAATGGTGACTTTGGCCCCGAGACGGTTCCAGACGGCGCCTAATTCCAGGCCAATCACTCCGCCACCGATGACCACCAGATGTTTGGGGACCTGTTCGTATTTCAAAGCCTCGGTGCTGGAGCCCACTTTATCGCCATCTAATTCGATACCCGGTAAAGTGGATGGCTGGCTACCGGTAGCGATCAGAATGTGTTTTGCTTCCAGTTCTGTTGTTTCTTTCCCGTCGTCAACTTTGACTTTACCGGGTGCGGTAATTGTGGCATGGCCTGAGTAGCGTGTGATTTTATTTTTCTTGAACAGGGAGTCGATGCCGCCCCCCATGGTTTTAACGGTTCTGTCTTTCTGACTGAGCATTTTCGCAAGGTCCAGCGATAAAGCGCCGACGTTAATGCCCCTGTCTTTGAAGCTGTGTTCTGCTTCTTTATAGAGTTCGCTGGATTCGAGGAGCGCTTTGCTGGGGATGCAGCCGACTCGCAGGCAGGTACCGCCCAGCATGCGTTCTTTTTCGATACAGGCCACATTCAAACCGAGTTGAGCAGCACGAATGGCGGCAATATAACCACCGGGCCCCGCACCGATAATAACCAGATCGTGGTTCATGTTCTCTTATTTCCTGAAGTGTCAGGAATCCTTTCCGAATCTCAATAATGCGAGTTTGATTCTCAGACTTCCATCAACATGCGTGAAGGTTCTTCGAGGACCTCTTTGACTCGTTTGAGGAAGACGACCGCTTCTCTTCCATCCACAACACGATGATCGTAGGTCAGTGCAAGATACATCATCGGTCGAATGACCACCTGACCGTTGATGGCGACCGGGCGTTCCTGAATGCCATGCATTCCCAGCACGCCGCTCTGTGGTGGATTGACGATGGGGGTCGAAAGCAGTGAGCCATAGACGCCACCATTGGTGATGGTGAATGTCCCCCCCTGGAGTTCGTCAAGGCTGATTTTATTGACTCTGGCGCGTTGGCCAAAGTCGTTGATCATGAGTTCAATTTCGGCAAAGCTGAGCCGCTCTGCATTTCGCAGAATCGGAACAACGAGCCCTTTTCCGCCGCCGACCGCAATTCCGATATCGTAGTAATTGCGGAACACAAGATCGGTGCCCCGAATTTCGGCATTGATTTGTGGATAGAGATTCAATCCATCCACGACAGCTTTGATGAAGAAGGACATGAAGCCAAGTTTGACATCATATTTTTTCAGGAACAGATCTTTATACTGTTTTCTTAAATCCATGACGGCCGACATATCGACTTCATTGAATGTCGTTAACAGGGCTGCATTCGACTGCGCTTCCACAAGTCGTTCCGCAATTTTTTTACGGATGGGGCTCATGGGAACGAATTCTTCCTCGCGGAAGGCGCCGTTATCTGACGGGAGGGAGGACTGGTAGTTAAGTGCATCCTCTTTGAGAATACGACCTCCTGGCCCAGAGCCTTTCACATCAGCGGGGCTGAGGCCCTTTTCCGCCAGCACTCTGGCTGCAGCCGGCATGACGCGTTCCCCAGAACCGGCAGAGGCTTCATTTCCTGCGGAAGCAGCCGGAGCAGCGGAAGCAGAATCTGATTTCGCCGGACTTTTTGCGGGGGTCGGATCTTCAGTACCCGCTGGCCTCTCGGCTTCTTCGAGATAGCCGATGACTTCACCGACGGCTGCCGTCTCTCCTGGTTTCTTCAGGATTTCGATAATAATCCCATCGAGGGGCGCTGGTACGTCGAAGGTGGCTTTGTCGGTTTCGAGCTCAACGATTTCACTATCTTGAGCGACCCATTTTCCTTCTTCAGCGTGCCATGCTCCGATTTGGACTTCGGAAATGGATTCGCCCACAGAGGGGACTTTGATTTCAATAGACATCGGGCACAAATCTCCCACCGAGTCATAGGAAAAACGTATGATTTCAGACTGTAACAGGCTGTTTTTATATTTCGCGAGCAGCAAATGGGATTATGACTTCTAGGCAAACCCAGCACAATTCCCGCGTGTAGGGAAGATGATAAACAGAATAAATATTTTGATAATGAAGCGTGTCACAGCCACATCGTAGCTGATCCGGGTCTTCCCAAAGAAAAACGCTGGTCTATATATCGGCTTTTCAGCCAGACCAGCGTTTAGATAATTCTGATTCAGGTATTATCGAAACAGACGTAACAAGTCGTCTCAATACGATTCCCGAAATCAGGATGACTTACCGGGAAATCGATGTCCTTTCGCTTTGGTATCGATGCGGTAAAGCGATTTGCGTGCGGTAATGAACAGGCTCGCGTTATCTTTGCCGCCGAATGTTACATTGGCGGGTTTTTCAGGAACTGAGATGATCCCCAGGAGTTTCCCCTCTGGTGAGTAAACCTGGAGGCCTAATCCGGTTGTAATATAGAGGTTTCCCTTGGTATCTACTGTCAGTCCGTCCCCGCCTCTGCCGGGCTCTTTGTAGCCTTCTGCCTGTTTGAGAGTGCAAAATACGCGTCCTTTTCCAATTTTTCCAGGCGAAGTCACCGGATAGGCCCACATTTCTTTTTGCATACTGGGAATGACATAGAGTGTTTTTTCATCAGGAGAGAGAATGACGCCATTGGGGGCTTTCAGATCGTCGGCGAGGCGTGTGACTTTTCCGTCAGCAGATCGATAGTAAACGGCGACGACTTTTTGTGGCAGTGGCTCGGGTGACCGGAAATGGGGGTCTGTAAAATAAATGCCGCCTGAACGATCAATGACCAGATCGTTCGGGGCATTATAGCGTTTTCCCTGGTATTCCGAGGTCAGCGGTGTGACTTTTTTGTTTTTCAGATTGATGCTTACGAGTCGTCCATCCATTTCACAGGCGAGCAGGCCGTTCTCACCATCCAGCATCAAACCGTTGCAATGGTTTGAGGGTTCCAGGAAAACAGAGAGTTTTCCTTTCGAGTTGACCTTATAAATTTTATTGTCAGGGATGTCGGTGAAATAGAGGTTTCCCTTGAGGTCGAAGGCGGGACCTTCGGTGAATTTAAAATCGGTAAACAGTTTGACCGGTTTGCCGACTGGGCCGATACCGGGAATGTCGGTTTTTGTTTCAGCTTGAGTCGTGGCAGACATGAACAGGAGAATGACAGAAGTGGCAGTCCAGTTCCGAATATTTCGCATGAGAGGCTCCTTGGAGAATGAGGCCAGCTTTCAAAGGGGATAGTAATTATCCTCTATTAGAGTCATTTCGACGGATAAAATTCAACCTTCTGAAGAATCGGAATGCCGTATCAGTAGAAATCAGGCTTCGCATGAGGGACACTTGCTAAGTAAATTGATCTGTGCCTATATCGTGTAAAAGTAAAAAACGAGCTTGATTTGAGGGTTAACTGTCCATGGATGCCGTTCGGCTGCTAAAACAACTGATTTCCATTCCCAGCGTGAATCCCATGGGTCGCGCTGTTACCGGTGATATCTATTTCGAGGGAAAACTGACTCAGTTTTTGTGTGACTATTTTGCCGAGCTGGGAGTCGAATACGAGTCGATCGAAGTGGTACCCGGCCGCAATAATGTGATCGCCCGCACTAAACTGAAGCCTGGTGTGCCGACGATTTTGATGGACGTGCATCAGGATACGGTTCCCGCTGACGGGATGACTGTTCCGGCGTTCGAAGGCACAGAAAAAGACGGAAAGATTTACGGTCGTGGTGCCTGTGATGTCAAAGGGGGCATGGCTTCGATGCTGATGGCGTTTACGCGGTTGGTCCAAGACAACCCGCCTGATGCCGCCAATGTGATTCTTTCCTGTACCTGCGATGAAGAAGCCACTGTGCAGGGGATCGAGCATCTTGTCCGCTTGTGGGAAGAACCCTCTGGGCTGAGCAAGATTCTGACAGAACGCCCCGATCTGGGTCTGGTCGCCGAACCGACAATGCTGGATATCGTGGTGGCGCATCGAGGCGCGACACGCTGGAAGATTAAAACTACAGGGAAAGCCTGCCACAGCTCTCAGCCGAAAGATGGGATCAATGCCATTTATCGGATGGCGGATGTTCTGCGGGCACTTCAGGCGTATGCTTATGAGTTGACACAAATGGACGCGCATCCGCTATGCGGCCCTCCTACGCTGAGTGTGGGAGTGATTGAAGGGGGCGAAAGCGTCAACGTTGTGCCTGACTTCTGTACGATTGAAATTGATCGACGTGTGATTCCGGGCGAGGATGGAATCGAAGTCATGAATCAGGTCGAGGAATATCTGAAACTAAATCTTCCGTTCGACTTCGAAATGCTGCCTCCCTGGATTACGGGTGTTTCACTCTCCGATCATAATAACGGCGAATGGAGCGACCGTCTGTTGACAGTCATTGATTCAATCGAGAGCGGTCATGAAAAAGTAGGTGTCCCCTATGGTACGCATGCAGCGCGAGTGAATCAGGGAGGGGTGCCAGCGATGGTGTTCGGTCCCGGTTCCATCGCACAGGCACATACGGTTGATGAATGGGTGGAGATCGATCAGTTGTTGAAAGCTGAAGAAGTCTATTATCAATTCTGTGCCAACGCCGGACGGGTTGAATAGCCATCGATGGCAAGCGGATGTGCACCCTACGTATTCCTGCTCGGTGCGCTTAGCCCAAAATGAACTCGGATTTTCTCATTTTCGTGGGTGGTCGTGAAGTGTGGATGGATATCCCGCCCACTGTCGGGCCAGCCGACAGTGGCACCCGTTGCTAACAGGGTAGCAGGAATTTGCTGTGGTTTTCTGCTTTCTCCATTTGGGAATCTCGAAAATTCTTCTTGACAAACTATGCATAGTCTGGCTATATATAGTATATGTAGTCAATCTATGTATTGGAGTGAAAAGAAATGAATCCTCAACTATTTGCCGGCACGTTGGAAATGCTCATTCTGGAACTGGTTTCCGAAGGACCTTCTTACGGCTACGAAATTACGCAGCAGGTAACCAACCGCTCTTCGAATGAATTCGAGTTGAAAGAAGGTAGTCTTTATCCGGCGTTGCATAAGCTGCAACGTAAAAAACTGTTGAAATCATTCTGGCGTGAAGTGGATGGACGGCGGCGTAAGTATTACGAGCTGACGATTCAGGGTCAGAAAGCTCTTAACGAAAAACGTGAAGAATGGAAGCAATTTTCCTCTGCCATTGACCGTATTTTAGGGGCACAAAGTGGTTTGGCCTGAAGTCAGTATCGAAGATTTTCCTCCGGAGCGCGACGATGAACCATCGTCGTTGCGGGAGGATATACTCGATGAATTGACGGATCATTTTGTGTGTGCTTTGAATCGAGAACTGTTAAAAAATCCGGATGAGCAGACTGCAAAACAACGTGTGATCAATCAATTTGGTGACCCTGTCAAGATCGCCCGCCAACTCTGGCTGGATGCGATGAAGGAGAGAATGATGTCTCAACGAATTATGACCGGTATTTCCGCGGTGATGGCTGTTTGCAGTATTGCTGTCGTGGGTATTGCCTGGATGCTGATGAGAGAGAGTCAGGGCGTCAATCAGAAAATGCTGGCACAACTGGCGGTGATTGCCGACCGTCCACAAGCCGAGTCAACTGTGGTAAAAAGCCTGCAGCGCACCAATGAAGCGATTGTACGCGAATTAAAGATCCTGGCGGAATCGCAACGACCATCAATGGAAATGGGGTTTTCGGAAATGGGAGCGATGGGATCGAGCGGTGGTGAAATGATGGCAGGTGGATTCGGAATGGATGCAAAATCTGCTGAACCGTCTAATATCAACCAGCAAATTCTCAAACAGTTAGAACAATTAAATCTAAAAACGAGTCAGCAGGATGGCTCCACTTCTGAAGCGATGAACCTGATTTCATTTCAACTGGTTCAGGATAACAAAGACAAGAAACCAGCTGTTGGATTTACCGGTAGGTTGACCAAAGTAGGCACAGACGCCTTTTCATTGAATGCAACAAGCGATGAGAAGGGAGCACTCGAATTTGGAAAACTTCCCTGGGGTAACTATGATTTGTCATTGAAGTCTCCCTGGGGTGAAATCTGTCATATTTCAAGGTTTGCAGTGATTCCGGGTCGGAATTATAGTCAGACAATTATTTGTCCTGCTGCCGCTCCGGAAGAGGTTCCCGTGCAGTTTCAAGTCGACTGGTCGGAGAAACAAAAATCGGATGACCTGTTATTAATATGTGACTTTCGTAAATTGCTTCAGGCAGGGGGAGGCGTCACCACTTATGAATTCAGTAGCTCCCGTAATGCCGGTAGTTTTTACTGGTTCAAGGACCAGAATCAGCCACGCGAACAAAGAGGCGTTTATATTATCAGCGGTAATCATCAAGTGACTCCCTGTCCATTGGACGCAGAGGGGAATTTTATCGACGTCGACTACGAAACTTTAAAAGAGAAACCGTCGATCAAAATGTTCGAAGGGGACTTCTATCAACTGCCTGTGATATACCTGATTACTAAGCAGGATTTGAAAAAACTTTCGCAGTTGAATTCTCTCAAGGAATTTGAAGTGAACGACAAAGACCGAGCCATGATTTACACTTACCGTACCGATCAGTACGGCGGAAGGGATTTGAGTTTCGTGGGTGGCTTGGGTAAAAATAATCCTGCAACTATTCCCTGCACCAGGCTTCTTGTGCCTTTCAAAAAGAAGGATGCCCCCTCTGATTCTGCCAATATTTATGATGTGATTTCACGCCATAAATATATCGACGGCACTCAGTTACCAGAACTGCTGAAATATACGGCTTTAAAAGAACAGCCCAATGTCTGGAAAATCAAAATACCAGAACTGGCAAAAAAAGATATTCCTGAAAGTGTTGGCACTGGTATCTTTTAACGGGAAGCATTGGAGCGGGATCAGGTCAAGGTTTTTTCTAAGGGGAAATTAATTTCTCTTTCGGAATCCGGTTCATTGAGTAGTGTCCAGTAACGGGGAAGAGTGTAGTTTTTTTCATTGGTCAATATTAATGTGTACAAAGTGACTTACCCTGATAGCATGGAATATATCAGATTGCGATCTTGTCAAAATCGTGGACTCACTCTGATTCGATGCAAAGCAGGAAGATGCGATGTCGAAAAAAATAATGACCGGTGCCTCTGTTGTGATGGCCGTTTGCGGTATTGCCATTGTTGGCCTTGGCTGGGAATTGGTGAAAGAGAATCGAGAGGTCAACCAGCAAATACTGAAAGAGTTGGATGAACTCAAACAGGGGCAGCAGAGTCAAGCTCTCTCTGCTTCTGAATCATTGAATCAAGTCGTGTTTCAGCTGGTTCAAAATGACAAAAATGGCAAACCGGCTGTTGGTTTTATTGGAAAACTGACAAAAGGTGGGAAACAATTAGAAACGTTTGCAGTCGAAGCTGTCAGTGATGAATCGGGAAAGCTTGATTTTGGAAAACTTCCCTGGGGGAAATATGATTTGGATTTGCTTGCTCCCTGGGGAGGCGGTTCACTTTTTCGCTGGTCGAGTGGGGAATTTTATCAGCAATCGGATCTGATGGTGTTACCCGGGCGAGGCTTTCCTTCCCCCACAATCGTTTGTCCGGCTGCGGCACCGGAAGAGGTTCCTGTGAAGTTTCAAGTGAGCTGGCCTGCGGGAATCAATTCAGACAATTATTATTTGTTATGTGACTTTCGAACTCGTAGTGGTGAAGGTGAAGTTCTGTTCGAAAGCACACGCGTGATTCAACAGGAGACCTGGCTTTATATACATGACAACGATATGAGTATGAACCAAGGTGGTGTTTCTCTTGTCAATAATCAGAATCAGGTAAGTAATATTCCAAATTTATTTCTAGGTATGCTATTTGAAGGTATGAAGCCGGAGAATCCTGCAAAAATGAAACCATCACTCAAAATGTTGGAGGGACATTATATATTACCTGCGATTTATCTGGTTCGAAAAGATCGTTTAAAATCAATTTCGAAAGACTTAGCGAATAATGTTTACAGTCAAGTATTAAATCATGAACGAGAAGAGTTAGTGTTTTTTCATGCTCTTCCCAAATTACGATCTTTGAGTGATGATTTTAAGAAAGATAGAACGACCACGTTCCTGTTTCCTTATCATAAGAATGCTTTTATCGCTGATGGTCCTCTGGATTCAAAATCACCGCCCAAGATTGCGAGTGGGATTGAATTGCCGGAAATGTTGGAATTTAATGCCTATACGCATCAAGACAATGTCTGGAAAATTAAACTTCCGGAGCTAGAACGTCTCATTATTCCTGAAGAAATTGAAGGGACGGGCACAGGTTTGTTTTAACGGGGAGTCTTGTCGCTAAGAAGAATTATTCGGTCCCACCCAATGTGAAATATCAAATCGAAGCCCTACAGGCGGGCGGACACATGGGTCCGCACCCTACTTTTTTATCTTCTGAATAGTGCGCCTGGACTGGATCTAATTCTTAGGAATTCGGTTCATTGAGTAGTGTCCGGTCACGGGGAAGAGTGTGTTTCCCTGTTTGCCGATTTGTTGGCAGTTGACTTCGTAGACGAACTTTTCTTTGAGTTCGTTGACTTTGAGACGGACTGTTTTGTGGTCATCTGAAACAGAGACTCCTTCCACTTCGACTTTGTAACGGCCGCTGTCGGGGCTGGCGTAGCTGCCGCTCCAGACGCGGGTGTAGCCGGCGACGGTGTAGGCGTCTTTTTTAGCTGCCTTCTTCGCGTCGATGGCTTTGAAGAATTCGAGTTCGAAACCGTCGGGCGTGGCGCGGAGTTCTTTGATGCCGTTGGGTAGTTTTCCGTTGGGTGTGAGTCTGGTGATGGAGCCGGTATTCTGACCGCCGAGCCAGCCACTGTCGTGGATGCTGCCGACGTAGATCTCGCCGCGTGGACTGATGGCGACAGACATGGGGCCGGTGAAGTTTTTCTCATCGGGGGGCACGTCGGCACGTGTGAAGTAATAGGTGGCGCCCTGGACGGAGTCGCCTACTTTTTGCGTGGTGAAGCGAATGAGCAGACGATGATTGTATTCGCAACCCAGACCCTGATCGAAGAGGCTGGCATATTGAAATTGTTTCGGGATGCAGGTTAAGCCGTTCACGCTGCGCGTCCAGGGGTGGGGGACCTGAATGGCGGCTCTGGTCTCTTCCAGATTTTCTTTCGAACGTATATCGGATTGGCTGCGTACGCCGTAGGCTTTTCCAGGGATCAGGAAATTGATTTCGTTGAAGGTGTTCTGGACTCCCTGTTGATCGGAGACGAAGATTTCGTCCTTCGAGTTAATGGCGAGTCCGATGGGATAGCGGAAAGCGTGTCCCAGTGGTGTGATGTCTCCGTTGTAGGATATCTTGAGAATCTTGCCTCGCCAGTGAATCTGATGATCGGGGCGTTCCTTCTGTGCATAGTCGCTGCCTAAGCCGATATAGAGGTTTCCCTGACTGTCGCGGATGCAGCCTGTGGCCCAATCGTGATAGTTGTCGTTTAATCCCCAACCTGTTGCGATGACGGTGCGTCTGTCTGCTCGACCGTCGCCGTCGGTATCTGAAAGTCGTAAGACTTCCGGTTTATGTGAAACGATCAAATCGCCACCATCGACGACGATGCCAAAGGGGGCAGAGAGACCTTCTTCGAACAGGGTCAGCTGGTCTTCGATTCCATCACCGTCTGTATCTCTGGCGAGATAGACGTCTCCTTTGAGCGAAGTGAAAACGAGTGTGCCATCATCGCGCCAGGCGAATGCGGTGGGCATGATGGCACGGCTGAGTGGAAGTCGCACGCCATTAAATCCGGGGGCGCTGGTGACGGTTTCCACTTTTTCTTTTGGCTTGGGTTTGGATTTGATTTGCAGTGCGTCTGCTTTGAGATTGCAGAGATAATTCAGAGTGAGTGTGGCCTGTCCGGATGCATTACTGGTGGTCGTGTATTCGTGCGAATTGTTATCGCTGATGTGCATCCATTTGGCTTTTGGATTATTTGAATTCGTGATCTTTGGATCGCCGATACTTTGTGAATTTCTGACGCGCCCGACGTAGAGGTCGTACCCTTCAGGCAGATTGTCGGCTTTAATGTTTCGCTGCCAACCGGACTGCTTTGCCTGATCGGGAAGTGTTGCGAGGGTGTCAGTGATAGCGACTTTTGTGATTTTGTCATCGACCTTAAACGTGAGTTCATAGTTTAAGACGATTTTATTTCCATGCGAGCTGTAATTGCGGAGTGTGCCCGATGTGCCATTTTGCTGATGCGGATAGACGACCTGCATCGGCTCCTTACCTGTTCTGGCCAACACAAAGTCTTGACCTCGTTCATAGCCGGAAACAATGGGCGAGCCTGCCATGTCCCAATACCAGCTTTTGCCTTGTGTGCGCTGGCGTGCCAGATCTCCCAGTGTCCATTGCACGAGTGAGAAGTGATCCAGATCGAAAAGCAGGTTGTGTCCGTTATCAAAGCCGACTGCAAAAGCACGTGCCACGTATCCGCCGCCGGTTTCTTTGGGATTGGTGAAGACATCGCGTACGATGCGCGCGGGTTCCCCGGCTGCGACGGTCAGGAACTGTTCCACGGATGAGGGATTGGTGGGAACTTTGAATTGCGGATCGTTCAGACCCATCCAGATGGCGTCCAGCTGTCGATTGATGTCGCCGTCTAATACTTTGGGAACACTTTTCTTCAACGCGGGCATTTCCATGCCGGGCACGATACGCAGCGGGTTATGCACCCAGCGGAGGAAATATTCCTTCCGCATGCGTTTTCCCAGCATCAGCAGGTCTGACCCGCGCGTGCCGAGCGCGACGTTGCGTGGTACATATTCACCCAGCACGTGACAGGAAATACAACTGAAACCTTTGGAGCCGGTAATGGTTTGGCCGGCAATGAGGAGTTGCGCTTTATTTTGATCGGAGGAATCGATCATGAAGTCGGGTTGGCGCGGCCCCTCATCGGGGACGTAGTCGTGTGCGACTAAATAATCGAGCAATGCTTGTTTGTCTGCTTTGGAGTGCTGGAAGCGAGGCATTCGTACGCTGAGCCAGGGCATGCGAATTGTTTTTTGTTCGCCGCTGACTGCTTCGGCAAGTGCCTCGAGTTTCAGTTTGTCTCCGACAGCGGTGAGAGCAGGGGGAATCATTGCCTGGCTTTGCCCGGCGAGTGCAGGATCGAATTTGGCCATTTCGCCGGCAATGGGTGTGATGCCCGGATGTTTGTCCCGTTCATGACAGTAAATGCAGTTCCGCTGTTCCAGCACATAACGACCACGGTCGAATTTACTTTCCGGAGCGAATTTTCCGAAACTGGATTTGAGATAGGCTTTGACGGCTGCGCGATCGATTGAGCGATACGCGGGGCGTCCTTTTTTCCGATCTGGTTTTTCCGCCAGGCAGGAGCTGTCCCAGTTTTGAATTGTTTTCGATAGATCGACGATTTTCTGTGTTGGTTTGTCGATGCCCGGAATTGTGTGACAGGCGGCACAGCGCGCCTGGGTGATCAGTTTTTTGCCGTCCGCAATCAGGTTTTTCTTAGATGATGGTTTTTTACCGGTGGGGATGTTTGCCTGTTTGAGTTCAGAAAGGGCGTAGGCCAATTGCCGACGTTCACCTGTACTGAGTTTGATGACCGGCATACGATGATCCTTGTTTAATTTCTGAGGATCAGAGAGCCAGTTATAGAGCCAGGCTGCATTGCGTTTATCGCCTATGCTGCTGAGGTCGCCTCCGCTGAAGGGTTGCTGGTTGCCTTTGCCTTGAATCGTATGGCAGGCCAGGCAGCCGACCGAACGCATCAGGATTTCGCCTTGCCTTTGTTCTTCATCGCGGGTTGGCTTTTTTTTGGTTTTTTTATCTTTTTTAGGAGCGGGGATTTTTTTCAGCGATGCGGTTTTCGAATTGGCAAACAGATACGCGGCAACGGCTGTCGCTTCCCGTTCATCAAATCCGAAGAAGGGCATTTTGGCATGGGCGGCGATGGAATCATCGTTTTGAATTTTCCGGGTCAGCCATTGGGGGTTCAGACCGGTTTTGAGATATGTGAGGTCAGGAGCAGCAGGACTGGTCAACTGGTTCTCTCTCTGATGACATCGATTGCAGCGATGGGCGTCAAAGTGAGTTCGGCCACGGGAAATCTGTGCGACGTCGGGAGATCCCTCCTCGCGATACAGGAGACTCGCGGGAACGGGTTCCAGTCCAAACAGGTTCGAAGACCAGAATAACTGTACGCGGGCTTGCGGCGATATTTTTTTGTAGGAGACTTGCAGCTCGAATTCCCCAAAGTTCTGGTCGTACTTTTTGCCCACGACCCAGCCGGGCGTGTCGCGTTTCCCTTCGAGCACGGTTTTGCCATCGATGACGACCTTGATCTCTCCTTCGAGATACGCAGAGATCTGGTATTTACCTGGTTGTTTCACCAGAATCAGGCTGGTCCACTCAGCTGAAAAATTCTTGGCTGCATCGTTCTTGGCTGTGAATTGGGGAAGCGGCTGACTGGCGCCCCAGTTAAAGGCGATATCCGGATCAATGCGTTGAATGCGTTTTTCACCGGACTGATACGTGGCCAGCAGTCCCGGCGGGTAATCGTCTTCTTCCGGATCAATTTCCTCTGCAGCCAGATTTCTCCCGGCCATCATGAGTGTGAGAAATACGACAATGAAACCAGTCAGGTGTAAACAAACTCTGAACCGGAGTGCTTGTATTCGAGGGCAGATCATGATGTAGGGAGACTTTAGTGCTGGGAACGTACCTGGTTAACAAACCTCATTAAATCGATTGGGCGATTTATCCCGACCGGGATCGACAATCAGCCATTCGTTATTGTTCGAATGGCTTTTCCTCTTTGGCATTGGCTCCAAAAGAAGCGCGGAATTCGTCTGCTGCTGCTGAGACAGTTTTTGTGGGACCGGTCAGCTTGAGGAAGTAATAGGCTTTGCCTTCGACTGCGAGAATCACGCCTAACATCCGAGAATCAGGGACAGCTTTTGTTTTTCTGAGGAAGGGAGGTCCGATCGATTTGTTATAGGTGCCACTCAGGTCGGCGAAGACATATTTTCCCAATTTGGATTCGCCTTGTGTGACTTTCACTTTCCGATCTTTGCCGGCAGCAAACTGACCCACCCAGCGTGAGATATTAGCAGCCATTCCGCCACCGGTTCCGCCGAACGACGAGATGACAAGTTCGGCTGGTTCTTTATCTCCTTTGACCGCTGGAATTTCAAATTGTGCGAGTCGAAGACTGTTTGACGGGGGAGCACTTTTCCAGTTCGCGGGAACTTTGAGTGTGATGTCTTTGATTTTGACTTCATTCGTTTTCGTGGACTCATCTGCCGCCTGGACTGTGCAGGCATAAATGGCCAGTGAAAGACCCAGAACGGAATACAATACTCTTCGGAACGTGTTGGGTGAGATCATAAATATCCTCAGCTTGAAATAAGGTGTGCGCATAAAACTGTGTGTAATTGTCCCGCATTCAGCGTGGATTTTCAACTCGTTGATTCAAGAAATAGCTTTTCGCCTGAAATTTTGAAAAAGTAACAGAAGTTCTGCTTAGATGTTGCGAAAAATCAACATTCAGGACGGGGATTGACGCGGCATTCGAATGTGTATTCAGTTAGCGGAGACACAACGATCTTTAGCCCAGTTTCGCAATTCGGTGATGCGTTCTTTCATTAAAACAGCGAGAGGTTTTGTTTTCTGAATTTCGGAGGCAATGTGACGGTCTTCCAGTTCTGCATTTTCAGAAAACGCGGCGAAGAGACCGGACATGACTACCTGCTCCAGCTCGGAGCCCGTAAATTCCTTTGCGGTGGCAGCCAGGGAACGAATGTCAAACTGATCTGCGTCCCGGTTTCGTCGTTGGAGATGAATTTTGAGAATTTGTTCGCGGGCGATGGAGTCGGGCAGGTCTACAAAAAAGACTTCATCGAAGCGTCCTTTTCGCATGAGTTCCGGGGGTAGTGCGGAGATGTCATTTGCGGTGGCGATGATAAAGATTGGATGTCGATGATCCTGCATCCAGGCGAGCAGTGTTCCAAACATGCGCTTGGACAATCCGCCGTCGGCTGACGAGGAAGAAGCCGAGGCAAATGCTTTTTCAATTTCATCGATCCATAAGATGACCGGTGCCATCGATTCTGCCTGTGAGAGTGCCTGTCGTAACTGACTTTCACTTTCACCAATAAATTTCTGCTAAAGCATGCCCGGGTCTAAGCGCAGCAAAGGCATATTCCAGTCGGAGGCGACCATTTTGGCACACAAGCTTTTTCCGGAGCCGGGCACGCCCAGCATGAGCACTCCCCTCGGCGGTTCCAGTCCATACTCTTGTGCTTTTCTGGAAAAGCCGCCACGGCGCAGTTTCAGCCAGTCTTTTAATTTCCCGAGTCCACCAACCTGATCCGGTTTGACGTCAACGCCGATGGATTCCAGGCAGCCTGTCGAACCGAGCAAGGTTCTTTTGGCTTCGATGATGTGTGGTAAATCTGTCACATTGAGATCATTGTCCTGAAGAATGGCCGAGCTGATAACGCGTTCGACTTCACTGCAACTGAGTCCGCGCATCGTGAGTACCAGTTGTTCCATTTCCCTTCGCGTGAGTTTGGTGGTAATTTCTTCATGGCTCTCCTGCCTGATTTTGATGAAGGTCTGTTTGATGACGGCAGATAATTCATCGGTGGTTGGCCAGCCCAGTTCATAACGAACAGTGAAACGTTTGATCTCGTCGGGCAGGGGAAAGGCATCGATCAGAATGAGCGTTGATTTTTTAGTTCGGCAGGTTTCCATGAGATCGCGCATCATGCGATTGACGACGTTGTCCCGACAATAGGCGCCGAGATCCTTGAATACAAAAATATCTTCATCTGTATTTTGGTGTATGAAACTGAGCGACTGTTCCGGCTTCCCTCCCGGGACTGTTGCTGATTTGAGGGTGGTGCCTTCGGTTTTGCACAGGCCATTCGTTGCCGACCATTCAAAGAGCGGCTTTTTTAAATTCCGTGCGACCTCTTGAACGACTTTCAACGCGCGTTGTTCATCCAGCGTTTCGATGGAGATAAAGGGATTTCCTGATCGAATCAGCAGATCCAGTGAATTCGACATCAATTTCGTTCCTCGAGAGACACAGTGGTTGAAAACGACAACGGGAATAGAGTGTCAATGGATCACAGTTTAGCGTGATGTTTTTAATAAATTATAAAATTGTTTCCAGGTTTTTGTATTGGCGACATCTTTTTTGGTGAGTCCGGCTCGACGCGCCTGATAGACGCCGTATTGCATGACTTCCAGACCTCTCACACTGTGGGCATCGGTATTAATTACGATCGGAATTCCGAGTTCTTTGGCTTTGGCGGCATGAATGTCATCAATATCCAGACGCATGGGATGCGCATTGATTTCCATCATCGTGCCATGATCGGCTGCCGCTTTGAGGACCTCGCTGTAATTGAGATCCGCGCCAGGGCGTTTGCCGATCAATCGTCCTGATAGATGTCCAATGATTGAAACATGTGGGTTCCGAATGGCGTTGAGTAAGCGTTGTGTGATTTGTTTCTGAGGTTGTTTCAATCCGTAATGCAAAACGGCAATGACCCAGTCTGCTTCACTCAGCACATCATCGGGCAAATCCATGGTACCATCTTCGAGAATATCACATTCGATGCCTTTCATAATTTGAATGCCGGAGATTTGTGACTGTACTTTTTCGATCTCCTTCCAATGGGCACGCAATCGTGTGGCATCCAGACCGTTGGCCATGGTAACGCGTTTGGAGTGGTCGGTGATGGCGATGTATTGTAAACCATTGGATTTGGCACCTTCCGCCATTTCAAGGATCGAAGCCGTTCCATCGGTGGCCGTTGTGTGCATGTGCAAGTCGCCACGAATCTGTTCGAGTTCAACCAGCTCGGGCAATTTATTTTTCTCGGCGGCTTCGAATTCCATTCTGTTCTCGCGAATTTCGGGTGGAATCCAGGGGAGATCGAGGGTCTGAAAGACTTCTTCCTCGGTCCTGCCTGATACGAGTTCTTCCTCACGAAACAGGCCATATTCGTTGAGTTTGAGGCCTCTTTCCTGTGAGCGGCGTCTGAGGACAATATTGTGTTCTTTCGAGCCGGTAAAGTAGAGGAGGGCGGCGCCGTACGATTCTTCGGGGACCACGCGTAAATCCATTTCCAATCCGGAATTCAAGCGGACGCGCTGTTTTGTCTCGCCGCGGGCCAGGACTTCTTTCACGAGCTCATGGTTTTCCAGGGCATCCATGACTTCGTTTGGCTGACTGGAAGTGACAAGAATATCCAGGTCGCCCACTGATTCTTTACGACGGCGACAGCTGCCCGCTTCGGAAATCTGCAGCACTGATTTCAGAGTGTCCAGGTCGTGAATGATTTCGTCTGACTGCGCTTTCGCATCGGCGAGTCTGACGCGGTTTCCCGCCTGACTGAGATGTTCGAGTCCAGCGAGGATGATTTGTTCTGTTTTTTTGCCGAAGCCTTTTTGTTCGGCGATGACACCGTTTTCGGCAGCCGCTTTGAGGTCGTCGAGAGAGTGAATCGAGAGTTCCGAAAAAAGAAAGGCGACTTTTTTGGGACCGATGCCGGGAATATCGAGCATGCGAACTACGTCAGCTGGGATTTCCTCTTTGAGTTCTTCAAGTTGAGGTAAGGTTGCTGTTTCGACGATGGTTTCAATTTTTAATGCGAGGTCTTTTCCGATGCCTGGCAACTCCAGTAATTCTTTTGGATTATTCCTGGCGATGTCCTGAATCGAATCGGGAAGCCCTGAGAGTGTGCGGGCTGCGTTGCGATAGGCGCGCAAACGAAACGGATTGGCTCCCTGAATTTCCAGTAAGTCTGCCAGTTCCTCAAACTGGCGTGCCACTTCTGCGTTTTGCATATTCCGATTCCAAATTTACAAACTTACCAAATGTCTGGCTTACGATATGGTTGGAACGATTTCATTCCTTCTCATCCTACTATAACCATAACGGGATTGGCGCATAAAAAAAGTGCAAGGCACGAATGCTCTTGCACTTAATGGATTCTAAAAAACGTCAGCCGTTATTTACTGGCGATTTTCTGGGAATCGGTGATTGCAAACCAACCCGAATTCGAGGGAACATTCTGCTTGGCGATAACGGGAGCAGAAAAATGAGCCCTGATGGTTAATCGCTCTGATCTGGTTGCCGATTTCCATGTGATTTTCTGGTCCAGATTCAGAGGCTGTACTCTGAGTTGCGGGATCCCTGTTTCCTGTTCTGCTTTGGGAGTTTTCTCAGCAGGTTTCTTGGTAGGAGCCGCTTTTTTCTGGGGGATGGTCGTCTTGGGAATTTTTCCATCCGGAGTTACTTTGAACGCGTCAGTTTTTGTACCAGATGGTCCGAACAGGTCTTCTGATTTTTTATCGGTACCGATTTTTGGTTTTTCTGTACCGAAATTATTCGGTGGCAGTGTTGAACCGGGAGTCGTTTTTTCTATTGCATCTCGTTTGAGAGGTTGTTTAAAGAGATCTTCGGCATCACTTTTGGGCATTGGTTTTTTTTCATAGCTACGTGCGCCAAAGCCGGAATCTTCCACATTCGATTTTGTTTTACCGGGAATCATTGGCTCATCGGCAAATGTTTTCGGCGGTGTGTTTTCGACATCACGTGGCACAGGAACTTTCTTGCCCGAGTTCGGATCGGGAATGGGAGAGCCCGTGGTGGGAGCGGAACTAGCGGAATTATAATTGACTCCGCATTGACCGGTGCTACAACCTCCCGATGCACAATTACCAGTAGAACAGCCGCTGAGACCACAGGGAGAACAGCAACCCGGTCCATAAGCGGCACCAGCAAATTGATAGGAATTCCCGCCGGAAAAGCTGCCGTAGTTCACACCAACAACTTGTGGGTTGTTGAGGAGATACCAGCGATAAGCGGCGCGCGAAGTGCGTCGGGCCTGTGCTCTGTTTCTGGCAGGTGAGTAGTAGGTTGTTCTTGGTCCATAGTATGTTGTCGTGGGTCCATAGAATGATGTGTTAGTTGCCCCGGCCATGGCAACCCCACCATAGTTGGAAGTATAGGAACGGGGTACAGGTGCGTAACCAGCCTGGTATGCCCTTGGACCATTTTGGGCGGGCCCAAACAGGGCGTTGAATGTCCAGGGAACGGCACCCGCGTTGGATTCGGAGAGGGAAACCATGCCGATGGTCAGCAAGCAACCGGCCATCAGACAAACTTTTTTCAGATTCATGTTTTTGATCAGACTCATCATCCATTCGACCTTTTTAATGTAGCTAGACAATGGCACGACCCGGGGGCAGTGAGCTATGCCGAAAGAAGACGCAGTCCATTACGCCAAATTCTCTATTCTTCTGGTTCAACCGGAAGCGTAAATCAGCTAATCCATTAGTTACTCTTTTGTACCCTTAGGATCGTACCGATGTCAATGATTTGGATTGTTGGTTGGGTCGGATAAACTAAGTTTTTAAGCGATAATTCATAAGAATTCTCAATTGTATCCAATTTATCCAAACGCCAGATTTTCAGGTTTATAGCTGATTTTAAGGTGTACATGGTTCTCTATGGGTTTTCGAGCAGTTGAAAGATCAATGAATGATGATAAGTTGATGTGTTGTAATGACTTACTTAACGAGAACGAAATTGGAATTCCGTCAGCGATGCCTGTGTCGGGTCAGAATGCAGTTTCCACATTGGATCTGAAGAGCCGAGGTGAGTTCCTCTACCCTGAAAATCAATAAAATGTTAAATTTCGGGACCTGAAGCCAGTCCTTTCGATCCTGAATCCAGCCTCTTCAGATCCAGAGTTAAGTTTCTGTCATTTCTTGCAGGAAAAATTGTCACTCTCATGAGAGATCGTTCTGAAAATTTATTTTCAGTGAACCGATTCCGCTTGCGGGATCTTTGTGGGAGGAGATGCGCGCTGCGTATGGGTCGAAGTTGGATCCGGCGCTGGTTGAGTCTGGCGCTTCTGTTGGGCATGTGTGCCGGGTGTAGCAGCTGGAAACAGAAGATGGCTGTGCTGGATAATGAATCTCAGGATCTTGTGGAACAGGTACGGGTTGCTTCTGAGAGCGGTCGTCAGGAACAGGCGGCGGAATTGTTGCAGCAGGCTGTAGCTTCGAACCCGAATAATGCGGGAGTCCGGAAACAGCTCTCTGAATTTTTAATTAACAATGGCTATTCGGAAGAGGCCATTCAACAGTTAAAAAAGACGATGGTGCTGACCCCAGATGATCCGAAACCTTATATTGATCTGGCTTATTTATTGCGTGAGAAAAAACAGTATACCGATTCACTCAAAAATCTGGAGCTGGGTTTAACTCTGGATCCTGTTAATATACGTGCCCTGCTACTCAAGGGTGAGCTGGAAGAATTGGCAGGCCTGAATTCCGCAGCCGTCGAGACCTATCATCGTGTCCTGCAGGTGGAGCCATATAATCTGGTTTCCCGATTGAAGCTTGCCGAGCTGCAAATCAAGATAGGGGAACCGAACCGTGCGACACCCATCCTGCGTCCGATCTGTCACAATACCGCAGCCACAATCGAGCAGCGCGCAGAAGCACGCTGGTTACTGGGGGTCGCCTATGGTGCAGAGCAGCGCTGGAACGATTCGGTTAAATCCCTGGAACTGGCGTTGAAGAATCGAACAGACGCCACTGCCGATGACTGGTATCGTATGGCTTATGCCAGTCTACAGGCGAATGAAATGGAGAAAGTGTATCAGTCGGTCACTCAGGCTTTATCACTCAACCCACAACATTCGGAAACGAATCGCCTGTCAAGTTATCTGACGCAGCAGGTGAATCAGTTGAATATCCAACAGGCTTCGCTGTATACACCCCTGAAAAAGCCTGGATTCATCGGGCAGTCAGCACCGCGGATTCCCCTCGAAACATTACAGCCCCCTTCCGGCTGGCAGAAGACCTCCAAACTTTCCATTTCCTCAGACAGTTACAAAATTCAATAATTGGATCATGATTCCGATTTCCTGCTGATGTATTTCGTTTCATCCTTTGGTAGCAGTGAGTGATTCTCAGAACCAGGGTACGTTCTGATTGAACTCGCGTGTTTTGTCAGTGGGAAATCAAATGTCTGGCCCGCGTCTCAGGAAAAAAAGAGAGCCGTCTGGTTCTGAATCAGTAAATAATCACTAATTCCCGGTCTTAAAGGGAGTTAATGCGAGGAAAATGCCGTAATTATGTTATTTTGATACTTGAAAAAAGAATCCTCATGACTAAATGTTATAAGCACGTTCATTTGTTATAGTATTGACCAGGAATGACGTTTGATGATGCCTTGAAGAAACTTGTGTGAAATCTGAATTTCACTTGAGACATAGCGACGAAAGAGTGAAAGATGTTTGAATTTGTTTCCGATGTACTTAACCTCAAGCAAATGGGGGCTGTCGATCAGGCTGGAAATCCGCTTTCCTCTTCTGAATCCGTTGGTTCTTCCCTGCCCTCAATGATGCCCGATGTGGCGAATGAGACGACTCCTCAAACGGGAGGCAAGCTTGATCGTGTTGGTATGTCTGGTGTGGAGCTTGTTCTCAGACTTCGCGATGCTTCAGGAGAAATCTTTCGTACACCGGCGCGGGCGGATGCTGCCGTCAGCCTGGATGATGAAAACGTCAAGGGCATTCATATGTCCCGGCTGTTTCTGAGTTTGAATCAGCGTCTGGCCGATGCCGAGCTTTCATTGCCTTTAGTGAATGGCATTCTGAAAGATTTTGTGCAAACTCATCAGGATATGAGTGCGAACAGTTTTTTAACGCTGTCGTATGAGCACTCGCTGAAACGGCCGGCCTTGCTCTCCGATCATGCGGGCTGGCGTGCCTATCCCATTAAGATACATAGTGCGTACCGCGACGGAGTCTTTCAGCATCAGATGCAGGTTCGCCTGACCTATTCGAGTGCCTGTCCCTGTTCGGCGGCATTATCGCGGCAGCTCATTCAGCAGGCATTTGAGAAAGCCTTTGGTGAGCGTAGCGAAATTTCTCATGATGAGGTCTTTCAGTGGCTGGGAACCCAGGAAGCGATTCTGGCGGTGCCTCACAGTCAGCGAAGCCACGCGGATGTTTTGGTGGGGTTAGACGGCGAACTGGAAGATTTTCCGATCGAATCTCTGATTGATTATCTCGAACATGTAATTGCCACGCCGGTCCAGACCGCGGTGAAACGTGAAGATGAGCAGGAGTTTGCCCGTTTGAATGGTGCGAACCTGATGTTCTGCGAAGACGCGGCCCGCAAAGTGAAGGCGGCGTTAGAACAATATGAAGGTGTCCAGGATTTTCGCGTGGAGATCAATCATCTGGAAAGCCTGCATCCCCACGATGCCGCCGCGGTTGCGACGCGCTCGTAACGCACTGAGACTGAAAACTCTCTCTGCTCGCTCCTTCCAGCGACGATACCGTGCCGACTTTTGATTCCGGTCAAAGGACAACCGTAGTGGGTATGAACACTCTGTTCTATTTTTGGCTGAATAGGGACTTTTTTCGTGTTCCTTCTTGCGGAGAGTTGTTGGATGCCATAATTTAGTTTTATTAAAGAAATTACTTTTCGTTCTAGATCAGGAAAGCTCCAATGCATTTGAAAAGACAACTCATGATATCCTGCTTCTGTCTGGCTGCAGTTTTTGCTGTCAATGTAGAAGCCGGTGAAAAAGTGGTGGCTCCCAAGGATGGTGTGATCAAGCTGTTTAATGGCAAGAACCTGGATGGTTTGTATGTCTGGAATCGTGGTACGGCCTACGAAGATCCGCGTAAGATCTTTACAGTGAAAGATGGCATGCTGCATATTTCCGGCGATGGATATGGTGGTTTGATCACGAAGAAAGACTATCGCGATTACCACATGGTGATTGAATTCAAATGGGGTGAAAAGACGTGGGGCGCTCGTAAAGACCGTACCCGTGATTCCGGCGTATTGTTTCATTGTCATGGTCCCGATGGTGGATATGGAAACACGTGGATGGCATCGATTGAAGCACAAATCATTGAAGGGGGCGTGGGTGATATTCTGGTCTTAACGGGCAAAGACCCCAAGACCGGCGAACCGATTCCGACTTCACTGACGACCACGATTACCAAAGACCGAGATGGTGAGAAGGTCTGGAAAAAAGGGGGCGAGGAAATCACGTTGAGTTCGGGGCGCATCAACTGGTGGGGCCGTGATCCTGACTGGGCGGACAAAATCGGATTCCGTGGCAAAGATGATGTCGAAAGTCCCTTAGGCGAATGGACACGCATGGACGTCATCTGTGATGGTGGTAACATTAAATATCTGGTGAATGGTATCGTTGTGAACGCTGGTTCCGACGCCAAACCCGATCATGGTAAATTGCTGGTCCAGACCGAAATGGCAGAGATGTGGGTCCGAAAATGGGATCTGTATCCACTGGGCAAAGCACCCAAGTATAAGAAGGACTAGAAGTCTGATTGAATTAAGTTGAGCCCTGTTATGGCGTGCTGCCATAACAGGGTTTTTTTGTGCGCGGTGTGGTTTCTCTAATCGCTGTTGGGCGAGCCAACGGTGACACCTGGCTGTTAGAAGTTGGGAAAAAGTACTACCACGAAAAACACGAAAAGTATTGAGTCGGGTGGCCTCGAATGAAATTCGGGGTTGTTGTTTAACAACAGAAAACTGTCAGGAAATATGGTCGATTGAGATAGAAAGAATCGATCTCTCATTAACGAAAACAGGACACTCTCTATTGATTGTTCTGCTGTTCTGTCAGATTCCTGCTTGCTGCGCTCGGCCCGAATAGCATTCGGGCCTACCCCTGTTGATCACTTTCTAATTCGTTCAATAAGTTAACCATATTTGATTCATTAGCATAATACGTTGTCCTTTCAATCGCGTCGGCTAAATATGGTTTCATTTTTTGCAGCCAGTCTGGTCGAGCTTGAATCACGTGCCAACAGAATGCATCAACTTCCCGGAAGCACTCATCATATATCAGGTCTTCAATAGCCTTGATGATTGGCTCTTCATTCAGAGTGAAAACAGCTGATAAAGCTGGCTTATATACTGGGTGATTTAAATCGACCAGTAATTCTAGCAGTTGGCGAGCACACTTATCGGCAGTGGGAGAACCTATATGCTCAATCACGCTCACAATGCCAATATCGTATTTTGTTAGTTGAATTTTTCTGATCGAATTAATTACTTCATACGGATGTTGGCAAAGCCAGTTTTGAATGGAGAGTATTTTCTCATCTTTGCCTTCGTGAGAATTGCCGTCATCGCATGACATAAACAATGTTTGAAGTGCTTGAGTTTTTTTCTGAGCTTCTTCGTCAATATTATTTATCACGGCTGGGTGACCTGTATTCTAAAGTCGGATCGCTTCGAATGAACTTCGAAGTCGTCTTCAGGGGATAGGAAGCTATTAATGTGTTCGTCTGAATGTTAATTCATCTCTCAATCTCTGTCGAACTGAAAATCGGATCTTTGTGGATCGTTCTATTTCACTGTCAGATCCCTGCTCGCTGCGATTGGTCCTGATTTTATTCGGGCTTATCTCTTTTTCTGATGTATTCCTGTGTTGCCAGTCCATTTTTCGTTACCCTAGGGGGTGCTCCTGGTGATGCACTTTCTGACGGTAGTCAGTTCGGCATCCGTTTGGTTTATTTTGTTTCTGGAACCTTTGTTTGCTCTACTCACTTCAACCCAAATGAGAATTGTCGGGTTGAGTAATTTTTTCAATTATGGAGACCTTACCATGCTTCGAAAAATCTCATTAGCCTGTGCGATCAATCTTGCCGTATTATTCTCATCGGCGTCGGCCCATTATCTATGGATCAATGTCGATACAAAATCTGGCGATCGGGGTACAGCCAACTTGTTTTTCGAAGGGGGGCCCGGTCCCGGTGATGGTAAATATTTAGATCCCTTCATCGAACGAGGTACCACCTGGGTTCATACAATTAAAAACAATAAACCGATACCGTTGAAAATGTCGGTTGTCAAAAAACCTGGCAAGCGTTGGTTAGCAAGCGAGCTGCAAGTTTCTGCTCCGCGAAGCATCGACAGTTTCTGCAAATGGGGCGTTTACCGTTATGGCAAAACCGATGTGCTGTTGCACTATTACGGCAAGCACATTGAAGCGGATTCGTTAAAAGACAAAAACTCATTGGCGCGGGCCAGGCAATTAGACCTGGATATCGTACCAACGTTTTCAGATGATAGCGTAGAAATTCAAGTTCTCTGGAAAGGTAAGCCGGCTGCCGGGCGTCCGTTTAAATTACGGGGCGCCGGCGGGTTGAATAAGAATCTCACCACCGACGAAGAGGGCCGCGTGCGTTTCAAGCCGTTGGCCAGTGGTTTTCATTCGATGAGAACCAGCGTCGATGAACCAGAGCACAGCGGTACTTTTGAAGGAAAAGAGCACGACATCGCCCGGCATCATAGTTCATTGACAGTGAACCTAACTGTCGCGAAAAAAAGCAATTAACGCCACGACTGTAACATCCAGTCCTGACCTCGTTATTGTCTCTCCTCTTTATTGTTCTGATCGGCGTAGAGGACGTAGATGTGAGCGTTGCTATCGTTCGCGAGCGTGAGGCGAAGCTGGAGTGAATCAAATAGTGGAAAACGGGATTGCTCATGGAGACGATCTGCGCAGAACACACGCTGACCTATGGAAAACGCTCCAATTGGCCCCTTCCCGGATCGCTCGGGTTGGAAGACGGGAAAAATGTCAACAAATACATACACGTTAGCCTTTGGGGAGGTGGTGGCGTTACAATATCGAAGGTTACGAGTCTGGATCGGTTCCAGGCTCAACCCATATGGGAAATCCCGGCTAGTGATGATCGCTGTGCGCAACTATAGCCTGTTTCGATGACAGCCGATCTCCCAAAGAGGACACGCATGCACGCTGAATTGAGATGTCTCGCAATTCTATCGCTATTGGCCTGCGTGGGGTGCGGCCCGGCTACATCCAAAGAACCCGATGGGCCTTTGCAGTTGCATCTCGCGTCGAACGAGGATGGCAGTCTCAAACAGGTGACCCTCAACGGGCAGAACATTGGCAATGATGACAACTCGTTTCGAAAATTCGAGAGTGCCGTTGCAGAATTCACCCAGAACAAGGCGAGAGCAGAGGCTAGCGAATGGATGGTTGATATCGAGGCCGACGAACAGCTCCGGTTTGAGTTTGTCCATCGCGCAATCGCTTTATGCGCCGGTCATCATGACGAGAAAACGGAAGAATGGGTTAACCGAATTAAGAAAGTCCGACTGGTCATGCCGGAGTCAGATTCCAAACCCGCTGCCCCGCGTGAGTTTTTCATTCACGTCCCACCACAGAGGGGCACCCCGTCCAATGGTACCTTTCCTGATATCGAGGTGCGATTGACGGCGAACGCCGATGGCTCACTAAAGGTGCTGCAGCTGGGACAGGTTAAGTTGGGAAACGACAATCAGGCATTCGATGGGCTGAATCACGAAATCCTGAAAATTATCGGCAAACCGGGGAATCCGATAATCAAAGACCTCGCAGTCGTGATTGATGCCGACATGGCATTGCGATATCAGCACGTCATCCGGGCGGTCAAGGCGTGTAGTGGGCGACCCCACCCCAAAGGATGGATCGTCTACATCGAGAATTTGAAATTCACTGGCATCGGAAATACAAGTGACGATCTTCAGTCGCCGGTCCTATTCGAACAGGTTTTGGAAGTCAACGAGCCCAAAAACGGGAAACCAATAAGAAAGCGGATCGAGGAACCTGCAATCGACATTCCGCGATAAACGACGACATACGTCAAATCAAAGCACCGACGGGCCGGCGACGCACCTGCACCGAATCCCCTCTGACTGCCGATCCGACAGTTGAACCAAGCTGGAAAAAACTCCGCATTTCGCGAACATTGCTGTGAGCGAAATGGGTTTGCGCCCGTGACAATGTGGAATAGCACAAGTCGCTCAGTTCTGATCGGCGTAGAGCGCGTAAATGTGAGCGTTGCTATCTTTCGCGAGTGTGACGCGAATTGAGAATGGTTCGGTGAAGGCAATGTCGGCGCTGTTTTTGGTGGGCCAGATGATTTTCTGGCGTGTGCCGTTTCTGTTGAGTTTCGCAGCGTACTTGCCGGAATAGTTGGCGATTGGTTTGCCTTGGTCATCGATCAGCTCGACGATCGGCGGGGTTCCGGCATTCGCATGGTCAATATTGGCGATCAGGCGGACTCCCTTCTGTTTGGGATGGATCGTGGTGGTGTTAAAAACTGCCTTGGCGCTTTGGTCGACTCGCGATAAATAACCGAAGCCGTCGCGTCGCATCTTCACCACTCCGACGCCGCCACGCGGTGGGAACTTCGGGGCCACTGTCAGATCCCAGGCTCCGTAGTAGATATAGGTTTCGTCGCCGACATGAGCGAAGCCCTGTCCCTGGAGCAGCCCGCCTACGTCCCACTCGCCCACTGCCCCGGCCTTGATGAGCACGTAGTCGCGGATCGGTTCGCGGAAGTGGATGCCATTGTTGCTGATATTGAGGCCGAGATCGATGATGCGATCTTTCCACTCGGGACCGCCCCTCCAGATACCGTAGACGCCGAGCAGCACGTTGTTACGATGCCAGACCGACGAGGGTAAATGCGCTTCCTCATCTTCGGCGGGTTTACCGGGAATGCCGATGGCGGTGCCGCGCATAAAACCGAACGCGGGTGCCTCCTGCCAATGAATCAGATCTGGCGAGCGGTAGGTTGTCATCACCCGCCCGGCCACTTTGCCATCAGGCTGATAGACCCAGGGAGTGACCTGTTGACCGGCGAGGTGATACATTCCCTTCCAGCGAAACAGTCCGCCCTGCTCGAAATGCACAGGTGGCATGGTGCGGTACTCATCTTTGATCTGGCCGTTCTGGAACTCCATCTTCGTCGCACCTCGCCAACGCAACCCGTCTGCGCTGTAGAACGCGACCGATGTGGCGACGTTTTGCTTTCTCTCGGCCAGACGAGTCTGCACATTCATCATCATCTTGAAGCGGCGTGACGGATCGGGATCGTCGGCTTCGTGGAGCACGATCAAGTGGATGGTGCAGGCGTCCGGAGGGTCGACGGCGACCAGATTGTTGTTGGTGTTGCCGCGATAATTGACCAGCCCGAGATTCGGTTTGGTCCAATGAATGCCGTCGTTACTCTCTGCGTAGGCAACGCGCAGACCTGCGTACGCCCTCTTGAAAACAGTATCATCGAGGGCGACGTACCAGAGTTTAAATTTTCCTTCGTGCTCGATCATCGAACCGTAGAACTGCACGCCGCCTTCATCGCAAGATCCTTTTTTACCGATGGGGATCAGCGGATTGTTCGGGTGCTTCTGCGGCGGCGTCATCGTCAGCTTGAGGTTCGATTTCCACGGGATGCTGTGGTCGTCAAAAGAGAACAGGCTGATGTCGTCTTCAGTCGAATCTTCCGCATGTACCGAGGCAGTCAGGGTCAGTGCGATCACGAACAGCAGTAAGCGACTCATGGGGTGCTCCCGGGTTGTATTGAACGGCACTATCGATGTAGGCAGTGACGAACAGAGTGATTTACATTTCAGTGTAACAGTATCCGCAGCATTAGTTTAATGCAGAGTCGGTACAGGTGCTACTCAACGGCCACGCGACCTGGGCTGCTCAGAGTATGGAATTGAATGCCGCTCATTCTTTGATTCATCGCTTGCAGTGCTCTCTGTGCACTTACGGATTATCAGCTCGGGCTTTCTGTGGCTATTGGATATCATTCTTGTTGAATTCGCTGGTGGTTATTCTCGGTTGGGTCGGGGATCTGTGGGTGAATTTTGCATAGTTGATTTTGCTCTGCGTGATGACACATGGGTCGCGCCCCTACAAATTACTTGAGGTCAGCCTTACATGATTTGCTTGTTCTCGTTTTCTATTCTGTTTTTGTTACTAACGGCGGCTAGCGCCGTGCCGCTCAGATATTTGTTGTTGGTGGCTGGTTTGACTGAGGATGATTTTTGTGATCGGCGTGGGGCAGTCAAGTTGAGTATGGTGTTCGAACGGTGGTTGATAGCTGTCGAACCGTGGTTGAACGATGGTTCAAACGCGTCGAAGCGTGACCGAAGCGTGTCGATAACATACGAGATATTGGGAACCGGTGGCGATTTTTCAGGTGAACGTTTTCAAAACAAAGGGACTTTTATAGTAGTGAGAAATTCAGTATTCGCTTTAAGCAGTGTGCAAAAAACTCATCTCGCGCGCGACGCTTATAACGCATATTAGGGATGGAAAACGGGGTGTCAATCGGGAATGTTAGAGCACCTGAAAATCGGGAAGAGTGCCGTTTTTGAAAGATTTGAACGGGTCAAGGCAGAATGTGTTTGCTGAACTGAGAACAGAAGTGAATGGGGATACGTTGTGAACAAAGAGCAGCGATGAAGAGAGTGAGGTCAAATTGAAGGGTGGTTACAAGGCGACTTCGGTTTCATCGGGTGTGGCGAGTTCGGGTAGTTCCTGTTGCATGATTGTGAACATTTCCGCGACTTCAGGTTTGAAAACATCGCCGATGAGGATATCGACGAGATTCGTTTTGAATTGTGGATATTGGCGAAGGAAAGTGCCAAAGCTGAAGCCGGGAGCGTAGAAGGCATAAACAAGTTTGCGGAAATTATCGAGTCCATTTCGATAGCCGGGATACCATTGGCTGAGGCGACTGACTGAGAAATCCTGTGCATCGAAGGCATCGTTGATGGCGTCGGCGATGAGTTCACCAGACTTCAAAGCCAGAAAGACGCCGCTGGAATAAACGGGATCGATGAAGCCAAGCGCATCGCCGGCCAGCATCCAGCCGGGGCCGACCGGTTGAGTGGTGTGGTAGGAGAAATCTTTTGTCGTCATAAATTCGGTAACGGGTTGGGCCTCGGTCAGACGTCTTTTAATGCCGATGCAGCGTTCGACTTCAGCATAGAAAATTTCTTCACTGTTGCCACGTTCTTTGGAGAACATGTAATCCATGTCTCCGGTACAGCCGATGCTGACGACATTATCGGGAAGTGGAATGTACCAGAACCAGGAACGTTTTCCTTCGGTTTGTAAAATGAGGGTGGCGCCTTCGTCGATTCCAGAATCACGGTGTGCATTTTTAAAGTGTGCCCAGACGGTCCCTTTTTTCAATACAGGGTCTGCGACTTTGAGTTTGAGTCGATTGGAGATGAATCCTGTTTGCCCGCTGGCATCCACGACCAGCTTCGCGTGGATGTCGAGAGTTTCCTTTGAACTGAGTTTCAGTTTGACGCCAGTGACTTGTTCTCCTTCGTTGAGAAGTTCAAGAACCTGGGCTCCGGTTTGGATGGTTGCTCCCTGATTGCGGGCATTGTTGACGAGCATCTGATCGAATTCGGCTCTTAAGACCTGCCAGGTTTGGGAGCTTTCATGCTCTTTGTATTTGTTGAAGTAGAAGGGCATTGTTTCGGTGCCTTCTTCCGTAACAAACTGGACGCTGAATTTTTTTGGGAAAGCTGTTTGCTTGAGTTGGTCGATGAGTCCGAGGCGTTTTAATTGCCAATAGGTTTCGGGTATTAAAGATTCGCCTACGTGGAAGCGTGGAAACCGGGCGCGATCAACGACGAGCACTTTTCGTCCCTGTTCTGCCAGAAGTGCTCCTACCGTTGAGCCAGCAGGACCTGCGCCGATTATGATAACATCATATTCCGAATCGAGGTTCGCCTGTTCATTCAGGTTTGTCTGCTTCATGAAGGGCCTTTAGTATTACGAGTCTAAATCTAATTTCGAGCAGCATTTTATTTGGGTTTATAGCAGACGCGCGGAAATTTCCAAGAGGTCAATTGCGGGTTGCTGGTTACAAAAAATAGTTGCCAGACGTCCATAGGTAATTTCGCCTGGCTGAATCTTCATTACTTTGGCCAGTCCGGGGCCTGCGGTAATTCGCAGAACCGCTCCTAAATCAACATGACGCAGGACATTGTGATTGATGAGCACCCGTCCCAGCGGGATATCTCCTGCGAGGATTTCGTCCTTGACGGCCTGGGTGACATAATCAAAATTGAACCTGACGATTCCAAACTGAACGACATCATCGGTACCCGTTTTGGATAAGAGAATGATTCTACTATAAATATTTTCGTCCAGTCGTTGATCCAGCACGGTCACATCAACGGGAGATTGATGATAATCTTCCATTGTCACAGTCATATGATGATTGTGAGCCAGCAGTGTTTTATAGGGGTCTGGCAGTGAGGCTGAGGAAACGTGTTCCGCCTTTTCAAACAGTGGTTGTTCGTTCGGAAACAATTTGACAAGAGCATCGAGTTCGTCTTGTGGGTTCACTTGAGAATGATTTCTTTTTGCTGGAGTTGATCTTTCGAGGATGATCGTGGTGAGTTTCAATCAAATACAACGATAAAAAATTATGTGTATCGAACCATGCGGTGTTCTGGTTCGAAGTATTCTGTCAGTAGGCTGTCGGCCTGAAGGAGGCCTTTGCGTGTGAGTTTTACTTGAGTGTCATCAAAGGTGAGGTAGCCTGCATTTTGCTGATTTTCCAATGCTTCGGAAAATTCTTCTGTTAATTTGACGCCGAACTTATCATAAAAAGGCTGAGTCAAAACGCGGCCTTCTTTGAGTTGCAACACAAATTCGCGGATGAGACGTTGGTGTTCTGTCGGTTCGAGTGCACGATTGATGGGCAGTTTTCCTGATTCCACCGTTTCCAGATAGTCTTCCAGTCGATCGAGGTTTTGATAATGAACGCCTTGCAGATGTCCAAAGGAAGAGACGCCCGTAGCGATGAGATCATTGCCGCGAAATAAGTTATCGCGATAAACGAAGCGATCTGTCTCGGGGTTTTTCACCAGTTCGTTTCCGCTTGCCAGATGATAACCTTTCGATAGTAGTTTTTCGATGGCTTCATTCATCCAGCGTCGTTTGGTGGCCCAGTTGGCAATGGGCGAAGTAATGCCCATCTCTTTGATTTCCTTGGAAATGATCGTGTTGTGTGGTAGTTCCATCTGATAGATGGTGATGTTTTCTGGCGACAGTTCTATTGCTTTTTCGACAGACTCGGTCCAGTTTTCGTCCGTTTCCCCCATCATGCCTGCAATCAGGTCGATATTGACTTGAGGAAAGCCGACTTGTTGAATCCAGTCGTATGCCTTGAAGACTTCGGGAGTCAGGTGAGCGCGTCCGTTGGCTTCGAGTAAAGTATCGTTAAAACTTTCGATGCCCAATGAGATGCGTGTAATACCGATTTCTTTGAGTGTTTGCACTTTTTCAAGATTGAGTGTGCCCGGCTCACATTCAAAAGTGACTTCCTGCGCGGTTTCCCATGAGAGCAGGCTGGAGAGTCGGTCGCGCAGTGAAAGTAATTGTTTGGAGCTTAGGTAGGAAGGAGTTCCCCCGCCGAAATAGGTGAAATCGAGCGTGCGATCTTTAATGGCTTCGACGTTGCTGAGGAGTTCGAATTCGCGTTCTAGCGCCTGGACATAGCGATCGATGGTTTTGGCGTTCTGTTTTTCATAGACACGGAAATAACAGAATTTGCATCGTTTGCGGCAGAAGGGGATATGGATATAAAGCCCCATTGGAATACTGGCATCCGGGCTTTGATGCAATACTTCATGAATTCGGGTGACGTATTCCTGTTTCCACAGTGAAAAAGGAGGGTAGTTCGAAACAAAGTAACTGCCAACTTCGGTTGTACCTGTCGTTTCCAGATCCATAATTCTCTCAAACTTTGATTGTATTTTTAGCCAGCAAACACACGATTAACACTACATTTTGTGTTTACGTATTCTCTACTTCTTATTGTCACTTCTTTCCGAAACAATACAAGGCACCATTTCGGGATTCTGTCCCAATGATCAGATGTCCGGAGCCAATTGCCGGTGAAGCGGTGACGTCGCTTCCTAAATTCTTTTTCCAGAGCATCTTTCCATTTTGCAGGTTGAGTTCGTACAGATTGCCATCAGATGAGCCGATGAAGACACGATTTCCGACAATCACCGGCGAGCTGTCAACCCGGCCGCGTGTACCGTATTTCCAGACCGGTTTTCCAGTTTTCCTCTCGACACAATGAATCTGTTTGTCTCGCCCGCCGGCGACGACATATTCATCCGTGATGGCTGCTGAGGAATGGTAGGGCAATTCTTTAATGGGGTCATTGTAACGCCATTCCACTTTCTGGGTTTTCCAGTTCACCGCGATGATTTCACTGGCATATGTTCCGACATACAGACTCTCGCCCATCAACGCGGGTGATGCAATCAGGTAGGTTGCTAACGGCATCTGGCTGTGTTGCTGGCCTGTTTTGATATCAATCACACGTAGCTGCTCATCGCAACCGGTGACAAACGTGAAATTGTCTACAATGGCCGGTGAGCAATTCACATAGCCGTCTGTTTCAAATTTCCAGGCCAGTGATCCATCGGACTCATTCAAACAATAAAGAAAATTATCGTAGCCACCAAACAGGATTTTTCCGTTGGTGATGTTGGCGCTGCTGATAATTTCGGCGTCGGTTTTAAATTGCCAGAGTTTTTTCCCTGTCAGGCGATCAATGGCATGGAAGATCCCATCTTCATCGCCCAGGTAAACGCCTTTGTCAGTGACCAGCGGAGATGCTTTAAAACCGGGAGCGAATTGATCGGGGTTTGGGTCATCGATGGAACGGTATTTCCAGACTGGTTTCCCTGTTTTTAATTCGAGACATTCCACGTAGCCATTCAAGCCAGCCATATAAACGCGATCGCCGACAATTGCTGCGGTAGATGCGATTCCGTCGGATGAGGTATGTTGCCAGAGAAGTTCCAGTTTGTCAGGCAGTGATGATTTGGCAATTCCCTGTTGCAGATTGCCATTTCGAAAGGAAGCCCAGTTGCCTGGTTTACTTTCGGTTTCAGACACGTTGATGCTTGTGTTATTCTCAGGTTTTTCCGCGGCGCGTGTATTAAAAGTAATAATGACACAGGTGATCAAAACTGCGAAAACCCCGAAGGATAAAGCCTGTTTTTTGAGATCGCTTAAAATGCGCATTCGTACAATTCCCTTAACGAGGATTCATCAACGGGTCGTGGATTAAAATTACCCGTCCACTGTCGAGAGGCTTCTTCAGCGAGCTGATCTATCAGACTGGAGTCGACATTACATTCGGTGAGTGAAGTAGGAGCCCCTGCAGTTGCAATTAATGATTGAATATGTTCTGCCAGTAAATCGGCGCCTGCAGGATCGTGTTGTTCACATAAGCCGATGTCCGCAGCGAGAACTGAATAATATTCGCCGACCAGTTCTGCATTAAATCGAATGACGTGCGGCAGCATAATTCCAATGGCAACACCATGTGTCAGATCAAAATGGGCAGAGAGCGGATTTGCCAGTGCGTGCGTTGCACCCAGCATGGAGTTTTCGATGGCAGCGCCTGCGAAGTGTGCTCCCAACTGCATATTTCCGCGTGCGGTCAGATCGTCGGGGGTTTCAAGCACTTTCGGAAAACTGTTTGCCAAGAGTGACCAGGCGCGACGGCTGAAGAGTTGTGAAATTTCATTTCGTGGTTTCGTGACGAATGTTTCGAGGGCATGGCTTAAAGCGTCGATGCCAGTGACATGTGTCACGGAGCGGGGCATGGTGAGTGTTAATTCGGGATCGAGAATGGCAATTTTGCAGGCGGCTTTTTTATCGCCACAGGCCATTTTCATGTGAGTTTCCGGATGCGCGATGACGGCAAACGACTGTGCTTCGCTCCCCGTTCCTGCGGTGGTCGGGACGGCAATCAAGGGGAGCATTGGTTTGGCTGCTTTACCGACTCCCCAGTAGTCCTGCATCTGTCCGCCGTTGGTCAGGAGGAAGTTGATGCCCTTGGCACAATCCATGCTGCTGCCGCCACCCAGGCCGACGATCAGATCGATCTGGTGGTTGCGTGCGACCTGAAGACCTCGTTCGACATCTTCTGTTGTGGGATTTGGGTGGACATCATCAAAGATGGTGGTTTGAAGATTCGCGTTTTCCAGAGAGGCCACCGCGCGTGCTTCATGGCCGACTTCAGCAAGTCCTTTGTCTGTTACCAGGAGAACGCGTTTTGCTCCCAGTTCTGAAGAGAGTTCTCCCAGTCGGTCTAAAGATCCAGCACCAAAGATAATTCGCGTACTGGGTGCATAATCAAAGGTAGAAAGAGGGGGCCCTGCTTCCTGTTGAGTGTTTAGACTGGCTGACGATTTCGAATCCATGAGAATGATGTTTTCCTTACGTGATCTATCCTGTTCATCGAGCGAATTGAAAATTTACGCGGATGAAACTTTCATGCTTAACTCGTTTCCCTGCTTGTGAAAGAAAATCGAAGTTGTTTGTCATTATGTGGTGTGAAATTTCAGGTAGGTTTAGCCGGTGCGTTAGAATTCAATCGCTGGTCTTCCATTTCGCTTCTCTCTCCATCTAACACCGTAGAAGTACAACAGGCATCGCTTTAATAAAACGAAGCGAGTCACTGTAGTATAATTCTGATCGAAATGGGCGGAGAATTCCAGTAGTCAGCGATGATTTATAGGGAGTTCGGCGGTCTTAACAGGAGTATTATTCATAATTTAGGGGAATCTTAGTCTAAATATAATCTGTTATTGTGGATATAAACTTCCACTGCACGCGGGGTCATAAACCGGACACTTTCATTTTCGTGAACTCGTTTTCTGATATCGGTCGAGGAAATATCCATTCCGGGCATTGTGGCCCAGATGATTTTGGCGAGGACAATTTTCCCAAACTTTTGAGTCAGCTCTGATAGATCTGGTAGACTAATGTTGGGTCGATTGACGCCAATCAGAGTTGCGAGCTCTAAAATTTCCTCTGGTTCACGCCAGGTATGCAGATCTCGGACGGAATCTGCTCCGACAATTAAGAAGAATTCATCATTGGGGTGTGATGTTTTCAGCTGGCGAAGCGTTTCCACCGTATAGCTGGGACCTTCCCTGTGGAGCTCGAGGTCTTTGAGGATGAATGCCGGATGGCCGGCGATGGCAAATTCGAGCATCTCTCGCCTTTGTTTTCCAGTCGAAATCCCTTTGCTCTCCTTATGAGGCGGGCTTCCCGCTGGAATCAACCAGATTTCATCCAGTTTGCATTGTTCGCGACATTGTTCTGCAAGCAGAAGATGTCCAAAGTGCACAGGATCAAAAGTACCGCCAAATATTCCGATACGCATCAGTAAATCGTTTCTATCAATCAGCTGTGCTGAAAGAATCTTTTTTATCGAATTCTCGATAGTCGAGTTTGATCGTTGAGTTCACTCGTTCAAAGAGTTACAAATCGAAGTAACCCTTTTCTTTAGTATATCCTGCTGAGTATATGAGTAAACCGAAGCAACAGAGCCTATTTGAAGAAGATGAACTTCCAGAAAATCCCATGCCCTGGGAGCGGGAGTCTGCGCAGGATCTCTATCTTGCGAAAGTGGTTTTGAATCGTCCTCTGGATCGGGAGTTTCATTACCTGGTTCCTGAAAGTATGCGAGCTCAGCTGAGTGCAGGCTATCGAGTGCAGGTTCCCTTTGGGCGGGGAAATCAATTGATTTCCGGTTATTGTGTTGGTGTGGGTCCTGCCGAGAAAGATCAGCCCAGCGTTCGCTTGAAGACGATTGAAGCGATCCTGGACAGCCGACCGCTATTCGATACCAAAATGTTGAAACTGACGCGTTGGATTGCAGAGCGCTACTTGTGTAGTTGGGGGCAGGTGTTGGAGTGTGTGGTTCCCGCGGGGGTCAAAAATCAGGCGGGTACCCGGATGGTGACGGTGTTTGAATTAGCTCAGACCGATCTTGCTTCCGGTGATGAATTGGCTGAAGTCATCGAAAAGCTGCCAGTCAAGCAGCGTGCTGTTTACGATGTTCTGAGATCTGCTGAGAAACCGCTGACATTGGACGAATTGACTCAGGTGGCGAACTGTGGTTCCGGTCCGATTCAGTCGCTTAAAAAGAAATCATTGATAAAAAACTTACAAAAACGCGTCCAACAATTTGGGAATGGTTATGACGCAGCGCAAGAATTGATAAAAAAAGAAGAGGATTTAGAACTTAACTCTGATCAATGTCAGGCGTTGGATCAGATTCTGGCTGCGATTCGCGATCAGCAGGGTAAGACGTTTTTGCTGCATGGTGTGACGGGTAGTGGAAAAACAGAAGTCTATATTCAGGCGATCCGTGAAGTCGTCAGCTATGGCCAACAGGCGATTGTGCTCGTTCCGGAAATCAGTCTGACCCCGCAGGCGATTCAACGTTTTCGTTCGCGTTTTGAATCGGTGGCGGTTTTGCATAGTCATTTGAGTGACAGTGATCGACATTTTCACTGGCAGAATATCGCAGCCGGGAGAGTGCAAGTCATAGTGGGAGCGCGCAGTGCTGTGTTTGCGCCAGCGCCGCATCTGGGTTTAATCGTAATTGATGAAGAACATGAGACTTCATTCAAGCAGGAAACGGCACCGCGTTATCATGCCCGCGAAGTCGCCCGCAAACGTTCAGAGCTGGAGAGCATTCCTCTGATTCTGGGGTCAGCCACGCCGACTCTGAATTCGTGGTTACGGGTGATCGAGAAAAAAGAGACGTTGATATCCATGCCCAGTCGCGTCAATAACCTTCCGATGCCTGGTGTGAATATCATTGATGTGCGTAATGATGTACAGATCAGGAGGAACGAATCGATCGGGCGGGTTCTGTTTACCGGGATGCAGCATGCATTGGAGACGGGCGGACAAGTCATCCTGTTTTTGAATCTGCGTGGCTATTCTCCGGCGCTCTGGTGCAAGTCCTGTGGGAATTCGGTCAAATGTCCTCATTGTGAAGTCTCTTTGACCTGGCATCGGGATAAGAATCTGGCGGTCTGCCATAGCTGTGATTTTTCGAGTAAGCCTCCGACGCACTGTTCCGGTTGTGGTGCACCGGGGCTGCGCTTTATCGGTGCGGGTACACAACGTCTGGAAGAAGAGGTCAAAGCCAAGTTTCCCGGTTACTCCTGCAAGCGAATGGACAGTGATACCATGCGCGGTGTAGGCAGCCATGCCAAGGTTCTGAATGCATTTGCTGCAGGGGATGTTGATATCCTGCTGGGAACTCAGATGATCGCTAAAGGACTGGACTTTCCAAATGTGACTCTGGTGGGTGTGGTTGATGCCGATACGATGTTGCATCAGCCCGATTTGTTTGCCTCGGAACGAACATTCCAATTAATTGCGCAAGTCGCAGGCCGTACGGGGCGGGGAATGCAGGGGGGGCGTGTCTTTGTGCAAACCGCATCACCAACCGAGCCGGCGATATTGAAAGCGGCAGAGCATGATTTTCTGGGATTTGCCCAACTCGAACTGGGACATCGAAAAGAGATGCAGGCTCCCCCTTATTCACATTTTGCACGTGTCATATTGCGTGGTCCGCAGGAAGAACGTGTGTTGGCTTTTGCGAGAGAATTATCTCGGGTATTACTTGAAGCCGCGTCTGAGAAAAAACTGGACATCCAAATATTAGGACCTGCTCCCGCTCCGATTATCAGGCTTAAAAAGAATTTCCGCTATCATTTTCAGTTAGCTGCTGTGAATGTAGAAGAAATCCTACAGCTTTGGCAGGAAATCGCTGGTAAGTTGCCACACGAAAAAGGAATTGATTACATCATCGACGTTGATCCGGTTAACATGCGATAACCAGAGATCTGACCAGCAAGATCCGCTTCCTTCGTCAGCTTCAGCGTTTCAAGATTGCAATCGGTGGGAATAGTGGTTTGAATGGGAGTGTTGTGTTTCCGCATTGATTTGATCTGTCATCAAAGACTCAGACGCGAAATTATCTAATTTAATTCTACGAGGAAGATCCAGAATGATCGCCCCCGAAACAGAGCATCGATTTCGATCATGGTTGGCTGTTCCTTTAATTTGCCTGCCGTTGGTCTTTCAGGTCTTCACATTGCAGGCACAAGAACCGAAGAATTCTTCTTATGGTATTCAGGAACGAGTTTCGTGGACCACATCGCGGATAAAAGGGACTCCCGAACCCTCGTTACCTTATGAGACTGAGCGTGCCTTTCCCAATCTGAAATTTAATCAACCACTGGCGATTGCGACTGCACCTAGCCAAAAACGTTTTTTTGTTGCAGAGAGAAAAGGGAAGATATTTTCATTTCCCTATGAAGATCAAAAGACTTCACAAACAGATCTGTTCTTTGATCTCAAAGAGCGTGTCAAAGATCTTAATGAAATTTATGGTATCACATTTCATCCCCAGTTCGAGAAGAATCGCTTTGTTTACATTTGTTATGTATTAAAAGCCGGTTTGCAGGAAGGGACACGCGTTTCCCGATTTAAGGTTTCGGAAACGGATCCGCCCCGATGTGATCCGAACTCGGAAGAGATAATAATCAACTGGTTATCCGGCGGTCATAATGGAGGCTGTCTACGATTTGGTCCTGATGGTTATCTTTACATTTCGACCGGTGACGGGGGACCGGCTTCGCCTCCCGATATTCATAATTCCGGTCAGGATGTCGGCAATCTTCTATCCTGTGTGTTACGTATCGACGTCAATCGTGTGGGGAAAGATCGCTTTGGCAAAGATCGACTCTATTCCATTCCTTCAGATAACCCGTTTGTCAATGAACCGGGGGCGCGACCAGAAATCTGGGCCTTTGGTTTTCGTAATCCCTGGAAGATGTGTTTTCATCCTGAGAATGGTGATTTATGGGTAGGCGATGTGGGTTGGGAATTGTGGGAACTGGTGTATCGCGTGGAGAAGGGGGGGAATTATGGCTGGAGCATTCGGGAAGGGCGTCAACCGGTTAAGCCTGGAATGAAAATCGGTCCGACTCCGATTCTTCCGCCGACGGTTGAGCATTCGCATCGTGAAGCGCGTTCGATTACCGGCGGTTATTTTTATGGTAGTTCCCGATTAAAAGGGTTGCAGGACACTTACGTCTATGGAGACTACTCAACCGGCAAACTGTGGGGGCTTCGCTATGGGGATCAACGTGTCAATTGGCATCAGGAGCTGGCCAACTCGAAGCTGAAAGTCACGGCTTTTGCCATCGATGATACCGGCGAAGTTTATATCGTTGATATTCAAGGCGGCGGCTTTCACCGTCTTATTCCGATTACGAAATCAGAACACAATCCGGATTTTCCGACTCAGCTCAGCCAGACGGGGTTATTTCAGTCAACGGCTGCACATGAACTTGCGCCGGGGGTGATTCCCTATTCCATCAATGCTCCTGCCTGGGCCGATCATGCGACTGGAGAGAGGTTTGTCGCTTTGCCTCCGGAGACGACCATCGCAATCTCGAAAAAAGGAATATGGAATTTTCCGAAAGACAGTGTTTTGATGAAAACGATTTCATTAGAGACCGAACTTGGAAATCCACAATCAGCGCGTCGACTGGAAACGCAGTTGTTGCATTTTAATGGTGCACGCTGGATGGGATACTCTTACCGTTGGAATGAAGAACAGACTGACGCTACTCTGGTTGCTTCTGAGGGAGAGACGCTGAAGTTTGAGGTCAGCACACAGACAAAACCTGTTAAGAAACATCAAACAGAGTGGCATATTCCCAGCCGTACCGAATGTGCGGTCTGTCATACGCCTTATCAGAACCACCTTTCAGTATTGTCCTTTGAAGAAGCACAATTGAATCGTAGCCAGAAGTACGGCGATGTCGTCGATCATCAATTACGGACTCTGGCGCATATCAAAGTATTACCGGAGTCGGTCTGGACGGATTCGAAAGGGACCAAGTCCCATTATCTGGTTGATCCTTACGAATCCTCTGCTGCATTAACATTGCGTGCGCGATCTTATCTGCACGCGAACTGTCGGCACTGTCATCGAAATAATGGGGGGGGCGGTTCCACAATAGAGCTTGATGCCTCTTTAAAACCTGACAGAATGAAAGCGGTTGGAGTGACACCGACGCAGGGGAAATTCGGAATTCAGGATGCACAAGTGATTTCGCCCGGCGATCCCTTTCGTTCGGTATTGCTCTATCGGATGAGTAAACTCGGAAAGGGACGGATGCCTTACTCTGGTTCCTCTCTCGTGGACCCGAGGGGGACAAGATTGATCAGCGATTGGATCGCAAGTTTTCCACCGAGATCCGATTACCGTTCTGGTACTGTTTCAAGATTACGAAACCGCCAAGAAAATCTATTGCATGAATCCATTCAGATTGCAGATCAGGATTATGTGAATCAGAAACTTCAGGAAATTCTGGGGAGTACCAGTGGTGCCCTGTATTTACTGGACTCGTTCGAACGAATAGCCATGTCAGACGAAATGAAAGATCAGATCGTTTTACTGGCGACTCAGGGAGGAAACCCTCTTGTTCAAGATTTATTCGAGCGATTCCTGCCGGAAGATCAGAGAATCAAGCGCCTGGGAGTCAAGTTTGATCAGAGTGCCTTGTTGTCTGTAGAGGGAGATTCACGCGAAGGGAAAAAACTGTTTTTTGAAATGGCGGGGCTGCAGTGTCGGAATTGTCATCGTGTTCATCAACATGGGAAAGAACTTGGTCCCGATCTCACGCAGATTGGTAAAAGGCTCTCACGAGCGGAGTTGCTTGAGAATATCATTCAGCCATCTAAAAAGATTGATGAAAAGTATTACACTTATGTGATCGAAACCCGTTCTGGGAAATTACACACTGGTCTGCTGATCAAAAAAGATAAATCTGGTTTGACTATCAAGGATGCGAAAAATGAAACAGTTCAGATCTCTCATGATGAGATCGAAAATGTTGTAATCCAGAAGAAATCCATCATGCCCGATCAGTTATTACGTGATCTGACGATCGAACAGGCCTCTCACCTGCTGGCTTATCTTGAATCCTTGAAATAACTGATTATGGAATCACTGTTCTTTATACTTACGAGTGCTGAATCATATAAAAAAGTCTGGTTTTTAATTCACATTTCCATATAATTCAGGTAAGTCGCTTTTGAGTTCCCTCCTCTGACTGCCACCCTAGACGCTCTAAAAAGAAATGTTCCCACCTGTTCTGGCCGTTGCCTAAAAATCATTTGATCATTGAGTAAAAAAATGACAATACAATTTGATTGTCCCTATTGCACATCCACCTTGAAAGTACCAGATGCGACAGCTGGTAAGCAGGGAGATTGTCCGCGTTGTGGCACGAAGCTGGTGATTCCCAATCCGCTTGCAGAGGGAGCACAAGGCGCGTCGGTGTCTCCTGCAGAAAATGAGATACCTCCGGCCCCACAACCAGCTGTTGAACCGTCGCCTACACCAGAGCAATCGGTTGTTCAGGCTGACGACTCAGCCGTGGAGCCTGCTGAATCGAGACCGATGACGAGTATGACCTCACTTTATTTACGTAAGCGACGGTCATCGAATCTGGGCGGTATTCTACTTTTTGTCTTTTTCTTTAGTCTGATGCTGGGAATCGCGGGGTATTTTTACTGGTTCTATGGTCCCCGTCTCGAAGGGCATCTGGTAGCAGCTCGGTTAAATTCTGAAACGGCAAAGCTGGAGCAACGGTTGCAGTCCTCAGGGTTAGAACTGTCTGACGAAATGATTCAAGCGGTCAATCTAAGTCTGAAAACAGTTCCCCGGCGCGTGAAGAGCGATTTATTGGAGATGTTATTTTATGGGGCCGAAAAGGGAGGCTTGAATATCCGATTGAAGCCGGGTGCGAAGACAGAACTGGTTCGTGTAGATCTGATGGGTGATCCTGCACTGATGGATTACATCAGCAAAAATGGGGTGGAGTTGGATCAGCCCCGGCTCGTAGAATTTCAAACTGAACTGAAACGGTTTTATACCGACTGGTACCAATTCCTGGAAACAGGGGAAGCCATGCCGGACCTGATTCACTATCGAAACAAGGTGGGCTTGAATTCCATGATGGGAGGCCTGGGTTATCATATAGAAGCCCGTGTGAATAATAAAATTTATCCCTGTGTGCACGATGATTTTCAAGGGGGCCTGTATTTTCTGGTACCTAAGGGGACATTACAATTCAATATTCTGGGACGCAAAATGGAGAATGGATGGACGCCGTTTCCTGGAAAGTACGTCGTTCAAGTCACTCAGCAATATCCAAGTTCGTCTGAATAAATGTGGTTTACAGAAAATCAACCACCACTGAATCAGCCAGCAGACAGCCTGCTGGCGTCAATCGGACGTGAGTTGCTGTTTCCTCCAGAAAACCTGCAGCGACATATTTCTGGATTGCTGCCTGCGATAAGTCGTAGAGATCAAAACCATAACGAGCAGCAAACTCAGAGACGTTGATACCGGCGCGGCGTCTTAAACTGAAAATGATCGCTTCGCGAGCACGATTCTCAGGCGACAATTCTTCCTGATCTGCGATGGGTGATTCTCCCGCATTGATTCGTTTCAACCAGGTCACGACACTCCGGTGGTTTTGTCGGCGGATCCCATTCAGATAACTGGCAGCGCCAGGACCAAAACCAAAATAGGGATGTCCGGTCCAGTAAACTTCATTGTGTCGACATTCATATCCGGTGCGGGCAAAGTTAGAAATTTCGTAATGCTGTAAAGCATTAGATTCCAGATATTCCAGCGACCATTCATACATGACGCCCGCGAGATCTTCCTCGGGTAAAATAAAGGCACCTGCTTTCTGTTGGCTCCAGAATGGGGTTCCCTTTTCAATGGTCAATCCATAAGTCGAAATGTGTGGAATGTTGAGTTGCACTGCAGCAGCGAGAGACGTTTTCCAGCATTCCAGTGTCTGGCCGGGGACGGCAAAAATGAGATCGAGACTGACATTTTCAATTTGAGATTGCAGGGCTTGCACAATATCAAAAATCTGTTGAGGTTCGTGGTCTCTTTCCAGAAACTTTAGGACTTGTGCATCGAAGGATTGCACACCCAGACTGACGCGGTTCACGCCGGATTGTTTCAGGAAGTCAATTTTTTCATCAGTCAAATTCAGCGGATTGGCTTCAATACTGAATTCATAATCATCTGCTAAATGAAAATGAGAGGAAACGGCATCCAATAATCTTTGTAGTTGATCAATGCTGAGATGCGTAGGTGTGCCACCACCTAGAAACAGGGTCTTCAGTTCGATCCCATCGCCGAGGTCAGACAATTGCTGTTCCATCGCTTCCAGATAGGCATCGATCAGATGATCTTTTTGTGCAACGAGTGTGAAGTCGCAATAGCCGCATCGATGCAGGCAGAAGGGGATATGAAAATAAGCAGAGCTGGGAATTTCCTGTTGTAACACAAGCATGAATCCGCTGGCAGTGTCGTCGTGCTGAAGTTTATTGAGAGAGGACTTCGCTAAACGGCGCATCACTGAAACTCAATGCAGCCAGGACATGAGCCAAAGTTAAAATCGCATCGCATGTGGGAACCGTCTCCTGGAACCAATGATATCCAGTCTGACTTCCCACGTAAACGGCCTGCAGTTTCTGCATTTGAAGATAAGAATCTGCCAGCGTTCCATTGTGCGTGTGAATGTTCCATCCGGGTGGGATGTCTGTGATTTTTTCCTGAGTTTCCTGGTCCAGAACAAATACTTTCTCTGCATGTTCGGCTGCCATTGCTTTCATTAAGAACTGTGAAACCAGATGGTGTGGCAGGAGAGAACCTGTTTGATCAAAAAATGCACAGCAACGACTGTCATCGTCAATCATCATTCCCAGATCAAAGTCTCCAGATTGTAAATGGCGGCTCAATTTAAGCACATCCGGATCTGATGAGTTGAGCAAGTCACGCTTTTGATGGGGAATGTCTATCCAGGAGAGCTGGCAGGGGAGTTTTTCAAATAGCGAATTGAGCGTCTCTCTCACCAATCTTAAGGAGCAGGCGATTGAAATTTTCAGAGGCCTTAGTGCATGGAAATGTTTACTGTACTGGGCGCGATAGGATTCCAGTGGATGAAATGTTCGTTGTGAGCCGGGCTGTCGTGAAGCTCTGCCAAATCCGATTCGGATGATGTCCTGGATTTTTTCCAAACCATGTCCTATAGAAACGGGCTGTGAATTCTCTATCAGAAAGTCGAGCCCTGTATTTGAAGGTCCACATTGTGATCCTGTGACCATGATGGCGCCTTGTGCCTGTAAATGAGTCATCGCGAATGAGAGCATCGCGGGTACGGTCAGCCCGAGGTCAATCACCCTGCAGCCATTTCTACGCAGAGCGCTGGCAACGCCTGTAATGATGTCGGGTGAAGAAGGGCGTTCGTCAAAGCCGATGACCACACTGGGGCCTCGACTTTTCTCCGAATTGAAAAGTGGACGTGTCTGATCTCTTTTAGGAATCGCATGTGGCGCTGTTTTCTGAGGCGCGATGCCTTTTAATGGCAATGATTCCCAGAGCATATTTGAAAAGGCACCGGCGATGTGTGCTGCTTGAGTACGATTGATTTCGTTCAGATAAACGCCGCGCACGCCTTCGTCGGTAAACAGGTCGTGAGTGGAGACGCTCTTTATTTGTGTTTGCTGCAGTCGTTTGACCGTTTGAGGTGATAGATTTCCCGTTTGATCCCGGTGAGGACATTCACGGCATTTTGGATTAAAGGCTGCTAATCGCGACAGATGGATTGCTTTTGAAATGGGATAGTCTTCTCCCGGACACTGAAAAAACAGTTCGGCTGTCTGCATTAATACTGGCAGTGGCTGTTGTGGAGGGAGGGGTGACAAACCGGGAATCGGTATCTCTGAGGTTTCTTTGTTTCCAGTGTGAGATTCTGATTTCAGTGAAATAGTATTCATCTCCCAATGGATTTGTTTCTTCAATTTGCAGGAACCTCGGGTAGCGTCACTCGAATTCAATTGCAAAATCGAGTGTAATATCAGATAAACAATCTCGGAGGCGATATCCCTGGATGGCTTAAATTCGAGCGTCAATTTACGTTATCCCAATGTTTCAGGTCAATAAGAGTTATTTATGAGCCAGCATGTCACCGAACTTCTATTAAATCCTGCCCGGTATGAATTTGGTCCGATTGTTGTCCTGTATGGTGATGATCGGTATATGAAGCAGGAGGCAATTAAGGCGATCGAGCCCCTGGTACTGGGAGAAGACGAAGATACGAGTATCACTCGGTTCGATGGAATTCGACTAGCGAAAGAGAACGATGTCTCTACCTCGGCTCTACCTTCTACCCTGTTTGACGAGCTGAAAACCGTTTCCATGTGGGGAGATAAGCGTCTGGTGATCGTAGACGAAGCGGAAAAATTCGTGAGTGCTTTTCGTGGTATGTTAGAAAAATATCTGGATGCTCCCTCGAAGAGTTCGCTGTTGATTCTGGATGTGAAATCGTGGAGCAAAGCGACACGATTAGCCAAGCGCGTGGCAAAGATCGGGTTGGATTTCGAGTGTAAAGAGCTCAAAGGGGGGCAACTGGCAAAATGGATTTGCGAGACGGCTACTCAATTGCACCAAAAGCAGATCTCACGCGATGCGGCGTTATTGTTGATCGAACTGGTGGGAACTCAATGTGGACAAATACATCAAGAATTAGAAAAGTTATCGACATTTGTCGGCGAGCAGCCTCGGATTGGCCCCGATGATATACGGGCTGTGGTGGGTGGTTGGAAGGCAGAGACCACCTGGGCCATGACCGGAGCCATTCGTGATGGCAACATCGGCAATGCACTGAAGTACCTGGATAACCTGCTAGTCGCTGGTGAAGCACCACAAAAAATTCTGGGCGGATTGACTTTTGTGTGGCGAAAATACTTTAAAGCCGCTCAGCTGGCAGTGCAGGGTACCCCTTTAAAACAAGCGTTAAAAGAAGCTGGTGTCTTTCCGCGCGAAATCGATAGTTCAGACCGTTATCTGCGCCGATTAAGTCGTCAGCGTGCAGAAAAAATCAGCCATTGGTTGCTTGAAGCGGATCTTAATCTCAAAGGGAACAGCCGTCTTGCGCCGCGGTTAGAGTTAGAACAGCTTCTCTTTCGGCTCAGTGGTAAACCTTAATCGCGAGAATTTAATGGGTTCAAAAAACCGGTGACCACTGGTGATATCCACAAACTACCTTTCAAAATTCTTTATTTCTGGCCGGAATGAATCTTGCCTTGAATATGGCACAGGGGTATAACTCAGCGTTGATAAGGTTTTTGCGAAGCTCATTGACACTGTTTTAACCTTGCAGTGATTGTTAAAGTTTCGTAATTCTATTGGGATCGCAGACGCACATTGAGGTGAAGCATGTCGTCCGAACTCGTGGGTCCAGGTGATGATGCATCCAGCATTTATGAGGAAGCTCCTCTGGAAGCGGATCGTCACAAATGGATCGAAAGCCAAAAGAATGGCTCTGATCTCGGCAAACTCGCTATTTCCGATTGGTATACAAACCACTGGTACTATTTTTGTATTGGGAAAAGGATTGAGCATCTATTGGGTAATCGCTGCTGGCAGGAATTCAGTGAAACTCATTTTGGGTTTTTGAAATCCCTTCAGTTAGAAGATGATCTACTGGCAGACCGAATTCTTGATCGTATATTTTTGATGCGAATGGAAAATCTTGACATCATTATTTGGGCCAGAGAATGGAACTTAGAGCTTGAGCGTGTGATGGATATTCTCGAATTAATTGATATCAACTCCGCTCGTCTTGAACCAGTTTTATCCTGATTCAAATAGTGAATAATGGATGATTCGAAACCACCTCCGCCCTCTCAGGAAGATCAATCTCAGGTGGTTGCCGTCGAGCGTTTGCGCGGTCTGTTCCGAGGTCTTCGCGTTGTCAGCCTGTTGACCCTGTTGAGTCGTATTCTTGGTATGGTCCGGGATATCGGCATGGCGACGTTGTTCGGCAATGGTCCGATCATGGATTCCTTTTCCGTTGCTTTCAAATTACCCAATCTCATGCGGCGACTGTTGGGTGAAGGTGCCCTTTCAACGGCATTTCTTCCGACCTATATTCGGGAGCATGAACAAAATGGTCGCGCGTCTTCCTGGCAGTTGGTTACGGCGGTTCTGTTCTGGTTGATGGTTTTTTCCACTTTAGTGGTAGCAGCTGGTGAAACGCTTCTCATTATTTTGAGTACCACGGGAGATCCGGGATCGGAAGCACAACTTTTGTATTGGTTATCTGGCCTGCTGTTACCCTATTTGATTTTGATTTGCCTGGCTGCTCAGATCAACGCCACATTACACGCACTCAATCATTTTTCCGTTCCTGCACTCCTCCCCACAATTTTGAATCTCTTCTGGATGGCAGGCATCTGGCTGATCGCGCCGTTCTTTGCTGAGCCACATACAAAAATTACCGTCATTTGCGTTTCGATTCTTGCGGGAGGCGTCTTTCAATTATTATTGCCATTATTGAAATTGTTTCAAATGGGTTATCGTCCCCGGATGAACTGGCAGAGAGGATTTACACAGGTTCAAACCATCGCAGCGATCATGGCACCGATTGTTGTGGGATTATCCATCACGCAACTCAATACGTTGATTGACAGTCTTCTGGCGTGGGGAATGGCTCAACCGGAAGGAGTGCACGCTGATGCCTCTGCTCTGAGTCTTCCCTTCTGGCAGATCTTTGAGTCGGGAACAGCCTCCGCGCTCTATTTTGGTCAAAGGATGTATCAGTTTCCTTTGGGAGTATTCGGTGTGGCGCTGGGAACGGTTCTGTATCCCCGGCTTTCCAGGCACGCAGAAAGAAAAGAGGGAGACTTATTACGTCAGGATTTATTGTTGGGACTGCAACTGGTACTGGGAGTGGGATTGCCTGCCAGCATGGGGCTGTTTTTAATGGCAGAACCATTAGCATTGCTCTTGTTTCAATATGGTGACTTTAACGTATTTGACGCATTACAGACTGCTGAAATGATTCGCTACTATGGCATCGGCGTTTTTGCTTTTATGGCAGTGCTGATCCTGAATCGTGGGTTCTATGCGATTGGTGATACGCGCACTCCGGTCAAGATTGGTGTGTTGATTGTGCTTTGTAATCTCAGCTTGAATTTGGTTCTGATCTGGTGGCTGAAGGGGAAAGGTCTCGCGCTGGCGACTTCTTTGTCTGCGATGATTCAGGCTGGTTTGAGTCTCTGGCTCATCAGAGAAAAAGTGGGGGCGCTTGACCTTACAAAAATCCTGGACACCTTCCTGCGGAGCTCCCTGGCAACGATTTTGATGGCGGTAATCATCATTCTGGAATTGCAGATGATTTCCGCTGCGGACGACTTTTTATATCGTTTGATGCGTGTTTTTATTCCCGTGTTTTCCGCAGTCGCTTTGTATTTGCTGTTAGCACGCATGTTGGGGTTAGATGAAATCATGACACTGATGCGTTCTGTTAAGAAACCGGTCGACAAGGAGTAGTTTTCCTGTTGGTCTCAATGAACCAAGCCAACAAGAGGAACCAAGCCAACAGGAGATCAAGACACATGTTCGATTTTCTCGTCTGGTGTTAATATGTTGGTTGGAATCAGAATAAGAAAAGCCTTCCAGAGAGTTCCGGAAGGCTTAACTGAAATTGATTTAATCTGTTTTTAAGTAATGACACTGATTTAGAATTCACCGATAACTTCACCGCCGCTGCGGGTACTCAAAGCACGGTAGGTATCCAGATCAATATTCTCACTGATTGAGCGTGTAGAACCATCCATCAGCAGGACATGTACGATGCCGATGTGATAGCTGCGGGCAGTGACAGCAGCATAAGTCGGGCTGGTACATGACTTGGCTTCCCGGCAGGATGTGTAGTCACCTGCGTTTAAGGCACCGCTGGCACCTGGTACAGAAATTTTGGTATTGGGAGTCAGAGTGGTGGTAAAACCTGTCTGGTGAACGCGACCATCGACCCATTCTGTATGTCCACTGTTGCCTTTGTTTGAACCGCCGCCACTGATTAAGGAGTCGATTCCGCTGGCAACACTGGGAGTAGTAGATGTACCGGTATCCCCATCTCGATTATAGGCAGTAAACGCTTTGACTTCGGCGAAACAGAGTGTGTTACTCATACCATCTGTGAAATCGCGTGGCTTCGTTTTGCTGTTCGGATAAAACGCACCATCGCCACCACTCAGGTTGGAATTGGTAAAGACCCGCCATGTTCCACCATTGTATCCATAGCTGACTGGATAGTGTTCCGGTGCACCGGCGGAAGTCAGGCGTGTCTTGTCATTTACTTCGCTGGGACACATGAAGAAAGGAGTCCGCGTATAAGCAATGCTGAGGTCGGCTTGGTTATCGTAGGTTTTAGTAAAATCGATTTTGTTAAACAGATTCGCGCCATCTGCATAGGGGAGAATACGTGCATGAATTGACCACTGACCCCCTTCGGTGTATCCACCGGCCCCATCAGGACCGACGCAGAAGGCAGGCGGGAATACTGTGAACGCACTTTGGTAATTGTGTAATGCCAGCCCAATTTGCTTCAGATTATTTTTGCATTGACTGCGACGAGCCGCTTCACGTGCCTGCTGCACTGCAGGCAGCAGGAGCGCAATAAGAATCGCGATGATGGCGATGACCACCAGAAGCTCAATGAGTGTAAATCCGAGATTGCGTTTCCCGTGTTTCCCGTGTTTCCCGTGTTTCCCGTGTTTCCCGTGTTTCCCGTGTTTCCCGTGTTTCCCGTTTTGTTGCGTGTGTTGCCCCATTTCTTTTCTACCTCCTAAAAGAGATGCTGGCAACGTGCAAACAGATACTACGAGTATCTGAATGGGAAGGCCGTCTTGCCGTGATTTCAGTAAACTGTTTTTGCTTGACAAAGAGTCTTTATTGACACTGAGTCTCAAAGTCAGTATGTTAGCCGGAAGATGAGGTGCTGGCAAGTTTGAAGGACATGTAATTCTCACATTTTTTTATGTGAAAAATAGAGTTATTGTGAATTTGTCTGCGAATTCATGCTTTTTGAGGCTTCATTATTGATTGACCCGTTCATCTCAAGTCAGAAGCGTCTCATTATCAGGAAGTGGTTTGAAGCGTCGTGATGAGGCTATGGCACCCTGAAATTCAGTTAGAAAAAGAAATATGAGTGATCCGAAAAAAGAAGAATCCATTCCAGTCAACCCAGATGTCAAAGCGGAAATCGCTGCAGAAGTCATTTCCTCTGAAGTGATTCTCAAAGGGAATTCTGAGGTGTTAATTCAGCATGGAGACTCAATATACCGCTTGCGAATCACCCAAAACGGGAAACTGATCCTTTGTAAGTAGCATTCCCCATCATAGTTCTGGAGTGTTATTACAAGAGTGATATGAGAGTCTCTCAGGAACGTCTGGATGCCCTATTGTGAAAAAGCAACCTGCAGGCTCTCAAGAATGTCCTGTTCCAGAGTCGGATCACGTCCGAGAGGAATCCACCCTGGAGTGGAACTACGTTCTTGTACCAGATTGAGATCACGCCTCAGGCTGAGTTCCTGTTGAAACGTTGCGCCGCCCGGTGCACTTGATGTTTGAGTGTGAACATCTTCAATTTCCTTGAAAGCTTCAATTCCCAGCAAATAGCCCCCTTCTATGGGGGTCACACTGACAAAAACTCTGCGTCGGATCGATTGCAGGCTACTTTCCAGGCGATTATCGAAGCCTACGGAATCGCCGTGCCAGGGTTCTAATAAATTGGATCCCACTTTGTACCCTGTTTCAATCCTGCCATCCAGCTTGTTTTCTCTGGCGATCGTAAATTTATAGGTGTGGATCGTATCGACCACCCGCTCCCAAACGACATCTTGGTTGGTTCCCGAAATTTGAATCGGATTCGACGGAGTCGCTGGCGCAGCATGAAATCCACTCGATGCACAACTGGTACATAAAGTACATAACATGATAAATTTTATGAGGTTACAAATCATATCCGGGTGTCGTCACTCAGACTGCTTTACGAAATCTCGATGCCGGAACAGGCTAAATCAGAGGGTTCAATCGTTAATTGATTTGGCTGGGAAGGTGAAAGGGGATTGGCTGACTCTTTGTCAAACAGCCGCGAAGTTTCCCAGATTGATAATTTTGGGGCAAGATCACTTTGAAAATCCATTTGTAATGTTTGTTCAATAAGTTCCCAAGCCTACTCTCAGAAAAGAATTCTGTTTAGAATAATTGTTTGAAGTGATTGTCCTAAAACGTTTTAACCACTTTACAGGTAAGCACCATGGAATACTTTGCAGACGTACCCCAAATTGAATACGAAGGCCCTCAGAGCAAAAATCCACTTGCGTTTAAACATTACAATCCTGAAGAGAAACTGGAAGGCCAGTCGATGCGGGATCTCTTCCGATTCAGTATCTGCTACTGGCATACATTCCGAGGAACGGGAAGTGATCCGTTTGGGTCTGCAACACTTCAACGTCCGTGGGATGATGGTTCGAATTCCATTGAGAATGCTCTTAAGCGGGTGGATGTGGCTTTTGAATTCTTTGAAAAATTACAAGCCCCTTATTACTGTTTCCACGACAAAGATGTTTCTCCTGATGGCGAAACTCTAAAAGAGGCGAACGAAAATTTTGATCAGATCGCCGATAAGTTATTGGAATCTCAAGAGCGCACCGGCATTAAGCTCTTATGGGGAACTGCCAACATGTTTTCGCATCCGCGTTTCATGCATGGTGCTGCCACCAGCCCTAATGCCGATGTCTTTGCCTATGCTGCAGCTCAGGTCAAAAAAGCGATGGAAGTAACTCATCGGCTGGGCGGAGAAAATTATGTGTTCTGGGGTGGCCGTGAAGGCTATATGAATTTGTTCAATACCGATATGAAACGTGAACTGGATCATTTAGCGCGATTCATGCATATGGCGGTAGAGCATGCTCAGAAAATTGGATTCCAAGGACAGTTTCTGTTTGAACCCAAACCAAAAGAGCCAACGAAACATCAGTATGATTTTGACGCTGCAGCCTGCCTGAATTTCTTGCGTGCTAATGATTTGATGGATCATGTCAAACTGAATATCGAAACGAACCATGCGACCCTTGCTGGTCATACCATGATGCATGAACTGGTTTACTCTTCGCTGCAGGGAGCCTTGGGAAGTATTGACGCCAACACCGGAGATTTATTGCTTGGCTGGGACACCGATCAGTTTCCCACCGATATTTATTTGACGACTCAATGTATGTTGGCGATTTTCGATCAGGGGGGGGTGGCTCCCGGTGGTGTCAATTTTGATGCCAAAGTTCGGCGCGAAAGCTTTGAGCCGATCGATTTATTTTATGCACATATTGGTGGTATGGATGCTTTTGCTCGCGGTGCGAAAATCGCGGCACAGATTCGTAAAGATGGTGTTCTTTCTGATTTTGTTGCCAAACGTTATGCCAGTTACGATGAAGGCATCGGGAAACAAATCGAATCGGGCAGTGTATCCTTTTCCGATCTGGAAACTTATATGCTGGAGAAAGGTGATTCTGCCCCTAATTTGAGCGGTCGTCAGGAATGGATCGAAAATGTTATCAATGATTATCTCTGATCGATAAATGTCTTTCAATTTCGAAGTGAAAATAACTCTTTGCATTCGTTGAATACAGGGAGTTGTTTTTTTGTTTACCCTGACGTAATTTTATCTCTGCGCACTGCGAAATTCGGGAGTATGCTTTATTCAGGGAATTAATCCCTGTTTTTTTAAGCATGGTTGTATCGATTTTGCCGCTTATGAAATCTATTCTGATTCGGTATGACAGAACGAATTCGAGCGTGTTGTTATTGAAGAGCCTCTTGATATCACAAAAATTATGAGGAAGAGAGATGATTAATTCAATTATGGATACCTGCCGTGAGTATTCCACTTTTTATGCCAACTACCTGAATAAGAGGTGGGATAATATTTCACCGATGGAATACGGCCTGGTTCTGGTAGCGATCGCAGTCATTGGCTGGTTACTCATGAAAAATGGCGCGCGTAAAATCTGAGCAATCATTTTTTAAATGCCTGCGCGAATTTGATGCTGGTGAAAAGCCCAGTTTCGCCTCCCAGAATGTCTGGACGTTCCTCTCTCAGAATTCCTCTTGCCTGCTTTTAGAAAATGACTAAGATTCCCGTCCTTCCTGAGGGAGTTTGTTTGAATTGATCCAAAAAGAACGCCCTGTTTTTTGTTTTTTTTGAAAATCGATGCAATCAGTCAGTCCACTGAATGCCGATGAATTCAACAACCATCGGGATATTAATATTTTATTATATTAAATATGTCTGAGAGATGGTGGATTTTTTATTTTTGACTCAATTCACCCGTCGACGATGGCATAGACTACACATACAATAGAGCTAGATAGTATTCTGTCGTTTCAATTTCCGTCGGAGGATCCTAAACCTATGCATGGACCGGAATCAATAGTGGTGAGTGCTTAGCACTACCCGATTCGCCGTCCTTCTTGCAGCGACCCCACCGTCGCAACGTAATGACAGTGATACGATAAAAGTCGTGACCTCAGCGAGGCACGGCTTTTTTTTTAGATGGTGGAAATTTGCACTCAACCAGCGGCATGGGAATAGACCAGTTCTCAAAGAAAGTGTATTCCGTTCTTGAAGCCTGTCGTCGGACTTGGCACAATCTAAGAGCTCGAGCCCGTCGTTGAATTATGTAAGAGTGATCTATTATATGAACGTGTCTAAGTCTTCTCTCGGCAAATCTTTTTCCCAGTCATTTCTGAAATCATTTTCCCGTTCAAAACTTTTTTTGAAAGGTAATTTGTGGGTCTGGCCGATTCTCGGAACGATATTATTATTAATCGTCGGATTCATTGTACGATCAGTCGTTGAACAGTCGAGTAAGCAGACCGTCTCAGATAATCTGGTGACGATACTCAATGCAGACGTAGCCGCACTGAGTATCTGGCTGGAGCGTGAAGAATCGACGGCTGAAGTGCTGGCAAATGAATCTCGGATTCAAGAATTGGCGAAAGAACTCGTCACGATTGATCAAGAGAACCCCGATAATAATCAAGCCTTGTTGCGTTCAAAGTCCTTAACAGATCTTCGGAATGAGTTCGAATCGGAGTTGGAGCATCTGGGATATTTGGATGTCGGTCTCTTCAACCTCAATGGAAAGGTTTTAGCGTCCACTCGCGATGAACCAATTGGTCGCGCAGACTTGCCGATTCAGAAATCAGCACTGGATAAAGTGCGTCAAGGAGAAGCCACCGTCACGCGTCCCTTTGAGAGTGTCTTCGCGCGCAAGGACGATTCGGGAGTCTTAAAAGCCAGTTTGCCTACGATGATAGCCATGGCGCCCATTAAAGATGAATCGGGGGAAATCATTGCGGCTTTGGCTTTATTGATTCAGCCTGAAGTCAATTTTACTCGTATCCTGTCTGTTGCCAGGGCAGGGGAAACGGGAGAAACATATGCCTTTGATAAAAAAGGTGTTATGTTGTCTCAAAGTCGGTTTGATGAAGATTTGAAGCAGATTGGATTAATACCAGACCGCGACGATTCCCACTCGATTCTGAATATTCAAATTCGTGATCCAGAGGTCAATATGGTCAGCGGAAATCGTCCGGCTTTAAGACTTGCAGATCGACCTTTGACTCAGATGGCCTCCGCCGCTGTACAGAATCAGAGTGGCGTAGATGTGGACGGATACAGAGATTACCGCGGAGTTCCTGTAGTAGGAGCGTGGACATGGCTGCCCGAATTTGAAATGGGGGTTGCGACTGAGATGGATATGACAGAAGCATATCGCCCCATTTATCTGCTGCGGTATAGTTTTTGGGGACTCTTTGGTTTGTTGGCAATGGGGTCTGTTGCCATCTTTATCTTTACCGTGATCCTTGCGAAAAAAGAACAGGAAACCCGTAGTGCCGTAATTAAAGCAAAACAATTGGGTCAGTATTCGCTCGATGAAAAACTGGGTGAAGGTGGCATGGGAGTAGTCTATCGCGGACATCATGCCATGCTGCGGCGACCAACGGCGATCAAACTATTGAATATTGAAAAAACAACGGATGAAGCCGTTGCCCGTTTTGAGCGCGAAGTGCAGATGACCAGTCAACTGAATCATCCGAATACAATTGCCATTTATGATTACGGTCGCACGCCGGAAGGTGTGTTTTATTATGCGATGGAATTACTGGAAGGCATTGATCTCGATGATCTGGTCAAAAAATTTGGTGCCCTGCCCGAAAGTCGCGCGATTCATCTTTTGAAACAGATTGCCGGTTCGTTGTCTGAAGCTCATGATCGGGGAGTCATTCACCGGGATGTGAAACCGGCTAATATCTTTTTGACGCATCGGGGAGGCGTTTACGATTTCATCAAACTTCTGGATTTTGGTCTGGTGAAGGCCGTCGATGGCAGAGAACAGGCATCCTTGACTTCCGCTAACGCCATGGCGGGTACACCCATGTATCTTTCTCCCGAGGGGATCAATACTCCCGACAAAGTGGATGCCCGCAGTGACCTCTATGCCTTTGGGGCTGTCGCCTTTTATCTGCTGACTGGAACAACTGTGTTTGACGGTGATTCGGTCATTGAAATCTGTATGAAGCATACTCGGGAACAGCCCGAAACTCCTTCCAAGCGATTAGGGAAACCTGTGTCCGAGGGTCTGGAGCAAATCATTATGCAATGTCTTGAAAAAGATCCTGCCAGACGACCTGAGTCAGCGGGAGAACTCGTCCAGCAGCTTTCTGAATGTCAGTTAGACGAGAAGTGGACGATTCAGGATGCCAGAGAATGGTGGAAACAGAATATGGTTCTTGGTGCCACGCTGATTCAATCGTCTCCTGAGATAGAACCTGCGACCAGATCCACGCCCGATGCGACCTTGATTGTTAATCTATCGAAAGAAGAGTAGGCGTGCGAATGATGAAACCTGAAACGATTTTAAAACGGCACTTTTGAGTGTGTCATTTTTTGCTTGTTTCCAGCGGGACAAAATTGGGGGGATCGGTGCTTGTGTCGGAGGGAGAACCGGCTCGATTTGCCAGTATCCCTGGTGCTGCCGTCTGGCTATGGTCGGTTCCAGCGTAGACACCGAAATCGTTGAAGAAAAATTTCTTGGCAATCCGATACACCCAGCTCTTTTCTGGTACTTCATTTCCAGGTGAGTACTGTGATGTGCGCGTTTCGAGATTTTCCAGTTCCTGGAGTGCCTGTTTGCGCGCTGTGGAATCTTTGGCTCCATGTTTATTGACCAGGTCGATCAGCAAGTCAGGACGTTCGAGAATTATGCAACCACGTGTATTTTGCTGCACAACCTGTCGGAAATCTTTCAAAAATTCCGATTGTACAAATTTTTCTTTCAAAGTTTTTGTTTCATCGTGAATGGATTCCGTGGCAAACTGGATGACAGGACACGGTTCAATATCTCCCCAGGGGTTGATATGGTGGCTGAGTCCCGTTGCGGCAGGGCAGAGGGCGGCACCATCGTGATCAAAATAGGCGTCGATCACGGCAATTGGTTTTCGGCAACGAATATCCACGACAAATTTTCGGGCCCGTAATTGTTCTTCCGGCGAAAGTGCTAATTCCGGGTTTGGTTCCGGTCCTGCTACTCGATAGATGTGATACCAGCAATACATCACACCCATTTCAATGAGCTTATCAACCCACTCTTCGGTAAGTAGATCATCAATGTTGGACTTACACAAACTGGTGCAGACTCCCGTGAGCAATTTGTTATTCAGACAATTTTGTATGCCCTGCATTGTCTTTTCATAGACATCATTGCGTCCTCTGCGGAGATTGCTGATTATCTCATTGCCTTCCACACTGATCAGCGGAGTGGCGTTACCCAGCTTGCGAAGCTTTTTGGCAATTTCATCTGTAATAAACTGGCCGTTTGTAAAAATCTGAAAATAACAGTCGGGATGTCGTTCCAGAATCTCCAGTAACTGAGGATGCATAAAAGGCTCTCCCCCCAGTATTCCGAAAAAAGAATTACCCATTTCCTTCGCTTCGGTAATGAGTTTAGACATTGCTTCGACATCAATTTTTTCCTGCTTGGCTGCAACATCAACCCAACAACCCTGACAGCGCAGGTTACAACTATTAATGACCGAGATATAAAGAAAGGGAGGGAAGAATTCACCGCGTTTCAGACGCTTTTTATGCTTGTGGACTGAAAGTGCGCCTTTGAATCCAAAATTGTAAGCCAACTTCCAGACGAGGCGTTTATCTGTCTCCAGCAAGACGCGTTTGGCCATTTTGAAATACATAAAGGGTCTCAGTTCTGTAGGAGTAGCCAAATTGGTGAACAAAATTGTTCAACACAGTCAATTCTACTCATTAGGGAGTCTGGAAGCACCTGTATCCATGAAAAAATACTCAGAATTAATGCATAGTACACAAACATTACAGTACTCACTGTGAATTGCATGAATTTCATGCTATAAAGCATTGTTCTGAAATTTCTTTTTTTGACTTTGGAGTATAATTCCTATAGTTTCTAAATTTAAATAAAGACAGTATCAGTCGCTCAAACTGAAAATTCTAAATTTTTGATTCAAAATGGTAAAGAGCCAGAGGCAATTGATGGAGCTAGTTGGACGTAGATACGATACAGACGAAGCGGTCAGTATCAAGGTCAAAGAAGATAAAATTGCTTCTATAGATGTGTTGCCTGATTCTGAAGCAGCAGGTCTCCCCTTTATTGCCCCTGCTATGTTTGACCTGCAGATCAATGGTCACGGAGGCACCTGGTTTAATAAAGAGGGGCTCACGGTTGAAGAAGTCTGTCAGGTATTAGAAAAGCATTACCAGTATGGCATTACGAGACTCTGTCCGACTTTGATCACCAGTTCGTATGAAACGTACGTTAGTGGTTTTACCGCGATTCGAGCAGCTTGTGAAGAATTTGACTGGGTGGATCAAATGGTTCCCGGCTGTCATCTGGAGGGGCCCTATATTTCTCCAATCCAAGGCCCACGTGGTGCGCATCCTTTGGATCAGGTGCGTGCGGCTGACTGGGATGAGTTTTCCAGATTACAGGAGATTTCGGGAAATCGGATCCGTTTGATCACATTGGCTCCCGAAGTGGATGGTGCGATTCCCTTTATTAAGAAGGCTGTTGCTTCGGGCGTTGTCGTCTCGATTGGTCATACTGCAGCCGAGTCTGAGCAAATCCTGGAAGCGGTAGATGCAGGGGCACGGTTAAGTACGCATCTTGGAAATGGGGCACATGGGACCTTGCGTCGGCATCCCAATTATATTTGGGATCAACTGGGAGAACCTCGGTTGATGGCCAGTATTATCACTGACGGTCACCATCTTCCAGCCAGCGTCGTCAGAACGATTATTAAAACTAAAGGTGTCGAGAATACGATAATCACCTGCGATGCCTCCGGATTGGCGGGTTCCCCTCCCGGTATTTATGAGCAGGGTTCAGTCGAAATGGAGGTTCTTGAGGATGGTCCAATCGTCATTGCCGGTCAGCGTCAGTTACTCGCTGGTTCAGGCGTGGAGACAGATACCTGTATGACAACGGCCATTGATATGGCAGGAATTACACTACAGGAATCCCTGGATATGGCAGGGTTGAATCCTGCACGATTGTTGGGCTTCGAGCAGATCAGGCTCGAAGTAGGTTCAAAGGCCGATCTCATTTTATTCCATTATGAAGGGGCCGGTTCGCGTATGAATCTTCAAACAACATTAGCATGTGGAACCGTGAAATTTGGAACGCTGCTGGTCAATTCCTGAATCTGTTCTGATTAAAACGAATTCTCCTCTCGACTAACAGAAAAAATAAAGAATATTTTTCTGCTCGCGTGTTCACTGATTCCATTTGGTCAATTCTGATGTTATAATCCCTCATGATTCTTCCCTACCGGAACAATTCAAGGGGAGAATTTTGTATCTATTTCAGGGCCCTCGTTTTATCATATTATTGGCTCTTAGTAAGTATTGAGATGACATACGGCTATTAGATTTTTGCGTAAGTAATTCATTTTTTTTTAATAATTTTGAAATTGAGCAGAGAAATATCGCCAGATATTCCCGGTTCTGTTTCTTTTCGTTTTACTACTAAGTCTAATTTAGAGCCCCATGTGCATCTGCAGATCATGGATCGCGAATGATTTTTTTTAATAAGAAGTCACCGAAGAAAAAGCTGAGCGAACAGATAGTTGAATTACAACTGGTTTCGCAACAAGAAATGGATTCCTGCCTGCATGAGCTCCAGGATCATTCCACCAATGACAAGAAATTGATTCGGCTGTTAGAGCGTAAAAATCTGATCACATCATTTCAGGCCGGTCGTTTAAAAAATAAAGAACTCGAAGGTCTGGTACTCGGTGGTAACAAGCTGATGTATCAAAACGCTTCTGGGAGTTTTGCGCGTGTCTATCGTGCTGCTTCTCTGATTGACGGTCGTATGTTGGGTATTAAAGTTCTCCGACAGCGTTGGGCTCAAGATCCTGAAACGGTCAAGATGTTTCATCGGGAAGCGGAAGTCTGTAAGCAGTTTCAACACAAAAATATCGTACCAATTTACGATGTAGGTGTTGAAGATAATATTCATTATTTCACAATGGATTTTGTGGAAGGTGGAAATCTGCGTGATTTCATTACGATCCGCAAAAAATTATCTCCACTGGAATCGATCAACTATGTGATCGATATTTGTGAAGGTCTGAAATATGCCAACGAGCTGGGATATACGCACCGTGATATGAAACCAACGAATGTGTTGATGTCGATTCAGGGTGTGGCAAAATTAATTGACTTCGGATTAGCAGGTGAAGACGACGCGAAAGGTGCCGGCGAAGCACATCAACGGGCTGTCGAGTATGGTACCCTGGAGAAATCAACGGGCGCACCACGGAATGATCCGCGGAGTGATCTCTATTTCGTGGGGACGATTTTTTACGAACTGCTTAGTGGGAAACCACCTTTTCCGCGCACCAAAGATATTGAAGAGCGAAAAAAACCTTCGCGATATTCACAAATTCCCTTGATCACATCACTAGAGCCTGATTTACCTGATTCTGTCGTCAATATCGTGGAAAAATTGATGGCCTATCAACCGAGCCAACGTTATCAATCGGCGACAGAAGTGATTCAGGATCTGATGCAAGTGCGTAATCAACTAGATACTTCCGGATCAAATGGGAGTACCTCAATTACACCCGATTCATCAATTTCTACCGGGCAGGAAATAAAGATTGCGATTGCATCTCCGACGGTATTATGTATTGAAAATCGGTCCAAGCATCAGGATGTCCTGCGGGATTACCTGACAAAACATGGTTACCGTGTCTTGATTTTAAGTGACGTCGAACGGGCATTGAATCGCATTAAAGAGAATCCCCCCGACTGTGTCGTTTTTATGGAAGACTCCATTGGTCCAGGAGCCATCGAAGCGTTTCATAAAGCATTGCAGTTGGATTCTGATCTGTCTGCAGTTCTGGTGCTTTCCGAAAAGAATGCAAAGGCTAAAAAATTATTGAAGAAAACAGATCGCACCCGCATTCTCGTACAACCGATCAAGATTCGGAATTTACGATCAAAAATTCAGAAAGTCCTGCAGCACCAGCTTAATGATTCTGCAGAATTAACCGCTTATTGAACTGTGGATGTCATTTCCCGACAGGGCTGATTCAAAATCAGCCCGCTCTGAATTGATACAGCCTGACCAACCAGCTGACGAAATTTTACTGTGTCACTCATTCATATTTGGGGATATTCGGCTCAGGTATTTCTTCGATCAGGCGTGCAATAATATCTTCAGTGACCAGTCCTTCAGCTTGCGCCTGAAAGTTAGTTGAAATGCGGTGTCTGAGCACCGGGACTGCCACGCGTCGGATATCACTCAGAGAAACACTGGCACGCCCTGCCATCGCTGCAATCGCTTTCCCGCCCGCGATTAAATATTGCCCTGCACGCGGACCGGCTCCCCAGTCAACCATTTGTTTGATAAAGGGCAGTGCAGATCCATCAGAAGGCCGCGTTGCCCGTACCAGACGAGTGACGTAGTTAATCGTCATCGGGCCAACTTCAATCATATTAATTTGCCGTTGTAGATAAACTATGGATTTTGCCGAAAGAACTTTTCGAATTTCCGGTTTCTCGCTGTTGCTGGTTGAAGTCAGAATTTTTTCTTCTTCTTCCAAATTCGGGTATTCAACCTTGATATTGAACATAAACCGGTCCAGTTGCGCTTCGGGCAGGGGGTAGGTTCCTTCCTGTTCAATCGGATTTTGTGTAGCAATGACGAAAAAAGGGTCCGGTAAATCGTAAGTAGTCTGTCCGACAGTTACCTGATGTTCCTGCATCGACTGTAAGAGAGCCGCCTGTGTTTTGGGAGGCGTTCGATTGATTTCATCCGCGAGTAAAATATTCGTAAATACAGGCCCCTGGACGAATCGAAACGCACGTCGACCGGAATCCTCTTCTTCGAGAACATTGGTGCCTGTGATATCAGAGGGCATCAAGTCGGGAGTAAACTGAATGCGTTTAAACTCGCAATCAAGAAGGCGGGCAATCGTACTTACCAGTAAAGTTTTGGCCAGACCGGGAACTCCGACAAGGAGGCAATGCCCACCTGTGAAAATGGCAGCCATAATCTGCTCTATGACATCATCCTGCCCGATAATGACTTTATGCAATTCGTCTACCATGACATCATGATGGCGGTTTAACTTTTCGAGAAAGTCGTCGAAGTCACGTTTTTCGTTAGCCAATGTTTTTCCATTCTCTTAAGAATAAAGAAGTCAACAATAATGAAGTCAACTGGATTGTAGACAGCGAGCCAGTATGATGCGGTCAATATCACCTGGTGTCTGTTCTGAATCAGGTGGAAATACTTTATCAGGAAACAATATTATAATCATCTTAAAAGGCAAGAGAAACAGAGACCCCTTACTTGCTGTTGTAAAACTGGTACAATGTTCAAAACAACCAAAAAAGTAAAGAAATTACTAAAATTACTGAAAAATCGGTAAGTATGGATATTTGATAAACTAGAATCATCTTCATATCAGATCTAGATCGTGTGGGCATCAGCTATTGTCTAAATGAATAGTCTCAGGATAGAAAGAAAATCCAATGAGTCGGTTTCATCATCGAGTAATGCATTTGGCACTGCACTGGATATTGACGCTTGCGGTTAGCATTTCAATTTGTCTGCAATTTTGCGCAACCGCAGCTGCACAGGAACTCTCAGCAAAATCCGTTGCCGATTCGATCGAGCGGGGTCGGGAATTTCTGTTGAAGAAGCAGAATGACAATGGTTCCTGGTCTGCCCCCAGTGCAAATTTCAATGTGGGTGTGAGCAGTCTGGCATTGATGGCCCTGGTTAATTGTGGAATGACTGCCGATGATGAACCGGTTCAGAGAGCACTGAAATATTTGCGCACGCTTCGCGCTTCCGAACCAAAAGGGACCTATCAGGTTAGTCTTGTGATTATGGCACTGGCAGCTGCCAAGGATGGAAAACGAGATTTGACATTAATCCAATCGCTCGTCATTCGTCTGGAAAAAACTCAGGTAAAAAAGGGGGGTGATGCAGGTGGCTGGGGTTATGGGTCTGGAATGCTGATTGGGGGAGGAGGTTCAGCAGATAGAAGTAACAGTCAATATGCAGTACTGGCGTTGAGGGATGCAGTACATGCTGGAGTACCTGTCGATCTGAAAACATGGAAACTGATCAAGCAGTATTGGGGTACGCAACAAAGTCCAGATGGAGGGTGGGGCTATAATTCAGGAGGAGGAAAAAGTAGGGGCAGTATGACGGTAGCTGGTATTGCCACGATGGTGATTGTGAATTCCATGCTGGGAGATGAGCTGGAAATCAATGCGGATGGGAGCCCCAACTGTTGCAAGAAAAAAGTATCCGATGAATCGATAGAACGTGCAGTGCGCTGGATGGCCAATCATTTTTCTGTAGGCAGTAACCCCGGTGTCGGTAACTGGCTGCTCTATTATCTGTATGGACTCGAGCGGGCGGGCCGACTGAGTGGAACGCGATTTTTTGGTAAACACGACTGGTACCGGGAAGGAGCCGCTTTTCTGATACAACGACAATCAGCCAGGGATGGTTCCTGGAAGGGCACAGGGCAAATTGAAGGCAATCCTATTTTGGGAACCAGTTTTGTTTTGTTGTTTCTTTCCAAAGGATTAGCACCAGTATTGATTAATAAGCTGGAGTACAAAACGAATCAGCAGGCCGCTCCCAACCCAAAAGCAGTTCCCAATTGGAATCGTCACCAAAATGATATCCTGAATTTAACAGATGCCTTATCGGGCCGACCCGATTGGCCAAAGCTTTTAACCTGGCAGACTGTTAATTTGGAACTGGCCATCCAGGCGGGCAATGTGCAGGTCCTCAGGCAGGCGCCGGTTCTCTATCTCAGTGGTCTGGATAATCCTAATTTTGGCGAAAAGGAAATCGCCATGCTGAAGCAGTATGTGGAACAGGGTGGCTTTATTTTTGCTGTAGATAATTGCAATGGTGCCGGTTTTGATCGAGGATTTCGCGACTTGATAAAAAGTATGTATCCAGAGGGCGAAGCACAACTCAAAAGGCTGACAGCCGAACATCCGGTTTTTCGCTGTGAATATTTACTGGATGCAGAAAGTGTCGAACTTTATGGAGTGGATATCGGCTGCCGCACGTCCATTATTTACTCTCCTGATGATTTAGCTTGTTTGTGGGATAAATGGATGAAATTCCCCCCCAGAGAACGTTCGGCTAATGCCAAATCCATGATTACGCGTGCGGTGAGAGTGGGAACCAATGTCATTGCTTACGCTACCGGTCGCGAACCACCGAATAAACTAGATCAGGAGGAACTGGCCAATACGGGAGGCATGCAGGATCAGATTGAACGCGGTTTTTTACAGATCGCAAAAATTCGTCATAACGGTACCTGGGATGCAGCACCAAGGGCATTGCGCAATTTATTAAAGGCTCTGAACCAGAAAGCAGGTATGATTGCTTCCACAAAATCAAAAAATTTGCCTGCCAGTGATCCGAATCTGATGAGATATCCATTGTTGTATATGCACGGCCGTAGCCAGTTCAGCTTCTCAAAAACAGAACAGGCCACACTGAAAAAAGCTCTTGAAAATGGTGCTGTTCTGTTTGCAGATTCCTGTTGTGGTTCTCCTCCTTTTGATCGGAGCTTTCGACAAATGATTCGAGAAATGTTTCCCACAAAACAATTGAAACGGATTCCCGTCAATCATCCGCTGTTTTCAGAACAAACCGGTTATGATGTACGCAAAGTGAGACGTCGTCAGATGGAAGTGAATGATGTCAACCAACCTCTCAGAGCGAAAACGATTGTGGTTGAGCCACTGCTGGAGGGGATCGAAATCGATGGGCATCTTGCGGTGATCTATAGTAAGTACGATATCAGTTGTGCTCTGGAACAGCAGGCGTCGGTTGCCTGCTCAGGTTATATTCCTCAGGATGCTGTCAATCTGGCTCTGAATATCGTACGCTATGCATTACTTCAGGATATTTCTTTCGAAGATCAGGTAGAAGCAATCAAGGTCGATTAAGTATGAAACGAAAAGATCTGACTTCTGGTGTGGGGATAGAGGGACGGTGATGAACGAACTGGAAGAGCACCATAAAAATATTACAAAAGGTGCCAGGATTGTAGGGGCCATTTTCGGCTGTGTGTTTGTTTGCATTGGTTTCCTGGTTCTCGGGTTTTTATGGTCGCAGCCGTTTGGTGGTTTTGGTTCGCCTCCGTTGTTCTTTCGACTTTTCGGGTCTTTGGTTGCTATTCCTTTTGTCGCCCTTGGTGGATTTACAGCTTATTCATCTATCATGGGTATCGGTATTCCGAAATCAAATTTGATTTCTTCATCGGCGATAAGCACAAAGCAAGGCTCATATACATGTCCCAAATGTAATGCGCCGCTTTCTGATAATGTTGATGTCTCTCCCCACGGAGATGTGAAATGCGCGCACTGTGATAGTTGGTTCAATATTCATCATGAATAACCAGAGAACTACGCAGCTTTGCGAATTGTTTCTGGCGCGGTATCAGCAGGTAATGCTGCAAAAGGTGCTTTGATCGATGGCCTGAGATAGCTCCAGTAAATGGAGCAAAGCTCAAAGAAGGCTTTAAGGAAATCGTGAGGTTTTACCTTCGAGCCCGCTACGTCCATCCATTTTGTCAGCGGTAGTTCATAAACGGTCTCTTCAAGTGAAGGGCATTGAAAGAACTTTTCCAGCTGCCGCGCGCGAGCCAGAAGTTCCACATCGAAAATCCAGTTTGTCAAAAAAGGAGTGGCAAACAGAGTCTGACATTCCGGCGTCACTCGAAAGAGTTTGGCTCCACATTGTGAATCATAAATGGGAAGTTTCAATACCACAGAAGCAGCGGTGGCAAAAATGCGGCCCAGATAGTGTCGCAATTGCTGGCGTTCAATCTGCCTGCCTAATAATTTAACGCGTGCGCCGATGACCAAAGATAATTGAGGAATCTGGTCGAGTTGTTTGGCGAATTCCGGAATCATATCCAAAGGTGTGGCCAGATCGGCATCCCAGAAACCGACATAATCAACGTTCGCTTTCATCGCGTGCTGCATGCCTTGTCTGACGGCTTCTGCTTTTCCCTGGTTATGGGAAAGGTGGAGCACATCGAATTTATTCGGGTCGCTGGCTTTTAAATCATCCAGAATGAACGCCGTCCGATCACTGCTGCCATCATTGACGAATAAGAAACGATGGTTTTCATGCAAGATCGCATGCTTGCGAAACTGGAGGACTTCTAAACGTTGCTCTTCATTGAAACAGGGAATGATGATGGTCACGTTTGACATAGGTGAGTTGAAACCCCGGCTGATTTTAAAAGCAGTTATCGTATGGTCGAACTGTTGGATTTTGAGACCGGGGTGTACCAGAAAAACGGTTTTATGTCAAAACCGGATTGCGAAGACATAAAAAAACAGAAGCCTGATTTTATCGGGCTTCTGTTTTTGAATTCAAAAAGGTCGTAACCTCTTGCTAATCAGTCACTTTAATCGAATAAAGCTGAGATCGATCGGAAACATACATTTTGCCATTGGCAAAGGTAGGAGTGCTATAGATTGAAGAGTTGAACGTTTTTTCTTCCAGCAGTTTCTTTTCCTTGCTGGCTTGCAGAATAATCAACATTCCGTCTTCGTTTCCAATAAACACCTTACCATCCACGACCATTGGGGAACCCCAGCAGGCTGCGAACATATCGTATTCCCAATATCGTTTCCCGGTTGCGAAATCCAGGCAGTGGATGAACCCGCTCAGGTCGGGAGCATATACCAGCCCATCAGCGACAGCTACGGTCGACATGGTTCGCCGGAATAGCAACTCACCTTTCTTACCGGTGATTTTTCCATCAACGTCTTCTCCACCATAATGCCAGATCTGTCCCGAGGTAGGATTGTCTTTCCAACCTTCTTTACCATCAGAAATCTGAGGACTGATGTCACCGGTTTTGGTGGCATCGATGCGGTAAATATGACCCACCCCTTCACCATGTTCGGGGTCTTGTCCAACTCCCAGGATGACACTGTTATCGTAAAAAACGGGCGTACTGATGATGGCGTTACGTGTGCCACGGCCTCCCAGTTCCCATTTCGAATCTTTAGGGTTCAAATCAAATTTCCAGATCAGTTTGGCGTTGCCGTCACCATCCCCTTCCGGAGTGAAGGCATACAGCCATCCGTCACCGCCGGGGAAGTAGACCTGGGCCTTGCCATTCACTACGCCGATCGCAGGTGAAGACCATTGACCGTGTAGAATTTGGTCGAAAGGTGTATTATCTTCCCAAACGACCTCCCCCGTATTTTTATTGACGGCTAAAAAGCAGGGAGCCCGGGGAGCAGGAACTTCCAGGTGTGCTTCATCAACTCCATTGGAAGTCAGCAGGAAGACATAATCCCCGTGAACGACAGGTGAGCTGGTTGCCAGATTGTGAGGAAATACGCCGAGGTCTTCGATCATATCAAGTGACCAGATAATATCAGCATCTTGTTTGTCAGTATCTTTTTCCTCTTTGAACGGGCCATCATTTTCGTTGTCGTAAAACCCGTCTGCATCCAGACACATCAATTCACAGCGGTTTGTAACAACCCACAAGCGATCTCCTATAACGCAGGGAGCAGCACAGATTCCCTGTTCTGGCCAGTCGTTTACGCGGCCTTGAGGAAGTTTTTCACGCGAGAGTTGCCATTTGAAATCACCAGTCTTTTCATCAAAACAAAGGACAACACCGAGATCGTCTTCATACTTCGGACGATATTTTCCGCCGTTGTTGGTTCCCACATAGACCTGACCATTGGCAACAACAGGGTTCCCATAAGTTTGTGAACCAAGCTTGGAAACCCAGAGAACGTTTTCGCCTTTTTCGTCACCTTCACCGGGAGTGAAGTCGATCGAAACTCCTGTGGTTTTATTGACCATATTGCGTGAAGGATCACCACCCCACATCGGCCAGTCACCTGTGATGACTGATTTTTTGCTGGCTGGTGCCTTTTTATCGGTTTTGGATGTGACCGGATTTCCGTCAGCATCCAAAACCGGTTCCGATTTTTTATCGTCTGGTTCGGAACCAGGAATGTTAACGCCCGCTTCACCTGTTGTAGAACCTGCCTCACCCAGTGGTGCAGAGCCTCCCAGGTCGGTGGGGGTATCAGTTGATACAGATTCTTTTGTTGAACTGGAGTCACAGCCAGTTGCAATTAATGCAAAGCAAGCCAGTGAGTTAAAAAGGGCAAATCGAAATAGAAACTTTTTCATTATTTATCCTCAGAGACAATGATGTTATCGAAGTAAGCATCCGCTAGACGGTAAAGATAAAGCCCTGGACTGCCCTTCGTATTGGCATGTGGGTCTGAGGCTTCTATGCTCCACTCTTTTGGTTCCGGTTTTTTACGAGGCCATACTTTACCTTTTACAGTTGCATGGCCATCCTTGATATCGACTTTGAGTTTCAATGTATACCAGACATCCGGGTCGGAGCGAAATCGAACTTCCTTTGTCATTCTCTTATGTGGTGCCCAGCTTTGAATGGCCAGCTTACTGGAATTCCCTTTGAGAATCAGGTTATAACGATTCACTGTGACACCCATGCTGGCCAGTTTTCGTTTTTGTTCTTTAAGAATGACATCCGCCTGAACCGTGTATCCCTTAGGTGCCAACTGACTCATATCCGAAGGACCGAGCCAGATGGTTGCACTGGGGCGACCCTTTCCAGGACTGGCTTTGAGTGCCGTCGTACCGTCAACTTCATTGGGTTGTAGCTTCAAAAACGCATTCACCCAGGTTGGTGGGACCTGCTTGCCTTTAAATCCTTCGAGATCATACTTCCAGGGAAGGGGTGGGAAGACACGAACTCGTGAGACGGCGGTCGCGTCTCCGACTTTCACGGAAACGGTTCCCGCAGCCGGTGATTTCAAATCGGCAGGAGCCGTCAAGCTGAGGCCAGCGACTTTGGCAGATTCGAGACCCTTGCCAGGAGTGATCTTGGCATCGACCTTTTTAATGAACCTGCCATTTTCATCATAAGCCAGAACTTCGTAGTCGATTTTCTCTCCTTGAGTCACAGCGACCTCAAAGGGAACTAACTGAATTGAAGCAATCTTCTCCTGTTTCGGTTTTTCAGCTTGCAAGGCGGGAACGGAACCACTGTCCGATTTTTTGGCTGTATCACCGATGCAGATTGTTCTGTCACGGGTGACGAAATAAATACGACCATCGGCGATCGCCGGAGAAGCATAGATTTCATCGAGACCTTTATCCACGCGGGCTTGAAGCTGGACGTGTGAGAGTTCTTCACATTTTTCACGGCTCGGCTTGAGGATATGAATGTTTCCATTCACTTCCATGACATACAGTTTCCCATCTGCCCAGACAGGAGAACCTTTACCGACGGTACCGAGATTATAAGTCCAGAGCTCTTTCCCGGATTTACTATCGTAGGCATACATGCGACCGGTGTCAGCGACGACGTATAGGATTCCGTCTTTGACGAGCACACTTGCATAACCGGCTTTGACGCCATCCACACGCCAGACACTACCTGTTTTTGAGATATCATCGCCACGTTTCGATGCATCAATACATTGGATTCGACCAAATTCGACATTGTCGATGTTGTCTTCACCATGAGCTATATAGACTAAGTTTCCATCAGCGACAGGTGAGCAATTCAATCCGCGTTTGGACATTTTGAAGCCCCAGAGTTTTTCTCCGGTTCTGGCGTTCATAGCGTAACAGCCACCATCACTGTTGCCGGCAATCATCATGCGCACGCCATCAATGACGGTCACTATGGGTACAGAAAAGTTTGTGTCATAAGGTTTACCACCTGGAGCAGCCGTCCAAAGCAGTTTTCCGGTTTTTTTATCGAACGCATAGTAAGTCTGTTTTGGGGGAGGAACAGCAGTCTTACCCCAGTTGAGTTGCAGAAAACTGACAATCACGCGGTTTTCATCAACAATGGGTGTTTGTGTTCGACCTCCATAACCTGAGATTTTTCCAAAGTCTTCAGCCAGTGAAGTTTCCCAGAGTACTTTGCCTTTGGGGGAGTAACACCGAAACAGGCCACTGACAGAGTGAACGAAAACATTTCCGGTTTCAGGATCGCCGGCCATACTGGCCCAGCCAATGCGAGGTGAGGGGATGTCGGTTTGAAAGACATTGAACTCATCTTTCCAGAGTTCTTCACCTGTCTTGGCATCCCAGCAGACGACCTGTTCTCTGGCGTTAATCTTATCTTTGGGATCTGTGACATCATGGTGCGTTCGACAATTCAGATAAACACGACCATCTAAAATAATCGGAGCCGAGCGTCCGCCAATATCTGATTTCCAGATGACATTTTTGCCGTCCAGCGACCAGGTATCGACTAAATTGGTTTCACGGGAGATGCCATTATGCTCTGGACCGCGCCAGTGTGCCCAATCGGCGGCAGTGACAAATGTGGCGGTGAAAAACAGCATAACGGAGCCAACAAGCACCATGTTCATTCTTCGCATAGAAGATCCTCACTGTTCATTTATGGATTGTGGTATCACTGATGAAGGACTGCAAACCCTTGTATAGGTTTACCATCTCAGCTCTTAAGGTGGGAGGGTTCATCCCTTACCTATAATACAGTATTGAACTTGTCTAGCTATTGCAATGGTCTCATCTGATCTCTCAACCAGATTTAAAAAGTGGTATAATCCTTTATAATTAAGTTGATTTCGATCATAATCAAGTGTTTGGCACTTCTCCTATATACGTATCTCAGTGCAATTTGATTGACAAGGGTTTATTTTTTAATGTTTCCGCAAGTAAGAATGCGACGAAATCGTCGTACAGAATGGTCTAGACGGTTGGTTTCTGAAAACCAGTTATCGGTAAATGACTTGATCTGGCCTGTATTTATACAGGAAGGCGCGAACCAGAAGACAGAAATTCCGTCCATGCCGGGCGTTCAGCGATTGACCATCGATCATTTACTCGAAGCCGCCAGGGAAGCTGCCGAACTGAAAATTCCTGTATTGGCTCTGTTTCCAGCGACTGATCCTGCAAAGAAGACTGAAGGAGGCGAGGAAGCATTTAACCCAGAAAATCTGGTATGCCGTGCTGTCCGTGCATTGAAAGCAGAAAATTTGAATCTGGGAATTCTTTGTGATGTCGCATTGGATCCTTATACCAGCCATGGTCAGGATGGTCTGGTCAAAGCGGGTTATGTTGTGAACGATGAAACGATTGACGTACTCTGTCGGCAAGCGGTGACTCAGGCGGAAGCAGGCTGTGATATTATCGCTCCCTCGGACATGATGGATGGTCGCATCGGTGCGATTCGGGAAGCCCTGGATGAAGCCGATTTCCAGCATGTACAAATTATGGCCTATGCTGCGAAGTATGCGTCTGCCTTCTATGGTCCGTTTCGGGACGCCGTTGGTTCGGGAACAAATCTGGGAACCGGTGATAAACGCACATATCAGATGGACCCCGCTAACAGCGAAGAGGCGATGCGCGAAGTCGGGCTGGATATCAGCGAAGGAGCCGATATGGTGATGGTCAAACCGGGAATGCCTTATCTGGATATTGTACGCCGCGTCAAAACGGAATTTGAAATTCCCACGTTCGCCTATCAGGTAAGTGGCGAATATGCCATGATTTCTGCAGCAGCCCAGAACGGGTGGCTGGATCGGGAACGCTGTATCATGGAGAGCCTGCTCTGCTTCAAAAGGGCCGGCGCGGATGGTATTTTGACCTATTTTGCCAGAGAGGTTGCCCAACTTCTACAGTCGGAATAGATGAAAATTTGGTGAGGAATGGGAATCTTGTAATAAGATTGATGCGAATTGGCGATGGTTTTGCTACAATACCCGACTTGTTTTTGATGAAAGTTCGCATATCTCACATCGTCAGAACAATCGCAGTTTTCACGAATCAATAACAGGATGGCAGATTTTTCCGAACTTCAATCGGGGAAATTGTGTCACTTTTCTTTTCCAGATTACCGATAGTGTGAATTTACTTTATATTAAATGAGACGAGGTGTATCAGTGCAATTAACGGGAAATGCCAGCAGTCAGGAAACGATTGCGCTATTCGAGAAATATGTCATTCCCAATTATGGTCGGTATCCGATCAGTCTGGTACGCGGCGAAGGCAGTTATGTCTGGGACGCCGAAGGGAAACGCTATCTCGATCTATTTCCCGGTTGGGGCTGTAATATTCTCGGTTATTCTCCCGAACCGGTTGTTGCCGCCATTCAGGATCAGGTTTCACGACTGATTCACGTTCCTAACACGTGGTACACTGAAGCTCAGGGAAAATTTGCTGAATTTCTATGCACGCGTAGTTTCGGTAAAGCCTTTTTCTGCAACAGCGGTGCCGAGGCTGTAGAGGGTGCCATCAAACTGGCTCGGCTGCACTTCGATGGGAAACGTCCCAAAATTATTACCTGCGAAAATGGTTTCCATGGCCGAACGTTTGCGGCGGTGACAGCCACAGCACAACCGAAATATCATGCCGGACTGGGTCCTTTAGTCGCCGGTTTTCGTTATGCCCCTTATAATGATCTGCAAGCGATTGCCGATCTGGTCGATGATGAAACCTGTGCCATTATGGTAGAGCCGATTCAGGGAGAAGGTGGTGTGAATATTCCGGATCAGGAATATCTCGCCGGTTTAAGGCAACTGGCGGATGAAGCCAACTGTCTGCTGATTTTTGATGAAGTACAAACCAGTATGGGGCGAACCGGAACCTGGTTCGGTTATCAGCAGTGGGGCGTTCAACCCGATATCATGACGATGGCCAAAGGCATCGCCGCGGGAGTGGCAGCCGGCGCGGTCATTGCCACCGAAGAAGTTGCCCCCAGTTTAAAACCCGGGATGCACGCCAGCACCTTTGGTGGGAATCCCCTGGCGATGGCAGCGGGACTGGCCACCGGTCAGATGATTGAAGAACAAAATCTGCTCGAAAACTGTCAAACCATGTCAAATCAGTTTCAGCAGTTCTTTGAACAACTGCAAGCAGAATTACCAATCATTCGAGAAGTGCGTGTTCGCGGCATGATGGTGGGAGTTGATTTGAATATCCCCTCCGGTCCAGCCGTTGGAAAATGTATGGATCGCGGACTGCTCATCAATTCCACACATGATACGGTCGTGCGTTTACTGCCTCCTTTGAATGTGACGTCGGAACAAGTTGAAGAAGGCTGCGAACTTATCGCAACCGTGCTTCGTGAAATGGCGGAGGAAGATTAACGCCGACAGCGTTTCTGGTGAAACAATTTGATCTATTCACATATTCCTGTTCGAATCTTAATGAAGAATCGAACAGGAATTACTGTTTTTAACAAGACATTGATTGAGATATCGCATGAGACACTTAGTTACTTTAAACGATTTGCAATCGTCAGAAATAATCGAAATATTTGCCCTGGCTCAGGAACTGAAGGACAAACGAAGCGCTGGAGAACGTCCCCAGTTATTGCAGGGACGGACAATGACCCAGGTGTTTGAAAAACCTTCACTAAGAACGCGGCTCAGTTTTGAGTCGGCGATGTGTGAATTGGGCGGGGGGGCCAGTTTCTTCACGTGTAAAGAAGCGGGCCTGGATGGTCGCGAGTCGGTAGAAGATGTGGCACGAGTTATCGGCAGGTATTCCGATGTTGTGACGTTAAGAACATTTTCGCACGATTTGATTAAGCAGTTCGCTCAAAATTCATCGGCATCTGTCATCAATGCGCTGTCTGATTTGAGTCATCCCTGTCAGGCACTCACGGACCTGTTCACAATTCAGGAAGTCGCCGGCGATTTATCTCAGCAGAAACTGGTTTATGTGGGCGATGGTAACAATGTCGCGTATTCGCTTGCTAATTGCTGTGCGAAACTGGGAGTTCCGTTTGTCGTCTCCTCTCCGGATGGATTTGAGTTATCACCGAATTTTGTGAAGTCATTACAGGAAAATCAAACTGGTTCAACATTGGAAGTGGAGACAGACCCTCAGAAAGCAGTCGCGGGAGCTACCGTTATCTACACGGACGTCTGGGCCAGCATGGGACAGGAATCTGAAACCGAAAGACGCAAAAAGATTTTTGCCGATTATCAGGTAAACTCCAGTCTGATGTCCGCCGCTGCGAAGAACTGTCAATTCATGCATTGCCTGCCAGCCAAACGCGGCCTGGAAGTGACTGATGAAGTACTCGACAGTCAGCAGAGTATCGTCTTCCAGCAGGCAGAAAACCGAAAGCATTTAGCAAAAGGTCTCTTGGTCTGGCTGCTGCAACAACAATAATACGGTCTGTCTTCTTTCGCTAGAAATGAAAGCCAGGTACGTACCAGCGGTATGAATCATTGGAGAAGTCTTCAGCGATGACTATTTATTGAATACTTCGTTGATGACGTCTTTATAAAAGACCGAGAACATCAGCCAGGCCATCAGCAGAGTCAGAATTAAATTCAGCGACTGACCACACACATAGAGAATCAGAGGTTTTCCCCCTTTGAGGAATTTTGTCAGTTCGCGGAAGTTGGTTTCCAGTCCGATACTGATAAATGCCAGACAGAAGAACCAGCCTCGAAATACCTTGGATGATTCTTTTACCATTGTCGGAACAATGATTTCACCACCTTGCATAGAAACATAGAGCAGAGAGAAAACAGATGATGCAAGCACGAAGCCCAGTACAAATTTAGGAAAGCGATACCAGATTTCCCAGGCGTTGGGTTTCACTTGCGAATCTTTACCTTCGACACAAGTCACCCAGTACACGGCCACGCCGAATGCGGTGACACCAATTAAAATGTTTTGAATCATCTTGATGGTAATGGCGATTTGTTCTGCTTGTTCTCCCAGAATCGCTCCCGAGGCAGCAACCGCGCCGGTGGAGTCTATCGTGCCTCCCATCCAGGCACCTCCGAGAATGGGACCAATCCCCAATAATTTAATCACGATGGGCATCAGTATCATCATGAAAACCGTGAAACTTAACGAGAGGCCAATCGCAAACGAAAGCTCTTCCTTTTTCGCTTTACAAGATGCTGCGGTGGCAATCGCTGCGGATACACCACACACGGACATGTCAGCCGAGATCACCATGTTCAATGACTTCGATTCCAGTTTGAGGATCTTCTGACCGAAAATATAAGTGCTGATCAGCACTATCGGTGTTACAATCCAGGCGACACAAATTCCTGGTACCCCCAATATCAACAAGCGGCTGAATAAGACACTGGCTCCCATGATCACCAGTCCTGTTTTGATATACAGCTCTGTTTTCAAGGCAGGTTTCATCCATTTAGGAGTACCTATCGTATTACTGATTACCAAGCCTATCATCAGTGCCCAGAGTGCATACTCCAGGTTGTAGCGTTTCGCGACGACCTGACCGGTGAGGACATAAGCCAGTGTTGCCAACAAAAATACACCCAGGAAACCAATGGCAAATTTTAGAACGGATTGCCCCATTACTTTGATGCCAATTGCGAAAACGCACAGGCTGATCAGAAACACAACACAGATGGGAATCAGTAGACTGCTTTTCTCGGGGGGAAATAGAGAGTCCCGGGGAGATTCATTCCACTTGCCCGGTTTGGCCAGCCAGGATTTCAGCGGGCTATGTACTTCCAGTTTTTCACCCGCTGCTTGAGCTTCAGTCAGTTGTTCTGAAAAATTTTCCGGCAAATTGAGATAGAAAGCCAGGAAACAGATTAAAAGCAGGGCGCCGCCAATCCAGACAGCCCACCAGTCTTCACTGGTTTTCATTTCAGACCAGGTCGAGCGCCTGGGTTCTGCGACCACAAACTCATTCTGCTCTGGTTCGGGAGTGGGCGCGTTTTCTGGCATGATTCTTCTCGGAGCTAAGAGACATTGGTGGGTTCACTTTGAAACTAAGAACCATAGCTTACAGAATCGATGGGCAATCGAAAAGCGTAAGCCTGCTACTTGCTTCCAGAATTCGGGCGCAGCAATTCAGCGCTGAAAAAGAGAGCGTCCGTCGCCTGACTCTTTAAGAGCTGCACTTAATGAGGGGCAACATTTGAAATCATTGCCTGCTTGGCTGGCTTTGCTGCCGCGGGCGCGTTCACTGCTTGCTCCAATTTTTCAAGCAAATACGATTGCGAGTACAGGTCGGGAATGACAATTGGCTTTTCAAGTTGATTCGCGGGATAGATCACGGTCAATGGTATGCTAATGCTATTAAGCTCATCCAGCTTTTCTTTGATTATTGGTGAATAGTCTGTGTAATCTGCATACATAGTAACGATATTATGCTTTTTGATCAGCTCAAGCGTTTCTTCAGTATTCAAAGCATACTTTTCATTAGTTTTACATGTCAGGCACCAGTCAGCAGAAAAGTCGATTAGTACTATTTTGTTTTCAGCTCTCAATTTTTCCAACTCTGTCGCATTGAAGGGAACCCAGGGCAATTCATGCGCTGATTTCTGGCTTGTTTCGTAACCGAACAGACAAATGGCTGTCGTTAAGAGGAGCGCGGATGCACGCACAATCATCTTTTTTTGTTTTGATGAGTTGTGTTCGTACAGACTGCCAATCATCCAAAGGCCTGTTGTAATTCCCAACAACATGATCAAAACGGGAATTGTCAGCGATTCGTCCATAGTGGAAATGATAAAGATCACAGCGCCCATCAGCACGATGCCCGAGAACTCTTTAAATCGCACCATCCACATTCCCGGTTTGGGAAGATGAGAGATTGCTTTGGGGAATATGCTGAATATCAGATAAGGTGATGCCATCCCCACTCCCATCACTATCCAGACGAGATAGGTAATATCTGGAGTCTGACTGACAGACCAGGCAAGAACCGGTCCCAGGAACGGGCCACTACAGGGAGTTGCCAGCAGGGTTGCCAGGATGCCTGTGAAAAAAGCACCCGTTAGTCCCTCCTTCTGTTCTCCGCTGGCAGCAGAACCGATGACACCCGGTACAGAAATTTCGAAAACGCCCAGCATGCTCAGCCCCATCGCATACACGATACAGGCCATGACCACATTGAATTTTGTACTTTGAAATAAACCACCCCAGCCCAGTCCGGCAAAGACAGCCAGGGAAGCCAGAGCAATAAATACTGCGATGACTCCCAACGAGTAGAAAATATTTAACAGGAAGATCCGCATCCGGCTTTCGCCAGCCTGCTGCACGAAACTCATGACTTTAATGGCAACCACTGGTAGTACACAGGGCATCACATTCAGAATCAGCCCACCCAGAAAGGCGAAAAAGAGATTGAGTGCGAGTGAACGGTTATCCGCAACGGTATTAGAATCAAATTGCGAATCATCGTCGCTACCACCCTTCAATTCTTCGATCGAAGACAGCGCAACCGGCGTGGCATTTGTCAAATTTCCTAACTGAAATTCCACCGGCAATGGAGGACGACAACTTCCCTCGTTACAGATCTGATACTTCAGCTTGCCTTCTACGCCAATTTCTTTGGCTCCCGGAATCCGCTCGAAGACGCGGGACCAGACTACTTTGTCATAATGCGTACGTTGAGTGTATTCATCATGCACTTCGACTTTCGGTTCCGGGTTGGCAGTAAACTGTCTGGAAACAGGTTTCAAACCCTCCAGCTTGAAAATTTCAATATGTGTCGGTAGCCCTGCTTGCTTTTTATCCTGATCCAACGCAAACGTATGAAATTCTTTTTCCAGAGTCATCGTGATCGTAAGCTGTACACGTTTTTCAGGATCTGTTTTGGAAGGGGCTAAATCAAACGTCAGTTCTACCGGATCGGGTTTTGAGCGGCGTTCGGGAATCGTTGTGAACGAATGTGGTGAACTTTCTTTTTTGCCGGACAGAGTAGCCGTGAAAGCAAACTGTAAAGGGACACAGCTTTTCGCGTCACATACCTGATACAGCATTTGTCCTTTGAGCAGAACGTCCGAGAGGCTTTTTACATCTTTCTTCACTTCAAAACGGCGGTTCCAGATGACATGTTTTGAATATTTTTCGACTTCCTTTCCGAACAGGGGTTCAAAGACTGTTTTCGGACGATGGTCGGCATTGAAATGTTTGTCGACAGCCGTCAAACCTTTGGATTCTTCAATCACAAACTTGGTCGCACCGCCGAATGTCGGGTTGGTTGAGTATGTGTAGGAGCCTTCCGGAATGATCATCGCCAGAGAAAGTGTCACCGTATCGCCGGCCTGGGCATCCTGCGGAACGAAGCTCACACTGATTTCCGCCTTCGGCGCAGCAGCCCCTCCCGAAGCGTTCTTCTGGTTGAATAGATCTGTCAGAGAACTCTTTTGGGCCTGCAATCCGGCTGATGTGCTGAAGATCGCTGCAAATAGTGTTATGATGACGGCAAAATGGCGACGAGTTTTCAAAACGAAACCCTTCCAGTACACTCGAAAATAAAACGAATTGGCATGTGAGCCACGCTTATTATTATATCGGTTTCAGGACTGTTTTCTTCTGTGAGTTATGTCACAATTCCTGAGCGATTCTTACGAATATTAGATTTTTACGTCAAGATTGACAACCGGTGACTGACATTCTCTCAAATAGTGACCTTTTGGTCCAATTTAGGGTTTCTCAGCGAGATTCTCTCCCTTATTATAGGAAAAGGGAAACTCGGGGTATATCAGATTCAGGATATAAATGATAACCCATAAGTAAACTTTGATCAATTATAGATTGAGATCCATGATAACGCGTTGTCTTTTACTCTGTCTGGTTCTGGCCAGTCTGTCGGCGGAACTGAACGGACAGGAACCGCTGGTGGCATTAAAGCCGCATGAAATGGTCAAAGAGATCGAGTTTCGGGACCCCATTCCGTTCGGATTGAAACCGGTGGAATATGGTTTTGGGGAACTGACTGATCCCGTCTCTCTGCTGAATCAAAAGTTAAGTGCCGGCACATTAAATCTTCAACATGATTCACAATGGGGCTATTTACGCGAGGTCTTAAAGTATCTGAAGATCCCGGAAAGCTCTCAGTTGATGGTGTACTCGAAAACAGCCCTCAATCCACGTCTGATAAAACCGACCAATCCCCGCGTCGTTTATTTTAACGATGATCTTTATCTGGGTTGGGTCCCTGGTGCGACTGCGATGGAACTGGCCTCTGTTGATCCGCTGAAAGGTACGATTTTCTTCGAGTTACAGGCTAAGCCGACAGTGAAACCGCAGTTTGTTCGTTCGGATCGTTGTCTTTCCTGTCATGCGGGTGGTTCCAGTTTACGTGTACCCGGGTTGCTGGTTCGTTCTTTCTTAACCGATTTACATGGCCGCCCGATTTCCGGCTATTCCCAGATCTCGCATGATAAACCGTTAGAAAAACGCTGGGGAGGCTGGTACGTGACAGGAACACATGGCGAGATGGTTCATCTCGGTAATGTCTTTGGGAAAGAGGCGATTGAAGAATCAAAGGCCAATCCCGCATATCTGACGAATCTGAAACAGATCGACCAGTTCGTAGATACCTCCAAGTATTTGAATCCACATTCCGATCTTGTGGCGCACCTGATACTGGATCATCAGGTTCACGGCCATAATTTAATTACTCGCGTCAGTATGGAAGAGCAGTTGCGCTTAAAGTCTGATGTAGAAGATCGCCTGTTGCGGTATCTGCTGTTTCTGGACGAAGCGGAACTGGCAGGTCCGCTGAAAGGGACGACCACGTACCAGAGCTGGTTTGAACAGCAGGGTAAACGTGATTCCCAGGGTCGCTCTCTGAAAGACTTTGATCTGAAAACAAGACTATTCCGCCATCGTCTGAGTTATCTGATTTACACAGACAGCTTCAACAAGATGCCACCGTCTGCCCGACTGAGGATTTTACGGGAAATCTATGCATTTATGAATGCAACAGACTCGGAACTCGAGCAGGAATGGGATGTCTATCCTGAGGATTTTCCCTCGCAGGAACGTCAGGCGATTGTACAAATCGTTGCAGAAACCCTGCCAGATTGCCCGGAATTCTGGAAATCTCCAGCCCGGACCGAATGAACTTTGCATTCAATAGCCCTAAATATCCTACAGCGAAGTTCAAAAAGAGGGCATTGCCTTACATGGTATTCAAGCACTATGATATCAGTCGTGTTAACGTGATTTTGTTGCCTGGCATTGATACCTGTTTGGTTCACTGATCGGGTTTTTTTATATCATAGAACCAACATGAGGTACGATGTTTCTTTTCAACAAAACGAGATGCCCCGTGAATCGACTTTGGTTTTTATTGCTCTGTTTCGTATTCGGGGTCGTAGGCGTTTTGGCCCCCAGTCAGGCAGCTGAAGAGTTTTCCGGACTCAAAGTTCCGGAAGGTTTTCGGGCGACGCTCTATGCCGACGATGAGCTGGCGCACGATATCTATTCCATGACCATCGATTCTTTAGGAAGAGTTGTTGTTTCCGGACCGGGTTATGTGCGCATCCTGATTGATGCGGACCAGGATGGCGTTGCGGAATCCTATCAGCAATTTGCAGATGGTCCCAAGACTGGCGCGCAAGGCATGTACTTTCTCGGCAGGGATCTGCTCTGCACCGGTGATGCCGGTCTGATTCGTTATCGCGATCAGAATGCTGACGATCGGGCGGATGGGAAACCCGATGTCTTTTTGCAGACAAAAACGGGAGGCGAACATAATACGCATTCGATTCAGAAAGGCCCGGATGGCTGGTGGTATCTGCTACTGGGAAACACGGCGGGCATTAATGAGAAATACATCACGCGCAAGACATCACCCGTTAAGAAACCTTATGCAGGCACGCTGATGCGGTTGAGCCCTGATCTGACTCAAGGTGAAGTCATCGCCGATGGTTTTCGGAATGCCTACGATTTTTCCTTCTCACCAAACGGTGATGTATTCACCTATGACAGTGATGGCGAACGTGATATTTCACTACCCTGGTATCGACCGACGCGAGTGTTTCATGTCCTTCCCGGTTCAAATGCCGGCTGGCGGAGTCGCAGTTGGAAACGCCCGGATCTGTTTTTTGACATGCCTCCGGTGATCGCGGCTTTTCATCGTGGTTCCCCGACCGGTGTGACTTCCTACCAGCATCGACAGTTTCCAACAGCCTATCAGGGGGCATTGTTTGTTGCCGATTGGACATTTGGCCGCGTGCATGCGATTCCACTTGAGGATTATGAAAGCACCTACTCCAGTGAACCGAGCGAATTTATTACAGGTGTTGGACAGTTTGGGTTTGCACCAACCGACCTGGAGATTGGCCTTGATGGTAGTCTTTATGTCAGTGTTGGCGGACGTGGAACGAGAGGCAGTGTCTTTCGCATTGAATATACGGGACCTGTTGAAGCACAAAAACCTGATTTGAATGCACCTTCATTGTCGCAGAAAGAAAATGATTCCACCGAAACTTTGCAAACATTGACAGATTGTCTGTCAGCGCCCCAGCCGCTTAGTAGCTGGTCGCGCCAAGTATGGCTTCCACAAGTGAAATCATTGGAGACTGCCGACTTTTTTCGGGCATCGCTAGATCGTACGCGTCCCGTGGCGCAACGCATTCGTGCGATTGAAATTATCACGGAAGTACTGGGCGGATTCCCGGATCGCATTGCGGAACAACTGATTCTGGAGAAATCCGATGAAGTCCGTGCACGACTCGCATGGTCATTAGGCTATCAAAGTCAGTCCGAAGAAGTGGCCGAATGGTTAAACGCGCTGCTCAAGGATGAATCTCCTCTGGTGGCCCGCTTTGCATTACAGGCCTTCCTGCAACAGGGTGATCAGATTGATCAGACAAAATGCCTTTCCGGTTTGCAGAAAACACTGGGGGCACGTCAGCGTTATGTCAGACAATCGGCGGCCCGTGCTGCTGCGACATTAAAGCCGGAAGATTTTAAAACGCTTTCGTCCCGAGTCAGTGCTGACGAGGGCGCTGCTCAGATTTCACTTGCGTATGCCAGCATTCTCAAGCAGGAGGGCGTGGTCCCTTTGGCAGTGCGCACGGGAATCAGTGTGTTTGAAGGCGACTATCAAACGGATCTGCGCCTGGATGCACTGCGGTTAATTCAGTTGGGTCTCGGCGATCTGGGTCCGCCTACGAAGATGGCAGCGGTTTTTGACGGATATGCCAACAGCGCAGACCTGGCAGAATTCGAACGCCATCTGGATCCGATTCGGATTCGACTTATGGAAGCGTTTCCCAGCAGCCATGAAATTCTGGATTACGAACTGGCCCGCGTCCTCTCGATGCTCACGCCGTACAATCCCAAATTACTGGATCGGATTCTCGCGAAAATAACCAAAGACTCCGATCCGGTATCTGATCTGCATTATTTAATCGTCGCTGCCCGTATTCCCAGTGATCGCAGCCGAGAACAGTCAAAGAAAATCGCCAGCGCGCTGGTACACATTGATGCAAAATTACTTCAACTAAAACTTCCACAGGATACAAACTGGGACGACCGTTTTAAGGAACTCTATACGCAACTTGTCAAAATTGACGCCGATCTCCCGCGACAGATCGTTGAACAGCCAGATTTCGGAATGCCCGGGCATGTGCTGTTTCTCAGTCAGTTACCTTCACAGTTTCTGCCAAAAGCGATTGAAGCCTTTGATCAAAAAATCAAAGCCGATCCGGATTTTCTCTGGAACAGTGACGTAGTTTTTGTATTTGGGGAATCGAAGGCGCCTGAGCATCGAGAAATGATTCGTAATCTCTATGACGACTTTGCGTTACAGGCGGCGGTTCTGGCCGTTCTGGGAACAACACCCGAAGAACAGGATCGCGAGAAATTTATCGCTGGTCTGGCGTCATCACAAATCGAAATGCTGGAAATCTGTGTGTCTGCGCTGGAAAAACTGTCGGCATCCACGAAGCCTGAAGAGAAGGTGCGACTCTTTGGAACGTTACGCCGTCTGGGAACCGATAAGCGCGAACAAAAACTAAAGTCGCGAATTGGGGTGTTATTGCGAAAATGGACCGGTCAACAGTTGGGGTTACCCGGCGATGGTGGTGATTCCAAAACTCAGAGGGATCTGATTCAGGCCTGGGAAGACTGGCTGTCGAAAGCGCACCCGAAAGTCTTTGCATCGATTTTAAAGCAAAGCGGACCGGAGACCGAAAAATTCTTCGAATTACTGGAAACCGTGGATTGGGAGCAAGGCGACAAAGCAAGGGGAGAGGCTTTGTTTCGGAAACGGGCCTGTGTGCAATGTCATGGAAATCGAAGTGCATTGGGACCCGCGTTAACAGGTGCTGCCAAGCGGTTCTCCCGAAAAGATCTGTTTACTGCCATTGTGTCTCCGAATCGGGATGTCTCACCACGTTATCAGACAACGGTTGTCGAAACCGTGGATGGGAAGGTGTATACGGGCCTTGTCGTTTACCGGTCAGTGGATGGATTAACGCTACGCAATTCCAATAATCAAACAACGCGCATTGAAGCGGATGAAATCGATTTCCAAAGCAAGAAAAGCACATCACTGATGCCCAAAGGATTGTTGAAAGATCTGTCAGCACAAGATTTGGCTGACTTGAACGCCTACCTACAAGGTCTGTAACGAATTCCGGTAACTCTGTTCCCACGTGATTCAGAATATCATCATTTGAGCGAGAGGCTTTAATCCGCGTGTCGAGTTCTGAAGAATCACCAGAAAAGAAAAAACGCACACGAAAAATGCCGCAGCCTTACAATGCGCTGGACGGCAAACGGTGGATTCAAAATTCGATCAGTGTCTGGAGTGATATTCGCAAGTCGACCGAAGAAGTGCGTTTGAAACATCCGGCGATCTTTCCTGAAATGCTCGTCGAACGCCTGATTGAAACATTTCTGCCTCTGGATGGAGAGATAATACTCGATCCATTTGCCGGTTCGGGCAGTACGATAGTGACAGCAGAGAAAATGGGTAAAACCGGTGTCGGTGTGGAACTCTCTGAGGATTATGCCGCTCTGGGCAATCAGCGCCTGAATGAAGTTGCTTCACAGTCAGCCACCCGACAGGAGTCTGCTCCTGCTGTCGAACAGCGGGACGTGAAATCGTGCATTCATCACGGTTCTGCTTTGAAGTTATCCGAATGGGTCTCGCCGGGAAGTGTCGATCTTTGCATTACTTCCCCACCCTACTGGAATGTGTTGAACCAACGTCGCACGGCTGACCATAAAGCGGTGCGGCATTATGGAAATCATGAGCAGGATCTGGGCGTTGTCGAAGATTACGAAGAATTTCTAACGGAGCTGACTCAGGTATTTGAACAGGTATTAACCGCGCTGCGGCCGGGAGGATACTGTTGTGTGATCGTCATGGATTTGCGAAAGAAAAGTCAATTCTTTCCTTTTCATAGTGATTTGGCCACAAAGTTACAGCAGATCGGTTTGATTTACGATGATCTGATTATCTGGAATCGGCAGTCGGAATATAATAATCTCAGGCCGCTGGGCTTTCCTTCCGTATTTCGCGTCAATAAAGTTCACGAATTTATTTTGTTGATGCAAAAGCCAAAACGTTAGATTGGCATTCAATCGGCAGAGTCTGTATAACTCACTTCTCAAATGTGAAATTATTTCAGGATCTGCTTGGAACAGCTGGAAGCTCTTGTCATAATGGTTATGCAGGAGTTGAATTGCGCTAGGCAAAATAGTCAAATCATAAAAATACGCTGACAGAATTATTAAGAGAGTAATACCATGCACCAAATCAATTCAATATTAGTCGGTGTTGATCTGACCCACGCGGATCGACTGGTCGCTGCCGATTTAAATGAACAGACTGCCGAGGCCGTCGAACGTGCAATCTGGCTGGCTGATCTGGTGAATGCAAAGCTGGAATTCTTTGCTGCCATTGATTTGTCTGCGCATACGAAACATTTACTGGAAGAGGATCGGAATCACCTTTCTAATAATGTGGAAGACGAAGCTCATAAGGTCATGGGGTACTTGATCGAAAAAGCAAAAGCCGCCGGAGTGGAAAGTACATCTAAAGTGGCCCTTGGCCCCAGTTGGCGCGAGATCATTCTCGATGTCCTCAAGAACAATCATGATCTGGTACTGGTCGGAACGCGACCTCATGGCTTTAAAGGGCGGTTGTTCGGTGGCACGGTTATGAATCTTTTCCGCCAATGCCCCTGTCCGGTTTATGCCGTCAAAATAGGTGAAGAACCGGAAGTTCCCGAAATCGCAGTTGCCAGCGATATGAGTGAAGTCAGCAGCGATATCTTGAACTTCATTGTTTCAATTGGTCAGATGGCCGATGTGAAAATTCACCTGCTACACGCCATTGATACGCAACTCGATCAACGTCTCAAAGGATTGGATGTCGGCGAAGAAACAATTCAAAAATGTTCCGCGGATATCAAGGAAGAAATCGAGAATGAACTGAACGAGCAGTTGGCCCAGACCGATTACCGCACACTCTCTTATGGTGTCAAAACGCATGTGCTGGAAGGTTCACCCGAAGAAACGATTCCAGCCTTCATTGCGGAAAACAAAATCAACCTGCTCGCGATGGGCACATTAGCCCGCACCGGTATCAGCGGTTTCTTCATCGGCAATACCGCAGAACGCATGCTGGAAAAAGTCGACTGCTCCGTCCTCGCATTCAAACCTGTCGATTTTGTTTCGCCTGTGGTTCCTGAGTGACGGGGAAGTGTTCTGGATTCTGCCTGCGTTAACCGGTAGGATGAGTGTTTCGATTGTTCACTCCGGATCCGAGGTTTACAAGTATGGGTTGTTTCCTGAAATTTCAACAACAGTGTCGCTCTTTTATCGGCGGTCTTGTTGTTTTCTTCTGCATGACATCGCTACTTACTGGGGTCTTTGCTGAGATCAAGGAGAAAGCGCAATCAAATACGTTTCCTTATAGCGAACAGGAACTGAACGCGCATGTGTTTTCGCTGGCGAAAAATTATTTCGCTGACTTTCAACACCCGGAAACTTATGTCCTGTATGGGTCGCGTCTATCAACAAAAGCGAGTTGGACCTCGCCCGCAGACATCAAAGCAGAAAAACCGATGCCCTGGGGTTATGGCTCGCGGATTGCAGATACTTCATTGCACACCGGTCACATGCTGATCGCACTTCTGGATGCATACGAGGCAAAACCTGATCCATTCCTCAAACGGAACATCGCACGCTGTTTTCAGGCACTGAAAATGATCGGTTCGCTGCCCGAAACACATCCCAAAGCAGGCAAGCCGGCGCTGGTCGGCCTTGTGCCACGGGGGCCACATCCGGATGATAAAAGTGCCTATTTTGATGATTCCTCCATGGATCAACACACAACATACATTATCAGCCTGGCCCGATATGCGCGTTCATCTCTGGCGACTGCGGAGCAAAAAACCTGGATCCGTCAATCACTCGAAAAAGTGGGACGCAGGCTGGAAAAGAACGGCTGGTCAATCAAACGCGCGGATGGTGTGACACGAGCTCATGTGGGCTTTGCCTGGACGGGCTTTATTTCGCAGCATGTTTCAATTCTGTTACCCAGTGTGTATGCCCTTTATCAAGGGACTGGCAACAAACATTGGTTAGACACCTATGAAGCATTCTTGGCCGAACGAGATGGCAAACGCTGGCAACAAATGCATGTGGGACCGCACATCAAAATCAATGGGCACCCCATCTATGCCAATCAGGGGGCCTTTCGCGTCAATGCCCTCTATCATTTTGAACGAGAGGTCGAAAAGAAAGAGGTCCTGCATCGCCTGTTGGAATACATTGCAAAAATCCAAATGGAGCGAGATTTTCCCGGCGAAATGTATCGCAAGTTTCATAAAGAGCAAGAGTGGCAGGCTCTGCAACAGAAATGGAACTGGAAAGACTCAGAGTTGCATGGCAGCGCACAAGCCTGGAGTCTGTATCAACCAGACATGCTCAGTGATCAGACGCTTGCTGTATTGGCCCATGTTCGGTTTCCATTGACCGGTTATCACATGGTCATGCTGAGTGAAAATCCGAAGTTGATTCAAGCACATTTGCCCGAAATCTGGCGGATGCTGAAAACCATCGACCTGAAAAAAATCAGTGCAGGCGAAACCAATTACCTGTTCACCGTCGTCGGCCTGCATGCGTATGCGTTCTATTACAATCAACATAAACGCACGAAACAAAAACCGCAGCAAGCAAAATCCAAACCGACACCGGTTACGAATCTTCCCATCATCGCAAATGCCGGTATTGGTCCTGCGATTGATGTGGCCATTGATGAAACGCTCGCATACGCGATCGGCAGGGGCGCGCTACACATCCTTGATATTTCAAAACCGACGCAACCTCAAGTCGTCGGCAAAATATCCGGGTTGGGGAATACGCGATAAATCGCAGTCAGAGACGGCATTGCCTATGTTGGTTCGCGCGAAGATGGGGCATTCATCATTGATGTCAAAGACCGAACCAATCCCAAACTGCTTTCACACTATGATTCCGTCGAATTTGCAACCGGTGTTGAAGTTTCCGGCAACATCCTTTTTCTGGCATTACGTCATTATGGCGTGGAACTGGTAGATGTTTCGAATCCAAACAAGCCACTCCATTTAAGCACCGTACGGACAGGCGAAGCCCAGTCGATCTCTGTCAGAAATAACTATGTGTATGCCGGTGTCTGGGCGACTTCGGAAATCGTCGTGATCGATATTACCGATTCACGCCATCCAAAGATTACTGCGAAAGTGAATTTAGACGGCTTCGGAGATGGTCTGGATGTGAGAGGCGACTATCTTTACGCCGCAACTGGGCATCATTCCCGAGAAAAACATCGACAACCGGGCGATCCGGGATTTGGGCGCGGGCATGGTCTGGAACTCTTTGATATCTCGAATCCAGCAAAGCCGAAATTTCTCTCGCGCGTTAAGTTTCCACCCTTTTATGATCGGGGAAACGATATGTGGGGCGTGACGGTCGCCGGTGATTATGCATTCGTTTCCGATACGCACAACGGCATGTTTCTCGTCAATGTGGCTGATAAATTAGAGCCTCAGATTATCAGCCGTACTGTACTTCCCGAGGTGAAAGGACGCAAATCAAGAAGTCATGTAGGCTCGTTGGCTTTGACGAAAGATTATATTTATGTTGCTGGTGGCTGGTCCGATTTACATGTCGTCGCTGCTCCGGGAATCGCCCGCGTTCCCGTTACGGAGCCGAACACGCCGCCCGTCATCCATCCCAAAAAATCGACGTCAGAATCCAGCCGTTACCGACTCTATCAAACTGATGGCCAGATTCATGCCGTTGATATTTTAGATGAGAAAGCGATTCTCGCGTGCGGAAACGGAGGCATTGAAGTACTCCGGATCCAACCAGAATTCAAACGTCTCGCCAAACTTCCCACAACAGGATTTGCTACCGATGTTTATGTGCAAGGCTCAAAAATATATGTCGCCGAGGGTATCGCGGGACTGGGAATCTATGAATTATCTAGCGAGAACCAGCTCAAAGAAATCGGTCGCTACCTCCCGGCTCGTGGAGCCATCAAGCAAGTCGAAGTTCCCGGCGATGGAAAATATGCGCTGCTCCAAAATGGCGCTAACACGCTCCTGATTGTGGATGTCAGCCAATCTCAAAACCCTCAACTGATTCTCAAGGAAAACCAATACGGGTTGCTGTATGGAGATCAGATCATGCGTGGGCTGGTTGAGAACCGTTATGCAGCCGCGTTCTGGCATGTCTCCGGAACTTACTGGTATGACCTGCAAAGCAAATCCAATTCGATTCCCAGATTCAGCGGAAATAATCATCCCGAACGCTTTGGTGCCTCAAATGGATTAATCGCAGTCGGCAATCAAACTCTGGTCACCACAAGAGGCGGATATGTTTTACTCGACCGAAAAGAAGAACGTCCATTCAAGGATCTCACACTGTATCAGTTAGGTAAGCGGCGAGAGCATCTGGGGAAACCGACTATTTTTAAAGATCGACTTTACATTGCAGAGCGCGCAACGGGTCTGGTTTCTATCGCCAATATTTCCGATCTCACAAAACCAGAATTAATCGAACAATTTCATACCATTGGAAACCCGGGCAGAATTTGCGTATATCACAAAAAGATGTTGATTCCCGATGGTCCGCACGGATTAATGGTATTCGATCAGTAAGTCGTTTGATTCGAGCTTATTCTCGCTGCTGTCAAAATTCTGTTTCCTCTTGTGGAAATGCTTGATAGTTGTTGACGTAATGCAACTATGCTCACCAAAATGTATCTGATTGAAAAAGTCCTTCAGATCCTTTCTTCCAAGAGGCGCGCGTATGGCTGATTCACTGGATCATTTTTTAGCAGAACACTCACGATTATCGCGACGTTACTTTTTACGGTATGGCGTTGCAGGAGCCGCGGGGCTGGCCGCTTTGAATCAGTTGTCGGCGGAGGATCAATCTCGAGACCCTGCACTGCAGAAAGCGATTGATAAACTCGAAACCAATCTCACCGTTCCAAAAGTGTTCCGGGATGTCTCGCGTGGAAATCCGAAGCCGCATTCACTCAGCGAAGAGAAAAGGAAAGAAGTCGGCTTAACACGTGATACCTGGTCGCTGGAAGTCATCAGTGATCCGGAAAATAAAGCACGTCTGGGGAATCCTCTTACCAAAGAAAAAGGGACCGCGCTCAATTTTGAAGCGCTTCTCAAACTGGGTGAAAAACACGCGATCCGGTTTTCCAAAGTGATGACCTGTTTGAACATCAGAACCCCACTTGGTACGGGTATCTGGGAAGGCGTTCCGCTGAGAGAAATTCTCTGGTTGACAAAACCTCGGGATAATATCCGGCGCGTGTTCTATAACGGCTACCATAACGACGATCCAAAACAGATTTTCAAAAGTTCGCTACCCATCGATCGTGTGCTGGAAGATCCCGATGGTTTGCCCCCTGTGATTCTCTGTTACAAGCTGAATGGTGAATGGCTGACCCCGGAACGTGGAGCGCCGGTGCGGATGGTCATTCCCGAATCGTATGGATTCAAAAACATAAAATGGCTGACGCACATTTACTTTTCCAATTTGTTTCACGCCAACGATACCTATGCCAATGGAAATAATGATATCGACAGCACTCTGAAAACATATGCTTCCACGCTTTCGTTTCCCAAACAAGTCAAATCGAATCAGCCGATTCCGATTACCGGCTATGCTCAGGCGGGAACCGCGGGTCTCGCGAAAGTACAGGTCTGGATTCAGAAAAACGGCGAGAAATTTTCCAGGGATGACCGCTACTTCACAACAGCGCCCTGGGTCGATGCTGAAATTCTCTCTGCACCGACGGCCCATCAATGGGGCGGCGATCTACCAGACAATAAAATTCCCATCGGCACTATTGGTTTTGACAACAAAACTGGAAAACCCAATACATGGCCGATGCCCTTGATGAAAGCTCACTGGGCGATTCTGATGCCCGCTTTACCCGCGGGGAAATATACGCTGCGCTGTCGCACCATCGACGCCAACGGCAAAGCCCAGCCCATGCCCCGTCCATTCCGAAAATCGGGTCACGTTGCCATCGAGCAGAAGGATATTGTGGTGACAACATGATTCAGAATGATGTAAGAAGTGATAGAAATCTTAATATGTGAATATAACAGGTGATCGAAAGGCCTGCTGATGCCAATTTATTTTCTCACCGCGACCGATGAAAAAGGAAAACGCGATACGCATCGGGTTGATGCAGAAAATTCGCAAGACGCTTTTGAGCAGTACGAATCTCAAGGCTTTACCGACATCGTTCTTCACAGTGATGATGCAGCCGCTGCTGCTTCAGCCTTGTTTCCACCAAATCCGGATGTGGAAGAGCATTTCACAGCCGCTGATATGGTCGAGCTGCAGTTTCTCACTTCGTTTCAATTCTTTCTGTTTATGTTGCGCAAAGCCTATTGGCAGATGCGCTGGTTTTTAATCATAATTATCGGAGTCTCTGTCTATCGATGGATGCGAACTCATGAGGTCAGTGAAATCGATTACCTGATCTTTGTATGTTTAGGTCTTCCAATCGTAATCAGTTTTTGGGTCGCCTATTTTTCACCTCGTCAAAAATATGACAAAATGCTGAATGCCTTTTCCTGGGGAAGATGGCAAGAGGTCCTCGATCAAGTTCCCAGACTCAGGGGCAAAATTCCTGATTTTGAACTCACAGGTCGTGAGGCAGTTGCTGTAGCCGCTCTGGGAAACTTCGATCAGGCGCTCGAGATGATGGATCATTATGTTGATTCGCCTGAGGTTCCTCGTTGGATGTACCTGGGACGCCTCTCAGAATTGTATGAAGTTGCGAAAGACTATGATCAGGTTGTTGAGTGTTTGCGTCTTTCCTATGAGGAGGCCCCTGAGAATCCCACGGTAGTCATCGACTACGCATATGGGCTGTTGAAATACGGAAATGATAACAGCCTGGCCAACAAGCTTTTAGAAGATGCAGAACAACAACACATGGGCGAACTGATCGAACTTTTGGTCCTGTATTTTAAAGGGATCCTGGAGCTTAATCTGGGGAACCTCCGCGTTGCAGAGTCACATTTTCTGAAATGTCAAACAGGTTTGTTACCGATTGCCCCCAGTCAACCACTCTTGCAATTATTTGTCGATCTTAATCGCGCTTATCTGGCAATCACGTTGGCAATAATTGGTGAAAGAGAACAAGCAGAAGAAATCTATCAACTGGCGCTCCCCCGCCTGAAAGCGTTAGATTGTGAATTGATTATGAATCGCTACGCAGAAGTGATTGGGTAAGTTCTTAAGCTGGATTACAAGATGTGTAAGCCGAAATATCAGCTTGCCAATATTATTTTGGCTATCTACTTTCATCTGTGGTAAACTGATATCCGTGGTCAGATCAGTGTTTTATCTGAATCGGAGGTAAGTGATGTCAAGCGAGACGATCGCACCTAAACAGCAAGGAGATCATTGGCGACGGTTGCTCCTTTTGGTGATGGGATTAATTTTGATCGCCCTCGGAGTTTCATGGCAGTTTAAGCTGCCCCCCTTCGCCAGTCAGCTACCGCGTGAAAATGCGATTATGGTGATTGCCCCGTATCGGCATCAGGGGACCTGGGTATTTGATGACAGCTCGGCAGGACTGGTTCAGGAGCCTTTTGTCGCCGGCGTTCCTGAAATGATCGATGTGATTGTCGCTGACATCCCTGATGCAGACGAGGGATTCAGACTCATCTTTTCCGCGAAGCCGTTTCCCCAATACCAGAAAAAGCTGATCTGGCTTCGCGGCGATTCCGGCGGCAACTATTACCGCTTTGAAGATTCCGAAATGGAGGGCTGGATCTGCCCCGCCATGTTCAAATATTACAAAACCGCCCCCCAGGAACTCTATGTAAAAGCCGAACCTAAAGGATAAGAGATCAGTCTCTCCCTCAGTGGATTTCGAAATGCAGCGGACAAGCAAGGCTTTCGCTGACAATTTTCATGTCACAAAGTAAAAGCACGGAATGAGTGATTTGACGAATCACCAGAGCCCCTACTATAGTAGGTCAGATCACAGGCCCCCGTAGCTCAGTTGGATAGAGCAATGCTTTCCTAAAGCATAGGTCGCAGGTTCGAACCCTGCCGGGGGTATGTTTTTGGGTATGCTATAATTTGTGTTACCACAGATTCTTGCGGAAGGATTTAGTTCGATGGTTAAGGCGTTTCGGGTTCTTGCAGTGTGTTTTGTTGCCTCTTGTGTTCTGTTGCAAGTGTCATTTCTGTCGGCGGCCGACAAACCCCAAAGTTACTATCTGATTGGAAACTCGCTGACGTGGGATACGGTTCCTTCACTGTTGGATGGTGATGTGCAGTGGCATGTGGATTGTGGAAAGAGTCTGCCTTACATCTTTGCGCATCCTGAAAAACCCTGCGTGAAAAATTCGACGCTCTGGCCAAAGGCATTGAAAGAAAAGCAGTACGATCTGATTTCCGTGCAGGCACATTATGGTGCGACTCTGAAAGAAGATGCCGACGTGATTTCCAAATGGGTCGAGATGCAACCCAGGGCGACGTTTATTATTCATACAGGCTGGGCACGCAGTGCCACGCGTGCAAGTGAATATGCGAATCAAGACGTCTCTGGAAAAATGCAGCATAGTCCCGCTTATATAAAGGCCTTGCTGGCGGAATTGCAGAAACGCTATCCAAAACGAAAATTTAAACAGACTTATGCCATCAATCTGCTGGAACAGGTAGACTCTGATATCAAAAAGAACAAGGCGCCATTGAAGCAGATAACCGATTTGTATCGGGATGCGATTCATATGAAAACCGATAGCGGTCGCTATCTCATGCATAACGCCATGCGTCATGCGATGGGGCAGTCTCGATCGGATAAAGGATATGAAAAACTCGATCCGAAAATGAAACAATACCTCAACCAGGTTTTGGCAACCTTGAAGTAGAGGTATTGTTTTATTCAAATGTCGGTTTTCTCCGAAGATACCTTAGAACATCAGAATGGCGTCGAAGCCAATCATGAGTTGAGTGTCCTTCAGGCCATCATCGTAAGGTTGAGCTGCAGCACTGCCATCATACCAGTCGGCCCTGATTTCGGGACGGAGGACAAAGTTGTCGGTTGGTGTCCAGTTCGCTCCAAATGTAAGTGAGTAGAAATTACCAGGGTATGGTGCCACGTTTGGATTGTTCGGTCGATTCAGTCCGACGCGTGTTCCATCTTCGTCACGGAACCATTCGAACCGGAATCCTGCTTTCCAGTATTCATTCACTGTGTAGTACAGATATTGATCGATTCCATACCAGTCAGCACGTTCACCGGTAACGGTCCCGTCTTCCTGTAATCCCAACCAGTGATGGAAGACATATTCCATGTTACAGGAGAGGGGAATGCTGAAAATTAAACTGTAACGTGTGCGGTTTGTTGAATCGACGGGGATACCAAGGCCGGCAGGGTCATTCAGTTCATCGCCAGTCGTCAGCGCGAAAGAGGCCCAGGATCCAGTGTCATGGTTGTCATAGCGGACTTTTCCAATAAACCCGATTCGATTGGTGACTCGGTCGAAGGCATCCCAGCCGTTATGCAGACCTGCTTGAATTGTCAGGTTGTCGTTTGGGTTCCAATTGACCTGACCACCCCAGTGAGTAAAAGGGCCAGCAAACTGGTAACTATAGGATTTTGAATAGAAAAAGTTATCCGGTGCGGTCAATCCTTCATAGCCGACAACAGAATAGAAATGACCTAACTGAAGAGAAAGATCTTTTCGTCCATAAGAAAGATAAGCTTGAGGAATCGCAAGGCCATAGTAGTCTTTATTCCAGTGCCCGGATCCATCTTGATGTTTTTCAATTCCAATCGACTCAGCCAGAAAGAAGTCTTCACCGTAAAGCAGATCAATACGTCCACCCAATCCGGTATTGCATTCTGACAGACCCTTTTCAGCAATGAGATAAAACTGATTAAGCATCGCTTCATTACTGCGATCGACTGCGTTGTATGGTCCATTGAACTTACTGCCAGGACTGTCTGTGTTTCCGATGAAACCACCGTTTAACCAACCTCTGATACTGAGAGTTTCTTCATCCTGTGGAAAAAGAAACCAGCGTCCTTGTTCACAGCATTGGTTGGTGCAATCGGTAGAGTTGCAACATTGTGATGCATCCGTTGTATTGCATTGCGCTTGCGTATCAACGAGTGAAGTTAAAATATCAGTATCTGGTTCTGGCAATTCAGGCGTCTGAGACTTGGCGGCATGTAAACACCGGCCAGAAAACGTAGCGCCTGCCGGGAAGTGGTAAATTGTATTAAAAGCGTAGCGCCCAGATGATCACCTACTGATTTATGAGTCAAACTCTTGGTAGTCGAGAGTTCTGATTTCTGAAGCAGCGGGGGA
>JAHZKX010000027.1 GCA_022600195.1 Planctomycetota bacterium
AGGAAGTCAAACGAGACGAAGTAAGATAAGGACCAAATCTTCGTCCGAATCTCCAAGCCACACATCGGACGAATCTTTCCATAACCAGCGCTACGTTTTTCGACCGGCAGGCGCTACGTTTTCTGACCGGTGTTTACACAATTCGTAAAAAAAGCCATCTGTGTGCCTGCTCCAGACGGCTGATCTATTATACTGCCATGAATACAAATGCAAATAACTATTTATAAAAAGAACCACAATGTTTTTCGACTCTCACAAAGGCTTAGACAGAAACTCAAGGTAGGCAAACTGGTTGAACTATTTTTCAAATGTATTACAGTGTTTCATTCAACAAAACCAGAGAGTATTGAAATTTCATATTTATTGCCCTGAATGAAGCGTTGGGCAAAAAGGAACCCCAAATGGATCAAGATACTTGGAAGAAATCAGAGGATGCGATAGATGAAATCGCTGAATCCATAGACGAACTACTGGACTCACCTGAACTGGAAGCAATACGGGCACAGCTTACGAAATTAGGTAATCGTCTGGGAACAAGATATAGCGTCGGCCTGAGATGCATACTGGATGTAGTTGATTGGGAAGAAGATCAAAGTCTACCGCTTGTAAATACTGGAATCTCGACTAATGAAGGCGGAGAATTGCATCGCAATTGGAATGATGCTTCTCGACAGGGATATGTAGTGAATGGAGAACTCAAAATCGTTCCACATGATCACTGCCCGAGCTGTTGGGGGGACTGGCTTTTCAAAACTGAAAACACGATCTGCCCTGAATGTGGAATTGAATTAGGGAAGGAATGTAAGATTCTGCTCGATACTGATGTGTGTCCCTACTGCGAAAAGGGAAAGCTGTCGATGAATGATAGCCAATGTGATAAGTGTGAATTCTCAATCGACCCCAGGTTTGTTGTCTGGGGTTAAAATCACGGTGTTGGTCGGAGTTTTCCATGACTCCTGATACAAAGTAACCTTTAGAGGATTACCTTATCTTTAAAATGAACCACCATGATCTTTCGACTCTCCCAAAAGCTCAATCAGAAAATCAAAGCAGGCACATTAGAAGCTCTGCCCTTACACCAGAACCCTTTTGCTGACTGGTCCTGCCAAATATTCGCAGCAAATCGCCGTCAGTATATTTTGCTGTGTAATACCAAGTCATTTTATTCCTGCATCATGCCAGGTAAAGGTATTACAACTCAGAAGCAGTTTGTTGAAAGTGCCTTGAACTGCATTCGGGACTTTACAGCCGATGATGCCAATCAGTGGGCATTCAGGAATTTTATTCTTCCTGAATTTGAAACAGTTCAGTTTGGTAAGGCATTAAATCGCTCGGTAACAAGTTCGATGAATCAACTGATCGAATATGCTCAGGACTTGTTGATTGAAGATGGGATGTCACCACATGAAGTGGGTTTTAAGCTGAATGACTTTTTACTGTCGGCAATCGCAGAGAAAAAGTCAGAGAGATATGGCAAACCGAGAGAAGCGTTTCAGAGGATGGTGGATTCGAGAAAAATAGAAATAGCAGAATCTGATCTGAGAGAAGACGAAAAAGCAGAAAATCCCACAGAATGGTTTGTTTACATTCTCAGATGTGCTGATGATTCCTTATACACAGGCATTACGACAGATTTAAACCGAAGGTGTGAGCAGCACAATGCTGGTACTGCTTCACGCTACACCCGTAGTCGTCTTCCAGTCACTATGGTGTATCATGAAATTCAAGCGACTCGCAGTTTAGCTTTAAAGCGTGAGCTGGAAATCAAGGCGATGTCACGCAAAGCAAAAGAAGCACTCATCAAGTCTGTGAAGTGAGATATTTACCCACCGCATCTTCCGCAGGCTTTCCCATCATTCGGTCCACAAATCCGACCACGCTTTGTATTTTTAAAATACTCGCAGTTTTCATTGTGCCGCACATTAGATGAAGTATTCAGCCAGAACATTGTTCCGGGCGTGTTGTTCGGTCTTCTCTTCCTGGCTCGATACTCCCAAGGAGGAAGCGGATTGGTATCAGCCCACAGACCACGCTTTGCCTTGCGTGCTGATAATTCTAATTTAGCCAGGCGTACTTCATCGTTATATTTTTTGTAATGCCAGGCCCAACCGTCCTCAATCATCTTTGCGTTGGCGTCCAGGTCGCCCACTATTATGATTCCGAGTGTGCGACCGTAGCGGTCCTCACCGGTCTTCTTTACCGTCACGGTTTTGCCGAAAACCATCTTTGACAATGCCTGCTTGGATTTGGTGCCGAAGCTCTGGCTCGATTCTGGTGCGTCTATGGCCTCCAACCGAACTTTGACTGCCTGGCGGTTGACCAGGACCTTGATGGTGTCACCATCAGTGACTCCAATCACTTTCCCAGTGAGAGTGCTGACAACCTTTGGTGGTGCCGCAAAGACAATTCCAATGATGAGCAGAGCCACGATGGTGGTGACGTAACGCATATCATTCTTTCTTATAAAGAAGCTCGATATAACACTGGATCGAGATTGCAGAGACTGTTAAGTGATCCATAATCAGCAATAATTAGCTGGACCTCTTTCTCTGACCATTTTTGTTTTACTTCAGGAGCTTCAGGCATTTAGATTTAGTAACCAGATGAATCCCGCTTGCAGATGCTTGCTTCTACTCTGACACCTGCATAGCATTGTAAGCTTGTCTATCTGCGGTAGCAATAAAGGAATACTCATGAGACACACGATAATCTTCGTAGCAATGTTCTTCTTTATAGTCACTGTATCCGTGGCCGAAGAACGTATTCTCTTCAGCTTTGATAAAGCCGATTCTGCCAAACCGTGGCAGACCGTCAACGACGGCGTAATGGGCGGGCGTTCCGATGGTCGCTTCAAAATCAATGACAACAAGAACATGGAATTCTTTGGCACATTGTCGCTGGAGAATAATGGTGGCTTTGCATCAGTGAGAGCCAGAGGCGGCAACCTTGCACTGAAAAAAGACGACGTGATCGTGGCCAGAGTCAAAGGTGATGGCCGGGAGTACAAATTCAATGTCTATGACCAACCAAACCTCAACGGCTTCTCCTATCGGCAGTCTTTTGAAACTAAGAAGAATGAATGGATCGAAGTCAAGTTACCGGTCAGCAAGTTCGTGGCGACATGGAGAGGCCGGGTCTTCCCCAATCAGAAGCTCGATCCCAGTAATGTGGCTGGCCTGGGCTTTTTACTGGGGGATAAGAAAGCTGGCCGTTTCAAGTTGGAGGTCGCTTGGATCAAGGTGAAGAAAACCGAATGACAAATCTTCAACAACAATTCGACTCCCAGCACTTCTCCAACGATTACGAATTGGTGAGCGGGGTTGCCATGCACGCCGAGAATCCAGAGAACTTCCACATCCCACCCGATGTCATCAAACGGCATGTAAGCCCCAGCCAGTTTGTTGAACTCAGGCTCGACTCTCCGAGGTTCTCCGTTCACGAGGACGCCCCAGAGAAATGTACCTGCCCATCGTGTAATGGTGAGATGTCGAAGCCAATTCTGAAGCACGACCATCCTGCATCATTGATGCCGCTACCGATACAGGATGTCCCGTCTCGTGGCTGGGGTGAGGATTTTTGGGTCCGAGTGGAAGAAAATTCGGGCAGCTTACTTCGTGGTATTGTGGACAATCCTCTGGTCGAAACCCGACTGCATGGACTGAAGCAAGGCGACGAGATCATCTTCAATGAGGACCACATTCTTGCCGTCCATGACATCCACCGGCAAGAACTTGTGTCTGGAATGGACGTGGACGACCTGAAGGAACTGGCTCAGTGGGTTGGTGAACTGCGTCGTCGGGACTGAATGCCACAACATCACCGAAACATCGTCCTCGTCCAAAGCAGAGTTTTCACTACCGTCAGACTCGTGACCGTGTATGCCAAAATGCCCACAACACAAACACACCCTGCAACGCCAGTCTCAGCAGGTGGATCAATGGCGAAGCCGGGAGAATCTCCTGATGCTGGTAGAGGTAGATGTTCGCAGGGAACACGGCAATCAGTAAAGCCATGACTCCCCACGCCGCCAGCTGTGAATATTTTGGAATTAGCAGCAAAATCCCCAATACGATCTCTATAGCACCACTCACCAGCACCAGTTCTTTATGAAACGGAAGATAGGGTGGCATGATCTTCAGAAAGAATGCTGGATTAGCAAAGTGCATCGTGCCAGCCACAATCATGAAGATCACGAGAAGAAACTTTGAGATTGATTTGATCCTATTCATATTTGGGCCTGCTTGAACGCTTCAACGAACGTTTCTGAATCCTGAGCCCCAGCCAATGTCAATTTCTGGTTTAGAATGAAGAACGGGACGCCATCGACTCCGTGCTGCTGAGACAATTCTCTGGCGTTTGCAATCACATCCATTCCTTCTTCGCCTTCTAATATGGTTTCAGCCGCCTGTCGGTCCAGACCTGCTTCAGCGACCATGTTGATGATCGTCTGGCGACAACCAATATCCTGACCTTCCGTAAAATAAGCTCGGAACAATGCCTCAACAACTGCATCCTGACAACCATGCTGATCGGCAAGCCAAATCAGCCGGTGGGCATTAACAGTGTTTGGTGTTCGATCAATCTTGTCGAAGTCGAAATCAATTCCCTCAGCTTCTCCAACGGTACTCACTTTGGCATCCAGTTCCATTGACCGCTCCCAGCTACCAAACTTTCTGGTGCGATATTCCCTGCGACTGATCCCTTCCTTTGGCATCGTGGGGTTCAGTTGAAATGGAAGCCATCGAACTTGAACGTCATATTGGTTTTCGAGGGTAGTGATAGCCTTTTCAAGTCGGCGTTTGCCGATGTAGCACCACGGGCAGATTACATCTGAAATCACGTCAACGGATAGTTTCATTTTGGTTCACTTAATTTCTGTAAAAATCGAGCCAGTTTCTAAAAATCACCGTCCTTGAGAGCAGTAGCTAAGGCTGGTTTGCCAGCTTTGTAGGTTTTTATTCTAACTGTCAGTCATTCTTGAATACTGAAGTGTTTTCGCAACTTCTCCAATGCTACTTCTGGCATATCACGCCCTTTGTACATCCAGCCATTAAACGTCGGTAGATCGACTTCGGCAATCTGCCTCAATTCTCCATTCGTCAGTGGACCAAGTAAATCCCGATCAACCCCGATCTTTTTCAATAGTAACCTAAAGGGATTTGGGCGATCCTGTTCAGATTCATGCTTGGCTCTGCTGGAACTCCTCTCCTTAGCTGGCACTTTCTTCTGTTTTGATTTTCGAGTTATCTTTGGTTGTTTGTTATTTATACTTTTCTTTTTTACAGAAGCCTCTCGTCTTGGCTGTGGTGCTTCAGTTGATTCAGCCTCTCGCAGCCAATCCTGAACAGCTTTAACTCTATATCGAACTGATTGACCAATTCGAACACATGGTAGTCCCCCATCCACAGTCATTTTGTAAAGATGTCGCTCTGAAATTGCTAGACGTTCTGCTACTTCCTTTGCTCGCAACAGTAAACGACCCTCTGAACAAGAATCTTGCTCAGAGTTCATGTGATTTAATAGTTGTTCCCTGCTCTGCAATTCGCTGGCCACTTCCTGTACGACAATTTTTAATAACCCACGGAAGGCAATTTCGAGATCATTGGGCATAACAGTCTCCTTGTTGAATGAAATAATTTGTATTCACCCATTTAATCAAAGAGAGTGACTCTAAGGAAAACTCCATTTCAATTCGCTGTAATCAAAGGGGGTTCAATCGTTGAACAAATTCCCATATCTTGGTGCTCTGGGAAATAAATTCAGCTCCAATTATTAGATTATTTACCACCAGAAACCAACCAGCGATGTCCAAGCAAAAACTGATGTTATCACGGCTGGAGCACATGCTCTTTACAGTCTGCGATATGGTGATCTTCGCAACGCGGTTGCTCACCGATATGACATCGAAAAGCCCCTTGCCACACCCAATGCCGAAGCCGTTGATGTCTTCGAGAAAATCTGTGAGCAGATACTCAATCCTCCCGTCTTTGGCAGCTTCTTCAACGGTGCCGGTACACCGTAACGGAAAGCTGGTCGCTCTGTTGACGGCTGAGATAGTCGCTCGGTGGCTGGCGGGACGCTTTCAGCGTGAGTCAGAGATCATTCTGGAAAGTGAACCCTTTGCAAACGTCTTGGAATTCACTGAACCGACGACGGTCTATGAGATCAGCAGCAGGAACACCCCGGTCGTAGACGCAATCGCTTCGTTTGAAGACCACTACAAGAGTGGAAAGTCACTCGACGCAATCATCATTACGCACAACGGCAGGAATGTGGAAACGCCCATAGGAATTGTGATGATCTCTGACATGCCTAAGTTGCATGGCAGCCTGACGATCTGATCGAGCATAACTCCCCCTCTGCCCAAGACGATCTCGCTGGACCGTCAGCCCCGACCAAAGTCGCCACTGATCGCACTTTCACGCCCCTGGTGCTTTCCAACCTTGTAGCGGTTTGCTAAGATTTGTGTTCAGTGCGGGCGATGTTGTCATGCCTTGTTGAGAGGAGTCGAGGCCAAGCTGCGACTCGATGAGTTCCTGACAGTGAAAGAAGCCGACGAGTTTCTTGGTGTCTCGCCTAATACCGTCCGCAATTGGGGGTGTGAGGACAAGATTCCCGAACATCGGCAGGGTAGCATGACCTTCGATCTCCACATCGGCATTTGCTACTCCGGGCGAGAAACACCGACCTAACGCACGCCAACCCCAAGTGTCATGGCGACTATTGTACATTGTGCGTTCGATGAGGATTCCGC
>JAHZKX010000028.1 GCA_022600195.1 Planctomycetota bacterium
TCAACATCGGCACGACGCAACATTGGGATAATCTGGTCTACACCATAACGTTTCTGAGGCATCTTAAAAAATCCTTTCCGGGCTTCGCCCGGGATGGATTCTCTCATAATCACTGGTACTATTCACGGGGATAAGGTCAGATGCAGTGGACTGTCAGATTTGTTGAGCAACTCGAAAGAATCGACCCGCGCAATCTTTCTCGTGAGAATCAAGTAGACTACGCGCTTTTAAAGCATGCATTACAGGCTCAACTTTGGCGGCTCAGGGAATTACGGGAGTGGGAATGGAATCCGCTGATTTATACGGGATTGGCGGGAGATGCGATACACGGATTGATGTCTCGCGATTTCGCACCCCAAAACGTGCGGCTAAAAAATGCCGCTGAGCGACTGGCGCAGTTTCCCAGATTTCTTGAACAGGTACGAAATACCCTGGTCGTAAACCGTATACCGACTGTGCATGCCAAGACAGCTGTGGCACAGAATCGCGGTATACTTAAAATACTTGATCATACTGTTCGCCCTCTGATGGCCGACCTCCCCAAAGCAGAAAGGGAGCAGCTCACGCTTGCCATCGGAGTAGCCGAAAAAGCCATTAGAAAACATCAGACCTGGTTGGAAACCGAGATGTTATCACATGCCAAAGGTGAGTTTCGATTGGGCATCGAGCTCTATGAGAAGAAGCTTACCTTCGCGCTTCATTCTCCACTCACACGACGGGAGATTCGTGACCTGGCGGAACAAAGAGTTAAGAATCTACACATAGAAATGTACGAAATCGCAAAGGGACTATATAGTGAGCAGTATCCGTTAACCGACTTTCCAGAGCAACCTTCGGATGCGTTTCGACGAGCCGTTATCCGATTTGGACTGGAGAAAGCAAATGCAGAGACTCCGAAAGCCGACGAAATTGTAGCGACTGCAAAACGATCAGTCGCGATGGCTACCGATTTTATTCGCAAGCGGGATCTAGTCACCATTATGCCTGATCCCCTAGATATTATCATTATGCCCGAGTTTCAGCGTGGTGTATCGGTGGCCTATTGTGATGCACCTGGCCCGCTGGCAACAGGGCAAAAAACCTTCTACGCTGTCTCACCAATCCCGGCACAATGGACGCAGAAACAGATTCGCTCGCATTTGCGAGAATATAATACACGCTCATTGGATGTATTGACGATTCATGAGGCGATGCCAGGACATTTCTTGCAACTTGCTCACGCAAATCGCTACAAGGGTATTCTGCGACACATGTTTCAATCGGGTGTCTTTGTCGAAGGTTGGGCCGTGTATACAGAGTCAATGATGGCCGAGGAAGGATTTCGGGACCACGACCCGCTATTAAAGTTGATAACGCTGAAGTGGCATCTACGCGATGTCACCAATGCCATTCTGGATCACGCCGTACATGTCGACGGAATTTCGCGAAACGACGCCATGCGTCTCTTGCTGGAAGACGCGTTTCAGGAAGAACGAGAAGCCGCCGGCAAATGGACACGCGCGCAATTAACGTCCGCTCAATTATCCACATATTTTGTAGGGTATCTGGAGCATGTTGCGATGCGCCGTGAAGCGGAAAAAGAATGGGGGGATGATTTCGATTTAAAAACCTACCATGACAAGGTCCTGTCATTCGGGTCGATTCCTACACAGTTTGTAGAAGCACTTTTACATGACCGTGAAATCCCTATACCTGGGGCGATTCTGCAAACATCAGAATGATCGTGGTAAGAGACAACCGTGTGAGCTATTTGAGTTACTTTTGTTGGGCACGAAAGTCTCCAGGGGTCATCCCAAACTCGCGCCGGAATACGGTACAAAGATGACTGGCATCCCGAAAACCATTCCGATAAGCAATCGTCTTGATTGCTTCATCATTTTCCAGCAATTGACGCTTAGTCCTTGCCAGTCTCATACGTGTGATCTCATCTGCAATGGTTCGCCCTAGAAAATCCTGGAATCGTCGTTCCAGTGTGCGACGAGAGATTACCACATGTCGTGCCACATCGCTGACAGTGAGAGCACGATGGCATTGATTTGCGATGAAACGCAAGGCGCTTGCCACCTGTTGATTGTCCACTGCAAACGCATCCGTCGATTGCCGCAAAACGAGAGACTGTGGTGGATGGAGAATGATTTCATTTGATACATCGGTGCGTCGCATCAGTTTGTCAAGTAATTCACCGGCGCGCCAGCCGATCTGCCGATAACCCAACTCGATACTCGATAGAGAAGGAGAAGAGTTCTCACATACAAGTGGTTCATTATTCGAAGAAAGTATCGCAACGTCGTGAGGTACGTTGTGACCAACACGAAGGCAAGCGTCCAATAAAAAACGCCCCAGCAAGTCATCAGAAACACAAACGCCGACGGGTGCCCTTAAAGATTGGGTGAGTTCAAGGAGACGTCGTGAGAGTCTGTCCCATTGACCTTGTGTATGCGAGTAGTTACGACCAACCAGATGGCAATCACAATCAAAACCTAGATTCTGAAGAGTCGATTGAAAACCATTGAGTTGACAGACTGTGCCTTTATCTCGTCGAAATCCGAGATATACAAATCGCCGGAAACCTCGCGCAATCAAGTGTTCTGCGGCCATCTTACCTGCAATATTCCAATCCGGGAATACACCAGGAATGTTCTCGGCCGTTGAATTATACCACACATTCACAACCGGAACGCGTGCACGGCGAGCACGTTTTACAATTTCAGTACCGAGACGTCCGATGATTCCGTCAAACTGCCATTTTGTTCGATGCGACATTATGCTGTCCGACAGCGGCAAAAGCTCGCATTCCCAACCCGCTTCAACTGCATAACGATTAACACCGTCGAAGACTTCAAGGTGACGCTTATAAGGCCAGCTGAGATCGATCACAATTGCAATACGAAGTAGTTTTTTCATAGTGGTCGTCAATAAGTTAATGAAAGACAAGTCTGTCGTAAAAACGAAACGATACGACGTATTACAAAAACTCTCAAAAATCGTAACATGGCGTGTGTGATTCATAAAGTGTAGTAACAAAAATTAGTTCAGCAAACTACGTAGCAGCTTTGGAACCGCCGTGGAAGGGATCGATTAAGGATAAGAGATACGTCCCGCACGGCTAATTTGTTTGGTTCGTGACATATCGCAGGTCACCAGAATCTCAGTAGAACTAAATGAAATCGCAGCTACTTTTCCATTTCCCTGCCCTCCCTCTCTTTTGACTTCCAGATATTCAGTGAATAAAATGAACTTGACAACATCTCGCACTTCACGAATATGCGTTATAAGCGTCGCGCGCGAGATGAGTTTTTTGCGCACTGCTTATTGCGAACACTGAAGATCTCACTACTATAAAAGTCCCTCTGTTTTGAAAATCTTCACCTGCAATATCTTCAGTGGTTCCCAATATCTCGTATGTTATCGAAGCGTTTCGGTCACGTTTCGACGCGTTTGAACCACTGTTCAACCACCTGTCGACAGCTATCAACCACGGTTCGCGCAGCAAAATAATCTTGACACCCCCATGCCTTTCAACAAAATCATTCACAGTCAAAAGAACATTGCGCAGTCCGGCGCTAGCCACCTTTAGAAAGCAACAAACAGAAAACCAATGCAGCAAAATCATGCAAGAATACCTCAAAACAAAAGCAGGAAAGGACTCATGTGTCCTCCCGTCAGGGAAATAAAGATTAAATTCTCTGTCAGTCATTCGATACCACAGAAAGGGCTAAATAAATACGAACCGAGCGCAGCGAGCAGGAAACGGAATAGGGAGCCGAACGTTTCGCGTCCATCGTGCTTTTAGTAGTAGAAAATAATCTACAACAACGTCGAGCTAACCAAATCCACGCACAAAGATTCTACTCGATAGCCTCAAACAGGCAGCAGATGAATATCGAACATTACTGACAAGCGCATGAGCAGCAGAAAAATGAACCTCGCGACATACAGTATATGTGGGACAGGTGGTTCTCTTGTCTTTTAGTTGTCATTGACTGGTTCCGATTTCGTAGCTACTGGAGCAGCGGGTGATCCAGTGATGATCGCAAAGAGAATCCCGACTGTGACACTAAAACCTAATGAGATGTAACACATGGGGATCCATTCAAAAGCCCGCGGACAGATATCTCCGCTGATTAATTCCATCACAGAGCCAAGTAAAGCCAGGCCTCCTGCCATGCCAAGACCCCACCAAAACAGCCAGTAAAAGATCAGACTTCGATTTTGGAACACGAAACCGGCCAGCATCAACACATAACCTGTTAAAGCCAGATAGCAGGCGGGGATGATACTTAGTAATGGGCAGGCCTCGTCGGAGTGGTATTGGTTCCAGGATAGTTTTCCACTACTCCAGGTGCCAAGCACTAACATGGTGAATAAAAATATTCTTAGCATCTCTAAGTCGCCTAGAGGGTGAATTGACCGGAGTACGATTATTCAATTGCTGCTTCTTTTGATTCCGGTAAAGGAATCACGACTGTGCTTCCAAGGCCTTCCACTTCAGCCGTAACCGTTTCACCCGTCAGTAACTTTACTTCAAGACTGGTCACGTTGGCGTCACCTGTTCCCAATGTGATTATCGGAGTCGAATCTGCACAAAGCCCTTCCCCTTTTACGAATGGACGATATAAAATACGACCATCAGACAATGTTGCTTTCACCATCGCTCCAACAGATCGTACGGTGTTTGGCAGCTTGACTTTGATGAAATTATTTGAACCATTTTCACTGATAAACGCTTTCGATTTTCCCGCCAGATTGATATGGACGAGATCAGGAATCCCATCCAGATTAAAGTCTGCAGTCACTGGTGAGATACTGTATCGTTTATTCACAACGCAGGCCTGGCTTCCAACCGCCGCAAACTCACCAGCGGAATTCTGTACCATGAAACGACCTGGAAGACGCAAGAACGGAACCTTATGCGGCGGCAGGTCGACGTAGTTTTCGGAAACGACCAGGTCTGGTCGACCATCCAGGTTAAAGTCTTCAAAAACAGCACCCCACGAAAATTCGTAGTCCGCTAATTTCGCGTTTTGGGCAATATCAGTAAATTTGAATTCGCCTTCATTATGGAACATGATCCACTTTGGATAATAAGTCTGATCGGATCGCAGGTCACCGCTTGCCATAAAAAATGGTGCTGTGGAACCTGTGTTGGAAAAAAAGAAATCGACCAGTCCATCGTTATCGTAGTCGGTGACTGCAATCCCCATGGGATAGCTATAAACATCCGAATTGGGATTCTTGATGTTCTAGAACTTCATATTGCCAAGATTTTTCCAGGTGCGGACTTGACCGGTATCGTGGGCCACGATCAAGTCTTCGAGACCGTCCTGGTCAACGTCAATAAAGACTCCTTGGAAAGTATTATGTTTATAGAATAATCCAGATTCTTTAGTTTTGTTGGTAAATGTATTGTCGCCATTGTTGATGAGTAAGGCGCTGGTACCGCCGTATCCTTCCTGATTGAAAATATTCAAACCTTCGATCAGTTCTTTTCGAATATATCCTGAAACGTACATGTCAAAATGACCATCACGATTAAGATCTGCGACGGCAATGGAAATGGGCGTTGTATCCTCAGCCATTGGTGCTTCAAGCTTTTGGCCGTGGAACTTTCCCCCTTCGTTTTTATAGAGATAAATGTCGCTGGAAGTAGTGACAATCAGGTCGTCAAAGCCATTTTTGTCGACGTCTAACGAGGTGGCACTCATGGTCGCTTCATTACTCAATTTCTCATAGCCTGTTTCTCGCGTGATGTCATTAAATGAACCATTGGTATATTGAAAGATTGCATCTGGTTGCCCTTCCCCGCCGCCAAGGAACAATTCTTCCGCACCCTGATTATCGATATTGATGATCGCTCCCCCTGTGGTCTGGATTGCGGTCTCTTTCTTGTATTTGTGAGTGAACTCGATTTCCTGTTCCGTAAATGTAGGGATCGTAATACCTGCGGTGGAAACATCGTAGTCGATGTTTCCATCAAGCTTGAAACGCAGAGCGATAAAGAAAATTAACAACAGAGGTATGAGTAGGACATATTTCAGAAAACGTTTCTTGGAACGTTTGGGAGTTGGTTCAGGTTCGGGCATTGTTCCATTTTGTGGTGCCGTTTTTGAGTGTTCAGACATGTGATGCGCTCCAGATTGATTTTTTCTTCTATCAGTTGTTGTCCATGATTTCGAAACCAGGTTGTTATTCATTCACTTCTTCAGGACAGGTGTCACCAAAGAGTAAAGAGCAAGTGAAGAAAATCGCAAATGCGACATTCAATGCAATCGGCATGATGTAGATACCAATGTCCTTGTTAAAAGCGAAGATCAGGAAGCTTAACAGGATCAAGACGATCGGGTTCACTGCAGCCATCCATTTTGGATAGCGTGTCCTTCCTGTCAGTACGAGATAAATATAAATTCCGGACAAGATGAGCGTCGTGATACGGATAACCTGCAACAACGTCTCATAACGAAGTTGATACAGAGAGACCAAATCGGTGCCCTTGATCAACTCTGCATGATGAGCCAGCGACCCAATGCTGGCTCGCGAACCCATCCAGACGGCACCAAAGATGAAGCCATAAGAGGCAATCAGGAAAGCAGTAAATGCCAGCTTATTGCTGGCGGAACGTAGCATTTGGTAAATATGCCAGGAACCAATAAAATAAAATGGGATACCGATCATCGCAAAAAAATGTCCTGTGGTCAGTCTCGTTTCGGTCGTATCCAGCATGAAGTCGTAAGAGCTATCGCTGAATCGTGCCAATGGGTCAAAATGAATCAAAAACTCACCTGTTCCCACTAGTATGGCAGCCAGTAATCCCAACAGCCCGGTTAGCTTAAGGCTCAATTGCATAATGATGTTCAATTTAAAAAGTTTTAGATGGTGGAACGAGGTATGTAGGCTGACAAATTTCTAACGTGTCCAGGATAACCATTTCCTGAAAAGTGATTTGATAAACGGTGTCAGTCGAGTACGACTGTATTGATCACCGAGTTTGCGAATGGCTTCGGCCTGAGTCGGATAAGGATGAATCGTACTGCCAATTTTTGACAGGCCGAGTCCATTGGTCATCGCAACCGTGATCTCTGAAATCAAATCGCCTGCATTTTCGGCAACGATCGTAGCGCCAACAATTTCATCTGTACCGCGCCTGGTATGTAATTTAACGAAACCTTCGTCTTGCCCCTCAAGGATCGCCCGATCGACATCACTGAAGTGTTGAATATAAGTATCGATCTCGATGCCCGATTCCTTTGCCTCAGCTTCATAGGCTCCCACATGCGCGATCTCGGGTGAAGTGTAAGTTGCCCAGGGAATGATCAGATCACTGGCTTTCTTTCTGCCGAATGGTCCCAGAGCGAATAAGGCATTCTGGATGACGATGCGCGCCTGGAAATCTGCTGCATGCGTAAACTTATATTTAGAACAGACATCACCGGCGGCATAGATGCGAGGGTTTGTTGTCTGAAGATTATCGTTGACTTCAACACCTGCCTGATTGTAGTTCACTTTGACAGCTTCCAGGTTCAATCCGTCAATATTAGGCGCGCGTCCCACGGCAACAAGTAATTGATCCACGATTGTATCACTGGTCTGGCCATTTTGAGCTACAGAGACGCGAATCTTCCCGTCTTCTGTTGGACCCAGTTGCATGTCTTTGCTGTTAAACATGAGTTTGACACCATCATGTTCGAATTGCTTCTGAACAATAGCGGCTGCATCTGAATCTTCGCGAGGTAAAATGTGGTCTGAACGTTCGAAAAGAAATACTTCGCTTCCGAAACGGGCAAAAGACTGTGCCATTTCACTGCCGATGGGTCCACTTCCAACAATACCGAAGCGTTTGGGAAGCTCTGTCAGTGAGAACAGAGTTTCATTGGTTAAATAATCGATGGTGTCCAGCCCGGGAATGGGGGGGGCGGATGCACGTGCACCCGAGGCAATGACTGCCTTTTTGAATTTCAGATTTGTTTTCGAACCATTGGTAGTTGTGACGGTAATGGTATGATCGTCGACGAAAGAACCTTGTCCAAAAAATACATCAATCCCGAATTCCTCAAATCGTTTGGCTGAATCGTTCGGACTGATTTTGGCGCGGAGGCGTCTCATTCGTTCCATTGCTTTACCGAAATCGAATCCAATTTCATCTTCTGGAAATTCTACCCCAAATGGTTTCGCATCACGTACTGTTGCTGCAACACGCGCTGCGCGAATTACACCTTTCGAGGGAACGCAGCCAACGTTGAGGCAATCGCCGCCCATTAATTCAAGTTCGATAAGAGCTACTTTCGCCCCTAGCCCTGCCGCACCCGCAGCGGTTACGAGTCCCGCAGTTCCGGCACCGATTACTACCAAATTATAGTTACCGCTTGGTGTTGGATTCGTCCAATGCGGAGGATGAACGTTGGCTTCGAGTTGCTGATTGTGCAGATCTTTGGGTAAGAGTTGGGCAAGTTCGTGTTCAGTCATCTTGTTCCTCTTTTACAATATTCTCGTACTCGTATTTAAAATTGATTTGCAATCGATTTCGATGCAGGCTTATGTTTTGAATTCACCTTCTACTTCCGGCTGTGCCTTTGATCGTTTAAACAGTTTCATCGTAAATCTGACCACTAATGGGAATATGCCGAGCAGTACAAAAGCGACAATGATTTGGGTAAACTGACTTGGTGTAAACACCGCGTTAATTCCCTTGTCTGCGAGTGTCTGTAAATTGGGGACACTCGAACCGGCATACACATACACCAATGTGCCAGCTAACATACCTACCTGGCTGACCCACCAGAAAGTGAATGTGCGAATGGGCGTTAATCCCATGACGGCATTGATTACGAAAAACGGGACGGCAGGAATTAATCGCAAAGTAAACAGAAAGAACGGGCCTTCCCTCTCCAGCGATTCGTTAAATTTGGCTAACTGCTGACCAAACTTGTTTTGAATCGCATTACGAAATAAGAACCGGCTCAGCAAAAAGGCCAGTGTTGCGCCTGCCGTGGATGAGAAACTGACAATGATAAACCCACGTAATAGCCCAAAGTACCAGCCATACACGAGTGTTAATACAGCTGCGCCCGGTAAGGAAAGACCGGTCACGATCACATAGATTAAAAAAGCGGCTCCATAAACCAGAACCGGGTGTTCCTGTTGAAAATTGAGGAGTTCCGTCTCCTGTTGAGCCAGACCTTGAAGAGTCAACGCATCGCCAAATTGTGTGTAAGTCAACACCATGACGATTGAGACTACCAGCAAGACGACGAGTTTCTTTACCAGTCCAGATTGGGTCTGTTGTTCTGAATTCTGGGGCATCTGATTTGTCCTTGCTGGCAGGGTCAGTTTAAGCAGCTTTCATCAAAATAGTATCTATTCATTCAATCTATGAGTATGTCGGAGTGACGTCGAATTCCTTACAAAAACATTTAATATTTTCTGAATCGCAGTTGACGAAGCATATTTTACCGAAAAATCATTGTTTTTGATGATTTTCAGGGTAAGGCTCGCCATATTAAAATCAATTTCATGATTGCTTTTTAAGGTGCGAAGACCCGTCAATGCCGAGACACACCAGAATGAGGCAAGCGGGAAGAAAATCTTGATTTTTATGGATTCGCTGTCTCGGTCAAAGTGGCACCTGCTATTGCTGTTGGCTGCCCGTTTGTTCTCAAACCTGCCAGTCGTACGCCAGTCGGGGCCCAGGTTATTGGCGAAGTGCTGGCAGAGACTGAACTACCTCTGGGGGCATTTTCGATCCTTCCCTGTAGGCGTGACGGCGCACAGCACTTTACAGTGAATAACCGATTGAAATGGTGATGTTTTGCCGGATCGCCTGCAGTAGGTGGGCAATTGAAAGCTAAGGCGGGTAAGAAGTATGTCGTCTATGAATTGAGTGATAATGCTTGCTGTAACATTACTGGGAAATGTTGCGAAAGATCAGGATGTGTGAGGTAAGGAAGCATTTGGTCCCTAACAGATCACTCTCGCTTCAATACAATCAAAAAATCACCCCCTTTGTCGGTCCCACCGGCAAATTCAGTGGGGCGATCTTTATCTCTGTTTCCGCAGATAATGAGTAGCTCACCGACACGTTTAAAGATACTTCGATAAACCTGACCATCCTTGAAATTCTGGTCCAGAGTTTGCCCTTTGACTTCAATCGTCGTCTCAATTCTTGTTTGACCACCTGCCCGAAAATCAAGGCGATTTTCATTGATGGCGAACTGCTTCGTGCCCGGAGTTTCGACGTTCCCTTTTTCTACATAGTAAACGAAATTCCAAGTTCCCTGCAAATTGGCGGTTGCGTTTGCCGGGGTAGCTTTGGCTTGCTCTGCTTTCAGTTTATCAAGCCCATTTGGCAGGATAACGTGGTAAGTGCTGTTTTTTCGATCCAGATGTGCGCGGACAAAATCACCTTTGGAGACACCTGAATGACCCGATGCGTGCGGTGGAACATCACCCTTGCCTGTCCATTTCTTATTCCAATAGTGCGCATAGATGACATCACCGCCAGTGACTCCTGTGCCCTTCTCGACACCCATTAGTTCGATTTGAGCGATGGAGTCTGTTTTTTCCCAGTTTGTGTTATTTTCAGTCGTCGAAAATACGGCACGCACTTTGCCAACGATGATGTGAGAAGCTGTGCTTTTCAGTTCATCAGCGGATAACAGGGGCACTTCAGCATGAGCAAAGTCAGAACAAATCAAAAAGACAATAAACGTACTGGTGAAATATCGTTTCATTGGTCAGAACCTTGATGAAGTATGATTCCCTTCAAGGTGAATTTCGCTTCCCTGCACAACGAATGTGAATCCATTCAATCTTCCGGCAAGTCAGTGAGATTGTCAAGCAGGAAGTTGGCTTCAATTCGAATGGTCAGCGTCTGATTAATCGGTACTCAGCTTTTTCAATGCTCTCTGTTTTGTATGGGCATGGTAATTATGACATTCAAGGCAGCTCTGGGTAGCAGTGGATTTGTTATGACAAGTTACGCATGTTTTTTGGTTGATCGGCTGAAAACCGCTTGTGCAGGTTTCCTCGCAGTTGACATTAACTGTCCAGAACAGGTTTGATCGGTCGCGGACAAAATAGTCCTGCTTTAAAATGGGGGTGTTGTTTGATTCTGATTTTTCAAATGCGTGACAAATTGCACATTGATTCTGAGTACCTGTCAGTAAGTGCGGAGCATGAGAGAAATCGGTGAATCTCTCCTGTGAGTGCTGACCGGGAGATGGCAGCCAGTTGATCTGGGAGAGACCTGTTTTAGAATCTTGGTCTATGGAGTGGCAGAGTAAACAACGTCCCGAAGCAAGTGCTCCCTGCGAGTCCTCCAGTCCGGAAGCGGTAGGGTTTGAAATTATCTGCCAGAGGTGATCGCTGTTCATGGATGCGCGGCGTTCTTGAACTGCCCGGTTTAACCAGCCTTTCAGCAGAGGGTCAGCATGTCCCAGAGGTCGGTAACGGATTGTGAAGTCACTGTCACTCAGTGACCAGCCGTTGCTGTTATCAATAGTAAAAGGGATTGATTTCTGAGACGACTCTGCTCTGTCTTGTGCAGGGATTAATTTATTTTCCTGATAGAGATCCATTTCTGTTGCAAGATCCGGAAACCAGATCTGTTGTGCCAGCAATAGTGTCGGGATGATTGATGGCTGGAGATTTTTGTATTCAGGATGCGAATTCCCCAGACGTTGTTCCAGTGCTAATTCACCAGAGACAGTGACATCATATAACAGTCTTTTGACAGACCAGGCAATTTCCACTATGGCAGCATTATGTTTTTTATCGAGGTTGTTCAGAATGCGGTAATCAATCGTTCCCAGTTGCTGCAAGGCGGATTGGTATTTGGGGTCGTGCTCCAGCAACAGTTCCATCAGGCGCGGTAAGCGGGCTGTTTTAAAAGTACCTTTTATATGTGGCCACTCTCCTTGGGATATCATTATCTCGGGAGCGATTACAGGCAGTGCGAAAAAGGGAATCCCGGGGAATTCAACATCTTTGATTTGTGGTTCATGGCAACTGGCACACATGTTTTTAAAGCTGCCTGTCAGCATGATCTTACCTGTTGAGTCTGCGGAATGACAGGAATTGCAGGATTCCGGCTTTTGGCCTTGAGGCATCGTCCGCTTAAACTCGTCTGCCTTGAAATAGCGATTGAGGTGTTGTTGATGATCGAAATAGATTCCTGATCGACGTTGATATGGATAATCTCCTAAACCGGGATGGCCATGTTCAAAGCTTTCGAATTGTCTGGTATGACAAGTCTGGCATTGCAAGTCTGTCAAATGTGTGAGATCTGCTTTTCTGCCGTGGTGCTCTTGATGACAGGTGGAACAGGCGAGCTTGTCCTTTGGGGCGGGCGGACTCGTTAGTGAAGAAAGTTGCAATGCCAGTGGAGCCGTAGATGATTCTTGATTTAATCGTACTTGGTCGGTGATTTTAGACAGTCTGTCAATAGAAACGCCATGCGGGAACAACGCATCAGATCCCAGGTCTGAGTGACATTTCAGGCAACGTTCAGAGTCATTAAGAAGCGTTTTGCTATCCAACGCACTATGGATCCACGTTGCGAACCCTCCTTCAGCTGCGGTATGGCAGGCGTTACAGTCAGATTCAATATTTGCATGCGATGCTGTTACTTCTCCGGGAATGAGTAGTGAAGACGGTGATGAGCCACTGAATACAACCAGAGAAAATAAAGCAGCAACCATCGCAGCAATCATACCCAGTAATCGGCGTTTTGCGAAAAGGCTGCGTCGCGGTTGACAACGAGAATCAGACTGACAACACGTCCCGTCTCGTGTTGGTCCCTCTTTACACTTGCCGCCATTGATGGTTGAACGAGTGCAGAAATATTTGCCGTCTTTCTCTTCAGGTTGACATTGGCTCTGTAACTGGCATTCGCCTCTACTGTCTGGACCCAGCCGACAGGGTTCACCTGATTGACACATATGCCCGCAAACCCACGTATTCGCAGGGCGTTCGTAATTACTGTTCTTCCAGTCAAAGGATTGTAACGGTTCAGTCATCCGATGGTACCCGCAAAAGCACAGACTGCGATCGTATGAAACAATGCAAAAATTATCAGCGAATAGGTTAGTGGAATGTGCACAAAGAGCCAGAGTTTCATTGTGGCCTGCAGGGCATATTGGTAATCAAGATCGTCTTTTAATTGAACCTGTTCTTCAAGCTGATGCAGTACTGTTTGCTCCTGCTCATTCAGATAGGGCATCAGTGCAGAAAACCTTTGTGACAATTGATGACGATGACGTTTTGAATGCAACAGGTGGCGCATCTGGTTACAAGGGCCAGAGAAGAAGCTTTGAAGATGTTTGTGATAGAAATCAGGGATCGCAGAACCTAAGTCAGGATTTGGCTTGTCAAATATAAGCACTTTGACTTTGTTGTGTATTGTACGACGATGAATGGGGATTCGCTCAAAGATGACTTCTTCCCCACGAGAGAGGAGTCGATAAGGAACACTGCGTGACAAGATCCAACCGATGACACCACTGAGAAATACTGTGGAATATGTCAGAAAGAGAATGAATTCAAACAGACCATCCGGAATTCTCATTTTAATATGTAATAGAAATAACACAGATGACAGTAAGCCGACAAAGATGTGGAAATGAAGCCAGGTCGAGGTGTTTCCGATGGACAGAAATGGGAGTTTTTTGCGTAGCTGATAGCTTGACAGGATAAAAATAAAAATAAGTAAAGTCACCCCGCAGGCGAATGATGTGTTTGAGAGAGTAATCGAAAAAAGATAATACGCACCAAAAATAATCGCGGAAAGAAAAACGAATGCTGTCAGAGCGATTCTTTGTTGAAAGAAAAGGTTTCTCATGAAGTAAAAACCTTTTCTACTTTTGTGGCATCGTGCATATCCACTCGGAAAAGTGCGTCGTGCGGACAGGCTCTCTCGCAGGCTGGACCACCTCTTTGGTCGATACAAAGATCGCACTTGGTTGCTTGTGTGAGCGGTGAATGGGTTTTGGAATCAACGATGAGATTCCCTTTTGTATCTCTGATATCGACCATGCGAATCGCGTCGAAAGGACAATTGCTCGCACACTGGGCACAGCCGATACACGTCTGTTCGTTGATGACAATGTCACCTTGTGCAAGATCTCGATGAATGGCGCCTGTGGGGCACTCAATCATGCAAATCGGGTCTACGCAATGCAAACAGGAATTGGGGATCATGTATTGATTGAGAACGGGACCATGACGAACGAATCGAGGATTGTTGTCATGGGCCGTAGCACAGGCACGAACGCAGTCATCACATCGCGTGCATCGATCAAGATCGATCACCATTAATGAGGTTCCCTGGACATAATGGCGATCCACCAGCTGACTGAGCAAAATGTCGTTTTTAATTTTGACTGATTGACTTCCAGCAGTCCGAACGGTTTGCTTGTTTTTGCGAGACTCGGTTGGTTCGTGAGACGTATTCCATTCAATGATTTCCTCAACCAGTGAGGTCGGAACGAGTACTGCGTTCAAGTGGCCGATGGCACTGAGCTGCGCTTGGCACGCAACCGGAGCTGACGACTTGACGCCTGCTTGAATTTCATCAAAGCAGAAGATTTGGCCGGGGGATAAATACCCTGTTGTACGACGCCCATTATAATGCCGCTGGCTGATTCTGGCTAAACCGCTTCGAATCATAATGATCCCGCTGGGAAGCTCCCCTTCCTGTATGATGACCGGTTCTCCGGCATCGGTTTTAGTCTGCTCGCTGTTTTTGAGTTCTTTAAAGGGTTTCGATGAGTCGTAGTTGCCAAACGTATGAAACTCAACCTGGTCAACGATACGTTGCATTAACTCTTCTTGACAGTTTTCAAAAAGCGGATCGGTCCGAAGAAATGCAGCTAGTGCGCGTTCGCGGAAGACATCTTCAATATAACGTTTCAGGCCTCCGTTCTGGTCATATCTGAGAATATCACGTATCCCTTGCCAGCGAATTTCGAGATGTTGTGAGACTCCTTCCGAAAAGACGGTCGCTACGCGACTGGTGCGTCCCAAGGCAGCGAGTTCTCCAAACCAGTGACCAGAATCGAGCCGTGCTGTGCGATATTTATCGAGAACCGTTGATACTTCCTGTAGATAAATTCGTGTGCCACCATGTGTAGATCTCGAATTGAGGAAGGGTTTGCTGGTGCCTGTAGAGGCGACTTCACGCACTTCAGGTTCCCTGTGATTACGCCATAACTGAGCGAAGGATTCCCATAATGATTTTCTCTTAGCAGTGCGGCGTCCCAGGATTTCTTCTGGTAGCGATGTCTCTCCTCTTTCCAGTTCAACACACACATTACCTGAGAGAATAAAAAAAGCAGAGTTTCCCCAGTCACCCCGACGAACAATGATATCACCCTGATCAAATCCAACGATTCGCGCATCGTTCATTAAAATGTCACGAAAAGGGAGAGACCGCTTAAAACCTGTGGGATCGATTAGCGAAAATGGAGGCGATTTCAGTAGCGCATCGACTGTGTCATCAGTCATTTTCTCCTCACTACCTGGTTCGAGTGAGAAAGGTTTATCCCAGCGACGTGGTCTTGAAATAGATGGGTCTGACATAAGGGACAGCTTATTTATGACTTTCTAAAAGAGAGAGCTGTTTTAGTTTTTCAAATATTTGTCTTTATATTGTTGAGAAAAATGTGGTGGAAGCTGGTTGATCATGGTATCCAGACCGGCAAATTTTGATCCATCATGATTCTGGGCGAACAATTTTGTTTGCTCAGCGATTTTGTCTGCCAGTTTAGAATACGTCTCATTGTCATTTGGTTGAGGAATAAAGAGTGTGCCGAGTAGTGGGCCCATAAGTGTCGTTACTTTTTGAATTTCAGGTGCAGGTGCAAAAGCACTGATTTGTGCCAGTTTACCGCTGGCTGCTGCTGTGACTCCGCCAAGCTGGGGTATGACTGCCGGGTTTGTTAATTTGGCACGTAATCGGAGCGCTGTTTCTAATTGGACTAGAGTTCCAACAACAAACTTCATTCGTCTTCGATTTTCTGCAGTTCCACCAGTTCGTTCCATCCACAATGAGGGGGCATCTGCGTTTTTAGATTTGTTTACAAGATAGTTGTGCTTTAATTCTCCACTGGTCCAGGAAACAAAGTCGAAAGCACTTGCTGATTTATGACCCGCAGCGATTAACTTTTCGTTTCCTAATATATGACACTTAAAGCATGCTTTTGACAAACCATAGAGATTTGATGATCGTCGCATTCCTGCATTGTCGCAAGCTTTCAAACGTGCTGTACGGTGTTCCGGGGTCTCTTCGGCACGAGGGATTGGCATACTGTCATGGTAAGACTGGTGACGGTTTAACCATCCATCTTCTCCCCCTGATGCTCCATGACATGACTCGCACGAAATACCGGAAATGACCTTGGTTTTGCCATCACGTATGGCTTTGGTAGCATGGCAATCAGCACAAATTGAATCAGTCAGTAAATCAGCACTCGTTAGCCCTAGAGCGTTTGCATATTTTTTGGTGTTTCCTTCAAACTTATATAGTCGTAGATCCGGCGATTGGAAATGTACGGTTTTCATCCAGGCTGCTACTTCGGACGGATGGCATTTTTTGCAGTCTGCAGCGGCAATCCCCATAACCTTTTTGGTTGTGGTATTTTCTAAAGAGGTAAATTTATCAGCTTTTGCTACTGGCTCGGTTGCGTACATGTTTTCAGAAGAAATGAAGCTGACACCTGGGATGACGAATCCAAAAATAATCAGCAGAAGCAGATAGTGATTTGGCTGCAATCGGTGAATTCTGCTTGTGGCGAAATTCATTATACGAAACTTTCTTTATATTTGTGTAGGAGTTGGGCTGGAGCAAAATTACTGATTGTAGTGGTTGCTTATCAGTCTGCCATTCTTGAAGTGTAAATCAAATATGACCATGCAAAAAGCATGATAATCTACTTATATAACGAGGAAAAATAATGGCTTTCTACTCAATATTTCAACTAGTTTGGAGAATTATAGAGTATTCAGAGATTGGATAGTTACTCTGGGCCAGAAAACACGTTTTGTATATATGGCTCACGGATAACTTAAATTCAAACAGTTATCAACAGGCTATGTCAATACTAGACCATGGTCAATATTTTGAATGCAGAACACTTAATAGGAATTAATAAAAATGCATCTGGTTGCAACAGGCTCAAGGCCGGGTGAAAAGGTAGAATGGTTGATCCCTGAATCAAAACCATTAATGTTAGGTCGAAGCACTGAGAACGATTGTGCAGTTCCGTGGGATTCTACAATTTCACGTGTTCATGCCGAGTTCCATCGCGAAGAAGATCATCTCAAGATCCGTTGTTTTCCCAGCGTCCGTAATCAAATATGGTTTGATGACCAGTTTCACAGTGAGGTGAAGTTATCAATCGGAGATTCCTTTCAGATAGGAACGACGCAATTCCATTCAATTGATCGAGCAAGAAATGACGGTGTGCTGGAAATTCTTGATGATCTTGATACGGACTCAGGTATCTTAACCGAAGCCAGTCTGCGTACATCTGATTTTCGAATTGAAGCGGTATCCAAACTGGTCCCGACCCTCTGGCTTTCGAAAGATGAAGATAATCTTGCAAAGAGTACCGCTCAAATTCTTAAGGATGTAATGCATCACGCAGACGTGGTTGCGGTGATTAAAAGTGATGGAGAAAAAAAATGGAGTGTCGCTTTCTGGGAACAACCTGTACCGGGTTTCAGACGGGTTTCCATTGTGAGATCTCTAGTTCGGGATGCGTTGAAGAACGGCGAAACAGCAATCGAAGTTGAGAAAAGTCTGCGTGCTGAACCATTGGCTAATGGGCGCTGGGCATTCTGCACTCCTGTCAATTCAGACGGAAACAGCACATGGTGTCTTTATATCTGTGGTCGTTTTGGGGAAGAATCACCCTCCAAAGCTTTTTTGGCAACTGAAGATCTGCAGGACGATTTGAATCTGGTTGAGTTGCTTGCTCAAATGCTGACTGCGATTCGCAGAGTGCGGAAACTGGAAGATCGGTTTTCCGGAATTGAACAATTCTTTTCCCCCGCGATTATCAAAATTGTTTCTGAAGATAATTCAAAGCATTCACTGGAGCCAACTGAAACTGATACGTCAGTACTCTTTTGCGACCTCCGTGGATTCGCCCGTATGACTGAAGAAGCTGGCGAAAATTTACATATGTTTTTAGGACGTCTGAAAAATGCATTGGGGGTTATGACCCAGGGTATTAGTAGTCAAAATGGGGTGATCGCAGACTTTCAGGGAGATAGCGCACTCGGTTTTTGGGGATGGCCACTTCCGTTGAAAAAAGGAGCAATTCCAGCTTGTCGGGCAGCGCTACGCATTCAACAGATGTTTAAAATATCAAATAGCACTCAACGAAATGAATTAAGTGGTTTCGAAGTGGGTATTGGAATCACGCGTGGAAATGCAATTGCCGGTAAAATCGGAACCCGAGAGCAGGCAAAAGTTGGTGTTTTTGGTCCGGTGGTCAATCTGGCCTCTCGTCTCGAAGGAATGACGAAACAGATTGGTGTTCCGATATTGGTTGATGAGGCAACCGCTTCTGATGTGCGGGAATTTTTGCCAGAAACAGAAGGCCGTTGTCGACGAATCGGACTGTTTCGACCCGCCGGGATTGAGACGCCAATTTCTGTGTACGAGTTACTGGCATCTGAAGGGAAAAGTACAATCTCAAACCAGAATATTGTCGACTTCGAAGCAGCAGTCACTGCTTTTATTGACGGAGATTGGGAACGTGCGCTTGAACTGCTGGGGCAACTTCCACCCAAAGATCGTGCGAAAGATTTTTTGCTTCTTCAAATTGCAAGCAAAAATTACACGGCCCCCGAAAACTGGGATGGTGTCATATCTCTGAATAAATAGTCTGAATCCATTCTGGAATCTCTGCGAACCCCCGTGCTGTGCGTGTATGTACACGTTAATTTTGGGTGGTAATAACGATCAAGTGATTTAATTACTCATTAAATTGGACCGATTATTCCGATTATTAGCTTTACGCCGCATTAGATGTGTTGCGCGCAAACTCTTTTCAGACTTGATGAAATAGTAAGTCTACGTTTTGTAGTTCAGGAGAATAGGAATGGATTCCTCTCCACACGGGATTCAAATTAAGACGTGGCGATGCCTTATCTTTGCAGTGGCTCTTTTTGCAATGATTTTGCCAAACATTGCTTTTCAAGATGCACAGGCGGAAAATAAGGGGTTTGTCAAACTATCTGGTAAAGAGACCTCAGTTGACACTGTGCCAGCGACAAAGCTTGATGAGGTTCAACAATATGTTGTTGATCAGGCACATGCTGAGTGTTATGTCAATGACCCGTTCCCCTCAGCCGCAAAATGTGGAAAGTGTCATCCACAACACTATCGCGAATGGTCGGTCTCGCCTCATGCTTATGCTCAGTTGAGCCCTGTCTTCAATGCCATGTCGAACAAATTAATTAAATTGAACAACGGTACGCTGGGGGATTTTTGCATCCGTTGTCATACACCCGTAGGTATGGCGCTTTCTGAACCCATTAATATGAGTAACCTGGACAGATCCCCGACATCGCGTGAGGGGGTCACCTGTGTCTCGTGTCATCGAATTAATCAAGCATGGGGAAAAGGAGCTGGACGACAGGCACTGGTCAGTGGAGATCTCAATCAGGTTGTGTATGGGCCTGTGGGAGATGAAAATCTGGCAGCTGTTTTGTCAAATCCAGATAAATACGGCGTGCTTAAAACAGACGATGATCCCACGATCAGAGGTCGTGCTGTTCATGCGCGAGCAGATCGGTTTTTTCAATTAACGACATCTGGTTTTTGTGGTACCTGCCATGATGTATTTGCTCCCAACGGTTTTCGGTTAGAAGATGCCTTCAGTGAATTTAAACATTCGCCATCTGCAAAGAAATGTAAGGAAAACTGCCAGGACTGTCACATGGGAGCCGTGCCAGGGCAAGCTCTGGGGTATGACTTTTCACCTGCAGCTGTAATCGGCAATGTATCGACGCCCGTGCGCAAGCATACGAACCATATGATTGTAGGGCCGGATTATTCGATTGTTCATCGTGGAATATTTCCTCATAACCCAAAGGCAGTTCGCGAAGAAGATTCAGAACCAGCACCGGATCAGGGCCTGGCCACCATGCGTGAGTGGCTCAGCTTTGATGATGCTGCTGGCTGGGGAACCCCGGGGTTTGAAAAACTTGTGACAAAAGAAGCCTATTTTCCTGCACCCTGGGACGATCAGGGGAAACGGATCAAGGCACGTCTTATATTGAATGACCAATATGAATTACTTGGTGAAGCGGCAACACAGAGACTGCAAATATTAAGAGCAGGATATCATCTGGGAGAAATCCAGATTGAAAAAGCAAAGTGGTATGATATGCAATTCTCTGTTCCCGTTTCCAATATCACATTGGGGCATGGCGTACCAACTGGTTTTGATGCGGAGCGTGTTGTTTTTTTGAGGACAATGGTGTGGGACCAAAGTGGCAGACTCGTTTTTCAATCGGGTGACCTTGATCCCAACGGCGATATTCGAGATTCACACTCTCTGTACGTTCACAATGGTGAAGTCCCGCTTGACAGGCAATTGTTTACTCTGCAATCACGATTTCTTACACGCAACATTCGAGGAGGAGAGCGGGAACAGGTATTAAATGTGCCTTACTCTCTCGATCCGCTTCCCTACTTTCGACCGGCGACTCGACCGTTTACGGTTTTGGGGCGTCCTATTGGAGCTCGAAAGCAGAAACAGAATATTGAAGCAAAAGGGAAGAGATGGGCCAAATATCGTCTTTCAAGAAAACAGCTGACTGGGCCTGGAAACTATACAGTTCGCGTTCAATTGATTGCGGGTATGGTGCCTGTCAATTTAGTCCATGAAATTTCAGATGTGGGCTTTGATTATGGTATGTCTGCCCGGGATGTAGCCGACGGCGTTGTTGATGGGCATATGGTGCTTTATGAAAAAATAGACACAATTTGTATTCCATAATTTAGACCTCTTATGAGAAGTATTTCAAAAAAACAAATCTTGATCTGCATTCTATTGAATACGATATTATTGTATTCAGGTGTTGTTGATGCGCAGGTTTTTGATGCACCCGGCAGGGTGAGTCTCCCCCCTTCTCCGGAATATGCAGAAGAGGTAGAAGCCGCTGATCAGAATGATGAGTTCTATATAGATCCCTATGCCGAGCGAGTTGAGTACGATCCCTACGTCAACCACGACTCTGCACCCATCCAATGGAAACTGGGAGAGGTATTCTTAGACATGTTATCAGCACCCGCTGAACCTCTGGCTCATCTGGGTGAGTATATTCTGTGTGAAGAACATTACAGTCCGGAAACTCCATTAGAAGACCATGCAATTGGTTTACAGCCGATTCCTGAGCGCCCCGATTTATTTATTGAGACGAACGAAAAATTTCTGGATATCGGCTTTTTGAATCAGGGTATTGTTATTCCCACTGGAGCAGTCTGGAGACCTTCGTTCTGGGTGTTTGGTACATACCGAACAGGACTCAATTATTTTGATAATCGAGCGGGATCCAATGTGACTGAATGGGCGAACCGACTTGATTTATTCGGTCAATTGAATCTCTCAGGAACAGAACGAATTCTCGTCGGATTGCGTTCGCTGGATAAGGAACTGACTGCCTCACGACTTTTTACCGGCTACGACTTTCATGAAGGAGACTGGCTTGATGGAATCAATGCCGACATACAAACACTCTTTTTTGAAGGTGACTTTGGCGAAATATTTCCTAATCTGGATCCATACGATGTTCATCGATACGACGTGGGGTTTTCAATCGGTCGACAACCGATGTCATTTCAACAGGGGTTGTTGATTAACGAAGATATGGTTGATGCGGTCACAGTCACACGCAATACGATTAACGGTGGAGGCATTCTGAATATGCGTGTCACCGGAGTGTATGTTGAAGATGATATCAATCGAAATAACAACGTGCGCGATCCTGATGCCAAACTCTATGGTATTTTCACCGAAACAGATCTTGCAACAAGCACGGTCAATGCTGATGTGGCAACCGTCTATTCCAGTAACTCACAATTTGGCAGTATGACTGCATTTGGATTGAGTGCCATTCAAAGGTTGCATGGGTTCCACAATACCTACAATACCTCGTTCCAGGTACTGGGATCTTTTCCACACGAGGGAGAAACAGCCGCCTCTGGTCAGGGTGAGTTGCTGTTTAGTCAAGTCTCGCTGACGCCACACCACTCTCATGATTTAGTATATTTCAATGCGTTCTGGGCGATTGACCAGTTCACCTCTCCTGCACGTGGTACATTGGCCGGTGGTCCATTAGGACAGGTTGGATTACTGTTTGCGGCCTCTGGCCTCGGTCGTTATGGTGCGCCCTTAAGTAACCAGGCAACTGATGCGGCGGGAGCAAGCCTCGGCTATCAGCTGTTTTATGATAAGACTCGCCAGCAGGTGATACTCGAAATTGGTGGTCGCAAAAATACTCAGGGAGTCAATGACGGTGCCCTGGGGACAGCAGTCCGATACCAGAAAGCAATCGGACAACATTGGATCATGTTACTTGATAGCTTTGTTGCTAAACAGGAATCGCGTGGTGTTGCTTCCGGAGCTCGTATAGAATTTCTGGCAAAATTTTAAAGCATTCCCGTTAAATTCTTTCGCTAAGTCGTAGTACATTCTGATCGCTTCTCAGAGTGACATTCGACGATTAAGCGTAATATAACCGTTACAATCAATGCTTTCCGCTATCGGCGGAACATAGAGTCGTCATTGAAAGCACTTGTCGTTACCTGAAGCAATCTGATAGAATTACCCAATACGATACTGACACCGTATAGGAGATTTGTTGATTGTCTGAAGTTTATGAAAGCCCAGAGCAGTTTCTTAGCCGGTTGCGCGAGGATCCGGAGGGAGTACTTGCCGATGAATACGGCCAGCATCGTGAGCGTCTGTGGCGGATCGTGAACTTTCGACTCGACCGACGTTTGTTAGGCCGTGTCGACGCTGATGATATTTTACAAGAAGCATACCTTGATGCAGCCACACGAATTGAACATTATCTGAATGAGCCTGTAATTTCTTTTTTTATCTGGCTGCGTACCGTTGTTGGTCAAACTCTGATTGATGTACATAGACGTCACCTGGGCGCACAAAAGCGTGATGTTCGTCGTGAGGTGAAACCTAATCGAAGAGTCTTTTCGGCTTCGACTTCATTTCAAATTGCGGATGTATTACTGGCAGATCTGACGTCTCCGAGCCAGGCAGTTCTTAAGGATGAATTGGCGGCTAAATTACATGAGGCTCTTGAAAGTCTGAATGAAATTGATCGCGAAATATTAGTGCTGCGACATTTTGAAGAATTGTCCAACCTGGAAGCTGCTGAAGTACTCGAAATTGAACCGAAAACTGCCAGCATGAGATATTTTCGTGCATTAACCAGATTACGCTCCATTCTGGTTCAAATTCCAGGTATTATTGAATAATGTGCCGTAAATAAAGAGTGCCAGTTGTAGCATCACGACGACAGGACAGCACGAAATGTTATCTCCTGATTCACATCACGCCATAAAAAGTCTGACTCCACCAGAAATTCCGGAATTGGAGCAGATCGCCGATGCGTTTATCACTCAGATTCGTAGTGGATACAATCCAGAGATCTCGGAATATGTAGAACGTTACCCTGCGCTTGCAAAAGAGATCGAAGAAGTATTTCCCGCCATTGCAGCTTTGGAAGCAGGGAAAAATGTAGATCATTCTTCGGGAAAAGTCTCATTGGGAGAACGAACTCCCGAGCAACTGGGTGATTTTAAAATCATTCGGGAAATTGGACGTGGTGGAATGGGCGTGGTCTATGAAGCCATTCAGGAATCGCTCAATCGACGCGTCGCACTGAAACTTTTGCCTCGGCATTCGCTCCTGGGTGAAAAGCAACTAAAGCGGTTTCGTCGTGAAGCAGAACTCACGGCTTCACTTCATCATACCAATATTGTCCCCGTATTTGGTGTCGGCGAGAATGAAGGTTTCCATTATTATGTGATGCAACTGATTGAGGGAGTCGGGCTGGATGAACTGGCACAACAATTTGTCGTGACCGACGCCGATTCTTCTTCAAACAGACCCACCGGGGGGAATGATACAATTGTCCGGCCGGACAGTGATCCATCGGGATCAACAACAGGTAGCTCGTACGCAAAGTCAACACACAAACCAGAAAACAAAGGTGTGCTGAGAACTGACTTTGAAAAATATGTCGACTCTCCGGAGAAGATCGCAATTCTGGGGGTTCAGGCTGCCAACGCGTTACAATATGCACATGATCGAGGCATTTTACACCGCGATATTAAGCCCGGGAATCTATTGTTAGACAGAGATGGTCTGTTATGTATCACTGATTTTGGTTTGGCGCGGGCAGCCGAACAGAGTGACCTGAGTAAATCAACGGATGTCGTTGGTACACTCGGCTATATGGCTCCCGAAATGTTTCGTGAAGAGACTTGCTCACAAAGTGATATTTATGGATTGGGAATCACGCTATATGAACTGTTGACAAAACGTTCTGCAATTGTCCGCACGAATCGACATGAAATGATCAGCCAGATCACGCAAGGTTCGATTACACCACTCAGGCGTATCAATTCAAAATTATCACGTGACCTCGAAACGATTGTGCTCAAAGCAATCGCGCCCGGTGTAAATCATCGTTATCAGAAAGCCAGCGATTTAGCAGACGACTTGAATCGTTTTCTGGAAAACTGCCCCATTCGTGCAAGACGAATTACTCCGTTCGAGCGTCTTTGGCGTTGGAGTCGCAGAAACCCTGCGATCGCAACATTGTCAAGTATTGCAATGATCTTGGTCATGCTGCTGGGAGCCATCATGGCTGTCGGATTTGAGAGAGAACGTCAGCAACGTAAACGTATTGAGTCTTCGTCACAGTTGGCAGTCGATGCTTTGGACCGTGTTTTTGACCGATTTGTTCCGAGTCGTGCAGATTTGTCTGATAAAACCAACTCAACTGTAGACTATACAGAGCCCGTGTTGTCGCGAGAGTCTGCCGACTTGTTGGCAGGAATGGTTCAGTATTATGAACAATTAGCTAAGTCAACTGGATCACAACGCGAATTTCAAATTAAGGCTGCCAATGCACAACACAAAGTAGGTGACATTCATCGCCGACTGGGAGATTATCACTCTGCACTGGATGCTTATCAAAAATCACTTGATCTCTACTTGAAAAATCCAGACAAAGCGAATGTTCTTATAACGGCGACCGTTTATAATGAAATTGGCAGAATCCATCGCTATCTTCGACAACAGCAGGAAGCCAATAATTCCTATCAACGCGCGATACAATTACTACAAAAATCGCTCGAAAAAAATCCAAAGCAACCATCGCTTCGTTTTGAGTTAGCACGTACCTACTATTTGATGGTACGCAAGCTACGACTAGAACAAATGCAGGTGGGAGAAAATTCTCCCGCACCTCTGTTGTCACCTGCAAATGGAGTCCTTCAACAGGCTGAAATACTTCAATTAAATCAAGCAATTGAAATTCTTGATCAATTGACCCGCTCAGCAAAACCTCTACCCGAATATCGATATTTATTAGCACTCTGCTTGCAAGAACAGGTTTCTGAAAGTATCCCTCTTTCACCGGAGGATAACCTGAAGCAGGAGCGAGTTCATCAAATTCTTGAGAGTTTGGTTGATGAACAACCTGCTGTTGCAGACTATCGACAGGCTCTGGTGAAATCGTACGAGGGAATTGACATGCGAAATGTGATGCCAGGGGCAATTGATGAGGCTTTGATAAAACGCTTTGATAAAGCAATTCATCACGCAACTCAACTTGTTTCAGATTACCCCACAATTCCCGAATACAAGATCTCGCTGATCCATGCACATAATAAGATGGCACATGCATTAGATATCTTGGCAAAAAGAAATGGTTCTTCTAATGAATCGCGGCAGCAACATGAAACAGCGGAGCTCTCTTTAAGAACTGCGCTCCGGTTACAAAAAGAATTAGTGATTCAATTTCCACAATCGCCTGAAATGAAAAAATGGCTGGCAAAGATTCAAGTATCACTCGCAATGGTGTTAGACAAAAAAGGGAACGACACAGAGGCTACCAGTCTTTTGGAAAGTGCAATTCTTCTGTTGGAAACAGAGTTGAAAACACATTCCCATTCCGCATTTCTCTATGATGAGCTTCTCCACGCGATTGATGAATTGGCTCGGATTTATGAGCATTCAAACGATGATGTTGGGAATTGGTTGATGTCGGAGAAGTTTGATCAATACGAAAATCAGGTTCAGCAACTCCGGCCAGGCTACATCTACCGAAGGTCAGAGAATCGAAACCAGCCGCCACGTAATAGGCAACGTCCGCCACGTGGCATGCAACCTCCCCCACGCAATGGAGATCGACCGCCGGATAACAGGCAATTTTTCCCACCCAGGAAACGGCGTCCGGAATAATTGAGATGAATCAGCGATCAATGGCGATCATAGAATGATATCGATTCATTCTGCATCAATTGCTTACGCTCTGCTCAGATTGAAACCTCCAGGACGTAAACCATTTACGACTGAAAATACGATGAGGTTTTACCCGATGCTTGACCTTTTTCCCATTTAAAAACCGCACCAGATCCATGCTGAGTTCTTCTGCTGACTGGTAACGTTGTTGTGTTTGCTTCGCGATGCAATTCAATATGATCATCTCAAAATCAGTGGGGATTTTATGATTGATCGTTCGAGGGTGAGGTGGATCCTGAGTCAAAATATGATCAACGATTTCAGTTGAGCTCTGCGTTGAGAATGCAGGCGTGAGTGTAGCCAGTTCATATAAAACCATTCCGAGCGAATACAGGTCGCATTGCTCACTGAGCTGACCATTAAATCGCTCGGGAGCTTTGTAGCATAACGTCCTGGCACTCTGCTGTTTAAAATCGCCTTCAGCAACTTGTGCCAATTTGAAATTGTTGACCCATGTGTGTCCCTCGCTATCAATTAATATGTTTTCTGGTTTGATATCATTATGCAATGTTTTTCGGTTATGGGCGTAGCTTAATGCTTGCGCTGCCTCTAGTCCAATTTTTGCAAACTGACTCCAATTGTTTTTCTGTAAGGCCTGTGCGATTTCTTGCGTTCGATCGTTCCCCAATGGTCTCACATTATTTAACGAATGTGTTTCATCCATCTCTGCCAGCTTGCCAATGACCCGGTTCAGTCCAACTCCATTGATCAGTTGCATGACAGAGTAAAAATAACCCTGGTCTTCCCCTGTTCGATAAAAGGTAACGATATTCTCATGTCTTAATCGAGCAACCAGTCTCGACTCTCGTTCAAACCGTTCTCGCCAGCGTGGAGTCATTTCTGATTTCCAGGGGAGTAATTTTACTGCAACTCGTCGGTTCGAATTCCCCTGCACCCCTTCATACAAAATTGAGGCACGACTGCGATTGATTTCTCGAATAATCCGACAATCACCAAGCTGTTTGATACTCCTTGGATCTGGAAGCTGAGATTTCAGTTGGGAGAATTCTTGGTTTCCTTTCCATTGTTCCATAGCAATCAAAATCGGAAAACTCTCTCTGATTTCTTTTGAATGATCTGGATAATCGGCTGCATACTTCTCAATAGAAGGGTTCATCCATCGTCGATGCTCTTCCATAAACTGGCTGGCAAGGAATTCAAGCGAGATGCAATCCGAGTTTGCTTCACTTGGAATTTCAGGATTTATTTGATTTTCAGAACTCATGTTGAGCCTTGTAGGCATTCTGAAGTCACGCAGACCTCTTGCAAGCATCCAGTCTCAGTCTGGCATTCCTTATAGAGAAGTGACTGGGATAAAGAGGCTGATGGGAAGGTACTTAGGTCCGAAAAGTCTAATTCCATTTATACATAGCGCACAGGCAGCTAGTAATCAAAACGTAAAGAATCATCACATTGCTACTAACAATGACTGATATTTTAGTTACCGGCAGAATTAATGAAATGAGACAAAATTACCTGTTTTGCTTTGATATGAGGGAGAATTCCACTTTTAGATTACGGCGTAAGAGTCTTTTCTAAACAAAATAATTGAATTCACAACGAACTACTCCACTTGCATGTATCGGTATACAGAAACCAAAACACACCTCTTTCAATCCCCCTTTCACAGTGGTAAAGTAATCGATAATCATTGATTTTAATACCAGACTTATAGACATAAATTCCAAGTATGGTTTCCGGAGGAGTTACATTGTCAGAACCATCAATCAATCCCAATCAGCCTCAGATTGACGAGCTTGCTGCCACGCAAATATCGGTAGATCGGGATTTTTCAAAAGAAGACCGTGATATTGCATTTGCTGTGGAAGCCTTGGAATCAGCGGTCATCACTGAGCGTCAACTCGCAACTACACTCAGGACATGGACCCTCTACGGAAGTACAACACTGGCTGAGCAGTTGGGAAAAACGAAGTTATTGTCTCATGTAACGATTTCTGAAATTGAACAACGTTCCTTATGCCGCCTCAAAGACCTTTGGGATAGTGTAGACGATCAAGGCGGAAATGGATTCAGTGCCAGCACTCTGACAAAAGCAGCCTTGGAACGCATGGATCACTCAGGTCGCGTTGCAAAATTAATGGGTGTCAGTGTCGCCATCTCCGGGATAGAAAACGACGAAATACGTGAGCAGCGGTCGCGCTACCAGCTCATCCGAAAGCTCGGACAGGGAGGGTTGGGAACCGTCTGGTTGGCACGTGATATCAAACTACAGCGTTATGTGGCACTCAAAGAGATCAGAAACGCACAGACTGCGAATAAAGCCGCTGTTGAACGGTTCCGTCGAGAAGCGGAAATTACAGGTCGACTGGAGCACCCTGCGATCGTCCCCATATATCAGTTAGGTGAAGATGCCGTCAGTGGGCAATCATTTTATGTCATGCGATTTCTTGGTAAGCAAACATTGCAAGATGCCATAACTGAATATCATGAACGTCGCCTGGAAGGCGATGAGGATCCCATGCTGTTGCGGAATTTATTGTCGGCGTTTGTCATAGTCTGTCAAGCGATCGGGCATGCACATTCACGCAAGGTCATTCACCGCGACTTAAAACCAGAAAACGTGGCAATCGATAATTTCGGGCAGGTGATTGTCATCGATTGGGGCCTGGCAAAAGTTCTCGATGACGGCATACTGAGCGACAGTCTTGCTGATATTGGTTTTTCGGATGTGAATGAAAGTCAGCAAACGCTTGCTGGTCAGGTATTAGGTTCACCACTTTATATGGCACCAGAACAGGCTGCCGGACGTCTGGATGAAGTCAATGAATCAACAGATATCTTTGGACTGGGAGCTATCTTGTTTGCGATTCTTACCGGACAGGCACCTCACGAAGTAAATCGTGAATCTTCTGGCAGTTCCACAATTCGTCAACTGATCACTGCTATTACCAGTGGACCAACTCCTCAGGCGCAATCTGTGCACAAAGATGTGGATCCGGCTCTCAATGCTATCTGTGCCAAAGCGATGGCCAAAAAACGATATGCAAGGTACTCGTCAACAACCGCTTTAGCCGACGATGTTCAACGGTGGATGGCCGGAGAGCCAGTCTCGTCATATGCCGAACTGCCTTCACAAAGGGCCGGGCGTTGGATTCAGCACCATCAGAAACTTTCACAACTCATCGCAGCAGTAGTGATTATCACTATTGTTGCGATCACCACGCTGACGATTTCGACACGACAGAACTATATTGCCGCCCGAAATGCACGTTTTGAAGAGATGAGATCAGACGAGCGTGAAATAGAAGTGCAGTTGATTTCTCTTGGGCAGGTACTCAGTGGCGACGCGCTGTTTATGTCGACTTTACCACCGATTCAGGCGATTATTGACGTTCGATCCGGAGTCGAAAGTACGGAAGGCGAAGAGATCTGGCGTGGCCGATTAGAGACGATTTATGAAGGTTTGATGCGAGCCAATCCTGACTATCTTTCCGTAACATACATCGAAGTCAATCAGGAAAAACCACAGGAGATTGTTCGCGTCGAACGCAATATCTCAAATAAGGGATATATTAGGAGAGTACCGCAAAGTCGATTAGCTACATTAGAAAAGTCACCTTTGTTAGAAGATCTGATCGTTATGGTTCCGGGTCAGATTAAACTCAGCTTAAATCAACGCCTCTCAGAAAATCAGCATCGTAGTCAGCATCGCAGTATTATCGCTGCTATCCCTGTTTATGATGAACAAACAGGAGATGTTTTTGGAGTTGTTGCCATCGAAGCCGACTTTGTAAACCAACTGAAGAATATCTTGAATGAACTTGATGATGGCTTGGGCCAGCTGTTTATTACTGATACGGACGGAAACGTATTGCTCACCTCAAATACTGAGTCCGGTGTGGAGATTGTTTCTCACGAGATGCAAATTCAAGAATCATTGCTACAGGCAGCTACATTCTTTTCGAAAAAGTCACGACAGAAGTCAGTTAGTGATGGAAAGACCTATATTGCCCATCGGGTCGAACTTGATCCTGTCGATGATTCCTGTAATCTTTGCATTGTGCAAAAACTGACATCCGCTGATTAGATTGACTTTGAGCTCTTCTTTCAGGCAGGAAAATTATTGAATAATGATCAAATGAGAGATTGCTGCCGGCATGCAAAATCTGGAATTTCAGACTGGTTTATTGCAGACACATTGTAATTTGGACTGTCTGAAATTACAGTTATCAGTACACCTTGTATTACCAAATCAAAAACAACAAATCATGACTAATTACTAGAGGAATGCCTGATGAATATGACACTGAATTTAAAACGATATCTCTTCTCTGCATTGGCCCTGTTGATTTTGGGTTCCACAGCACTGGTTGCGGGCGAGAAAAAAGATTCGAAAACGCACAATGTACCACCCGAAGGATTCATCGCTCTGTTTAATGGCAAAGACTTATCAGGCTGGATCGGCATGAATTTTCATAAGGTCAAAGGGAAAAGCCCTGCCGCTGTCAAGCAGATGTCCAAAGCCGAACGCGAAGAGCTTTTGAAAAAGAACTGGGAAGATGTCCTGGAGCACTGGTCAGTCGAAAAGGGTGAGCTGGTTAACGATGGTCATGGCGTCTATCTGACAACTGCCAAGGATTATGGTGATTTTGAATTACTGCTCGATTATAAAACCGTTGCCAAAGCTGATAGCGGTATTTATCTCCGCGGCGTCCCACAAGTACAGATCTGGGATACAACGAAAGAAGGTGGCAAGTGGGATCGCAAAGCCAATCTTGGATCAGGCGGGTTATATAACAACAAAGGTGAAGGCAAATACCCACTCGTGCACGCAGACAAGCCATTTGGTGAATGGAACAATCTCAGGATTATCATGAAAGGTGAAAAAGTCACCGTTTATATGAATGGGAAGCTGGTTGTCGACAATAAAAAAATGGATAACTATTACGAAAAAGACAAGCCAATTTATGAGACTGGTCCCATTCAATTACAGACACACGGTGGTGAAATTCGTTTTCGTGACATCTTTCTAAAAAAATTATAACGCAAGTTGAAAAATGAGTTTTCATGGATAACTCATTCAATACGACAGCAGAATGAAGAATTCTCTGGTGCATCTTTATTCTGGCAGAGAGATTTCGAAATATCCGTTTCAGGGAGGATGTAACATTGGTGTCTTTTTTTGCTCGTTTGTTGTTGATCGGCACGGTCTTGTTCGTCGGCTGTACGAAGAAAATTCCCGTCGATGAAATTTCGGTAGAATCCAGCGGTGTCACATTAAGCGAGTCTGATGTCCCTGATCTTGCTGACGACTGGCCGGGCTGGCGCGGACCTCTGCGGAACGGTCACGCACCTGATCAGGAATTACCAACAGAGTGGGACGAAACAGCGAATATTATCTGGAATACGGATATTCCAGGACGTGGGCACAGTTCGCCTGTGCTCGTAGGTGATTTAATTCTGTTGGCATCAGCCGATGACCAGAAGCAGGAACAGATGGTCTTGGCCTACGACCGTACCGATGGAAAGGAGCGATGGAAAAAAGTCATTCACAGCGGTGGATTTCCAACGCGAGGTGAGCTCCACAAAAAAGGAACCAATGCGAACGGGACGGTTCTGTGTGATGGAGAACACATCTTTGTAGTCTTTCTCAACTCCGGTAAGATCATTGCGACGGCTCTCGACTTAAACGGCAAGCAACTCTGGCAGCGGGAATTGGGGGCTTTTAATTCCAAGTTTGGATACGCCCCTTCTCCGTTGCTTTATAAATCGTTTGTAATCATCGCCGCCGATAACCGGGGAGGCGGCTATATCGCCGCTCTCGATCGAAAAACAGGTGAAATCGCCTGGCGCGTTTCTCGCCCCGCGATTAGCACCTATTCCAGCCCCGTGGTGGCGAATGTGGGAGGCCGCGAACAGTTGCTGATCAGTGGCTGTGATCAGGTAACCAGCTACAATCCTGCGACGGGGAAAGAATTATGGAATACACCCTGTCTGGCGGAAGCAACCTGCGGAACGATCGTGACAACGGACAACGAAATTTTTGCCAGTGGCGGATATCCCAGGCGAGAAACAGTTGGTTTGTCAGCAGAGGGCAAGCTACTCTGGTCTGATAAAACCAAAATTTATGAGCCGTCGATGCTGGTTGATGGAGCACAGCTTTACGGTATTACCGATGATGGAATCGCTTACTGCTGGTCAACCAAAACCGGCGAGATACTCTGGAAACATCGCTTACGTGGTTCGTTTAGTGCTTCACCCCTTCTCTGTAACGGGTTGGTTTATATATCCAATCTATCGGGAGAAACCTTCGTCTTTGAAGCAAACGCGAAAGAATATAAAGAAGTCGCCGTCAATAAACTCGGCGATGATTGCTACGCAAGCCCGGCTGCCGCCGCTGGTCGACTTTATCTCAGAGTGGGAAAAGAGTCAGGCGACAAACGCCAGGAACAGCTGGTGTGTATCGGGATTGACAAACCAGATAAATAAGAGCTTACGAGGTCGATTACCTCTACGACCACCTTTTTGATGCTGGTAATGATGCCTCTACCCATTTTAGAAGGTATCTGAAAAGAAATAGGATGGGTTCTACACCGTAAAGTGATAGGAATAAAACTGTTCTTCTTTTTTCCAACCCGTCGTTTGATATAAAGCTTGCGCCGTCTCATTCGTGATTTCGGTAGAGAGTGTTAGACGAACTGCGTTCAACGATTTGGCATAGTTGATGGCGGCTGTCAGCAGAAGCGAGCCAACCCCTTTTCTCCGACTCTCGGCGGTGACAAACAGATCGTTCAAAATAAATGTGCGGGCGAGCGAGACTGATGAAAAACTGGGATAGAGCTGAGTGAAGCCAACAGGAATCTTGGATTCGCGCGCGATAAAAATCACAGACTCATTGTTTTCGAGACGTGCGGATAGAAATTCGTCAGCCGCCTCGGGATCGCTGTTGCGACCATAGAATTCGCGATAACTGTCGAATAGTGGCACAAGTGCTTCGATATCTGTGAGGTCGGCTCGTTTGACAGCAATTTCATTCATTTCACTGAATATCCAAAAGTTAGGTCATATGCTCAGCAATACATTCCAGAAACTGCTGACCAAAGTCGTCGCATTTTTTCTGGCCAACTCCCCAGATTTCCAAAAACTCTGCCTGTGTTTTGGGTTTGTCACGGGCCAGTTCTCGTAGAGTGGCATCTCCGAATACCATATAAGGTTGTAAACCCTTGTCGCCGGCAATTTGCTTTCGCAGATCTCGTAATTGTTCGAAGAGACTCTGGTCTACGCCCTCCCAGTTGGCATCTTGAGATTGTTTTTTGACAGGACGGGCTTTTTCGGATTTGCTTTGCTCTGTCGTTCGCATCAGTTGTGGAGTCACTTCTCCCCGTAATAATCGCCAACCTGAGTCGGTGATACGCAGCTGTTGATATTCGGCGGTTTTAGTTAAGAATTTCTGGGAAACCAATTGATTCAGCCAGTGACGAATCGTCGACAGACTTTCGTGTTTGAGCAGGCCGTAAGTACTGAGTTGATCGTGACGATTGGCGAGTACTTTTTTGTCTTTCGATCCTTTCAATACAGCAGCTGTGTAGGATGAACCGAAGTTTTGATCCTGTCTGAATATCGAAGACAGGATCTTCTGGCAAGTCTCCAGAGCATCATCAACCTGCTGGAAATCGCCACGGCACAGGTCACAGCCTGTTTCACAATCTTGATCCAGATCCTGCCCAAAATGTTGCATCAAATGGCGATGGCGACAGTCAAACGCATGGCAGTAGTTCTGCATGGCCTGAAGTGACTGAAAAGCCGTTTTTTTGGCTTCATCGGGTTGATCATCCAGAATCCGTTTCCAGATCATCGCGTCTTGCTCTGAGTATAATAATACGCATTCAGCTTCCAATCCGTCACGACCTGCCCGTCCACTTTCCTGTTGATAATTTTCCAATGACTTGGGTAAGCCTGCATGAATCACATAACGGACGTTCGGTTTATCAATTCCCATCCCGAAGGCAATTGTGGCGACGATGGCATCAATGCGGTCCTGAATGAAGGCTTCCTGATTGGCTGCACGTTTCTCATCGGGCAGGCCAGCATGGTAGGGGCGTGTTTCATAACCGGCATCGTTCAACGACTCACTCAGCGATTCGACATCCGCGCGGGAAATGCAGTAAATGACTCCCGGTTCTTCAGGGTGTCGATCTAGAACTTCGCACACTTGTGAAAAGCGATCCGCGCGACGGGCCACAGAATATGTCAGATTGGGACGATCAAATGAACCGATCAGAATTTCCGGATCTTGTAATCCAAGTTGCACGGCAATATCAGAGCGAACCTCTTCAGTCGCGGTCGCGGTATAGGCGTGAATTCCACATTGGGGAAAGATGTTTTTCAGCTCTTTCAATTCACGATAATGGGGGCGGAAATCATGGCCCCACATACTCACACAATGGGCTTCGTCGATCACGATGAATGCCAGTTTGATCTCTGCCAGCATGCAGAGCATGCCTTCCAGCATCAGCCGCTCAGGTGCGACATAAAGGAGTTTGATTTTACCTGCACGGACTTCTCTTAAGACTTGTCGTGATTCTTCCTGCTCCAGCGAACTGTTAAGGTAAGCAGCTGAAATTCCACAGACGCGCAAAGCATCGACTTGATCTTTCATCAGCGAGATCAGCGGGCTAACAACCACCGCCATTCCGTCCATGCACAAGGCAGGTGCCTGATAACAGAGAGATTTGCCTCCACCAGTCGGAAGTACCACCAGAGAGTCACGGCCATTCAGAACCGACTGCATGGCGTCCTGTTGTAGCGGACGAAATTCTGAGTAGCCCCAAAATTCGTGCAGTTTTTCCAGTAAAGCGTCATCCATCCCTGCTCTTACCATCTTCAATCCTGTTAATTATGTATCAGCTGAAACGTTGTCTGATTGGCTGACGCATATCGTAGCGGTTCACGTTGAAAAGCTAAAGGATAGAATATTTGGATGTGAGAATGAGATCAAATGATTTCAGGCATCGGCGTGTAGTTATCCACCAGATAATGAGGACGACCAGCCAGATCCCGGATGGGTGCGGTGGTATAATCAATTCCCAGGTGGTGGTATAATGTCGCAAAAACTTCGCCAAAGTGAATCGGGCGGTCTTCAATTTGGCCTCCCAGTCGATCTGTGCTGCCAATGACCTGGCCGGTTTTGAAACCACCCCCGGCAATCAGACCGCCGCCAACAGCGGGCCAGTGATCGCGTCCCGCATCTTTGTTGATTTTGGGAGTACGCCCAAATTCGCCCCACGCGACGACAGCGACGTCGTCAGCCATGCCACGCTCATGCAAGTCTTCGATTAAAGTGGCTAATCCCTGATCGAACAGTGGGAGATGAGTCCCCTTCAAACCGCTGAAGTTATTACTGTGAAAATCCCAGCGTCCAAAATTCAGAGTGACGATCCTGGCGCCCGCTTCCACCAGTCGCCGCGCCATCAGGAAATGTTCGAGGTTACGTGGAGAGCCATCGCCAAAGTTCTTTGGATCGCCTTTGCCATAACGTTCTCGGATGGCTGGATCTTCCTGTGAAAGATCCAGAGCGTTGACCAGTCGATTGGATGTCAGGATGTTAAACACCTGCTGGTTCATGTCGTCCATGCCCTGCATCGAACCGCTGGCATCTGCATCGCGTTTAAACTGATCAAAAGAGGCCAGTAGCTGCTTGCGATCATTCAGACGCGATGAATCGATACCATTTAAAACCATGTTCTTTCGCGCGGGGCCTGAAGGTCGGAAGGCAGAATGGCTCACACCCAGAAATCCAGGGAGACCAGGAGAGCCATACGGCGGATGGCCTGTATTCGGAGCTAAGCCGACAAAGGGTGGTACGGCAGGATCAGCGGACCCTTGCAGTTTGGAAACGACAGAACCAATGGCAGGCCAACCTCCGGCTGGCTGATTGCGAGTAGTTCGTCCTGTATAACAAATGAATGAGTCGTGGGCCCCACTGGGTGAGCCATGTACAGAACGAAGTGGGATGATTTTTTCAGCAATGTTACCCAGTCGAGGAAGGTGCTCACAAATTTGAAAGCCGGGCACTTTCGTATTGATCGGACGGAATTCGCCTCGTATTTCAGAGGGGGCATCCATTTTCAGGTCATACATGTCCTGGTGTGAAGGAGCTCCACACATATAAATCATGATGACTGCTTTATGGCGATTGCTTTTTTCTTGTGCAGATTCTGCCTGAAGGAGCTGAGGCAAACTTAGGCCACCCATTCCCAATGCGCCAATTTTCAGAACTTCACGACGCGAAACGCGATCACAGAGTTTTGTATCCGGTCCCCAGATAGATAGCATAAAAGATTCTTTCTCAAGGAATGGCAGGAGTTTACTGTTCTTATCGGTAGGCGAGGATTAAGGTGTGAAATCAATGATAAAAAAACATTGATGTGTTCAATTGTAGCACCTCACTGACCGCTATTCCAAGCCCAAATTATCAAAGTCTGCTACCGGAATGAAAAAAATCAGTGATCGAATTAATTCTGGGAAAAGACAAAGGCAGGAACGTAAGATAAGTAGGAATATTCGGTCGTTCAGATAAATGATTACTACTTGGATAAAAGCGACAGAATACAGGGCCAAAAAACTTCAGGAATGGTATTTTCTGTATTTTAGTTTTTGAAATTTGGAAGATAAGTGGTCAGAACTATAAAAAACAATTGAAAATTTGATTGTCTATGTGAAAATAAGATAGAAGGATCAGATTTCATTTATTCTTATGAGGAATGTCAAAATAAAAAAATAACCGGGTAAAAATTGATTGTCGCAAATCGGGAGAATCAAAGTGAATCCAATAAAGGCCGACTCAAAAACGAAATCTGCTCAATCAGAAAGAACCGCAGATTTCGAAAACAATCTCATTCATCCAGACGTAGATTCTGGATTACCAGAACAGAAACGTACCGCCGGTAAAGCCTCTGCATTTGATAAATGGTTGATGCGGACCATGCTCCAGAAATTGGGCAATCCGGAAATAGAAGTCGTCTTGTGGGACGATTCTGTAATCACAACTTCCACTTCTTCTCCTCCGATTCGTGTCTATATCCATCAGCGTAGCACGCTCAACAAACTGTTGATTGATCCAAGCCTCTATTTCGGAGAGGGCTACTCTCAGGGAACGATTGAGGTAGAAGGTAGTCTGGTCTCTTTGAATGAAGCCATTAATCGGAGCATGCCTTCTGTAAATGCGAAGCATTTTTATCGCGATGGTATCCGGGGTTGCCTGAGATGGTTAAGTCGAAATACCATCGATGCCGCACGGAATAATGTCCATCATCATTATGATATTGGAAATGATTTCTATCAACTCTGGCTCGATCAGCAATTGGCTTATACGTGTGCCTATTTTTCCGATCCAGAAATGTCTCTCGAAGCAGCGCAAATTGCAAAGATGGATCATGTCTGTCGCAAGGTTGGTTTGAAACCGGGGGATACTGTCGTTGAAGCTGGTTGCGGGTGGGGTGCCCTGGCTTTACATATGGCAAAAAATTATGGTGTCAGGGTCAAAGCCTTTAACGTTTCGCACGAACAAATTATCTATGCGCGTGAGCGTGCTAACGCGGAACGATTGAGCGACCGTGTGGAATTTGTGGAGGATGATTGGCGGAATATCACAGGCAGCTTCGACTCATTTGTGTCGGTTGGAATGCTGGAGCATGTTGGACTGAAGAATTATGAAGAGCTCGGTAATGTGATATCCCGTTGTCAAAAACCTGATGGACGTGGATTAATACATTCGATCGGCTGCAACTCTCCCCGTGTGTTAGATAGCTGGACCACAAAACGGATTTTCCCGGGTGCTCATGTCCCCAGTTTGAGTGAGATGATGCGGATATTTGAGCCTCAGAAGTTTTCGATCCTTGATGTTGAAAATCTTCGCCTGCATTATGCTCTCACACTAGAGCATTGGCTACAAAGATATGAACAGAATATTGATGAAGTCCGCGGAATGTTCGATGAGAAATTTATCCGCACCTGGCGTCTCTATCTCTCAGCCTCGATTGCCTCTTTTCGAACAGGCTCGCTGCAATTATTTCAGGTGGTCTTCACGAATGGCAGGAATAATGAGGTTCCCTGGACACGAGACAAATTATATCAGTCTGATTGAGTTCCTATCGATGTAAGGGATAAGACGGCGATGGATAGTGAGGCGTGCGATGTCCTGATTGTCGGTGGAGGTCCAGGAGGTTCTTCCTGTGCATGGGGGTTGCGCGACTCAGGGCTGGATGTGCTGGTTTTGGATAAAGCTGTTTTTCCTCGGGATAAAGTTTGCGCGGGTTGGATTACACCAGCCGTTGCCGATCTGCTGGAACTGGATTTATCAGATTACGAACAAGATCACGTTCTTCAGCCCATTACCCGTTTTCGTACCGGGGTCATTAGTGGTGCGGTGATACAGACAGAATACTCCCAGACCGTCAGTTATGGAATTCGTCGTTGTGAATTTGATGATTATTTACTGAAACGTTGTAAGGCGCGCACTAGATTAGGTGAGCCCTTCAAGTCAATTGAACGCGCAAGCGGTGGGTGGATCATTAATGGCACACTGCGTGCAAAAATTGTCGTGGGTGCAGGCGGTCATTTCTGTCCGGTAGCGCGCTGGATGAATCAGAAGCAGGAGTTCGAAAAACCAGTCGTGCTGGCACAAGAGTCGGAATTTTTACTCTCTCCCGAACAGCACAACGTCTGTCACGTGCAGCCGGATACACCAGAACTCTATTTTTGTCGCGATTTGAAAGGATATGGATGGTGTTTTTTAAAGGGCGACTATTTAAATGTGGGGATCGGTCGCGAGGGGGAAAAGCAACTGTCGACAGTCCGAGAAGAATTTACCGAATTTTTGGACCAGCAAGGACGTGTTCCCAAGGAAATTCTTGGTAAATTTAAAGGACATGCTTATCGTTTATATGGTTCTCAGAAACGGACGATTGTTGATGACGGTCTGTTGCTGATTGGTGATGCTATTGGCATGGCTTCGCCGCAAAGTGGAGAAGGAATCCGTCCTGCTGTCGAAACGGGATTGATCGCTGCTGATGTGCTTCGCAATAGTCAGCAGGTTTACACTCTGGATCAGTTATTCGTTTACCAGGAGAAACTGTTTGATCGGTTTGGTGATTTTTCTGATGACCCCGGTACCAGCATTTTACCCACAGTATTTCGGCAGTTCCTGGGGCGGCGTTGTATGTCTTCGCAGTGGTTTACGCGAAAAATACTGCTTGATCGCTGGTTTTTGCAAAAACATCTACCACCACTGATCCGAAATTGAAATCACATAATTTGGGACACAATCAATTCGCTTGGAAGCAACTTTCATTAGATTAAGTTATCTCAGTTTAGACCATTCCAGTTCGATGCCCTGCCTGGTCAATACCGTCTGGAAATCCTTAAGTTGCTTTTCATTGTTTCTAATTTGTCGCGGCGTTGATTGCTTAGAAATTGCGTGTGCACATAAAGCGCCTGCTGCTTCACCAATCGACCACTCTACGGGATGAAGACGATAGCAGCCATTCGATAGATGTGTTGTGCCAATGTTTTTGCAGCCGGGGATCAGGTTTTCGATGCGTTGTGGAATCATCGCACCCAGCGGAATTTGAAAAGGAACACTGCCCGTGTCGATGTAGTTGTCTCCACCAGAACTGGGATGAAGATCGAGATGGTAATATCCGATGCCAACGGAATCCTCAAATGGCCTGGCGAGAAGTGGTTTGTGATCTTTACCCATCTCCTTGAGTCGCTCGGTATAAGACAGATCCTGTTCTTTGATGGTCAGTTCAGCCAGAATGCGGCGGGATTCACGAATATAGGGGTATTTTGCAAGTCCATCTTCAGTCCCCACGATATCTTTTCGCAGGCGCAATCCTTGCCAGCCTTGTTTGCCATCGGGCCGTGGTGCTTCAGTTTGCAACCAATATAATAGTGACAAACTGAGCTGTTTTGCGGCATGGAGATGCTGTTTGCGTTCTTCCGGTGCGACATCTGTGATATTACCCAACATATAATCATTTTGTGGCCAGTTGATGACTGTGATGTCACTGGCGTATGTGCCGGGGACGAAGTTATTACGGTCGATCATCCTGCGATACAGCCAGAGGTTCAGCGATTTTGTTTTTGGAGGGGGTGTCTCTTTTCCACAGGGAACAAAGGAAAGCTCCTTGGGTTTTAAAGTTCGCGGGTAGGAATAATACAGCGAGAGGATTTTTCCAGACCAGGCGGGTGTTAACGGGGGAACGTGATTCTTCCAGAACTCATACATCGCAGGGCGTTCGATTGTGTGGTCTTCTCCTTCCAGATGATCGACGGCAAAACAATGGGTAAATGACTGGATGTTTGCGGGATTGGCTTTCTCAGGGGCATGCGGTTCATTGGTCTCTGATTGAGATTCCGCGCCCAGAGCGTACTCTGTTCCCGTTAAAGGCAGCAGGTCCCCTTCTTCGCTGGCATCGATAAAGTAGGATCCATGTAGAGTAAGAGAATGTCCAGATCCATGAGTATGGCAAGTCACTGTTTCGACGTGGTCACCATTCACACAGGCACTGACAGGCCGTGTATTAAGAAGTAATGTTAATTGGCCACGACTGATTTCAGGAGCCAGCATTGATTGAAGAGCCGCGATACCGACCTTCGGTTCATGACAAATTCGCGAAACAGAGCCATTGCCCGGATTCAAATTGGGAACCGACTGGGCTTTGCTCGTTAACGGATAATGTTGCTTATAGTAATTGCGAATCAGCGACCTCAATTGGGCATACGACTTTGTACGGCCAAACGTTTCAATCCACTTGTGCTCATCGGGAGGTACTGCCTGTTGTGAAATCTGGCCGCCTATCCAGTCAGTCGGTTCTGTCAAAATTACGCGGGCGCCATTGCGGCAGGCTGCTAATGCGGATGCGCAACCTCCCAGACCCCCACCAATAATGACAACATCTGCTTTAAGTTCTCGGGTCTGGGATGCATAGCATTTCCGGGATTGCAAAGCCTGCAGAAAAGTGGGGCAAAATATTCCCGAACCGAAGATTCCACACTGTTCCAAAAAGTGTCGTCGTTTCATGAGATTCAATTTCATATAGGCGGATGAGAAATAGAAACATCGAATCAATTGAAATAAAAGTGAGAGAACACAGAGTAAAATATAATTGACATTTCACTTCTGTGTTCTCGGATGATTCTGTGTAACAATTCACACCAGTTGAGTTCGAATAGAAAGTGTTTCGACTTATTTATCCTTGCTCAGAAGTTTATCCATCAAAAAGTCATTCGTGTTTTTGTATTTTTTTGATTTGGAAACTCCGGGAATCAGAAGATGGCATTCCGTACCCGCCTTGTCCGCTTTTTCTTTCATTTTTACGCCGTAGACGGGGTGATGGATCCCATGGCCCGCATTTTCTGAAGGAAGCTTCATGTTGTTGTTGTAGGTCATCAAAAGGGGAGGATCATCGGAAGTCAGATGATTATAAGGTGAAAATTCCTTATAGAGTGCTTCATGTTTTTCATAATTATCCATCACATCCTGCATGCTCTTCCCGCCCACTGCTTTGTGGATCATGGCGTGTTTCAGTACATTCGGACCGAGCCACGGCTCGATGACTTTCGGGTCAATTGAAGTCTGGCCTCCTCCGACGGCAGCCGCTGTTACTCGCGTTGATTCGCGTAATACAGGGTCTTTCGATTTGGGGTCAGCCAGATCATCGTGTAATAAAAGCCACATCGAAGTACAAGCCCCTGCACTGCCACCTGTTAATACGATTTTATTTTTATTGAGATTCCATTCACCAGCTTTAGAACGAATGAACTGAATCGCACGGGCGGCATCATGTACTGGGGCCGGCAGTGGTGCTTCTCCTGTCAAACGATAGTTTACCGACGCGTAAGAAATGCCCTTGTCAAGAAACGGCTTGATATTTCCAATACGGGCCTTGTCACCACCGATCCAGCCACCTCCGTGAATGTGGACCAGTATGGGGCGCGGGCCTTTTCCTTCGGCCTGCCAGAAATCCAGCTTGTTCATCTTATAGGGGCCGTAAGAAACATCGGCCTGTGTTGGCTTTGGATTTCCTTTTTTATCTGCTGCATTAATAGCGGGTGTCAAAAAGCATAAAGTCAAAACCAGGGAAAAGAGGAGTCGCAGCATAGCCTTGTATCCTTTGCATTTGGTGAAAATTATGATAATGCTTGAAGTTGCCTCCAATGGAAAGTAAGGGATAAATTATAACGGAATCAAAGCGGTTGTGTATGCAGACAGGGAATTATTTCCAGTGACGATTGAGGAATGATGCGACAGCGCTCTCGAACAGAACATTATGAACCCGGGACGGCTTCATTTGCTAAACGGCTGCAGCGTGAAATGAAAGCCGGAAAACTCGGGTCTGCCTGGTAAGGCAGTATGAGATTTGTCAAAAATTGTGTGTGACAAAAATACGCAAAGTTTAAGCGGCACGCTGCTCTTTTGAGAGGTTGTCGGAACCTGGATCAGACTCAGGTTTTGTAAAGGGAATCATATGCTGGGCACTCTGATTCACTTGTCGATGTCGATTTATCAGAAAGACAACGATGCCTGTAAAAGCCAGCGTTGGTAAATGATAAGTATCAATGAGTTCTGTAAAATGTTTTCCTATGAAGGATCGATTCAATACCAGAACGACAAATACGTAGACTCCAATACTTGTTTTTAACTGTGTTGAAATCTGCTGATGACTTACGGAAGAACGCGTTAGCAAATAGATTCCAGGAAAGATGCCTACGCAATGCTGTCCCCAGGTGACAGGTGAGTAAAGCAGGATCAGCGCAGATATTGCACCACATTCCCAAAGAACGCGTTCATCTTCTCGATCTTGAATCCGTTTTCGAAAAGTCCAGGCAACCAGCGCTAGGCAGAATAACATTGTAAATTTCACGATACGCCCCGCAGTTTGAGGGGAGAAGTCCAGGAAATCAATATAGAGAGGGGAATCGATTCGGGCGTTATGTTCCGGTGGAAGGTGCATCACAAATCTGGCTAATGTCGGCTTAAGTGACATATTGGATAAAGGGACTTCTCCGGCGATGCCTCGCGAGGGGTCTGTTTCCTGAAGACCTGTCAATACATTATTACTCCAATGCAACAAGGTCACTTTGTACTCGGTGTAACCCAGTTTGAACATGGGAGACAGCGTAAAAAAGACGGCAGCCACAAACGTGAAAGCAGCCATCTTCCATTCGCGTTTTAAAATGAAATATGCCCAAAACAGTGATGGCGTACATTTCAGGGCCATCGCAAAGCCCAGGAACAGACTGCCGAGAAATTCACGCTTTTCGCGCCATAAATAAACGCTCAACCATGAAAACGCCACTAATGCAAGATTGACTCCACACTCAAGCATATCTCTCACGAGATACCGACTCGAAAGTACAATGGCAATCACCGTTGTCCAGAAAAATAAATTACGCTTCAGGGGGAAATGTTTTTCGCATAAACGATCCAGGCACCAGATCAGAAGTCCCAGTGCAATGAAAAAGAGAGGATAAATCAGTAAGTAAGCTGTCTGCATCGGGATGTCAGCGAGAATCGAATGTACATAACCCCAAAATGGTGGATAGGGGTAATTGTGATTTGCTGTATAGAGGAATTCACCCGTTGCTAACATTTCTCCAGATTTCCAATGCAGCGGGAAATCTCCAGGCGTACTTCTGATGATCCTCAAAAACTGAATGATTGAAATTATAATCCCGAGGGAAATAAATGCTCGTTTCCAGTGATGTTGTCGGGAAGCAAACCATTCTTTTACGGTTTGAGGTTTCATGATGGGGGTATTCCCGAATGAAAAACTACGTGTCGATTCAATACGTGAGTTGAACTTTTTATTCTCGAGCTACTATTGAATATCGGTTAATACTCGTGCCTGAAACAAGTTTTATACGGAAATAGAGACCTGTTTCGAGGCGGATAGTAGGCGAATTACATGCCTTGGGTCAATAACGGCTTTTGCCGTATTCAGAGGCTTGGAAATGACAGGTATCGCAAACTGGTTTCCTGAGTAGAAAATCCGACAAGGACTCGGGAGGAGTTTGGTAAGATCAGAAATATTCGATTCCAGAGCCATCGGCATTGTAAAATTCTCAGGCACTGCCCCGGCGGTTCATAATGTGAAAACTGATCTGCGTGGTTCCTTTTTATGAATTGTGAGATTAGGATGTAGTTGCCACAATGGTATGAGAGATAACAACGGTGACTACAAATCTAGATGGAGGATGTTTGCATGAAAGATTTCGTTTCTTATGGAATTATCGGCTTATGCTTTTTGATGATCTCTTTGCAAAATCTTGTGGCAGGTGAAAAAACAGACTCCACCATATCAGAGGAAACAATAAAACTCTGGAAGACGATGGCACCTTTTTATGCGCCTTCAAATCAATTTAAAGACAACTTCGGCAAATATAAATCCCCACTGAAATTTTATGATGGTCGTATAGTAAAAACAGCTGCAGACTGGCGGCAGCGTCGACAGGAAATTCTGAAGAAGTGGCATACGATGATGGGCGAGTGGCCTCCTGTAAATGAAAGGCCTCGAGTGGAATATTTGAAAGAACAGCATCGGGAAAACTTTACGCAGTATACGGTGCGATTCGATATAGCCCCGGGGCATCCAAATACAGGCTACCTGCTGATTCCCGATGATGCCAAATCAAATCAAAGTACTCCGGCTGTTCTTGTCGTTTATTATGAGCCTGAGACCGGTGTCGGCCTAAAGGGGAAAGATCGAGACTTTGCCTTTCAGCTTGCTAAACGTGGATTTGTAACATTTTCAGTCGGCCACGATTATTCACTCTACTATCCCAACCGTCAGAAAGCAGAAATTCAACCTTTGTCTGCGTTAGCTTATGGTGCAGCCAATGCGTTTCATGTTTTAGCAAATCGGAAAGAGGTCGACTCGAAGCGCATCGGGATTGTCGGACATTCGTACGGCGGCAAATGGGCCATGTTTGCTTCCTGCCTGTATGATAAATTCGCCTGTGCTGCCTGGTCGGATGGAGGGATTGTATTTGACGAAAGCAGACCCAGCGTGAATTACTGGGAGCCGTGGTACCTGGGATATGCTGGCCCGGATTTTCGTAAACGGGGATTGCCCACAAAGGATAATCCTCGCACGGGGCTCTATAAAAGTCTCGTCAAAGAGGGGCACGATCTGCATGAATTACACGCTTTGATGGCGCCTCGGCCCTTTCTGGTTTCTGGTGGTTCAGAAGATCAACCCAAACAGTGGCGTGCTTTAAATCACAGTATCGCCGTCAATCAATTTTTAGGTTTTGAAAACCGAGTGGCGATGACAAATCGCGAAAAACATGCTCCTAATCCGAAATCAAATGAGCAGATATATCAATTTTTTGAATATTGGTTGAAACAAAACCAGTTGCGAAATAATTGAACGCATTGGCTGCGCAATGGCTGACAAACGAAATTCTCTTGATACAATAGTGTACCAATCGATTCAATGTTTTGCATGAGTTTGACTGAGATAATGGGCCGCTCGATTTCACAACTTTTCTTCCCTTCTGTTTAAAGTGAGACAAAAGAATGACTGATGCGACCCTGCCTGCCCCGAAAGACTTCAAACTAATCGGAATCATTCTCTGTATCATCGGGGTCATTTGTCTGATTGCACCATTTGGTCCCGGCATTGCCGTTGTCTACATAGCAGGTTTCTCCCTGCTTTTTGGTGGCGTTTTATATGCGGTTCAAGGAACGCGGGTGGGTGATGTTCCTGGAAAAGCACAACATTTAATTCTAGGCATTCTGATGGTACTTGGAGGGCTTGGTGTTATCAGTCACCCCCTCTTCGGTCTCTCGTTTTTGACATTGTTGATGGCAATGTTCTTTATCTTCGAGGGGGTTTGGAAGATTGTGATGGCGCTGGGGGCACAGCCAGATTCCGGGCGGAACAGCATTCTGTTTAGCGGAGTGATTTCTCTATTGCTGGGTGGATTGATCTGGGGCCAATGGCCACTCTCTGGCGTATGGGCCGTAGGTACATTGATGGGAGTCGATTTTTTGCTGACCGGTTTTTTTCTGCTGAATCTGGGAAACGCTGTGGCTTCAAGTGAACCAGAAACGATCGAAACGACTACAGCCGAAAATTAAACAGAGTCTGCCGGAATTGACTTGCGAGAGCCTGAATGCAATCGACTCATCATCAGGGAGCCGGAGGTGCTGCAGACGGAGTCTTTACTGGTTTCAGCACTTTCACATCAGTTTTTAGGCTGCTGTTTTTTGGATAGCTTTTGCTTCCGAGTTGTGCAGTATGATCAGGGGACATCCGGTTTCGATAAAGAACCAGACCATCAATGGCATGATACAAGGCGGAATAGTCAACGGGCTCGTCTCGATTATTAATAATATCATTAGCCATCAATGAAATGGCTCTACGAACCCATACTTCATTCAGACGATTGTCCGGAAGTGCCATCATTAAAAATTCCAGGGTATGCCCGGTCGTTTCCAGACGTTCCTGAAAATTTTCACTGGCACTCTTCTGAAAGAAATAATCATAAGAAAACGAACCATCAAAATTCTGCATCGCTCGCGCTTCTTCAATGTAACGCTGGACCTTCTGATCTGCTTCCAGCCAATAGCCTCGCAGACGTTGCCCCGAATTTTTGTAAGTGTTTCTGGCATAAGCGAGTGCGAACAATGCATGAGTTCCTCCACAGGCGGAGTCATTTGTAATCGTCTGGTTTTGCATATAGACCAAATCTTCCATTCGCCACTCTTCACCCTTTTTGTCCAGCCAGGTGGCATCGGGGCCGAGATAATGCACCAGAGCCCAGAGTGACCAGGTTACTTCCTCGTTTTCCTGTATCTCTTTTTGTGCATTGCGAACAATATCGGCGACCGTAATCGGGCCATCGGGTGTTTGGAACTGATGATCTAAGGGGACATCAGCCATTGCGAGCACTGCCAGCGACTGATTTTTATGTCCTTCGAAAGCATTCTCCTTAGTGTAAGGATGCGGACGGCCTCCAAATTCGGTTTTTTGAAACCAGGGTTCTTTGTCGTAATAAACACCGGAGGAAATCCATTTCAGACCGTTGACGACTTTGCCCTCTTGCTTCAGTTCATAATCTTTTCGAAATGCCAGAATTCCATGGTAAATTTCCCACGGAGAGTGCTGCTCTGATTTCAGATAATGGCCGCGGGCAATTTCGATAGCCTGCTCTACCTTTTTCACAAGTTCTTCAGGAGATTCGAGCTCTCGCGGATCCGTGGTATCAGTCTCGGCCTGCGTTTCTTTCGAATTCTCATTCTTGGATTGTTCTTCTGAAGAGTTACCACATCCAGAGATCAACGCAACAGAAGACGACAACAGAACCAGAAACGTCAGGCGCGACAGCAAACTCATGATAGAAGTGACTCCAATGGATTAATATGAGTGTGAGATATTAACGGCAGGCAAACAGTAGTACATCTGAATGAGATTCGTAATTTGATACAAATCTATCACCCATTCAGGGCACTGTAAACTTCTTATTCTTACTATTTTTCATGCTAACGACGAGGGAAACGAATCTCAACTGGCGAGCTGCCCCTTCTACTAAAGCAGCGGAAAGAAGAGGTTTTCTACTTGATATACATTCATTCGCATTTGAAATATTCATGCAAAGGCGCAATCTTCAGAGATCCTTGGGGGTTGTAAATTCTTCCCCGATTGACTCGAAAGGCTCTCTTTTGAAATTGGATATTTCTCCAATGGTGTGAGTTAAATGCCTCAGACACCTGCTCTCTTCGTACCAGGTTTCAGGAGCACAACTGTGATAATCGCCACAATCTAACCAGTTGGCCCGAAAGTTATTTCTCACGTTTGAAAACAGCTCCTTGCTTAGTGAATGCAAGCTACCTTTTCTGAACTAACGTCCTGTCGTTCATGAATAGTAAACATATTATATAGCAAGAAAAGAAGAATTATGACGCATTGGATAACAACAATTTCACTTGGATCCGTCCTTGCAATCACATCCGTATATTGGATGGCAGACGATACTCATTCCAAAACGATCGATTCAACTTATGCAGTATCTGTTAAGCACGTACAAAATGACACAGACTATGAGGGAGTCCCGCAAGCGATTGAGTCAACAATGGAATTCGTTTCAACGAATCACGCGTGTGACAAGTGTTCCAGCAAAGATCCAGCATTGCATCACAAGCACCAATGCCAATCGCATAATCTTAAGCAAGACAATCAGTACCGCGGCATCGAAGTCGGCGGGAACCGCTGGATTAAGATGGCCTGTGATGAAGCACATCAGTCAGTCAAAGAAGGTGGTGGTCCTTTTGGTGCCGTCGTTGTTCAAATCGATGATACGTCAAATAAAGTCATTCGTTTTTGGCGGTGTCGCAATCAAGTAACTAAGAGCACTCCGACCGTTTTCTTACGCCATACCTAATTCAAAAAGTCCTTTTTACTTTTGATGATCACCTCAGATCGATAATGATCATCCCCAGTTTTTTAGCCAAACTCCACATACCTTTCATATACACTACTCAGACCAAACGGCATCAGCGTTTTCCTGATTCCGGTTCAGGAAGCGTCAACGTGATGCCGTCTGTCGAGGGCATGGTGACCTGGAGTGGCGTTGTGGCCGGGGCTCTGTATTCTTTGGGAATCACGAGGGGCGCACCTACCGTTTCAACGGTGAAACGGTAGTCTCCAGGTCCCAGGACAAGAGGACCGGCAGCTTTGGGCTGAATGAACTTCAGCTTGCCTTCCTCCCGCGACACGGCAGAGCCCAGTTCAACCGGCTGTCCGTCCTGCATCAGAAAAACCGTCACCCGCACATCAATGATTGGCTCGCCGGCAACGGTGACGGTCGCTTCAGTCCCCTGCTCCAGCAGGTTCGCCCCGCACCCCGACATCGACAACAGCAGGAACGCAACAGACAGTCCCAGCCATGACTTCAGACCAGAGAAGCGTGAGAAGACCAGCCATTCGGCCAGTAACACCAGGACCAGAGACAGCCCAAAAAGGGGCAACGCGATTCCCAGCAGCACGACCAGTCCGATCAGAACCAGCGATACTCGACTTTCCCTGGGAAGTGCCGGAGCTCCCAGGGTGTTCGGCTGCCGTCGACGCCACCAGAGGACAACGCCGGAAAGGCTCATGGTCACCAGCCCCGCTGTGGTCAATACACCCAGCAACTGATTGGGCCAACCAAACAAATGTCCTTCATGAAAGGCGATGCCGGTGTTAACCACCTTGTCAACAGGATGCAGATTGTGGAAATCGTGACGACTCAGAACTTTCCCTGACTGACCATCGACGGCCAGAGTCACCCGCTGGGGGCGGTTTGGAGTCAGCGACTGCACGGTCCAGGCCTTTGTCTTGCCGGCCGGTGGAGAAATCTGAATCGGTTGCGCCAACTCGAGAACGCTGACGGTCTCGACAACGCGATTCAACTCCCGCACATCATACCCGTCAGCAGGTGGTTCATCGCGGAAGGAACTGCGCGTGGACCAGGTCTGTCGTTGCGGGGCCGTATTCGTCAGCTTTCGCACCTCTTTAAAGTAGCCGCCCCAGAACTTCGACCAGGGCAGTCCGGTCATGATCAGAATCAAAACCAGTACCGAAATCCAGATTCCGGAGACGCTGTGAATTTCGCGCCAGAAAGTTTTCGATCCCTTTCGCAGTCGCGGATAAACCACGCCCCCTAACCCCTGGGCGTTTCGCGGCCACCATAAAAACAGGCCGGAAAGCACTAACACAATGGTCCAACAGGCTGCCAGCTCGACGAGGTAAGAACCGTTCTCGCCGAGCCACAATTCACCGTGCAGCCGCCGTACGACTCGCATGAATCGATCTTCTTCGCGAACGGAATGCAGCACCTGTAACGTCTGCGGATGAACATAGGTACGCAGTCGTGAATCGTCAAGGAGCAATACTACCTGCGCAGCGGCCACCGGTGATTGAGGGATCTGATAAAACCGGAAGGCAGATCCGGGGAACGCGGCTTCCGCCGCAAGCACGATGCCGGCGGGGACTGGTGTTGAGGCTGTGACCTCAAGCTGATTATAAGGGCGGTCAATCCACTGTTCGATTTCCGTCTGGAACAGATACAGGGTTCCGCTGATCGACAGAAACAGAACGAAGGGAATGCAATAGAGTCCTGCGTAGAAATGCCAGCGCCAGACTGCCCTGTACGACGGCAGCGCAGCCAGTGGGAGTTTTTTCTTCATTGATGAAACTTTCGAGTTCAGGCAAACTGGAAGTAGAGAAAATCCATCCCTGAAGAGGTGGTTTGATAATCATCAGGGATGGGACACAGATCAGACAGTCTTCTCAACTTTCAGAACGCGCCAATCACTTCCCCTCCATTTTTGCTGTGAATCGCATGATTCAAATTCATATCCATGCTGTCACTCAGAAAACGCACGGCACCATCACCCATCACGACGTGTGCCCCGCCAGTGTGATGACTGCGCGGTGCGAAATATCCGGTCCAGTGAGTTACCACGTCCGGGAGTTTACTGTTGGGCGGGAGATAGCCGTTGGTCATGCTGTTGATGGCACCCGTGAACGCCCAGGAGATGCCGCGTCCGCGGATGGCGGGGCTTTGTCCTCCGCGCCAGTTTGTCAACGTCGGTACAATCTGGGAAAGATCGGGATTGGTAATCATTCCATTTGCATTAGCAAAAGACGACCACGCCCCTCCTGCCGTCATTCCTGGACTGGAACTCGATCCCACCCCCGAAGAGCCATTCAACGTCGCCTGGTAAGGAAATTGGGGGATTTGACCGGCTGGCAATGTGAAGTCCGGTCCCACACTCCGGACCGTTTCGCTCATGACAACGGTGTTTGACGCTCCGTCGGTGATGTCACGGAATGAATCATTGGAATACTGGTAGAAGATTCCATCGGTGCGAACGTTAAAATCATAATTGATCCCTGTCCCGCTACCAAAGCTCATCATGTAGTTCAGACCACCATAGGTATAGCTGTTGCCGCTCACGGTCAGCGTAGTTTGCGATGGAGCGGGATCACTCGGACAGAGAAACAGTGGCAGCGGGGTGGCGAATGCGTTTACAAAGAGTGGGTTCGGACTTTTCCCGCTCCACCCTCCGGTGAAAGCTTGCTGACTAAAATCGAGCATATTTTGAAGGTTGGCCTGGTCGACATAAGGCAGGAGCCGCGCCTGAATGGAAAAGTCAGTGTCGCGGGTGCCTGCCATTGGAAAGGCAGAGTAAGTAGACTGGTAGTTGTGCAGAGCCAGGCCCAGTTGTTTGAGGTTATTCTTGCAGTGCACGCGACGTGCCGCTTCGCGGGCCTGTTGAACGGCAGGAAGCAGCAGGGCAATCAGGATGGCGATGATCGCAATGACCACCAGAAGTTCGATTAAGGTAAATCCCCGCGGACCGGGGACGTGGAACTTTGCTGAATGTTTCACAATTGAAACTCCATAATTGAAAGGAATGTGCGTAACCCGGCTGACAGCCGGACGATCATTACTCTAAGCGAGCAGGTAATGAAACGGACGCACTTCCGGCGGAGGAGTTTCGGGGAGAATCGATTGACTGGTGGGTAAGGGGTCAGAGAGCGGACACCATTTCGTCCCTGCATATCCGGAGGGAGCCATCACAACGGCAGACGAAATGCGAGGCTGCGCATTAACCAGAATGCCCGAATCAGATGGTCCTCCACAGCCACAGGCCGAAATAGAAAGAACGTTTGATTCAGAAGAGGTCGGCGGGGACTTAGGGCGACAACACGACTTTATTGATCGTTGACAACATGATTTCGGCTGCGACTGCTCCGACGAGGAGCTGGCAACTTTCCCGATGCAGCAGGATTTTATGATGGTTTTCCGAGGCAAATTCTGGCAGGAGCTTGTAGGCAAGCCTCTTTGCCTGGCCTTCGCACAACAGCATAGACCGGCTACCTTCAGATCTTCTCCACAGTGACATCCCGATACTGGTTGACCGAAAGGTTGCAGGGGAATCCCGACTGAAGCAGCGACGAATGCCAACAACGTGACCGTGCAGGTCAGATAGTGCCCGTTGAACAGGTGCCGTATGGTTTGTACAAGTCTGGAAAACATTTCTTCACCCGGGATTTCCCATATGGGTTGAGCCTGGAACAGATCCAGACTCGCAACCTTCGCGATTATAACACCACCACCTCCCCGCGTCTAATGCGCGGTGATTTTTCTCCATTTTCTTGTCCGTCTCGTGCCTGAATCCGAGAA
>JAHZKX010000029.1 GCA_022600195.1 Planctomycetota bacterium
GCAACGGTTGCCACACAGTCATGATCGTCATAATCCAGTGCCGCACCAGCAATGGCCTGAACGGCTTGCGGATGCAGATAGTTCTCCAGACTCCGCTTCTTGGTCAACATAGCACGGCAGCGATCACGTTGATTGATTGCTGCGACTGTTGTCTGACGCTGTTCCGTGACCGGTGACTGTTCCCGATCTGATAAATGAAACTCTGGCAGATTGAGAGGAGCCAGTCGTCTGATCCAGGCTTGAGGATGCCCGCTGATCGGCAGAAAGATGAGTTCTCTATTACGCTCCATTGTAGCAAGATCAGGCAGAGCGGGATTCTCAGAATGGAGGAGAGACGAGATGCGTGTCAGAAATTCGATGTCATGAATTCCTTCAACGACCACCAAGATACGCACTGGCTGGTGATCTTCTTTAATTCGCTCAGGCAAGACCTGAATGTGTTGATTTGCGAAAGCTAATTCTCCTGTCTTAGTTGGTTTGGTTGATGTTGGACACCCTGATGATATTCGGCCGTCAGCTGTTCCGAAGAAACTTTTCCCAGAGCCGTTTCCAGAAACCGGCTGGCGTCCTTACACTGGGAGCCAGTAAAACCGCGAGTTTCGATGCGGGACTGACCACCGGATGAAAATATGATGTCTATTGTTTTCAATGGTCTGATCCGATCTGAATAGTGAGTTTGATGGAACCGTCGCTGAGCTGGTTTTCCAGGACGGAGTGCCCCTTCCGGCGTGCCTCCAAGCGACATTTTTCTACGCCGTAAAATTGCAGCAGCCGATTGAGGTGAGTTGGCTCACCCCATCGGCCTTCAAAGTTGTCATAGCGGATCTGTCCCTGATCGATGTCAAAAACGACGGGATACCGCCAGTCGGGTAGATGGACCGCATAGCCAGTGGCTTCCCCACTAAACAGGGAGACGGTCTCGTGAACAGGCTCTCCCAGTTCGAGTCGACGGCAGGCCAGGCCCAGCGCTTCGGCATCGCAGACTTCTGTTTGTATCGTGACAATGTGTGACATTTCAGTTTTCCCTTTCTGTAGATGAGTTATCAGGAGATTGTAGTAAATCCGTTAACCGGAGTTTGTCTGGATCTGTTTTCGCAGGTGGCATCAGCCGTGGTTCAGATGAGACCAAATCGTCCAGCAGTAATTCTGCAATCTCATTCTCGCCCACAGGTTCTACCTTCTGCTGAAGCAACAGCCAGCAGATCAACAGCGGCAGCAAGCTGACGCCCACCATGGCTACTCTAGTGATCGCTGCCGCAATGATCGGATCTCGATTTCGGCTATCAGCGATTTCACGACGTTCTGCTTCCAGTTGATCCCGTTGATGACCAATTTTATTTTGCCCAGCCTGTATTTCGCGCTGCAGAACGACCATTTCCTGCCGGGCTCTGGCATCCGCTTCCACCAGTTTCCGAGACCCAGAGGCGACTTCCTGTTGCAGTTCGGCCATCCGGCGGTTTTGATCCGACTGACGTTCCAGTTGTTGCGTGGCCAGTTCGGCTACACGACTGTTTTCGTCGGAACTACAGCTGGCTCCGGTCAGCAGAATCAGCGTCAGTGTGATTCGAAGTGTCTGTTTTTCCATTTGCCCTCCAGCGTTGAATCAGGTGTCTGAGAATACCCTGTAGTGCCAGCCGCAGTCGTCGCTCCTTGATAAAAGCGATGACAGCCAGCAAAAGCGCGACAGAGACGAACGTTAAAACAATAATTTCCAAGTAATGCTCCTTTCTGATAGTGGATGTGCAAAACGCCCCGCATTCCTGTGTAATGCGGGGCGTTTTTACTGATGACGAGTTTGAATTGGAGATCGGCTGCCATCGACGATAGCTAATCCTTCCCCTATCTATTATGACACGATTTGGGCCAAAATTTAGGTTTTGGGACTCGTCTCGATAGCGTGATAAGAATCACCGTGAGTACCTGAGAGCTAAATTTTCCAGCTGGTCATATTTCCTGGTTTCTGGTCTGTTTTTTTGTGTATTATGACGCGTTTTTCGCCAAAATTTAGGTCGAAAGTGATCTCATAGCTCTGAAGAGGTGAATTAATATGCGTCATCGGCACCTACTTACTGAATAAAAGACCTTGAAATCATCCAACAAGAAATAAAATGTCCAAGTAAACCATGATCACTGCTCTAATTCTGTTAAAGCCAGGTAGATATTGTGGACTGCCTCTGAAACTGTGAGCGATTCCGGTTAAACTGGAATAACTGCTGATAAAAACCATCGAGAATGGCATCACACCGTTAAACCAGTAATCTCTCGGAACCATCCTCGGGTCGCCAGAATAGATCGCCAACATTTCTAGATATTCGAGATCAATTTCTTCGTACCAGAGCTTCCCTGCAGTTCTGATTAACATGATTTCTTGTCTCTATAGCATTGATTTCTTTTCATAGAATTCTGCTTTCGTTTCAAGTCAATGAAGATGAATAGCGAAACGCATTTCTGATTGCGGTTATGAAGTGGCCACACAACCCTGTTCGTTAAGAATTCTTTTTTCTCAATCAAAAGGGAAAATTATGGTCCAATCACTTATTCAATGGCTAATCTATCCCCTATCTATTATGACACGTTTTTGGCCAGAATTTAGTTTTTTGTGCGATCCTTTTCTGTGTCATTTGGCTCGTACTTTTTTACGATCGATTTGGCTAGTAACTGTAACAGTCGATGAACGGGGCTTCCCGGCAGGACTGGCCCAGTCCGATTCTGCTGACTCTTTTTTAATTTCTGATGTTTTGTAGGCAAAATGTTTCCTTTCAGATAGCGCAATAAAAAACCCCAGCATGGCGCTGGGGTAGGTAAAGTCAATGTTGTGATTTTTCATTTTCAGAGAGTGGGTCGTTGATAACCGGACTTCGGCTGAAATGAATACTTTTTGTTCTTATGCCTGCGAAGTTTTTTATAGTCGTCAGGCGGTTGTTCCAGAACTACAGAAGGACTTGAAAGCCCCTGTTCTAGCATCTGCTGATGAAGCTTCAATGCGTTCCAGACTGCGGTCTGGGTGGGGTTCCCTTCCAGACGACGGGCGATCTCTCGCTGTTCTAGACCGGCGTCAGCCAGTTTGACGGCTTCCGGTCGGATCAGTTCACGTTGAGGGGGCTCAAAGAGATCCAGGGTCAGTTCACGGGACAGTAATTGCTGTAACTCTGGAGATGCGGCTGCGTCGGGAATGCTCCCGGCTAGATTGAGGTGTATCTTGGCACGAGGCAGCAGATGACCGCCGTCAATGAGCCGTACCAGGTAGACATAGATTTCAGGGACCAGCTCCCGGATCAAATCACCGAACTCATGAGAGTGAATATCGATATCTTCGAGGTGATGTAGCAGTATCTCTTTGAGTTCCAAAGTTGATTTCGGAAGATTCAGCTGCCGTTTTTTTGCAAGCTCGAATGCGACACGGTCCAGCGACAGCTTTTTTTTCCGTTCGGTTAACTCTGACGACAGTTCATATAGAAGATCTGCGTCAAAATCCTCGACCTGCCGGACCAGTTTTTTGATCTTTTCACTTTCACGCTCAATTTCTTCCTCGACCCGGTTCAGCTTGTTTTCACGGGTACGAAGTTTTTCAGGCCCACCAGATTGTGCCTGCTGTAAGATCTCCTGATACTGAGCATCAATCCCCTCCAATGACGAAAGGCACTCCAGGATCACTCCCAGCAATTTCTGGGCGGCTTCAGGTCCATTAAAACCAATTGAATTCCAGCAGTTCCATGACCGCGAATTAGAACACATCAGACTGTCGGTTATGCCATTGGCTCCCCAGACGTAATGATGGCCACAGTAATAACAGGTGGCATGCTGGCCAAAGGCTCGAGTCCGTTTCTTGGGAACTTGATATCTGGAATCTACGCCGTTTGATTTTTTCTTACGCTTATAATGGGCATTCTTCTTTTCCAGTGCTTCGAGGACCGGATCAATCTCATCAGGTGAGCAGAAAGCCAAATGAGGTTCCTCACGGTAAGTGGGGCCCTTCGGATTGCGAATAGAACTTCTTCTGCCCGTTTTATGCTTCTTGGTGGTATGCATCGTACCCCGAGCGGGCAAGCCTTTTAAAATCGGATTACGGTAGAAACTGAGAACCATTCTCCCGTTCCATTTGTCATTCGTACAAGAGGGGCCCGGAGGAAATCCTACTTCATTAAAATATTCCGCGGCTGCTGCACCATTCAGCGTTCTTCTCAGGATTTGTAACCCTTCCTTGATGTACTCGGCAGCATCCTCGTTCTTAGACCAGTCTGAGAATGTCTCGGCCTTATCAGGTTTAATATAACCGGCGATGGGGCAGGGAGTCGCAGCGCCATATTTGATAAACCGGTTCATTTTTTTCTGTTTGATCCGGCGTGATGTATGCTCATTATGCTTCATGTGCTCTTTGCATGCATCCATCACTTTGGCTTCCCAGTCCGGATGGGTCGTATCAATATCATCATTCGGTGAAATCACCCTTGTACCTTGATCCACAGCAATACCAAAAATAATACAAGCCGTTACTCCGCGTACCAAACGCCCGACATCCTCAAACGTCAGCAAGTCAAATTCGTTAGCAGTGAGTCTGGCTTCAACTTCGGCAAGCTCAGGACGGTCAAGTCGTTCCCCCTTTCCTGTCGTCGCGATGATCCTGAAATCGATCTCTCCGTCATAATATTCCCTCGCGATTTCTTTTCCGTGGTCAACCTGGTCCTCAAGGCTGAGTTCCTTCTGGTTTTGACATCCAGAAATTCGCGCGACAATTCCAACGATCAGGGTATGACCGTTCCGTGGTACAAGTTCAACATATTCTCTATAGCGCATTATCTCTCACTCCTTTTTAAATGATTTTCTTTGTTTTTAAATGTGTTTAAAGCAAGTCAGTATGTTTAGAGTCACACTTTGTTAGCACTGGCCCATTGCCTCGCAAAAGCAAGAGACTGGGGCCAGAGACACAATGCGCGTTCGATCTCGCGTTTTTGTGTCGTGGCACGGGTGTGCGTATACACGCCCGTCATGCCCAGGCCGCCGCCACGGGCGTCCTCACTCGGTTTATGGCCCAGCGTGATCTGTCTTATGAGCGGATCAACGTTGGCGTCCTGAAGTAGAGTGGCAAAAGTATGTCGCCAGCTTTTGGGGCAAGATGACTGTTTCAGGCCTGCCGCCTTGGCAGTACGGATAAATGATGTCCGTACACGCTCCGATCGTACCACTCCGGCTTCACGCCAGACTGATCTGGCGAGTTTCTCCTCCATGGTTTGAGATAGAGTTAGCACACTTTCTGAGTCAGCATGTGACAATCGTTGCTGAAGTGCTTCCTGGAGTGACATCTGATCCAAATTTCCCAATTCGGAACTAAATGCATCAAACTGGTGCCGAATAAAAACGGGACCTGACGTTCGATTCCCTATCACTCTGCTCAATACAGCGACCCCCTCTTTAATCAGAGGCACAGAGCGTTCGCGCCTGGTTTTGACTTTCCAGTGCAACTCAGGCTTATTGCGTACATGAAGGCATCCGTTTTCCAGGTCGACGTCTTCAATCAGCAGATGGATCAGTTCGCCTGACCTTAATCCTGTCTTGGCAAGAATAAAGTGAATGGGGAACGTCCAGTCATCTGCATTCTGAAAGAAACGCAATTCATCCTCAGCATCGAAGACAAAGATGGGTTTGGCATCTTCGATTTTCATTCGTTCCAGGTTGAGTTTGGAGAAGGGGTTTTCGAAAGTGGGAGGAAGAAACCGTTGTTGGGCGGCGTAGATATAAACCGACCGGCAAACTTCCAGAATGAAGCGCAACCCTTTATCACGAAGTGTCCGCCTAGCCGTATTAGGATGGCCGTTGGGGGAAATCTTCTGTTTCCTCAGCCAGGCCACAAAATGGTCTGCCCGGATGGAATGAGCCGGATCGGAAGGACGGCATTCATTGAAATAGTTCTCAAGATGCTGGGTTGCTGATCGATAGCGCCTGATCGTTGCAGGAGAAGAGTCCACCACAGCTTCATGGTGATTGAGAAAGGCCTGCCGCAGTTTTGAAAAACTGACAGACGTAAAGGAAAACACTGTAGGACTGGACGAAGCCAATTGCGCGTTAACTTGCGCTGCGATCTTTGCAGCTTCGTCTTCAGTTTCAGCTACCTTGGGACGTCGTTGTACCTTTACTCCATGTTGGTATTCAAGGTAATAAAGATACCAGGCACCATGATGAAGATAGTACGAAACGCGCCCAACGCGCTTTCGATTTGAAGACTTCTTGCGTCGTCTCATCAAAACCTCCTGTGCACAATGTGTGCACCAACTGTGCACCAGGAGGTTTATTATGTCGCGCAAAAAATAACGCTAAGCTATTGAAATCAACAGCTTAGCGCGTTTGGTCAGTTTGATAAGCGGAGAGAGGGGGATTCGAACCCCCGGTCCCGTTACCGGGACACAGCATTTCCAGTGCTGCACAATCGGCCACTCTGCCACCTCTCCGGGTGAGGGTCTTTCAGTCTTGCATGAATTTTGGGTTGCCGTCGCATTTTCAGAGCGATTCGTTTCCCTGCAACAGAAATGCTGCATCGACGATTCGATGATGAAAGCGCTCCAGGAATTTGACGAACAATCTTTGCTGTCAGAGAACCGGAGATTAGCCTTCTGAAGATTCAGCAGCAGCACTCTGTTTGAAAGATTCTTCTCTGTCTTCAATCACTTTCAGGGAAATGAGACGGTTTACAATCTGTACTCTCTGTGCGTTGAGTTTTCGCCATTTGGGGTGTTTTTGTCGCTGATCCGCTGACACTTTTTGCTCATCGAGCACATTACAGTAATCGGCTACAGAAGCTTCCGCGTTTTTTAATTGTCGTTCTAATTTATCTCTTCGTAAAGACATTGTCTTCCACTATCCCTTATCATGTTTTCCTGACCATTTTTGTGAAATCGGTTCTAACCGATTGTCTGTGCGTAAAACGAGCACTTCCCTTTTCTAGCCAAAAAGGGAAGGTAGATTCTAGCAACACCCCATCAGATTTGACAACATCCAGCTTGCGCAACCTGCTGTATTACCATGTTTTTGTGGAAAAAACCTCACAATTGATCAGGTGATGTGCCAGGGTGGATGGCGACCATCGTTTTCATCCGGTAGCTGGGCAATCAACTCAGTTGGTATGGAGTACCACGTCTTCTCTCTCTGCAGCTTCAACAATCAACTGATTATGGACCTGACGGACTCCTTTGACGCGACTAACGGATTCCTGGGCTACCTGCTTTTCGTAATAGCTGCTGACGCTGCCGGTTAGAATGACCTGTTCCTGCTCAATTTTAAATTGAACATTCTGGTTGACTACCCTGATCGAATTTGAGATCGCACGTTGCACTAGCTCACTGAGTTGATGCGCGTGGTCGATGGTGATGTGCTGTGGCATGGTTGACCGATACTTTAAGGATCTAAAAAAGAGTACTTTATCCTTATACATTGTTCTCATCCTGAGTGATTCAGAAGTAGTGCAGCCTGCATTTGCACACTTGTTTTTCATCGGCTCTCAGAATTAAAAGTCAGCAGGAAAAATATGACGGTCTGACCAGTTAAGTAGTCCTGGTTGAGATTAGGGATTACAATCGCGATAACTGGCATGACTGGAGCCATTTAGAAATCAGAACGATTTTTCCAGATCACGATTCGAGCAGTGGGAACCGTCTGAGTAGCGAGAATTTTCCTGGATGAAGAGTGTTCCTTGGTATTTCCGTCTCGTTCGCTTTACAATACGAGTTGCTGAAATTCAGGGAGTGGATACCAGGGATCTCATCCCCATACAGGGGAAAAAGAGAAACAATCTTCACTTCGGTACAGGTAAGAAGGATAACCCCATTGGTAATTGTCAGTGATCAGGAATTATTACAACGCTCAGTTGAGCCTGCTCACGATTTGTTCCCTGTGATGCGGCGGGCGGCCGTGATGTCGCCACTGGTTGTCTTATTAGTATTGATGCCAGGTTTATTAGCCTTTCACACCTATAGGATTGATGAGTTATCTGCCTGGTTTGGATTGCAGTGTCTTGGAAAAGTCGGCTTGATCGGTGATCAAAGCAATGCCCTGCTGTGCCAGCCTCCGTTAGTGCGCTGGCTCTATACAGGGCTGCTTTCTTTGATTGGTCACTGGTCTTCTTCGCTGGTTCTGTTTTCTTTTTTCTCAACATCCTGCATGTTGTTTGCCGCGTATCGCTTAACGCGAAAAGTCTGCAATCCCCGGTATGCGATCGTATTCTGTTTCCTGATGTCGTTTCACCCCGTTGTCATCAAGCAGATTCAACTGATTGAATCGCCGGCGTTTCCCATCCTTTTTGTCTTACTTACTATTTGGGGATTCATCAGTCATATTCAGACAGAATCAGGCGTAGTATCTTATAAATTACTGGGTGGTGGAATTTCTCTGGGGATCTGTCTGCTGTCCGGTGGAGCGCTGGCCTTAGGAGTTCTGCTGATGCTGGGACTCTACATTATCAATCCTCTTGATATTCCTAAGAATCGTTCTGCAATAGAATCGAAAAAAATACCGTTATTGAAACAAGCGGTCCGACTCTGGAAATCATTATTGGTTCTGGGATTTACCGGATTTGCCGTGGGTGGCTGGTGGGAGTTAATGGCGGCTTCTCAGATTGACGGGTTCTGGGAGAAATGGTTTGCTGGTCCTGGTCAGCCTCAGATCAGCCTGTATTGGAAATCAGAATTTTATCCCTCCTATTTTTTCCGTGATCTCATTTCTTCGATGGGTTTTTTAATGGGCTTTGCCCTGTTTGGTCTGTTTCACGGAGTGAAACGCGTTTTGAATCCAGGGAAAGACCTCAGGGAGACCGCCTGGTTAAGATTAGTTTTGATCTGGTTATTTTGTGGGTTGCTGTTCTGGTGGGGCGTTCAATATCTCCCTCAAATGAAAACCAGTAGCCGCGCGATGTGGAAGTTGTTTTTGATTCTCCCGATGCTGGCAATCGTCACCTGGGAATTTCAGCAGATTGCTCTGCGGCGTGTCAGTTATCCAACAGTTCTGGCTGTCTTCACTCTCGGCGTGTTGTCTGTGATCTTTATTAATGCGTCTCATGCAAATACGCTCAGTCCTCAAGTTTCGTCCATTTTTCTGCAACAGATAATCATTCTGGGCTTATCCCTGGTCATGGTTCTCTGGTACAGCCATCGCTTTAAAAAAGAGGATGGGCACCGTTTGGTCGAAATTGCACTTGTCATTGCCTTGTCCTGTTTACATATAATCTATGGAGTTTATTCCGTACCGAAACCAATTCCGGCGGGAGAGCGATTATTACAATTTGAACATCAGCTTCGTTTAACTAAAAATGTAAAGGATTGTATTCTCGTCAGTCAAAGTGAGCCTCCGTTAGAGTTAACATTTTTGCTTTATTACCTCTGGGGAGATATCGACTTGCAACAGGTCCAAGGAACCATCCTGCCTCAGGATCTGGATCTGCCGGCATTAACAACGAATTCCAAACCCCCATCTGATGCTGAAAAACTGGTTATCATTCGCTGGGGAGTTTCACCTGTTGCGTTACGAAATATTTTGAATGCCGGTCTCTTTTTAAAACCGCTGGCTTCACCCGATGTTTATAAACAAAAAGAACTTCAGGCAGATGAAATCAGCATCTCGTCCCAAGGTTTTTAACTTTCATTTGATTTCAGTGATTTACTTTCTTCGGAGCAATCAGAATGACCTGTCAGGAATCACCAATAAACAGAGTAAGCAACGTTTCGAACCTCAAACATCTCGTTTTGATCTGCATTTGTGTATTCGCACTGGCTTCAGCCGCTGCGGCAGCAGAGCCGGTTTCATTAAAAGCATCCGGCAATGAAAAATGGTATAAAGGGAATTTGCATACGCATTCTCTGTGGAGTGATGGCGATGATTATCTGGAAATGATTGCCGACTGGTATAAGACCCACGGATATGATTTCCTTTCATTTACAGATCATAATGTTCTGTCGACGTCAGAGCGCTGGACGGTTCCCGAAAAAAACAAAGGCAAATTGCACGCTTACCAAGAATTAAAAAAACGTTTTCCGAACTGGGTTGAAGAAAGAAAAAACAAGGACGGACAGATTGAAGTTCGTCTCAGAACATTCAAGGAAGTTTCAGAAAAACTGGGAGAACCCGGCCAATACCTGTTAATTCAAAGCGAAGAAGTCACTGACCACTTTAAAAACTTGCCCGTGCACATGAATGCTACGAACTTGCATTCATTACTGACTCCGCTGGGGGGGAAGAGTGTCTATGACGTCATGCAGAATAATACCAATGCATTACTGGCACAACGCGAACGATCTGGGAAATCGATGATGATTCATTTGAATCATCCCAATTTTCATTATGGAGTGACCGCTGAAGATTTGATGAAAGTCATAGGTGAAAACTTCTTTGAAGTCTATAACGGTCACCCGGGTGTGAATAACAAGGGAGATGAAACCCATGCCAGCACAGATCGGATCTGGGATATTATTCTGACCAAAAGATTGGCAGAGTTGAAGCTGCCTGTGATGTATGGTCTGGGGACAGATGACGGTCATAACTATCACAAAATTCCCAGCCGTGGTAGTGAGCCGGGCCGGGGGTGGGTCGTTGTTTTATCGAAAAAACTTGATGCTGAATCACTGGTCGATGCCATGGAAGCGGGGCGTTTTTATTCGTCATCGGGAGTGAAACTGAAGTCTGTCACTTACACAGATCAGGGGGTTCAGGTTGAGATCGAACCGGAAGAGGGCGTGGAATACATTACCGATTTCATCGGTACTCTGGAAGGATATCCTAAAACAGGAACTCCCGTATTAGATAAACGAGGACTGGAAGTACGTGCCACAAAACATTACAGCAACAAAATCGGCAGGAGATTGAAAACCGTAAAAGGGAACTCCGCCAGCTACGACTTCAATGGGAAGGAAATTTACGTGCGTGCTCTGGTTCGTTCTTCAAAACCCCATCCCAATCCGGCACAGATTGGGGAAGTCGAACGTGCGTGGGTTCAGCCTGTAGTCGGACCGGCTGCTCCCAAGCAGTAAATCTCAGGGCTTCTCAGGTTTATCGGATTTGATACCGCTACTGGCGTCTGTGACAATGAGTGTCACTCGGCTGAGGAGTTGATTTGATTGTTCGTCATAAACTGAGGTTTCGACCTTTGCGATTCCGAACGGAATCTGATCTGATAACCAGAGATCTTTACGATAACGCAATTTTTGTTCTGCTTCTGTTTTCGAAGCGATAGTGACGGAAACCTGGGATGCTGCCAGTTGACAACGAAAAGCATCATCGCGCAAAGGTGTAAACAAGTGCCGGGGTTTTCCCGGATTGTACATCCGGGATCGGGGCATTCCGTAAAAGAAACGATAAGCGGCAAATTTCTGGCTCTGGCTGACTTCCCCGTCTGGCCAGCGTAAAAATTCTTTAGGCCACTTTCCCGCTTCGAATGCAGACAGATCAATTTTGTATTGTTTCGTTTCTACGATTTTTGTCCCCAGAAATCTGGTGACCTGAATCGTACGCAGATTCTTTTCTTTTGAAGTTTTAACACTCAGTCTGAGTTTGAGCAGGCGGCCATCATTGGAAGGTCCTGTCAGTTCCACAAACGGTTCGGGAATTTCAGACGTCGGTTCGGGAATCGATGCAATCCAGGTTGTCAGCGGTCGTTCGAGCGACTGAGGTCGCTGATCGTAATTGATCCAGCCAGCCTGTTTCATTACGGTGAACAGCCAGGGAGCCCGCCATGGATTGTGTAATGGATAGTGAGCAGAAAAAACAGACCCCAACAGACATAAGGTTCCCAGAATCTGTAACCAGCGTTTGTGAGAAAACTGATCCAGTAATGGTATCATGCAAATCAGCCAGAATGGAGTGAGCCAGAGCATCCAGCGTAGCGCGGAACTATTGCCTCCGTAGTTATAGTTGCCTGTTCTGGAAAGATAAAATCCGAACACAATCAGGCTGAGTACGATGCTGATCCAGAGCAGAGGGCGCAGGATATGGTCTTTTATTTTTCGAACGCGCAGACAGGAAATCAGAGTCAGTAAATAGATTGGCGAGAGGGAAAAAATTCCATGATGGCCGAAAGTGCAATGGAAGAAATAGACCAGTGGGGAATCCAGATTGCGGTCGAGTCCCTGTGGGTTCTTCCAGTAACTGGGAACGCCACGGTATTCGTATAGATATTTTTCGGTTCCATAATATAGATAAAAAGGTTTCCAGCCTCCCGTAGCAGCATAGTTTGTTGCGAAGAAACCGATTAAAGGGACCAGTGCCGCGGGTATAAAAACGAGACAGGTAAAACGGGGGTTTGTTTTAAACAGGAGTCCGAACACAATCAAACCAAACAAGGCTGCCGGCAATTCGTTACAGCAGGTCAGCATGGCAAAAAAACCGGCCAGCAGAAAGTATCGCTTCTTTTGTTCCTGATCCAGGAGTATTCTCATGAAAGGATACAGGGCAAAGACAGCGCTGGCTGCGGCGATTGAGTGATTATTCAGCGTTAAAAGAAAGGGTGTCAAAAGTGTTGCAAAACAACCTGCAGTCACTACAAAGTATCGCGTGAAGTCGTTCCGTGCATAGCGTTCCACCATGAGGCAGATCAGAACCAGCGCGATCAACATCGGCAGCAAATTGACCACCACTAATATAATATGTGCCACGTCATATAGATTTTGATCCAGGTTCAGTCCGGTTGTCGTTTTGATGATCCAGTACAAACCGGCGACAAGTGTCGGGAAGAGCGGAGGTTTGGATGAATAAAAGTGTCCTCTATGCCGGACTTTATCAATGCTGGACCAGCCAGCGCGTTCGTTAATCGTATCGATCTGATACGTACCCTGTTCCACCAGCGACCAGACGGTACACCACCGAGAACGGTCATTGGCACTTTGCAGAGGTGCGCTGTTGAGAATTGCTGCCAGACCCTGTCCCATCGTTACTGTTAACAGTAAAACATAAACGAGCCAGCGACGATTGCGGGAACAAGCCAACGGTTCCTGCGGTTCGAGGGGAGCGTTCGATGTTGAGCTGGTAGAAGTCGGCATAAAATCAGAGACGTTTTCTGAAGAGACGCAGGTTGGTGCAATTTCAAAACATTCCATGGAATGATGTTGAGGCACAGCGCATGCTGTTTTACGTTTTCAGAGTGCAGATTATAGGATGGCACGAAAAAAACAAACGGGGAATCGTCACCTTTGGTCCCTGTTTTTTATTTTTTCAGTAAATAGGGCATCTCTAAAGGCTCAATGACCCAATAGCCATTTACTGTGAACTGCGCCAGGGAAGGGGTAATTCAGAAGAGTTCGTGAATGGGTTCGCCATTTTCGATGGCAAAATTGGGTCGTCCTTTATCATCAATATACTGAGTATCCAGAGGAACTCCCATATATTGGTAAATCGTGGCTGCCAGATCTCCCGGTCGAACAGGACGATGTTTGATCACGCTACCATCGTTTTCGCTGGCGCCAATCACCTGGCCATGATTCAATCCACCTCCGGCCAGACACATTGACATCACAACGGGCCAGTGGTTGCGGCCATCGGTACTTCCCTGGGTTCCGGAATTAGGGCTGCGGCCAAATTCTCCCATCGCAATCACGAGCGTGGAATCGAGCAGGCCACGCTCCTCAAGGTCCGACACGAGTGTTGTCAGTAAATGATCAAACAAAGGCAAAATCGGACCTAAACCATTTTTGATGCCGCCATACGGGGGAATGTTATCGCCATGATTGTCCCAGGTTCCCGAAGCAGTATGGTAGCTCAGATCAAGAGTTACAAATGACGTTCCCGCTTCAACCAGTCGGCGAGCCAGCAGTGCCTGCTGGCACCAGAGATGTTTACCATAGCGGTCACGCATGGCCGTTGATTCCTGGTTCACATCAAAAGCCTGTTGTACGCGTTGTCCCAGAACCATATCGTAAGCGCGTTGGCTATAACTGTCGATCGCGGACATGGAGCCTGCTTGATCAATGTCATTTCGCAGTTTATCGAACTGCTGCATTAAATCGCGCCTGCTTTTCATACGTTCGTAAGAGAGACCAGACGCAAATTGAAACATTTTTCCGCCGCTCGTTTTGCCTGTATCGTTACCCACTGAATCATAAATGGGCAAGTCGGCGGCGTCGTTTGCAATGAACGGATCGTACTGTTTTCCCAGATAACCGCCCCACGCAATATGGGAATGATGTTTCATGAACGCGACATAAGGAGGCATCCCGGGGTGATTGGAGCCGTGATGCTTGGCCACGATTGATGCCATCGCCGGGTACTTGTCACCTTTACGATTCGTGCGGGGTGTTGCACGCAAATCGGCTGTCTGCATGACCTGATTCGGCTGATGACTGCTCATTTTAGGATCTACGGATCGGATCAGTGTAAAGTGATCCATCATCGCTGCCTGTTTGGGAAGCCGATCGGTAATCGTGATGCCGGGAACGGAAGTCTGCGTGACTCCAAAGGGGCCGCGGTTTTGAATCGGACGCTCTGGTTTGGGGTCCCAGGTATCAATGTGGCTGGGGCCGCCAGTCATCCAGAGCAGGATCACGCTTTTTTTGGAAAGAGAAGATTTGCCGACAGACTTAAGCTGGTCTGACGCGCGCAGGAGATTGGGCACAGAGAGTCCCGCCAGCCCTGCCAGCGAGGCCTTGAGCATATTACGTCGACTGCGTAACACCAAACCTTCGGGAACCAGCGGATTAAACGCGGTAAAGGCATGTTGCGAGTGAGTGTTTGAATGATTCTTTGGCTTCATTCCCGATTTCACTTCCCGTTGATAGATCGCACAGCACGTGCAGTGCAACAACTTAGATTATTAATCTTCTTAATTATATCGTCATTCTTTGATGTGTTCAATATGATTCTATCACCTGGGTGCAAAATAACCAGAAAAAGAACCGGTTTGTAGCGGAAAACAGAGGCAGACAGACAACATTCCTGCTTTTATGGTGCCGGTTCAAAGCAGACCCAGTTGAGGCACGTGTTTGTGCCAGCATCCGACTTCCCAATTTCAACAGTCAGTCGACCATCGGAAACATCGATTTTGACTTTCCTCTCGAGAAAGATGCCACTTGCTGTCGCTTCCTCTTTTACGACCTGAGTTCCTTCGACTTTGACCCATTGTCCGAATTGTTCGTGTCCGGAGTCTCCCACACAAACTGTGACAAGCCATTTCCCATTGGGAACCTTACATTCCCATATGTCATGGTTTCGTGTGAAAATAAACGTGTCTCGATAGTTTTCGGGAAGCTGGTTGCGTTTTCGGTGATTCTGACTGAGATCGCGTTGCCAGCCAAAGCCTCGTTTGTCGTCAAAGACATACCCATGATCTGATTCAAAACCGGTGACGGGTTCTCCTTTTTTTCCAGTGAAGTTCATTCGACGGACAGAGGTGGAATTCGTTTTCTCCACAAGTCCATCCTGGTCTGCCGACACTTTTGCGCTTAACCATTGTACGGGTTCTCCCGGAGTGAAAGGGGTAGGATCATCCACGTCAAGAATTCCATCGTTGTCTGCATCATCCATTTTTAAACGAAGAAAGGGACGCACGGGCTGGTCTTTAATTAGATCCCACAACTGAAGACAAAACTCTCCGCGATTGATCTCTGCGGGAAATGTTTCAGTCAGCTTCGTATTTTCAACCGTTGCGAATGCCAGACGTGAGGTTTCCTGACGCCATTCAGCAGTGGCACGATCATCCGGACGGAAATCAACTTTGCGGACTTCCATTGGTAGAGCGCCGCGCGCTGCAAGTCGGTTGATGGCAACAAATGCGGGATGCGCTGGTGCTAAATCCCGATAAGGCCAGATTAATAGGGCGACTCCTGCACCTTGTGTATGACACAAGGCATGGCGAACCTGCTCCAGACGTACATGATCATAGGGGATTTTTCTTGGTGGAATATCCTGTTGCAAAGAGACGACCGCGGTTGCGCCGGCTGCCTGACCAAGGGTAACACATTGATCATGCAGGCGAATCGCCGCACTCACAATACTGCTATATCCCACATTTTTTTGTGCGCCCAGTAAACCATCCATTTTTATGGGAACCAGACTCCGCAAGGGAAACACAGAACGATCACTGACGAGGCTGGTGTTTCGACCGGGTTTTTCATAGTCGATCCAGGGCCCTTTGTTGCCTTCCTGTTTCAAGTACGTACGGCCTGTGCGATGGAAATCGTAATGAAATTGCCAGGCGAATAATCCATCAGGATACATCACATGTGAAAAGCGTTCGCGTGCGAATTTTTTATGACGACCATCTCGATTGCGTCCGTCCTGTTCGCGCATCATATAGAGCGCTTTCAATCGCAATGATTCCCGAATGTAGGGTTTGGGAGGAAGTCGGTCCTTTGTTCCAAATTCCTTACTCAATTGAAAATGTCTGAAGCTGTTCGTTTTGTCGGGAGCATGCTCATGCACAAAATTTTGCAGATGGTACAGTAGACACAACGAATGACGTTTGGCATCGTCAAAAATAATTTGTCTCTGCTGACGGTTCATCAAGACGATGTTTTTCCTTGAAGCACCTGGTTCGGTTTTCTCCAATGCTTCTACGACGTGTTGTGGTAAGCGTTCGAGAGGGTAATCCTGGCCGTTCATGTAATTGAGCAGGATACTGGTCTTGTGGTCTTTGCTCGTGTATCCATCAACAATCCGTCGCACGGTAAAAATCGAAAGTTGACGTGGTGATGCTTTTCCTGCGTCAGGCCAATGTAGTATGCCTCCGACTCTTGCCGGTCGATCCCATTTGAGATGTTTCATTTTCGCTGAACCCAATTTTGTTGAACGCACGAAATTGCGGTCGTCATAGTGATCTGGTTTGAGAATGGGTGTATTTTTATCAGCTTCTTCTACAATCATGGCCCAGGTAATCGGATTCATTTCGTTAGGTGGATAGTCTGCGGTATCTAGCGGCGCGCTCGGCTCGTTGTAACGTGAACGGGGATCGGCTCCGAATTCAAAATCTGCACCTGCCACCTGAATGGCTTCTCCCCAGTCAGAGGCATCAATGGTTAATTTTGCTAAAATGTAGAGGTCCGGTTTTTTTGAACCGACGGGAGCAAACCAGAGCCCCGTTAACCGGGGGTGCTTTGCTTTTCGGTGTACGTTGGCTTGAACGGGATAGCGCCGTGTGATTAATCGAACTTGTCCACTATCAATGTAGGGTTGCAGCATTTGGCGAAAGATGGACTGAGCTTCAGCCGGTCGAAACGTGGAGGGACCATGATAGGGGCGCCCCGGCATCGGTGAACCATACTTCTGTGTGTTGAACGCTTCAATACGATCCATTAGTTCTTTGAAGAGACCACTGCGATGAAAAGAACGTTTCATGGGATGCCAGTCAACGCCCCAGCCAACTTTGCCCGGGCCTTTATTTTCATCAACGCAGGCCAGCGCCTGTTCGGTGTATTGTCCACCAAGCCATTCACCATCCAGAACAAGCGTGATCGATTTCACGCCTCCCCGCGCCGCCTGAATGGCGGCGGCCCAACCTGACTCGGTGCCTCCCACAATTAATAAATCGGTTTTTAATTCTTGCTGGTCCGCTTGAGCGAAGCCTCCTGTGAATAAAGACAGAATGCAGATGATGAGCGGCATCTTGTGGTTCATGAGGTGTGTTTCTCTTTGCAGGGATGAGGGATTCAGGAACTCCATCTCAGCCATAATAAGTCATCTTCACATGGGTTGTCATCTCTCATTTCATTTTGTGATCGAATTTGAATCGAAATATGAAATTGGATTGTCGTTGCTATGGAAACTGAATTTGTTAGCAAACAAAAAATAATGGCATTGAATTTGCCTATTACAAGATTGTTAAGAAATACTTACCGAACTGCTTTTGTTCGCTCAATAAAACGGCATTCACTGAATGTTGTATAAGCAATTCTCATTAAGTTATTTTCATTTTATTCATGATTCAGATTTTACTGGAGATTAAGAATGTCCCAAATTCCAAGACGAAAGCGTGGTTTTACACTGATTGAATTACTGGTTGTGATTGCGATTATTGCAATCCTGATTGCGCTTCTGTTACCTGCTGTACAACAGGCACGCGAGGCAGCCCGCCGTTCAACATGTAAGAATAATATGAAGCAGCTTGGCCTGGCCCTGCATAATTATCACGATACATTTAGAGTGCTGCCTCCCGGTCATATTGGCCGCTGTACAACCCCCAAACTGAATGCCACCGGGTTAACAATGTTGTTGCCCTACCTTGATCAAGCTGTACTCTACAATAAGTATAATTCAAGTCAGCCTGCAAACCTCCAATCGAGTATTGCTACTGGCGCATTTACGGGTGACGATCCTTTCACCAGTGGCAATGCGGAAGTTGTGAAAACCAAAGTGGTGGCCTTTCTCTGTCCCTCTGACTCTTCATCTGAAATTATCACAGCTACAGGATCAAGCTATGGAGTTTCACCGTTGAATACGGGACATGGTGGTGCAAAAACAAACTATGACTTCTCTACTACGACCTATTACAACGTTTGTGATAACTGGTCATCGATTGCGTCGACAAGTCGATGTATGTTTGGAGATAACAGTAAATGTAAATTTAACGATGTCAAAGACGGCACCAGTAATACCATTATGATGGCCGAAACGACTCGGGATGTTTACAACGGTGGGACAAATGCATGGGGGTATCGGGGTCACGTCATGGTTGGCTTAAATCTGGTTTCCTACCCGGTCAATCGATTCTATTACAGTTCATTGAGTCCACCAGAACTCCCTCAGGGAAAGCTGGGAAGTTGGTCATATGCGGGAAGTTTTCATGTGGGTGGGATGCATTGCCTGTTAGCAGATGGTTCGGTTCACTTTGTAAGTGAGAATCTCGACACCACCATACGGCAGAATCTTGCGAGGATGGCTGATGGGAAAGTACTTGGTGAATGGTAATCGTTCATTGACTGTAAGCTACGGTACACTCGAAATACTTTTTTCAGAAGAATATTATTACTGTTTAAATTAGGGAAAACAGACTTATGTTTATCAAGTTTTTTTATCGTCTTTCTCTCTGCATCCTGATTTTTGGGGTATCAGGATGTGGAGGAAGCACTGATTCCAGTTCACTCCCCGAAACGGCACCCGTTATGGGAGTCGTAAATCTGGATGGAAATCCTCTGGAGTTGGCGACAGTGACCTTTGTGCCGAGCGGCACCACGAAAGGCGTTGAATGTGTAGGACTGACAGATGCATCGGGAAAATATTCACTCAAACAGATCCGTGGTGCAGAAGGTGTTCCACCGGGGGAGTATCGGGTTGTTATTAATCAATTAGTAACAAGCGACGGTACACCATATAAGCCGGGGAGTGATATTGCTCCGATCACCGTGGGGGCAGAGGAAGCTCTACCGGTCCATTATAGTAACATTGACAAAACGACTTTGATGGCGAATGTCTCTGTAGAGGGGGGAGAATTTCCCTTTGAACTGAAAAGCAGGAAAAAGAGGTGAAGCCGACAATCTGCAAATTGCTGAGTCAGTGATACTTCATGTATGCAAAAACGATCATTCTTCTGCAGTTCCTTGCAGAAGAATGAGTTCTTCATGTATCGGGATGTTTTTCCAATGCTCTTTCGTTCCACCAGGCCAGGAAATGGTAAGTGAATCAATAGAAGTAGCTTTGCCAACCGGCACTATGACTCTGGAGTCATGAGATGATTGGAAACTTCCTCCAGAAGGGATGTTGAAGATCTGGTTCTTTCCCCCAATGACCACTTTGATTGAAGTGCCTAGTGGTTGTCTGGCATCTTGTATTCCAATTACTTTTAATCGTAGGCTTTTTCCTGATTTTGGACTGTCATTGCGGAGCAGAGCCGCTGGTTTCATTTCGTGAGAGGTCACTAAATCGGCATCGCCATCGTTGTCAATATCGCCGACAGCAACAGCGCGACCAAGAAATTTTTCTTGAAAATACGGACCCGAATTCTCTGAAACATCCAAAAATCGTGTTCCAGACTGGTTGGCAAATAATTGTTGAGTCATTTCATATTCATGTTCAGTTTTGTCACGACCCAAATCCCAGATATGACCATTGGCGATAAACAAATCGGGCCATTGATCGAGATTAAAATCTGCGGCTATGGTGCCGAACGATAATTTCGGGCGGGAAGTCGTATCTAATCCCATCCGCGAGTTAGATGCCTGGAATATTCCGGTATCGATCTGTTCATAAAAATCATTGGGTGCATTTTCAAAATTGGTGATCAACAGGTCAAAGTGACCATTGCGGTTGAAATCAGCACAGGCGATCCCCATGGAAGATTGAGGCATGCCATCATCACCAACGGCAACCCCTTGAATTAATCCGCGTTCTTCAAATGTGAGGTTACCGGAATTGTGAAAGAAAAAATTGTCTGTAGTGTCGTTAGCGACAAATATGTCGAGTAACCCATCGTCATCAAGATCGACGATCTGTACCGCTAGTCCTTTTCCCGCTGCAGGTTTGTGGATACCGGATTGGACTGAGACATTCGAATACTTGCCATCCCCCAAATTTTGATAGAGCACATCGGGTTGTGCTATTCTGCCAATGGGCCCACAAGATATTTTTATGCGTTGAGATTTAAGTGAAGTGTAACAAGGTGGATCCTGTCTGTTGTATTCCACATAATTCGTGACATATAAATCGAGGTCGCCATCTCCATCAAGATCTGCAAATGCAGCACTGGTTCCCCAGCGTTCGTCTCTGGTATTGGTCTGATCGGTGATGTCAGAAAAAGTACCGTCCCCGTTGTTCTCCCAAAACGAATTCTTTCCAAAAGCACATAAGTATAAATCGACAAAGCCATCGTTGTTATAGTCGCCACAGGCCACACCCATGCCAAAGTCCGATCTGTTTAAACCTGCAGGGATCGTCACATTATCATAATGTAGGGATTCCGGGGACAAACTGGCTGCGCGATACAGGTGATGGATTTTACCTGCCTGTTCTGCTGGATGATCGAAGTGTGACCCATTTGTAAAAAAAATATCAAGTTGGTTATCACAGTCAAAATCAAGGAAGGCCACACCGCCTCCATTTTGTTCGACCATATAGTGCTGCGGACTGGGATTCCCATAATATGTGAAATCAATACCAGATTCTTTTGCGATAGAACTAAAAAGGAAAGGGCCTGGTAAATTAGTATTTTTTGAAATCGATGGGGGGAGCGTTGTTTTTGGCAATGATGTCGATTGCTTTGATTTCGGTACTGGTGGATTTTGCTCCGTACATCCAGTCACTGAAATGAGGATGATTGGAATTAGAATGAAATTTTGAAACTGGAAACGATATTTAAATGACCCCAAGGAAACCTCTGTCAGCTTTCATACTCTGCTAGATAAAAACACGATCACCTGGCTTATTGCCTACTGAAGTGCCGCTGCAATTTTTTGCCATTCTCGCCCTTGGTCAATATTTCCCAGGTTTTCACAATACTGTGAGATACGAAGACAATCCGTCTTTGTGGGCTGTTTCAGAACCCCACTGGAGACAATTTTATATAATTCCCGATGACTTAATGATAACGTTTTGGCCCGATTAAAAAACTGCCTGGCTTTTTCAAGCTGTCCCATTGCCTGAAATATTGTGCCACAATATTGTAGATATTTTATTTCAAAAGGTTTCAGCTCAATTGCTGTTTGTATTTCTTTCAGCGATTCGTTCTGCAAATGATTCTGAAACAGAAGTCGGCTTTGAATCCAGTGCCAACGATCATCCTGTTGCAGCAATTCCTGGATTTCTGCTGGATAACTCTGTGGTGGTTTCAGCAGGGCCGCACATTTTTCCTTTTCACCTAGTTCTAAATAAAAATCGGCAGCTATTAGAATCGACTCAACTCGAAACGGCTCAGTTGAAAGTGACTCTTCGATCAATGCAATGGCTTGATCGGTTTTTCCCAGTTTCCAGTGACAGTACCCTAAAGCCATTAAAACCGAAGACTGGTCCGGTGCATCTTGATTGATGCGTTGCAGCAGACGAATCGACTCCTGGGCAATGGGAGGTTTAAATTCTAAATGCAATAAATGATAAAGCAGTGGATAGGGATTCTCTGCGTGAAGAAGTCCCTGTCTTAGCAAGTGTTTTGCTTCACGGATACGAAACTGATTGAAATAGAGCCACTGTAGTTCTATGCGTGCGGACAATGCAGAGGGATAGAGAACCAGATAATTCTCGAGTGCCTCTTCTGCCTGTTCCATCTGAGCGGTTTGCAGGCATGATTTTGCCACATTCAGCAAAGAGGGGCCATAATACTGAGAGCCCTTGGAGATTCTGGAAAATTGCTTTAAAGCAGCAGAGTACTCTTTGGAGTCGTAGTAGCCTTGCCCTAATAAAAAGATGGCTTTTTCATTTTCAGAATCATACTTCAGGAGCCACTTTAATTCATTAATTGCTGGACCTGGCTGTCGTTTCGCAAGGGAAATTTCCGCCTGCTTCAGTATTTTATCAGCTTGGCCTAGTGCATGCCTGTTAAGTAGGTGGTTCGTGAGAGCAACCATCAAGAGGAGACCAAAAAGGCAGGCGATAATTGATCGCTTAAGCAAGAATTTCGCTTTTCTTAAAACGGCAAACAATGCTGACAACTTTCTAACAGGCGAAGGGTCTGTTTTTAAAACGGCCTGAACAATTTACGATTACAATTCTCCTGAAGAAAATAAACAGTTTTCTAATGTGTCAAGACTGTGATAGTAACTCCCCAGTTCATGAATTACAAAACGATTATTTTGTAAGAATTGCTAAGATATTGCCAATTGCAGTTGTATGAAATTTGAAATAACAGAGAATGAATTATATCAGATATACACTGAATTCTATTTTGAATATTCAATTCACATTCGTTCAAATACATATTCTTCTTCTTCTTTTTTTACTGGAGTTAGACATGACTAGAAAATTAAAGCCAAAGCGCGGTTTTACGTTAATCGAATTACTGGTTGTAATTGCCATTATCGCCATTTTGATTGCCCTTTTATTGCCTGCTGTTCAACAGGCACGCGAAGCAGCCAGACGAAGTCAGTGTAAAAATAGCCTGAAGCAAATTGGCCTTGCGCTGCATAATTACATTGATACTACTAGTCCTTAATCAAGTGTACTGCGAGCAATCGCTGAGCTGGAAATTCTGCGCAGCGTGATTCGATCGGCGTTGCGCCGGTCAGGTTTCGGGTTGTGAGATTGAGCATTGGCCCAGGCTTTGCTGTTGGAAAGTTGCGGC
>JAHZKX010000030.1 GCA_022600195.1 Planctomycetota bacterium
ATCTGGATTCATACACATCCGGGAGATTGCCCCTTGCCGAGTCAAACTGACGAAGAAACGTTTGATCGTGTCTTTGGTCGATCCGACTGGGCTGTGATGTTTATTCTGGCCCGGACAGGTCAAACATATGCGCGTCTAAGGTTTAATGTGGGTCCCACTGCCGAATATGAGATCTCAGTGAAACGGGATTACACTCAAACATTTGCTGGATGTGATCCAGAGCATTGGGAAGATGAATATTTGGACCACGTGCATCCGCAGCAGAAAAGTCGTCTACTCCAGTCTGATATTGATTTGGTCACAGACTTAGACTGGGAAGAAGACTGGCTCTTTGCTGAAAACGAATTGAAAGGAGAACGAATTTGAATAGTTTGAACGTTACTACGGATCGTTTCCAAAGACAGAGTGACCTGATCCCGACTGAACGGCTTTCCCAAGTTACGGCGACCGTTATTGGCGTGGGAGCCATTGGTCGTCAGGTGGCCCTGCAACTGACGGCGATTGGAACGCCTCGGATTCAGCTGATTGATTTTGACACTGTGGAATCAACCAATATCACGACTCAGGGATATCTGGCTCAGGACTTGGGCCAGTCTAAAGTGGACGCGACAGCAAATGCCATTCATCGTCTTGACGATGCGATCCAGGTGATGACTCACTGCGACCGCTATCGTAAAACGATAGCCATCGGTGAAGTTGTTTTCTGCTGTGTCGATTCCATTTCAGCCCGAGCTGCAATCTGGCGGTCGGTCAATAAAAAATGTGAATTCTGGTCAGATGGTAGAATGCTAGGCGAAATCATTCGTGTTCTGGCAGTTTCAGAAGCGAATTACTTCGGTCGGTATTCAGAAACGTTGTTCGCACAGGCTGAGGCTCAAACTGGCAGCTGTACGTCCCGGAGCACGATCTATGCTGCGAGTAGTGCTGCCGGAATCATGATTCATCAATTTACCCGTTGGCTGCGAGACATACCTGTTGACTTTGATACGACCCTCAATCTTCTTGCTGGTGAAATCTACGTAAAATGAAGATTAAAACAAGCAGACATATTTGAGAAATGCAAATAGAAATGACAATAGCTAGCGGGCCACCTGCAGTGGTGGCCCGCTAACCCTATTTTTAGCTATCAGAGAAGGGATGGCAAGGTCATGCTCCAGTGTTAGCTCAACTGAATAGAGCACCGGTCTTCGGAACCGAGGGTTGGGGGTTCGAATCCCTCCGGGTGTAATAAGTTCTTTTTCGTATTCCCTCGCATTGTCCCGCATGGCTGTTTTATCAGTGTTTCTGGCAACCTTGCTATTTTTTGCAAGGCGCTCTGGGGCGCTACGGGGGCCAACGGCTGCCACAATACTGCCACCACCACCATTCGGATCTTGAGCCGCATGGATTCGGTCCTGACGTTGTGACCTTGAGTAATGGCGAGCCGCTGTTCTAGCATCGTGTCCTAACCAAGCATTTATATCAGTAGATCGAATCCCAGAGCGTTCAAGCTCATTCCGTCTACACGTACGAATGGCATGAAATGGTTGAGCCCACTCCAATCCGACTGCTTTCATAATCCGTCGTAAGTGTGTTTGTGCATTTGTTTCGTATCGTCCTTCGCGTATTACATTTCCATTGTCAGTAGTAATCTCGAACTCCGGCTTAGTAGACAAATTGAGTATGTTATTCAGGATATGATACGGCTCGTTCGCCGAATTTCTGCTCAACTCTTCTAAGTCATTTTTGAGTGGGAGCCATAATGGCATAACTCGATTTGGTTTCCCATGAGCTTCTGTCTTTGGGGATCTCATGACAATCTCTCCTTCATCCCATCTAATATCTGACCAGCGCAATATCAAAGCTTCCCCTAGCCGACAACCCGTCCATCTAATAATTGAGATCAAAACTTTCCACTCAAGACATGGGCACTCATGCATTAGATGATTCAACACAGTGGCATCAATCTCTCGCTCTTGTTTGTCAGCCTTATCTTGCTTCAGTATCTGTGCCGGAATACTTATACCAAAAAATGGATCGTGAGAAATTAGGTTTGTCTTTTTAGCGTGTGATAGTACGCCCTTGATCCGCTTAAGGTCGGTTCCAACTGTGCTCCGGTCTTTTGTCTTTAGTCGTTCTATTTTGAAAGTGGAGACGGTCTCTGCTGAAATTTGGTCTAATCGTAAATCGCCAACACACTCAATAAACAAGCTATAAGAGCCACGATAGACTCGTGCCGTTCGCGCTCTAATGCTTTGAGTATTTAACTTGTCTGAAACGTATCGTTCTGCGAAATCAGAAAAGGAAGGCATTGCTTGTTGCTGTTTAAGCAGACCTACCTTTACCAACTTCTCTCTAATATTAGGATCAAGTTTTTCAAGGCGACTTAACAAACCTTGATCAAGCTGACCACCAACGGCTTTCAATCCTTCAAGGTCAGTAACTAGCTGTAATAAGCTTGTGAATGCTCTATTAGATATCGCTCCTATGTTTATTCGTTTATCTTGTCCCATCACATTGACCGCAATACGACGGTATGGGTTTCCATTACTACGTGTAAATGAATTTTCTGTTGCCATAGTGATAGCCTCCTATATAGCCAAGCCGAGATCGTTGTTTGTTTGTGGGCCTCTGTATTTCATTACAAAGTCGAATACGTCACCGCTGTTGAACAGTACCATACTATGGATACGATAAGAGCGCAACTCCCCTTTGCGTATGAATTCATCCAGCTTAGTTTCCCCCATGCTCAACTCTCTCATTACTGCCGACTTTCTCATCTGTAATGGGCGTGTCTTCATAAACAGCTCCCTCTCAGAAAATTCCTGCTCTCGCCTCTCTTCATTCATGTTTTTAAAATCTCCTGATAGCTCTTTTATTGTAATAAACTGACTGACGACATCATCAATGCCTTCCCGAAATATAATATGCCCAAAGAGCCTGAAAACCCAGTTTTTGAAAAAAGAAATTCAATTTATTCTAAAACAGTTTAGTAGCGCTGGTTCGTCATTCAGCTTAGGTGCGATAGACAACTACTGATTAGCATTTGAGGGGAATAGTTTGGGAAGTACAAAGGCTGAATCAATTTCTGCAAATCCCATTTTATGGGCGCCGATTATAAAGGTTTCAAAAAGAGTTGAGTACGTTTTCAGGGATTTTGAAGAGATATGTGTATATATCTAATGATGATATAGCCACGGATTAAATTTGCTGCCGTGGAGCCGTCTATCTCTGTTGGCTGTCGAGACATTTTTTGTCAGCGACATAAACAACAGGAATTAGAATATTTGAAGTTATTAAGCAGTATGGGGACTGGTACAGCTGGCTGCTGAAGGGGCTTCGATAGGCGATTTAATGCATAGCTGATGTGAGTTGGCTAAGTAGTTCCCAGCAACCTCCGTTGCTGTTAATAATAAGTAGTAAAGATCTATATAAGGATTTCATCAATGGTAACCAGTGAGACAAAAGCTGATTCTAGCATTCGTCAGATACTTGGAATGTTTAACAATCAGATACAGCGCGAAATCGAGGCTGAAATCTCTGCGATAGCTATGCAGTCAAAACACTTTTTGGATGTTGATGCTAATGCTGAATCAATTGCAGAAGCTTACGGATTAAACAAAATATATCTCAGATGGCACCTCAGCTTAATTTTAAAGGCGCTGAGGTCATCGTTACGGGTCCAAATTCACGATCTAAGCCATCAAGCAGATACGAATACGATAACCCTCTCGTTCTCACACATAGCCCTTAGGGGCGCCCTAATGGACTCCATAAGTCGTAACATCGTCAATAGCGCCCAAGCATTGACACATCTTAATTGGATGACAGATTTAATTTTCCTGCCTCGTGATTCAATATTTGAAATTCAATTAAAATGGGGCATTCAGAATGAGAAAATCTCTGCAGATTTAGTATCAGCAAAGATTAATACGGGCGATTGGTTAGCAATGCTGTTTGTAAACGAGGCGGAACGGTTAGCTCAAGCAGTAAATAGGGCCTTCAATTTAGATACCATGATACAATCAAGGAGATTATATATTGTCTAAGCAATTAAAAAAAAGTGGATGTGACGCAATACGATCTATAGCATCAAAATTTGGATTTGGTCATTCTAATAGATTTTATATCGATCAAGTTCGGAGAGAGTATGGAATGACTGTTTCTCAGGTGCAAGTAATTCAGTCTATTGGAGCCGCCAAGACCAGACAGATTACCGTAGAACCACATATGTTAATTAAGGCGCAAGAATTACTTATTGCCTGCAATCATGACATGGCACTTGTTAGAGCGGCTGTGGGCGTATTTTGAAATTCAGCGCCCGCTACGTTCCATATATTACTTATTGCCGCATGGAGTGGTTTTAGATGGGGCGGGGCAGTTATATTTTGCCGTAACTCAAAAATTGAGGCCCGCATTAAGTTGAATTGGAGAGAAACGCTGAGGAAATTTCTTTTAAATTCAAATTTAATAATGAAAAACGGCGATTTTTCTTAGTACAAACGCCGTAACTTTTTATGTAAGTCCATTTGTGGTTGAGCTCAATAAGCACGATAGACCCGGCCATACACGGGCACTAGTAACATAAACATATCTTAAGTTAAAAGTGCCACCACTTAGAATTTAACCTTTCAATAGGCGACTCTCAATGGATCTCACAAAATTGGCGTCTGCAGAATTGGGGATCAAGATAAACGTGTCGTGAGGAGTGCATCGAATCGTATTAGAAATACATTCTGAGATATCCAAATTGACATAGCCCTTATCTAGTAGCCGTGATCGCATTCGCTTCTGCTTAGTAATATAATCACTTTCATAATATAAAGATCTCGCATGATACAGGTGCTTTTTTCTGTTTTGCGAATCCTCTGGTAAAAAATCGTGCTCAAAAGGGTTGCACACAGCCACAATGCACGCTCCCGTATCTCGGGCAGCACGATTGATTAAATCTAAGACTTGAGTTAACACACCAGTACCACGATATTCTGGGAATACATATACAGATCTCAGCAAAACAACGTGTTCGATTTTAGAATCTTCTCGAAAGTCTAATATACTCCCAAGGTCAATAACGGCTTTATTCTGATAAGTTAATAGGTCGCCATAGTACTGATTAAAACGCTTCTCAATAGCGCACAGAAAAAGATGGCTGGCTGTTTTTAGCCGTCTCCACTTTTCTCTCTCTGCATGGATTAACGCCTCTCCGTATTCGCTATACCGCTTGTGTCTAGTTCCATAATATATCATCATTTTCTTCCAATTCATAACACAACCCGTTGCCTTAAAATGTATAATTTTTAGTTTTACCCCCTATCTTCTTATACACATTTAGGCCTGATCGCATTGAGCTTCAGGTAATGAAACATGACCGCGCGAAATCTCAGAATCTCTGCTTCTAACTGTGACATCAGACTCTCAATTGTTCTTTGACAATTTGGTTATTCACTGGCTATACTGGGGGGGGGGGGAATATCTTTGGCAGACTTAATACATACTAGACCTAGCCATTGTTCTCTTGATTACAGAGTCGCATACAAGACAGTAACTGGACTTCCCTTAGGATCAGCAACCTTGTTCGAAAAAACCTTCAAGAACATCGACGATGTACTTCATAAAGACGCGGGCTGTGGTATTCTCAGGACTTGCTGATAGAAGATTGGATGTCACCACATGGGGTAGGCTTTAAGCCGAATGATTATTTGCTATCAGCAATTGCAGCTAAAATATCAGATGGATATTAACCACCGGCGCCGGAAACAATCGCCCCAGTATTTGCCAGATTCCGCTAAGATAAAGTTGGCAAATTGGAGTACTGCTAACGACTTGAAAACTGTAACACAACAACTAAGTCATGCTTTTTTAAAAGGCTTATAATATGCCGGATGATTCTCTAGTCTCACTAGTAAGAAAAATAAAGAACATAATTGATGAGAATGGTGATGCAAATATTCCATTGATTTGGACTTGGGACTTTTTAGAGTGCTGTCAAAACGAAGGGATTAATATTACTCCATCAAATTTTTACTCTCCAATTCCAATCCGTTCTGAGCTTGATAGGCATTACGAAGAAAACCGTAATAGACAAATTTATAATCATCCATCCGTATTTGTTGACGAATTAATGGGGGGGTATTTGAAATCTTTATTGCCCTATAAGGAAGAGTTGTTAGAAACGAAAGAAATATGTGGATTGGAATTCGAAGATTTTAAGAAAAATGGAATGTTTTCCCATTCTGATGCAATGGCTTACTACTGTTTTGTGCGGAATTCTAAGCCTAATAATATCATTGAAATAGGTAGTGGTTATTCCAGCCTAATCGCTAAAACTGCTTCGATAAAAAATGATGATGAAAGTAAAATTATTTGTTATGAGCCTTTTCCAAGTGATATTTTGAAAGCACAAAAAGATATCAATTTGATTACTAAAAGAGCGCAAGATATTTCGGCTGAAGAGCTAAATGAAAAGTTGTCCGATGGTGATGTATTATTCATTGATTCTACACATACAGTTAAAGAAGGTTCAGATGTTATTCACATAGTTGCAAGGCTGTTGCCCTTTATTGATAAAAAGATATTCGTGCATTTTCATGACATTTTCCTTCCGTATGTTTTCCCTAAGCAGAATGTCGATACAATGCAGTTTTGGGAAGAGCAGTATCTTTTGTATGCTTTTCTCATGCACAACTCTAAAACAAGAGTGTTATATGGCTCTACATACAATGCCACAAATTTCCCAAAAGACATGGATGGCTTTACTATTACTGACCGTGTTGGCGGAGGTAGCATTTGGTTTGAATACAATTGAGTTGTTTGCGCATCATTGAAAAATACAATTTTTGTAACTAGCTTTCGGCAGAATTTTGGCGAACCGGTCTACACGTACTCACTTAAAGAAGGCATCAACGACGGCTTTCTTAAGATCCAGTCGTTGATTAAGTCGTCAAATGACATTTTGTTCTACCTGCAAAAACATGATAAGAACATGATCATTGCCCTATTAGATGACCGGTGATGTGGCGGTGATTACAATTCATTGAGCCGCTCAAGCAGAATCTTAATTTGCTCTAGCACTTTCTGCTTTTGGGGATCAGTTTCGCCACCATTTCGCCACAGCTCTAGCAAAGACTCGATTTCCAAGGTGTTTTTTGCATTTTTGGTACTCCCTCCGGGTGTACTTGACTTACGACGATTCGAAGTAACAATGGCACGGTAAACGGCACGGTATTCTGTGCCACAGTTGAGAAATTAGATTAAAAACCTCGGATGCGGCAACACCCGAGGCTAAACAAGCCCTTCGGCCTGCTTTGGTGTTTTCTTTCACTTTAGCTGGAGGGTTATTATGGCTCGTCAACCAAAACCGTGGTTTCGTAAGTCTCGCAATGCGTGGTTCGTGACCGTCAATGGACAACAACACAATCTTGGAGAAGACAAGCAGGAAGCGTATGAGCGGTTCCACCAACTCATGCTGCAACCGGTGCAACGCAAAGTGTCGTCCCAATCTCTTGTTGCTTTGATCGATATTTTTCTCGAATGGGTACAAAAACATCGTGCCCCTGATACCTACGAATGGTATCGCTACCGGCTCCAACGCTTTGCTGAGAAATACCCTGATCTCCGAACGGGGGATATTCGACCTTATCACGCTCAAGAATGGGTGGATGAATACAATTTCTCTAAAACATCGAAGAGAAACTATCTGCGTTCCATTAAACGATGTATGACATGGGCATTGAAGCAAGGCTACATTGATAATAACCCCATCGAATATATGGAGATTCCCTCTGCTAATCGCAAAGAGGTCATCTTTTCTCAGGAGGAATTTGACTGGCTTCTGACACAATATGAAGACCGATCTTTCCTCGACCTGCTGGTCACGACATGGGAAACGGGGTGCAGACCACAAGAATCGCTGCGTCTGCAAGCCCGACATGTCGATTTGAAAAACAGCCGTTGGGTCTTTCCTGAATCGGAAGGAAAAACCGGTTTGCGAATTGTTTATCTGTCCGACAAAGCACTGGAGATTACAAAGCGTTTGGTTTTGAAATTTCCAGAGGGCAATCTGTTCCGAAATACAAAAGGGATTCCCTGGACAACGGACAGCGTCAACAGTCGTTTTTATCGCCTCAAAAAACGGACAGGGAAGAATTTTTCGTTGTATGCGTTGAGGCATAGCTGGGCAACTCATGCCTTGCAGAAGGGGATTGATCCACTCACGGTTGCGATCCTGATGGGACACAAAGACCCATCGATGCTTTCCCGTGTGTATCAACATCTGTCTCATTCCCCCGATCACATGCTTGAACAAGCAAAAAAAGCGGCTGGCTAAAGTTTGATATGTTTCAGTTTAGGGCGTGAAACCTTCTTCTTCTTTGTTTCGGTTGGTTCAACCCGCTGCGAATCGAGATAGGAAAGCAAATCATCCTCAGAAATAAGACGTTTACCACCAACGGTAAAGTATGCCATTTTCCTGTTGGCAAGCAGGTCATAAACAAACGACCTACTCGCTTTCAGGATTTCTGCTACATCGTTGACGGTGAGGAGCTTCATTTGATCACTCGGTTTTCTATTTCCAGCTTCACAACACCGTCCTTGATACTGACTGCTGAAATCTGATCTTTGATCGGGCAATCCTTGACCGCATTGTTCCAGTCTTCTACTACTTGTTTATGCTTCTGCATTTCAAGCAGTTTCTTCTTGGCTGCTTCGTATCGTGTTTTTGTGATTTTCACGATAAACCTCCTTCAGGCATTCGTTTTTAGCGGCTCTTGTTTGGGTTGTTCTTTTTCTTCCATTCCCCAGGTGGGCATGATGACTGCTACAAGGCAACCATACGGAAGTTCTGTAACATAAATTCCTTCACGTTCTCTTTGCATGGTTATGTACTCCAAATACTCTTGTTACCGCCCTTGCTATTTCAGGTTCCGACCACGGCGGATTGACAGTCGATCCTCGATTCCAGTGAAGTAGCTCGATTGTTGTTTCTGATTCATTGAGACCCGCGTCTCTGCATTTTGCAGCAGCACGAACCAAACCGGCAGAACCGTTTTTTCCTTCTATAGATTCGATCTTTGCGATATATGCTCGTATGTTTGCAATCGTATTTTTGATTTGCTGGGGTTTTTGAATCTGTTTCACATATTCCGAACGAAATGGTGGAAGTTCATCAGGTGGACAAAGTCCATGCCCCTCAACAAATGAATACAGCCAAGATTCTCCATCATTGTGAGTAACCAAACTGTCAGGAACGACTACATAACCTTTTGTGTTTTGCCAGATTTCACCGCGAGGTTCTCCAAATAATTCTTCAAAAGTCGTGAAGAGTGCAATTTCATTAATTGCATCTGCTCCTTGAATTAGACCGTTTAAACGTATTTGTGAAGAAGTGACAATCAGAAGCACACCCTCATAGTTTTCGTATTTTGCCCATCGAACTTTTTGTCGTGCATAAGGAACTTTTCCAGTATCAATCTCGATGTAGAAAATTTCGTCATTGCGGTACATTTCAATATCTGGCTGAATTGTCTCGTCCACGTCAAATCCACGGATAAAAGTTGCTTCAGGAAAACAGAGACAAACTTCCGTTCCTAATATTTCGTGTTCAATACTTGGTGGCTCCCACATGCAAAAAACATCACTCGGTCTTCCTGTTGCATTATTCTGAACAAATTGTAAACACCGGCCAGAAAACGTAGCGCCTGCCGGGAAGTGGTAAATTGTATTAAAAGCGTAGCGCCCAGATGATCACCTACTGATTTATGAGTCAAACTCTTGGTAGTCGAGAGTTCTGATTTCTGAAGCAGCGGGGGA
>JAHZKX010000031.1 GCA_022600195.1 Planctomycetota bacterium
CAGAATTATGACGTCCTGATCTGCCCCGGCGGTAGTGGCAGCCGACAGGCTAAAGAACTCAAAGAAGAGGGTCGCTCCTCGATTCGTAAATTTGTACGTGACGGTGGTGGTTTTGTGGGAATCTGTGCGGGTGCCTATCTCGCTTCCTCACATTATCAATGGTCACTCGGAGTTATCAACGCCCGTGTCTGGGACCGACAACACTGGGCAAGAGGGAGAAAAAATGTTGACATCAGCTTAACTCCCTCCGGGCGTGAAGTACTCAGCAAATCAAAAGCAAAATTCAATGTCTATTATGCAAACGGCCCACTGCTGGTTCCCGACAATCAGCCCCACCTGCCCGGCTATGAAGTGTTAGCCAAATATGACACCGAAGTCGCCCGTAACGGAGCCCCTGCTAACGCAATGGTCGGCACACACGCCATCATCCGCTCCAAATTTGGCACAGGTCGCGTCATCTGTTTTGGTCCTCATCCCGAGATGAAAAACGGACCCAAATCCCTCATCGCCTCCGGCGTGTATTGGGCTGCGAATGCCGAATGACAGACGACTCTCTTATGGCTATGTCTTCTGAAATTCATCACATTCAGAATTGGCAATCACAATCGCCAGATCACGAAACGTTTGAATTTCAGGTGGGAGCGGATTGGTACTGTATTTGCGTTTGACGTTATCAATGTGAATCAAATATTGAACGCAGAACATAACCACTGCTGTCAGTACGATAAATATGATATTTGACGTATAAAATGCAACGCCACCAGCAATGAGATAGCAGAAGCATCCCAGATAGAAATAATATTCAGCGATACCACTGATACCCATATTACGCCAGGATGCAGGTAGTTCGGGAATTCGATGTTCAGACTTCCAACTCAATTGCGACCAGAATTCCTGTAACGCATTCCCACGAAAGACATCGATAATTTTCGTACTCGGCCCAAATTGACAAGAGGGATGCTTAGAGACAGTAAGTTCCTCAGAAACTTGTTGGATCCCATAAAACGCTCCCGCAGTCGCACACTCGCGATTGATCATCGTCACTGGTTGAAAAGAAAAATTCGCAACGGCTCTGTCTTGAATAAATCGAGCCAATGCCCCGAAAGTAAAACCGGGGGCGATGTCTCGCTCCCATTCTTCAATACTGGTGACTGGCTTATCAATTCCCAATCCTTGAAACCATTCATCATCTGGACACTCAATTCCAAAGTACATGCCCAACCTGAAAAAGATATCTGCTAAGTCGATATCCCATTCGTTATTTGCCTGCATATGCAAATCAATACGAGTCTCCGCGTCGAACGGTCGATCCGTACCCATTGCGTCAATCCAGCATTCTCGTATGCCATGTAGTATCTGATTCTCGGTGTATCTTGGCTTATCCATCGGATTTACTCGTTAAAAGAATTAACAGCCTTTTGATTATTCAATTAGCATAACATTATTTCAACAGAACTACGAATGATATTTCTCAATACCACTTCGAAATGAACTGCATTCGGAATACATCAATTCACAAAAAACAGCATAGTCTGAATGTCCGCATACTCGAACTTAGATTCGCTAAGGCGGTTATTCAATTTTGTGAGCGATCCAATGTTTTGTTCACACGATTACTCGGTAACAGGTCGATGACGTTTGATGGTCAGCGGTCCCTGTTGTGCATACGGGTGTTTCGCTTTGAGTTCCTTATAGCTGAGCCAGCCACGTGATGTATGAATCTGTTTTGCATCTGCTTTCTCATAGGCAAAGAACAAAGGCTTCTGATGCACGACAATCCGATCGGGATAAACATCAAAAGCGCACCAGCCAAATGCGCCCTGACTGACCAGCGCGGTCCCGCCTAGCACGAGGTAATGCGTTTCCTCTTCATAACCATGCCATAAAGCGCGGTGATAGTGACCACTCAGACTGAGCAGCACCTTGTATTGTTTCATCATCGCCCGCAAACGATCTCGGCCTTTACCAATCTGATTGTACTTTCCGCGCCCACGTTCGTTATTCTGCCAGGGAGAAACGTGCAGCGCAATCACGATCTCTTCACCCACTTTTTTTGCCTGCTTGAATTCTGATTCGATCCAGTCCAGTTGTTTGTCGTTCAAGCCGGCGTGATTGCCTTCCGCATCAATCACGACAAATCGCACACCTTTGTGGACGACCGAATAATGCAGCTCTCGAAAGAAATAACGCAGAAACAGTTCGGGTATCTCATGATTACCCCGCACATAGTGATAGGGTTTCTCAAACCGCTTCACCAGTTCGAGCATGGCATCATATAATTTCAGATCCCGCTTTTCATGAACCATATCGCCCAGCATGAAAGAGAGCTCTGCCCCCGACCGATTAATCTGATCGATGGCGTGTGCGAAGCGTACCTTGTCGGTCTCAAACCCACCAAAGCCCAATTGAGGATCTCCTACAGCGGCAAACCGATAAATCAAATCGTCTTCCGGTTCGGGTAACAACCGTGGAAAAGTAAAGCCAGCCGGCGCGGTGCGTGAGACAATGAGTTGATCTATCAGAGCAGGGTCATCGGGCGTCCCGGCGACTCCCAGATAAATGTGTGATAACGCAGCATCACTCGTCAGCGGCAGTTCCTCACCCAGAGTCTGACCATCGGCCCAGCAGGCATAGGTTTTTTGATCAAAATCGATGCGTGCCGTCATCGTGTACCAGCGCTGTTCCAATGCCGTTTTGGTGTAGACTCGCCAATAAGGTCGATTAAAAACCGAATGCCAGCGCATCTGTAGTTCCTTCACCCCTTTTTCCTGAAAAGGAGCCACGGCAATTCTCGCGATAATGTCCTTCGATGTCTCTCCTCGCAGGTCAAAGAACGTGCTCGTTTTCCATTCCTTCGCAGGTTTAAATCGGCACTGCACCCACACAACGCCTGTCGAAACGGGTTTTGCAAGCTGCCTTCGCACGCCCCAGCCATCCGTCCGAAACGGCTCTGCATGCGAAACAGCCAGCGCCTGGGAACCATCAATACCCAGAGCGCCCTTCACAACCGCTGTCGGCTTGACTTTGCCGGGGAAGCCCTCAAAACCTTTCCATTTCTCGGAAGCAATGATCGATTGCCCGTCGGCATACTCTTCAAAATCGTCCGTCAGTAAACCGCCCTGTTCCGCAGCTACCAGATTCGAAACCAAAGCGACCTGGAATACGAAAACCGAGAACCAGCCAGTAATCAGAATGAATAACGACAAAACAGATTTAATTTTTTGGGAAGTCCGGTTTCGTGCAGGCATGTTGCGATTCCTTATCGATGCGTGTGACAGTCCGTCCTCGAAATCAGTGACGAAAAACAAATCTCAGATTAAGAATCATTACAACATAATCAACGGGCAAGATCAATTCGTGAATCAAAACACAATCTGTTCGCTTCGTGTGGTTATGCTGTCAATCATCGTCTAGCACCTATTCCATTCGCAGTCAGACAATATTGCAACTATCAAGATCTCTCTCACTTCACTACTGAGTTTCTCTTAAAGTTTCAGTATTCTGGAATATTGACTCCACGCACTCATTTAAATCCTCTGACGCAAAATGAGAATGTCCTACATCTACTAATTGTGAATGAATTGATTGATCATCCTCATTTGTAAAAGAATGGAAAGCAGCCTCTACGAGCCCTTGTGCATAGATAGGACCTATGCCCAGACCGGTGAGCTGATGCGATACACTGGCGTTAATTTCTTCAACATCCATCAAAAATACTATTCTGCCAACTCCAAACGCATACCCATAGAGAGTAAACCCCAGAACATGTACCATTAGCTCGTCTTCTAAAACCCAACGCGGATCTGAAGTAATCGCGGTGATGAGCGGGCTTGTTTTCGTCTCTAATTGATCTCTCATGATTTTCCGATCATGGTGTTGCTGAGGACTTTTCTTCTGTTTAACTACTCTCTTCGCTTGAAATTAATATATCGTACGGCATCCCCGATCGTCTGAATCTTGTCGTAGTCATTATCAGGAATTTGGATATCATACTCATCCTCTAACTTCATCACGAGCTCAACAAGGTCTAGAGAATCGAGAGAATCAGCATTCAAATCCGAAAACCGAGTATCTACTGTGATCGCATAAGGCGCAGTGCCGAGCAAATCTAGTGAATATCTCGTGATTGATTGGACAAGTTCCGCAGAGGCCCACAATAGACAACCACATTGCGGACAGGGCGCATCGCCTGCCGGGTCTGAGAACTCGATGTTGACGCTCGCTCCACACAGGGGGCAATGACTGGGAAATCCTTCAGGGGTGCGAGATGAAATAGTCATTCTTGTTCTTCTAGAAGCCGTTCCAATTCGAATGACCAGAAACAACCAGGCTGCATCCCCGCTGGGTCGATCCGCTTCAATTCCCCATCAATCGACTCCAGCACATCCTCTGGGATGTCACCATCCAACCACGCGTCTTCACCGTTTCGTTTCTGAACTTCTCGAATGAATTCTCGATAAACAACCAATGACTCGGCCAGTGCCGGTATCGATGAATTGCTGAGTACACGCTTGAAATTGAAATCGTGGTTGAGATAAACCACTTGTCCATTCTCTGCTTCATCAATACAGACGGGATCGCCAGAACCATTACTTCCTATGATACGATAGCGACGGAATCCGGCTCCCTGCTGCCAAGACTCGGCGACATTGGGTAGTGGTCCCGATGCCGGTGTTTTAAAATCCAGAAAGGGGGCTGCCGCATCAGGCAGACCAGCGAAAATTAGAAACTCGCGGGAATCCTCGGGCAGAGAAATTCCTGCAAGTGCTTCTTCCGTGAACAGAATCAACCCCTCATCTTCAACGTCACACCATCGATCACGAAATTCATCCGGTGTCATTTTCACATCCACCTATGAGAAAGCAATAGTGAAATTTCGGAAACCTACTTTACGCGTACCAGCTTCATCAGACGTCCGGATACATTCCAGTCCTGCACATACAGGTTGCCGTCCTTGTCCCAGTAAGAACCGTGCGTGCCGTTGAAGACGCCTTCGATCCATTTGTCTTGCGGCACATTGAAGTTCACGCGGGTTTTAGGATCTACATTGTGGCCGAGGACCGCCATGATCGTATTGCTCTTATCCAAAATCACCACTCGACCGTGCAGGTCGGGCACGGAGACATAATCTCCCTGAACGGAAACAGAGGTCGGCATTCCCAGTCCGGTAATCACTTCGTCAATATAGTTTCCGTCGAGATCGTAATGCAGCAGACGTCCCTTGGGCTGGTGGTTGCGGTCGCAAATCAACAGACGTGGCGGATCGTAACGTGTATCCAGCGTCATCCCGTGTGCGGTGTTGAATTGCTTGAGATCGTTCCCCTTGGTCCCAAAGTGCATCTTGTATTTGCCGTTTTTATCGAATTTGAAAATGTGGTTACTTGCATATCCATCGGACAAAATAATATCACCATTGGGGGCAACCGTGATCGCCGTCGGGGCAAACTTCTTCAGATTCAGTCCTGATTCCTTCGGGAAAGGCAGCTTGAGAACGATGTCCCCGGTTTCCGCATTGAACTTAATTCCTTCGGCGGCTGCGTTACGTGCACCGTAGATAAATTCGCCGTCCGCTTCGTCCCGGATTTCCATGTCATGGATGTTGGAATATTCTTTTCCCAGAAAACGACGGACCACTTTTCCATCGGGCGAGAAAACAACCACGCCGATCCTGGCGCTCGTATAGATGTTGCCAGCCTTGTCAATCACCACACCGCCATGCGTGGGTCCGAGTACAGAGCGACCCTCTTCATCAAGGCCCCAGCCCGGCACCGTATCAAATGTCATCAAGCCGGTGCCCATTCGCACTGGTTTGACCTTCTCCGCCGCAAATACTGGCAAGGTAATACAAAGCAAGAGAGTCGCGGCTAGAAAAATCGAACACTTCTTCATAATCCAGATTCCTGTTTTATTTATGATCGTTATGGAATGCTCAGCGAAAGGCTGAAGTTCGTAAAAACACCAGAAAGCGATAGAGCAAAACCTACCGCCAGCCTCTCCAGTATCCAGCACCCCGCCCCACATTTCAAGCTGCACTGGCCTTTCCGGTTTCAGCCAAAGACTGAAAACACCGTAAAACAGCTAAAAAACAGACTTTTCAAATTTTTCTCGTTTTTCCTGTAACAGATTCTCCGGCTTCTCGCTGAGTAGGTAGGCAGGCATGTGACCTGTCAAACAATCTGGGGCGGCCAGTCATCATTTTCTGTCGCTCACTTAATACTAACTAGAAAGATTCAGGAGACAGAACAATGAAACGTACAGCACTCAGCTTAATAGTCTTGGCAATGGTTTTTACCGGTTTTGCTCTGGATGTGGATGCCAGAGGAAGATCACGCTCAGGCTCAGCCCAGCGATCATCCCGTTCATCACAAAGTGCACGTTCATCAGCACCACGTGCAAGGTATCAGAGTCGTTCGTCACAAACCCGATCTCCTCAGAGATCAAGCAGTCGTAGTTCTCGGACATCGTCTACCAGGCCGCGTACTGTGAATTCGGCTCCCAAACCACGTACGATGACTCCCACACGAAGACCATCAACACGCCCCGTGGGAACAGTCAAACCGGGTACAATGAAACCACGACCGAATCGTCCTGGTACGATCAGACCACGACCTCAGTCACGTCCTTTTAATAATTCGGCTCCCAAGCCACGTCCTCAGATCAAACCACTTGATCCGGGTATTGGTAACGGACGACCTACTGGTGGCGGATTCACACGACCTTCAACCCGTCCCTTTGGTGGAACTCGACCTGTAAACAGTTCGGCTCCCAAACCACGTCCTCAGATCAAACCACTTGATCCGGGCATTGGTAATGGACAGCCTGCGGGCGGCGGATTCACACGACCTTCAACCCGTCCCTTTGGTGGAACTCGACCTGTAAACAGTTCGGCTCCTAAGCCACGGCCTCAGATCAAACCACTTGATCCAGGCATTGGTAACGGACAGCCTGCTGGTGGCGGAATCTTCACGCGACCTACTGGTGGTGTCTTCACACGACCTGCGGGTACAGTCAAACCGGGTACGATTAAACCACGGCCAAATCGTCCTGGTACAATCAAACCTCGTCCACGACCACGACCTGACAACAATTCAGCCCCCAAACCACGACCTCGTCCTCCTGTAGGAAACGGTCCTCCAAAACCACGTCCTCCCAAGCCAATGCCTGGTAATGGAAATGGTAATGGCAACGGTCACGGGAATGGACATGGCAACGGACATGGGCATGGTAACGGACACGGTCACGGTGGACATGGTCATGGTCATGGTCATGGTCACAGACCCTGGCACGCTGGACGACCTCGACACTCCTGGTGGTGGTTCAACTACTGCACTCCTTTGCAGAATTGTGCTCCCGCTGACTTCAGCTACTGCAACTACGTTTACCCCACCTGCGACTTTCAAGTACCTGGCGGCGAGATCATCGAAGACGTCCGCTGGTACCTGGGACTCAAAGGTCTGATGTTACCCGGCAAAGGAATGGGCATCGAATCAGTCGAAGCAAATTCACCAGCCGCGATCGCCGGTCTCACACCGGGGATGGTCATTACCAAGTGTAACGGTGTTGCCATTACTGACGAAGCCGTTTTCGGACAGGTCGTTGCTGAATCTGGCGGAGTTCTGGAGATGGAAGTCCTCGACAAGATCGACGGCGAAGCACTCTTCGGAACAGTACAGATGACACGACTGGCCACTGCCAGCTTCTAAAGTAAACGATCAAAGTGATCCCAACGGCAGATAACAGGAAACGCTCGACAAGGTGCCCCTACCTTGTCGGGCGTTTTTTTCGTTTAGAGCATCTCTAGCATGAAGTCGACAAAAACCAATTAGGGCTCGAACCAAAACAGATTGACTCTGTCTTTTTAGTTATTAAAGTGATTACTTTCAGTGTTTACTATAAAAGTACATATAAAACATGCAAAACCTCATTATCGACACACCTCTGGGTGAAGTTAATTTTTTTGTATTCGGCGTCACGCCGGCAGTTTCGATTCACCTTGATTCGGTGCCGCTGCTTCCTGCGCTTCCACCTGGGATGTCGGTTCAAGGATGTTTGGGAATTTTATTACGAGTCCACTGTCATGAGACTGTGGAAGACCTGATCTTCGAATGCCGACTGCAGGAACGGAAATATTCCGATCACTCCTTTGAAAGTGGAGAGCATCTAATCGCGCACTCCTGGGAAAACGAACATTCCATCCTGATGATAGGCACTGAAGACGAAGAGTGTCTCAACGCACGACTGCCAGCGCAACAGCAAGTCTACCCCGATGCTGTTACAAGCAGTGTGAAGGGAGTGTCGATTTCCCTGCCTGAATTAACAAAAGGCAGCGAAAGCAGTTTCCATTTCATCACCGCCTGGAATAATCTCCCCACACCCGAAGAGATTGCCTGCTGGTTCGCAGTCGATTATAAGCACGCTGAGTTGGTGAGACAGGTGCAGGGCGCATCAAAATAGCCGCCCGGCAAAACAAAGCGGCCAGGTACCCCGTAGAATACTACTTGCAAATATTTCTTCTTATTACGGAAAGAGCTTCATAATCAAAGTTCGAAGACTACCATTCATTGCATATAGAGCGCACTGAAACGGATATTCGTCTTTTGCTTACCTTCGAAAGTCACACGCACGCGGATGCGATCTGGCAGGTCTTTGATGTCGGTTTTGCCGTTCCATTGGATGGGGGTTTGAAAGCCGCTCTTGCTGAGAAGTGCGGCGTTTTTACCTGAGTAACCGGGCAGAGGGATCGCGTTATAGCTCAGTAGTTCGATCTTGAGATGGGCGTCTTCACTCAGGCCGTCTGCGTTCACAAAGAAACGATGCGACTTTTTTCCGTCCAGGTTGACCGCTTTGGTGAGGAATTCACTTTTGATTTTCGGTAGCTGGTAGTCTCCCTTGCCCTTTGTCGTTTCGTCAACTCTTAATGTGGCGAATCGATCGCGGGGCAGTGTCACAATGCCGACGCCTCCTCGTGGCGGTGATCCCTGCCAGTGGCGCGGGTCCCAGGCACCATAATAAACGAACGTTTGGTCGCCGATGTTTTCGAAGCCCTGCCCCTGCAACAGACCGCCCTGATCCCAGGCACCATCTTTCCCACGCTTGAGGAACACCCATTCGTGGGCCGGCTCGCGAAACTGAACGCCGTCGTTACTGACGACAAAGCCCAGATCGACGGTGACATTTTCCCAGTCTTTTGCGCCGTGCCAGATTCCTGAAATACCCACCAGCACATTCCCGCGATTCCACACACTCACGCCTTCATGATTCTGTTCTCCCTCGCGACTTCGTCCCGGTCCCAGAAGTTTGTGCTGTATGTCGCGCACAAAGCCGACCGTGCTGGCATGCGACCAGTTTACGAAGTCGGGTGAGATAAACTGCCGCACCACGCGCCCATGATACGGACGCGAAGCCACAATCGCGTTCTGACCATTCAGATAATACAGGCCATCCCACTTGTAGAGACCGCCGACCGGCTCGAAATGCAACGCGGGTAAAACCATGTCTTTTTGTGGCAGCTCTGCACCCACGGGTTCAGAATCGATCAACAGCTTCCAGGTCAAACCATCGGCACTTCCATACGGGGCGAACGTACCGAGCCTGACTTTGTTCTTGGGAAACCAGACATGCGCCCCCATTTTATACCTTCGATTCGGGTTGGGATCATCGGGATCATACAGCACCTTGACATTAACGGTTCCCAGTCGAGGCTCCATCAGCACCAGATTGTTATTGCGATTCCCGTTGTACTCAGCCAGACCCAGATTCGGCTTGGTCCAGTTCACGCCGTCTTTACTTTCAGCATAAGCCACGCGCCAGGGAGATGAACGTGGTACAGTTTTATCGAGCCGATCATCGCCCGCCGCCACATACCACATGCGATACGTATCACCGACACGAATGACCGAGCCATAAAACTGCACTGCCCAGGAATCGGGGGCCCCTGCTTTACCGCGATGCACTACCGGATTCGCCGGATGCCGTTTTAGCGAACGCATCTCCAGCTTGAGATTCTGCATAAACGGGATCGAGACATTATCAAAGGCAAACAACGTGATTGCTTTGGTCTCATCAAAATAGCCAGTATCCTCCGCCGACGATTTACTGGCCAGCATGCAGAAGAGGACGGTAAGACATAAAAAGCGAATCAAGCACAGCATCAAAGACCCCATGAATCCAAGGTTGAGAAAGATTCATTCAGTGTAGAGAATTGAGAATGGGAATCAATGATAAGAATGATTGTTTGAAAGAATCAGAGAAAAGTCAGAGAGCACTACCAGGGAAACACGTTTGAAGATCGTTGGACCAATTCAGGAACTGCACACGACAACTTAATCGGCAAGCTCGCCTCCATCGGCCTTGAAAACTTTGAGTACGATTTCCATCCGTTCCTTCTGTTCGGGAGTTACTTCGAATGACTTGTCTGGAACCGTTTCATAATGTACCGTAACTTTGCTGGATGAGATGATATCTTCTATCATTTTCAATTGTGATTTTTTTAAAGAACGATCGTATAATTTCCAACCTTGGATTATTCTTGCCATGTCGATAAATTGTCTACCCAGCCCTCTGTCCTCTAAAGTCAAAAGATCACTCTCTGGAATATCCGCACCCGTTTTTACTTTTTCAACGAGATTGTTCAGCATATCCTTAATAATTCCTAGTTGACTGTCATAGGCGATACTAAATCGTTTCCGACTTTCCTCATCGGACTGTTCTTTCTGCTTAAGTGTAAACTTTAGAAATTCTGTTTGAGCCGTTTGAATCTCCTGATACTGATCCCTGGCCAAAGCAAGCTCCTTAAGCAGTTTTGTGACTTCCTCTTTCGCTTTATTTTTACTCTCAGCTTCAGTCACTTTGGTTTGTGCTGCCTGAATCAGCTTCTTCGCCTCAGTCAGTCTTTTTTTAAACGCTCTTTTTTTTACATCAATCTCGCTGATGTCGACTATTCTGTATTTGGCAGTATCTGTTTTGATAATAAAACCATACATAATCGAGGGATCCCCATACGAAGACTTTTCTGGTAACATCAGGGATAACTGCAAATAAATTGTAATGGGCTGGCCTGAGAGGGTTGATGTATAATAGAGCTGAAAATTCTTATTGTCGGATTTTGAAACAGGACTTGCTGGATGCCTCACAAATTTTCTATATGAATAGTCAAAATCAAATTGTTGATATCGAAACAAATAAGAACGAAGATATTCCAGTTCAGAAATGGGCTCTATTGTTACTTCAATTCGCTTCCACTTTTTTCCTACAAGACGAATGACTCCCAGTTTCAGCTCATCCTTGTATGTAATTTTTTGTAAGATCTTATCTGCATCTGCAGGAGTTCTGAGTAATTTTCCATTCACAATTTGAATCAGATCCTGAAATTGCAGACCAGCTTTCTGAGCGCGTGAATTTCTTCTGACTTCTTCCACAATCAGAGCATTTCCCGTTCGGGGAGGAAATTTGGGAATGTCCTTACCCGCTTTTTTGAGTGACTGTTTATATTCGAAAACAGAAATTGTTTCGAAGCCCATCTTATAAGATTTCACAGGAGGTTCCGCATGAGCTGCAGCCACACAGACAAATAGAACTGTGATGAAGGGTATGATTTTTTTCATGATTGAATCTCCCGATAAATCTCAATGGCGCAATCTGGTTACTACCAAACCACAATGCTACTTTTGTCCATTATGTGTACACTGCATCGTAATCTCAAGTGATCTTACAAAAAAAGCAGCCTTTTCAGGCTGCTAAATGAATGTAAAAATGATGCTCCGGTACTAAACAGGCATCAATTGTAGCTAAATATCCGCTATTACAGCTGCCACCCGTCCGGCAGGACGGTGCCTTTAGGTACGACAATAATGCCGTCGCGGATCAAAACGTCTGTATGGTCGAAGTCCTGATCGGTGTGGCCTTTGAGTTCGACGCGGGCATTTTTTCCGATGCGACAGTTTTTATCCACAATCGCACCATCGATGTACGCGCCCTCATCAATGCCGATGGGAGGCAGGTTATCTGGATTTGCTTTCGAATCATCCTGATAGAAGTCGGCTCCCATCAGTACGGAATTGCGAATCGTCACATTCTTGCCGATACGACAACGCAGGCCGATCACGCTGTTTTCAATCACTGAGCCTTCGTCGATTTCACATCCGTCGGCAATGAGGCTGCGCGTAATCTTCACACCTTCACAACGAGTTGGTGGCAGAAAACGGGGGCGGGAATAAATGGGAGCCTTCTCAACCACAAAATCGAAGGGAGGTTTGGGATGGGCCAGCGCCAAATTGGCATCGTAGAAGGAACGGATCGTACCGATGTCTTCCCAGTAGCCATCAAACAGATGCGCGTGCACCTGATGCGTGCGAATGGACATCGGGAAAATTTCCTTGCCGAAGTCTTCATATTCCGTTTTCTTTAAGAGGTCGACTAAGAGATCGCGATTGAACAGATAAATGCCCATGCTGGCAAGGCAATCGCGGCCGTTACTTTCAATGCCCTGTTGATCGATCCATTCGGGGGAGGTGCGAACCATCGCCAGCTCCTCTTCGGTTTGTGGCTTTTCCAGAAAACCTTCCACACGTCCTTCATCGTTCACGCGCATGATGCCAAACGCTGACGCCTGCTCACTGGAGAGCGGCACCGTGGCAATTGTGACATCGGCATTCGACTCGATATGCGTCTGCAGCATTTTCTGATAATCCATGCGATACAACTGATCGCCGGACAGAATCAGGACATATTCGATGCCCGATTGTTCAATCACGCGGATATTCTTGCGAACGGCATCAGCAGTGCCCTGATACCAGTCAGTGCCTTCCATCGTTTGTTGCGCCGCCAGAATTTCCACAAACCCGCCACCAAACGAATCGAACTTGTAAGTCTGTCGGATATGGCGATGCAAACTGACCGAATTGAACTGGGTAATCAGATAGATGCGGCTCAATTCGCTGTTGATGCAATTCGAAATCGGAATATCAATCAGTCGATATTTACCCGCTAATGGAACTGCCGGTTTAGAGCGAAGTTGTGTGAGTGGAAACAGACGTGTGCCCTTACCTCCGCCGAGAATAAGACTGACTACATTTTTCATGGACTGACCTGGTTTCTAGTATGCTATGCACCCGATATCTTGAATTCGTACACTTATTTAAGCAAACCTGATGAACTGTTTGCCTGCTGTTGTTTTTTTTCTTCTCTCTTTCATGGTACTCAGATTTCCGCCCGCAAACCAGTTTATAAAGACCTGTACTCGAATTGCTCTGGAAAGTTTTTTCCGGCAAGATTCAAATCTGTATTGATCAGGCAAATTGGGAGAATCACAGGCTGTAAACTGGTTAACCAGAGCGTTAAGATATGGTGAAATCTTCACCTGCCACCTGATTGTTGCCTCATATCTTCGTCGAGGAGTGTCACCTTGTTTCCTGTCCACTGTCTAAAAATGTCGTCTTTGCATCAGCGGGTACTGCCTGCTATCTGCCTCTGTTTACTGACGTTGATCGCCCCTCAAACCGGATTTGCTGAAACTCCTTATACACCCGCCATCGCCGAGGCTTCAAAAGAAGGCGTACAGGCGATTCAGGGTTTCCGCGTTCCCGACGGTATCCAGGTCAACCTGTTTGCTGCCGAGCCACTTCTGGCTAACCCGGTGGCATTCTGCATTGATGAGCAGGGACGCTTTTATGTTGCGGAAACATTTCGTCAGGGAAAAGGTGTAGAAGACAATCGTGGCCACATGAACTGGTTGCACGATGATCTGGCTCTTGAATCGGTCGCACAGCGTCTGGAAATGTTCAAGAAACATCTTAAAGACGAATTCAAACAATACGGACTGGAGCATGACCGCATCCGTCTGGTGGAAGATCGGGACAACGACGGAACAGCAGACCATGCCAGCGTATTCGCGGATGGCTTCAATGGTATTCTGGATGGCACCGGCGCAGGCGTCCTGGCGCGTGGAGGCAACGTATATTACACATGTATCCCGCATCTCTGGAAACTGAGCGATACAGCCCACGAAGGCAAAGCGACACTACGCGAAAAATTGAGCAGTGGTTACGGTGTGCGGGTTGCCTTTCGCGGACACGATTCACATGGTTTGAAAATGGGGCCCGATGGTCGACTCTATTTCAGCATCGGCGACCGGGGATACAACATTAAAACCAAAGAAGGCAATCACCTGTTTCGGCCCGATACAGGAGCCGTTTTCCGTTGCAATCTGGATGGCAGCGAGCTGGAAGAATTTGCTTATGGATTACGAAACCCACAAGAACTGACATTTGACGATTACGGAAATCTCTTCACCGGCGATAACAATTCAGACAGTGGCGATAAAGCGCGCTGGGTCTATGTTGTGGAAGGAGGCGATACCGGTTGGCGTATGTATTATCAATATCTGACCGATCGAGGTCCGTTCAACCGGGAAAAAATCTGGCATCCCGCGCATGCAGGACAGCCTGCTTATATGGTGCCACCCATTATCAATCTGGCAGATGGCCCTTCCGGCCTGGTGCATTATCCGGGCGTCGGTCTTTCGGATCGCTACAAAGGACATTTCTTTCTGGCCGACTTCCGAGGAACACCGGCAATGAGCGGCATTCGTTCATTCGCCGTCAAACCAAAGGGTGCCTCGTTTGAGCTGACCGATTCTCATGAGTTTATCTGGTCGATCCTCGCCACCGATGTCGATTTCGGCTACGACGGCAGCTTGTATGTCAGCGACTGGGTTAACGGATGGAACGGCTTGGGAAAGGGTCGTATCTATCGCTTTACCGATACCGAACATGCTAAAGCAGCCGTACAAGCACATTCAGCAGAGATCATGAAAGCCGGCTTCGCAGAACGTTCTGTTGAAACGCTCGTAAAACTACTGGAACATCCCGATCAGAGAATCCGCACTGAGGCACAATTTGCCCTCGTGGATCGAGGTGCCCTCGATGCATTACAAAACGTCGCGATGAAATCGTCTCAGCAGCTCGCTCGTCTGCATGCAATCTGGGGCATCGGGCAACTGGGACGCAAAAACAGCTCTGCCGTATCGGGCATTCAAGGTCTGCTCAACGATTCGGACAGCGAAGTCCGCAGCCAAACCGCGAAAGTCACAGGAGAAGCAGGCTGGAAAGTTGCGACACCTGTCATCATTTCGCAGTTATCAGATGCGAATGGCCGCGTGCAATACTTTGCCGCCCTGGCGCTTGGAAAACTTCATGCCTCGGACGCGATTCCCGCTCTGTTTGAATTGCTCAAGAAAAATAATAACGCTGACCCGATGCTGCGGCATGCGGCGATCTTGGCTCTGGCCCGCATTGGTAAAGCCGCCCCATTGATTGCCGCTACGAAAAACGAATCGCCGGCAGTGCGTCTGGCTGCAGTCGTGGCACTCAGAAGGCTGCAGCGAAAAGAGGTTGGTCTCTTTTTACAGGACGCTGATCCACTGGTGGTTCTTGAAGCAGCCCGCGCGATCAACGATGAACCAATCCCCGCCGCCCTGCCCGATCTGGCTGCGGTTTCGGTTCGCCCTGATTTATCTGACGCACTCCTGCGACGCGTGATGAATGCCAATTTCCGTCTGGGAGCTACTCATAACGCGATAACTATCGCAAAAATTGCCGCGGAACACAAATTTCCCGAAGCATTGCGACTGGAAGCAATTGAAGAACTGAATCAATGGAACGAACCCTCGCCTCTCGACCGGGTTCTGGGTCGCTGGCAACCGCTCATAAATCGTGACGCCATCGAACTGGCTGGCATTGCAGGCCCCATTGTGACAGATCTATTTCAAAGTTCGGAAAAAATCAAAGAGGCGGGTACAGTCCTGGCAGCTAAATACGGCATAAAAGAAGCATCGCCGCAGATGGCGGAAATGGTTGTCGATACGAAACGTCCGGTAGATGTGCGCGTGGCATCTTTGAAAGCTTTAGACAAACTCTCCTACCGGAAAATTACTGATATCGCACAAACGGCGATCAAAGACAATAAATCTGCGTTGCGGGTGACCGGCAGAAATATTCTGGCCAAACATCACCCCAAAGAAGCCATTCCGTTTCTGGAACAAGCCATCGAAAAAGGTCTCACCATGGAAAAACAGGGAGCCATCCAGACCCTGGCAGACATGCAGACGCCTGCAGCAACGGAGATCTTAGTTCGCTGGATGAAACGATTGAACAAACACAATGTCTCCGCCGCAATACAATTAGACTTATTAAATGCAGCAAGGCAGAAACAGACCCCCACGTTGGATCGTCTAAGAGCGGAATTCGAACAGAGCCGCCCGAAAGATGATGTAATTTCGAACTATATTGAAACACTGGCCGGTGGGAACGCGTCTCGCGGACGCGATATCTTTTATGGTCGCAGCGATACTTCGTGCCGCCGTTGTCATAAAATAAATAACAACGGAGGCGAAGTCGGTCCCGATTTATCATCAATCGGCGTTGACAAGGATCGACGTTATTTACTGGAGGCAATGGTGGCTCCGAACAAAGCGATTGCGAAAGGATATGAGACGGCAGTGCTGGCATTGGATGACGGTAAAGTGATCGTTGGCATTGTACGAAAGGAAACCGACAAAGAGATCATTTTAATGGATGCCAAAGGTACGATCAGTCGTATCGCGAAAGAAGAGATTGATGACAGGGCTTCGGGAAAATCAGCGATGCCGGAAGAAATTGTCAAACAGCTCAGCAAAGACGATTTGCGAGATCTGGTTGAGTATCTGGTACAGCGAAAACAAAAAAAGAAAGCAACCGCTACAGGACACAAAAAATAATATCTGTTGTCGGTATTGAAAATTAATTATCGAATCAACTCCTTGTTTTGCGTATTGCGATTCAGTAAAATAAAGACATAACAGATTAGAGGAATATGCCTCTGTCATGTTGATTCAAAATCGTGAGTTGACCCTACAAATACTAAACTGGGGACCCCCGAAATTCGGCCGCGTGTAAATCCGGTATATCCGGCTCACACAACCCGGGTTATCAGGTTCCCACTTTGCAATCACGGGTTCTAATATACCCGCGTCTGAATCACGTGGCGGAGGTTTTTTTATGGGCTTGTTCGACCAGCAGGAATCCAGCAATCTGGAAAAGGCCAGGCCTTTGGCCGCGCGGATGCGTCCGCTGTCGCTGGAAGAGTTCGCGGGGCAGCAGCACTTTTTAGGCGAGGGCAAATTACTTCGTCGGATACTGGCTGCAGACCGCATTGGATCTCTTATTTTCTATGGTTCTCCGGGAACCGGAAAAACGTCTCTCGCGGAGCTTATCGCTCTCCAATCGGATCGACGTTTTGAAGCACTCAATGCCGCATCAGCCGGTATTAAAGAAGTCCGTGCTGCGTTAGATCGAGCACGTGACGAACTGGCAACGGGTGGAAAACAGACGATTCTGTTCATCGACGAATTACATCATTTCAGCAAAGTCCAGCAGGATGTTCTGCTGCCCGATGTGGAATCGGGCGTGGTTGCTTTGATTGGCGCAACGACCTCGAATCCTTTTTTCTCGCTTGTTTCCGCATTAATCAGCCGCAGTCAGATCTTTGAATTTCAACCATTAACGCCGGAAGACATACGCACGTTAATGCAACGGGCTCTGAACGACGAAAAACGGGGACTGGCTCGCTACAACGTAACCGTTGATCCGGAAGCAATGGATTTTCTGATCGAAGTCTGCGATGGTGATGCCCGGCGCTCTCTGAATGCATTGGAAATTGGCGTGTTATCTCTATCTGGCACGGAACGAAAATTCGATCTGGAGGTGGCGCAGGAATCGATCCAGAAAAAGGCGATTCAATATGACCAGGATGGCGATAATCATTATGATTCAGCCAGTGCCTTGATTAAAAGTATGCGGGGCAGTGACCCTGACGCCGCTTTATATTGGCTGGCGCGCATGATTGAAGCAGGGGAAGACCCACGATTTCTGGCACGCCGGATTGTGATTGCTGCAGCTGAAGACGTTGGGAACGCGGACCCGACCGCATTGATCCTGGCAACCTCTACTTTTGACGCCATTGAAAAAATTGGAATGCCAGAAGGTCGAATTCTACTGGCACAAGCCGTCACCTATATTGCAACAGCCCCAAAATCGAATGCCTCGTATGTCGCCATCGATGAAGCATTGAATGATGTCAGGAATAAAACTCTACTCCCGGTGCCGATTCATTTAAAGGACAGTCACTATTCTGGTGCCGGTCAATTGGGGCACGGCGAGGGATACCAATATGCGCATGCATCTGAAGAAGGCTGGGTTGATCAGGATTATCTGGGTGTCGAGAAAGAATACTATCACCCCGTAGAACGGGGCTTTGAAGCCACCATCCGCAAACGGCTCGACGTCTTTAAGCAAAGACGAAAAAAAACAGGAACGGATGATAACAACCGTTCCTGATCTCCCCCTCTGATGCAGCGTTGTAATTGCTCCAGCCTGTATCCAGGTTTATTCCAGCGTCTCAAGAGCCATTTGGATCGAGTACATTACTATCTATCGAAACAGTAATAATGAAAATGGACGCATTCTAGCAAAGCGGCTGCTGTTTCAAACCGACGATCGTGATCGCCTTGGCAACTTCCCGTTCCTGCAATAAACCTTCCAGGCTCGGCATGAAATCTACCGACATATACCATTGCATTAACACATCAAACATCGGTTCAATTTCTTCTTCATGAATCCCAAATTCTTCTTTCATTGGCACTGCTTCTTCTGGTGACATATCCTGAAATTGACTAATCAGTAAAAAGTCACCTTCATTCGAAAGATTCAAATGCAGATTGCGAACCTCCGAGGAAAGAAAATGATCAATGGCGATGTGGACGTCTAACGGCCCCCCCTGCAGGTAACGTCGTGCTTCATCCGGTTGTTCATCAATGATGCGGGCAGCCGTTTCGCAGACAGAGTAAACCACGCTCTCATCAACCAGATCCCCATGGACCTGCTCGCTGGCCAGATGCTTGGCCCAGGTTACTGACAAGAGATCCAATTGCACATGTGGTGGCACACTTCGCAGGAATGGAACTTCGGTCAAATATCCAAATGATTCAAACGGATCATCGCCCACCTGCTTAGCCAGAGCGATTCGTTCCAGAGTATCCATGAATGCAATCCGGAATGCGATGTAGCTGAGAAAAGTTTGTGGCAGTACGTCTTTTGATATTGTGAGCATGTTTTTTTATCGCTTGGCAAAAGTGGTAAATCTCAAATGCTTCATGCAGTGACTAAACTGAAAACATTACGCACTGTCATGAACTCAAATACATTTGTTTGTGAGCAGCTATTACTTTGCCAGAGAGGTATCCCAAACACAATAAAAAAGTTTTGAAAAATCTCCGAAATTCGAGGGATCGATTAAAGTGCATGACTCTCTGTCAGCACTGTAAAACAGGGCCTAAATTACTCATCGAAACATAGTTCGCGTAAATCACGTAATCGTTAGCCTGACGCTGATTCCTATAACCGTTACATCTCATTACGAAAGGCACCTATTATAATACTTGGCGCAATTTTGAATTCATCACAGCTCAATAATGAGGGAATATTTGCTCACCAGACGGATCCATCAACGTTGAAAGTGCATCACGGTCTGAACTGTGCTAACCCTCCTCTACTCCCGTATCCAGCTTCAGAGCCATCTCTGGCCAATCGGATAAAACTGGGATTCGCGTTCACTTTTTGAGTAAGCTCTGGTCGAGTGAGTTGGTTTGTATCAATTGTGAATACGGGATCATTTTTGGCACTAGTCCTTAATCAAGTGTACTGCGAGCAATCGCTGAGCTGGAAATTCTGCGCAGCGTGATTCGATCGGCGTTGCGCCGGTCAGGTTTCGGGTTGTGAGATTGAGCATTGGCCCAGGCTTTGCTGTTGGAAAGTTGCGGC
>JAHZKX010000032.1 GCA_022600195.1 Planctomycetota bacterium
GTCATCCCCGTCACCACCATTCACGGTGATATGATTTGTGTCCGCCAGTGAACTGGAACCGATGAGAGTGCCTCCAAGTCGATATTCAACATTTGGACCAACTACGAGGATCTCGATCACATCATTGTTTGTTGTGCCATCAACCTGGACATCTACCACACCTGAAATAGCAAAGTTTTCAATTTCACTATAGTTGATGGTCGGGAATGTTCCCGTAATAGTACCCGCGCCAACTCCAGTGGAAGTGACCAGCGCTGTTCCTGCCGCCGTGGTATCTATGTTGAGTTGATCACCCAGTGGATTACTGGTGGGATCGCCACCAAATACCTGGAAGGCTTCTGTATCGGGAGTGATATCAAAACTGTCAGAGTCTGTACCACCATGCAGGTTGATGAAATTACTGAATTCGAGTGTGTTTGTGCTTAAATAACTATTGGTGCCATTCAGGGTCCAGTTTGCCTGGCTGTTGATGCCCGTCAATGAGTTTGTGCCAGAGCCACCTGTTAACTGGTTCATGTTCTGGAAGGTAAGCGACTTAGCAGACTCAGTCCCTGCGAAACCATCGGTGCTTCCCAGGCTGGTTAAGCTGGTAGACAAGCCGGTGGTGAAGTTCGTCAGGTTGAGATGATCATCGTCTGCCTGGCCATCAAGCATACCATTTATGGAAGACCCATTATTGCTAAACTGAAAGAGATCGGCTCCTGATCCACCTAAAAGATTCAGTGAGTGCACACCATTTACATTGAAGGTGTCAATGTCACTGCCACCCTGTAGAGTTTCAAAATTTGAGAAGGCGAGCGAGGTGACGCTTCCATAGAGACTGGCAGGTTGAATGTTCCAGGTGGCTTGTGCATCACGGCCCGTTAACTGGTCGGCTACTCCTGAACCGGCGATGATTTCGGTGATATTGTCAAATCCGCCACTGATGGCGGTTTCGGTGCCTTGAAATCCATCGAAAGAACCATTTGCCAATAGTGCTGCATCGATTGAAGAGGATACCAAAGAATAATCAAGTCTGTCTGCACCCGATTGACCATCAATGGTTCCATTGAGTGTCGCGCCATTCTGAAACTGGAAAATATCATTGCCGGCATTACCGAGCAGATTGTGAGTTTGGCTGCCGGTGATATTAAACGTATCAATGTTCGTTCCACCAACCAGGTTTTCAAATCCACTGAAATCGAGTGTGTTGGTTGAACTATATTGATTGCTGCCATCAATCAACCAGTCTGCAGCCGTATTGATTCCGGTCAATGTATCTGTATTACTACTGCCGATGATGGTATTGATGTTATTAAACGAAGTCGCAGTAGAAGCTTCTGACCCAGCGAAACCATTGGTCGAACCGGTAGTTGTTAACATCAGATCCAGTGCAACAGTGGAAGCAGAATAGTCGAGTACATTATTGCCCGACAGGCCATCAATGGACCCCGTGATTTGTCCTGCCCCGATGAATTGAAAATTATCGGTTCCCGTTGCGCCGCCAATCAGATGACTGAAGCCTTCAAATTCAACCAGACCCACGGCAAGACCCTGATTCACTCCGTTGATCTGATAGGTGGTACCGGAAGTATCACCGGTTATGCGATCCTGTGTATTATCGCCGACGATTTTCTCAAGACTGACACCGAGGGACACAGTTGTTGCGCTACCGAACGTCAAATCGAACGTTACCACATCACTGTCGGCGGAGAAATCTATTATGTCAAACCCACCACCTGCGTTGATCGTTCCTGTGATCTGTCCATTATCCTGCATGACGAATGTGTCAGGGTTTGAATTGCCGTTTAAGTTTTCGACATTACTGAAAATGACAGAACCTGAAAGCAAGCTTCCTGAATTTAAACCATCAATATCCCAGTCATTTGTTTGATTGGGGGCAACGAGAGTATTGGAACCTGCACCGCCATTGAAGTTGATGCCACCAGCTAAAGTAATGTCTGCACTACTCAATTCGATTCGGGTTGTATTATCGACTCCATTGCCGGTAATGATGACGCTGGAGATGTTGGCAAAGGTATGCGAGGGTACGATTTCGTTGGCCGTCCCCGTTTCCAGTACTCGCAACTGACTTCCGTCTCTGACTAAAGTAATGTCATTGACGGACCAGTCGGATGGATTCACAAATAGTGTTTCAGAGAGGTCATTCAAGTTGATGGTAATTGTTGCGGTGTCAGTGCCACCGGCGTTGTCATCAACAATGATATCAAGTGTGTAAGTGGGGTTGGTTTCAAAATTGAGCAAACTCTGATCAGCGACGACAATTTGTCCTGCAGAGGTAATGTCAAAGGCGGCTGCGCCCGATCCTCCGGCTTCGGAGAATGTGAGATTATCGCCGGGTAAATCGTCATCACTGGCAGCAATCACAGCCCCAACAGTTGTACCATTGGTGGCGTTTTCATCAACGCCACGGATCTGATTCATGACGACGGGATCATTGTCATTGAGGGGATTCAGGTTGATTGTCACTGTGGCAGTGTCGGTTGCACCAGCACTGTCAGTCACAAGGATGTCCAGATCAAAGGAAGAGTTGTTTTCAAAATCGAGTTGACCTTGATCGACCACCGTAATGTCACCTGACGTGCTGACATTAAATACAGATTGGCCTGAGTCTCCCGTGACGCTAAAGGTCAGACTGTCGGGCGGCAGGTCCGGGTCTGTTGCAGCAATGGTACCGACGGGTGTGGTGTTGATCGCGTTTTCGTCGACAGCAAAGATTTGATTCGAAGCGGCGGGTGGTGAATTGACTGTCAGTACGACATCATTTCCATCTCCCCCCAGATAGGAAATGAAGACCTGATTTCCATTAAAGGAAAGCAAAGCCCCTTCAGCGTGACCAGCAAAGGTGCCGGTGACAGCATCCGCGCCATCATTGTCGATCAGGATGAATTCATTGGCGGCGGATGCAGTAAAAGTACTGATGAGATTCAAAGTGGCTCCCGTCACATCAACGGTGCCGGTGACCTGGATTTGATCGTACTCGGTACCTGCTGTCGTTCCATCAATTTCGATGTTCAATGTAGAGCCAGCGGCTAGCGTCAGATCTCCAGTGCTGATGATTCCAGGACTCGATCCCGGAACGAGATGACCACCTGAGTTGACAGTTACAGGTGCATCAACGGTTCCTGAACCGTTTAATGTAGCTCCAGAAGAAATGATAACTTGAGTTGTCGTGATGCTTCCTTCTACTTGCAGCATACCATTTTGGACAGCGGTAGAACCGGTAAATGAATTTGTTCCACTGAGAATGACAGTTCCTGAGCCGTTTTTGATCAAGTCTGTTCCACTCAAATCTGCTGAGACGGTACCTGAGCGGAGTTCTAAACCGGACTGTAGAGATAAAACTCCACTGGTGGCGATGACGGAGCCATCTTCCAGGGTAAGCCCAGCGATCGTTTCGTTGAAAGAACCCAGATCCAGGGTTGCACCTCCTGAGAGTGTCAATGAAACTGAGTCAGCCAATAGATCACTGCCCGACAGTTGATAGGTGTCACCTGATGTTCCTGATAGTATCAGATTTGTTGGCGCGAAAGTGGCATCAAACGAATCGAAGACGACCAGAGAGTTACCGCCCGTGGTATTAATGGTAAGCGAATCAGCAGGCATCGAAAATGTTGTGAATTCGAAGGCCTCACTCAAGCTGCGGATTTGCATTTCACCTAGAACAGCAGTATTTTCGAGAACCGCATCATTTGTATTCGCCGGCAGATTGATGATGATATGATTGGCAGTGCTCGAAACGCCAAACACGGGTTCCAGGCCGCCATAGCTGATTTCTGTGATTCCATTGTCGACGAAATCAACCGATCCTGTCGTGGGGCCAATTAAGTCATGGGTAATGGTATCAAAGGTTCCCCCCACAAACTCCAAAGCATCATTGCCACCACTACCTCCATTAAATGTGATTGCGATGTCAGTCAATCCGGCGGTGCCGTAATCCAGCGTCAGTAAGTCCGATTCTCCATCAGTACCGAATACGTTAATGGAATTGATTGATGCAGTAGGAGCAGAAAAGAGGGGAGTGGTAAGATCCGTAGGGTCAAGAATTTCAAGGTCAGGGCCATTAATTTGGATAATAAAAGCATCGTCAGCATTGACTTCATTTGGAAGTACAACATTCAGTTGATCTCCTGTCAGCTGAAATTGGCCGAGATAGGTCACCGCTGATGCGGGATTGAATTGCGGAGTTTCACCCGGTCCAACCTGAATTTGAATGCCGATATTGACATCGCCTGTAAAACCAGCGAGATCAATATTTCCGGGTAGGACCAGATTTTCCTGGCCTAGAAAATTGATGACTTGTGAAGCATCAGTTCCGGTAACCAGAATCGATGATACCTGAGTGCTATCCAGTTGCATAATACTGGTAGGAAGACTTAATCCATCATCGACCTGAATTGTTGCGCCGCCATCAATGACAGAAACAGTCGCTTCATCAGTGGGTGCATCAAGATTGAGTTCAAGAACATCACCTGTGACACCACCCAGGCCTACGCCGACACTGAGGACGATTCGGTCTTCAAGTCGAATTAATTCCAGTTTTGCGTTGCCGTCTTCGCGATAGCTGTCAAACTGCAGATTATGGGAGGGCTCGGTTTTGCCGAGGTGCCGATTCAACCAATTTAAAAATCTCACGTTGAGATACTCCTTCGAGTTCCTTGAACTGCGCGAACTTGTCATGGCAAAAATGTGATAGCTGCCATTTGTTGCAATACGATTGGAGGAGATTGAACAAAAGCAAATCCGTAACCAGACTGACCCTGGAACCTTTGCGCAATGGTCTTACAGTATTTGGGCAATGTATCCATATGTATACACTACTTTATGGCTGTAATTCACCTCCTACATTATCTTTACTCCCTAAATGGTATGTCAATCATTTTTAACGTAGCACAAACATCTGACAAAAATGTAAAGGTTGTGGTTACACAAACGGAATACTCGTCCTAATTAATCAAGTGGGGTATTTTCAAACTACCATGCGTCTTAACCATTACAAACCGACAATCTCCATTACGTGATATAAACGATAAATCGTGAACGTGACTCGATAACTTTTCATGTGATACATTGGAACATCCTAAAATAAATTAGGATTCAGCCCGATACTGAGGTGTTATATGTATAGTGTTTTTGTGTGATTGAAATGTATTCAGCTTGCCAAACAGGGGGTATAGGGATGATACAAAGACATTGTCGATTGATTGAGGATAGATGTGTTGCCCCGTTAAAGCCTGCCGATAAAAGATAATGAGTACTCCTGATCCTGAGGTGTCAGAAAATGGCTTTCTATAAGAAGTTTAGAGAAAAGCCGGCAATTTACTTATGGAGCGTCTGAATTCATGAGGTGTTTAACAATTCAGTCATGGATCGTTACCTGCCTGTGCAGCCTATTTCTGAGTGGCTGTGCTGTGAATCAAGCTGCGCTATTCTCAATTCCACCTGAGTTTGAAAAAAGTAAAATTGTAGCCATTTCTCAATCTGCTGCCGTGAGAAATCAATCAGATGCTAAAAAGACGATTGAAGACGCAAAACCTGACCAATTCAGGGTTACCGGCTTTAATAAAGACACCCTCAAACATCAGGAAAAGCCTGCGATTGAATCAAAAGTTCAGGTCCATAAGGAGGTGTCCAGCGATGCTGATCTCGAATTCGATGAGTTTGCCGATTTTCATGCGATTGAATTAGCGGAATTCAGTCGGCTTCAGAAATCAGACATTGAAGAAGTCGATGCGCCTGTCGAAGAAGTCGAAGCAGTCGAAGAAGTCGAAGCACCTGTCGAAGCACCTGTCGAAGCAGAGAAGCCGGTATTTGATGCACTGCCAACAATAAACGATTCAGAATTAATTCCAGTAACCGAAGTTACTTTTAGATCAAACACCGAAGTTCAAGCTGATCAGGTAAAGTTGCAGTCTGAAAACGCGGCTGAACTGGTTGAGTTGGGTTTAAAACCACTGAATCAATTATCAATCAGTGCCAAACCGCCAGCAGGCGAGATGCCCAGGAATACTGCTGCAGAACATCTGGATAAACTTCCCACTCAGCATATTGTGATGGGTGATTCTCGAGATTGGGAGCTGGTCACAAAAGAATGGGAAGCACCCGGTGTGGCCTATAATCCATTGTATTTTGAAGAACCCAATCTGGAACGTTATGGATACAATTACGGAGCAATTCAGCCCTTTGTATCTGCAGGTCGATTCTTTGGACGCGTGGCTATTCTGCCTTATATGATCGGTGCGTATCCGATGCATGAGAATCGATATTCTCTGGGTTATGCGCGGCCCGGTGATGATCCGCTATATCAGGTTGAAAAGCTGCCTTTCAGTGCGCGAGGAGCGCTATTTGAAAGTCTAACAGCTACGGGTCTTGTATTCCTGATTCCCTGATCAGACTGAGCTAAGATTTCAGTCTTTTCCCGTTGTGTCAAATTCTTCAGGTGAGCCGAATTGCCTGTGCCATCCTTCATCCGGGACCTGTTCACGCTTGAATAGGTCAATTCCCAGCTAACAGGCCTACTATCAATGGCGCCGAACAACATTTGGTCAGAGTAGAGCGATTGTTGACAGCGTGTCTGATTTTTTTAGCGTATAGGGAAACGAACCTGATGGGCCTGAATTGGGGCGATTGTCATAGTTTTATTTCAACCGGCATTAACTCTATACTGCATTGACACATACGCCAAATATTGGGGGTGACAAGGTTTCTAAAACGTGCTATGAATCGTTCACTCTGAATGGATTTGGAATTTTTCGCAACAGGGAGGCGACTGTGGGTGTTCCCCTTTCACAAATGTGGACTGTGGCAAAGTACGTTTTGACACAACGAGTCAAAGGCGTAAAGCGTTATCCGCTGGTGTTAATGCTGGAACCCTTGTTTCGATGCAATCTCGCTTGTGCCGGTTGTGGGAAGATCCAGTTTCCCGCAAATATTCTGAAACAGCATTTAAGCCCCGAGCAATGTTTTCAAGCTGTTGATGAGTGTGGCGCTCCCATCGTTTCGATTCCAGGTGGTGAACCACTCCTGCATCCTCAGATGCCGGAAATTGTCGCCGGACTCGTAGACAGAAAGAAATTTATCTATCTATGTACCAACGCCATTTTACTGGAAAAACATTTGGATGAATTTCCGCCTTCGAAGTATCTTACTTTCTCAATTCATTTAGATGGGATTCGAGAAGATCATGATGCAGCTGTCTGTCGGGACGGAATTTATGATAAAGCAATCAGCGCTATCAAAGCGGCAGTCAAGGCAGGGCATCGTGTGACCACAAATGCCACGCTGTTTGAGAACGCAGAGCCAGAACGTGTTCGACAGATGTTTGATGAACTGGCAGAGTTGGGAATTGAAAGCATGATGCTCTCACCCGGTTATCAATATGAAAAAGCGCCTGATCAGGAACATTTCCTGAAACGCAATCAGACGATTCAAAAGTTTCGAGAGATCCTGGCGACCCCTAAAAAACAGTGGAAATTCAACCATTCTCCTTTGTTTCTAGAGTTCTTAAAAGGGAACTGGGAACTGGAATGCACTCCCTGGGGCAACCCCACTTATAATCTTTTCGGCTGGCAAAAACCATGTTATCTGTTGGAAGAAGGCTATGCCGACTCTTTTGCTGAGTTAATGAGTTCGACTGCTTGGGAACGATACGGGCGGAAAAGTGGTAATGACAAGTGCCGAGACTGCATGGTGCATTGTGGGCATGAACCAACGGCCGTTGATCAGACCTTTTCTTCATGGAAAGGGTTCATGAAAGTCGTTTCACTCACCTTGTTCGGGTCTCGTGATTCGCACAAGTCAATTCCGACACCGGAATATGTTCCTTCGCCGCATTACACTGTAGCGGATCATGAATTGATTCAGCTCTCAGTCTCGAATGAAGAGACGTGTGAAGAAGAAGCCGAAACGCTAAACCTTACAAACTAAGTGTTCGTGCTTGCGATGTGATTATCGCTCTTTCAAGCTTAGCCTGTGTTTTTATGAATCGCTCTCATTTATCGTATTCATAAAATTCCATAATTTGATTTGACAAGCTTCGTCTTGCTGACTACTATAAAACCAAATCTAATAAACCAAATATTGTATTTTAAAACCAATTGAAGCCAGGGAGTCCTGAATGGCAAGGCCGAAAGCGAAGGAACTCACCACCCGTGAGTTAGAAGTAATGCACGTTTTCTGGGATCAGAATCAAGTGGATCCCGTCACTGAGTTGACAGTTTCTGATGTGCGCGACGCGATGCAGAAGGCGGGACGCGATTTAGCATATACAACGGTGGCGACCTTAGTACGAATTCTGGTGGAGAAGGGATTCCTCAACCAAACAAACGAAGAACGGCCTTTTTTGTACCGGGCTGTTCGATCCTTCGATGAAGTTTCCGGAAATATGCTGGGGGAGATGATTCAAAAGGTGTTCGGCGGATCTCGAGAAAAACTGCTTATGCGCCTGATGGAAGAACGGAAGCTTACGCCTAAGGAACTCAAAGCTCTTGAAGACATTTTACGGGAGAATTCCTGATGCATGAAATCGGTGTGAGTGTAGTCTGGCTCAGTTTTCAGGTGACGATTGTTGCGGTGGCGTCCGCTTTATTATATTTAGTCGTTCGTCGCAGGGGGCCCCTTCTGCGGTCACTTGTCATTTCTTCTTCGATGTTGGTCGCCCTGTTGTTGGCTGCGCTGGCTTTCAGTCCCTGGCCGCGCTGGGGAGGTGAAGTCACACAGCAGTCCAACCGTCCCGAGATGCAGGTGCAGGCTGACGGAAGGAAAACCAGTTTAATAAGTGATTACTCCGCATCAGACAAGGATGTCATCGAGCTGGAATCTGTGTGGAGTGCTGCGTGGGGAGGCTTTGTAGAGGGACTCAAGCGGCCACAGCCTGTAGCCGATCAGGATGAACCGCTTACATGGCCTACCCTAATCGGAATTCTGTTTCTGGTGGGAGCAACATTTGGATTGATACGTCTTTGTATTGGCTATTTCTTGTTGAGAAGGGAAATACAACATTCCGATTCATTGAACGGGACTTCCGCTCGGGAGCTCTTGGATGGTTTGTTGCTGGAAAGAAACAAGAGATCATCGATTCGGTTACTGGAAACAAAACGATTGGCGACAGCAGCAATCATTGGATGGTGGCGACCGGTCATTCTACTGCCTCACACCTGGATGGCCTGGTCTTCTGATCAATTAAGAGCCGTGTTGACTCATGAATTGGCCCACAGTGAGCAAAGAGACTATTTGTCAAATATTTCTGCAGAGATTTGCCGGTCCATACATTTCTATCATCCATTGATGCACTGGCTGGTTGCGCGGTTGAGATTAGAGCAGGAACTGGCGGCAGATGCGGCAGCAGCACAGTCATCTGGTGGTGCAGAATCTTATTTAGTGATACTTGCAGAGATGGCGATGGAACAATCCAATCGAAGTGTACTGAGTCTGGCACGTGCCTTTTTACCAACACCGTCGACTTTTTTAAGGCGAATTGACATGTTAAAAGACAAAACACCATTTCGGGCTACTGTGTCTCGTACTGCTCGTGCTATTGCGGTCTTTTCTGTTTTGCTGGCGGGGATGTTAGCTGTAGGGATACGTGGTGAGAGCGTTAGTATCGCCCAAAGTTCTTCTTTTGGATTTGGAAATTCCGCAGAGACAAAGAAAAGTGAGCAAAAATTTCGAATCGATTTCGTTCCCAATAATGCCTTAGCAGTGATCGCGGCAAGGCCCGCAAAGATCCTCGCTCAAGATTCGATGAAACCAATCCGCAAGCTGATTGAGCAGGATTATCCCAATTCAAATGACTTTGAGGTTGTTGGATTTAAATTGGCAGAAATCGAAACTGCTACCGGAATCTACCTTGCTTCGGTCTCGAAAAATAATAAGAGGCCGAGCTTGGGATGGGTAAATGTTATTACTTTGACTCAAGATGTTGACCTCAAAAAAGTGATGCAGAGAATTAGTATTAAAAAAGATAATTTGAATAAAGCAACTACAGTTCAAATCAATGGAAAAACATATACCAAAGTGAAATCCAGCAGGTACGGCGTATTGCTTTTAATAGGCGATCAAACGCTGGTTTTTGCCAACAAAGAGGAATTCTTACAGCAAGTGATCGACACAATGCAGAGTGGCGGTACAATTCGTTGGGCACCAAGTGGAAGGCCGTTGAACAGGGGGCTTTGGCTGGGATGATTGATGTCAGAGTGGCGCGGGCGATCGTTGGTGATGCGCAAGCTCAGGTTGCTGCTGCAAATGCTCCAGTGTTGGGACTGATTTCACCGATTTGGGAAAATACAGATGTGGCTTCGTTCGGCTTGAATTTCAATAAAAATTTATTGTTGAATTCTACATTGTATCAGGAGAAGAACGGTGAAGGTGTCCAGGACACACTGGATGCTCTGCTGATACTTGCTAAAAACATGCTTGGTCAAATGAAACGTGGTATGAAAGGTGACAATGTTAAAGAGCGGTTGGCGTTGATGTCACTCATCAATGTTGCCGAGAATGTGTTGAAATCTACCGAAGTCACTCGAAAGGCGGAAAATGTCAGTCTGACCACCACAATGGCAGAGGATTCGGGTGCTCCCATGATCTCGATGATGGTACCTGCGATCATGGAATCACGCGAACGAGCGCGACGAATGCAATCGGTGAACAACCTCAAACAAATTATGTTAGCATTACACAATTACTATGATATTCACAAGCACTTTCCACTTGCTGTCGTGATGGGACCCGATGGAAAAACGCCACATAGCTGGCGTGTGGCAATCTTGCCTTACTTGGAACAGCAGGCATTATATGATCAATATCATATGAATGAGCCTTGGGATAGCGAGCACAATATGAAAATAGCACGCACAGTGGTTCCTATCTTTCATAACCCGAATGATGATGGTGCGGTGACTAACTCATCCTACTTTGTGCTGGTTGGCGATGATACGGCATTCGGTAACAAGGCAGGCTTGGAATTTAAGAAGGTCATTGATGGTACCTCAAACACCATTGCCGTGGTTGAAGCCAAACGAGACATACCGTGGACAAAGCCCGAGGACATTCCATTTGATGGCAAAAAAATACCAAAACTCGGTGGCTTTCACCAAGGTGGTTTCAATGTCGGATTTATTGATGGAGCAGTCCGATTTATCTCAGACAATCTCGATCCCAAGACATTACGCAATTTGCTTATTATCAACGACGGGAATGTAATTAATTGGTAGTGATGCGTAGTGCGTCAATTTATAATGTATCGATAGATAGAATATATTGTCGCACGGCATTCGGTTTGACACCGGGTTCTCAAATAAGAATTGCTTTCGCAAAGTCGTATTTCTGGATTATAGAAGTAAAGGAATTCTTAGAGTTGCGCCAGAGGTAACAGAAGGTTACTACGTAAATCGTCACTTGTTTTCAGTGCAGTCAGATGAGCAATGCGAGACTGGCATCAGAGTTTAACGCGACCAGGTGCTTCTGCTGGTGGGTCAAATGAATCAGGCTTTCGGAAGGGATTTTCTAATGGTTCCGTTTGTGTTTCATTGACAGGAAAAGTTGTTGATTCTTCAAACCCGACTTGTGCCGGTTTCCATTTTGGTTCTTCGTTTGAATTATCTGACCAGTCTGGCTCCTTCAATTCTGCAATGCGCGAATTAATGCGAGCAGGTCTTCTGTGCATAGCGGCTTGCTGAGGAGGGAAGGATGCCCCCAGATCCATAACCGGATAGCCAGGAATTTGAGGTAAGCCCCAGACTTCAGTGGGAACGCCCGTGGGATTGACGTCGATATTTGCCATCGTCATTGTGAGAACAATTCCCGCTTGTGGCCAATCAAGCTTCACCACATGTGGAAGTACTGCTGAAGAATTGTTACAAACACGATACTCGCCCAGGGTCGCTGTGGCGATGCGTTGTCCCTGACTGTCGTATAAAGATTGTTCAATAATATATCCAGTACACAGATTAACAACCAGGATCTTTTGAACGAGTTTGCCGTTTGGTAACAGACGATCGGAAATCAGTTTGACATTCGGTGAATTCTGACCTTCTTTTTGGATGGAAAGTTCTTTTTCATTGAGTGGTACCACGCGTAATGCTTCGAGTAACCAGTCTGGTTCAAAGGGAATATTTAATTGTGAGCCCATTGACTGGTATTGGTCGTGCCTGACAGTAAAGATTCGTTTTTGTGGATTTCGTTTGACCCAGAACCAGAAGCGATCATCATTTGATCCAAAGTCAACTTCTGCTCCGAGAGGTGAACTGGCACGTAATCGGAAGCGTTTAGGTTGTTCGACCGCCAGCATGGCATTTAAGCTGATTGGAATACCACCAGATTGTCGGGCGCGAATTTTCACATTGGAAGATTGCCAACCATACACACCATTGGTCTGAGAATTCAAATGATTGATAATTTGGGTATAACTGGCGTTGGGAGGCAAAACGCAGACAGTCGCTTCTTGCGGCAAAAAATTCCGCATTGAAGAGCAAGCGGTAAGCATGACCAGAAAGAGTAATACGGCAGTAAATTTTGTGACTTTCCAAAGTCGGCAAAATATCTGCTCGAATATTTTCATTTCTGCTCTTCCCTGAACATTCAACATATTTTAGTGATTCATCACGGGGACATACCCCTTATTCCCAGTCTTCCAAAAATTGGGAATTCAGTTGTTGCTGTAGTTGTTCGACTTCGGATTCATCCAGATTCTGGTCTCGTATTTCAAAACTTCCTTCGCCATGCGTTCCCGTTAATTGAAGATATGATGCCTCATCTTCGTTTCGAGAGCCGTCCAACTTTAGTCGACGCTTTTGCACGAGAAATAAAGCGAGAACATAAAGAAAAGTTTCCTGTACCTGATTGGGAGATTCATATAATTGCTCAAAATATTGCATCAACGCATCAGGGTCGATTTTTTTAGGGCCTTGTGTTGCAGATTCGGGAACCTGCAATTTCCATTCTCCTACTGCACTTTCGGGAGGTCCATCCCAGGCATCTTCTGAGTAATCGAGCCTGACTAACTGACCATTTTCTTCAACGATAATCGAGTGAACTGTTTCACCAGGAACAAATTCCTTACCAGTCGCAGAACAGGTTTTTCCCAAAGGTTTTAAATGATAATCCATTGAAAAAACTCATACTCAGAATTCGTGAACATGGTAGAAACTGGATTTACAGGCAGTTTCGATGATCGCGAGCGAATCCTAGACTATAACTTGATTTAGCTCAAGGTGATTCTGGCGTCGGCCTAAGAAATCTTCTCGTGCGAAACAGCGGGTTTTGGATGTTTTAAGATGTTGTTTCATATGGGGTTATGAGCCACTGAAGAATTGGCTTGAAGAACCACCCTCTTTGACGATGGGTATTTCAATTAGAGCGGCACACCGTGGGCAGTGCCCGGCGTAAACAGTTCCAGAATGGTTGATGTAGATTTTGGAATACACATTACAACATTTGAAATGTACACCGACAGAAGGCCGTTCTGTTCGATGAGAGGCATTCTGATCTGGCACGAATGTCTCCGAAGAAAAAAAAGAAGCGGAAACCTTGGAATGAGTTTCCGCTTCTTTATAAAAATCTGGAGTTTAGATCAAGAGCTTATTTTTGTCCGGTTAAAGAGATGATGGCACGTGCCCGTAGTTGATCTCGTTCTCGGGCATCGCATTGCTCGTCGCCGATCGCAGGGCGGGCAAGCGCTTCCTGCAATTGTTGTTCAGCTTCAGAGCCATTCAATTCGCTGACGGGAACTGCCTGTTCGGTTAAAACAGAAATCACATTTCCCTGAACCTGTAGAAAGCCACCATCAACAAAGTAGCTACTTTCAGATCCGTCTTCCGCTCTAAAAACGAGTTCACCATACCCCAGACGACCGACCATGGGCATGCGGCCTGGAATGATCCCAATTTGCCCGTCAAATAACGTGCAGCGTAGACTCTGGATCGATTGATCTAACAGAGTCGTTTCCGGAGTCACTACTAAAAGACGAAATTCTTGAGCCATTGGTGCTCTAACCACATTTAAAACAGGAATTCAGATTAAATTTGTGTTCGGAGAATTATCCGGCCACACTTATGTCGATGTTCTTTGGTGTTTTATTCTTCAGCCATTTTTTTGGCTTGTTCTTCTGCTTCTTCGACCGAACCGACATACATAAATGCGGCCTCGGGCAGGTGATCCCACTTACCAGCACAGATTTCTTCAAAGCTGCGGATCGTATCTTCCAACGGGGTAATCTTACCTTCTTTACCTGTGAAGACTTCAGCTACAAGGAAGGGTTGTGATAAGAAGCGTTCGATACGTCGGGCACGATGCACGATGAGTTTGTCTTCTTCACTTAATTCATCAACACCTAAAATCGCGATGATATCCTGCAGTTCACGATAGCGTTGCAGTGTCTGCTGAACTTCGCGAGCCACTCGATAGTGACGCTCACCAACATACTGCGGGTCGAGAATTCGACTGGATGACGCTAATGGATCAATGGCTGGATAAATCCCTTTTTCGGAGATTTTTCGTTCCAGGTAAATGAAGGCGTCCAAGTGAGAAAATGCTGTCGCAGGAGCAGGGTCGGTTGGGTCATCGGCGGGCACATAAACGGCCTGCACACTGGTGATGGCTCCATTATTCGTAGAAGTAATTCGTTCCTGAAGTTCCCCTAATTCGGTTCCCAATGTTGGCTGATATCCCACAGCACTTGGCATACGTCCCAGTAACGCGGAGACTTCACTTCCCGCCTGTGAGAAGCGGAAGATGTTGTCAACGAAGAGCAGGGTGTCTGTTCCTGTTGTGTCACGGAACCATTCTGCCATTGTCAGAGCAGAAAGAGCGACACGCAAACGTGCTCCTGGAGGTTCATTCATCTGGCCAAAGACCATACAGGTCTGTTCGATCACAGAGCGATCTGTTTGACCAATTTTGGTTTCCTGCATTTCCAGCCAGAGGTCGTTTCCTTCGCGAGTTCTTTCACCAACTCCCGCGAAAACGGAGTAACCACCATGGGCACTGGCGATACGAGCAATCAATTCGGTTAGAATCACAGTTTTACCCAAACCGGCTCCACCGAACAGTCCCGCTTTACCACCACGCACAAAGGGTGTTAACAGGTCAACCACTTTGATACCTGTTTCGAACAATTCTGTCTTGGCACTCAGGTTTTCCAGCAAAGGTGGCTTGCGGTGAATGGCCCAGCGTTCGTCAGTTTCTACTTCGCCACGGCCATCAACGGGTTCACCCAGCAAGTTGAAGACGCGTCCCAAGGTTCCTTTTCCCACAGGAACAGAGACTGATGAACCAGTGTCGGTAACATTCATTCCGCGGACCATACCATCTGTTGATGACAAGGCTACGCAGCGGACACGACCGCCGCCCAAGTGCTGTTGCACTTCGCCTGTGACATTGATTTCGGTCCCTTTGGTTGTTTCTTTTACAGTCAAAGCGTTGTAGATTTCCGGGAGCTGATTTTCAGGGAATTCAGCATCAAACGTTGATCCAATGATCTGAGTGATTTTACCGACTACTTTTGCTGTACTGGCTTCCGATGTCGCCATTGATCTGTCTCTACTTTCTGATATTTTTCGATTTGTAAAAAACCATAAAGTGCCTACGCAAGGCACGCCAGAAATTACTCTAAGGCGGCTGCACCACCAATGATTTCGAGAATTTCCGAGGTGATTTGTGATTGTCTGGCTCTGTTGTATTGAGCAGAGAGTAAGCCCACCATTTCGTTGGCGTTTTCCGTGGCACCTTTCATGGCAACCATGCGTGAAATCTGCTCGCTGACCGCCGCATCAAGAAAGCACTTGAATAACCGTGCTTTAAATGCTGTGGGAACAATTTCGTTTAGAATTTCCTGAGCACTGGGGAGAAATTCATAATCATATTTAGTAGTAATTGTGTCAGCAGTAGTTTCAGATGTGTCTAATGCCCCTATGGGCAATAGAGAGTGGACAGCTGCCTGCTGTTTGGATGAAGAAATAAACTCTGTATAAGCAACATCCAGTCGATCAATCTTGCCTTCGATATATTCAGTGATATAGCGGCTAGCCAGTTCATCGACTTCTTCGTAGGTTGGCCGATCTTCGAAATGTGTATAGGTTTCCGCAGCAGAAGTGTCCTGGTACTTCAGGAAACTGATTCCGCGTTTACCGGAAATTTCCAATCGGACATTCTGACCACTCTGTTTTAATTCTTTGTAGCGATTCAGGGCCAGTTTCAGTACACCCGAGTTGTATCCGCCGCAAAGACCACGATTCGAAGTAAGAACTAATAAGACAGAATTTTTTTCGGATTCATGCTTTTCCAGCAGAGGATGATGAAACTCCAGGTTCGCCTGAGAAAGATCGGAAACCAGTTCAGAGATCTTTTGAGTATACGCAGCAGCTTCCGAAGCACGATCCATGGCTTTTTTGAATCGCGCAGTGGCGATCAATTCCATGGTCCGTGTAATTTTACGGATGTTTTTTACCGCTTTGAGGCGTTTTACGATGGCACGTGCTTTGGCCATTAGATTCTAAACCTGTTATTGATTATCTATTTAAACAATTAAATCACTAAATCGATTACGCGTTTTTTCGTAGATATTGCTCTACGAATGTAGTCAGCACAGGTTTTAACTGTTCGATGATATCATCTTCCAGTTTCCCGGTTTCTTCAATCTTGTCTGTGATTTCTGGATATTGGTCATGGATAAACTGCAGCATCTCCGCTTCTGCAGCTTGAACCTGAATGATCGGAATTGTATCGAAGAATCCTTTGGTTCCGGCATACAGACTCACTACCTGATCAGCCATCGGCATGGGGTTGAACTGTGGTTGCTTCAATAATTCAACCATACGATAGCCACGATCAAGCTGAGCTTGAGTTGCTTTATCGAGTTCGGTACCCATCTGGGCGAACGCTTCCAGTTCACGGAAAGCAGCAAGGTCGAGTCGCAGACTTCCTGAAACGCTTTTCGTGGCTTTGGTTTGAGCATTACCACCTACACGTGAAACGCTGATACCCACATTGATCGCAGGACGGATGCCGGCGAAGAATAAATCGGGTTCCAGATAAATCTGGCCATCAGTAATCGAAATCACATTCGTAGGGATATAGGCAGATACTTCGCCTTCCAGAGTTTCAATAATGGGCAGGGCTGTCATGGAACCACCACCCAACTCATCACTCAAACGAGCAGATCGTTCGAGTAAACGACTATGGCAGTAGAATACGTCTCCAGGATACGCTTCGCGTCCGGGAGGTCGTCGCATCAATAAAGACAACTGACGATATGCTTGAGCCTGTTTGGAAAGGTCATCATAGACAACCAGAGTGTGTTTGCCCTGATACATATAATGCTCTGCAATGGCTGCACCAGCATAAGGGGCGATATATTGGAGTGGAGCAGGGTCACTGGCAGTTGCACTGACGACAACAGTGTAATCCATCGCGCCGTGTTCAGTAAGTTGATTCACAATACCGGCAATCGTCGCAGCACGTTGACCACAGCCGACATAAACGCAGATGACATCTTTCCCTTTCTGGTTGAGAATCGTGTCAATTGCAATGGCGGTTTTACCCGTTTTACGGTCGCCAATAATCAATTCGCGTTGACCACGGCCGACTGGTGTCATGGCGTCGATGGCCTTGATACCTGTCGCCATTGGTTGCTTCACCGGTTGTCGGGCCGCGACACCAGGAGCTGCCACTTCCAGAGGTCTGGATTCGGTGGCAACGATAGGACCTTTTCCATCCAGCGGGTTACCCAGAGGGTCAACAACCCTTCCCAGGAGTTCATCACCCACGGGAACTGAAAGCAGTTTACCAGTACTGCGAACTTCATCACCTTCAGCAATCGCCAGGTAATCACCAAAGATAATAATACCGACCGAGTTTTCTTCGAGGTTGAAGACCTGGCCACGCACCCCATTGGAAAACTCTACCATTTCACCAGACATGGCAGAAGAGAGACCATAAACGCGTGCGATACCATCGCCCACTTCCAGGACTCGTCCTACTTCACTGGTTTCAATTTCGCCGCGAAAGTCTTCAATTTCCTTCTGGATGACTGAAGCGATCTCGTCCGCTTTGAATTTCATGAATGCTCCTATTGCTCAATCGTCCGCCTAATTGTTTTAGACGAGTACGAAGAGAACCATCATATACTGTGTCATCAACTTGAATAACCAGGCCACCGATTACAGACTGGTCGATTGATGTATTGATTACTGGGGAAAAACCCAGGGTTTCTTCCAAACGCTGCCTGATTCTATTTAATGTGTCTTCCGATAGCTCAAAAGCTGTTCGAACGAGAACCGCTTTTTTGCCGGTTTCAGAATCACGCAACTTCGTAATTTGTGTGAAGATCTGTTGTAGTAGATCCAGTCTCTCATGCTTTGCCAGAACTCTGAGAAAGTTAGTCAGAAGCTCTGAGGCATTAGGTGCTAATACGCGATCAATCAGGCCTAATTGTTCATCTTTATTAAGCGATTTTGATATCAGCATTCTTCCAAAAGCCGGGTTCTGAGTAATCGCGATATCCAGAAATTCGGAAAACTCTTCGAGTACAGAATCTTTATCAGATTCTTGAATCGAAGCAAGAAGTGCTTTGGAATAAACCTTGGCAATCAAAGTTGCGCTGGGGTCTTCCATTACACTTGGAACATGAGTTTTAACGTTATTCTGATCGTTCACGCGGATCATAACTCACAGCTAAAGGATAAATCACTCAAACTCTACGCAAAACATCTGCATAAAGGTTTTTAGTCACTCGTATTAGTTTGAACCGCCTGAAATCTGAGACAACGCCTCTGTAATCAGTCGATCACGATCAGATTCATTGAGTGCACGTCCTAAAACCTGTTCCGTAGCATCAATGACTCGACCATTCATTTGGTCAAACAGATCTTTTAAAGCAAGCTCACGTGCTCGATCAATTTCGTTCAGAGCGTGAGACTTGATGGTCTCCGCTTCCTTACGAGCCTGCTCGAGAACGTCCTGCTTGATTCGATCTGCATCAGAACGAGCTTCAACCATCATGGACTGAATCTCATCCTGTGCTGCCTCAATTTTAAGTGCATGTTCTTTGACTAGTTCTTCTGCTTCTTTTTGACTTGATTCTGCTTTTTCAATGGCAGAAACCACTCTCAATTCGCGCTCATCTAAAGCCTCAATAAGCGGCCCCCAGGCCACTTTTTTCAGCAAGATAATAAAGATCCCGAATACAATGAGAGACCAGAGTGCCAGGTCTGTTTTCCAGCCTAGAGGAGCCCCGGTTGCGTGACCTCCCTCTTCAGCTGCAAATAATGTTGCGTCTGAACCGATCAGCCCGCTGCCCAGGATGATGCCACTCATGACGAGTATCATAATGCTGTAGCGGTTAGTACAAAGACTTTTCAACATGATCAAAAACTCTCACATTGTCATCAGAAGAAATAGTAGCGAAATAGTTCTCAATCGTTTGAGAACAGGTATCTCGGTAAAACATTCACATCAGTTTTATCATCACATCATGCAGATGATGAGGGCGAAGAATGCCGCACCTTCGATCAACGCAGCTGAAATGATCATCGCTGTCTGGATTTTACCAGTCGCTTCTGGCTGGCGAGCGATGGCTTCTACAGCTGAGCCGCCAATTTTACCAATACCGAAGCCAGCTCCGATGATGGTGATTCCAGCACCGAGAGCCCCCAGTGAAATTCCACCACCTTCACCTGCTTGTGCCATTGCAGGAACAGCAGTGGCCAATACAACAACGCATGTCATGTAGATAATCCGTAAAGCCTGGATCATTGTTATTATCCCCTGACCTTTCTCAACGAGGAACACTCAAACTAAATATACTAAGCAAGACTGTCAGATAAGTTACTGTTCCTCTAGTGAGGATGCACAGCAGCTCCAATAAACAGAGTTGCAAGAAACGCAAAAACGTATGCTTGCAGGAATGCAACAAACAGTTCCAGCAAACCAACAAATAACTGGGCGATAATGCTCGATGGCATGACAATCGCCCATAATCCGGAATCCGCAGTCATTGCTATGAATCCCAGAAAGACAGCGATTACAGTATGGCCTGCCATAATGTTGGCAAACAATCGAATCGCCAATACGGCATGTTTAATTAAAAATCCGGCAAATTCAATCACCCAGATCATCGGTAATAAGACAACTTTCATGGCCATCGGAAGTTCCATGGTCGGAGCTAACGATAACCAGAAACTGATGAATCCCTGCTCCCGCGTGCCATACATGACGACTGCACAAAATGTGGTGAATGCCAATGCAATTGTCACATTGAGTTCACCAGTGGCAGATCCCAGCCAGGGGAACATTCCCAGAAGATTACAAATCAGTACATAAAAGAAGCAGGAGAGAACAAAGGGCAGGTATTGATCTGCTGAATGCCCTACCTGTTTTTTCTGATGTGGTTCATGGCCATGGTCGTCATCATGATCGTGTCCTTCGCCAATCGTTGGACGAACGACTTCATCCCGCATGTAGATCACAAGCGATTCCCAGAAGTTCCACCAGCGGCCCGTTACCACCTGACCTCCGGCTGCCTGTTTGGCTAGTCCACGAAAGATGAAGAAGATAATGGTGACAGCCACTAATTGCAACAACATGAATTTCGAGATTTGAAATCCGAAAATCGAGGGTATCTCGAGGTGGAATCCCCAAGGAAGCTCAAAGTGCGGAAAATCGCGAACATGATGAAATGTATCAGAGTGACCGGCGGCCATTTTATAAGCTCAATTCAAGAATTTATCAGACTTAATATTTTATGAAGGCTAATCAGTCCCGGCAGATTACCGAATGATCAACAAGGTTTCAACCAATAGAGACGCAAAGTAACAAATCAATAACCAAATTAGAAATTCCGGTAAACCAAAGTCAGCTCTTAGTTTCAATATGACCATTGTGCCGATACCCACGATCATTAATCTCACTAAAGTAGAGATTGCCATCACTGCTACCGGCTCTGCATCACGAAATAAAAACCCTGCTATCAAAAAAATGAACAAGCCAGGTACCAGGCAGAGCATGTTTGCATACGCCAAGCCCTCAACGGCCTGTATGCCGACAATCAAATATGCTGGTACGCAAAGAACCATGAACAAACAAATGGAAATTCCAATGAGAATACTGCACTGTTTGAGTGGTTGATTGCTTTGTGATTGAGTGGGTGAGAGCATGGATCTTGGATAATTATTGCTTGAAATATTAATAAGCTGACCAGTTCTCATGGATCTGATCGCTGCTTGTAGGGGGATATTCAATTTTTGTTTGTCTGGTGATCATCATCAGGAAGAGAATCGGTTTTCTTCATAGATTGATTTTTACTCTTTTGTTCCTTGCGTTCTGCATCTTTCGCCATTTGTAATAAATGTGTCAAACCACAAACAAAACCTAACAAAGCACCAACTGCAGTGAAGAGTGGTACGGTATCCCATTTCTTGTCCAGCCAATGGCCGAAAAAAGCAGGTAACGCCATTTCCAGGCTCACAGTTGTCAGTCGGCTCACCCAAAGATGAGCTTCGGCCAGTGAACTGCGATTCTGTCGATCAGGTTGCGGCATGAAAAGATGCCTTCAATGATGAAGCTAAAACACACAAATTCTTGTCTGAAAAAGCTTGCATAATCAATATCAGGCAAACCTGTGAGAGAATGTAGAAAGATTGCCCAGTCGAGTCAAAGTATAGGCTAAGTCAAATGAGCGAATAGAGAATTTCTCATAAATGAAATTCAGTATGCTTGTGTCCTATTTGGGTTAGGAATCATTCTGTTTATGTGTGTCCGACCTGTGAAGGTGATCAACATCAATGATAAACGATCTCTGTGAGCACACGGTTTTCAATTGTTATGTAAAGGAGGAAAATCCCTCGCTTATCCTGTGCATCATTAAAGTTATCGCGATCAAAGATGATGTGTTGTGATGATACTGTATTTTGATGAGCCTAAAATTATAAGTCCTTATTATAAAAAGAGATGTGGTTGTAGTGTGGCTTGTTTTACAGAATTCAGATGGTCGTAATAGTTGATTTTTATGTCCTGTTATGTTAGAAGTAATCAGATGTTTCAAAAATGAATCATGTGTGATGTCGACAACAATGACATCATAATCCGGCACTGAAAGTCGCAATAAACCATCATTACAGAGTTGTTTAATGTGATTGGAAAGTCTGATCAAGGGTTCATTTTTAAATCAGGGATATGTGAAGACTGGATTTACTTGAAACCAGTTAGAGTTCCTGAATTTGAGAAAAGATACTAGTGGCTTTCTGTTCTGGGGAGAGTAGCGTCCTGGTCGAATAAATGATTTGACGTTTACATATTATTTACTGCATTTTGATCGTAACAAAATTAGGGATTCAGTATTTTTTTCGATTGTTTGAATGCAGTAAAACGGTACAGATGTGCTAAAACTTAACCTGAATGTCATGGAAGACTAAGGCATTATTGAGACGCCGACCAGTGTCTTGATTGATATTTGGGAGTCATTCCTAATGTCCCCAGCGATGATTAAAGCCCTTGAGTGTCAAACCCGTCGTGATTTAGCAGCAACTGCAAAGTCTCATGGTATTGCCGGTTGGCATGGCATGCGTAAGCAGGAGTTGGTCAAAGCCATTGCTAAGATCAAGACTGCGAAATCCAAACCCAAGCAGAAAAGCACTGCTGTTACCAAAAAAACAGTCCGCTCTGCAGCCCCCAATCCTGCTGCGGTTCCTGCATTTCCAGCGCAAAACAGCTCTACTAATCTGACTCCTTCGGAACATCAAGCTAAAATTCAAAAATTGCTGCGTTCTAATGGTCAGAGTACTGGTAGCGAAAAAATGTTGCCCACTTCGGAATCGAGCGAGACAACTTTGACAGCAGAGGTCAAAGATTCTCATTGGTTGCTGGCAACCTGGACGATTACACAGGGCAGCCTGGACAGAGCAAAGGCAGCTTTAGGTGCCTACTGGTATCAGGCAGTTCCTGTCATTCGTGTTTATGATATCACGACAAATGAAAATAGCCGGACCAGCAAAGCTTATGTTAAAGATGTAGAAGTCAAGATTGACGCGGGGTTGTGGTATGTGCAAATCGATCAACCTGCTCGATCGTATAAATTGCAGCTTGGTTTTGTGACTCCTCAAAACAAGTTTTTTGGTTTACTCTACTCGCATAAATTGACCCCGCCAATGCCTGAAGTTTGCGAAAAGGGTGGGAAAACGAAACGTACCCTTGATAGCAACTATTCGGCGACTCGCTCCAGACGCTACACTTCTCGCGCTGAGAATGGGGGAAGTCAAGTATCAAGGCTTGCTTTGCCTCTGACCCTTGATTCCAATGGAGAATCAAATGGAGGACGAGGCAAGAAATCAAAACGCGAGTTTCATGTGGAAACAGAGTTGTTGATTCATGGGACATCGGATCCTCAGTCGGAGGTAACTCTGCTGGGAGAAAAGATTCCTGTCAGTAAAGAAGGGCGGTTTGCTCTGAGATTGAGCCTTCCCAACGGCAGGCAGGTGATTCCCGCAGTCAATACGTCATCAAACAAGCGGCGTCAGCAGACCATCGTGCTGGCGATTGAACGAAATACCAAAGAGCTGGAACCCGTTCAACTTGACGAATAAGGAAATGCGCTCGCATCGCCAAATGACTGACAGAGAGCGCTTCTCTGTCAGTCGGCGTTTCCATAATAGACTTCTGTAGTGAGCCTCGTTTTTTCTTTCACTTTCCAGGCAATTTCATCCACCTGTTCTGTATGAAGTGAAGCAACATAGTCTTCAGCAGTTTGGCGTGCGATGGTATAGACCTGCACCAGTTTTATTTGTCCGCCTGCGCTGATAATTTCATTGAGTCTCATACAGTAAGCATCTATTTCTGCTGCATCAGGAGGTTCCTGGTTGACCAGCATAAATAGACTCTGAATGACGATCGGTCTTTGTGTTGCAACAAGCGAAATATTATCCAGAATTTGCTGAAACCGGATTTTCGTGCGATCAATCTTTTTGAAGTAGTCTTCTGTGCCTGCATCCAGCTTAGCCCAGATTTCACCTTGATTTTTATCAAGTACTTTGAGGGCATTTTGCGTACTTTTCCGGTGAAACATACTGGCATTTGTGATTAATACCATTTTGACCTGATCGGCCCGATATTTCTTTTTCAAGTCTGCGACGTCTTTGACAATTTTGTCAAAATTGCGGTACGTCGTTGGTTCTCCATCACCAGAAAAAGCAAGATCGTTCAATCTTCTGAGATCTTCAGGGACTGAGGAAAATTTCTCATCCTGATAAATCTCCCCACTGATTACAAAGTTCAGCATATGATCAAGCTCTGCCAGGAGTTGATCGAACTCGACAAACCGTGTTTCTGATTCTTCTCTGCGATCTACCTGACAGTAGATACAATCAAAATTGCAGATTTTATCGGGATTTAAGTTGATCCCGATTGAGACACCCTTGCTGCGACGGGACAACACGGGATAAACAAATCTGTTATCATGATAGTTTCGCTGGTGTTGCGAGTGTAGAGGAAGTGATGATGATGTCATGGCTCATATTCCCAATGGATGTGATCGACGCTATCTTTTTATACGACGGTACATTCTGAATGACAAGTGGGGATGAAATAGTTATCACTTGAACCACTTTACTAAACTAACAGAAGAGGGTTTGATCAAAAAAAAGTGGCAAAGACTTATTTAAGTCTTTGCCACATATATGCTTCCGGATCTGCTGAACTGGTTTAGACTTCTTTGGAATCGATCCAGCTCATCATGCGGCGAAGTTCTTTACCGACGGTTTCAATCGGATGCTGTTTATTTAAACGGCGGATCGCTTTGAATGAGGCCTGATTGGCTTTGTTTTCCAGCAACCAGTTCCTGGCAAACTCTCCTGATTGAATTTCGGAGAGAATCTTCTTCATTTCTTTTCTGGTTTCGTCTGTAACAATTCGAGGACCACTTGAGTAATCACCGTATTCAGCTGTATTAGAAACACTGTATCGCATGTAATTCAAACCACCCTGGTAGAATAAATCCACGATCAGTTTCAATTCGTGCATACATTCAAAATAAGCCATTTCTGGCTGATATCCGGCTTCTACAAGTGTATCATAACCGGCTTTCACTAATTCGCTGACTCCACCACAGAGTACAACCTGTTCCCCAAAAAGGTCAGTTTCGGTTTCTTCCGCAAAAGAGGTTTCGATCACACCGCCGCGCGTTCCGCCGATACCTTTTGCATAAGCTAATGCCAGTTGGCGAGTACTTTCAGCTGCATCATCTGATAATGCAATCAATGAAGGAACACCACCGCCTGCTACATATTCGCTGCGAACCAGGTGGCCTGGACCTTTGGGGGCAACTAGTCCAGCGTCTACACCAACAGGAGGAACCACCTGATTGAAGTGTATATTAAATCCATGCGAGCATAAGAGAATATTTCCCTTACTCAAATTAGGCAGAATTTCGCTTTTGTAGAGATCTCCCTGAACTTCGTCAGGCAGCAGGATATTGATCAGATCTCCTTGTTTTGTCGCTTCAGCAAGAGGGACTGGATCAAAGCCATGGCTGACAGCCAGATCGTAGTTTTCACTTCCTTTACGTTGTCCAATAATGACATTGCAACCACTGTCACGCAGGTTTTGTGCTTGTGCATGTCCCTGGCTACCATAGCCAAGAATGGCAATTGTCTTATCTTTTAACAGGGACAAATCTGCGTCATCGTCGTAATAAATTGTTACTGCCATAATCCTGATCTCTTGTAATGATGTAAGGCTGAGAGAAGCAAAACCGGTTCTGCTTCTATTAGAACTTGAACAGCCAAAAAGCTGCTTCAACAATATCTTTGGAAACAACTTCCTGCTCGATGAGAGTCATTCAACTGTAAATCACATTGCTAAATGCTCTGATGGAGTTGTTAAACAGTTTCCACAGTCTCTGAATCAACGTCTGCTTTCACTGTTTCTGAGCGTAATAGTGCGATTCGCCCTGTACGTACGATCTCAAGTATTCCAAAAGGTCTCATCATGTCAATGAATGCATTGATTTTGGATTCCTGACCTGAGATTTCGATCATCACGTTTTCAGAGCTCACGTCAACGATTTTCGCACGGAAAATGTCGACTAATTCACGAATTTCTGACCGTGATTTTCCAGGAGTCGCTACTTTCATCAGCATCAGGTCTCTTTCGACGTAGTCTTGTCCGGAAAAATTGACGACTTTCACAACGGTCACCAGTTTTTCCAACTGTTTTCTGACCTGATCGAGTTTGTTGTAATCTCCTACGACAAAAGTGATTCTGGAAAACTCCGGTTCTTCTGTTTCACCGACAGCTAAACTTTCGATATTGAACGCACGAGATGCTAGCATCCCCGAAATATGGGCTAATACACCCGGCTGGTTCATTACTAATGCAGAAAGAACTTGTTTCATCCCAAAACCTTAATTCGTAATCTAAACAGAAATAGGGGTATCGTAAAAGTCATTGAAGCATACAGTTTAGTGTTGATCTCAGGTCCCCACAAGTCCCGACACCGAGATCTGTGCTTGCACCACTGAGGATCAGGTCGATTAGAGCGATTATGCACCTGCTTCTACTGACAAGCCGACATTCGAGTCGCGTTTCAGGTTCGTTTTCGCTTCAGATAGATCGAATGTCTTTCATTTTGTACAGATAATCAATCCGCTGGTTTTGACAGTCGGACGCGACTCTGTTTAAATATTCGTAAGCGTTGCAATCAGGCATTTAATCTTCTTATTCTGATCGAGAGCAAGGATGACTCAAAACTGGCGATTTGCGCCCCACGATGAATCACAGGTCCGTCGTCTCAGTTCGGATATGAAGGTCTCTCCTTTATTAGCGCAAGTTTTAATCGCGCGGGGATTCAGAGACGCACCGTCGGCGCGCAGTTTTATTGATGCTCGCATGACAGACTTGCTGGAACCCAGTTCCATGTCGGGAATTGAAGAAGCTGCCGAACGTGTGATTGCCGCACTGAATGCCAAGCGACGCATCACGATTTATGGTGATTACGATGTCGATGGTATGACAGCGACCAGCATTTTATTGCACTGTATCACTTTAGCGAATGGGCAATGCGACTACTTTATCCCCAATCGTCTGGATGATGGTTACGGTTTGAATTGCGATTCGATTCGGGCACTGCATGAGGAAGATCCCAGCCGCTTACTGGTAACCGTCGATTGTGGGATCTCAAGTCTGAAAGAAGCTGCCCTCGCGAAAGAATTAGGGTTGGAGTTGATCATTACCGATCATCATCAGATGAGTGATCAACTTCCGGATGCTAATTGTCTGGTTCATCCTCGATTACCAGATGGCAATTATGAATTCCCTCATTTGTGTGGTGCCGGGGTTGCTTTGAAGCTGGCCTGGGCAGTTTGCCAAAAACTGGGTGACGGTCAGAAGGCTTCTCCGGTCATGCGTGAGTATCTGAAATGTGCAGTTGGTCTTGCCGCAATTGGTACTGTTGCTGATGTTGTCCCTTTGGTTGGTGAAAATCGAATTCTCGTGCGATATGGGTTGAATGCACTGGCAGACCAAGCACCGTTGGGTTTGCAGGAACTAATGAAAGTCGCGGAGATCAAGTCTGACCAGAGACTCGATACCGAAGATATCGGATTTGCCATTGCCCCTCGTCTCAATGCAGCGGGCCGTTTAGGGCAGGCACGATTAGCAGTCGAGTTGTTAACGACCAATAATCAGGAAAGAGCCAGTCAGCTGGCGACTTACCTCGACGAGCTCAACAAAAATCGCAGGACTGTTGAGCGAAGGATTATGAAGCAAGCCAAAGAAATGGTTGAGGAGAATGACGAATGGGCCAATCACAGTGCGTTGGTATTGGCACATCAAGATTGGCATCCGGGTGTTATTGGTATTGTGGCAAATCGAATTGCAGAACATTTTGAAAAGCCGACGGTCATGATCGCATTAGATTCCAGTTCTCGAACAGGCCAGGGTTCTGCGCGGTCGTTTGCCGGATTTGATCTGCATGCGGGATTTTCATCCTGCTCCGAACACTTACTTCGCTATGGAGGCCATCAGGCTGCTGCGGGACTCAAAATCGATGAAGATCGTATCGAAGGTTTTCGACTGGCATTTTCTGAATATGCGGCCAGTGCTCCCCAACCATCCGAGTATGAATTGCAAGTGCGTATCGATGCAGAAGTCTGTTTAAATGAAATTACAAAAAAGGCCGTACGTGAGCTGGATTGTCTTGGGCCTTTTGGTCAAGACAATCCGCGCCCTCAGTTTGTAGCGACACGAGTTAAGTTGGCAGAACCTCCCCGCACAATGGGAGAAGGGGGGCGTCATCTTTCGCTGGTCTTCCAACAACAAAAAACAAAGATACGCGCAATTGCCTTTGGTAAGGGAGAATGGGCGAGCCAGATGGAAGCAGAAGGAGGTCCCTTCTCAATCAGTTTTGCTCCAAGCATCAACCGTTTTCGAGGCTTTGAAAGTGTGCAGCTCCACCTGAAGGACTGGATTTCCGAAAAAGCAAAGACACCTCTCACATCCTGATTCGGAATCAGATACCAGGCAGGCATTGCTTTAATTTTCGCTAATCACCTCAATTCCTGAGATAACGGGCGGGTGCTTAGAATCGCCTTTAGCGTTGAGTTCAATTTCAATCTGCTCGTTCACGGGAATTCCTTGAAACTCTTTCACGAGACAACGCATTGTCCGACCCGTTTCTTTCACGATGTCCAGGTTCTGGAGTACACTTTTTCCCTGCAGACGAATGTCAAAGATTCTTTCTTCCGCTTTGACATGATCATCAGGCTCCGTAAAGGTAAGAATGACTGTATATCGCCTGGCTGAATCTTCATTTACTGATTGAGTCACTGGCTGTGTTTTCCGTTGTCCTTGCGTTTTTGTTTTCAGAACCAGTCTCGCTGATCCCGAACTTGCTCCTTTGTAGGATTTGGCGACTCGGGTTCCAGTACCTGTAATCAGAAATGTAACAGGATTTCCCGCTTTCCAGTCTTTCTTTGCAAGTATCTCTTTAAACAAAGAAGTCAGGTCTGGAGTCTTCTGTCCAGAACCATGTGCATTCGCTTTTGACCAGGCAGGAAGAGACCACTTAACAGAGTTTTTTGTTTGTTTTCGGGTGGACAGGTTCTGTTTTGTTTCAACGAATGGTTGTGAATTGGCTGTGTTTTCCGCCTTGATATTTAGGTTGCTCCGAGATTTTCCCGTTTCATCGACCGTAAACTGAATATAAGCTGCTTCAAGCTCATCGAAAGAAGTCAAGGGGATGTCAGTAAACCGAAGGCCGACTACTTGTAAGTCTTTCCCGTCAAGTCCCAACTCCAGATCACTGCTATGCAGTCTTACTTTGCCGTGTGAATCTTCTTCGGCATCGTCTTCCACACCAGCAATAGCGATGCCCTCAGGTGGCTCTGGTTTTGTATGTTGGTTGATTGCAATGGTGATTTTTCCCGGATCTTCAATTCCGGAGGCAGCGACCCAGTTCAACCCATTTTCCGGAAGCGGTTTTACAATTTTCAGTGAGTGGTGTCTGAAGCGGGTAAATTCAGAATTAGAAAGAGTCACTTTTAAATCTGGAGATTGTCCGCCTACACTGGGGTAATCAAGCCAGAGTGTTCCGTTATCTGATCGGCGATCTCCGGGAGCACCAAAATTGATCCCTGCCTGCTTTACGAGAGGCGAAGATTCAGATTCTGTACCCAACTGGCTATTCGTCCAGATTTCAATTTCTGGCATATGAATGAGAGCCAATGATGTTTGATTCTGGTAAGAACAGCTGCAGGTGCGTGTGTAATCAGGTGCATTTAACACTCCATTTGCAACGACAAGATTGGAAGTGCAACTGGATTTGAATCCACCAAAATTCCCCGTACCACTTTGTGATTTTAAGTCATAAAATCCAGCAGCCCCAGAACGAAAGGTCAGCAGGTTTTCGCTGGCTATTACATAATTGCACCCGTAAGTACGCGAAAACTTCAAGAGTTCTTTTTGCTTTGTAATAGGATTGATGATGGAATAAGGCTTTCCATCAATAATATTGAAAGCGCCACCAGACACTTCATACGAATTTGCTGAGGTGATGATCAGATCATTATGCAAGACACAAGGCCCGGTATATTTTCGGTCTTTGTTATGCCAGAGTACAGTCCCGTTTTTTGCCTGGAAGGCAAGCATGCCTTGTCCGATTTCATCTCGCAAACGATCTTTAGCGCGTGCTCCAGCTTGTAGTAAAATGTCATATTTTTCAGAGTAACCCAACCAGGAACCAAAAATATTCTGCTTCGTCGACCAGAGTTCTTTTCCAGTTAAAGCATCGATACAAAGGATGCGATATTGTGCAGGGTCAGCCATGCCCCTGCGCGATAGTTTTTTCTCGGCGCTGGCCGGTAGTTTATCCAGACAGAAAATCCGATCATTCCCCGCAACAATGCCATTGTGTAAAAATGAATGAATGGCATCCACCTGCCAGATCATTTCACCAGAAAGACGGTCATAGGCGATCAATCCCTGACTAGCTGAAAGGTCAGTTGCAGCGGGTCCATCTTTGCCTGTTTTTTCATCCAGTCGTTTCCCATAATGTGCAAAACCATTTCCTGCTAACAGAATATCATCATAGACTGCAATAAAAGCCCAGTCATTTTCAGGATTTGGCAGCTTGATAACCTGTTGAGTCGTTCCATCACTGGCATTTAAGACATGGCATTCTGACCCGATGGCAAGATAAACTTTTTCAGCCGTGGCGATATAATTCGTCCCGCGCGAATTTGCTCCTGGAATATGTTTCTGGTTGTATTGTGTACTCAGAGGTGTGTCCTCATAGGTTGAGTTATAGTAAATGCCAAACGTTCCCAGATCTTTAAATACTCTGTGCCAGAGAACTTCACCCGTATAAACATCGCGTGCACTGAGACTGTTCATCCCTTCCAGAAAAGTCCGGCCGCCAACAACCTGTTCTGGAGGACCGTGGCCATGGCGGGGTAGAATGTCATCGTGTGTATTCCCGCCAAACCAAAGGACACCCAGCGGAAGTTTGACCCTTTTGTCATTTGATTTTACAGTATTAGCAATATCGCCATACTGATGCGTCCAGTCTGCTGAATCTGGAAGTGCACCTTTGCGTTCAATAAGAAATTCATCTGTACGAGCAGTATTGGTTGCTTTTGGCAATTCGGCTTTCCGAAAGACAGACATGATTTGCTTGTGCGATGTCTGATTATTAAGGGAGATCGAGATTGCACCTCCATACGGTCGAACGGAGCGGTAGATTTGTTTTAGTTGTTTGGCGTTGAGAGAATGGGCAAAAGCATCACTGATTAAAGTGATTCTCGCAATATGTTGTGGCGCCTGGTATGAATCGGGAGTCCCCTGGTGAACTGTAATACGCGAACCATACAAATTCAGTGCATCATATCTCGTTCGCAATTCCTGTACTTTGGAAAGATCTTTTTCGATCACAATTAATCGCAATGGAGAATGTTGCAGGAATGCGTCAAATAGCGGTTGGTTATCCGCTCCATAACAGATCATGTAACCATTTTTTGCCTGAGTGATTTCCAGTAACGATTTTGCCTTCTTTGTGGAATGAGGCGCGGGATTTAATGTATCGGATTTTTTCTGATCGCTTGACTGAGGAGTTGTGTTATCTCCGGGATTTCCGAACGCCTTAATTTCTCCCTCAGAAGTCACGGCGAATAATTTATCATCTGCCGCGACTAATCTTAAAACCTGTCCTTGAAGGGGAAGCTGCCAGGCTATTTGTGGTTTTTGATCCTTATTGAGAGGAAGCGTGATTGCAGAAAGTGTCTTGTCTCCTGCGGCATACAATCGATTTCCTGCTCGAATCATGTCTCCCTGACCGTCAACAGCAAGTGACCATAATTCCTGGTGATTCTTTTTATGAGCTTGAATAACAGGCTTTTTATTTTTTAGTATCGCTGAGTAGATTGATTCATCATGCAGAACGGGTTCATTATAAACGAACAGTTTTGGTAATCCGGTTTTGAGGTCATATTCCCGAACACCCCGATAGCGCGTATGGACGAAAGCCTGCGTCGAATTGGCAATTACAAATGACCCACCATTTCCTTTACCACCCAGATGGAAATATTTTAATTCGCCTGTTTTTCGATCAAGAGCGGCGGGCACGGATCGACCACCTGGAACCAGTAATAGTTCTTCCGTCGCAACTAAAGTACCTTGCGGAGCAACCCCTGCAAAAGCAGGGGCGCTATGAGGCTGCTTGATATAGCTGGCGCTGGTTGAATCATTGACCCAGGCAACATTACCTGTTTCAGCATCGAGAGCGTAGATAAATGTGCCCATGAAAGGCCAAATGCTGGCAGCGAAATAGATATGGTCCTCATAAAGCACAGGACCACCTCTGGCGGGCCAGGCAGAAATAACTCGTTTGTTTCCCAATGTTTTTTGTGCAGCGGGAGCACCACGAAATTTCCAGATGAGTGCGCCATTTTCAGAATTCAGACAATATAAATGTCCGTCATCACTGACGGTATAAACGCGATCTTTTGTTGCAACGGGAGAAAATCGAATGGGACCATCTGTATAAAAGGTCCAGAGTGTATTGCCATGCTCTGTATTAATTGCCATCAGTTTATCGGAGTCATTAAACCCGAGAAACATGCGGTTTCCAAAAACGACGGGTTCTAAGATTTTGTCGTACGTCATCAAATCATTATTGAGCGGATCGTCCCAGGCCTGATCCCGTTTACCCCAATTTCGTGTCCAGAGAAGTGTCAGCTGATCTGGGAGATTATCCGGCGAAGAAGCGGTGTGACCTGAGTCATACCGCCACATCGGCCAGTTTCCAGCGAACGTCGAAGTTGTCGTCGTCAGAAGTGCTATTATGCAAAGGATAAAGCCTCGGACTGTCACAAGTTGGTTTTGCATCTATCGTTCCTGTCAGCATCGATTTCTTAAAGTGTTATTTCTCAGATATGATTCAAAAATTGATTTCGATTTCTCAAAAGGATCTGTCAGCTCATTGCTTTTTTTCTGATTTCAGTTGCAGGTAGAATGTCGCGATCCCCCAGATGAGAAGTACATAGCCTGCTGTCTTCCAAAACCAGGCTAAATCTTTATCTAAAGTGGCAAAGTAGAGGAGTCCACATCCTCCTACGATGGCAAACAGATCATCCTTATATTTTTTTAGAAAAATTTTGAGGGCTGAAATTAACAACCGAAGCACCTTAACTGGTGAAATATTGATTAATTTAAAAAAACGTAAGCAAAAAAGGGAATCACAAACATCTAAAGTTGTAGTTTCCCGCAAGAATATCTGAAACTTACCGGAAAGTGTTAAGATCAGCGATTTGTATACGATATTATCAACGGGAGACCGTAAAAGGGCAGGGTAGATCGCCCTTGTATTGCTTTTTTCTGATTGTACAATTGACTATATATCAAAGGGTCATTGATCGCAATCATTTCTCTCTTGTCGCAGCTATATGACCATAGTCTGTTTGCCAATCTGAAGGGTTGTCGTAACGTGTTGAGTATCACCATACATCATCACAAACACAAGTTCAGACCAACTCCGGCCTATGCCTTTGTTGCATTCGTACTATTGTGCTACTTGGCATGCTTCAATGATTCCCTCATCACCTCCGGCTTTGCCTACGATCAGGCAGAAAAGCGACTCGCTCATCAGATTGACCAGCTCATCAATCAGGCCAAGAAACGCGAGGGCATAATTTCGACTCAGCGTTCTACTGATGCTGAATTTATGCGACGCATTTCACTCGACTTGACCGGAAAAATCCCCCCTGTTGCCGAACTGCGGCTTTTTTTGGCTGATCAAGATCCATTGAAACGCGAAAAGCTGATTGATCGCCTGTTGGCAAGTCCTGGATTTGTTGTACATTTTACTAACATCTGGCGCGCGATTTTAATTCCAGAAACATCTACTGATCTTCAGACACGTGGTCAGATACCTGAATTTGATGCATGGATGCGGTCCCAGTTGCTGAACAACACGGGCTATGATGAGATTGTCAGGAACATTATTGATGTACCACTTGATATCAATCGAGGTGGAGAGAGGTCAGAGATTTCACAAGTTTTGACACCGCGTGCGTATTATCTGTCAAAGCAATTAAAACCGGAAAATCTGGCTGCAGGTACTTCACGGGCATTTTTAGGAGTGAGGATCGAATGTGCCCAATGCCACGATCATCCATTTGATTCCTGGAAACAACATCAGTTTTGGCAATACGCGGCTTTCTTTTCAAATCTCGATCAGTCACAACCTGGTACTCCTGGAAATGCACTGCTTGTCAGGGAAGTTACTGGAAAACCACGGATCAAAATTCCTGATACAAATCGCTTAGTGGAAGCCATATTTCTTGACGGAATTCAACCCGAATGGGTTAATGAACAAACTCGGCCACGACGCCGGCTTTCGCAATGGATCACATCTGCCCAAAATCCTTATTTTGCAAAAGCAACCACGAATCGGATTTGGAGTCTTTTTTTTGGTCGGGGTATCATCGATCCCGTCGATGATTTTTCCTCAACCAATCGTGCTTCTCACCCAAAACTACTTGAATTATTGGCAATACAATTTCGAGAACATGACTATGATTTAAAATATTTAATCCGTGAAATCACCACTAGCCAGACTTACCAACTTTCCAGCCGTCAAACAGACTCCAGCCAATCCCAAGTTGAATGGTATGGGAAAATGCCGACTCGTGGTTTAACCGCAGAACAAATCTTTGCAAATCTGGTTCAGGCAACCGGTTTTTTCCAGCAAACAACCGACGATACTGTTCTTCTGCGTCCGGGGACGAATTCACCTCAGGCAGAAATTTACGAATTATTCAAGTCGGAGTCGGAAAATCGACTGGATCCCAAGGCAACGATACTCCAGGCACTGTCTCTAATGAATGGTACGTTTATCACAAATGCCACCAGCCTCGAACAATCTGACGTTTTTACAGCGATCGTTGACTTTCCAGAACTGAACGACGAGCAGAAAATCGAAGCATTTTTCCTGTCCGCATTGAGTCGTTACCCAACAAAAGATGAAATCAATCGTCTGAAAACTGTTATCGCATCAGCAGGTTCAGGCGAAAATCAGATACACGCTTATTCGGATCTTTTTTGGGCTTTGTTAAACAGCAGCGAATTTTTATTGAATCACTGAGATGCTAAAAAATGCCATAACAATTTGTAGTCTGCTGCTTGCAGGTATACTGGGATTCAATATGAATACCAGTGTATCAAGGGGCGAAGTCCAGCCGGTTTCAGTTGAGTCTCAAGATCAATATTCTGTTCAGAGAATGATCCTGCTGGCTCCCTCAGCTCCTTTTGTGATCGAACTCAGCCTGCTGGTTGACAAAGGTAATTTTCGTGCTACGACGACAGATTACAGTGAACGACTCTTCCGTTCGCTTGATCGTAATCAGGACAAATTTATTGATCTGCAGGAGATAAAAAATCTGCCTGCCTTTGGATTCAAACGATATGACCAGGGGAATCCCGAACAGCGAATGAAATTACTTGAGATTCCCCCTGCTGATAACCGGTTGAGTCTTGCGGAATTCGCTGCTTATATTCATCTTGCTCAAGGAACTGCCTTTCGGGTGGCAGGTGCTCCTGCCAGAACATCTCAGGTAATCGAGTTATTTCGCAAGCTAGATCAGAATGGTGACGGCTCTGTGAGCGATCGGGAATTTCAGGTGAGTTCACAAACACTTTTCAAGTATGACCGCGACGAGGATCAAGTATTCAATCTTGCTGAGCTAAGGCCTTTTGGAGCCGTTTCTAACCAGGGTATTGCTCAGCCGGTTCTTCGGCAAACCGTTGAGACTCCTTTTCTTCAATTGGATAATGATCGATCACTGACTGCCGCAATTCAGGAATTGTTTAAGAAGTACATTGAATATGCGAATGCAAAAAAGGATGCACTTTCAATAGAGTGTTTTCGATCAAAGCAACCTGATGCTGCCAAACTAACTAAATATGACCGTAATCAAGATGGTTTTTTTGATCAGGACGAGCTGTTGGCCTATCTGCATAATCCAGTGGTGGATATGAATTTGCAGATTGTGCTTCCTCGCACGCAAAATATTCGTCCACAATTAAAACTACTGAAAAAAAACTCGAATCGAATTAGTGAAGTAGAATCGCGTTCACGATCCAGGTTACAATTACGAGTGGATAGTCTACTTTTTGAAATTCGTGCTAAGAGTTCACGTTATATGTTTGACAATACTGTCTGGTTTTATCAGGCCCGCTTTCGTGTTGCCGATAATGACAAGAACGGATATTTAAATCAGTCTGAATTTATGCAGCTGGATTTGCCCAACACCAATTATAAAAAAGTGGATCAAAATAAGGATGAGATGTTGACGGTTGAAGAGCTAACCTCTTTTTTAATAAAAGACATAGCTTCTATTCAGAATCAGGTTGTGATGACAGTTGATAATGATGGGAAATCACTTTTTGAAATTTTGGATACCAATCGCGACCAGCGACTCAGTCCACGCGAATTGAAAAAAAGCCTGCAGCGGATAAAACAATTCGATGGCAATCATGATCAATCATTGGATAGTTCCGAGTTGCGGGGACATTTTAAGTTGACTTTCGAATTGGGAAAACCAAATTTGTTTAAATTCGCTCCACGTAATAATTCCATGTCAATGAGACAGACGCGTATGGTGCAAAGGACCGTGGTGGGACCGCGATGGTTTCAACGCATGGACCGCAATCGGGACGAAGATATTTCACCCCGGGAATTCTTATTTGATCCATCTATATTTACAAAAATAGATCTTAATCAAGATCAACTAATCAGTCCTGAAGAAGCAGATGCGGTTGAAAAGCAAAAACAAGCCAATATAAAATAGTAGAGAATCATCCTGTTCAACGCGGGGAAGACCAAATGGAAAAAATGACTAAGTCAAATCATTTAATAACGCGGGTTCAACGTCGTTTGACAGTGGCCTTGTGTGGGCGAAAATTATATGTGTCTTTTGTCTGTAGTGCGGCAGCTTATCTGGCATTGCTGTTAGCGAGCCGATTTACTGGTTATTACAGAGAATGGTTTCCTCTTGAATCTGTAGGCGTTGTGCTATTGGGAACCGTATTACTTTCCGGTCTTCTGTTTCGAAAGCCAAGTAAAGAACAAGCGGCAAGGCTGATTGATCAAAAACAGAAGACGAAAGATCTGTTTTTAACAGTAACCATGCTCGAAAATGCCATGGGCAATTATAAACCTCTGGTTGCCCTCGATGCGGAAAAGAAAGCAGAGAAGATCAAGCCTGCAAATGTGATCCGATTTGATTGGGCGCGAAGAATCGCCCTTTCCTGCGCAGGAGTTGTAGTGATATTTCTAGTGTTACAGTATACGCCTCAGTTTGATCCCTTTGGGGAAGTTCAGGCAGCAAAAATTGAACAGGAGAAATCAAAAGAATTCGAGAAATCCAAGAAGGCTACAAAAGTTCGATTAGCCGAGCTCAAGAATAAGGATACCGGTGAAGGGGATGAAGAATCCAAAGATGTAAAAAAGGCTGTCGAAAACTTGAAATCGGATTTTCGAAAAATGACTCCAGGCAAGAAACTGAAGAACTCAGAAACTCTTGCCGGTCATCAAAAAACAATCGGTGGTAAATGGCGTAAAATTGCCGAAGAGAAAATGAAAAGTCTGATGATCAAAACCGACCAGTCTCAGAAATTCGGTGGCATGTCAAAAAATGAGGGAATGCAGAAATGGAATAAAGAACTTCAGGAAGGTTCTACACAGTCTCTTACTAAAGAAATGGATGAATTAAAAGATCAGCTTCAGCGATTAATGAAAGAAACAGATCCTGTAAAACGTGAGCAATTGAAAAATGAGATCCAGAAAAAAATAAAAGAAATGGAGTCATTTGCGCGCGAAGAAACCAATTCTAAAGCGATGTCTGCTGCACTAAAGCGGGCAATGAAACAAATGCAGATGGCAAAAGCGAAAGGACTCAGTTCGGAAGAAGCATTAAAGGAAGCAATGCAGTCAATGGATCTTGCTAAAATGGAATTAAAGGAGATAGCACAATCCGCTAAAGATATGAAAAAGCTGGAAGAAGCTCTCAAAGTATTACAGATGGCAAAAAAAGCAAATGAGAAATCAGGTTTGGATGGTGAAGCATGTGAAAATTGTCTGACATTGGAAGATTATGAAGAGCTTTATGCCGATCTGATGGGGGACATGCCCGGTGAGGGCACGGGTGGTGAAGGTCAGGGAGGGGGCGGCAAAGTCGACGAAGATGACTCATCCAAGACAGGATTTAAAACAGAGAAATCAAAGTCAGCTATTACCGCTGGTAAAGTTCTTCTTTCACTCAAAACCAAAGGACTCAGCGATAGTGGCGAAGCAAAAAAACAGTTCAGTAGTTTGCTCAAAATTAAACAGGGTATGAGCGAAGCAATTGTTCAAGAGCAAATTCCTCCAGGCTACCATAAAGGGATTAAAAAGTACTTCAATTCATTAGAGAAACAACCAGCAGAAAAATCATCTAAGAAATGAATCAGAAAACAAGGGGGCGGCTTTTTTCCGGATGGTTCATCCTGGTAATGGTAGAACTTGCTGCCATCATCTCCATCGGGATCTTCTTTTTTTATCAGCAGAATGAAGATGCGCTCGTCGTTTATTGTGCACATGACGCTGTGTTTTCTGAAGAAATATTGAAGGCATTTGAGCAGAAAACGGGAATCAAAGTTGAACCACGCTTTGATACCGAAGCGACCAAATCACTGGGGTTAACTAACCTGATTATTCGTGAGCAAAATCATCCTCGTTGTGATGTTTTCTGGAATAATCAAACTCTGGGCACAGTTGACCTCAAAGAGCGGGGGTTATTGGAAGCCTATCAAGGGGAGGGTTACAGCAGGATTCCGGATCAATTTAAAGATGTAGAGGGTTATTGGACCGGATTTGCAGCGAGACTCCGAGTTTACATCACAAATACAGAAAAATTAAATGCTTCGAAAGAGAGTATCGATCAGAAATTGTCAGGGCCTCTGAATGAGGTAGCAATCGCAAAGCCTCTCTATGGGACAACTTTAACGCATTATACGGTTCTCTGTGATGCATGGGGCCTGGACGAGTTAAAAAAATGGCATCATTCTCTTGAGAAAAGAGAGATCCAGGAAACATCGGGAAATGCCAGTGTGAAAAATCTGGTCGCCAGCGGTGCCTGTGCATTGGGGTTTACCGATACAGACGATTATTTTGTGGCGGTAGATGAAGACAGACCCGTTGCTGTATTGCCTGTGACTGTCGACGGCCGCGTTATTCTAATTCCGAATAGTGTTGCCATTATTAAAGGAACGAAAAAACGTGAACAGGCAGAGTTGTTAGTGGATTATTTACTTTCAGAAGAAGTAGAACTCAAGCTGGCGCGATCCCAGTCGCGACAAATTCCTTTGGGAAAAGTAGATTGGACACACGTTCCCGAGACAGTCAGAAAATTTCAAAGATCTATTGAGAATGCCTATCCATTATCAAATCTAGTCATACAGCGAGCGAAAACATTGGCCTGGCTTAAATCGGAGTATGTGAAATGAGCCTGGCCACAATTTGTGGCGTGACACTGTTGCGCAGTCTGATTATTTCGATTTTGGGAGTTTTATTATCCCGACCTTTGTCACATCTGATTAATGCTGGTCATTCAAAACGTGCTTTTCTGTTACTGATTCTGATCTTGGCTCCTTTTCTGGTTCCGGAATTGATTGTTGGTTATGCATGGTCTTTGATTTCACTAAAACTGGTACATTACCCTCTATTGATAGAACTGATTTATTCCAGTCTCGTTTTGCTGAAAGTTGTTCCCGTGGGCATTGTCTGCTTTTATTTTTCTTCTCCGTTCATTTCAACAGAGGCAGATTATATTCGAAAATCAGTCAATTCAAATTCTACACAACTTTCTGATCTGAAAACTCACTGGAGTTTCTTTCTGTGGAAACATGTGCTGCCGTCTTTACCTGTTGGAGCGTTGTTATTTCTGCTGGCATTTCAGGAATTTGAAATGGCTTCCTTAATTTATCGAGATTCATGGATGGTGTGGATTTTTGACGCACAAGCCGGAGGCGTTCCGATTTCTGAAACGGTTTCATTTTTGACAGGACCATTGTTAATCGAGCTAGTAGTTATCGTTGGTGTTTTATATTTTTTAAGTCGAATTCGCCTTCAGCCACGATTAGATCAGCTATCCAATGTAAAAAAAACTTCGTTTTCCTCGACTTTGCAGTCCTGGGGTTATGTTTTGGCTGCTTTTTTGGTGGTCGTTGTGATTCCATTCAGCCTGACTGGCTGGGGTGGTGTGATTTCACTGGGTAGTCTGTTTCAGAATCAATTGCAATTGACGGAGACTCTGCGTGAATGTACCTGGGGACTGGTTTATGGTGTCACATCTGCTATCGCAGCCTGGGGAATGGCTGCCTTCTTTTTTTCGAGAAATCAACCACGTCAACTTAAAATATTAGGCTTTCTGTTTTGTCTACCCGGGCTCTGCGGTTCCCTGACTCTTTCAATCGTCATGGCTAATTTATTCTTAACCGAATCCGGACATTGGCTATACGACACTCCTTTGGCATTCTTTATTGCGTTAGTACTTTTTCTTTTTCCCAGAGCCGTCTTTTTAAAGTTAATCATTCTTGCGTCTCAGGAAAACGACTCGTTATTTCTAACGAGATTGTTGAGTCGCTCCAAGAATCATACTCAGTCACAGAGTGGAGGGCACCTACATTGGTCTGTGAACGGGAAAATGCAATATTGGGCCGTTGTCCTGCTGGCTTTCTGGGCCTACTGGGATGTTACGATCAGTTCGATTCTGGCCCCCAACAATACGATGACCTCCTCGATTCGATTATACGGTTTAATGCACTATGGGCAGAATTCTGTTCTCTCTGCAATGACTTTTCTCAGTTTTTGCATACCAGTTTTAATCAGTCTTCTTTTTTTTCCAATCGTAAGAAAACTGTGGATGACTGTTTCAGACCGCTCAACTATGAATGAGACTTTTTAAATATAATGGCTACTGAAACTCTTCAATCTGATTCATTATTATGGTCGCTGAAAAATGTCAGTAAGAACTGGGATTCCGGCGTTCGTCTGTCAGATATCAATCTTGAGATTCGACAAGGCACAACTGCAGTCATGGGTTATTCTGGTTCGGGAAAAACATCGTTGCTGAATCTGCTCGTTAACTATGAGTCTCCTGATCAGGGAACAGTGTATCGCGAAGATCAGTATTTCCAAACAGGGCCTGCTCTGGAACTGTTTTGGGTGCCGCATTCTCTGGGGCTATGGCCTCAGTATACGGTTGGGGAGCACTTAGCCCTGGTCCATCCCAACCGCGAGACACAACAGGAAACAGTAGACGATTTACTGTCTTCGTTTCGTCTGATGGACGTCAGGAACCAATATCCAGGTCAATTGTCGCAAGGTGAAGCATCACGTTTATCTGTTGCCCGAGCGATTTCCAGTCAGCCAAAAGTACTTGTAATGGATGAACCGCTGGTGCACGTTGACCTGGCGCATTGGTCTACTTACTGGCAAGCGATTCATCGTTACTGCGAAACCAATCAGGCCTCGCTCGTATTTTCAAGCCACTTACCAGAGCTTGTACTGCGCGAGGCAGATCATGTCATTTGTCTTGATGAAGGGAAAGTGGTCTATTCTGGAACAGTCTCAGAATTGTATTATCATCCGCCATCATCTCAAATCGCTTCTTATCTGGGTCCCATTAATAATCTTTCTGAACTCTGTTATGAGCCTGAAGCGAATACAGCTGCCCATCAATTCAAATTGGTTCGTCCTGAGCAATTAACACTTGAAAACGATGAACAAAGCTTGTGGGAAGTACAGCAGACGACATTCAGTGGGTCATTGGAAGAAGTCAGAATTCGACATCAGGACTCACAGGCAGCGCATATTGTTTATCACCGTCCTGCTCGAACCTACCTGCAAAAAGGCGATCGCGTTTCTATACGATTGTTAATGTTACTGTTTTGCCTGTTCATGGCAGGCGGCTGTCATTTTGATTCCGCACCGGAACTCAGGTTTTCCAAGATCAAACAGTGGTCAGTTCCCTCTGAAGGAACCAAGGTTCCCGCTCCGCGGAGTGTGAATGTTGGACCGAATGACGAACTTTTTGTACTTGATAATGCGGGGCGCGTTCTTGTTTACAATGCCAAAGACGAACTCATCAGACAATGGAAGATGCCTGATTCTGAAATTGGAAAACCAGAGGGAGTCTGCTTTCTAAAGAATGGTCAAATCGCAGTTGCAGATACCCATTACCATCGTGTTGTCTTTTTTGATGCGCAGGGCCAAGTTCAAAAGATGCTGGGAGAATATGGTGAGGGGCCAGGTCAATTTATTTATCCGGTTTCGGTTGTGCAGGATCCCACTGGCAATATTTATGTAGCTGAATATGGGAATAATGATCGTGTCCAGAAATTTTCAGAACAAGGCGAGTATTTGCTGGAATTTGGAAAAGTTGGAACTGCTCCCGGCGAATTTCAGAGAACTGCTGGAATGATCTGGCATAAGGGGAAGATTTATGTCGCGGATGCGATTAATAATCGTATCCAGGTATTTTCTGATCAGGGAACCTTTTTGGAAATCTTAGGCACGAAAACGGGTGGAATTCCACTCTACTATCCTTATGACATTGCAATCGATATCAACAGTGAGGAGCTCTACATTGTGGAATATGGAGCAGGGCGGATCACCAAAACCAACTTAGATGGTGAAATAATAGGTAGATTCGGGGAAACGGGGGTCAAACAGGGGGAATTCTCGACTCCGTGGGGACTTGCTGTAAATTCCAAAGATCAAGTATTCGTAGCTGACACTGGCAATCGTTTAATCGTAAAATTGATACCATGAAGATCAAAGACCTTTATCATCAATTAGTTCCTCGACCGCGGGTGCCAGTGCCATGGATACGCGCGTTGCCTTTTGTTCTATTTCTTGTCTTTTATGCCATTGTCTGTTTCAGTCTTGAATTTTCCGGGGTCTTACTGTTTGCCCGTCCCTGGGCGTTTGTATTGATCCTGTTCTCTATCTGGGTTTGGTGGCTTTCGGTAGCCGGATATGGAGGGCTGAGTAAAGGCAGAGGATTGGCAGCATTGCTTTCGCGGCTGTTAATGCTGGGGCTGTTTGTCATGTTAATTGCCGAGCCGCGATCAGTCCGCGTACGCGATGTGATCTCTGTTGTCTACGCAGTAGACCTTTCTGATTCGATTGGACAATCTAAGGTTGATTCCGCATTGGAATTTGTGACAAAGACAGTAACCGAAAAACCACAGCTTGACGAGGCGGGGCTGGTCGTCTTCGGACGAAATTCGGCAGTCGAACTCCCGCCACGAGTCTCTTTTCCGTTTGAAGCTCTCAACTCGCGAATTGATCGTGGTGCAACCAATCTACAGCAGACGCTTTCGCTGGCCGCGGCTATGTTGCCGGAAGATAATCGTGGTCGCATTGTATTGATCAGTGACGGAACGGAAACGGAAGGCTCAATATCACAAATTCTGGATGAGTTGAAATCTCGGGATATTGCCGTTGATGTCATACCCATTCACTATGAATACGACAAAGAAGTCTGGCTGGAAAGTCTGGAGTTACCGCGCAATGTCAAACTTGGAGAAAGTTATGAAGCTGCGGTTGTACTTTCATCATTAAAAGACGGTTCTGGTAAGCTCGTTATAAAACGAAATGGCGAGCTGCTTCCGATGAGTCTAGATGTATCGTTCAAAGCGGGGAAGAATCGCTTCACTGTGCCAATAGATCTGCACGAAGCTGGCTATTATGAATATTCTGCAACGATTCAGACCAAGGTAGATGATGATCAAATCCAGGAAAATAACACGGTTTTAAATTATATCTTTGTGAAAGGCGAAGGTAAGGTCCTGGTTGTTACAGATCCTGTAGGAGACGACCGTGACTGGCAGCCTTTAGTCAAAGCGATTCGCGACGGTGAACGAATTGTAGAAACGATGTCTGCCTATGAATTTCCCAGCGATTCACTTTCTTTAATGCCTTATGATGCCATTCTGTTTGTGAATGTTCCCGCCGATGCGTTTAATGTGATCCAATTAAAAGCAGTACATGATGCTGTTTTTAATCAAGGGATTGGGTTCTTGATGGTTGGCGGCGAAAACAGTTATGGCCCGGGAGGGTATCACCGGACTCTTATCGAAGACGCACTGCCTGTGACAATGGATATCACAAAAAAGAAGATCCTTCCTAAAGGTGCACTTGCGATTATTCTACATACCTGTGAATTTCCTGAAGGTAACACCTGGGGAAAACGCATCACGAAACAGGCCGTCAAAGTATTAGGGGCGCAGGATGAAGTTGGAGTATTAGTGTATGACTATATGGGAGGGGAAAAATGGCTTTTCGAACTGACACCCGCGGGTAATTATGAAAAAATGGTTCCTAAAATCAATGGTGCTCAGATTGGAGATATGCCAAGTTTTGCTAACACCATGCAATTGGGGTTGGAAGGATTGATTAAAAGTGATGCTTCAACCAAGCACATGATTATCATTTCTGATGGTGATCCCCAGCCTCCTTCTCCGCAGTTGATACAACGTTTTGTAAAGAACAAAGTCAGTGTGTCGATGGTGGCCATCTTTCCGCATGGAGGGCGTGATATTTCGGCGATGCGTGGGATTGCTGGTGCAACTGGAGGACGATATTATTTTCCATCGAATCCGAATCAGTTACCATCCATTTTTATCAAAGAATCAAAAACGCTGAAACGGAGCATGATTCAAAACGAAACGATTGCTCCGGAAGTCGGTATGATTTCCCCGGTTCTCAAAGGAGTTCAAGAAATACCTCCTTTACATGGTTACGTGTTAACCACAATTAAATCGCGAGCGGAAGGTGTTTTAAACGCCCCTGAGAAAAAAGAAGCAGAAGGTGATATCGACCCGGTACTCGCCTTCTGGAGATATGGCTTGGGAACAACGGCAGCATTTACTTCTGATTTGTCTCCAAACTGGGGATCAGATTGGGTCAACTGGGATTATTATCAGGCGTTTGTCAAACAGTTGATGATTAAGATTTCACGCGTCTCGGATCAGTCACAGCTCAAAATGTGGAGTCATTTAACTGGTAATAACGCTTCGATTATGGTTGAAGATTTTCACCCGGAAGATACTTTTCTTAATATCGCCGCAAAAATATCGGGGCCCAAAGATCGAGAAGAAACGGTGGTTCTTAAGCAAGTCAGTCCACGTAGATACCAAGCGTCTGTTCCATTGTGGGGTAAAGGCCGCTATCAAGTTGTGGCGTTAGGGCAATCGGGAGATAGAAAAGAGCATGTCAATGGTGGCTTTATCGTTTCCTATTCACCAGAATTTCTTCGATTTCGTTCGAACCCAATAGTCATGGAAGAAATCGCAGAAAGAACTGGGGGACAAAGACTGGATCCGGATAATGCAACGGACGTCATTTATGGACGTCGTAAACCCAAACAGAGTTCGAATCCAATTTTTGACTGGTTCCTGATTGCGTTAGCGATACTCGTGCCCCTGGATGTGGGTGTCAGGCGTGTGCAACTGGATTGGTATGTGATTCGCGGCTGGTTCCGGTTTGGTCCAGATCAGAAAAGCAGTACGACCACAATGGGTGCTTTACTGCAACGCAAACAAGACGTATCCGAAGAATTGGATTTGCGTAAAGGCGACACCAAAAAAACAGCGAATCAGGTCAGTTCAAAATCAACCGTTTCGAAACTGCAAGAACAGAAACAGCAATCACACCGACATAAAGAACAAGAGAAGAGCGATACACAACAGCCAAAGAAGGAAACCAAACCGCTCCCCAATACACCATCAGCAGATTCAGAGGGAAATCAATCCACCACCGGTCGGTTGCTGGACCTCAAACGAAGAAGACAATCTGACGACGAAAAATAACAGGACTTTTATTCTGCGGAGATATCAAGATGAGCCAGCCAGAAACAATTGAAGAACCTACAGTATTGCAGGCTGAAGCCGACCATTTCAAGAAGACATTTAACGAAGTTCGATCTGAAATCGCACGAATGATCATTGGTCAGGAGCGAGTTGTTGAATCGACATTATACGCGTTGTTTTGTGGAGGCAATGTGTTACTGGAAGGTGTTCCCGGGCTGGGAAAAACAGAATTGGTCAAAGCTCTGTCAAAAGTACTGGACCTTGAATTTCAGCGTATTCAGTTCACACCTGATTTAATGCCGGCTGATATTATTGGAACCAATATTATGAGTACGGATGAGACAGGAACGTATCAATTTGAATTTCGTAAAGGCCCAATATTCACTCAATTACTGCTGGCCGATGAAATCAACCGTGCATCTCCCAAGACACAATCTGCTTTACTGGAGACGATGCAGGAAGGAACTGTCACAGCTGGTGGAACGCAATATCGTTTGGACCAACCTTTCTTTGTGCTGGCAACTCAGAATCCGATTGAGCAGGAAGGAACATACCCTTTACCAGAAGCACAGCTGGATCGTTTTCTGTTTAAAATCAGTGTTCCCTTTCCGAATCGTGTTGAGTTGAATTCGATTGTTCAGCAAACCATTCTAAGAAAGCCGGCAAATCTAAAAAAGCTCTTGAATAGTGAGCAAATACTTGAATTGCGGGGTCTTCTGGATAAAGTGGTCGTCGTTGAACCGATCAGGGATTATGCCATTCGCCTGGTGCTATCGACCCATCCTGAGACGGAATTCGCAACGGAAGAAGTTCGCCGTTTTGTGCATTGGGGAGCCAGTCCCCGCGCGGCACAATCTTTGATTAAAGCGGCTCGTGTACGCGCTCTCAGTGAAGGGCGAGCACACGTTGCTTTTGAAGACGTTCGCTATTTTGCAAATGAAGTTCTACAACACCGTGTTCTGCTGAATTACGATGGACAGGCAGAAAATATTAAAGTGATGGATTTGGTAGCACAGAACTGCAAAGAATTACCAGAACAGGATTAAACAGCGGTGCCTCAGGAATCTAATACAAATCAGTTTACGAGCTTGTTTGATAACAAAACGTTATCAATGCTGGAGAGAATGCGTTTAAATCCGACACGTCGACTAACCAATAGAAGTCGTGGTGAGCATCTTTCAGGTAAGGGGGGGACCAGTACAGAATTTTCAGATTATCGTAATTATGTTCCCGGTGATGATGTGCGATATATCGATTGGAATATCTTTTCCCGTTTAAACCGTCCATTTATGAAACAATATCAGCATGAAGAAGAAATGCATGTCGTCCTGATACTGGATGCCTCTTCTTCGATGGATTACGAAAACAAGTTTTTACGCTGCCAGCAGTTAGCCGCTGCTTTTGGTGTCATGGGCCTCTTGAATTTTGAAAAAGTGAGCGTCTATGCATGTAATCATAAAGGTTCACGACCGGCCATGTTTGCGCCATCGACTGGCCGCATCAGCATGAAACGATTATTCGATTTCCTCACTAAAATTGAGGTTGGTGGAAACTCTCCAGTTGAAGATGCTGTCGAAGATGTTTTGCGAATACATCGCGGTCGGGGAGTTGCGATCGTTCTTTCCGATTTTGAATCATTTGGAGACTTACAACGTCCTTTCAACATGCTGTTCAGTGCGGGGCTGGAAATTTATGGCGTTCAAATATTGGGCTCCTCTGAAATCAATCCGGAAATCAATGGTGATTTACGATTAGTTGATAGCGAAAGCGGTCAGACATTGGATATTTCTTCAGCAGGAGATTTACTGGGGATTTATCATGAGCATCGCGCCTTGCTGGAAGACCATCTGGCTATGATGTGTCGCCAGCGGTCGGGACGATTTCTGACGATCGACAGTGGCGATACTGTGGAGCATATCATATTTGACCTGCTAAGACGGAAAGGATGGGTCAGATGAATATTTGGCCTGGCTTTTATTCGCTACAGGGGGCCTGGTACCTTTTTTTATTAGTGCCGCTGATTATCTTTTATTTTTTAAAGTTAAAGCGTCCACATAAGAGAGTACCTTCGCTGGCATTGTGGAGTTCCGTGATCAACGATCGGCGCGTAAATTCTCCTTTTCAAAAATTCAAACGCAGTATCTTGCTCTTACTGCAAATTTTGTTGTTACTTTTTCTGGTCTTGTCGCTCATGCAGCCTTATGTTCACAGTGGCGCGGATCGGGCACAGTATTTACCCATCTTAATTGATTGTTCAGCCAGCATGGCGGCTACGGATCCTGAAACAAAAAAAACACGCCTCGAACTTGCCAAAGAGCGAGTCACCGAATTAATCGATAATTTGCTTCCCAATCAGCGAGTTTCATTAGTCGCTGTCAGTTCGACGGCACGCCGTTTGACTGCATTTACTGATAATCAGAGAGTCTTAAAACAATCACTTGCAGGATTAACTGTTGATGATGTTCCAAGCAAGCTGGAAGACGCTTTGCGAATGACTCAAGCGCTTTCCAGAACAAAACCAATTAAAAGGGTGCTATTCTATTCCGATGGTAATTTTCCAAAGGAGGTGAATTTTGATCTTCCCTTTGAATTAAATTACCAGAAGCTGCCTCCCGCTGGTTCGAATATTGGAATCACCTCATTTAATGCACGAAAAAGTCAATCTGGTAACTGGGATGTGTTTATTCGCATTGCTAATTCTTTAAAATCTGAGAATCCGGCTAGCATCGAAATACTACAGGATGGGCAGAGTATTGCCAAAGAAGAAGTTGATTTAGGAAAAAGTGATTCTCAACGGATCGAATTTACCGTCAACACGGACAGTGGGTCAGCACTGGAAGCCGTTTTGACTCCTGGCTCATTTGATAGTTTAGAGTCAGATAATCGTGCCTATCTGACAATTCCCCGATCCCGGTCCTTGTTAGTTTACATTAGCGATAGTCTTGCCAGTTATCGGTATGCTCTGGCAGATGATGAAAACCTGGAATTGTATCCGGAACAAAATGAGACAGTCGGTCCTGCTGAATATGATTTGATCATTTCTTCATCCGAAAATAGTTTGGAGAAACCAGGGTTAGTCAAAGTGGGAGTCGGATTTATTCCTGAGGATCTTATCAAATACATATCGCTCGAAACAAATTTAACAGATGTGGTTGACTGGAATCGTAGTTCAGCATTATTGCGACATGTTGAATTAAATGATGTCCAGATCACAGAACAACCCGTCTGGAACGAAAATTCGGGTGTCGAGGATCTGGAAGGCCTGGGGTACGAAGTATTAGTCCACGGTCGCTTAGGTCCGCTTTTATTACAAAAAAGAAAATCGGGTGATCTGGAGTTTTATTTTCTCTTTAATACCGATCGTTCGACGATGCCTTATCGAATTGGTTTTCCAATCATGGTTTCGAATTTGATACAACTTACTTTACAGGAGGCCGGAATTGCTGAAGTGCAGGCCTCCGCGACTCCCATTTTACCAGCGGTAGAATATGTACCTGATGAAACGTATCAAATTCAAACCCCGACTGGTAAGAGATATAGCACCGAAAGCAACAAGAATGGAATGGTCTCTGGTGTTGCTGCCTTGCATGTCGGGAGATATTTAATAACTGGTGAAGGTGCTGATTCTGATGAAATCAGTGTCAGTTTATTGAACCCATTAGAAACTTCTCTCGTTACCATTGATGAAATTCAGTTTAGTGAAGTGCCTGTAATGGCAGCGCAATCACAAGTAGACAGTGACAAACCTCTTTGGAGCGAATTCGCTTTGATTGCATTTGTTTTGCTGTTAGTTGAATGGTGGTATTTTCAACGTCGTCCTGCTGGGATTCCTACATAAAAGTTGAAAGAAAGACTGGGTTTATGATTCGGAGAATTCTGCTTTACCTGGGCTTCTATATGATAATCATGCTTGGTGTTGTCTCCGCACAGTCAATTCCGATGACCGTCGATCTTTATCAACCGACGCAATTTCCAAAGAGCGATGGACCGGTCTCTTTTGTCTGGCAATGTTCGGTTTCTTCAACCGAATTATTAGAGGGTCATTTTTTTGTGTCAGCGCATGATGGTAACGAAAAATATGGCCAATTCAGATCACATGATGTCGCTTTGCAATCAGGATTTCATGAAATACCGATGGTCCTGCCACCATTTAATGTTACTAATCCGTATGGAGAACTCAAACTAAAGCTCAGTTTTATTACCAAAAACAACCGTTATGATTTTAAGGAAGAATATGCATTACATGTAGGTCGTCGTTTTCAGCGGACGTTTGCTGTAGGTGTCTGTGATCCATTTGATGTCCAATTATCGCCGAATATAAAAAAGTTCTTAGACAAGTTGAAATTTGAATCAATTAGCCCTGAGGAACCAATTGCACTTGATAAAGATTTAATCAATTCCTATTTTCCAAATCGAAATTTATTCAATAATCAGAAGATTTCCTTAGATGTTAATACGGTTTCCATTCATATACCCCCTCCGGAATTTCCACAAATACCGATAGACTGTCATCAGTATGATTTACTGGTGATTACCGCACGCGGATTGAATCTATTAGAGTCGCGCCACTTAAAAGCAATTCGCCAGTGGGTTCGGTCTGGAGGAAGCCTCTGTATCATTGCCGGCATGACTCCAGGTCAGCTTCCGCTTCAGTTTTTAAATAACCTGATTGAAAACAAGACTAACTCCCCTTTTCTCATTAATTCAGAAGGTAATCTCAAATTCGATCAGTCAATGCAGATCTGGTTTCAGCGAACGGGGTGGGGAAGAGCAGTGGTCGTGCTCGAGAATGCGCTGGATGAAAATGCGCTTTCTTCAAATGAAATGAGTCGGATTCCATTTTTTTTATGGAAATTAAAAGAGTCACAGAAAGTGTATTATCAAAAAGAGGATAAGTGGGATCATCATACATTGGTGAAGTCATTTCTTAAGACTCAAAAACAGACAAACTACAACAACTTGAATGCTTATTCGATCAACGAACTGCTCAGCTTAAATTATCGACCAATCTTCACTGGTGGAGCAGTTGTTACCAGCTTAATGCCTGCTGAAATGCGTGTTGTGCCTTCCTGGATTATCATGGCAGTCTTGCTGGGGTATGTACTGATTATTGGGCCGGGAGAATATTTCATCTTAGGCAAACTCAGGATACGTCGTTTTACCTGGATTACATTCCCCTTAATCTCGATTGGTTTTGCTCTGATTGCATTTATGCTCTCTGACTATTTCATGCAGACTTCATATGAACGTAAAGTTCTAGCTATTTATGATTTGGATGCACAAGGGGAACCAGTTAAAGAGAACAAGATTGAATTGATATTTACCGGCTCATATCAGCAGATTGAAACAAAAATTAAATCCGGGTTATTCACGCCCATGAATCATTCCGAACTGGGGATGATCCCAAATTATAATATGTACGCCCGGAACATGAGTACTGCGTTAGTTGGGCCTCCCTTTTATTCAGGGTCAATCCCTACTCAATATTCAGTTTTTCAGTTGATGCCGCAATGGACTCCTCAACTGAATCGTATTGTTCATAATTATCCTGAGGAATTATCGGCTCCTTTTGACTGGTCTACAATTCGTGTTGAACAACTGAAATCTGATTTGGGAAGACAGAAAATTCATAAACAAATCAAAACAGCTTTTGGTAACCGGGCACAGTTATTGGTCTATAAAGGGGGGGCTGATGGTCAAGTAAAACGATTCCCTCTTTATCAACCCAATGATTACCACCCAAGTCAGATTCGAAATTCTAAAGCATACGCATTAGTGAACCCAATGCTTCATAGTTACCAAAGATACGCTGGCCATCAACAAACTCAACATAGTTTTATGGACGATGTATGTGTTCGTAATCAAATGGGGCTATTTCAGATTATTTCACAGACATCACCCTCTGGTGGTAATAATTACGAAGACCTGAGTATTCTGGATCCTTCCGATCCAAAACAATGGTTGGTTGTCGTTTATGTTCCCGGTAAAGATCAAGACACAATCTATCGTCAGTTTATTGTTGCAGATAATTAAACTAACTCTTCTAAGACTCTAAAATGAAAAGATGACAGATTCTGATGAGCACACAACCTCCAATGGTGGAAGTAAAAAATCTGTGGGTACGTTACGGAAAATATGAAGCCGTCAAAGGCATTTCTTTTTCGATACCCAAGGGTGAAGTATTCGGTTTTATCGGCCCAAATGGGGCTGGAAAATCTTCCACGATCAAAGTTCTGGCAACGTTACAACGGGAATATCAATGTGACACGGTCAAGATAAATGGTATTTCATTGAACAAAGCCCCTCACCTGATCAGAGAAATAATCGGTTATATGCCTGATTTTTTTGGTGTTTACGAAGATTTAACCGCACGGGAATATCTACATTTTTTTGCAGCCGCTTATCGTATTGATCGCAAGAAACGAAAAGCCATTGTGAACGATGTCTTAGAGTTAACAGATTTAACCGGAAAAATTGATGCGCCTGTTGATTCGTTGTCCCGAGGTATGAAACAACGATTGGCACTGGCACGTGTCCTGTTACATGATCCTGATTTGTTATTACTCGATGAGCCTGCCAGCGGTCTGGATCCCCGCGCCCGAATAGAAGTTCGCGAGCTATTGGTTGCGTTAAAGGAAATGGGGAAAACGATTATTATCTCCAGTCATATTCTTCACGAACTGTCACAACTTTGTACCAGTATCGGAATCATTGAAGCGGGTGAATTTGTCACACAGGGATCTCTCGATCACATCTATAAGCGTCTGGAACTCAGTCGCGTTGTTCATGTCCAGATTGTCGGTGAAATGAATGGAGTTTGTGAAAACATCGAAGCAATGCCAGGTGTGAAATCAGTTACTGTTCAGGCAGATCGCCTGGCGATTCAGCTGCAGGAAGATCAGTTGGCTGTTGAAGATTTACATGCAAAACTTGCTGCTACAGGTGTAAAAATTCGGATGTTTCAGGCGGAAGCCATGGACATGGAAACGGTGTTCATGAAACTGACGGAAGGGAAAACCGCATGAAATTGAGACGATTTCAAATCAGTTTGCCCTTGCTGAGCAAAGAATTAACCGAGATGGCTAATCGTCGACGGACTTATATTATCCGCACAATTTATGCACTGCTGTTTCTGGGATGTATCGGTTATATTAGTCTCGACCAGGTATCCGGCCTTCAAAATAATCCATTGGCGATACTTGGTCGCGGGCGTCAAATATTTGAATCAATGATCTATTTACAATTCACCGCGATCTATTTATTCCTGCCAGCAATCACCTGTAGCGTGATAACACAGGAAAAAGAACACAATAGCCTGGGGCTCTTATTAATTACGCGATTGAGTCCTTCCACGATCATCCTGGAAAAGTACCTGGGACGATTGATCACCATGGTTACATTTCTGATGCTGGGACTTCCGATTTTAGCATTTGCTTATTCATTGGGGGGCGTCTCACCGGCCATGTTTATTAATGGACTCTGGTTGCTGGTGCTCACGATGTTCCAGGTGGCAGCGCTTGGTGTATTGTGCTCAAGTTTCTTTCGCACGACCGTATCGGCATTTATTGCCTCATATGTATTTGGTTTTTTAATGTTGTTCGGACCAGTTATTTCTTATGAATTGAATCTGTTCTTTTTTGGCGATTTTCTGAAAATGATAACTGATCAAGTACGAGACATGCCGCTTTGGTCGAATTATATTTCTGCAAGGAGAGGCGATCTGAGCCTTCTGTTATTTGCCCCCTATTGGTTTGATCGATTATCCGGGGGAGGGGGAATTGGTTCGATTGGTAGAACATTTCTCATCAGTATCCCGATTTTATTGAGCACATTTGTGTTTCTGATTTTCTCGCACTACTTTCTGGTGCGTCGTGCTTTTCTTCCTTCGCGAAATTATTTATTGAATCTCTTCAAATCATTAGACAGCATTTTTTCTAAAATCAATCATAACCGGGTTACACGCGGAATCGTTCTCGTAAAAGAACAGATTCAACTTCCAGAAAACAGGCCGATTGCCTGGCGTGAAACATCAAAAAAATCTCTGGGAACTGTCCGCTATCTATTTCGAATTTTGATAGCGCTCGAAGTCCCCGTACTTTTCCTGTGTTTATTTATTGCATCCAGTAGCCCTGCAGCCATTGTTCCAGGTGCGGTCATGTTACTCTGGTTCATCTGGGGGCTGGTAGTATTGCTGTTGGCGGTTTCCGCAACCAGTCTGATCTCCGGTGAACGCTCTCATGAAACATTGGATGTTTTACTGACAGCACCAATATCCGGAACCGACATTCTAACGCAGAAAATTGCTGGTGTGCGACGTTTATCTATGGCTTTATTAGTTCCTTTGCTGACAATTGTGTTATTTGAAGCCTGGTGGAAATGGGAGTACGCCCAGATCAATCCAAACAATCGCAATCCATATGAATTACAGTGGCTGCCTTATTTGATTGGATCACTACTTACCATTGGGATTTATCTACCGATGTTAACCTGGCTTTTTTGCTGGATCGGCATGAAAGTAAAATCACAAACGAAAGCAATTCTTTCTGCATTGGGTGTGATTGTTCTCTGGTGTATTCTTCCATTCATTTTAATGTTCCCGGTTTTAATACTGAATCCTTCATTTAATGAAGAGTCAGTCATTTATGGTTTATTTCTCAGTCCCGCATCGTATATCGTAATTAATGAAATAGCCGAATTTCATGAGTTTGGTACTACCTGGGGTCCTTTAATGATTAATTCTTTCATTTACGGTGGCTGTTATTTACTGTTCCGTTATCAGTGTCATATGCATATCGATAAAAATCTTGGTCGTTTAGACAGCAAGGGGAATTTTATAGACCGATCGACGCTGTTCCCTTCAGGTAAACAATCTCTTTTGAGTTCAGATCAATGAAATATCTGTTTAATACGATGAAATCCACAAGCATATCTTGTCGGCAAATGTTGCTAACCGGCTGTGCCGGAATGCTGCTTCTTTTACCAGGTACTATTTATGCCATGGATATTGAAGAAGCCATCTGGGGATTTAATAATCAACGTCCGACAGGGCAATGTATTCCACTTTCTCTATTATTGAGCAATAATACTCCCGAATCATTTGATGAACTGGTTCAATTGAATCGTCTGCAGTTCAACGGCACCAAAGTTGGCGCTCCACTCTACCGCAGGGTGTTCCTTGCTCCTTACACATCTCAATGGGTGCAGTTTTACCCCTATATTATTAATAATGAGCAGCAGGAAAACTGGTCCCTTAGCTGGGGGCCTGGTAATCTTTACAGCCGTCGTATCAACAAGCCTGGTAGAAACTCTGATAACACTGAGAATGAAGCTGCGAATAAATCGCGTATTATTCTCGTTGATCGAAATGCTCTATCGCAAGGTGGAAGTCATTTTAAAACGTTCCTTGATGAACTGTTCCCCCCGTCTGTCACTGCAACGGATTCTTTGGATGAAATAATTCTGGACCACGTCCCACGTTGGGATGCAGCACGCAGAAATTCATTTATGGATTGGCTCTATCGCGGTGGAATATTGCATCTGCTTCCCGATGCATCTGACGCGAACTTGAAGTTTACGACGAACATGTCTGCGCTTAATGCACCTTTTGATCACTTCCGTATTGGTGCTGGGTTAATTATTCGTCATTCCGGTCAACTTAAAGAGTTGGATAAAAAACAATTATTGTCAAGAAAACAGGAAGTTCAAAGTGCCGAGTTATCTGCTGTTGGTGCTACTGTCCCCACTCCTGAAACAACTAAAAAAGCACCAAAAACTTACAATAACGGTGTAATCGATAATTTTAATTCCTATTTACTTTATCAGCTTTCAGAACTGACACACCCTGACCATAACTGGTCGATGATATATTTAATGACAGGAGCGTATTTGCTTATGATATTTCCTGGCTGCTACTTTTTTCATAAGAAACAAAAGGGTTATCGTAATTCATTGCTCTTTATTCTAATGACAGTCGCACTTTTCAGTACCATGTTTTGGAGTGTTGGCAAACGTGGCTATGGTGAAACAACAACACTGAATAGTTTGATCATTGCACGTCCACTGAGTGGCGATCATTATGATTTAACTTATTGCGTCAATGCTTTTGTTACCGATGGTGCTGACTATCAGTTTACAGGAAAGGGCGAAGGCGCCATCTACACAACGGCTCAAGAAATTGAAAAAGTTAAGGGGGCAATCATGAATGGCGTTGATGGAAGTTTTCATGCGGATATTCCTCCCTTTTCTGCCCGCAGTTTCATGTGTCGTATTAAAGCAACCTATCCGAAACCTGTCATGAAAGTTCTCGAGTATCAGATCGATAAAAAATCAAGATTAAAAACGCTGAAAATCAAGTTAAACTCAGCATTACCAAAGAATACATCGATCAGTCAAGTTCTCTATAATCGTGTTTTATACGATCTAAAACAGACCCGGGAGAAAGATGCCTTTATTCTGGAATTGGGAAATCACTCAACGCCACTTACAGCATGGAAATCCATATTAGAATCAGATTCAAGATATAATCGACGATTTGGGTATCGCGATGAAGAAACAGATACTCCCAAAGTCTATGCCAGTTTGTATAAACGACTGGTCATGAAAAATTTGAATCTAGTTCGACCGGGTCAACTCAGGACTTACAATAACGATCTATCACGTATCAAACTTTTCTTTTACTGTGATATTCCTGATGAATTTAAATTGAAGACGAATGTCAATGGATTACAACAAGGACGTACACTGTTTGTAAATAAGATTGCATTACTCAATAATATGAATGACTAGCAAAATGAATGAATTGCTTTCTGATACGCCGATATTCGATGATAACCCTGTAATTGATATAAAAAATGTGTCACACGCCTTTAAGGGCCACCGGGCGCTGCAAGGGATCAGTTTTCAGGTTCATCCGCAATCTTTGCATGGGTTTGTTGGTCCTAATGGTGCAGGTAAGACGACCACTTTAAAAATAATATGCACCTTGTTGCGACCCCAGGCTGGAAAAATCGAAGTATTTGGGAATAACGTGCTAACCGGCGTTAAAGAGATTCGTAAACGAATTGGATTTATGCCCGACCACTTCAGTACCTATCGTCAAATGACCGTTTTTGAGTATCTGGATTTCTTCGGCGCAGCATATGGTCTGGGAGTGGAACAACGTGATCAGGTTATCAATGATGTGCTGACGCTGACTGATATGGATGGTCGTAAGGATTCGCTGATTAGTGGATTGTCGCGTGGTATGCAGCAACGCGTTAGTTTGGCCCGCGTTTTAGTCAATGACCCTGATTTATTATTGCTTGACGAGCCTGCTTCCGGCCTAGACCCACGCGCACGAATTGAGCTGATGGAAATACTTCAAGAATTAAAACGCATGGGGAAAACCATTTTTATCAGTTCGCATATTCTGAGTGAGCTGGCAGAACTTTGTGACAGCGTGACGATCATTGATCGCGGATTAATAAAATATAGTGGTACGATGGATGGGTTATTAACACACGAACAAGAGCATCCCACTTATAAGATTGTATTAGCGTCAGAAGTGGAAGGGCTTGTAGAATCGCTGGCGAACGAATCGGGAGTTCTTAATGTAGAAAAAACAGAAAAAGCTCGAGAATTACGCGTTTCTTTTGATGCAACGACAACAAACACCAGTAAGCTATTATCAAAAATCATAAATCTGCAAGGAGTAATAGAGTCATTCCAAAAAGATAAGAAGCATCTGAATCAGGCATTCCTGGATTTAACCGAACAGGGAGTGCGTTAATGTTTCAAGGAATGTTTGCACTTTTTCATCGGGCATTAAATGTCGATTTCCGTTTGACACGGACGCATTTGTTTCGATTCCTGTTCGCAGTGATGATCCTGTTTAGTTTAATGATGGCGCATACAACCAGTCGATTTATGGCTGCTGCAGGGCTGGTTTTTTTTACGCAAATCATCTATCTCAACTTTGTCTTTATTATCATGGCAGGTATCAGTTTTTTTGCCACGGCAATCACAGAGGAAAAAGAAGAACAAACGATCGGTTTGCTCTTGATGGCGGGGGTGAATCCCATCTCTCTCTTACTGGGAAAATCACTGCCTCGGTTGGTTTCTGCCCTCTTGCTGCTATCAGTCCAGTTCCCCTTCACATTACTGGCGATTACATTAGGTGGCGTTACATTCTCTCAAGTGATTTCTGCCTATATTGCATTAGCCGTTTTTTTGTTTTTTCTGTCAAACCTGGGTTTGATTTGTTCCGTCGTGTGTGCGCGATCTCGCTCTGCATCCACGCTTGTTGTTCTTTCACTCGCGTTTTATTTTTTTGGAATTCCACTGCTTAAATGGATTTTGTTAGTGATGGTGCAACAGGGGTGGATCTCCGCTGGTTCCATAATTAACTTTTACCCCAAACTTATATTGGACTGGCTTAGTCAGTTTTCTGTATTGAGTCAAATTAATAGGATCCTTATTTCCGGTTTTAGTGAATCTCCCTGGAACATGCAGTTTTGGGGCAATCTGATTATGGGAATCATTTTGTTCTTCTTTGCGTGTTTACTTTTCAACCGGTTTGCTCTGACGGAAATCTCTACAAGTCCCGGGCGTGGTTTAATCGCAAAAAAGAAAAGTCATTACTTTTCACCGGGCCGTTCATGGTCGAATGCATTAATATGGAAAGATTATTTCTTTCTCAATGGTGGCTATGGAATGGCGGTGATCAAATTATGCTGCTATGGGATTGCCTTAATGGCATTATGTATTTTTGTTGCGTATCTATCACGCAGCTATTCAAGGGAAGAATTTGCCCTGACTGTATTCTGGACGATGCTCGTTGTACTTATTATCGAGATTAGTCTGATCTCAGCCCGTGTCTTTCATGTTGAGGTCCAGTGGAACACGATGGTATCCACTGCAATGCTGCCTCAATCGATGTCAAAAACAGCATACTCTAAAGTCATCGGATGCCTGCTCAGTTTAGTCCCGGTATGTTTTTATCTGTCGATTGGTTTTGTCCTCTGTATCGATGAGATGCTGTACGATCTCGGAATGGTTCTGTCAGAACCGGGGTTTTGGATGATGTTTATTGAAGTCCTTTTTTTCTGGCATTTAACGGCACTTTTATCGACATACATCAAGTGGGGGGCTTTGCCACTGGCATTCGTGCTCATGTGGGTTGGCAATATGTTTTTCTTTTTTTCGGCCAGCCTTATCACACTGGGCGGGGGAGCAAGAGCCATCGAATCGCTCTATATCGTATTTACTCTAGCGATGTTTGTCGGTATCGTAGTATCACACTTCGTCATCAAGGAACGTTTAATTCAACTTGCATCTCGATAGACTACTTACAGAAAAAGGTCCATAGAAAAGATATTATTATGAATTCAGAAATCAGTCGAAGAAAATTATTGCAAAATTCTGGAGTGATGGCGGCCACGGCCCTGGGGTTAGGGGGACAGCAGGCTTATGCGGGAAAAAGAAATCAGACTATTTGTCAGCAGCCCCTCAAAGGTGACATTAATCAATCAGTCGTACACTGGTGTTTTAAAAAATATTGGGACATCGAACAAACGGCGCAAGTGGCATCGCAGCTTGGGATGAAGAGTGTTGAACTGACGCCTCCCGAAAACTGGGGGACTCTCAAGAAGTATGGATTAACCTGTGCGATCGCATCCAGTCACGGATTCAAAGTGGGGTTTAATAACCCCAAGCATTGGGATCAATGTATTGAAATTCTGCGGAAAAGGATTGACGACTGTGCTGCTGGGGGAGTCAAAAATGTAATCACATTCACTGGAATGCGAGATGGGATTAGCGATGAAGCAGGGGCCAAAAACTGTGTAGCAGGGTTCAAAAAAATTGTAGGGTATGCAGAGAAGAAAAAAGTGAATCTCTGTCTGGAAATGTTAAATTCCCGGGACGACAGCCACCCCATGAAAGGTCATCCCGGTTACCAGGGTGACAACACCGAATATTGTATCGATATAATCAAGCAGGTTGGTTCCGACCGCATGAAATTATTATTTGATATTTATCATGTGCAAATAATGGATGGCGATGTGATACGCCGCATTCGAGAACATAAAGACTATATTGGTCATGTTCATACGGCCGGAAATCCGGGTAGAGGCGAATTGGACCAAAAGCAGGAAATCAACTATCCTCCGATCATGCAGGCATTACTGGATATTGGCTATCAGGGTCATGTAGGGCAGGAGTTCATCCCCACAATCGACCCCTATCAGGGGTTGAAGCAGGCAGTTGAACTTTGTGACGTCTAGCCTGTGTCCAAGTTTATTTTAGCGTCTCCAAGGTCGTTTGAAACGAGTATCATAGAGTGGTAGGCGTTACAGATAACCGGGATGCGCTCTGGCCATGAACCTTGTGAGATTGAAAACAGAAAAGCGGGGTCGAAATGCATGATTCTTCCCCGCTTTATAAAATTATTAGCATGATTTCGATTCAGGCTAAAAGTTCCTGAATGACGATGCTCCCCATTTCTTTCGTTGAAATACTTTTTCCACCCGCGGCAATATCGGTAGTACGATGACCGGCGGCCAAAACACGGCTCACAGCATTTTCGATAGCAGTGGCTTCAGTTTCCAAATTCAGGGAATGGCGAAGCAGCATTGCTGTTGCCAGAATGGTCGCCAGAGGGTTGGCAATTCCTTTACCAGCGATGTCAGGTGCGGATCCATGAATGGGCTCATATAGCCCGGGACCTGATGCGCCCAGGGAAGCAGAGGGAAGTAACCCCAATGATCCGGGAAGCATGGAACCTTCATCAGTCAGGATATCTCCAAACATATTTCCAGTAACGACGACATCAAAGTCTGATGGTCGGGAAATTAAATGCATCGCCATTGCGTCGACGAGAACAACCTCATACTCAATATCGGGGAATTCATTTTTGATCACATCAGCTGCGACCTGGCGCCAGAGTCGTGAGACTTCCAGTACATTCGCCTTATCAACTGAAGTTAGTTTGCCCCGACGATTTCGTGCAGATTCTGCTGCCAACCGTACAATTCTTTCAATTTCCAATGTGGTATAAGTCATCATGCTAAAAGCTTTTTCGCCATCAGGATGTTCCATTCTTCCGGAATCACCAAAATAGATTCCGCCTGTTAATTCGCGAAAAAAGAGGATATCTGTTCCTTCGATAATTTCTCGTTTTAAGGGAGATGCATCGAGTAACTCACTATATGGCTTAATTGGTCTTAAATTTGCAAAGAGACCGAGTTCCTTTCGAATCTGTAAAAGCCCGGCTTCAGGGCGGGTTTTTGCAGAAGGGTCGTCCCATTTGGGACCACCTACAGCTCCGAGCAGTATGGCGTTTGATTCTTTACAGGTTTCTAATGTCTGAGGAGGCAGAGGGTCACCAAAGTCATCAATTGCATTACCGCCCATAGGACACGAAGGGGTTTCAAATTGATGACCATATTGATCGGCGATGGTATCCAGTACGTGTTTCGCTTCCGCAACAATCTCTGGCCCAATTCCATCACCGGGTAATAGTGTAATCCGAGCTTCCACTGTAGTTCCTCGCTTGATTTCTCTATGTTTTCATGAATCAGGATTTAGATACGAAATGCTCAATTTAGCGTCTGTCTAGACAAAACTCCAGTCGGCATCATGGTGCATTTGTTAATTGTCATTAAACTCCCAACCGCTGGAAATTCAGTTCCACATCCAGTCCAGGATCTGTTCAGTATTCAGGATGCCCCCTAATATCGCTACAACCGGCCAGTAAGAAAGGTAGTCAGATTGTAATTGGCTTAGGAAAATCAAGAGTCCAGGCTCTCTTTCCGATAGAAAGACTAGAACCCTCTATGCTCAAAGTGTATTGCAGTACTGGGCCAAAATTAAATATTGCCGTCGATTCGAATTGAGAGCCCTGAAGATCAAGGAAGGTACTTCAGAAGAAAGGGCTCGCGCTCAGGAGGAGCCAGCGAAATAGAAATCGATGTATGTTACAGGACAGGGACATCACATGTTTCGCTCAACGTTTTTTGCTACCGGCTTATTTGTATTACTTATGGGGACCTCATTTTTGTTTGTTGATAAAATGGTTCTCAGTCATCAAGTAACAGTTGAAGAACCGGAGCCAGTTCGCGAACCTGAATTTCGTGGATTCCTGGGAATGACCACACTGAATGAAGATCAACAGGAGGAATTAAATCCTCCCGACTGGGCTGCTTTTAGCCTAATGTCAATTGGTGCCGTGACAATGTTGTACGCAGCAGCATTACCCAAGAGACGATAATCAGCCAAAACGCAAATCGTACAATCAAACAGCGATGAATTATTCTGATTCATCGCTGTTTTTTTTATTTAAGGACTCCAATCGCAGCGTTGCCCAAAGGCTTGGATCCTGTTCGAAAGGAAATTCATGATCAACAATCATGAACTGGTCACCTAATTCGGAATCAGAAATGGCATAATATAAACCGAGTTGAGGGGTGAGAGAGGGATCGAACCCATTCAGAACTGAGGCGGGAAACCAGATATCTAATTCATACCCTGTGGACTGAAACTTCGTCCAGAGTTGAATTTTGGAAAGATCGCAGAGAGGTGCATCGGCTTGTGCTCGATGAATGGGGTGTTGCGTACAGGTTGCCTTATTCTGGCCTCGAGATTTTCCCGCCGGATGAAATTCAAATAAATGACAGTATCGATTGGCACGATGAATGGTTTTTGTATCCCTGGTGTCAATCCAAACCTGAAAAGTATCCGTGGAAGTTGTGGGGTGCTGTTTCTGGTCTACTTTTAATCCTATCCCCAGACCATTCTTGTTCCAGGCAACTTTCACTTTTCCCCAATTACCTGATTCCTGGTCAAATGTTAAATCTGGAATCGAGGCGGATTCCGACAGATTCAGTAATCTGCCTCGTTTATGAGGTAGATTGCTAATCTCTGGAATCAAAATGGAATGTCGAAATAAGAATGAATATGGGATGATGGGCATTATCAATAAAGCTCTGGTGTTCTGAGGAACTTTTAAAATAATCAGTGACTGTTAGAATCATAACAATTGCGAATGTGTGATACCATCAATCCACAAAACATTTATTATAGCTGATTTTCATACATCGAATCTTCATATTTAACATACATGTGACTTATGCAGCATCAGGAATTGATTGAAATTCGCGGCGCGCGTTGCCATAACCTTAAAAATATTAACGTGGACCTTCCCCGTAATCAGCTGATTGTCGTAACGGGGCTCAGTGGCAGTGGTAAGAGTAGTCTAGTTTTTGACACGCTGTACAGCGAAGGACAGAGGCGTTTCCTGGAAAACCTGGCCCCTGGAACGCGCCAGTTATTCAGCCAGATGCAACCCGCGGACGTTGATTCGATCAGTGGATTGCCCCCAACTATCAGCATAGATCAAGCACAACGGAATTATTCCCGTCGCAGCACTCTAGCTACAATAACGGAGTTACATGAATATTTTCGATTACTTTATGCCAAACTGGGAATCGTCTACTGCGTCGAATGTCATCAGCCACTGCATCAGCAGTCTGCCAAACAGATTGTTGATCTGATTCTTGCCTTAGAACAGCGACAAAAAGTAATGATTCTCGCTCCGGTGCGTGCGGCAAAAAAAGGGGATCATCTAGCGACATTGAACAAAATTGCAAAAGAGGGATTTCTTCGTGCCAGAATAGATGGCGTTATTGTTGATATCACTCAACCGCAGGAGCTTCAGTCTGATCAATACCACGACATTGAAATTATCATCGATCGAATCATTGTAAAAGAGGGGATCAGTGCACGTCTCAAGGAGTCTATTGACCTGGCATTAAAGCATGGTAATGGTACCTGTGTTGTCAGCCAGCAAACGAATGAAGGCTGGTCAGATCGATTTATGAGTGTCAAGCTTGCCTGCGGAAAGTGTGCCCTTAGTTATCCTGATCCCGAACCGCGCGGCTTCAGTTTCAACAGTCCCTTTGGAGCATGCGCTGGGTGTCAGGGGTTAGGTGTGATTGATAGTGATGTTGATTCACAATCTGAGCAGGCATGTCCAGAGTGTCAAGGAACACGACTCAATGCATACACCCGTTCTATTAAGTTAAATGGTCAATCCATAGATCAGTTATTGGATCTGACTTCTCCGGCTCTCTTATCATGGTTGGAAGAATGGAAGAGCACTGAGCTGAACCAAAGCGATCTACAAAACCAGAAAGTAGCGGATCAGATTTTACCAGCTATTCAAAGCAAGCTGAATTACCTGATTGAGATCGGCTTAAGTTATATAGCACTGAGCCGACCTGCACTCACATTGTCTGGTGGAGAGACTCAAAGGGCGCGACTGGCTTCCTGCCTGGGTTCAGGGATCACTGGAGCCTGCTATATTCTGGATGAGCCAACAACGGGCTTACATAACAACGAAACAGAAAAATTGTTAAAAATCCTACAACGACTGAAAGAATCCGGAAATACAATTGTCGTCGTCGAGCATGATCTGGATGTGGTCAGGGCAAGTGATTATATACTTGATCTTGGTCCCAAGGCTGGAGCTCAAGGCGGCGAGATTGTAGCTTCGGGTACCTATCAGTCAGTCGTTCAGAATAAGCGATCCTATACTTCCCGTGCATTAAATTCCGAATTGAAACTCAATAATCCAGATGTAACCAGAACCGTTTCGGAGATTGTCCTCAAGGATGCAAATCTTCACAATTTAAAAAACGTCACACTCAAAGTGCCCTTGCAGAAACTGGTTTGCGTGACTGGTGTCAGTGGTTGTGGAAAAAGTACTCTCGTGATCGAAACACTGGTTCCCGCACTTAAGTCAGAAATGAAGGGAAAGCAAGCACGTTCGTTGGAGTATCATTCTTTGAGTTTCAATGAATCTGTGCAACAGATCAAAAAAATCGATCAATCGCCGATCGGAAGAAGCGGGCGTTCCAACCCTGCTACCTATTGTGGAGTGTGGGATGAAATTCGCAAACTTTTTGCAAAAACGAAGTTATCTCGTATGCGGGGATATACAGCCAGGCGTTTTAGCTTTAACGCTAAAGGAGGCCGCTGTGATTTTTGTCAAGGTCAAGGATCGCGTCGTGTTGAGTTACAATTTCTTCCTACGATTTTTCTTCCCTGTCGAGAATGCAAAACGAAACGTTTTAATAGACAGACATTATCAATTAAGTATCGAGAAAAAACTGTTAGTGAGATTCTCGAAATGTCCATCAAAGAAGCAGCCATTTTTTTTGATCAGATCCCCAAAATCAGAAGTCGGCTGAAACTGCTGGAAGAACTTGGACTGGATTATCTTCAGCTGGGACAACCAGCCTATATGCTTTCAGGAGGCGAAGCGCAAAGGCTAAAACTCGCTACAGAACTGGTGACGGGAAGTGCTGGCGGGACACTCTTTGTTCTGGATGAACCGACAAGAGGTCTGCATTCGACAGATATCGATGGATTTCTAAAAGTGTTATCTCGACTAACACAGGAAGGAAATACTGTTCTGATGATTGAACATCATCCTCAGGCCATTTGTGCCTCTGATTGGATTATCGACATGGGACCGGATGGGGGAGAGGCTGGTGGATATATCATTGACTGTGGAACTCCTGCAGAAATTGCGGCACGCAGGACAGGGCATACTGGTGAGATGTTGAGTAATCTATCTGCAGCAATTAATAAAAGGTGATAAATTCCTCTAAAAGAACGAATCCGGAATCCTGTCAGCAAAACCTGTTTTCGTTATACTGAAAGCAACAGGAAACGCGAGACGTTATACTGAGAACCAAATTTCTTTTAGAATTATAAGACTGATGACCGAAACAGAAAAACCACTGAAATATTTTAATGAATACGGAATCTCGTTTGAATATCCCAGTGACTGGGAGTTGACAAAAGAGGTTGATGAAACCAATAGCGAAATACAAATCAATATCGCTGCAGGAGATTCTTCGTTTTGGTTAATTTCTTTATATTTTGCAGATATTTCCGTGGAAGAATTATATAATCAATCAATAAAAGTGTTTCAGGAAGAATACCCGGAACTTGATATTTACAAGGTCAATACGGAGTTGGCTGGGAATAAATGCCTTGGTTGTGATATCGAATTTGTTTGCTCTGAATTGATCAATAGCGCTTATTTGAGACTGTTTCAAACGGAGTTATTCACGGCTCTTGTCCTTTATCAAGGGACTGATCAGGATTTAAAAACAACTCTGACCGATCTTGAAGCAATCTCGAACAGTCTGGATTGTTTTGGTAGCGACTATCAAGGATATTTAGATATCATTTAAACAAAATGTCCCAGACTAAAACCTGGAAAATCAAAGATTGATTCTCAAAGTGATTCGACTTTATAATGTTGGTGACCGAAATTATTTGAAATGAACGATCAAGTATGATACGTATCTGTAGTACAATTGTCTAAACGCGTTCTATTACCGAAATCTGCGGGTTTATAGTTCAGGAGCATGCCAATGTCAGCGGAAATTGAATCACATGAAGTCGAGAGCATTGGAGTTGTTGCAGGGGTTGTCTGGAAATATTTGAGTGAACATGATCCTGTAACATTAAGTAAATTATCTCGGGAAATAGATGCACCACGTGATCTTGTGATGCAAGCAGTTGGCTGGCTTGGTAGAGAAGGTAAAATTGAATTTCAAAAAGGCGCAAGGAGTAAACTAATATCACTTACCAGTGAATAGAACTGATATGAATGAATTCGTTTCTGAGTATTCAAAGCTCAGAATGGATTTCTGCTGATACCGAGTCAACCAATTATTTCTGGATTGCCTTTAAGAAAGAATTTCACACTAATGAATGACTCAAATCTCGTAGAATTATTGCAACAGGCACGCCAATATTTAAAAGCACAAGATATTGACAAGGCAATTGAGACTTATCAAAGAGTCATTAATATCAAACCTGGTGAGAAAAAAGCACATACTGGTATTGCTGCTGCTTATTTTCAATTAAAGCAATACCCTGAAGCGATAACGCATTTTGAGGAACTCACTCGATTAGCACCTGCAGAACCGTCACCCTATATTAATATAGGTGCCATCTACAACCGAATGGGAGAATATCAAAAGGCTTTAAGTATTCTACGAAAAGCAATCCAGAAAGATAAAAAATCAGCTGATGCCTTCTATAACATGGGAATCGCTCATAAAGGATTAAATCAATTAAGCATGGCAGTGACTGCCTACAAGCAGTCTGTGATATTTGATCCTGAAATGGTTGATGCTCATTTTAATCTGGGCAATGTTTATCTGGAAATGAAAAATTATACACAGGCACAATTGAGTTTTTCTAAAGCACTCGAAATTTCGCCCGGGTTCCAAAAAGCAATCAATGCATTAAATAAACTGGATGAGGAATCGGAGAAAGCCAAACAAAAAATCAATCCTTTTGGACGACTGGTTAATGAATCAACCTTAAGGAAAAAAGATATTACAATATCCAGCCGCAAACTCACTGCCGAAGAACGTGAGAAAGATCGTCGTGAACTTCATAGTCTCTGTGAAGAGGTTAAAGAAATATCCCAATTAATTGTTGGCGATTTGAAAGAGGAGGTCGTGCCCAGTTTACTAAACTTAAATCGTTGTATTTCTCAAGGCGAGAAGCACTATTCGGAGCTTGATGAATCGAACAATCGGTTTTTGGGTCGTGTAAAAATCATGAGGGAAGTACGGAAGCAGCTCAAGAAAAAAATACTGGAAATCCGGGCGCATGAAGAAATGGTCAACACAACTACATTGGAGAACTAAAACATAATGCTTCATAATTATTCCTGGTGGAGAAAAGGAATCACTTCGAGTTTTCCTTTATGATCGATCCGACAGGTGATGGCACCATGTTTGTAGGTTGTGAATAATTGAGTTTCAGATGAATAAATATTTTGCAACTTTGAATTCGCCACTTTTTTACCACAACTGACGATGACATAGTCAGGATTGGCCCAATGAGCCAGTTCAGCCGTATTTGCAGTAAGACTGCCATGGTGCGGAGAAAGTAGCACGTCTACTGGATCTATCACGGTTTCTCTCAGTAGCTTTTCTAGTCCTTCCCCTTCTAAATCGCCTGTCAGAAGTATTCTACGTCCCTTAAATGAGAGCAGAATCGTTAAGCTGGCTGCGTTATCTGTCTCGTATTTTTTTGAAAAATCGGGATGCAATACTTCAATCGTCACTTCTTGATCTAAATGGATGTAATCTCCCCGGCCAATTATTTTCACTGGCACATGGTGTTGTTCTGCTATATTGCATAGAAGCAGTGTCCCATATTGTTTTTGATCAAGAAAAGATTGTGGAAAAGCCAGTTCGCGCACGTACTGATCTGCAACCAGCTTTGAGGCTGCGTTGAAGTGATCACGATCTGCATGAGATATCAAAAGCAAATCAACTCGTCGAATTCCACGAGCTAACAAAGTGTTCTTGATTTTGGGATATGTGTTTTTAACAGGTGACATTGATCCTGCGTCATAAAGTATTGACTGCCCCTGGGGAGTTTCTATTAAAATTGAGACACCGTGATTGACAGCAATAAAAGTGCATTGCAAGGAAGCGGAACGAGTTGCAAACAACGGGATCAGGACACCTGTAATGATCCAGGCCGGAATGATTACCAGCCTTAACTTGCGTAGGATCCAGTTCCCACCAAGCAATGTGCTAAATTGAAACGGGATGATTGCTGATAAAATCAATAAGTAATATATAACCAGCCACCAGACTGGAGGACTCGGTAACTCAAAATGAGCGAAAGGAATTTCAGATGCTGTTTCAACAATCCAGAGCAGGGCACGCAAACTGTAGTCGAAGCAGTACCCAAAAAAAGCGGCAGAAAACGGAATGACTGCTCCGACGAATATTAATAAATATCCCAATAATAAAATCAGGAACAAAAATGGAAAAATCAGAGTGTTGATTAACAGGCCAATGGGGGCAAGTAGATTAAAGTGGTAAAGCACAAGTGGGGCGGTGGCAATCCAAATGAAGAACGTCACAAGAAAGATGCTGTAAAGTAAACGAAAATATCGAATCATGAACCATTGCAGAGCCGACTGTAAAACCGGGTCACGGGCCAGGATTCGCCATTTTAGTGGAACCCAGTCTTGCTGGAACGGGTTTTGATAAAACCCTTGCTGAATGGTCCAGAGAATTGAAGATACGGCAAGAAATGAAAGTTGCGTTCCGACATCAAATAAGTCAGTTGGGTTAATCATCAGAATGATGATCGCGGTAATACATATCAAATTCAATGTGGTAATGGTTCGCCAGTTGATGAGACCCAACGTAACCAGTCCGCAAAAGGAAGCTGCCCTGAGAATAGGGGGGCGGATTTCTATAATTGATAGATAAAATATGATCGCACAGATCAAGAGTATTACGGCAACCGTTCGGGGAGTGTTCAAAAGGTGACAAATACTCCAGACAAATATCGTAAAAAAACCGATATGCAAACCGGAAATCGCCAAAAAATGAATCAGCCCCGATTGGCTGAACTTTTTACGCAGTTCGGGATTGAGTTCTGAACGATCCCCTAGTAAAAGTGCCAGCCCAAGAGACTGGGTTGATTCACTGGTATTATTAATGATTAGTTGGGCCATGAAATCATGTATTTGTTGACGGACCGTGTTTAATGCAATGCCTCCTGATTTAGATACAACTTTTATTGCACGCGAGGATTTGACTGTTAAAAAAGCATTAATCTTTTGTTTTCGAAAATGGGTTTGAAGATCGAAATCATTTGGATTGTCTGGCATCGAAAACAACTTAAGATAACCGACTAGCTCTATCGTATCACCAATTGAAAACCGAGTGTTCTGAATATGAGGTGTTGGATCAAGCGGATCCGTGACTGTAACTCGAATTTTCCCTGAAACAGAGGTTTTAGTAGTCTCTTGAATGACTTCCTTGCACTCAAGAATGAAACTGGTTCGTTGTGCAGGCTGATCAGGATTTAGCTGTTCTTCTTTTGCTGATACTTGAATCAGTGGTTTCGTGCTTATTACGCCTGTAATACGAATCAGTTCAGTTGGTTTATCGAGTTGGTCATGGCCATTAAGCAATCGAGTAATATGATTGTGAGAGTGTGAGAGCCAGAACTCGTGATGGCGCATCCCCCCCAGGCAGAGAACCATAACTAGTAATAGCATCGTTGAAGATGAGTTCCAACGAAGTCGAAAGCTGATAACCCAGCAAATGACGAGTATGATACTGAAAAATATCCAGTGCAATAGCTCCGGCTGAAAACAGGAATCAAACAGAATTCCCAGAGAGAAAAAGATCAGTATACTTAGAGCAGGAGAACGTTCTGATGTTTTCAGAACCAGGTCCGGCTTTATCGCAGCAGCATTAATAAGGGGCGAAGATTCACTCATTGTTAATGGGACCACAATCAAAATAAATAGTTTACTGTTCCTGTGGTAAATTCAGATCAACTTGATTGTGCATTGTGTATAAGCGAAACCGATTACCATCTGGGATCAATAGCCCACTAGACTGATTTGCATCGGGTGGGGTGAGTGGGTTACGAGAATATTTAGTCCAATGTATCATATCTTTCGAGGCTGCAATATTCGTTGTCCACAAAGCAGGCTTTTGAATCGCAGCAGAGCCGTGATAAATCATGTAGTAAGTATTTCGGTATTTGATAATCTGGTTCATTGCGATCAACTTCTGGTCGTAAGCTTTCGGTCCGGGCTTCATCACAGGCTGATCATGATTCAGATTCTTCCAGGTTTTTAAATCTGATGAACTCGCCAGCCAGATACCGGCATCCCGTCTCTCATAAAATAGAAACCAGATTCCATTTTCAAACCAGGCGACCGGCGTCCCGCGCGGACCTTCGGGTATCGGTTCACCGTTTGACAGTCGAATGTCCAACGGGCCGACTCGCTTCCAGTTAATACCATCGGTAGAAGTCAAGCGTTGTGCAATATCGCCCGCTCCTTCTGCAAACATATGATAAGTGTCATCTTGTTTGACGACCATCATATCCTCAACCCAATAATCTTTGTAAATTGGGTTGCAAGGTGATCGGGTCCAATGGATTCCATCACAAGAAGAAGCATATCCCAGCATTTTCAAGCCGGGTCGAGTTCCGTCATAACCCGTAAACCACATGTGATAAAAATTGCCTTCTTTGAGAATCCATCCACGTTCACGTATTTTTACATCCCAATGACCGGGGCCGTTTGCTTCAAAAATCGGATTATTCCTGTACGGGACAAAATGCGTCAACTCTTCAGGGAATTTGATGTCTTCAGCAGTAGCTGTATTGCTGACACCACAAAACAAGATTGCCAGGAGCAAACACTTTCGAAGCAAAAAAAGAGTTGAATTGAATTGAATTCGGTGCATTTTTTTCCAATCATCAGGTTTATAAAATTTTCTCTCCCATCTCACTGAAGTTTCGCTATTATACGCAAATCGATATCAAAAATACAAAGTACGATTACTGAATTTGGGTTGCTGCAGAAGTTATCTGTTGACTTGAATTCGATTTTTAAAGGATCTCTCATGACAGATTCAGCTGCGTTACTCGATATACAGGGTTTAAAAACCTACTTTCATACTGGTCGTGGTCTTGTGAAGGCTGTTGATGATTTGAGCATTACCATCCAGAAGGGAAAAACGCTTGGCCTTGTTGGTGAATCTGGATCAGGAAAATCTGTCACGTCTCTTTCAATCATGAAGTTACTTCCCGATACCGCAGCAAAAATCGACGCTGGTTCCATTGCCTTTCTGGGAAAAGACCTTGTGAAATTATCAGATCCCGAAATGCGAAACATTCGTGGCAGTGACATCAGCATGATATTCCAGGAGCCTGGGACTTCATTAAATCCGGTATTTCGAGTCGGCAAGCAGGTGATGGAAGCGATCCAATTGCACCAGAAGGTCAGTTCAGAAAAAGCGAAACAGAGGACGATCGAATTATTTAATGAGGTCGGCATTCTTGATCCGGAGCGACGGTTTTCGAGCTTTCCGCATGAGATGTCTGGAGGCCAGAAACAGCGCGTGATGATCGCGATGGCATTAAGTTGTAATCCGGAACTGTTAATCGCGGATGAGCCAACCACAGCCCTTGATGTAACGATTCAGGCACAAATATTAAATTTGATCAGAAAGTTACGTGATGAACGTGGTATGTCTGTCTTGTTTATTACACATGATTTGGGAGTCATCGCAGAAATTGCAGATGATGTGGCTGTCATGTTTCGTGGAAAATTAGTCGAGTACAAACCAGTCGTCGAAATTTTCGAAAACCCGGAGCATCCTTACACAAAAGGTTTACTGGCGTGTCGTCCCGCATTGGACACATCATATAAACGGTTACCGACAGTCTCTGATTTCATGGAAATTGAGGAATTGGATACGGGAGAATACACGATCCAGCAAAAGTCATTTGACGAAGACCAGTTTATGGAGCTAACTGCTCATGCACGCCACCGAATATTACATCCACGATCGGAACTGGAAAGAATTGGTTATGACTGGAATGACGTAAAAGATCTTCCCGATTCAGAGTTTGTCAAAGAAACCGAAAAACCAATTTTGAGTCTGGATCAATTGCAGGTCTATTATCCCATAAAAAGTGGTATCTTTCGAAGAACGGTCGATAACGTTAGGGCGGTCGACGGTATGTCTTTGAATATCTATCGGGGACAAACTTTAGGGCTGGTGGGGGAATCTGGTTGTGGGAAAACAACAACTGGTAAGGCCATCGTGGGCCTCGCTCCCGTCACGAATGGGAAAATTCTCCTGGAAGGAAATGATCTGGCGCATATGAGTCGTGCCGGCCGAAAGCCATTCCGACGTAAAGTACAAATTATCTTTCAGGATCCGTATAGTTCACTCAATCCTCGTATGATGGTTTCCACAATCATCACCGAATCAATGATCGCCCATAAATTAGGGAAATCAAAACGGGATCGACGTGATCGAGCTGCTGCATTACTTGAAGAAGTTGGTTTATCTGTAGAACATTTAGATCGCTATCCACACGAGTTTTCAGGTGGGCAGCGTCAAAGAATTTCGATTGCGCGTGCATTGGCTGTCGAGCCGGAATTTATTATTTGCGATGAATCCGTTTCCGCTTTAGATGTTTCCGTACAAGCTCAAGTTTTGAATTTACTCAAAGATTTACAGGAACAACATAATCTAACCTACATTTTTATCAGCCATGATTTGAGTGTCGTTAAGTTTATGTCCGACATGATGGCGGTCATGAATCATGGGAAGTTAATTGAACTGGGGCCTTCAGAGATGGTCTATCAGTCCCCTCGGGATGACTATACAAGAAAATTGATCGATTCTGTTCCTACTGATGATGTGACGCAAATCAAGAAACGCGTTGAACATAGGAATACCAAGGCCTTTAAGCATAAATAAAACAAGACATGTAAATTTGTAAATATGAATTAAGAAGCCGATTTTCTACTTTCCGTACAGTAGACTGCCAGAATTTCCATTGCTAGTCTTTCTTTCGTAGTTTACGGAACCGGCAATCTTTGTGCTGGTGTAACAATTTAACATCCTATACGGAAAGACTAGGAAAAGGATCATGACAATAAAACCATCAAGGAACGTCGTTTTAGCAAGTCTATTTTGTCTGTTGTTCATTCAACCAGTTTCATCTGAAGAACAAAAAAAAGGTGAACATGACTGGCTGGTCAAACACCCCACGATCCAGAAACTATTGAAGCTGCACAACGAGGAACGAAAGCGAAATGGACTTTCACAACTGACCCTGAACACAAAAATGTGTATAAAGGCACAAGATCATGCAAAATGGATGGCCGAAACCGGGTATTACCAGCACAGCAATTTACCCTGGCCTGAAATTATTTTTCAAGGTCCTACCACAGCTGCATCAGCCGTCAATGGCTGGATTGCCTCACCAGCACACCATTCCATCATGCTGACGGGTTCACAAGTCGGATTTGGTTACATGGTAATAAATGGCAGTCACTACTGGGTTGGTGTCTTTCAATAAGAACTAAGGATTCTCTGTGGATGAAACAGGGATCGCCTGTTATTGTCGATAAGGCTGATTTTGGTTAATGGTAAGTCTAAACATAACTTGCTTTTAAAACCAAAATCAGCCTTGTTCTATTTGCCTCAGTCTGCCACAATCTGAGATCAGTAATCGATGTGCTTTCTTCTAATTTATTGGAAGAGGCCTCCTAATCTTCAAGTGATTTTTCCGACTTTTCAATGGAGTAAATTGAAGGAATATCCATGTATTTAGTTTCCCGCCTGAGTCCGTTGCTTTTGACCGTCTTGCTCTCCTTACTTCTCACCGGTTGCCCAGGGCCTTCTACCAAAAATGGGGAAGAGAATTCAGAATCATCTGAAAAATCTGAATCGACTGACGACACTCCTCCCGAAATACTGTTGGAACCGTTTGATGCACCCAAACTTGCTGACCTGGATGCAGAAGTGGAATGGGAAAAACAACCCGTTCTTGACAGTATGGATTTATTACGTGAACGACAAAGTAAAGAAAAGCAATTAATCAGTGTCACTGATGCTCTCAAACTCAAGAACACAAATCAGGAGATCAATGAAAAGATCCTGAGTGCATTAGGCAGGCTTCCTGAAAATGATGAAGAAGTCAACTGGGGCGCCACCATCAATCGCCATGTCCTGGCTGACATGAAAAGTACAAATCCGATTATGGGAAGTTCCGCTGTAGAGTTTGAGGTTTCTTCACTGACTGGTTTTGGGTTATTCAGTTTTGATTGGAATTTCATTCCTTTTGCTGTTTCAGATACAGTGGTTTCATGGCAGTCCAGTAAAGACAAGCTCTATGATAAAGTTGTACTTCGCGATGATCTGACCTGGTCAGATGGTGTGCCAATCACGGCACATGATATTGTATTTACTTTTCAGACCATTATGAATCCGAAAGTTCCAGTGCCTGCTGTCAGATCTGGCACCGACCAGATCCGCTGGATTCAAGCTTATGATGATCAGACCCTGGTCTTTTTTCACAAAGAAGCGCTACCCACTAATGTCTGGAATCTTAACTTTCCAATTATCCCCAAGCACATTTATGAAAAAGAACTAGAAACAGATCCAACTCTGCAAGATAGTGAATATCATGTGAAGCACGAAAATAATCCTGTTACCGGTGGCCCTTATGAGTTAGAGGAACGAGTCCGGGGGCAGGAAATTATTTTGAGGCGGCGAGAAAGCTGGTATATGCACAATGGCAAAGAGGTCCGAAAAAGACCCTATTTCGAACGCGTGCGTCTGAGAATCATTCAGGACCCCAATACGGCCTTATTAGCACTGAAAAAAGGTCAAATTGATGAGATGGCCCTCAATCCTGAATTGTGGAAAACACAAACTGAAAACGATGATTTTTATAATAACTGTACCAAAGCAAATGGTTTGGAATGGGTCTATTTCTATTTTGGGTGGAACTGCAAGACATTGTTCTTTGAGGATAAGCGGGTCCGCCAGGCAATGTCTTATGCCTTTAACCATGACGAAATGCTGAAAGAACTTTGCTATGGTTTATATCAGCCGTGCACTGGCGTTTATCATGAAACGGCCTGGATGTCACCGAAACCCATGACAAAACCATATAAGCAAGATCTGACTAAAGCCGAAAACTTACTCGATGATGCTGGATGGATTGATCATGATGGTGATGGAATCCGTGACAAGGAATTTGATGGAAAAATCATTCCGTTCCAGTTCACGATCATGACTTCAAACAGGCCTTTATCGCTTTCGATTTGTACTTTACTCAAAGAAAATCTGGAGCAGATTGGCATACTCTGCGATGTCAAACCGACCGAGTTTACCGTCATGCAGGAAAAGTCAAGGAAGCATCAATATCAGGCGATGTTCGCCGGTTGGGGAACGGGAACTGACCCGGATACTTCTGTGAATTTGTGGAAGACGGACGCAGGTCGTAATTACGGACAATATTCGAACCCTGAAGTCGATGCGCTTTTCGAAGAAGGGCGTCGTGAATTTGACAAAGACAAACGCGCCAAGATTTATGGGAAAATTCACCAAATCCTGTATGAAGATCAGCCCTATACATGGCTCTATTTCCGCAATTCGTTCTACGGTTTCAATAAAGATCTGAGAGGTTACGTATTCAGTCCTCGTGGTCCTTATGGATACGGACCTGGTTTTGGCAGTCTTTGGAAACCTGTCAGCAAATAGCTGGATGAAACATTTTGTTTCAACACAGAAGGTGGGCCAGTTTCAATTCTGGAACTCCTTGAAAGTCACTACATTTTTTGTTGATTCTGTTAATGGATTGATTCAAAAGCATGTTCAGCTATTTAGTGCGAAGGCTTTTCATCGGGGTGATTACTCTCGTATTGATTACGTTTATCATTTTTGGGTTAATACGCAACATGCCCGGAACTCCAATCTCTGTCAATATGGCAATGATTGATCCGGGTAAAGAGTTAAATACTGCCGACATTAAGCGAATGGAAAAAGCCTATGGGTTGGATAAGCCCTGGTACCAATCCTATGGAGTGTGGGTGCGTAATGTACTTCAAATGGACTTTGGGAGATCCATTTCAAGAAAGCAACCTGTGGCCCGGCTGATCAAAGAACGCATGGGCCCCACATTGATCTTATCATTGAGTTCTTTATTACTCACCTATCTCCTGGCGATTCCCATGGGCTTGTATTCATCGGCAAGACAGGGAAAACTGGATGAGAGAACTGTCGGCACGATTCTGTACATGCTTTATTCTTTTCCCAGCTTTGTTGCTGCTCTATTTTTGCAGATCTATCTGGCAAATAAACTGGGTTGGCTACCGTTGTATGGCATGAAAAGTGATGGCTATGCATCCATGACAGCAACTCAACAAGCCTGGGACATTTTTAAACATGCTCTGATGCCGGTGATTTGTTACACATATGGCAGTCTGGCATATTACAGTCGTTTTATTCGTGCCAACATGCATGAAGTTTTGAGACAGGATTATATTCGTACTGCTCGTGCTAAGGGGTTAGGTCCCATTACAGTATTAGTCAAACATGCTTTCCGAAATACATTTATTCCTCTGGTCACATTAATTGGATTAACACTGCCTTCGTTGTTAGGAGGTTCTGTGATCATCGAACGAATCTTTAGCTGGCCGGGAATGGGCCAACTATATTTTGAATCGATTCTGGAAAGAGATTACCCCACCATTATGGGGCTGACATTAATGTTTTCCATATTAACATTAGCCGGGCAACTTCTGGCTGATATCTTTTACGCAATGGCTGACCCACGCGTCAAAATTGCAGATCATTAATCGCGTTTCTGAGTATTATTTATTTGAGCTTTGCCGTGTTCCTGATTTGAATCAAAAAAAAAATGATGCAAGAGCAATCTGAAGAAAAATCTGAATCGACTTCACAACAGAAGAGCGTCAAAAAGTCCCCCAACTTCTGGGCTGAAACCTGGCAACGTTTCAAGGGACGAAAAATGGCCATGCTGGCATTGATTTATATCGGTTTTTTGGGATTTGTGGCCGTCTTTGCACCCGCAATCGCCGGAACAAAGCCAGTCATCTGCAAATATAAGGGGCATATTTATTTTCCCGCATTAGGCTACTTTCGGCGTCAATGGGAAAACCCGATTTTTCAAAAAGATAAATTTCGAAATCGCTATCCAGAAAATTTGGAGAAAAAAGACGCAGACAGCTGGGCGATCTGGCCATTAGTGTATCAGGACCCGTATCGACGTGTTTATGATGATGAGTGGAAAGGCTTGCCAGGCAATCCAACACAAGAGACGGGCTCCCCCAGTCTCCGAAACTGGTTTGGAACAGATCAGCGTGGTGTCGACGTATTTGCACAAATGGTGCATGGGACAACGATCGCCTTGTTGGTTGGTTTTGTCTCCATGGGCATTGCTGGTGTCATCGGAATCATAGTAGGAGCTTTAGCTGGTTTTTATGGAAAATGGATTGATATGGGACTCAGTCGCCTGATTGAAGTCGTCATGTGTATTCCCACCTTGATTTTGATTCTTGCGATTATTGCCATTATTGACTCACCCACTATCTGGCATATGATGGCTATCATTGGCTGCACTGGCTGGACGGGTATTGCACGTCTGGCGCGCGCCGAGTTCATGAAGTTGCGAGAAAGTGACTTTGTTCTTGCAGCAAAGACGACGGGGATCGGGCAATTTCGAATTATCTTCCGCTATATCTTGCCCAATTCATTAGCACCTGTGCTGGTTCCCATTACGTTTGGAATTGCCGCTGCTATTCTCATCGAAAGCGGCCTCAGCTTTCTGGGATTTGGCGCACCACCACCGAATCCCAGTTGGGGGACGCTTCTCAATCTCGGACGGCAAAACCTGCAGATGTGGTGGTTGATCTTTTTTCCAGGCATGGCCATTTTTCTGGCAGTTCTGGCTTATAATCTGATTGGCGAAGGCTTACAGGAAGCCTCTGATCCGCGATTGCGGGACGCATAACCCTCACTTCATTTTTTATGAGATTTTTCGGTCAACAGAACGGATTCCAAGGTTCGTAACTTTTCCTGAATCTCATCGAATTGTTGTTTTTGCAGTGGATGATTGCCATATCGGACTTCATAAAACAGCTCTGTAAAGAACTCCGGATACTCAACGATGTGTGATTGACTTAATTCTGCATTCAAGTCAACGAGAATCTGATCGGCAAACTCTTTTTGTGTTTCAGATCGTGATCTCACAAACCCTTTTGTTGCAAGCAAGGATTGATATTTTTCGTAAAATGCAACATTGGCTGAACTGACAGCGTCTTGGGATCGCATTTTTTGACGGAAAATCATTCTGGCTAATTTGATACTCATACGTAGCAGCCATTTTACAACAAAAAACAGACCTGTAATGATAAAAACTGCTGCGCCCCCCTCCCAACTAAACCAGCGACGGGGAGAGAGTAAAAAACGTTTGATTGATGCTAGAAGTTCAGACATTGTTGCCCGAATATAAATCAATCTGTTTCCTAGTTTCTTTCCTGTTCTGAGTAACGGATCATAAAAAGAAGTTTTTTGCCGTTGGTAGGAGACTCCAACAACAAATTCAGACCAGAACTGGGACATCATATTTGAGACGCCTTTCAGGTTACTCAATGAGGGGGCGTTCTGTGCGACGCTTTCGGCTCTTGCTAAAGTCGGTGTGGCATCCATCGTTACCCAATGATAATCGATATATGCTTCCACCCAGGAGTGTGCATAACGCTGTTGTACTTCAAATTGGTGAGATAAATATTTCTGTTCTCCACCTTTGAATCCAGTGATGACGCGCGTTGGAATATCGATCGCTCTTAGCATGAGTGCCAGGGCAGAAGCATAGTACTCACAGTGCCCTGATTTGCGATTGAAGAGAAAATCTTCAACCGGGTCTATTGTGGGGTCATGAATTGACATATTCAGTGTATAAGTAAATTCACCTGAATCACGTAAATGTGATTCAATTAATCTGGCTTTTTCAGATTTTGATTTTAATTCCGGATGAGATGCTATTAATTCCTTTGTATATCGAATGAGATTTGCAATATCGTCTCGAGGTAGTCTCAAATAATCTATTTCTTCAAAGAGTATATTCATTCCGAGATTGTCAGCCGCGTTTTTTGCTGTCAGAACAGTATATTTCGTACTTTCTCCTTTTCGAGGTTGTGATTTCTGTCTTACTACCAGAGTATCCTGATTGACAATGTTTCCTGAATCACGCGGCATATCCATCCCAACAAACGGCTGCATGATAAATAATACTTTTGTCCCGATCGATTCCAGATTAATTTCCTGCCGATAGAGTTTGTCTGTATTCAGTTCTCTGGAGTTTAAGAGCCTCCTATCATAATCCATGCTCGCTCTCGTCCAACTGCCATTCTTATATGTTGAAAGAATAGAGCCTCGGAAGAGAGGTTCATCCAACCCGAATTTATTAATAAAATCAGTTACAGAAACCGGTTCGTCTGTTTCGTTGTCGTATATCGCCAATTCCAAAACACGTTCAGAACTTTCAAGGATTTCTCCCATTTCACCCAGTTGAACTTTTTCAGAGAAACCAACCATTGGTTGACGACTTGCGGCGAGAGTTTCATTATCAAAATATGTACGATTTGCCCATAATCGCGGTATGAGTAAAAAGAAACACATTGAAATGAATAAAGCACTAATAGAGCAGGCAATCGTTGCGAAGAAAAATTCTCCTGTTAGCCACTGTCGATTTTGGTCAGCTAGAACTCCATTCTTCACCTGACTTGTCAGACGAAATGGCGAAGTATCATCGCCAGCGACTGTCATTTGTGGAATTGTTCCAGGGGTCTCTTGTTTGTAGAAGGTATTTCGTATTCGGAAGAGTGAAAATACAGAGAGAGTCCAGATCGCCAAAAACAGATAAACCACAAGCAGAAGGCCGTAATAACCAGATTCGGTCAGAACTGATCCAACCGCAATCTGTAAAAAACCTAATGCAGCAAGCCACCAGTATTGTGTCTCTCCTTTTTTTTGCAGGAGAATAATCCAAGTCAAATACACTAAAAAATGTGCACCAGCCAGCAGGCGGCCTTCGATATCTGAGATAAATTCATTACACACAACCAGGAATGCTAACAGTCCCAAGACATTGCCCCAGAGCGGGCTCAAACTGAATTTGTTCCAGCGGTCGGTGAAAAAGAGAGTCAACAGGCCTAAAGGAATCGTCAACAGTTGTGGAAAGACTCCACCTTCCGCCATCATAAACATGATGCTTGATAAGGCGACAAGAAAATAGATACTGAATTGAAACGTAAATGTTAAATTCACAAGCTATGCTCTACTGGATAATAATTCTATCAGGTGAAATCAGTCGATGTCTAAAACGAGCCAGCGCGAAAGAAGTTCTGGATCTGCTTCGATTGCTCTCCATTGTCCATTCATCTCAAGGCCTCGTTTTTCAAATATTTTGTGTAAATGAGTGCGTTTGCCTGAATTACTTTCTTTTCTGGTTGTAACCATAACAGTACGTGATCGAGGGGAACTCGCTTGTGAGATCAATTTAGCAAATTCGTCTTCTGTTTGAGACTTACCCGGTTGCAACGTTGAAAGGAAATCCAATAAATATTCCAAGCCCATCGATCCCATACCAACTTCCAAATGTTCTAAAGATTTTCCTTGTGAAATAAATGTTAATTTCGTGTCTCGGCTGTATTTTAAATGTTCTCTACAAATCGTCCCCACAAAACTGATCGCCCACTCCACAAGTTCTTGCTGATCAAGATCCGGAAACGAGGGCAACCACAAATCAAGACCTATGACCAAGTCATAGTTTCGATTTTGATGATATTCCCGAACCATCAATTCCCCCTGACGAGCAGAACTTCTCCAATGGATTGCTCGTTGGCTATCTCCGGTACGATATTCGCGGATATGATTAAATTCGTCGTCAAAGACACCGCGACGGCTCTGGCTTTGCTGAGCCATTTCTGCGTCGGAGAAAAAGTCATTAGCCCAATGTGAGCTTAGTTTGCCGATCTGAGGATGTACAATGATTTCATCATACTCAGAAAATACCGCCCCCCGATTTACCAGTCCCAGCGGATACTTTGTTGATACTTGCAATGGTCCAAACTGGTAGATTCCGCGGTGCATCAATTTTGCATAATAATGAGCCGATAATTTTTGGCGCGGTCCCACTCTTCGGAAAACAACAGATGCTTCCAGTTTTTCATGTCGATTAGTAAAAAAATCGCTCACTTCCATCAGGTAGGCTGCAATCAGTCGTTTATTATTTTCAAGGGTGACTTCCGCGGTAAATATTTCACCTACCATGACTCTTTGTGGGATCAGTCGTTTTAATTTGATATTTTTCAACATACTGTATGTGATCCATCCATTGAGAACAAATGGGCCAGTCATCATGGCAAAAACCAGCATTAGCATATTTTCGCGTGAGAGGACTGAGCCTACAAACAGGATAGTCATTATCAACAGATATATTAATCCATCTCGTGGAAGTGAAACCCGGTTTCGTCCGATACGTTTGAACTGGAATCGTTGCAATGCCGGGATGAATATTATGAGAACTTGAAAAAGTCCCCACAAAAACAAAGCACTTGCTGCAAACCTCAAGATCGCTGGGAGATTAGGGTGAATTCGACCTAGCGTCAGTGGTGCCTGATAAGTGTAGATAAAAATGAACACGCCGATGAGCATAGATAAGAACCCCGGTCGCCATTCGGTTCGTGTTCTCCATAATCTGGCTAATATGTTGTTCATGAATTGCTAACTGGGAAACAATGTGACTCGAATTTATGAAGTGTTTAAGAGGATCTGACAATCCCGTGTTACTTCTATTTTAACAGCAATGAGTGAAAGATCTATGATTAAAAAAAGATCATATTAAACTTCATTACTCCCACTGAAAACACAAATTAATGCTTATTTCAAAGAGTGCAATCCCGATTCGAGTCGTTTTCGATTGATCAGAGCAAGAGCGCGTGGTTCTTTCTTAAGGAATTTTATAAGCTGTGAAGAAGAACACTGTAAGTATTGGCTTGATGTTTTGATGTCAAATTGAAAATGTGTGATGGCATCAAGTGCTTCTGCGAGTAAAGCAGGAAAATCAACGTGTTCTGAATTGACTTTAAGTGTGCCATTACAAAGTCTGCGTTGCCAGAGCAAACTGAGTGTTTCTGAAAGTTCTGTCATCCGATGATCTATTGCCAAATTCACACGCAGCCTAAAGAGTGCCATTGAACGATTACGCCCTTGCTCACGTCTTTCGACTGCTTCGCCCGAAATCTGTGTCGGAAGATGATTGATTACCACGCCGGTTTCTACTTTATTGCGGTGTTGTCCACCTGGTCCAGATCTTCGTACGTGCTGGATACGACATTCTTTCAGTAATAATTCCTGATCAATGCAGGCAGGATGGGTTGACCCCAAATGGAATTTCACAGGATCAGGTGATGTCATCGTGGGTCATTCTACTTTGCAAAAGAAGTCCGAAGAATTCTGAGCGTACTTCACAGGTCAGAGGTAACTGATTATGATAGTGAAACGACTTCTATTATAGATCGTTTCCTTTGTGTTCTGCTATTAAATTCCTGTACGAATTAATGGCTCTTCCTGCGTCTGGATCTCAAAATGAATTATGACAGAAACCAGGTTCATTCAAAAATCTACTTGGGGTTTTACTTGTCTCTTGTATATCTGACTTCAGTGAGCTGTGGGCAAGTTGTTGACCCCAACAGCAGAGCAGTGACAGAACTTGTCCTGAAGGCTGGTGGGAAAGTAATTCCTGTCCACAGCGAACTGCCGATCGATTCAACAGCAAAGATTCCGGAAAACGGCTTTGCCATTCGTGAGATCGATTTGACAAATGCCAAAATGAAATTAAGTGAGTTCAAGCAACTTTCTAATTTGCCCTATTTAGAATCACTCAATCTACATCAAACAAATCTGACAAATAAAAGTTTGGCTGAGATTATAGATTTACCAAGACTTCGATCACTGGAACTTGCTTATACACAAGTCACTGATGAAGAAGTCAGCAAACTGACACGGTTTCCCCGATTGCAGAAAATTTTTCTTTATGGGACGTCAATCAAACCTCAAACAATTGAGGACCTAAAATCCAACTTGGGAGGTTGCGTGATTCATAAATAATCTGGCTCAAAATGAATCGCTTTATTCTCTCCTCTCAGTCATGAGCAGGAAGAGCGGGCTTTTGCCAGGGAACGCTTCCATATCTTTGTATTTCTGCTCTCAGCAACGCCGACATTTGATTGAACATTTTTCGATTTGTATCTGCCAGATTTTTAGTCTCGAGCGGATCTTCTTTCAAATTGTAAAGTTCAAGTGGAGCAAAGGGAGAGTTCTGTAACAATTTCCAATTTCCACTTCGAACTGCTTCAATTGTTTTGCCTCCATAGCGAGTTCCCCCTTCGCGTCTTCGAAAAAACCAGTTTTTTCTTAATGGGGGTTGAGTTTTTCCTTTGAGAGTTGGTAAAAAACTTACGGCATCCAGTCCAGCGGGAATCTTAATCCCAGCTGCCTCACAGACTGTCGGAAATAGATCCATACTCATCGCCATAAAATCTGATTGAGACCGCGGCGCAATTCGATTATTCCAAAAGATTCCAGTCGGCACTTTCAGACCGCCTTCATAAACGCTCTGTTTTCCATCACGTAGATTCCCATTATTGGCCCCGACATTCAATTGGCCACCATTATCCGAGCTGAAAACGACAATCGTATTTTCGCCGAGACCAGATTCGTCCAAAGTTCTGATTACTTTGCCAATCCCCGAATCCAGATGCTCAATCAAAGCGACTAGATTCGCCCGCTTTAAATCAATGCCAGGTTCACGTTTCAGTACCTTTTCTACTGATTCTTCCGGAGGTTGAATGGGCGTGTGTGGGGCATTGTAAGCCAGGTAAAGGAAAAACGGTTTATCTGATGATGCCTGTTGTTGTAAAAACTGACGGGTCCAATGTGTAAATAGATCTGTCGCATGCCCCAGGGGTGTGATCGTTTCCTGGTTTAGTCTCATGTAATTCACATCATGCCTGCGATGCTCGTAATAATCATCCATCATGTCGCCCAGGAATCCCTGAAAGAATTCAAAACCTCGTTTGTTTGGGATATTAGGAGACTGTAATCCCAAGTGCCATTTCCCAATGATGCCGGTGTGATAACCGGCCTGCTGAAACACGTCTGCCAGTGTCAGAGCTGAAGGTGCCAGATATCCCCAACTATTTTCCGGATGAGTTCGAATGACTCCAGGGACTCCAACCATATCTTGATACCGGCCAGTCAATAACGCGGCTCGCGTCGGTGAGCAAACCGGACAGTTCGCATAAAAATTAGTAAACTTCATTCCCCGCCTGATGAGTTTATCAATCTGAGGAGTTTTCAAATCTTTAGCACCATAGCTACTTAAATCTCCATAACCCAAATCGTCAACCAGGATCACAAGCACATTCGGACGGTCAGTTTTATCAGCCGCGTAGAGATTCATCTCATTCGAGAACAAAATAACAAGTACAAATAAAACAGATCGCATTGAATTGGAAACACTCATCGGACTGATACTTTCTGTATGGTTGAAGCTATTAAATACATTCTTAAACGGGCAGCTCTTAAGTACCATATTCATTCCAGAGTTTTTCAAACTCTGACTCAAATCGCAATAAGAGACCTGGTTCATTAGTAATAATCAGATTTTCAGAATTATTTTTTGAAGCACTGCGAGTCCAATTATAACTTCCCGTTAATATAAATTTCGAATCAAATAAGGCAAATTTGTGATGCATATGATAACTGGTTTGATCAATTCGAACTGAAATCCCAGTCTGGGAAAGGTGTTCTATATCGGAACCCAGATCATATGATTTATCATTATCAGAAATAATGCGAACTTGCACCTGACGTTGATGAGCGTTTTTGATCGCCCGGGTTACTCGATCATCTGTAATCGTGAAAACGCAGATGTCAATTTGTTTCCTGGCAGATTCTATCATTCTGCAGATGCGATGTGAACAATCATCTCGAGGACTGAATAATGCTTCTGATTTCAGAGAAGATTCATCGCTGGTGGTATTTGCGAGTACTTTCATAATGTCTTCCAGCCAGCTCAAGCCTGTATCATTAGGGCCTGCTGTTGGTTTATAATCTCTATAGATCTGAAATGCTTCTTTGCGTATCAGTGACAAACTGTGTTCAGTCAGGTTAATGTGTGAGAAGATCTGATTCAAAGCCGATCGCTCACTACGTGACATTTGAAAATCTTCAAAAGTTTGTAATAACATGTTTCGAATTTGTGCACGGTCCATTATTAGATATTGATCCTGTCTGGATAAAATGGAGATTGCAGTAATTTAATCAAAGCGTCCTAAATAATGTTAGCGTGATTTCTCTTGATGGAAAAGACACTCTGATGAAACTGTTGATATCAGGCAGTTCTGGACTGGTCGGCTCACACTTGTGTCGAGAACTGGAAACTGATCCCGTCAATCAAGTAGTACGGCTGGTACGCACGCCGTCTGAGGAACGCCATGGAACTTCACTCGTCTGGCGGCCCTCGGATAATGACTTGCCGGTGGAAGCGTTGACTGGATTAGATGCGGTGATTCATTTGGGAGGCGCAAATATTGCTGATAAGCGCTGGTCCCCTGAATTAAAAAAAACGATCTATAACAGCCGTGTACAATCGACTCAGTTGCTCGCCAATGCATTGGCCTCAATGGAAAAGCCGCCTCGCATTTTCTTGTGTGCGTCTGCAATCGGTTTTTATGGAGATCGTGCGGAAGAAAGGCTCGATGAACTGAGCAACAGAGGGGATGGATTCCTGTGCGATGTTTGCGAGGCGTGGGAGCATGCCACTGAACCTGCAGTCAGGGCTGGTATTCGGGTTGTCAACATGCGGTTTGGAATGATTCTCGATAAAAAGGGAGGTGCTTTATCAAAAATGCTAATCCCATTCAAAATGGGCCTTGGTGGAAGAATCGGATCCGGATCCCAGTATTGGAGCTGGATCACATTGGCGGATGTGATTAATGGAATTCAATTCTGTCTACAAAACGAGGCAATAGAAGGGCCGGTCAATTTTGTGGCTCCCGAAGAATTGACCAACCTGAACTTTACAAAAACGATGGGAAATGTATTGTCGCGTCCAACCGTATTGCCGGTCCCCGCCTGGGTCATCAAGACCTTGTTTGGCGAAATGGGACAAGCTCTGATGTTATGCAGTGCACGGGTCACCCCACATCGATTACAGTCGGCTGGCTTTGAATTTCAACACGCGCGGCTGGATGATGCGCTTCGAGCAATTCTATAACTTTTGAAGTGATGCCTCTTCATTATTACTGAAGAATGGGCAGAGATGATCCCAGCTGATGCTGATACTCTTTTGTGACAATGGAACCAATTAACGTTGTTGGCGTCACATCAAAAATTTCAACATGTGCGATCGATCCGGCCAGACGCAAACTGCCATCAAAAACGACAATGCGATCACAATTCGACCGTCCTACTAATTGTTCTGCGAGGGTATCACTTGAAGCATCGGCGGCTTTCTGTGCAGACTTACTGGGACCTTCAACCAGAACTGCCAGCTGCTTACCAATAAATTCGGCATTGTCTTCTTCGCTAATTTCGTTCTGTACCTTCAGCATCTCATTGTTACGACGTTTTTTGATTTTGTCTGATATTTCATCCGGAAAACGTTCTGCAGCTTTTGTACCTGGCCGTTCGCTGTATTTGAAAATAAAGCTGTTTTTGAAGCGAAACTCGCGTATTGACTCCAGGCTTTTTTGGTGCGATTCTTCTGTTTCACCAGGATGCCCCACAATGAAGTCGCTTGAAACAGAACAGCCAGGAAGAATTTCGTTAATTCGCTGCATCATTTCCCGGTAATCTTCGACCGTGTAGCCGCGTTTCATATATTTCAATACATCATTGCAGCCGTGCTGCAAAGGGACGTGCAAATAACGAGTGGCTTTGGGGAGATCACGGATTGCTTCCAGAAGATCGTTTGTCATGTCTTTGGGGTAACTGGTGACAAACTTGATTCGATCGATTCCCTCAATGTCATGAATCAGATAAAGCAAATCTGACAAGCGAAACAGTTTTCCATCCTGGGTGTGTTTGTAACTGTTAACGGTTTGACCTAAGAGCGTGACTTCTTTTACTCCCTGGTTGGCGAGTACTTTGACTTCAGAGAGAATTTCGCGGGGAGAACGGCTTTGTTCTGGTCCTCGCGTTGAAGGAACAACGCAATAAGAACAGAACTTATCACAGCCAATCATGATACGCACAAATGCCTGATAAGGCGAGGGGCGCATTTCCGGGTCGCGTAAGGGGTCATAGCTTTGAAAACTGTTCGTGATTTCTGCATGTTTTCCATCTTTGCGACCTAAGCCGACAGCAAGTTCGCGGCTACGTTCATTTTTGCTGTGATGGATGCGAGCTTTTTCGATTAACTCTGACACCTGAGCAAGTTGGCCTGTTCCTACTACGAAGTCAACTTGAGGTGCTTTTTGAAAAATCAGTTTTTGATCTTTCTGAGCCATACATCCCATGACACCAATTACTTTTCTGGGATTTTTTCGGGCTCCGTATCTGAGTCTACCCAGTGAACTATAAATTTTATGCTCTGCATGCTCGCGAACGCTGCATGTATTAAAGAGAATTGTTTCAGCCTCTTTAATATTTTGTGTAAGTTCATAACCCCGTTTTCGCAGGTCGGCCACCACAAGCTCGCTGTCCAGCATATTCATCTGACAGCCGACAGTCTCAATATAGAGCTTATGATTATGGTCTGTTACGACATCCGCTGGCAGTTCACCCAAGTCGGTAGAGCTGATCTCTGCATCAAGGTTAGTTGTTTTATTGACGTGAGGCATAAACAGTTTTAACTACTCAGAATAAATGAAAATAAACATTACAAGGACCGCGGTCTGAATTCGATTCAGGCGATCCATCATTTGTTGACTCAACTCGAACCATCTTAAGCTGCAGGCATTTTTAATTCTTCAGAAGCGTTTTCTTCCTGCTGGTCTGAAGAATCAGAATGGGGGACAGTATTCCCATTCTGGCCTGTTTCCTGAGTGTACTCAATGGCCAATTGCTGGACGACTACTTTTTTGTGATGTGTCATTAGTGAAGCCAATGACTTCAACGCTAAGACCGATGCGACCACATACAAAATCAGATTCCAGACATCCATGTCAATCCTCCTTGAGATCCATGGTGGTACAACTAGTGATTTCGGTTACAACCTGATGTAAGCAACTCCCTTAAACTCGTCGCTAACAAGCTGATACGAATTTCGTACTGGTATTTTTGGTAACGCCTGCAGAAAATTCAATATCAGATCCCCAGATTCACGAAACCTAAGCCAAAGAATCATCAATTTGACTATCGATTGCATGAAATCGAGGTTGAAATACGAAGAATGCGCAACTCATTTCAGGATGTTTCCTTCATATTAGTCGCGGATTCGTTCGACATAGGCCCCGGTGGCTGTATCGACTTTGATTTTTTCTCCCACATTGATAAAGGCCGGTACATTCACGGTGGCCCCGGTTTGAATGGTGGCAGGCTTGGTTACATTGGTAGCGGTGTTCCCTTTGGCGGCAGGTTCAGTATAGGTTACTTCAACAATTACCTGTTGTGGAGGATCCATGCCTATCAGTTGATCATTCCAAAACAGGAGACTACAAATGGCGCCATCCAGAAGATAGTTCGCGGCATCGCCACAAACGGCTTCACCGATGGAATATTGTTCATAAGTTTCGTTGTCCATAAAGTGCAGACCAGTCGCATCTTTATAGAGATATTGGCCGTCTCCTTTTCGAATATCGGCCTGTTCCAGGCTTTCACCACCACTCTTATAAGTACGATCGAGAATCGTGCCTTTAAGCAAATTCCGCAGTTTTGTTTTATATAATGCTTGCCCTTTACCCGGTTTGACGAAATTTACTTCAAACATTTCATAAGGCTCACCTTCAACAATAACCTTAAGCCCTTTACGAAAGTCACCTGTATTGATTTGTGGCATCGCTCAATTTCTCTGATTATAAGAGTGTTATGATTAACTACATTTGCGTTTTGTTTCCCTGGTCGAAAGAATAACATATCTTATATCTGTTGCAAACGGAGAGCGTGTGATTTGTTAACCAATTCGATCTGTCATTTCATCAGATAGATTCCTTCTCCTTATTTCTACTTCGCTGCCAGTTTAATAATTCTGGATAGTCACACGAATTTGGTTTTATATCACTTTCTGCAAAAAAACTAATTAGAAAAATGCCTTAATTATGTCATTATCCCTTTCAGAAGTCACCTGGCAAAAGTCGCTCTCACAAGCCATTCGTGACCCGAAAGAGCTCATTTCCCGGTTAAAGCTACCCGAAAATCTGCTGAAACCGGCCATGAAGTCTGTTCAATTGTTTCCGCTCATGGTTCCCGAAAGTTACTTAAACCGCATGGAACCAGGTAATCCTGAAGACCCGTTACTGAAACAGATTCTGCCACTTGAACTCGAAAACGAAACCGTTCAGGGCTTCAGTGATGATGCTGTTGGTGATTTGAATGTTCGCCACACTCCCGGACTTTTACATAAATATCAAGGCAGGGCACTATTGATGGTGAGTGGTGCTTGCGCCGTTCACTGTCGCTATTGTTTCCGCCGACACTATCCGTATGGTGAGGAACCGCGTACTCTGGCTGAGTGGGAACCGGTCTGGGAAGCACTTCATTCCGACACATCGATTCAGGAAATCATTCTTAGTGGTGGAGATCCGCTGTTATTAACTGATATTCGATTACAGGAGCTTTGTAAGCGAATTTCTGAAATTCCACATGTAAAGCGATTACGAATTCATAGCCGTCTGCCCGTTGTTCTTCCCGATCGAATACACGCTGGTTTGCTGGAACTATTTCAGCAACTTACGGCAGGCGGAGTGATTGTCTGGATGGTCATACACGCGAACCATCCGAATGAAATTGCCGGTGATGCGGAAATTGCTATTCGAAACATGTTGCAGGCGGGCATACCCACTCTGAATCAAACCGTGTTACTAAAAGGCATTAATGACAACGCCGACACACTGGTCAAACTCTCTGAAAAACTAATCAATCTGGGCGTGGTACCCTATTATTTACATCAATTGGATCGTGTTACTGGTGTTGCGCACTTTGAGGTTGCAGAAGAGCAGGGGAGAGCACTGGTTCGTGAATTACGTACCCGATTGCCCGGCTATGCAGTTCCGCAATACGTCAGAGAAATAGCCGGTGAGTCTCACAAAATTTCACTTTTGGGCTGAGTCATCGATTCTGCCTGAAAGACGTCGAAATAAGTTGATAAACTGCTCTCCCCGCTCGACAAAGCTGGAAAACCAATCATAACTGGCGCAACCTGGCGAAAGTAAAATCAGATCACCGGGGTCAGATTGTCGATATGCCCAGTCAAATGCTTCCGCAAATGTAGTGTGAGGCTGAGAAATCATCGCGAAAGCATTCTCATTTGATCTAGCCGATTGTTTCTCCAAAATATTCGCGATGATGGGCCCTGTTTCTCCCATCAATGCTGTTGCTTTTGTGCGTTCGTGGAGCAGTCTGGCGAACTGAGTCAGGTCTATTTTTTTATCAGAGCCACCGGCCATCAGGATAATGGGTGCATTCTCAAACGCATCCAGCGCACAGATGGCCGATTCCGGCGTGGTTGCCAGAGAATCGTTGAAAAATCGACGTTTCTGGAATTCACCGACAAACTGCAATCGATGGGGCAATCCCTGGAATTTTTCTAATCCCTTTTGAATCGTCGTCAGATCAATGTCCGCACAGAGGCAAGCGGAAATTGCTGCTGCCGCATTCAAACGATTGTGCATGCCAGGAACATTGATTTGAGGTTGAAGCGCCTGTTCTTGGCCTTTGATTACAATTTCAGATCGATCTGCCAACACATCGGGGTTGAGACTCCGATTTGCTCCAAATGTCGAGAGACGCCCGGTCCTATTCCAGTTTGCCAACTCAAGATCATCCGCATTGATCACAGCGAAATCAGTTTCTGTCTGCCATCTACAGATGGTTTGTTTGGAGTGACGATAGTGTTCGACAGATTGATGCCAGTCAAGATGATTCGGACTGAAATTCGTAACGACTGCAATCTGAGGGCTCACCTGAATGCGGTTCAGCGCTGCGAGTTGAAAGCTGCTTAATTCGAGAATAACCCAATCTTCTGGTTGAATCTGATCAATCACGGGCAATAGACTGATGCCAATATTTCCCCCTAACCAGCAGCGTGCACCTGAAACTTCGATGATGGAGTGAATCATGGCTGTTGTCGTCGATTTGCCATTACTACCCGTAACGCCTATGACTGTGCCACGATTTAACTGCCAGAATAGTTCTATTTCACTGGTTACGGGAATATGCTGTTCCAGGGCACTCTTCAGAAGACTGTGATGGGGGGGGATCGCGGGATTTGCAACCAGGAAATCGGTTTCTGGTAATTGTGTTCCTGAATTCCCTAACTCAAATTTGATATCAGGATAAGAAGCAAGCTGACTTAGCGATTCTGTCAGGTCTTCTTCTGATTTGTTGTCAATCACTGTGATCTCAGCATCTCGATCAGCCAGATATTCAATGACTGCAATGCTTCCACCAAACCGTCCCAGCCCCAGTATCGTTGCGCGACTGCCTTTGAAATCAAAATTTTGGAGTCGAAATGGTTTTAGAGGCATGGTTTAACTGGTATTTGTATCAAAAAGTTATAAATCATGTAATTTGCAGTACTGGTAATCATTGCATCAGTAGGTTTGCATATTTGGATGATCCTCGGTAGTCTGATTTTGGAATAATGTCCATGAAACATCAATCATTATGAGGATCAGGCAATGATACTCGCTGCTGAAAAGACTCTCTGGTTAGGACTTCACACAGCTGACTGGATTGTATTGGCTCTCTATTTCGTCGTCATTCTTGCCATTGGCTTCTGGTCAATCAAGAAAGTAAAAGATATGACGGACTTCTTTATGGGAGGCCGCCGGTTCGGCAAAATTTTCATGATGTTTTTTGCCTTTGGTTCAGGCACAAGCAGCGAACAGGCCATCAGTGTGGTTGCTGGTACCTGGCGAGCGGGTCTAGCAGGGATCTGGTGGCAGTTTCTCTGGCTCTGGGCGACTCCCTTTTATTGGATTGTTGCTCCTATCATGCGGCGTATGCGGGCCTTGACCACAGCAGATTTCTTTGAGACCCGCTTTAATGGCCCCACTGCCGTCCTGTATTCTTTTTATGGGATTGCGATTTCGATCACTTTTATTGCCGGTGGTCTGTTCGGCACCGGAAAGATGGTTGATGCGTTAACAGGTAATGAACTGGACCGTATCTCCATTGAAGCCAACATTATGGTTCCTGCTGCCCAATGGGACGCCGCAGAAAAGACATTTAGTATTACGGAACGTCGTCTACAGGGTTATGAATTTGCCATCCTGGCGGTGACAGTAATGTTTGTCATTTATGGAATGGCGGGCGGGTTAGGCGCTGCCATTATCACGGACTTCATCCAGGGAATACTGACCATTATATTCTCATTTTTATTGCTACCTTTTGTCTTTTATCAGATTGGAGGTTTTGGCGAATTGCATAAACAGGCAGACCTCAAAAAAGGCATGCTTGATCTATTCGCCAGCGATGAACTGGCCGCTACCATGGGCGAACCAATTACCGTCTTTTATGTTTTTATGCTGTCGGTCACCGCACTGGCAGGAATTGTGATTCAACCTCATATCATGGGAGTTTGTGGAGCAGGGAAGACCGAATATGAAGGACGATTTGGTTTCACCGTCGGGAACTTTCTCAAACGCTTTTGTACTGTTGCCTGGACCTTTACCGGGCTGGCATGCATTATCTGGTATATGGGTGATAATAGCCCCTTGAAAACATCACCTGACCCTGCAGATCAGGCCATTTATCAATCATTACGTATGAAGGCCAGTCCTGAATACCAGAAACTCCCCGCAGAGGAAAAAGCAAAGATTGATACCACGGATCGCAATTTTGCAGACCAACTCTTTGGTTTGGCGGCCCATGACATTCTCCCCACGATTGCCCCCGGATTGATTGGGTTATTGCTTGCTTCACTTTTGGCGGCTGTCATGAGCACCAGCGATGCCCAAATGATTATCTCCAGTGGTTTATTCACAGAAAATATTTACCGTAAATGTATAGTAAAAGATCGTTCCCAGCGCCACTATCTCTGGGTCGGTCGTTTATCAGGTTTAGTGATTGTGATTCTGGCGCTTGTTTTACAGACGACTTTTACCGATATCATTGCTGCGCTCAAAGTCATTGTAAAAACCCCCGCGTGCATCGGCATCAGCCTCTGGTTTGGTATTTCCTGGAGACGCTGGAATGTAGTCTCCGTCTGGACCTCTACAGTCACTGGAATTCTTGTCTGGATTGCCGTCGCCTTTTATCCTGATGTGATTTACAAAACAGGATTTCTGCCAGAGCAGATGTTCAAAGTTGATGGTACGACGGTAAAAATGTTAGACGTCTGGCAGATGTTTTCATTCATGGGCGTTGCAATATTAAGTGGTATCATCGTCAGTTTTTTGACGCCACGACAATCAAAAGAAAAACTGGACCATTTCTATACCTTAATGCACACACCAGTTACTCTGAACGAAGTGATTGAGTCCCCTTGCACATTACCAAAAGACCCAGCTCCCGTTGGTAAAAGGCTCTTTCCCAATTCAAAGGATATTGAAATCCCCAAGCCGACTTTTCAGGATCTGAGTGGTTTTATCCTCGCCTGGTGTGCCGTCGGAGCGATTATCTACTTGACGAAATATCTATCTGAAGTGGCATAATTTCAGGAGAGTAGAACTCTTTCTTCGAACTGACGCGTTCAATCAGCCTCATTCGGCTTGCTTTTAAGACAAAAAAACAGCCAAAAACAAAAACTGTTTCTGGCTGTTTTAAATTGTGATGAAGCTTTTTAAGTCTCAATTAACTGCGGTAAGTCACAGTTACTTTTCCGTTGTGTGAATGAACAACCACACTGTATTTTCCATAATCAAATACTTTGCGGCGTCCATCTCTGCTGCAGCGGACACACTCGCAGGCACAATCTGGAGCACAAATTTCCACAGCAACACATCCCGGCTCACAACAACTGCGTTTGGGAGCACAAGGATCAACAATCATTACCATTTTCGGACTTGAACACGGTGCCACTTTACAATGCCGCTTGTAACGAACATTCTCGAACACAGGAATTTCGCCTGAAGCAACGTGCTGTCCATAAGGTTGCGGCGACAACTCAGGCATTGGTTCAGGAACCACTGTAGATGCAGGCGGTGCTGCTGTTGTCTGGCTTAAAAGAAATCCTTGCCCTAAATTAAATGCAGGACCTTCTGCCTGAACTGCTGTAACGGATAGGGCAATAAATCCCAACGTGTAACAAACAATCTTGTTCATCTTCACATACTCCTTTTTGCTACCCTGGTGAACTCCATTTAGGTAGCGGATTGACTAAAATCAATTGTATCTTTCCCTGACGGCTTGTTTGTGGCATTCTCCAGAATGCGAAAAGTTAAACAGTTGAATGGCCAGAGATGTTTCGTGGCTGCTCACCACCCAAATTATACTCTATTTCCTGGCTGAGTCGGTATTTTTCAGTTGAGCAGAGAAAAAACCCATGTCAGTTACATGACTGATATGGGTCAGAGATAATAAGTCGACCTTTAGTTGACAAGGTTCGTTTACACTTTTTTTACGCAAACATCCAAATAGCCCCGTTTTGCCTGACAGGAATATTGTTACAGTAGAGACAAGAATGTGAGTGAAAGATGTTCAGAATGCATGATATCGACACGTGGTATTTTTGAAATTGCTCTCTATCTCTCAGGTAGCTGAGGTGGTCACATTTGTGGGTAATCAAAAATCACGTGTAAAAAGCATTTAATAATCAGTGCAAGCTTCTGTTGCATCAGAGGCTTCGATCCCACATAATCTAATCGGTTTAATTTCAAGGACTTGAGGGAGATCTCCATGAACAAGCCGGAACCCCGGTTGAGCAGAAATCGAATCTTGACATTTGTTTCACCGATTTGTGCCTGTGTGTCTGTTGCAATATTCACAGGCTGTGGAGGGAGTGCACCAGCTCCTGCACCCGCACAACCCCAAACAACCACAGTTGCTCCAACTACCCCCGCGACACAGGTAGCACAAAGCACACAATCTCAACCAGCTGAACCAGCGGAAAAAAAAGATGACCGCAAGATGCTTGATGGCATCCCCTATGATGTCTGGTTCGATAATCCTCTGGCTGTGGCGGGGAATAATCAGGCGGTGGCACCAGTCTCATTGCCAGGCAATAAGATTGCAGCTACTCCTGCAAATGGCAAAATGAAACCACCGGCTGGAGAAAGTCCGACTCCCGCAGCCACTGATGGAATCGATTGGAAAACAATCATCCCGATGCCCATTCTGGAATCGCAGGTCAAGAATGTACGTAATCGTTTAACTAAAAATATGCAGTCGGTCGGCACTTATAATACCTCATACCTGGAACTTCCCACTTTTACATCTACTTTGGCTGCACTGGCCTGTATTGCGACCGAACATTCTGAAGATGTGGGCTGGAAAAAAAATGCGAAATTTCTTCGCGACCTGGCTTCCAGCATCTCTTCAGAGACACTTATGCGTGGTCCCAAATCTTATAAAAAAATCCAAATCCCTTACGAACAGATGATTGATATCCTAAATGGCAGCGCTCCTGCAGGTCTTCCAGAATCACCTGAGAAAAAGCCTCTCTCAGAAGTGGCTTCGATGGGGGATTTAATGAAACGAGCAGACATCGCTTACAATTGGTTGAAATCTAATGTTGGTAATGCTGATGCATTGAAATCTGAAAAAGAAAAAGTGATCCAGGAAACACATCTCTTAGCTGCCATAGCAAAAATCACGACGACCGAGGGTTACGGTTATGTTGACGATGAAGGATTTTTAGGTCATGCCAATCCAATGTCAAAGGCCTGTCTGGAAATGGTCGAAGCAGCTAACAGCGACAATTTTGATGAATTCGATAAAGGTTTAACAAGAATCTATAAATCCTGCACGGAATGCCATAGCGAATATAAGGAGTGAAGGCGTAACGCGAATGCCATTGACGTCTTTACTTAAAGACTTGAAATCTGGAACCTGCTGTTAGAGAGGAAATCGAGGGAATGATACATAATCGATGCAGCTTAGTGGGCAAAATCTGCTTGGTGTTTTTCATTCTGGGTTTTTCAAACTATGTCTCTGCTGATTGGATTGAACTGGTCAGCGGACATAAAATCCAGGGAGAAGTTCTGAAACAAAACAACACCCACTTATTGGTTGATATTGGAATTGAGGTATTGCGCATTCCCGTTGAGCAGATTCGATCGAGAACGAAATCGGAACAAGCCCCCAACGGTAAAGTACCGATTTCTAAAAGCAAAGATGACATTTATTCGATTGCAGAGCTACCAGTCAAAAGCATCAAAGAGCTGGCTCGCACCTATGGAGAGGCGGTGACATTAGTCCAAACATCCAGCGGGCTTGGTTCAGGCTTTATTATTAGCGAACGTGGTTATTGTGTCACAAACTACCATGTTGTAGAGAAGGAAACCCGTATTGCGGTGACAATCTTTCACCGAACAAAAAGTGGTGAATTTCAACGCCGTCAAATTAAAGATGTCGAAATCGTAGCTTTGAATCCCTTTTTTGACTTAGCATTATTGCGGATTCCTTTACAAAAAGACCTTTCATTTCGCACTGTTTATTTAGCTGAGAATGATAAACAGCGCGAAGGTGAGGAAGTCTTTGCCATCGGAAATCCACTCGGACTGGAACGATCCGTTTCACGCGGAATCGTCAGTACACGAAACCGAAACATGCAAGGTATTGTGTATATTCAAACAACCACGCAGATCAACCCGGGGAACAGTGGTGGCCCCTTGTTTAATTCTCGCGGAGAAGTAATCGGTGTCACAAATATGAAACTTATTCTTGGTGAGGGCTTGGGTTTTGCAATTCCGATTACCTACGTAAAACACTTTCTGAACAATCGAGATGCATTTGCATTTGACAAAACGAGTCCCAATACGGGCTATCGCTATTTTGATGCACCTAAAAGAAAAACTTCGGATATTGAAAAGTAATCTGAGAAAGTTGCAACCAGCGTTGTTTTTTTCAGGTACACCCAAGTAAGTATTGCTCTTCTGTAAATCTGGCAGACTCACAAGTTCAATAGCGAGTTGGGGTTGCCAGAAAAAGTAGAATTGCTACAAATAACAAAACCAGTCATCGTTACACTGAATTCCTTTGCTATGGCCTCTAAGTTGAAGCAATCGCGAAGTATCTTTAATCCCCAGCGAGAGAGAAAGAATGAAGGCTCTAATGCGAAAGCCACTTTTCATATGCACTTTGATCCTCATGCAGGCAATGGTCCTGCTGACTGCACAGACCAGCCATGCACAGAATCGAGTACAGGCTGCCCAGCGGATTCCCGCAGATTCACTCTTATATTTTTCGATTCCTGATGTCGAAACTCTAGGTGAAAAGTGGAGTCAGTGCTCAATGGGGCAAATGACTCATGATGCTGCATTTGCAGACCTGAAAAAGGATCTGATAAAGCAGATTGAAAAATTCTCTGAAAAGTTCGAAGAAGAAACAGACTTGAGCCTCAGTAATGTACTCAGTATTCCCAGTGGGGAAGTCTGTTTTGCTTTTGTGAAAAGTGAATCCAATAAATTTGGCGGGTTGGCTTTTATGGAATATGGTGAAAGCGGTGAAATCCTCGAAAAGATATTAGCAAAAGTTGAAGAGAGTCTGGACAAGAAAGGAGCAAAGCGTTCCATTCTGAGTGTGGATGGAACAAAGGTCATCGTGTATTCTTTCGGGGATGAATCGGAAGAAGGACCTGTAGAAATTCCACTCGAGAAAAAATTTGCGTATTTCCTGAAAGACAAAACTTTTGTTGCTTCAAATGATGACAAAATTCTAGAGTCGGTTTTAGCAAAGTGGGATGGCCAGGATCAGGGCACTCTCTCAAGTAAAAAAGAATACCAATATATTATTGACAAGTGTGTTGATCCGACTGCACCAGCTGTCATGCATTGGTACATGAATCCCATCGGTGCGCTCCAGTCAGTTCTGACTGTTGCCAGTCGCGTCAACCCACAGGTTGGGATGGTTCAAGGATTTCTCCCTGCATTAGGCATTACAAATCTCAAAGCCGTAGGTGGTGCCAGTTATCTGGCTACTAAGGAATACGATTCGATTTCCAAAACTTTCACGTTTGTTGAGATGCCGACTTCCGGAGTGATCGATATGTTTAAATGCCCTGCTGTGGCTCAACAGCCACCAGTATGGGTTTCTGACAAAGTATCAACCTATTATTCGATCAACTGGGGAATCAACAGTGCCTATGATTCTATCGAGACACTCTTTGATGGTTTTCAAGGACGACCGGGGGCGCTGGCTGCAATTATCGATGAAATGGCAGACAACCCCGATGGCCCCAAGATCCACATCAAAAAAGATATTGTGGATAACATGAGTGGTCGAATTCAGGTCGCAACGGAAATTACCGATGGCGAACAAATTGATTTCACTAAAATGTCCGGTCAGTTTACGGTTGCATTAGGATTGAAGAACTCTGATGCATTTCAAAAATTGATTGCCTCATTGACATCCCGTGATGACTTTCCTGGTCAGTCGCGAGAGTTTCAAGGGGTCACTCTATATGAACTCCCTGGAAACTTAATTAATTCTCCTACGGATGCCGCCTTCTGTATCACAGAAAACCAGCTCTTTATTGCTAATGATGTCAAGCAAATTGAAAATATATTGAGGAAAGATAGAGGTGTCGGGTCACTGTTGAATAATGAAAACTATAAACGTCTTTCAGAAAAGTTTCCGGAGAAGACTTCCGTTATCACGTATCAGAATTCAGATGCACAAATTCATGCTCTGTATGAATTACTGAGAAAAAATCAGGACAACGTGAATTTACAAGGCCTTGATTTGTCAAAACTGCCACCATTTACCGTCATACAAAAGTATTTACCTATTTCTGGTGGATACACGGTTCCTGATGACCAGGGTTTCTTTACATCGACTTTTACGGTCAAAAAAGCCACACCTTGAAAGCCAAGACCTTCATTGAGAGACTAGAAAAACCCGGTGAATTTGCTCACCGGGTTTTTTTCGTAATGCTGTAAATATTTCTGAATCGTCCAATACTTTTCGATTTATTTTGTGTTAAATATAGTAATCACTGTTTCGATTCACAGTTTTCAGGCACTTACCTCTGTTACAACACTCCCACGAAAGGGGCTGTTATGCAACGATTAGTTCAGTTTATGACTGTAATGTTGATTCTTTTCTTTTCTGTTCATGCTCTTTTTGCAGAGCCGGATGAAGGGAAATCGAAGCCGCAAAACATTTTCCAGCAACTTGATAAGAATTCTGATGGAATTATCACTGCTGACGAAGTGCCAGAAGGCAAAGATCGTTTCTTTGACCACCTCATCCGTTCAAGTGACAAGAATAAGGATGGGAAACTGACTCAGGACGAATTTCAATCCGGAGTAAAAAAAGAAGAACAGAAGTTTCCTGCCGGAGAAGGTCCCAATCGAAATCGCGATCCACGTGCTTTTCAAATGATGTTGAAACGCCTGGACAAAAATGGGGATCAAAAGATTTCCAAAGAGGAACTTCCTGAGCCTTTACGAAATCGCCTTGAACCGCTCTTCGAACGGCTGAACAAAGAAGAAATTTCCATTGAAGAATTTGGTCGCTATGTTAGCAAGTTCCGTGGAAAACCGGATGGGGGTAAAAAAGAAGGTAACCCTCAGCCTCAGGAAAAAAGAAAGATCGAAGGCGCAGAACGATTTTTCAGTACCCTGGATACAAACAAGGACGGAAAATTGACTATAGATGAAGCGCCTGAACGTGGGAAGCAAATTCTTCGTCGTATTCTGGAACGAGCAGGAAAAGATCAAGACGCTGAACTTTCTAAAAAAGAATTCATGGAAACTATGATGACATTTCGTCCTGGCCGACGTCCAGAAGGACGCGATGGTGATAAAGCAAAAAAACAATCAGCAGGAGATCGTGATAAGAACCGTGGTGAAAAATCAACCAGAAACCGTCCTGTTCCTGCATTGATGAAGGTCTTAGATACAAACCGAGATGGCAGACTTAGTAAGGACGAGTTGCAAAAGATTGGGCAGGTTTTTGATCAACTGGACCAGAACAAGGATGGTTCTTTGGATTTAAGCGAAATGTTTATGCGAAGAGATCAAGGCGGAAACGCATCTCGTTTCCGAGGCGAGCAGGGAAGAAACCGATCCAAAAGTGAGAACAAAAAATCTGATGCAAAGAATAAAGACTCCGAGTAATAAAGACACTGCTTCTATTACCAGGTGAATTTTCTTTAGGGCTCCAGTTATTTTGAGGCAGCTTGCTCTTCTACAAGAGGAGCACTGCCTTTTTCTTTTTGCAGATGTTGTACCCATGCGGGGGGAAGGTTAAGCCAGACCCAATCAGTCTGAATTCGGTATTCTCGGGTATAATTCGCCATGATCGAATCAATTTGACGAATACGTTGATTTTCTTCTCCCCTTGATATTACTTTGCGGACGGGCCTGACATACATATATTCAAAGTAGGATAATACTCCGCCAGGTTTGAGCAGACGAAAATAGGCTTTGAATATTTCACCTACCAGTTCAGTCGGAAAGTTATTGAGAGGTAAGCCAGAGACAATGTAATCATATTCCTGGCCAGCCCCATAGTCTTGCAGGGGGCAGTTATGGATGGAAGTCTGATGTTTGATCTCTTGAAACCCCTTTTCCTTATCAAATCGTTGATGCAAAATCTCGACAAATTTTTCATTCAATTCTACCAGATCAAGCTGGTCTCCCGGTTGAATCTGTTTCACAATCTGGCGCGTGACCGCTCCAGTTCCCGGTCCAATCTCCAAAACCTGTTTTGGTCCTTGATGCTGCCTCATCGGCCCCGCCATATCCGATGCCAGAAAACGACTGCTGGGAGCAATGGCTCCAGTCGTTTCAAATGTGGAACGAAACTGTTTGAAAAATTCCAGATAATGCGACACGTGTGAGGTTCCTGGTATTAAATCGAAACGACTTGAAAGATGAAATTGAATGTTGCTATGAGGGTGCGTTCCGTCTTGCTTCTCCCCGGTGTTGAGCCTGCTGAACGATATCAACTCCCACCATTTGACTCCAGGCTGAGATCAACTTTTGAAAGACAGGTCCCGGAAGGCCATCGGATATCACATGGTCACCAAAGCGAGTGACGGGCATCAGACAATATGCGGTAGAGGACGTCAATGCTTCATTTGCATCCAGAATATCATTTTCTGAAATATCTGTTTCTTCGTAGCGAATTCCCAACTGTTTCGCTAAGTGGACAACCATCATCTGGCTGATTCCCCCGAGAATATTTTCCGGACGCGGTGATTGAATCACATCATCTTTGACAAGATAAAAGTTGCCGATAGTCGTTTCCGAAACAAATCCAGACTGATCAAACAAAAGCGCACTGGCTTTTGGCTCCTGCATCCGAACCTGTTTATCGGCTCGATACAGGTGAATACGACTGCGAGATTTAATTCTGGGATCAAAAATGTTTGCATTAAGCTGTTGGCCTTTGGCACGCATTAAATGCTGCCCGGTCATATATTTTGAATCCCAAAGCTCAAACGCGAGTGGAAACGTATGTACGCAAACTGTGGGAGTTTGGCATGTTTCCAGTTCCGTCAGTCCGAGATATGGCAGATTGTGACCTGCCGTAATAAATATGGTTAAGCCCAAGTCCTGTTCGGATGGCAGTAATTTTGAGTTGTGCTCGACAACAGATTCACAGACTTCCTTGAGTTCGGCTTTCTCCAGAGCAGGTTCAATAAAAACATAGTCCAGGGCAGAAAACAGGCGGTCAATATGCTCGTCCAGCTTAAATAAGCGATGTGCGAAAGTACGTACCACCTCTGTGATGGATGCTCCGTAGACAATGCCCAGATCAGTCACAGCCAGTTTTGCATCTGAGAAAGGAATCATAGAGCCGTTCAGATACGCCCGAGGTTCAGTCATACAGAGATTTCATTTGAAAGTGATTATGGGAAACAGTATGGAAAAAACACTAATATCAACTGGAAGATTACGGGAAACGTCATCGATTTATGTGAAAATTAGTCAACCAGCATCTGAATGAGTTAAACAAGAGGCTACTTGCAGCACAAATCATGATTTTCCCTACTTGTCGTTCGAATCGCAAGTTTCGACTAGCTCCACTCTTAAATTCAATCAACAAAAGGGCAAATCAGCGGCGATTGTTGTCAAAAAAAATGAACCAGTGGTATGACTTCTGAGTCACTGCTCGATATACTGCCAAAGAGAAAGATTGCGCTAACTTGAGATATAGCAGTCTTTTTTTTACGATTTGCAATGAGATAATAACACTTGCTTTTTGAGTGATTTGAATTTTTTAACTGCATGACTAAAGGGATGAGATATTATGGCGACTCCAACAATTCAACCAGGAACAACGAAAATCGGCTGGATTGGAACGGGAGTCATGGGTGCCAGCATGGTGGGTCACCTGATGGATGCTGGATTTTCTGCAACCGTTTATAATCGCAGTCAATCGAAAGCAGAAACACTGCTAAAAAAAGGGGCCAGTTGGGCCGATTCTCCCAAAGCAGTCGCCGAAAAATCTGACGTCATTTTCTCAATCGTTGGATTTCCCGCTGATGTACGAGAAGTTCTTTTGGGAGAGCAGGGGGCTTTGGCCGGCGCCTCAGCAGACAAAATTCTGGTAGATATGACAACCAGCGATCCTTCACTGGCAGTTGAGATTGCAGAGGCTGCTGCAACAAAAGGCGTGCACAGTATTGATGCCCCCGTTTCTGGTGGAGATGTGGGCGCAAAAAATGGAACATTGTCCATCATGATTGGTGGAGATGAACAGGTTGTTGATGCACTGAAACCCTGCTGGAACGCCATGGGCAAGACAATTGTGTATCAGGGTGGCCCCGGTTCCGGTCAACACACGAAAATGGTGAATCAAATTCTGATTGCAACCAATATGATCGGAGTCTGTGAAGCCTTGCTCTATGGCTATAAAGCAGGGTTGGATCTGCCAACGGTATTGGAATCGGTGGGGAGTGGGGCGGCTGGCAGCTGGTCACTCTCAAATCTTGGCCCTAGAATTATGGATAACAACTTCGATCCCGGTTTTTTCGTCGAGCATTTTATTAAAGATATGGGAATTGCGTTAGCAGAAGCGAAAGCGATGAATTTGAGTCTGCCCGGTCTGGCGCTGGGGCATCAACTTTATCTTGCGGTTCAAGCTCAAGGACATGGCCGAGATGGAACACATGCATTGCAATTAGCACTGGCATCATTATCCAATGTCGATTGGGAAAGTCGTACTTAGTTTTCATTTTCTGTCAATCTACAGCATTGATCAAGCGGGAATGTCTCAAGTGAATCGGGACTGATTCCCAAATTTGTTTTAAGGTATTGAAAGCATGGCAAATCAAAATGACCTGTTTGCAGGTCTTTCTGTGGCAATGATCACGCCCTTCAAAAATGGGGAAATCGACGAAACCGCGCTGCGTGGCCTTGTCGATTATCACATCGAGCAAGGGACTGATACTTTGTGTCCTGTGGGAACAACAGGTGAATCACCAACACTCTCCCACGAAGAGCATAAACAGGTCATTTCCATTGTTTGTAACCAGGCTGCAGGCCGCATCAAGGTGATGGCGGGGACAGGTTCAAACAGTACAAAGGAGGCAATAGAGCTCACCAAATTTGCACAAGATGCCGGTGCCGATGGTGGACTGCATGTGGCTCCTTATTATAACAAACCGACACAGGAAGGATTCTTTCAGCATTACCAGGCAATTGCCGAAGCTGTCGAGATCCCCATTGTGATCTATAATATTCCCGCACGCACTGCCAAAAATATTGAGCCGGAAACCATCATCCGTCTGGCTGAAATCCCCAATATAGTGGCCGTGAAGGAATCGACAGGTTCAATGGATCAGGCATCGCATATTCTTTCTGCGTGCGATTTGACGGTACTTTCTGGCGATGACAGCCTGACGCTGCCTCTCATGGCGTTGGGAGGAAAGGGAGTCGTCTCAGTTGTCGGAAATATTGTTCCCGGTGATGTTAAAAATATGCTAAATGCCTTTAATGCAGGTGATTTGAAATTAGCCCGAGAATGGCACTATAAATTGTTTGGGCTCTGCAGGAACCTTCTGGGACTGGCAACCAACCCCATTCCGATCAAAGCAGCAATGCAGTTGCTCGGACGTGATAATGGTGAAGTTCGACTTCCGATGACGCAGCTCGATAACGCATCCATGACAGTTCTGGAGAAGACATTGCAGGATTATGGCCTGCTTTAAAAAACATTGAAGCGGCTACTGACAATAGAGATAAAACAGAGAGATTATCAGGCACATACTTAACCCTTTTTAAGAGGTATCTCTTGTGATATTTGGTTTTGGAAAATCTCGTGAAGAAGAGGAAGAAGAGGAAGAAGAGATTGAACCGGTCTCTTTTCAAGGCGCACTCAATGGTCAGCCAGCAAATCTGAAAGAAAACGCCCGGCTGGTAAAAGCCGGTTTGATGCCTGCCAAGAACATTATTACCGATGGTCTGGCAATCCGAGCAGAATTTATGCGTTTTGAACCCAAAGGGGAACGGTACCAGGTTGTCTTTTATGTTGACGGTGTTGCAAATCCTGGTCCCCGTTTATCGAAACAGCAGGGGATGGCTGTTGTTCAGATCATCAAGCTTTTATCGGGACTGAATATTCAGGAACGAAAACGCCCTCAATCCGGCGGTGTCTTTGCTGAACTGGAAGAAGTTTCCTATCAGCTCAGGGTTTCCACAAGCCCGGCAGAGGGGGGGGAACGCCTCTCTATCAAAGCGATTAATGTCAAAGAACCACTGGACCGCGCTGATGACATTGGGATCACAGAGGAGAACAAAGAAAAAATTCGAGAGTTGAGCAAAGGGCGTAACGGATTGATCCTTGTCAGCGGTGCGCCAAACTCTGGTACAACAACAACTACTTTTGGAGTTGTACGTTCAGTCGACGCTTATCAATACACTATTTTCTCAATTGCTGATCCAGAGCACCGTGATTTTAGTCACATAGCAACACTCGAGAGAAAAGAAGGAGATACGTTTGACGATGAGTTGCGACGAATTATTCGCATGGAAGCTGATATCATTTATTTGTATCCCATCAAAGATGAAGAGTATGTCAAGAGTGTACTGAATGTCAAAGATGACATTTCTATGATCGCAGAAATTGCCGCCAAGGATTCGGTAGCAGGATTGATTAAATTCTGTAAATTAGCCGGTGGAGTGGAAGCAGGCGTCAATGCGCTCCGCTGTGTGATTGGGCACAAATTGATTCGTACACTCTGCGATGAATGTAAGGAAGCCTTCCGCCCGAATCCCAAAATGATTGAAAAAATGGGTCTGCCCAAATCCACTAAAATGCTCTATCGCCCTCCCCGCCAAACCGTGGATGAGGAAGGAAACGAAATCGAACCTTGCGAGAAGTGTGATGGCCTGGGTTACTATGGCAGGACCTTGATGTTGGAGATCATCGAAATGACTGATGAAATGAAGCAATTGATCATCGGCGGGGCAGAACCGGGGAAAATCAGGGCATTCGCCAAAAAACAGGGTATGCCAACCTTTCAGAAAGATGGCATTCGTTTAGTCGCGGAAGGGAAAGTCTCGCTGGATGAGTTACAAAGGGTGTTCAAATCTTCCTGAACTGCCATATCTATGCACTGAAGGCTTTCTTTATACAAAATATTGTCCGATTAGGTAAAATATTCCGAAGATTCCGGTTTTGAATGTCGATAAATAGAGTACATGCTTTGTACTACTGTGTGGCCTTGTATGTCACTTCCTGATGAAGTTGGCTGGATTTAGTAAACGGACAGACTAATCCCAAGGTGTTCCCGGCTCCTGTCTTATGCTGTTTTCATGTCCCTCAGCAGGTGCCTTTCGACAACTTTTCAATCCGAGGATAATCATGGTGATTCGCCAGTTTAAGAATTGGTCAAGTGTAGGAATTCTGGGTTTAGCATTAATCGGTTTGACCAGCACCGGTTGCCAATCCAGTATCGGTGGTCAGACTTTACCATCTGCTTACTACTTGAATGATGATGTACAGTTCTACCCAGCCGGGCCTGAGGAACAACTCTACAATCAGCGTGAAGTCCTTGAGCAATACAAACTGGAACGAAAACTCCAGGATGATCAATAGTCATTAGACGTGAAATTAACGAGTCGGCCATAGTCGTTTTGAGGCTAAAACAGGCATTTGACTGATTCCATTAATTTCCAATAAAACAGGGGGGACCCTTTCGCATAAAACATTGCAGTTTTTATTAGCTGGACAATAAAAACTGCAAGCGAAAGGAAAAAATTCCGGATGTAGAGAACGGGACTCTCATCCGGTTTTTTTTATAGCTCGGTCGCAAGAACGCTGGCTAAAGCGATTTCGACATCTTCTCAGCCAAACGAGTCAAAGCTGGACTAACGTCTGTTGGTTCGAGGTGCACGTTAATCACACTCAAGCTGTCTTTATTCGCCAATGCTGCTTTGATGGCTTTTTCGAGGTCTCCTTCCGTGCTCACTTCAAAGCCCCATCCACCACCAATGAGATCAGTGATATTATGATATTTCCAATCGGGAATATCATTAAACGGCCCTTCCTGCAGGAAACGTTCCGTTGTGTAGCCTTTATTATTCAAGACGATCACAATTGGGTTATATCCCAGCTTAAGCGCGGTAGAAAGCTCGAGGCATGTCATTTGAAAGGCCCCATCACCCACCAGGACAATTGGTCGTAAACTTTGATTGGCGACCTGGGCCCCAATAGAAGCCGGTATTGCAAAGCCCATTGAGGTATAATAAGCCGGGCTGAGGAATTTGGTATGTGTGCTGATCATCAAATCGACGGCACCAAACAGGCAGTCTCCTACATCGGTTACCACAACGGTCTGATCAGTAAGAATCTGGTTGATGCTTTCAAACAGGTGCTTTGTTGTCACGGGTTCTGCTGGATTCACTTCATAGTTGACAGGCTGTGGACGAACATCATCCGGTATTTTACGAATGGTTACCTTCATTTTTTGTTTTTCCAGCGCTGTGACAAAATCAGAAAATACAACATCATGAAAATGATGATAGCTGATCCGCAGTTTTTCACTGGTAGCATAAATACATTTGCCAGGATCGAGATGGGCTGTATATATCCCCAAATTAATATCTGTCATGAATGTACCTAGAAGAATGACACAGTCACTTTCTTCCACATAACGCTGGACTTCGTTTCGACCCATCGCTCCTTCATACACGCCCAGATAAAGTGGATGAGATTCACTCACGACTGATTTGCCTAAGATCGTCGCACACATGGGTATCTTGTGCTTTTCAGCAAACTTCAGAACCTCTTCTCTTAATCCAAACCGATGGATTTCCACGCCAGCAATAATTACAGGTTTTTTACTTGCCTGAATCAATTCGGCAGCTTCATCAAGCGATTCCCGTAAGGCATTTTTATTGCTTGCTGGCTGACTATCATCGGGTATATGTGGAATGATTGCTTTAGTGTGAACACAATCGCGGGGCAGTTCCAGATAAACCGGACGCTTATATTGGACGCAGGCTTCCAGACACCGATCAATTTCCTGAAAAGCCGTTATTGGATCATCCAGCAATGCGGTCGCCACTGTGATTTTTTCAAAGACATCACGTTGCGTTTGAAAGTCTTTCACGCGATGGTGGAGCAGGGGGTCAGTTTCCCTCTCGGTCATCCCTGGGGCACCACTGATTACGACGACAGGTGATTTTTCTGCATAGGCTCCAGCGATGGAATTGCACAAACTCAGACCGCCAACACAATATGTGACACAGACAGCACCGATTCCATTGACCCGTGCATAGCCATCTGCTGCGTAGCCGGCATTATCCTCACGTGTTGTCCCTATGATTCGAATAGGACTTTCTTCGAGCATGCCATAAAATTGCAATACGAAATCGCCAGGAATTCCGAACATATCACTGATGCCATAATCCTGTAATCGCTGAATCAAATAGCTTCCGATAGTGTGTACTTTGCCGTTATTCTTGCCGGAAACATTCGTGGATGTTTGCTTTGTGGCAGAACGTTTTTTAACACCTTCTGATTTTGATTTGGAAATTGTTTTTCGCGCCATTATCTCAGATCCTTCCCTAAAGAAAGTACATGGAATCAGCGTAAAAGATTTGAATAAACTTCCATAACCATTATATCATCTTCAATGGCCCCGACTGAAGAATTCCCATAAGCCATAGACCCAAAAGAGTTTATGGCTTGGTCGACAACTGCGTTTTTGAAAAAACGAGTACTCGAAGAGAATTAGCGGCGAATCAATTTGCGAATCCCGCGACGTTCGGCCTGTTTGGCAGGGGATGTGTGCTGAGTGGGCGGAGACTGAGTTGAATCAGATTCATTTCCAAATTGGCCCCAGTAACTGTCCAGCAATCGATAGCAATCCAGATAACGTTGGGCCCCCCAGGCGAATGAGAGTGTCGAGACCAGTTTGGTCAATTGGCGGTCGTCTTCTGGCGAAATTTGATGTATCTGCAAATCGACATCATCAATCCAGAGTTTCCCGGAGCCCAGTTTTTCAATCATGATATGTGCATTTTGGATTTGATCAGAGGGGATATCTTTCACTCGAAACAAATATTTTCGCCATTGGCGGTCAACTGAAATCATCGCTGATTGTGTTTTTAATTTTCCATTCTGCTCTGCTTCTAAAGCAATCCTGACTTGCATCTCTTTGGTGTTCGTTTTTAACCAGACACTCATGTTCAAATATCGAGACTGATGTAAGGGGATTTCATTCGTTTTTAAAGAACTGTTTCCCTGCTTGAGTCCCAGGAGCAACGAGGACTTGCCGGAATGTGACTCCGTGCTATCCAGATTCCATGCTATCTGATTTTGATTTTTCGATTCCCAACCTGCCAGAATATAGTCACGGGAGTTATGACTTTCAAAATCTGCCTGAAAGACGATGGTACTGTCATCATCTTTCGATCGATGTAAATCAAGTAATTGATGTCTCTTCTGGTCAATTTGTGCCTGTAGATGTGCCAAATCACTTTGATTAACTCTACATTTCACAGACTTTATTTGTACCTGAGAATCTTGAACTTCGAATGCCTGAAAATCAAAAGCGTCCAGGGAAACCAGGTAGGATTTTGTGCCGTTTGAAGAAATGTCAGTCTTCACATTTTCATTTGTCTCCAGATCAATGATGTCAGCAGCATTGGTAATGGCGACCTCGACAGTAAGCTGGCAGGGATAAGGAAAGTCATTGATCAGATAGAAATACGTTTTATCTTTTCCACGCGACAAGCGTGCAATCACTGGTTGTTCTGCATTTTTGATTGTTTGAAATGGTCGCGCGGGTAACTTTTGAAGTTGCGTGCGAATCGATTGGGTTGCCTGTTCCTGGCCAAAAGGAATCGTCCACCCCCCATCAAAAATAAGATAAGGGTCCATGGTGGCAATGGTGTGAATATACCTTTGACGGTTAGCGAGTCCTGCTGGAGAAGCTTGTGAAACAAGCCAGGTAAAGGCAGGCTGCCAGGGGGAAATTTCATCAAACTCTGAAATACGAAGTTCTACAGGATGATGATAATACAAAGCACCGTTCTCTCTGGTTTTAAAGGCATCATCAATTGTAGGGTGATTGTTTTTTATATTTGCTACCGATGCCTTATGCTGTTCAGAATAAAATTGCCCCGGCCTTAAAATGATACTATTACCGAATTGATCATAATCTGAAAAATCAAGCCCCATCTCTTTCAGGACTGGTCGAAATTGAGCACCGGAGTTCAATGAAGAAACGACATCGCCTGCTTTACTTTGAGCTGGTAACAGTTCACTGGCTGAAAAGATGAGTTGTGTATCAGGTCGTTCTTTTGACAATATTTCCGCAAGCCTCTGATGCAGTTCTCTGATTTTTCTACATCGCCACTTAGTCCATTGGGGAAGACCTTTTGTTGTGAGGAACTGATATCGTGCTTCATATTTCAACGATTCAGGTGCGACAGGGACCCTGACTCCGGTCTCTTTTTCAAATTGTGAAACCGTGAGGTCATCGTATCCCCATTTCAATCCGGGTAACTGCAAGTAACCGTTTAAGGTCAACTGGACCGCTACACCCTGAAACGATGAGTGCGATTTGTAGCGATTGACTAATTCCTGGAATATCTTGGCGATTTCAAGCTGTACTGTGGGATTCAGAGGATTATAAAAAGGCGCCTGTCCTCTGGAAGCAACCTTAGTATCGCGCCAGGATTGACCATGATGGTTTACCAGTTCGATTCCGACGGCTTTTTCTGGTTGCCCACGAATTTCTTGTTCCAGATTTGTGAGAATCGAAGAAAATTGCAATTCTGGAATCAGAGCCATCTGTTCCCGGTCAAAAATCCGAAAGAGCATTTCCAGGATATCTTTTCGGGCAGTGTCCTGGCCGGAAGAATGATAGATACCGGAATCATAACGCGGAGTGGGAGACAGGAAACGCGATGGATAAATTGAGCTTCCGTCGGCTGAAACAGCAAGTAGAACACTGTTAAAATGATGGTAATTCAGATAATAAGCCAGCCGAGTACCGGCTTCATAAAATGTTTGCCAATCGTCAAGACTGCGATTACTAATAGAATCGAGTACTTGAGTCGCACCGAATATTTCAGGCAAGAGCGGCTTTTGCATATAAGGGCCGACCATCCTTTTCTTTTCAGGCTGAGAATTCTTCTGAATGGAAGGCGGTTTGGCTGAAGCGGGAAGTTCATAGACTTGCACGCGTGTAATCTCAGCCGGCACTGATGTTCCCAGGCCATGAAATAACAGAATAGGATTAGTGACCCGCGGCCAGAAAAGTATTTCTGTCGACAATTCCTGCGAGTCAGTTTGTAAAACCTCAGATAGACCAGAATTCGTTTGATAAACCCCTGAATCGACACCAACGGGTACTAACTGTCCCGCTGCATCAGGCTCAAGAATACTGAAACCCAATTGAGTCTGGGAACGCTGTGGATAGGTGACAACCAGTTTATGAGGTTGATTACGGTTTCTGATCTTTAGATGATAAGCCGACCATGGCGGGAATTGGCTACTTGTTTCTTCTGCTTGTGGCACTGCCTTAAAGAGAGACTTGAATGACTTTCGAATACGAGTACGTGGCCGCCGTGCCACCAGCGTATGGTGCGATTGAAATCCACTGAGTTCTATCGCATCCACCAACTGTAAAGTATTATCACTTTGAACCAGGTGGGATGAGTGATTTGCTTGTGGAGAGACGACAACAAACTGTACTACCGCCTGTTGGCCGGTTTGCATGTTTACTTCCAGGTCATACACCCCTTCCACAGGCGCATTAATAGAAATAGGGATCCCCTGTTTTACCAGATCATTCTGATTGAGCTGTGGTATTTTGTTGGACCCCGAAGAAATCACATCCCTGCTGCGAGACCGATAAAGGGTCCAGTAAATCTCAGTTCCCGCAGAGGAACCAGTGACAAGCAGGTACTTGGGAAATGCCCGGAGATGCATCATTTCATTCGGGGTAAAGACCAAATGTGGATGCTCCATTTTCAATGCGAAGGAATCACCGGGAGCCTGCTGGACCATTAATTGAGAATTTGTCTGGTGAATGGGCAGGATTTTTTTTTGTTTCAGAATATCAGTCAGGGAATACTGATGTTTCACTGAAATGTGTGAGTCATTCTGGTCCTGTATGAAAACGTGTAGTTTTGTAGTTGAGTCCCCCTCAATCTGAAATTCGATACTGTTAAACACCCGGTTGGTGCGTGGCTGGTAGAGAACTTTTTGCCCTGCCTGAGAGATCACAGCTGCTTCATCGGCATCAACGCCTAGAGACCGGACGGCTCTGATCTTGCCACCGGTCAAATCAAAACGAGCATTCCAGAGACGAGGGGTTTGTTCCCCCCATTCAACTCGTAACTTGAGTGTTAGAGGACGTTTCATCTCTGCCAAGGCAGAATGATGTGATTGAAAAACACACAAAATAATAAGTACGGTCAGTAACCACAAACGTTTCACAGAATGTCCACAATTCCATACCTGAGCATTCAGGTACTTAAAGATCTAGGGAAATCTAATTTGAGACAGTAGGATTGCCAAAACAGGCAGCGAAGAAATGGAACTTTTGAAGTGTTGTTAGATTATAGTTATTTCAGAAAATGAGCCAAGAGCAAATATTTTTCATGACTGAAGTCGAAAAACAAGTGAATTTTACTCAGAACCCTCTTGACCTGATTGCGAAAAAATGTAAAAAAGCACATCCTCTCTCTGGCAGATCAGTTTGTTTTTCTCAAATGAAATGACTGCAAATGTTTTGGTGTTAATAATGCTGGTTAACGACTCAAGGCGAACCATAAACTATTAACAGTGAAACGAAAACTCCTCTCGTCTCTCAAACTTTATACCTACCTGGGCTAATCATGATGCTAAAAAACGGTTTTTCTCTGGTGAGCGGTGCATTCATTCTCGTAATGGCAACCGGCTGTGCCTCTTTTGTTGAAACAAAAGCCATCGAACAGTTTTCAAAAGCGATTGAAAATGACGACCTGAAACAGTTAAAGCACCACACAACGATGAGTTTTTCGAAAGTGGTTCTACGAGACAAATCTTCGATGGATGACCTGAAGATCCTCAAGATTCCTACTGGTGAAACTACGATTATCAAAATAGAAGACATCTCTGACAATCATAAAAAAGTGGTTGCAGAAGTCGGAAAAAACAAAAAGAAAATCCTTTATGAACTCAGAAAAGTCAGTAAATCTGGTGACTGGGTTGTCGACGACCTGTATATCAAACAAAAACAAAAAAACCTGACCGTCATGAAATCTGTGACGGAGCAGATGGATTTATTACTGACAGTTCGGGAGTTTCTTGAAGCCTGGGAAACGGGGAATCGTGAAGATATTATCGCTTCCACGGATGGTGAATTCAAAGAAACGCTTGAAGAGTTGCACCCGGCATTTCTGGCTAAACTTTCCCGAAAAATTGCCGGCGAAGCGCGGAGCACAAAAAAGAAGAAGCCTGATGCTCAGTTAGATAAAGATATTGCCATCATCAGAATCCCCCGTCGGTCGGGTCAAATGATTATTTCGATGAAACTGAAATCAGGAAAATGGAAAGCGACCGATGTTGCCGTCGAATCAAAGCAGGATGGTGATCATATTAAATCTGCTAAAAAACAAGCAAAGATGTTATTGGCAGTCAGCAACTTCCTGAATACCTACAATGAAAACAACAAAGAACAAATTAAAAACTACACCACAGATCAATTTTACCGAGGCAGCCTGGATTTTGGGGACCTCACTTTAGCAGCTTTACCAGAAACTCATTCTGCTGCCACGGATTACGAACTCAAGATTGAAGGAAATCTTGCCAATTTTATCACACATGTCGAAGGGCAGATGGTTAATTTATCCATTGTGAAAATTGAATCAGATGAGATTGATATACCCGAAAAATATCTGATCGAAGAAGTCACGCTTTTTCAAGATCAGGGCAAAGAGCAAATTACATTGACGGCATTATTTTCCTCACGTGCGATTACGATGTTATTCAGTGGCGCATTGGCTGAACGTGACATGAAGATTCTCGACTACAGTTCTACACCAGATTTCTCAACACGAGTCTGGAAACAAGTGAAACCGGACATCGTATCACATCTACCGATTGGTGAAATATCAGGATCTGACTTTAAAATTCTTGATATCAAATTTAACGGTGCTGTCACCAAGGTACTTGCAAGGCAGGGGAATTTATCTTTAACCTATATTTTACGCGAGCATCTGGGGCAATTACTGGTTGATGACATTCAGTTGAACCTGAAAAACAGACCCGCCTCAATAAAAGAGACACTGGCACTCATGGTTCAAGTCCAAAACTATGCTTACCACATGCACAAACAAAACATTCGTAACCTGCAACGACATTCCTCACGTGATTTTAACGAAATGGTTTGGCGACAGGTTGATCAGATTCCCAAAACATCATACTCAATCCCCGAATTATTAATGACCAAATTGGAAAGCCTGGAACTTAATGAAAACGAAGGTTACGCACGTATTCAATTAGGCGACAAATACCGGGGAGCAACCGTTCTTCTCGAGAAGCAGCACGACCATTACGTAGTAGATGATATTATGGTCAATAGTGGCAACGTTGCTTCCCGATACGTGTCGATGAAAAAAGAGCTTCGACTAGCAATGGCTGTAACGACAGGGACACTCAGACCAAAAGCCGATCAGGCAGTCTATACAATCTCTAGTGATGCGACTGCTCAACCCGCGGTGCCGGTTATCGAGCCTGCTGCTTTTGAGGAGCCTCAACAAGAGCCTTGAACCTGACTCATAAAACATCTTCTTGTTCGTGATTGAACTTCAAGTAACGAATATGTTTGTGAATACGCACATTCACACTTTGATATCTGCTTTTTAAATGAACAGAATCAAAAGAGGCATGTAGCGGTCGAGGGGAATTCCTATTTACGAATCAGAAAGATTTGTGATAATAGGTTAGTGGATTTCTGTCAGCTGATTCAATATAGCGTCGTCAGGAAGTAATCTGGTACTGATTTCAGGTATTGTTACTTCCAGATGGTACAGGAATCCCTTGCAAAAACTCTTGCATTCTTTTTCAATTAATGCAGAGTACAAGCACCTGGACGTTCCGTTTCATCCAAATTCCTTGAGTTTTGTTTCATGTGAGGTTTAACATGAAATATGTATTTAGTTGTTTTTTCTCCGCAGTTATTGGCGGTCTGATCGTCGCATCGGTTGACTCTCCTTCTTCAGGCTTGCTTCACTTGTCAGAGGCACAGCTGCAACCGAAATTAAAAGGGCCGCGGATTTTACCACCCACTGCTCTTGATCCCTCATCCACAAAAAAAGCACCAAAAAACTCTGTCACTGTACAGCCAAATAAAATATTTAATGAGCTTGGTTTGACGGCTGAAGAGCAAATTAATGTGAGTGTCTATGAGAATTTAAACAAAAGTGTCGCTCATATCACAACTAAAAGTACAAGAACAGATGGCTTTTTCTTACTCGAACATGACACTGAGGGTGCTGGCTCTGGCGCTATCATCGATAAAACAGGGCACATTTTGACGAACTATCATGTGGTCGAGAACGCCCAGCAAGTCAATGTGACGTTATTTAATGGTAAGTCTTATCCAGCCACATTTGTTGGGGGTGATATTATCAATGATATCGCCATTATCAAAATTGAAGAAGATCCCGAAATTTTAAACCCAGTCGTTATGGGAGATTCCAGTCGATTAAAAGTGGGGCAGAAAGTTTTTGCGATTGGAAACCCTTTTGGTCTGGAACGCACAATGACTTGCGGCATTATATCCAGTCTCAATCGTTCATTGAAGCTCCGTGGAAACCGAACGATCAAATCGATCATTCAGATTGATGCCGCAGTTAATCCGGGAAACTCGGGTGGGCCCTTGCTCAATTCACGAGGTCAATTGATTGGGATTAATACTGCGATCGCCAGTAGCACTGGCCAGAGCTCTGGTGTGGGCTTTGCCATTCCCTCAAATCTGGTCGCCCGTGTTGTTCCACAACTTGTGGCACATGGGCATATGATTCATCCGGAAATCGGTATTCAACGTGTTTATGAAACCGAACAGGGATTACTCGTCGCCAAACTGACTCCTGGTGGCCCGGCTGAAAAAGCTGGTATACGAGGGCCAGAAATCATACGCCAGAGAAGGGGGCTCATCATTATCGAACGAGTCGATCGTCGGGCTGCTGATCTGATTGTTGCCGTCGATCAGAAAAAAATTAAGTCAGCCTCTGACTTTTTGGACTACATTGAAAGTAAAAAGCCGAGCGATACCGTCATTGTGACTGTCTTAAGAGGAAAAGAACAGACGCCCATAAAAATATCAGTCACACTCACAGGCAGCCATCCAACGCGTTAATAAAAAAAGGTTCCCTGAATAAGAATTCAGGGAACCTTTATTATTGATCGTATTTAAAAGTCGTTATGGTTCTATGGGATGAGCTTTAGTTTAACGCGGGTTCTACGTTAACACGTCGGCCTTCCTTATCGAAGTAGACTTTTCCTTCAACCAGTGAATAAATGGTATAGTCTTTTCCCATACCGACATTTTTGCCGGGATGCCATTTCGTACCACACTGGCGGGCAATGATATTTCCAGCCAGAACACTTTCACCGCCAAATTTTTTGATTCCGCGGCGTTGTGCGTTTGAGTCACGTCCGTTACGGCTGGACCCTTGTCCCTTCTTATGTGCCATTGTATTTATCCTCAGGTAGCTAAAAAGTGCCCGTAAAGTGGGCGTATCATAAAATAACTTGTTGCGCGAGGTCGTATATTGGCGAATCAGGCATTAACTTGCAAGAGATAATCGTATTTCCCACTATTTTCCTGAAAGAATCAGGGTTTAGCGGTAGCTGACTCTTCAATTTTCAGCTCTTTTTTCATCTTTGCTGCCATTTGAGGGTCATCGGGTAGATAGACCCAATAAGGACTGCCTTTAGGCCGAAATTCCTGTTCCTGCTGGCCAAATTCATCGCCGGGACGCCAATATTGCTGAACCAGCACTTTCCGCAGTGTAATCGTTTTCCCGTCCGAACCTGGGACGTTTTTATAGCCATTCGAGAGTCCTGAAAACAGGAGTGTAAAATAATCGGTATTGGGGTCCACGCCAGTCCAGACACAAACACCAAAAATAGCATTTTCTTTTTTGGAACCAGTGGGGGTCTCTTCAGGCAATTCACCGATAATCTCGACCGCATTTTTGAACTGAGCACGTTCTCTCTTGTTTATGATCGCTTCGGCTTCCGGGAGTATTTGGTTGGGATAAATTTTCTGTTGACCATTATCGTTAGTAATGAGCGTGATTTCGGGAACAAACAGCGGAGGCCCCAGTGGTGGCACTTTGGCATTTTCCGGTGTGAATTCGTTTTTGTCGTCAGGTCGTTCAATAGGTCGAAGAACGCATTTATACACGATGTACCAAACCAGAGTTTTTTCTTTTTTACCTGTTTTGAGATTCGTTAAATCCATACGAACCATTCGCATCGGTTTAAATACGGCATCAAGTACCCACAATGACTTTTGTGCCGCTCGTTCTTCGCCAGTCGCCGCGATATCTGCTCTGATTGAAAAACCACGATTCAGGCTTTGATTCTGAGCCATCGTCTGATTGCCGGGAACATACAGAAAACAACTACAGATGAAGGCTGTAAGAGCAGACTGTTTAAGCGAGTGATACATAGAAGACCTCAGAGTTACTGACAATACAATTTTGAAAACTGTTTATCGTAGTAACAGTATATCGACTAAATGAACTAGAATCCCCTACAGAGTTTACCGAACCGCAGAGAAATCTCATTTGGATGAAAACAATATCTTTGGAAATAACAGAAAAGTGCGTCCGCACCATAAAACGGGACAAACATACAGACTTATCGTGATTGAGATCGGTTCACCCCTCAAACCTTGACTATATCAGTGGTTTGAATGGATGGTCAAGCTCTTGATTTAATATCTCAATGATTTCAGCCCATTTCCAGGCTATCACCCGCAATTCAGGCATTTCGACGCAATTCACGAGACACTGGGTTCACATAATATTGATCGGGAGATATTTCCCAGGAAATCTTGAGAGCACAGAATGAGTGATTAAACTATAGAATCGCTATAAACGGACTTGAAGCGATTGGTAGTATTCCGCGAAGGTGCCTGGTATTTAATGAAAGTCATGGCCGGTGAGTAGTTTTTCAATCTCATCTGCGTGTTGCGCAACCGCAATCACACTTTTGTAAATGTCTTCCGCATCTACGGAGGAGCGGGGAAATGTATCGACCATTACAAACTTAGACTTGCCATTCACTTCGCGGATTGAAATTCCACCGTGTGAAATTTCTGCATTCAACCTGAGAGCTTCTTCATAATATTCGGGTTGCGCATCGCAGCATGTACTATAAATCAACAAGAGTCGTTCATGCATCTGATGGTCGCTTGGCTCAATCAGCACAGTCTGTTTGCGTTCTGCAGACTGTTTGACTTCCAAGGTATACTGCTGGCCGTTTCGGCTCCATGATACGTTCGAAGAATTACCAAAAGCTTCATGGAGCAATGCCTCGATATTCTTGACCTGTCCTAAAACAGCCGTCAGGAATTGTGCTGCCATGAAACCATTTTGAAATCGATTGGCCGGGCTTTTGTCCAGCATTAACGAGACACACTCAGAAATTTCCAATGGAACTTCGGGACATAAATCTCGCACACTTGGTGCAGATTGAGCAGTCACTTTCTGAATCAGAGAATTAAAATTTTGCCCACGATGGGGAAGTTGTCCTGTTAGCAAAACAAAGAAGCAAACTCCCAGGGAGTAGACATCAGATGTCGCGGTTGCGGGGGCTCCCTGAAATAATTCTGGTGCCATATAGTTAGGTGTTCCGGACAATTGATGTTGTGACGATGAGCTATCCTCTGCACTAATCCGTTTTGCCAACCCAAAGTCAGCGATTTTGGGAATTCCAGAACTGGTTAAAAGAATATTCTCGAGCTTCAAGTCTTGATGAATAATGCCTTTGACATGTGCTGTTCCCAGGCCCGAGGCAACTTGTGAAATTAAAGACGTGGCATGCATGGGAGACAGTGGACCATCTTCGCGAACAATACGGCTTAACGCTCGCCCTGCAACCAGTTCCATCTCCAAAAAACGATATCCTCTTTCTTCTCCAATGGCGTGTGCCGTTACGATATTGGGGTGATTCAAAGTCGCGACCGCCCGTCCTTCATGTAAAAACCGATCGACATACTCCGGATCACGTTCGGCCAGCCTTGGCAGAAGTATTTTCAGGGCACATTGTCTTCCCAGATCACGGTGCGTTGCCAGGTAAACCATCCCCATACCGCCTCGGCCGATTAATGACTGGCATTGATACACGTGCAGATCCGTACCAATGATGGGGTCGTCGGGTTCGGGTGAGATGTCTGATGTGTGTGGAATTTGAGCGACCAGATTATCAAGCACCATTGTTTCTTCTAAATCCGAAACAGAAACGCTATCAACCTTCGCACCACAATCAGGGCAATTCTCAACATCTGGCTGTAGAAAGAACGTAGAATTACAATTAGCGCAATATTGGAGTTGGCACTGATTTGCCTCTGTGTCAGTATCAGAGTCTTGTTCTGGTAACATTTCAGTAATTTGTCCGACGGAAAGACTGGAATTTGCAGATAGAGGCGCAGTCATCAATCTGGCCCTGTTAAGTGTAATATGATACATGGTTTTGAGACAAAAGCGATAATGGGTTTTTCCAAAATGAACGGCTGCACTATCTGATTCGCTCAGTGACATTGATTATTATGCGGGAATCCGGTAATTCCTCAAAAAAACATGAATTCGCACTTTTTAACAGAGACGATAAAACCATAGACTTCAGTATCGTCTAAAATATGGTTAAGTATTAACTTACGCCAACTTTTCAATGATCGTTCCATTCGAACTGTCATCCCACTATTACTCTGAAATCGAATTGCTTTATGGCTGATTCTGATAATCCCTTTTCTGAAAAACCAGAGCCCGAATCGACAGGCCCGGATTTCTCTGCGGACTCAAATATCGATCATTCAACAGAGAAAAGCGCATCAGAAATTGATGGGATATTGAACGAAGCGGTTCGGGTTGCCGAAGAGGGGCACAAGCCACGTACCGAAAGAGTGCGGCCTCCAGGACCAGGATTATTTGAGTCCATCTGCTGGATGTTTGGTGTCATCGGTGCCCACTTTGCGGGAATCATGATTTTTACCGTCGGTGCAATCGTCTATTTGTTACTGACAAGTAATCTTGAACAGAATGCGAAAGCAATTCAAAAACAACTGACTCAGTATTTTGAAGATCACGCATTAGAGATGGCAGGTGTGGAACAGGGTATCTTTGTGTTGATTGTAATGCTGGCAGTTGGATTACGATTAGGAAAAGGTGTCTTTGGGAAATTGAATATCCAACCGTTTGCGGTTTCAACCGGATTCCTGTTACTCATATCTGTGTTCCCGCTTTCCTTACTTTCAGGAGAACTCTATCGGCTGGCCTTTGAAGTCTGGAGCGCTTTTGTTGAGCAGGTACCGTCCTTGAAAGCATTTGATGAGATGCAAGCGATGGAAATGGTCAAGCAGATGGCGGAAAACAGTTCATTAGGCGCATTGATACTGGTCATTGCCGTTTTCCCTGCGATCGGTGAAGAACTGGTCTTTCGTGGGGCCATCGGGCGTGGACTGATTGCTCGCTGGGGATTAGTCCCCGGAATGATCATCACCTCGATCATGTTTGGCCTGGTGCATGTACATCCCGCTCATGTAATGGCAGTGATTCCGTTGGGCATGTTTATGCACTACGTTTACTATGTGACCCGCAGTTTCTGGGCTCCCGTTCTGGTGCATTTTATGAACAATGCCTTTGCCGTTACGGTGACCAAATTGCAAGTAATTCTCCCTGAAGAAGCAGTGAAGCTAGGCGATGAAACACAGGCTGTGCATCCCCTGATTACCTTATCGGCAGCATTATTTGTTACCATTGTTTGCGTTTATTTGTGGAAATCCCGCTCAAAATATTTGAATCCAGATGGAAGCGAATGGAGTCCCGGATATATCTCGAACGAAAGCCCGCCACCTGAAAAAGAAATTACATTCGAGCGACAGCGGGTTGCCTTTGGATTTTATCCCGCTTTGTTACTTCTAATTATTAATTTCGTTGCGATGATGGCTTTCTTTGGCTTTGAATAATTTGCTTACGAGCCCTGGTTGGTCATATTAAAACAGTCAAAGTGTTTTCAGATATTCGAGAACCGCTTGTTTCTGTGACTGATTCAGATCGTTTGGATAAGTATGGCCTGTTGCCTTTTTGCCAAACTTCCTTGTATCGAAATACATTCTTTTTTGCATGGTTGATAAGGGAGCAGGCATGACAGAAAACGATTCTATTTCCAACCCCACTTTGTTAACGTCGTACCCATTTTCTGTTCGTTTCCAGATTACCGGACGTTCATCCGGATGCAATACATGCCATAACGTCGGCACAGATCCGTTATGAAAATAAGGAGCAGAAGCCCAAACACCATTCAAGGGGGGCGCCACATATCCCGTGGGAGCTGCCACTACGGGATCTTTTCCATAGCGGGAAAGCCAACTCAGGTTTAACGCGTCTCGATATGCGGGCGGTAACGATTTCAGTCGAACCGAGTCTGTTTTTAATTCTGTAATGGGTACTGTTTTCTCTGGATATGCAGGATTCTCACCATAAGTACCGTGGCAGCGTGCGCAATTGTCATTGAAAATACGTTTTCCATGCGAAGCGAGTGGTTCATTAATCTCCCAACGATAATGGGGTGCTTTAAGCGATTCAATATAAGCCAGAATATCGGCGAAGTCGGCTTCCCATTCCTTAATCTTTTGCGCATTGTTCTGGGGGATGAGTATAAACTGCATCAACATTCGATGGTTCTTTGTGACGAATCCGTCGGAATAAATTCTCTGTTTTCGTTTGACGTTCCACCAGGCGGGAGGGTCCATATCGTGATGTAGTAAATGAGGGACTGAGCGAGTCTTATCAAAATTCATATCAGGGTCACGCAGAGAATCCAGGATGACTCCAAATATTACCGAGTTCGTGGTTCCGTGCGTGGTTCCCAAAGGCATGCCCAATGCAGCCAGATCCATATGACTCAGTTTTTTTAACTGCTGGAGTTTAATCTTACTCACATCTTCCGTCAGAGTATGCAGTGCAACATGGCTGTTTGGTGCCCCGGGGATCACAGTGCCTGCTACTTTTCCGCCATGACAGTTGAAACAGTTCATCACCCATTTCTGTTCTGGTGTAACCACATATCCTAAGGGCTCTGATTTGGAATCGGGGCGTTGCATGATCCCGTAATAGGAATAGATCATTTTTAGCCGCTCATCTGATGATGCCTGTTCGGCTTGTTCTCTCAAGTCTTTGGGCCAGACCTTCCAGAGATCATTCACTATCTCCTGATCAAAATCTGGCGGCAAATATGCTTTTGAAGTCAACAGCCGATACCCTCGTTCAGCGGCAGTTTCTCCAGCGTGCAGATGTGATAGACAACAGCATGTCAAAATCAGAAAAGAGATAAACCGGCAGAGAGTTTGCATTGGTTCTTTACTTTATATTTACGAATCGTTGAATGAGGCGTCAGGGAAGAAAGGGAAACAACTGTCTGGTATTTTCGTCTGTCAAGGATGTTCCATATTCACAGGGTTCGTAGGCTTCGATCCATTGAATTTCTCTGCCCCGTTTTTCACCATAGGTTTGAATGACCAATTCCCGATAGCGATCTGCCAGAGGAGCAATTCGTTCTTTTATCTTTCCACTCAACCAGTTTTTTCGATCTGACTTTTTAGTCGGTACTTCACCTTCATAAAAATGATTATAGGCCAGCCAGTCATAAAACTGTGATTGATGACAATCGAGCGCATCGATCAGGCGATCCCAGACTGGTTCGACATCAATTACGACGGTGGGCGAAAACGGATAAGGACGAGTAAAATCGTCGGATAAATAAGCAATTACGGGATTTTCGCGTAATGCCGGCACTTCGGGTACGACAGGAGGCACAGTGACCATGTATGCAGCATCACAGACCAGTTGCGAAGTATATCGGTGGTCTGGATGATAGTCATTAGGACGGTGTGTCAAAATGAGATCCGGTTGAAACGTACGGATCAGTCGAATGATTTCGAAGCGTGCTTCGATGGTCGGTTGTAAATATCCGTCACGATATTGGAGTACATCATATTGTACTCCCAGTGCTTTTCCTGCAGCCGCGGCTTCGGCACGTCTGATTTCCGCTAACTCCGGTCCAGAAAGGCTCTGATGGCCTGATTCGCCGTTTGTGACACTGACGAATTTCACAGTATGACCTGCCTGCTGGTACAAAGCGGCCGTTCCACCTGCTTTGATGTCGCAATCATCCGGATGAGCGCCAATAACCAGGATTCGTAACGATTGATCTGCCATAGAGTTCTAAACCTTTACCGAATTATATAGAATAATCGCAAGTTGACCAGGAGTGAATCCTTTCAACTATAGTATCTAAGTTGTACCGCAAGGGTTTCAGATTCTCCAGTAAAAGCGGAATATTGTTATTGAACTATTGACGGGTATTCCGTGTCCTTGGGGCAGGTGATATTCAGGATATAAAAATTTTCTGAGGATATGAGCAAATGTCGTTGCCAACAATCGATAACAAAGATGAAATCTATGAAGATCCCCTTGATCTGATGGATGAAATCGAATCGCTCAAAAAAGAAAAAGATGCAACGCTTTTGGCACATTTTTACATTGATGGAGAAATTCAGGAAATTGCTGATTTCACCGGTGACAGCCTGAAACTGGCGCGTGATGCCGTCAATGTAAAAACGTCCACAATTGTATTCTCTGGCGTGCATTTCATGGCCGAGTCGACCAAGATTCTGAGTCCCGAAAAAAAAGTGCTCTTGCCAGATCTGAACGCTGGCTGCTCTCTCGCTGATAGTTGTCAATTTGGAGATCTGGATCAATTCCAGAAAAAGCTGAGGTCAGAAGGACGCGATTTTGAAACAGTCGCTTATATCAATACGACAGCCAAAGTCAAAAGTTTGTGCGACTGGATTGTGACGAGTGGAAATGCACGGGAAATTATCGACCGTGTCCCAGCCGACAAAGAAATTTTATTCGTCCCAGATCAACACCTGGGACGCTATCTTCAGGAAGTCACGGGGCGAGAAATGATCCTCTGGCCCGGTTCCTGCATGGTACATGAAATTTTCAGTATACAGGATCTGATCCGCGCCAAAAAACAGAATCCCGGTTCTCAGGTTTTGGCCCACCCGGAATGTCCCCATAATATTTTGGATGTTTCTGATTTTGTAGGTGGTACGGAAAAGCTGCGACAGTACGTGATGTCTGTCAAAGAGCCCGGTACTTTTTTAATTGCGACTGAAGCCAACATGATTCATCCGTTACAAAAATCGGCACCCCACCATACATACATACCTGTTCCGGGAATCATGTCTTCCACCGGTGAAACCTGTGCTTGTAACCGCTGTCCGCATATGGCACGAAATACGTTGCAGAAGGTACGTGACTGCCTGAAATATGGTAAGCCAGAAATTGAGTGGCAACCTTATTTTGATCAGGCGAAAGAAGTCCTGCAGCGCAGTCTGCTGCAGTAGACAACAGCTGGGCAGTTGCGCGACTCAATTGCTTAATTCCTAAGCACGCACTCATATTTTCTACGCAGCGCACTCTTTAGATCACCCGTCTTTTAATATTTTTTGTGTCGGCCAAAGTCGTTTTTCACTTACAAAAGTCGACTTTTCTCAGTTGCATCCTTCAATCCTCACTTTATCAATTTCATTGACTTAATTTCTGGCACACACTTTGCCTTTAGTTCTCTGCATAGAAAAGTACCTATTCTGTCAGACTATCAGTTTAGGTAGATCCCATGTGATCTGAACCGTGCTCTCGCAGGTTCGATTACGCAATTCCAATCGAAGAGAACATCATTCATAAATTGAAAAAATATTGAATCACAATCATTGGTAAAGCAAGTCAATCGAGTGGCATTACTTCGACCTTGCTAACAAGTTACTGGTGGTCCGTTGGATCATATTCTTTATGACACCCATTATTTCTTACGATAAAGGTGCGCGCCTCTTTTAGTAATTTTTCAAACTAATTCGCTTTGAATTACCCCGGGATAAAGTTGATTACGCGCGACAAAAACAGCAACAGGAAGCATTCACGAAATGGAAATTCATAATAAAGCAACCAGAATCACTCTGTTTAACTTTTCAACACCGCAGATGCGTGCATTTCATATGTCCTGGTTTGCATTTTTCCTGTGTTTCTTTGCCTGGTTTGGAATTGCACCTTTAATGAAGGTGGTCCGGGAAGAAATGCTGCTGACTAAAGATCAAATAGGCTGGTGTATCATCGGCTCGGTTGCGATTACTGTGATTGCACGCCTCTTTATAGGCTGGCTCTGTGATCAGATTGGTCCGCGTTTAACATACACCTGGCTGTTGATTCTGGGTTCGCTGCCCGTGATGGGAATCAGTCTGGCCCATGACTACACCACATTTCTCATTTTCCGAATTGCGATTGGTGCGATTGGTGCCTCTTTTGTGATTACACAGTACCACACGTCAGTCATGTTTGCACCCAATTGTGTGGGAACGGCAAATGCCACTACAGCGGGCTGGGGAAACCTGGGAGGAGGTGTCACACAAATTCTGATGCCACTCATCTTCAGTCTCTTCATTGGAGTCCTCGGTTTCAGTGAATCGCTTGGCTGGCGAGCTTCCATGTTATTGGCTGGAATCGTCTGTGCTTTGATGGGTGTTGCTTATTTCTTCCTGACCCAGGATGCCCCTGATGGAAACTTCAAAGATCTGCGTGCAGCAGGAAAGTTGCCTAAGAAAGAACAACATAAAGGAATGTTTTGGGCCACTTGTAAAGATCGTCGTGTCTGGGCTTTATTCGTGCTTTATGGTGCCTGCTTTGGGATTGAACTGACACTCAATAATGTTGCTGCACTCTATTTCCTGGATTACTTTGATTACTTCAAGAATATGGAAACCGGACAGGCCATCAAACTGGCAGGGTTGTTTGCCGGTCTTTTTGGATTGATGAACATCTTTGCTCGTACATTAGGCGGGATGTTCGGTGATCGTTTTGGGGAAAAATGGGGACTCAGCGGTCGCGTCAAATGGTTATTTATTGTCATTTTCTGTGAAGGGATTGCACTGATGCTCTTTTCACAGATGAGTATTCTTTCTCTGGCATTACCAACACTCATCGTCTTCAGCTTGTTTGTACAAATGTCGGAAGGAGCTACCTACTCTGTGGTTCCTTTTATTAACCCCAAAGCCCTGGGTTCCGTTTCCGGGATTGTGGGAGCCGGTGGAAATGCTGGAGCTGTTGCAGCAGGTTTTCTCTTCAAATCTCAGGCGATCAACTGGCCGACAGCTCTCTTTATTCTGGGAGCAATTGTCACCAGCTGTTCTTTCCTGACTTTCATGGTTCGATTCAATGAAGAAACGGAAGAGGAGGCCAGACTGGCTCATGAATCGGCAAACAGCTCGAAATCCATGGAGAGGAAGCTGGCCGCTTCGATGGGGAGTTAGAGACACAAGACTCATTCTGCGTTTAACATAAGTGCTCTGTTTAAAGGTAGATTCACTGTGAATCAGCGAAATTCTGAACAAAAGAAAACGGTTGTTGTCATTGGCAATGGCATGGTGGGCTTACGATTTTGTGAGCAGCTGGTGGAAAAAGATCAACAGCACCAATACAAGATTGTTACTTTTTGCGAGGAACCGCGGGCCGCTTATGACCGGGTTGGATTGACACAATTTTTTGCTCATAACGATGCCGAAAAGCTGATGCTGGCTCGCCAAGAGTGGTATACCGAAAATAACATCGACCTTCATCTGGCCGATCGCGCTGTCAGTATCAACAGGCAAAATAAGGTCATCTATTCGCAGAAGGGAGAGGAGATTCCTTACGACAAGGTCGTGATTGCGACCGGTTCTTATCCCTTTGTGCCTTCCGTACCAGGTATCAAAAACCGTGGTGTTTTTGTTTATCGTACGATTAATGATCTGGAATTGATCATTCAATATGCGAAACACTCAAAAAAAGCTGCCGTAATCGGAGGCGGTCTGCTCGGTCTGGAAGCCGCCAAAGCTACTTTGGACTTAGGACTGGAAACACACGTCTTGGAGTTTGCTCCACGGCTCATGCCACGTCAGATCGACGACGCAGGATCCAAAATTCTGGTCCAGAAAATTGAAGAGCTGGGTGTCCAGGTACATCTGAATAAAGCAACGGATGAAGTTTTGGGAGAGTCCAAAGTCACAGGGATTCGTTTTCAGGATGGTGAAGAGTTAGACCTCGACATGATTATTGTCTCAGCGGGCATTCGACCGCGTGATGAGTTGGCTCGCGAATGCGCGCTCGAAGTAGGTGAGCGGGGTGGAATTTTAGTCAATGATTCTCTGCAGACTTCTGATCCAGATATTTATGCCATCGGTGAAGTTGCCTTACATTCGGGCATGGTGTATGGACTGGTTGCTCCCGGTTATCAAATGGCAGAAGTAGCCGCAGCAAACTTGTGTGACGTCGATCAGAAGTATCAGGGAAGCGATCTTTCTACAAAACTAAAATTGATGGGTGTCGATGTTGCCAGTTTTGGTGATTACGAAGCCGAACCCGCAGTTTCTAAATGCCTCACTTTCGAAGATCCATTTAAAGGCGTCTATAAAAAGCTCGTATTTAATTTGGATGGTACAAGATTACTGGGAGGAATCTTGATTGGTGATGCTTCTGATTATGGGAGCCTGTCTCTGCTGGCCAAATCGGAAGATCTGTTGCCTTGCAGTCCACATGAACTGGTTGTTGGTTCTGGAGGAGGCATTCCGGGTGGTGATGCTACTGAAATGCCAGATGAATCGCAAATCTGTTCTTGCAACAATGTGACCAAAGGGGCAATCTGCAATGCCATCATCGATGAAAGTTTGACTTCCATTGATCAAGTAAAAGCGTGTACGAAAGCCGGGAGTGGTTGTGGAGGCTGCATGCCCCTGGTGACGGACTTGTTTAAAGCCCAGATGGAAGTAGCTGGCATCAGCGTTAACAATCATCTCTGTGAGCACTTTGAATATTCACGTACACAGCTTTTTGATATTATAAAAATCAAGAAACTTAAAACGTTTTCTGCCATTCTCAAAGATTGTGGTACTGGTACAGGTTGTGAAGTCTGCAAACCTACCGTTGCTTCGATTCTTGCCAGTTTATGGAATGAACATGTTGTCGATCATGCGAACTTGCAGGATACGAACGACCGTTTTCTGGCTAATGTGCAAAGGGGAGGGCTGTACTCCGTTGTACCGCGAGTACCTGGTGGAGAAATTACTCCTGATAAACTGATCGTGCTGGGAAATGTGGCAAAGGAATACGGGCTTTATACAAAAATCACCGGCGGTCAACGCGTTGACTTGTTTGGCGCGGAAGTCCATGATCTCCCTGAGATTTGGGAAAAACTAATCGATGCAGGATTTGAAAGCGGGCATGCTTACGGGAAATCGCTTAGAACGGTAAAAAGCTGTGTCGGTACAACCTGGTGCCGTTATGGAATAGGGGATTCGGTTGGTTTTGCAATTCGTCTGGAAGAACGCTACCGCGGCGTTCGAGCACCACATAAGATTAAAGGTGGTGTTTCGGGCTGCGTGCGAGAATGTGCGGAGGCGCAAAGTAAAGACTTTGGACTCATCGTGACAGAAAACGGATACAATTTGTATATTTGCGGAAATGGTGGTGCTAAACCACGACACGCCGACCTGTTTGCTTCGGACCTTGATGAAGAAACCTGTATTCAATATCTGGATCGATTTCTGATGTTTTATATTCAGACGGCAGACAAATTAACCCGGACTGCCACCTGGCTGGATAAACTGGAAGGGGGAATCGATTATTTGCGTGAGGTGGTTATCGAGGACAAGCTGGGAATTTGTGAAGAACTTGAATCCATGATGCAATCTCTTGTAGATACTTACCAATGTGAATGGAAAGAAGTGGTCGACAACCCGGAGAAAAAACGGTTATTTCAACAATTTGTCAATACCGAAGATCAACTTCCTTCAATTGAACTGATACCTCAGCGTGAACAACACCGTCCTGTTGACTGGGCTCCCGATTTCGTTCCGATCGATGATTTAAAACCACATAAAATCATGAACAAGGATGAAGGGGACGATTCGAACAGTCAGGTCCGAGAATGGGTCGCGGTGGGATCTGTGAGTGATTTTCCCGAAGAGAGTGGATCAACGATTAAATATGGCAATTCTCAAATCGCGGTTTTCAATTTTACGAGTCGCGGGGAGTGGTATGCGTGCCAGCAAATGTGTCCTCATAAGCAGGCAATGGTTTTGTCTCGTGGTATTATTGGTGACATCCAGGGTACTCCTAAAGTTGCCTGTCCCTTGCACAAGAAAGCATTTTCTCTGGAAAATGGATCCTGCCTGACTGGTGATCTGCAGTATTCGGTTAATGTATTCAAAGTCAAAGTAGATGAATTGAATAAAGTGTATCTGGAACTTCCAGAAGCAAAAGTACTCGACGAATTATTATCTCAAACAGAATGTGCTGGCGCTCACTAAGCACAGGTTTTCTTATGACTTTTAAACAACCTGATTTCAAAAAACACAACGACTCGCTTGTTGCGCTCTCTGTGACAGACGTGATCCAGGAAACAAATGATGTCCGAACCTTTCGACTGGACAATTCAGACGGACTTCTATCGCCACATAAACCAGGCATGTTTATTAAAGTCTGTCTGAATATTAAAGGTAAGGAAGTCTGGCGTAGTTTTACAATCAGTTCTTCCCCATTCCATCGAGAGCGAATTGACTTAACCATCAAACGAAATCCCCAAGGAGAAGCTGGCAACTTTCTTTTTGAACACATCGGTCCCGGTAGTGAACTCAATATCAAAGGTCCGTCAGGTCAATTTTTCTATGACCAGGAACTTCATACAGAGCCTGTTGTTCTGTTGTGTGCGGGAATTGGGATCACGCCTATGATGAGCATTATTCGCTATCTGTCTGATATCAAACAAAATACTCCCTGTGCATTATTTTATGGCGCCAGAACTCATCGTGATATTATCTTCGATCAGGAAACCCGACAGTCCATCACAGACTTGCCAGGGTTTCAATACTTCTTAACACTCTCACAAGCGTCTCCGCAATGGTTGGGTAACTGTGGTCGCCTCAGTTTTGACTTCATTCAAGCAAAGATTTCCCCAACGCTCATGTCTCGTTTTTTTCTTTGTGGCCCCCGAAATTTCAACCAGAATTTTGAAGAGCAACTATTAGAATCTGGCGTTCCACAATCATTAATTCACTGCGAACATTTCCATAAAAAACGAAAGTCGAAATAGATACACATGAACTTCGACGTCATGGGGCAGCATCAAGACTCTGCATTCTCGAATTATGAGGCCGCTTCTTCTTCAAGAGAAAACTCAGCCAGTCAAACGGAATGCGATCTAATTTCGATTCTGTTGAAAGAACAGCAATCGCTGACTGCCGTCGAACAGTTTTCGAAACAATATGACACGCAATCTTTGCCGGCCCAGTCACGCTTCTATGCAGACCTGATTCCCTCTGCACTACCACAATCGGGCGAACAATACGCTTTCGAAGTGGATTTGGATCGTTGTTCGGGCTGCAAAGCCTGTGTGACGGCCTGCCATTCATTGAACGGATTAGATGAAAAGGAAACCTGGCGCGACGTTGGCCTGTTGATTGGTGGTTCCAATCAAAACCCTATTCATCAGCATGTGACAACAGCCTGCCATCACTGTCTGGAACCAGCTTGCATGCAGGCTTGTCCTGTCAATGCTTATGAAAAAGATCCACTCACGGGAATAGTCAAACATCTGGATGATCAATGTTTTGGTTGTCAGTATTGTACATTAGCATGTCCTTATGATGTTCCGAAATATCAAAGCAACAAGGGAATTGTCCGTAAATGCGATATGTGCAGTCAAAGATTATCTGATGGTGAAGCACCAGCCTGTGTGCAAGCCTGCCCTCATCAGGCCATTTCCATCGAGATCGTGAACCAGGAACAGGTGATTGCCGATTCTGAAATCAATCCCTTCCTGCCTGCGTCACCAGACCCGCAACATACCTTTCCCACAACGCGCTACAAATCGGAAAAACCGTTTCCCCGTAATACATTACCGGCAGACTATTATTCTGCCAGTCCGCAACACGCACACCTGCCATTGGTGATTATGCTGGTTCTCACTCAGCTTTCAGTCGGTGCCATTCTTACCGGTTCGGCACTCGAATATTTTCTCACAAATGCAACAACGGCTGTCATGACTCGCTTGTACGTAACGAGTGCCCTTTTCTTTGGTTTGGTGGCATTAGGCGCGAGTACGCTTCACCTGGGACGACCCTTATATGCGTTTCGTGGGATATTAGGGCTAAAGCATTCCTGGTTGAGTAGAGAAATTCTTGCCTTTGGTGTCTTCGCTGGTGCGGCGATGCTTTATGCCATACTGACCTGGATCTCCGTCTCCCTCTTTCCTGAGTTAAAGAGCTGGCAGCCTATTGCTGGTCGCGTAGTTGGCCTGCTCGGAATCGCTGGTATCTTTTGCTCGATTATGATCTATGTATTCACCAAGCGGGAATTCTGGAGTTTTGAATCCACGTCGGTCAAGTTTTCACTGACCGCAATTCTATTGGGAATCACGTCAACCTGGCTGGTGATTTTGGTTTTAAATCTCGCGGATAATTCACCTGAATCCAATCTGCTACTCGCTCTGGCAGGGCCGTTGCTCTCGAAAGCATTGATTGTGACATCAATCATTAAACTCATTTTTGAAGCTTCACTATTTCGTTATTTGTTTCACCGGCAAAATTCGCCTCTCAAACGGTCTGCTTTACTGATGAGCGGTGAACTGTCAAATGTGACACTCGCCCGTTTTGCGTGTGGAATTCTCGGTGGTATCCTGATGCCTGCCTTTTTACTGAACCACCAAACACAACCACTGCAATATATCATTCTGATTTTCATTGTCTGCATGATGTTTATTGCCTGTCTGGCTGGTGAACTTTTAGAACGATACCTTTTCTTCTCCGCGGTTGCTGCTCCCCGTATGCCCGGCGTTTTAAGATAAATTTCCTTTTCGGTACTGGAATCGATTTCATGTCGATCATTGAGCGAACAAAAATCAACTCCCTGATTCATCAAAAAGAGGGACACCTTACACGAGAGTTATTACTCTCTCCCGGCGGGTTCGGACTGGGAAAAGTGCCTGAAAAAAACTTGCCGGACTCAACGACTCAGATGGTCTGTGGGTTTTGTGGTACAGGTTGCAATTTGAACATCCACATGAAAGAGGGGGAAGGTGTCTGTATCACACCGACAACCGAATATCCGGTTAATCTGGGAATGGCATGTCCCAAAGGGTGGGAAGCTTTGTCTGTACTGAAATCTCCGGATCGTGCAGTCAGCCCACTTGTTAAAAAGTCTCCCAGTCACTGGGAGCCCGTCGACTGGGATACCGCACTCAATCTTTTTACACGGAAGTTCAAAGGAATTCAGCAAGAACATGGTCCTGAGTCGGTCGCGTTTCTGAGTACGGGCCAAATGGTGACGGAAGAGATGGCGTTTCTGGGAGCGCTGACCAAGTTTGGGATGGGTATGCTGCACGGCGATGGAAATACGCGACAGTGCATGGCATCGGCTGTCACGGCATATAAACAATCGTTTGGATTTGATGCCCCACCTTTTACTTACCAGGATCTTGAAGAGTCTGACGTACTGGTATTTGTAGGCGCCAACCCCTGTATTGCACATCCGATTATGTGGGAACGAGTCATGCGCAATCAGTGTGACCCTGAGATCATCGTTGTCGATCCCCGAAAAACAGAAACAGCCATGCAGGCCACACAGCATCTGCAGCTTTATCCGAAATCAGATCTGACATTGTTTTACGGCATCGCCCAAATTCTCATCGAACGAGGACACATCGACCAGGAATACATTCGAGAGCACACCGATGACTTTGAAGCGTTCTCGGATCACGTCAAAGATTTTTCCATTCAACGGGTCGTTTTAGAAACAGGGTTAGAACCGAAAGAGATCGAACATTTTGCAGATCTGATTCATTCAGGGAAACGAGTTTCGTTCTGGTGGACAATGGGGGTTAATCAGAGTTATCAGGGAGTCAGGACGGCACAGTCATTGATAAATCTGGCATTAATGACTGGCAACATCGGTCGGCCGGGAACGGGTCCGAATTCGATCACTGGCCAATGTAACGCGATGGGATCCCGTTTATTCAGTAACACGACCAATCTTCTGGGAGGGCACGATTTTCTCAACGCAGAACATCGTGCGAAAGTAGCTGAAACCCTTTCAATTCCCATTGATCGGATACCTTCTGAAAACAGTTTGCCATATCACAAAATTATCGAAGGGATTCTGGCTGGAAAAATCAAAGGACTCTGGATCATCTGTACGAACCCTGCGCATTCCTGGATTAATCAGAAGCAAGTTCGTGACATATTGGACCGTTTAGATTTTCTGGTGGTTCAGGATATGTACCATACAACAGAAACGGCCCAACTAGCCGATTTGATATTGCCCGCCGCTGGATGGGGTGAAAAAGAGGGAACTTTTATCAATGCCGAGCGCCGAATTGGTCGCGTGAAACGTGTGTCTCGGGCTCCCGGCCAGGCACTGTGTGATTTTTCAATCTTTAAATTAGTTGCCCAATACTGGGGATGTGCTGAGATGTTCTCGCAATGGAAGTCTCCAGAAGATGTCTTCGAGATGATGAAAGAACTGACGAAGGGTCAACCCTGTGATATTTCCGGAATCGAAAATTATGCTGCGATAGAAGAGCAGGGGGGAATTCAATGGCCCTATTCGGAAGCGGAAACAGAACCACCAGAACAACAGCGACGATTATTTACTGATGGTCAGTTCTTTCATAGTAATGGTCGAGCGAAATTTCTATTTTCTGAATCGACAAAAATGCCGGAAGCACCCAATGAGCATTATCCTTTTCTCCTGCTGACCGGGCGGGGTACCGCTTCACAGTGGCATACACAGACCAGAACTAGAAATTCAGATGTGTTGCAAAAACTTTATCCGAAGAGCATTTATGTAGAAATCAATCCAAGTGATGCCAGTCAACATTCGATTAAGCCCAATGACTGGATCTATATTGATTCACAACGTGGTCGAATCAAAGCTCGTGCTTTTGTTACGCAGTCTATACAACCAGGGCAGCTCTTTATCCCGATGCACTATGAACAGACGAATCAATTGACCGATGCCGTGTTTGACCCCCATTCCAGCCAACCTTCGTATAAATGTTGTGCTGTTCGAGTCATGAAATATTAGGCTTATTCGATTGCTGAGTTCATCCTTTCAACGATATCAAGTTCCTGGATCAGTTTCAGTCTGCTGCCTCGACTTTACTCATATCCACCAATATTGATTCGATTGTAAAAAAGTCATTCATCGAACCCTTATTATCGGAACCCGCTTTAAAAAGCGCTACTCTGCTTAAGCGAAGACCGATATGACGTATAAGTGCATTCCCCACACGGCCAGATGCGGAGTGCGCGCTGCATGTGAAAAACGATGTCCCAAATCCACACATCCATTGAATAAAACAAGAATCCAATGAATTTCGTGACAACTCCCTCCATGCAGATTAAATCCTGCTTCTTTTTCTGCATACTCCTGTGTTCCACACAATTATTGGCACGAGAGGTCCCCGAAGCACCCGCTTGTGCTAACGATGCAAATTCCTGCGTTGCTTCACCAGACTGTACTGCTTGCGTTCCCGAACTTAATTATTGGGTTGTCAGTAGTCGTTGCTGTCAACAAAAAAGTAAGTGTTGCTGTCCTTGTTGTGAGTTTGATTATTATCACTCGAGTGGAGATGGTGAAGTTTTGGAGTCCACTTACGATAATATGATTCAATCTCTGGATCCCAATGCCCCGATATGCATCATGGTGCATGGCAGTCTGGTGAAATGGGAAGGTGCTTTAAACGACTCTTACCATACCTATCTCTGGCTGCGAAATGCCGCACCGAATCGTCCGTTGAATGTGATCTTTTTCACCTGGCCCAGCTATTATCTACCGACGAAGATTATCCCGATCGACGCAAATATTCTTGGGAAACGAGCAGAATATAATGGTCACTATTTGGCGCAACTGATTTCTAAATTACCAGAGCGTCATTCTATCAGTCTACTCGGTCATAGTCATGGAGCACGTATTGTGTCTTCGACGATGCATCTGATTGGTGGCGGCTCAGTCCAAGGTGTCTCTTTGAATGAATGTGGAATCCATATCTGTTGTCATTGTCGAAAATTCCGAGTCGTCTTTGCAGCGGCCGCTATCAATCATAACTGGCTGAACCCGGGGCAACGATACGGCTGCAGCCTGAACTGTACTGACTGCCTGGTCAATCTCCGTAACAAAAAAGACAGATTGCTGCTCTTTTATCCCGTATTGGCCCCGATCTCCCGCAGAGCATTAGCGCGTACCGGTTTCACCTATTTGGACCGACGCGCTATAGGAGAGAGTTTTGCCTGCGTACATGATATTGATGTTTCACAATGCGTTGGGGCAGGCCATATGTTTCCCAATTACTATTCTCATCCCAGTATCGCTGAGACAATCGTCCCAGCGATCTATTTCAGCAATGATGAATAAGCACCGATTGAGAAACGACTTCAAATCAGTTTTTCAGAAGCTGTCTGTGATTTACAACCTGTGATTCACTACTTCTTTCTGCATGAAGTGTGGTTTTGCACCGCCTCACAATTCCCCAATAGTTGAAGATCAACTGCGCCTGCCTAAACAGTCAATCGTAATTCGCAAGAGACAGCTTCCTGTGAAATACCGGTTCCATAGTCGAAACTCTGCCTTCTTTTGTGCATAATGGGTCTGACAAACCAATTATGATTCTGAACTTCAGGCATCAGGCATCCTGTATTGGTGCTTAACATACTGAAGCAAAAGAACTTATGCGTCATGCGCCTGGTCAGTGTTTTTTTTGAAACTTCAAAGATTCTGAAAATAAAATCGGTCTGTCGTGCATCGTTATTACTAAAACCGTGGTTTTGCAGTAAACGGGAGTAGATATTGACCACCGGCAACGATGGCAAGCTCGATCCCGAGATCGTCCATCAACTATTTGAAACACATGTTAAGGAACTGCGCGCGTTTTTGACCGGGTTGTTACGTGATCACGACTTCGTTGATGAAGTAATACAGCTGACTTTTTCGAAAGCACTCCAGTCGGGAGGGCAATCAAATGAAGAAACTCGAAAAGGCTGGTTATTTCGTGTCGCTTATCACGAATCGATGGGTTTGATTCGCCGCAACAAGATTCATAAAAAATCATTAAATAATCTGTGTCAGACAACCAAATCGTACTGGACAGAAACTCCAGAACAACGACTTTTAGAGACGGAAAATATCGAACAGATCCGAATGGCTCTTAAAAATCTGCCGGAAAGCCAGCAGGCAATTGTCATCGCCAGGATCTATGAGAGCAAAACATTTAAAGAAATTGCAATAGATTTCGGGCTCCCGCTGGGAACCGTACTGACTCGTATGAGACTTGCAATCAAAACGTTATCCAGACAGATAGACAATCCCTCTGAAAATCCTTGAATTTGGTATCTTATTTTTAAGACATTAACCATGACTGATCTTCCCAACAATTCATCAATAAAATTCGACACAGACGATTTAGACTGGCTCGCATTTCAATATATCTCGAACGAACTTTCTGAACAGGAATCGGAAGCGTTTGAAGAATTACTTGCCCAAAAACAAGAAGCGCGGGAAGCATTGGCTGGCGCGACTCAACTGGTAGCGGGACTCAAATCCATTGAATGCGTGCCCACTGTCCAAACGCCGGCATCCACAAGTGGAAAAGCGACTTTTAATGCGAGTCTGAATTCGCCATTTCGCTCTCAGCAATGGGCTCTTGTCAGTTGTGCTGCAGTCATCTTGCTCGTCACTACTTTTCTCTTAACGAAACCAGTATCCCGTGAAGCATCCCTGGCGTATACAGCACCAACCGAACCGACTCAGGAAGACCTGGAACATGTGCTGGACCTCTGGTTTGAAGCTTCGGAAGAGAACAGCTTCACGATCTCATTGAATTCTAATACAGATGCGATTGATCTAATCGATCAACAAAATGTTTTAGCAGATAATCAGACATTAGAAATTCCTGACTGGCTTTATACGGCAGTCTCTCTTCCAGAAGAAAGTGTGAATTAGACTGATGTTATCAATTTTCATAAGCCCTTTTGATCTTTCGCGCCTGGCATCTGGCTTGGTGTTCTGCCTGACGGTTATGCTCTTATCTGTCGCGAATGCTGAGAACCCCGCACAGACGAAAACAGTTACCGTTTCTAAGGTAAAACCGCAAACTAAAAAATCGAAAGCACAGAAGACGTCTGTTTCGGAACTTAAAGACCGCAAAATATTAAACACGATTGATGCAAATCAGGAAAAGCAGGCTCTTGCGTTTGCCAAAATGCATCACCCGGAACTGGCCGAACTGATTCAACGGCTCAAAAAACATAAGCCACGTGAATATAAGCGGGCTATTCGCGCTCTGGATACAACTCTCGCCAAGCTGGATCGTTTCAAAAATCGTGATAGTGAACGCTACCGTCTTACTCTGGAACGTTGGGAAGTTGATTCCCGTATTCGTTTACTGGCTGCACGCGTTTCCGTTATGGGAAGTTCAGAAGATAAATCAGAATTGAAATCTCTGATTAAACAACGGGTTGCATTGCATCTCGAACAATTGCGTCATGACCACAAAATGGCTGAAAATCGAATAAAAAAACTGAAAAAGTCGATCTCTGAAATTGAAAAGAACCAGGAGTCGATGGTAGATGCTGAGCTAACGAAAGTTCAACGCAGCATTAAAAAAACTGATCAACCAAAGAAAAACAAAAGTAAGAAGTAACCGGATTACCCTTTGACTGACATTATGTCGTCCTTATTGCAAGGTGTGTTATGAAATCATTCAGAATGAAAAGTTGCTGTTTCACATTTATCGCAGGAATCCTGACACTGATTACGGCTTCAACCGTAGCAGAGGCAGCGAAAAAGGCCGAAATCATCAAACCGGTCAGCCAGCGATTTGCTGATCCGGGGAACAAGGAAACTCCTCAATTCCAACAGCACGTGGTTCCCTTACTTGGCAAGTTAGGCTGTAATGGTCGTGCCTGCCACGGTTCTTTTCAGGGAAAAGGTGACTTCCGACTCTCACTGTTCGGTTATGATTTCAGTCTGGATCATAAACAAATTACCGCTGAAGATGTGGGACGTATTGATCTCAAAGAACCGGCAAAAAGCCTGATGATACAAAAACCTCTTGAAGAAATTGACCACGATGGCGGCAAACGTTTTGAAGCCAACAGCTGGCAACATCGACTTCTTTCTCGATGGATCGAAGGGGGTGCACAAGGCGTTCCAACAGATGCCCCCAAATTTGTACGCTTAAATGTAACTCCTGATTCCATCCAGTTCAAAAAAGAAGGGGAGACCGTCAAACTAAGAGCTGTGGTTGAGTGGTCTGACGGTTCAAAAGAAGATGTCACACCCATTTGTCGATTTCAAACGAATGACGAACAGATTGCAACGATTTCAAAATCAGGGATCGTCACTGGTGGCAAACCAGGAGATACACATGTTGTTGTCTTTTATGATTCTGGCGTGATTCCTGTTCCGGTATTTCGCCCCGTGTCTGACCGCTATGGTGATAAATACCCTGAAATTGCGACCTCGACTAAAATTGATAAACACGTCATTAACAAATTATCCAAGCTGGGGATGATCCCTGCTGAAACGTGTGATGATGCAGAGTTCCTGCGTCGCATCAGTCTGGATATTTCAGGTACACTTCCTGCCCCACATGAAGTAGAAGCCTTTCTCAAAGACTCTTCACCTGACAAGCGATCCAAAAAGATCGATGAAATGCTGGAAAGCCCTGGTTACGCTGCCTGGTGGACCACGAAACTCTGTGATTTCACCCAAAACAATTATGATGATCTGATCAACGTTTCTCCTGTCCGAGAACGTCCGAGCCAGGAATGGTATGACTGGATCAAAAAACGTGTTACAGACAATGTGGGCTATGATGATATCGCGGAAGGAATTTTATTAGCCACAAGTCGGGAACCCGATGAGGATTTTGGTCAGTTCGTAAAATCAATGAACAATATTTACCAGGACAAACCCGGACATGAATTCGCCGACCGCGAACATATGCCTTATTACTGGGCACGCCGAAATTTCCGAAACCCTGACGACCGGGTATTAGGGTTTGCTTATACTTTCCTGGGTATCCGTATCCAATGTGCACAGTGCCACAAACACCCCTTCGATCAATGGACACAAACCGACTTCAAAGAATTCCGAGGATTCTTTACGCGAGTTAATTTTGGTGTCAATCCGGAATCGCGCCAAGAATATACGGCAATGGTCAAAGAATTAGGTGCCGACAAGCTGCGTGGAAACCAGCTGATTCGTGAGTTAAACAAGAAAGTAAAAAATAAGAAAATTGTTCCCCTCTCGGAAGTTTATGTTACGAAAGCACGTCCACAGCGCACAAACAACAAAAACAAAAAGAACAAAAAAAGACGGGGTAACAACCGTAGTCCTGCGACTGCCAAGTTGCTGGGAGCCGAAGTCGTGGAAATCAATAAAATGCAAGATCCACGCGAAGCTCTGATGGAGTGGTTACGGCGTGAAGACAACCCCTATTTTGCTAAAGCTTTTGTCAATCGAGTCTGGGCTTCTTACTTTAACAGAGGCATCATTGAACCAGCCGATGATTTGAATCTTGCAAATCCTCCCTCTAATGCTCCCTTACTTGATTATCTGTCACGTGAATTTGTACGTCGCGATTTCGACATGAAATGGTTGCATCGTGAAATCACCAACAGTGACACATATCAGCGTAGCTGGAAAACCAATAAAACGAATGAACTGGATGAAGTTAATTTCAGTCACTACATCCCGCACCGTTTACCTGCAGAAGTATTATACGATGCGATTCACCAGGCAACCGCTTCTGACGATGCAATTGATTCTTTGAAGAACAGTATTGACGGACGCACGATTGGACTTGCCGCTTCTGGCCTTCGAAATCGGACCATGCGAGAAAAGCAGTATGCCTTGACCATTTTTGGTCGATCAAAACGTGATAATAACTGTGACTGTGATCGTTCGGTCGAACCCAGTCTGTTGCAGACCATGTATATCAAAAATGATAACGATGTTTACTCGGCCATTAACCGATCCAACAGCAGTTGGTTATTCCAGGTGGGACAACAATTGGGCGCAGTACAAAAGCCCAATTCACAAAAAAACCAGGCCGCAACGCGCATCGCAAAGCTCAAGCAGCAAACCAAAACATTAAAGCAAAAAGTTACCAGACTACAAAAACAGGGAGATAAGAAAAGAGAATTGCAACAGTCACAAAAACAATTGCGTAATCTGACTGTTCAGCTAAAGAAAATGCAACAAGCATCCAAACGGATCAAGAATTCTCCTGCCCGTCTGCAGACATTTGAAAAACCTATTTCCACTGACAAAACAGAGGAAATTATCACAAAAACTTATCTGAGAAGTTTGAGCCGGTTCCCCACAGAGTCAGAAAAAGAAACTGCCAGAAAGTATCTGAGCGAGTCTGAAGATAAAATCGCAGGTGTCTACGATCTTATCTGGGCTGTGCTTAACACCAAGGAATTTATGCTCAATCATTAAATGAAATGGTTGAATTATCGATTGAGTCAAATACAACATAAACAAACAATTCAAGCCTGAGTCACTAAAGTCAGGTTAATCAACGCGAAAGGAATTCAGATGCCCATTTCAAGAACCTGCGATGGAGTCAAACGCCGTGATTTTGTCAAAATCGGAGCACTCGGTTTCACTGGTGTGACTCTCTCTTCTTATCTCAAAATGGTAGAGGCCGGCGATGCAAAACCGCAAAAAGCGAAATCCGCAATTTTTATTGAATTGGCTGGTGGACCATCCCACATGGATACGTTCGACTTGAAACCAAATTCTCCCAGTGAATATCGTGGAGAATTCAAGGAGATCAAGACGAACGTTGATGGAATTAAAATCAGCGAACATTTACCTAAACTGGCTGGATGCATGGATAAATTTGCATTGCTGCGAGGTGTTTCGCACTCCGTTGCAGCACACGCACTAGGACGGTCTTATGTCAACACAGGCAATCGTCCATTACCATCACTGGAATACCCCGGCTATGGCGCTGTCTTTACAAAAGAGAATCCAGGACCGGATAATTTACCTCCTTATGTGTCGATTCCTAATTCCACGCAAAAACCTGGATTTCTTGGCGTCAAATACGCTCCGCTCAATACAGGGGCCACTCCACGTGCCGGGCAACCATTTAGTGTGCGGGGAATCTCACTTGGTTCCGGTTTGACGGTTGAGAACATTGAACGTCGTGAATCACTCCTGAAGGACATTGATACCACTTTCAACAGTCTGGAAAAGAACTCGCAGCTGATTGAAGGGTTGGACCGATTTGGTCAACAGGCCCATTCGATCATCACATCTAAAAGAGCACGCAATGCTTTCGATGTTTCGAAAGAATCTCCCGCATTTGCCAAGCCGTTTGGTGAATCCAGTTTTGGGCAGAGTTGCCTGCTGGCATCACGACTCGTTGAATCAGGAGTTCGTTTTGTAACTGTCTCTATGGGTGGCTGGGATACCCATCGAAACAACTGGGACACTCTTGAAAATCGATTACTGCCACCTCTGGATGCAGGTCTCTCTGCGTTGTTTACCGGTTTGGCTGAAAAAGGATTGCTAGAGTCAACAGCCGTTTATGTTACAGGTGAATTTGGAAGAACCCCCAAAATCAACACAGAACGCGGCGGCCGCGACCATTATCCACGTTGTATGTTTATGCTGATGGCAGGGGGGCTTGTCAAAGGCGGGCAGGTTCTCGGTAAAAGTAACGACAAAGGAACAGAGCCTGCTAATGAAGGATATTCTCCCGATGATGTCGCCGCTTCGTTCTATGAAAACCTTGGTATTGATTTCTCTAAAGAATATCACACAAATACCGGACGACCGATTACTATCGTCCGTAATGGCAATGTGATTAACAAGTTGTTTTCCTGACATTACAAGTCTTCTGATATTTTTTTGCCAATATCAATGTTGTATATCTGGCACTTTATTTAATTTCCTGAGGGGGAAAAGAGAATGCTGAAAGTAACGAAAACATTTGTAGCACTGGCCTTGATGCTTGCTTGTGTCGCTTCCGTCGATGCAGCTGATAAAAAGAGTAAAAAGAAAAAAGGAAAAAAGGGGCAAAACGTCAAAATTCAGGCTTTGCAATTTCCTGATTCCATTGAGCTGACTGCAGAGCAAAAAGAAAAAGTGGGCGCTTTGAAAAAAGAATACACACCAAAGTTTGCCGCCATGCAAAAGAAAAATCGTGAGATTCTGACTGCAGATCAAGTCAAAGCACGACGGACAGCGATGAAAGATGCAAAGGATTCTGGTAAAAAAGGAAAAGAACTCCGTGATGCTGTCAGTGCTGCATTAGATCTTTCTGATGATCAGAAAAAACAAATGAAGGAACTTCAGAAGGAGACGCGCGCTTTAAATGGAGAAGTCCGTGATAAAGTTGCAAAAGTATTAACTGCAGAGCAACTCGCAAAAATTAAACCTGTCAAAGGTTCGAAGAAGAAGAAGAAAAAGAAAAACAGCTAATCGATTCACAAACAGTATTGATTCAGATTCACTCTGAAACTGACAGTTAAGGAATTCGTCCAATACAAACACCCCCGGCCCTTAGAAGGAGCCGGGGGTGTTTTTTTGGCTTTAGCCAGGGATATAAATGGTTATTATCCACTATCTGAGTGAAAGAAAAAGAGTTGTTTTTAGTCCTAAACCCTGATATAAACAAGCTTTGATGCCAGTTGTGTTTTTTGTTCCTAATCTGAGAGTGGAGCGTAGTGAATGCTGCGGCCTGAAAGAAGCTTCCTGAGAGTCGGAATATCCTTCATCATTTTTTTGATGACAGGCGGGATCGTCACGACTGTCGGTGCAGAAAATGCTGACAGTAAAGACCGAGGTATTGCGTTTTTCGAAACGAAAATTCGTCCTGTTCTGATTAAACATTGCTATGAGTGCCACGCTTCCGATTCCAAATCGATCCGCGGCGGATTATTACTGGACACACTCGCCGGCACTTTGAAAGGGGGCGACTCCGGAACCGCGCTCGTTCCAGGAAAACCAGCAGAGAGCCTGTTGTTGGAATCCTTGCGATACGATTCCTTTGAAATGCCTCCTTCCGGAAAACTTGCTCCGGAAATCATATCTGATTTTGAAACCTGGATCAAAATGGGAGCTCCTGACCCTCGTAAAGGGGAGAGCAAATCCATTCGGCACAAAATTGATATTGAAAAAGGTAGAGAATTCTGGGCCTTTCAACCAATTCAAAAACAGAGTCTTCCCCTGGTCTCTGATCCCAACTGGAATCGATCTGGTATTGACCGTTTCATTCGCGCAGAACAGGAAAAGCAAAAGCTGACTCCGGCTCCTGAATCAGATCGTGTTACCTTAATCCGTCGTCTGTACTATGACTTAACTGGCCTGCCTCCCACACCCGGACAAATAGACCAATTCCTGAATGACCAGCGGGAAGATGCAACCGCGCGTCTGGTTGATCGTCTATTAGAGTCCCCGCATTTCGGAGAACGCTGGGGCCGTTATTGGCTGGATATTGCCCGTTATTCACAATCAACGGGCGGTGGACGCTCACTACTCTATCAATCCGCCTGGCGCTATCGAAATTATGTGATAGATTCATTCAATCAAGATAAACCCTTTGACGAGTTTATTCTGGAACAGATCGCTGGTGATTTACTGGAATCGAAAGATTACCTTCAACAACGAGAACGCTGGCTGGCCACAGGTTTTCTGCTGCTAGGACCTTCAAATTATGAGCAGCAAGATAAAGAACTGTTACGGATGGATATCATTGACGAACAGATTCAAACTGTTGGTAAAGCATTTCTGGCGATGACTCTGGGTTGTGCACGCTGCCACGACCATAAATTTGATCCGATTCCTGCCACAGATTATTATGCGTTAGCAGGCATCTTTCGCAGTTCCAAATTTTTAACCCCGGGGAATGTCTCAGGCTGGACGAAGCGTCCCTTGCCACTGCCTCCGAAACAACAGCACGCCATCGACAAATTTAATCAATCTCTGGCAAGTCTGACTTCGCAGAAAGAGTCCAAGCAAAAAGAACTAGAACAACTGAAACAAGAATTGAATACGATTACCATCGATGACACTTCAGCGACGCTCGTTGGGAACTGGCAGCAATCCACTTATATTAAGAACTATATTGGTAAAGGTTATATACACGATCAACACGCCGCCAAAGGGAAAAAACAAGTCAAATTTACCCCTCATCAGCTCAAATCGGGACGGTACGACGTTCAGCTTGCTTATAATTCCGATCAATCGCGGGCTTCGCGTGTTCCTGTCACCATCAAAACATCGAAAAAGACACATACGGTTTATGTAAATCAGAGGCTCAAACCGACGGATGGCGCGTACGCATCCTTAGGATCCTTCGATTTTACAGGTACGAAAAATGAAGAGATCATTGTGTCCAATGAAGGGACCGATGGTTTTGTGATTGTCGACGCCATCCGTTTTGTTTCTGCTCCCGTAGAACCCACTCCCGAAAATCAGCAACAGGCGGCGGTCATTCAGAACAAACAGAGAATGCTGAAGATCAAAAAAACAAAAAAACAGATTAAAGAACTTTCCGCAAAGATTACAGAAAAAAAGAAGTCCGCACCAAAAGCGATTCCGGAAATCATGTCGATTTATGAGAGCGACGAACCGGGAGATTATCATCTGTTGATTCGAGGCGACGTGCATCACCTGGGCAAAAAAGTTCCCCGCGGTTTTGTCAGTGTTGCCCAGGCTTCCGATTCTGTTTCGATACCTGAAAATACCAGTGGTCGACTGGAACTGGCGCAATGGATTGCCAGCTCACAAAATCCTCTTACCGCTCGCGTCTATGTGAATCGAATCTGGCATCATTTATTTGGCGAGGGACTGGTGCGTACGGTCGACAACTTTGGCTTCCGCGGCGAGACTCCCTCGCATCCGGAATTACTTGATTTTCTGGCTTTCAAATTAGTGGAAAACAACTGGTCCACCAAATCAATCATCCGTGAAATTGTCCTGTCAAGAACCTATCAGCTTTCCAGTCAGTCGAACATAGACCAGCGTGAAGCTGATCCCACGAATCGCTTATTAACTCATCAAAATCACCGGCGACTTGATGCCGAATCCATTCGCGACACAATCCTGTTTGTCAGCGGCAAACTTGATCTTACTCAACACGAACAAACAATCAGGCCTGATACCAAGTCCGAGTACGGCTACCAGTTCCATGATCATTTCCGAAGTGTTTATATTCCCGTTTTTCGCAATCGCCTACACGATCTACTGGCAATTTTTGATTTTCCGGACCCCAACTTATCCTTAGGGCGTCGTAATACCAGCACTCTCTCAACACAGGCTCTGTTCCTCATGAACAACCCGTTTGTAACTGAGCACTCACAAAACATTGCTCAACGCCTGATTGATGAATTTCCGGAAGACCAGTCAGCTCGGATTGGGGCACTGTTTCGAACCACACTCGGACGGCTGCCTGATTCGTCTGAAAAAGCAGATGCCAAACGTTACTTAAATCAAGCACAGTCAACTGGAGATCAGACAGAACTCGAAACCTGGAGCGCCTTCTGTCAAACCATCATTGCCTGTATTGATTTTCGATACATAAAATAGCCAACTACTATTTCAAGTACCTGGAGTATTTCCATGCTGGAAGAACATGTTCCTGTTTCTCGAAGAATGCTGTTGCGTTCGTCTGCCTGTGGCTTTGGCTCGCTGGCTTTTTCCGGGCTTCTTTCGCGTGCAAATGGAAATACTCCCAGCGTGTCTCTTGGAAATCCATTGGCACCCCAGGAGCCAATGTTTGCACCTCGTGCAAAACGGATCATTTTTATCTTCATGCAGGGCGGTCCGAGCCATGTCGATACCTTCGACTACAAGCCACTCCTGGAAAAGAAACATGGAGAAGAGCTGGAATTCAAAGATGCAAGAAAGATTGCAAAGACAGGGACGTTCGGTAAAGAAAAAATCATGCAGTCACCCTGGAAGTTTCGTCAATACGGCGAATGCGGCCATTGGGTATCTGACCTTTTCCCTGAAATAGGCAAACACGTTGATGACCTTTGTTTTATTCGCAGTATGCATACCACTGGAGTGGCACATGGTCCGAGTACATTGTTTCTACATACGGGCACGACAAATTTAATCATGCCTTCCATCGGTTCCTGGATTACTTACGGACTCGGTACAGAAAACGAAAACATACCCGGTTTCATTACCATCTCACCCTCTTCATCCAATGGTGGTCCACGAAATTTTTCGAACGCATTTCTCCCTTCGCATTTTCAGGGAACGGCATTGGGAAGAGCAGGGCAGCCCGCAAGTAAAGCCCGCTTCAATAATATTACGAATGCACAATCGTCTCTCAGCAAACAACGCGCGCAACTGAATCTCCTGCAATCACTCAATCGAAGCCAGCTGGAATCGCACAAAGAAGATGACGAATTAGCCGCCGTCATCAATTCATTCGAGTTGGCTTTTCGAATGCAGCAGCATGCTCCCGGATTGACAGACCTGTCGGGAGAGTCAAAATCAACATTTGAATCATATGGAATTGGACAGAAAGAAACTGACGATTTTGGGCGACAGTGTTTGCTGGCGCGACGCATGGCTGAAGCGGGAACACGTTACATTCAAGTCAACTATGCCGACAATGGAAATAATCCCCGATGGGATCAACACAGCAAAATTCAAAAGCATGCTTTTCACGCAAAAGCAAGTGATAAACCAGTCGCGGGACTGATCCAGGATATGAAACAACGGGGGCTTCTGGAAGACACCTTGATCTGGTGGGGAGGCGAGTTTGGCCGAAATCCCTTTACACAGGGTGCTGATGGGCGCGACCACAATCCAAAAGGTTTCACACATTTTCTCTGTGGCGCGGGTGTTAAATCGGGCTTTTCGTACGGAGCCACTGATGAGTTTGGTCATGAAGCTGTCGAAAACAAGGTCCACATGCATGATTTACATGCGACAATACTTCACTTGTTGGGGATCGACCACGAACGATTGACTTACCGACATGCAGGCCGTGATTTTCGCCTGACTGATGTCGAAGGACATGTCGTCAGCGATTTGTTTGCATAACCGATCAACGGGTTCTGCTTCTCGTCAGAGTACTAGGGGTAGCGTTTTTGAAGTTCTTCTGCTTCTGCTATCAGACGATTATCAAATGTAAAACCGAGTGAAGCATATTGTTCTTGAATCTGCTCCATGCCCTGCTTAACCATAATCAGATCACAGCCACGGCAGATGAATTTTGCGCCCAGATCAAATAGCATCTGCGTATGCTCGGGAGTCCCGCTTACCGTTCCCCACCATTTCCCTGCATTATTAGCCGCTTCTGAAACGCGTTTATAAGCGTCTTTGATTACTGGATGATCAAACTGATACGGAATACCTGCGATCACACTTAAATCACCGGGACCGAGCATTAAAACATCGATGCCGGGTACAGCGGCGATGGCGTCAGCTTGCTCTAAAGCAGTTGGTGATTCCAGCTGCGCTATCAGCAATGTGTGCTCATTTGCTGCTTTCAGATAAGCGGGCATGGGCATACAGCAGTAGGGGTTGTCACCATTGGCGCCATCGACGCCACGTTCACCTTCAGGAGCAAATTTCGCCCAACGAACCAGTTCTGCAGCTTCCTCAGCCGATTCACAGCGAGGGTACATAATTCCCTGGGCACCCGCTTCGAGCAAGCGTCCCATTCGCATGAATTCTCCTTTTGCCGGACGCGCGATAATGTCTGATGTACCAACACGGGCAGCACGCATCAAATTCGCTGCTGTCTCACCACTTGTCGAATGATGTTCCACATCCAGCCAGATGCCATCAAAGCCCATTGAACTGACAAGTTCATACACCGTGGGATCCGTAAAGTGACAACAGGTAATCAGAGCAGGCTCACCACGGTTTAATTTTTCTTTTACTCGACTTAGCTTCATCTGCTACTGACTCCTTGTCGCTATATTTCCTGAGTGGATCGATGATGGTCTAAATTCGTTTCAGACCTGGAGAATAATTTTCAGCGAATTTTATTCACTGTTTACTTCTGGTAGATAATGTCGAAGCTGTAATCGTATTAATGCGCGAGCGCGTTCGACGTCACGGTCATGAATTGCTGTCGCGAGTTCGATGTGTTCCCAGGCAATGCGTTCCGAACTGGTTCTATCGAGAGGTGCAGGTATTGCAATATTACGAAAGAAATCAACCAGCACGCGCTGCATACCTGCTATAATAGTAGAACCGGTCATCTCCAACAACAATGAGTGAAAAGTAATATCAAGTTCTTTACCTCGATTGATTTCAGGCTCATCTGTGTCAGTTGTTTTCATCTGGTCAGCCAGATTCATCAGTTGTGCTATCTGATCTTGGTTTGCATTCTTGACTGCCAATTCTATGGCCCCCACTTCCAGCACATATCGCAGTCGTGATAATTCAGAAACGTCCTGCTCAGATTTAGCCAGAAAAGGGAGGCTCTCAGAGAATAATTCAACCGGATCAGGGCGTCGCACAATGAGACCAATTCGTTGACGTCCTTCGAGTAATCCAATTGCCCGCAGCCGACCTACAGCCTCGTGTGCAACCGCGCGAGAAACATCAAACTGATCCGCGACCTCCGCTTCGGTCATAAACAACTCACCATCAGGCAACTCAGCTTGCTCGATATATTCTCTGATTCGCTCTGAAAGTTGTTGCGAAAGGTTTTTTCGCGGCGTTTCAAGCATTGCTCTATAAACCTGTTTTATTTGCCAGGGGACATGTAATCACGAACTTACGCAAGATGGACATAGTGAGTTTCAGCCTATTATATCAGCTTTTATAAAATGAGGCTCTTTACTGGTTGAAATCTGGATTTCATTATAATAGTATTTTATTGATCTTCAAGAGCGATCTACTTTTATTCCGATCAGGGATTTGAGATTTGCGATTCATCATCATCTTCATCTTGTTTTACCTGGCATTGCCGGCCTCATTGGTTTTCTCGCGTGACATCCACGTTGATCCGGAGACTGGCGATGACTCTTCCAGCACGGGCCCCGTAAAAACGATCACACGTGCGATTCGAATTGCCATGCCGGGTGATACGATTCATCTAAAGCCCATTGTTTATCGTGACTATGCTGGTTTCTACGGCGTGAAAGGCGAACCCGGGAATCCCATCACTCTTGATGGCCATGGTGCAACGCTGGAAGGCTCTGAACCACTCGATCCTGCTCAATGGCAAGAAGTTCAACCAGGGTTATTCCGCAGCAGCAACCTTCGTTCCCATATGGACCTTGCTATTCTTGGTCGGTGGTTTTTTCTCTGGAACGGCAAGATGAACCATATGGGGCGAACCTCGAAAGGCCCTAGTGCTCCGCTTAAGAAGCCTGAGGATCTATTACCCAATGAATGGACGTTTGTCGAAGACGTAAAGAGAAAAGAACCGGATACCCAAAAAATATATGGTGATTTTTATTTGAAACTTTCGCCGGGCCAGAAACTTTCGGAAGCCAATATATTTGTTCCAACGCGATCCGCGGGTGTGCAGTTCAGCAGCACAAAAGATAATCACAACGCACATCTTGTCATCCGCAACCTGACGGCAACGCATCCTTATAATGATGGCTTTAATATCCATGGGCATTGCGAGGATGTTCTGTTTGAAAATATTCGCGCCATAGAATGTGGTGACGATGGTATCAGTGCCCATGAGACTGCCCAGTATCGTGTTGATGGTTTTGTCTCAATTGGAAATTCAACTGGAATCTGTGATACGGGAGCCAGTATCACCAGTTACAATCGTGTCTTTATTCGAGACTGCCTGGGTTTCGATTTATATTTTCTCGACACAGGCCGCTATACCGTTACGAACGCCGTTGTACTCTCATCAGCGGCTCGAACGCTGTACCTGACCGGACGTAAAAAATTCGATCGCCCGTGTTCATTAACACTCGATAATGTCTATATTCGTCGTGTTACCAATGAGAATGAAGTCCGCGTGTCGAAGTATTCGGAACTAGACGCACGCCGTGTCACATTGCTTGGTCTTAAATTTCAGGCCACTGGAGGAAAAGTCAATCTCCACAACTCGACCATTGCTGGTGTGCCCGCCAACGCGAAAATACCAACTCTGTACGATTACCATGCCCCTTCTACCAAACCAAGAGGCCCACTGGTCCCAGAGATTCTCATCTGGCGCGATGTGCACTGGTTCGCTGATGACAACATTTATAACGTGAGCAGTTTGCGTTTTGACAAGACTTTCTATACCGCAAAGAACTTTGCCGAGTATCAAAAACAAACCGGCCAGGATATTCACTCGCATTTCGTAAAAACTATTTCCAACAACGATAAATCGGGTGCTGACCTGAAAACACTGATAAAATCCGCTGTGCCTGAGAGTGAACATCACCTGATAAAATCCCCTTAGAGACTATCTGAAATAGAAAGTAATATAATGAATCGCGATCCATGGCAGACCACGTTACCCATTTCCGTCTGGCGGAATTGCATGCACTCATTATTAATTATTCTCATATCGCATCTATCACTCGAAAACGTTGTTGGTGAAGAGCAAACTTCAAGCGATCTGAAACCGACAGTACGTGTCTCCGTATCTGGAGGCCCCGAAGTGACAGAGGCCGTCTTTTTTTCTTTCGATGATCATGCCATCCCCTGGCGCGATAATCTGCAATTGACCTCTGTGCAAGCGACAAAACACTCCGCAAATCCCGTTCTCAGACGCGGACCTGATGGCGCCCCCGACCATGGCCATGCCATTCTCTACGGAACCGTTATCCGTTCTGGTGGAAAATTTCGAATGTGGTATCTCGGCATGTTCGAAACGAAGACAAAGTCCGGTCAGGCCCCCGGATGGTGGCGGCCTATGTGTTATGCAGAGAGTACTGATGGGGTGACCTGGACGAAACCCAATCTCGGATTGGTAGAATTTAATGGCAATAAAAACAACAACATTTGCCTGATCAAGTCGGAAGTTCCCTCATTGGCAAAAGTCAATGACTTTCTGTCCGTCCTGCACGATCCTAACGACCCCGATCCCAACCGCCGCTACAAGTGTGTTTACATTGCCCATCCCCCTTTTGGCGATGTACAGGGAGGGCGGAGTGGTATTGGCCCCGATGAACGGCGATGGGGCGCGTTTATCAGCGCGACAAGTGCCGATGGATTAAGCTGGAAAGTCGTCGGTGACCGACCGATGAATGCAGGGGGAGAGCGGTTTGAAGTATCGGGGCTTTATTACCATGACGGATTTTATTACGCCCCCGGCCAACTCCTCTCGCCCTGGTCCTGGAGAATGGACGGTAGCAAAACGGGTCGTGTGATGCTCACATACCGTTCGTCTGACTTTAACAACTGGTCACGTGCCAAGGCGACTGCTTTTGCACGCCCTGGTCAGTTAACAGTAAAACCAATATCCGGGCAGCAGACGCATATGGGCGCTGGAATCTGGAATCGCGGCAATGCGCTTGTCGGATTGTACGGGATGTGGCAGGACGCTCCGGAAAAGCCCAAAGACAGTGCCTACTGGAACGAAGGTGTGACCATCGATTTGGGGTTGATCGTCAGTAACGATGGAATTCATTTCCGCGAACCCGTGCCTGGCCACAAAGTGATCTCACGAGGTACCAAAGAGGAGTGGGATAATACGGCATTACTGCAAGGTCATGCTTTTGCGAATGTCGGTGACAAAACCATGATGTGGTATTCGCACTGGGACACGGGTGGAAAGCTGCGAAATATGGAAATCGGCCTTGCCACATTGCGGCGTGATGGTTTTGGTTATCTTTCTCGCAAAGTAGAAAATTCGGCAGCAGGTTTTGAAACCACTTCCTTCGACGTGACAGGCAATGCACAATTATTCGTGAATGTAGAAGGGGTCTCCTCCGCGGCACCGTTGAAAGTGGAATTACTCGACTCACGTGCCAAACCATTGGCTGGTTTTTCTGGTGCAGATGCCGCTCAGCTTTCGAAACCGGGAACACGTCAAAAAGTTGTCTGGCCCGGCAAAGTGAGCCAATTGCCACAAGACAAAAAACTATCAATCAAAGTAAGCTACCCCAAAATGAATGGCGCCAGAGTTTACGCAATTTATGTTGGAAAGAACTAAGGCAAGACCATGAACACATCTACGAAGAAATCTGATGATCTCAATCCGTATGTCTGGGCGACCATTAATGAGGAAGACCTCAAACTGTTCAACCAGCAGTTGAAAAATTTTGTGCCGCCTGATTCTTTTGATGCGCATGCCCATCTGTGGCGCGTGTCTGATCTCGGAGAGCCTACGCCCTCTCTGGCGGCTGCAGGACCTGCAGAAGTCACCAGAGCGGTCTACGATGAACGAGTGTCGCTCTGGATGCCCGACCGATGCCCGTCTGATGGTCTGTTTTTTCCGTTTCCGACGCGTGCATTGAATGTTGATGCCGCCAACCGATTTCTGGCTGACCAGATGAAAGGGAGCCCTCATTCGCGTGGATTAATGATTGTTACTCCGCATCAGGAACCGGCGCAGGTCGAACAGCAGATCCTCGAGGATGGTTTCGCGGGCTTTAAAGTCTACCATCTGTTTGCGGAACGCGAAGACACACTATTCGCGCCGACAGAAGAGTTCATTCCGGAATGGGCATGGGAGCTGGCTAACCAGTATGGGCTGGTGATTATGTTGCATATGGTACTTCCTCGGGCTTTAGCTGAGCCTGCAAATCAGACATACATACGCCAGCATTGTGAGCAATACCCGAATGCCAAATTGATTCTTGCACACGCGGCTCGTGGTTTTTGTGGGCGGCATACCGTCGAAGGAATTTCCTCCATTCGTGGATTGGAAAATGTCTTCTTCGATACTTCTGCAATCTGTGAGCCGGAGGCGTTCGAGGCCATCCTGAAAACATTTGGTCCTACAAGATTACTGTTCGGTGCTGATTTTTGTGTGACGGAAATGCGTAGTCGGTGTGTGAATCTTGCTGATGGTTTTTTGTGGCTTGATGAAATCCGTCCTGATTTCAGTCGTTCTCGATTTGCAAAACCGACGCTGCTGGGCATCGAATCGTTGCTGGCATTAAAACAGGCCTGTACTAACCAGCACTTGAGTGATGGCGATGTGGAAGAAGTGTTCTGCCTGGGTGCCAGACGATTACTTGATTTACCTCTGACACGAAGCCTGCCCGATGTTCAGGAAGTCTATCGAGAAGCGAAGGAGATCTTTCCCGGCGGTACACAGTTACTTAGCAAACGGCCAGAAATGTTTGCTCCGGACCAGTGGCCCGCTTACTACCGCGAAGCAAGAGGCTGTGAAATTATCGATATCGAAGGTCGACACTTCATCGACATGAGCCTGGGTGGCATCCTTGCGTGCATTCTTGGTTACAGTGACCCGGACGTTAATGCTGCCGTCATTCGTCGTGTGAATCTCGGTTCGATGTCAACCTTGCAAACGGCAGACGAAATCGAACTCGCAAAATTACTCATTGAAATCCATCCCTGGGCGCACAATGCACGGTTTACGCGTGCTGGCGGTGAGTCAATGGTCGTTGCCACCCGAATTGCCCGTGCCTGCACACAACGTGATAAAGTTGCCATTTGTGGATATCACGGCTGGCATGACTGGTATCTCTCCGCAAACCTGCCTGCAACCGATGAAGGTGAACAGACCGACCATCTAACAGGGCACCTTTTGCCCGGTCTTGAGCCACGGGGCGTTCCCTCTGGTTTGTCGGGCACCGCTTTGACGTTCCGTTACAATCGACTGGATGAGCTTGACGCTCTCATTGCAAAACATGGACACGAACTGGCGGCTGTGGTGATGGAGCCGACTCGAAAAACCGATCCGGAACCTGGTTTCCTTGAAGGCGTCCGCGAACGTTGCGACAAACTGAAAACGCCTTTGATTTTCGATGAAATTTCGAGTGGGTGGCGGCTCTGTCTTGGTGGTGCGCATCGAAATTATGGTGTGGAACCCGATATCGCTGTGTTTGCCAAGACGCTGGGTAACGGATTCCCGATCGGGGCCATCATTGGGAAACGCGATATCATGCAGGCGGCACAGGAATCATTTATTTCCAGTACATTCTGGACCGAAGGCGTGGGTCCTGCGGCAGCGGTCGCCTGTGTGCGGAAGCAGATGAGTCTGGATATCCCCGCGCACCTTGAGCAGATTGGATCGCAGGTGATTGAAGGGTGGCAAGAACTGGGTAGCAAACATAACGTGCCGATCAATACTGTGGGTCATCCCGCGATGGCGGTGCTTGCATTCGATCATCCGGAATCGGCTGAGCTGGCAACGTTGATGACGGCGCGAATGTTACAACATGGTTTTCTTGCCAGTGGTGCTTTTAATGCAACTCTCGCACATGAATCGCGGCACATTGCCAGCTATCTTGCAGCGTTGGATGAAGTCTTTGCAGAGTTGGCCAGTGCCATCCGCGACGGTAAGATCCAACAGCGGATAGGTGGTCCCGTAAAACATTCCGGCTTTGCCAGACTAACGTGAACCCACTGAGAAATCTTCGTCCCCATCTGACTTCGTCAGATGAGAGAGGCACTTAAGCAGAAACGCCCAGAGCTGTTCAGCACGGGCGTTTCTCTGTATTCAGACTTGTCTGACTTACGAACTTATTCAGATACCCGTACAGAAGTAGCACATGGTCCTTTACGACCTTCGCCTATTTCATATTCGACAACATCACCTTCCTGAAGTTCTTCGAGTGTTTTTCCCTGAACTTCAGAATGATGAAAGAACAAGTCTCCTGACTCTCCTTCAATGAATCCAAATCCGCGATCTGTGACTAATCTCTTGATCTTACCTTGTGGCATTTCTGCTCTCCAACTTAATAACCTGTAATACACGAAACGGCCGGCAGTGCAGCGCTCCGTAGCCCAAATAAAGAAAGCAGATAGAGCCACAAAACCGAAGCAGTCACTTACAAGGAAGCACTGCTACGCAGAATGAAGCGGGAAGAGAATAACAACCCGAAGGCGGTTTAACCTACACCTTGTCTCTGCTCGTCACAACTATTGTGACACTCGCATTATACTGTGTATAGCGTACCTGTAAAGGGTGGACGCCCCGCTTTGAAACGATTCTCGACAACCGCAAGAGCCTGCCAACACTGCAGAAAACCCTTGTTTTCGAGGTTTTTTTGAGCCAAAAGGCACGTCAACCGGTTGACCGCCCGATGGAGTACAACCATTGGTGCAATCTCATCATGTTGGACCGTCTAGCCGCCAACAGTTATCCAGATCAAATCGGGCAATGTTTAGCAAAATTGAAATGATTAAGTCGAAGTGAGTTCGAAAGTCCTTTTCATCTTCGATGGAATGGAAATAATCTAATAACAGAACGATGGTATCGATTTCGAACAGCCAATCTCGTTGATATTGCCGGGGCACTTCTCCGAGCAATATTCGAGAGTCAGAAAAACGAAACATATGTCCTCAGCAGTATGTAACGGCTGTGAAGAAACAGGTCCCTCCAAGAATGTGTGCACGACAAGATTAGGTATTCAGAAAGTCTAATGAACAATAAAAGTGTTACCCATGTCTCCGAACGACTGTTACCTATCTCTACGGTCTTTACAGGGAGCCTGTCCTACGCTACTGAAGCCCCATCCGTTGTACGTGGAATTTTCGGTACTCATATTATCTACACCTTCTTTAGTTCCTCTTTTTCTTTGTTAGCAGGTTTGATTGCCATCAGCGTAATAAGTGCGAGAGCAAGGCCAATTAAACACGATGCAATGACATGCCAAAACAGGATCAGGCGAGTATCATCAGAGATGATCATCATTGGAGTATCCCCAAAGAGAACACGCCTTATTTCCAATTCATACCAGTCACCCAATGTGCAAGACAAAAAGCAAGCGACTGTTCCAAGGCCCGATGGAAACGAACCATAAATATGGTATGAAAACCACAGAATGCAAAAAGTGATCAATGAACACAATATCCAAACCGCGCTAAAACGTTTGGTTTTGATTGCCATCAGCGTAACAGGTGCGAAAACAAGGCCAATTAAACACGATGCAATGACATGCCAAAACAGCATCAGGCGAGTAGCATAAGAGGCGATCGGAATTGGAGTATCCCCAAAGAGAACACGCATTATTTCCAATTCATACCATTCACCCAATGTGCAACGGATATAATAAAGGCCCAATGTGCCATCGACAGTTTTATATTCCGATGGAAACGAAGCACTAATTTGGTATGAAAACAATAGAATGTAAAAAGTGATCAATGAACACAATATCCAAACCGCGCTAAAACGTTTGGTTTTGACTTGACTCAAAATCATATGTGCACCGCTCTTTCTATCCGATGAGAATATTACGAATGCCTTGACAGCGAACCGCTACAATGGCAACACGTTTTATCCAATTTGATCACCATGGGCTCGCAGTGACTATGCTCTGTTGCAAGCGGGCACTTTGGCTTTTGTTTGAATAGTCCGACTTCGAATGTCTTTATTTGTATTATTTGGCCGGGTATTTGGCTATTGCTATCTTTCGGGCGTCACTACACTGTTTTGCGGTCAAATTGTTCTCGTAAGAATAAAAAATATTGTCCGACGTGGACGTTGGGTGCATCAAATTGTCTCGGTCGTCCTCATGCGTGACCTAACTCGTGTGCCATTAATTCTCGGGTACCTAATTCAATTCCTGTTGTAACTAATGCATCATACCATCGAAATTAGGTACACCCTAAAAACTGGTCAATCAGGTACAAAACAGGCAAAAAAAAAAGCCACAACTCGGATTGAGTTATGGCTTTTGAAGTGCCCCCGCTAGGAATCGAACCTAGAACCTACTGATTAAGAGTCCCAACCCAACCACCGTTGACCGTTGGGCGGGAATCGATTTGATTGTTTTCTAGTTAGTTTTGCAATGATTGCCAATAGTTGGATGACTGCCGGTTTGGGGGTTGGTGGCTGCGCCAGCTAACACTTTAGCTAACACCCTTCCAATTGATACGCGGGGCAGATTAGAACCTAAAACCGAGAGGATAACTGTTATCCAACAGCGGTTGAGCTGTCAGTTCGTTCCGCGCCAGTCCCAGACTAATGCCTTACTTAGATACTACATCCTTTGCCAGTAGTTTCAAGTGAAGTACAACAATCACGACACTGTGAAAACTTGGATGCTTGACAACGTGTTCAGATTTAATATTGATTAGGCGAATATCTCGATTAAAATATAGATAGAACCAGAGAAACAATACACGGGGCTAGGATCGCTTCCGAAAGCCGAACTATCCATTCGGTTGCCCCTTGTTTTATTTTGGATTCACTCGGGAGGGTGTCACGATGGATATTTGGGATACACATTCTAAGGACAATAACCGTGAGCAATGGGACGAAATCTTTAACTCGTCCCCTGAGGATCGATATTTAATTGTTATCGACACCTTTGTTAATCTCAGAGACTTGGCACAAGCTGCTATCGATGGCTCTCTCGATAAAAACGATGCGTGTTCCGTGCGTGACCTGGACCTTCCGACACACGCGATTGTTGCCTACTGCGATACTAAAACCAGTATCAATACTGATTGTGTTATCGACCTATTGCACGCGATGCACGCAAGAACCACCTCAACAAAATCTTTTGGTGGTGGTTTAACCCGTTTTGGTCGCAGCCTCGATACAGAGGAATTCGAAGTTTTGTTGACCATGCTTTGGAAGGTGCAAGATCGCATAGGGAATCACTTATTTTCGCTCACGGGTGACACAGAGCGAGAAAAGGTAGCGGACGAAATAGGTAAATGGTCAGAACCGATCCCGTACAAATTTTTACGTAAGATATTTCACGTAAGTCAGGAAACACTTATAAATATGATTAAGAACGAGACAATCGTAGTTCACGAAACACGTGGATCGGATAGAAAAAAAGTTGTTTTGAAGTCATGTATGCCAACGGACTGGGAACAGTATCTTCCTCGTAAGTCCGATAGAAAAAAAGTTGGTTTGAGGTCATCTGTGCCATCGGACTGGGAACAGTATCCTCCTCGTAAGTCCGATTAAGTCCGATTATCTCAGTGTAAGTCCGATACCGCATCTGAACTCTAAAAGGGCTATAGCCGACTGTATTTCCCCTGCTATTGTAAGAGTAGTTGAAGCAATTCCGCTCCAACACTTAAACAATCCATAACGGGGGATGACAGAATGAAATCGACAGAGAGTGGAGAAATTTCTCAGGACGCTTGCTACACACTTAGCGAGCTTCAAAAACGAACCGGCCTAAAACGGGACGCGATGCGTTCTGCCAGAAAGAACGGCCTGCGGGTCATCTATCGCCATAATAGGGCGTTTATCATGGGTTCCGACTTCTTGTCCTATCTTGCCAAAGAGGAAACCTCTGTCCGCTCGTAACGGACAGAGGCTTTTTGTATCCACACAGACTATTAGGGGACTGTTAGATTATGAGAAAAATTATTGCAATTGTCAACGCCACTCTCTCGATTTGGGAGGTGGCTTGATGGTGAAACAAAACAAACTACAACAAGCGGCGCTCGATTACGCTAGTAAGGGCATAGGAGTCTTTCCACTCGTTCCAGATGATAAGAAGCCGCTTGGCTCACTGGCTCCGCATGGGGGCAAAGCTGCGACGACAGACGAAGACCATATCGTCAGCAGTGGTGAGCAATCTGAAGATCAAGGGATTTATACAGATCTAGAGCCAGAAGAAACATTCCACAGCGATGAAGCAACCGACCGCAAAAGCGCTGAGGTCCTCATTGAGATTCACGGGGATGATATTCGATATCTCCATGCGTGGAAAAGTTGGATGATTTGGGACGGCACTCGTTGGAAGCCAGATGGCTCAGGCGAGATTATTAAAAAGGCACACTCTGTTTCAGAATATTGGTTCAAAAGGTCTCACGACATTGTTGATGAGAAACAAAAAAAAACGTGCATTGGGCAGGCTGTGCGAGCTGCGAACACTCGCGGCATTGACAGTTTTCTCAAGCAGGCTCAATCACTGGTACCAATTATGGTTGCTGATCTGAATGCCGATCCGTGGCTGCTTAATTGCCAGAATGGAACGATCAACCTCAAGACGGGAGAACTTCAACCACACTCACGGGGGGATCTGATTTCGGTCATCTGTTCAACTTCATTTAATCAGGACGCAACATCACTTGTGTGGGATTCCTTTCTGGAATCAACCTTTGCTGATCATGGGGACGTTATCGGCTATTTGCAACGCCTATTCGGTTCTGCTCTGGTCGGAATCATTCGCGATCATATCCTGCCCGTATTTTGGGGTGGTGGTGCAAACGGCAAATCAACACTGTTGAATGCGATTCTTGAAACGCTCGGCTCTGATTACTCAATGCAGGCCAATCCTGAATTACTGATGGATACCGGCAACAATCAGCATCCCACTGACAGGGCTGATTTGTACGGTAAGCGTTTCGTTTCCGCTGTGGAAACCGAAGCCAACAAGCGAATGAAAGAAGCATTCGTGAAGGCCCTCACGGGTGGTGACAAGATCCGAGCCAGGCATCTGTATAAAGATTTCTTTGAATTCGACCCATCGCACCTGATAACTCTTTGCACGAACCACAAGCCACGTGTCTATGGGGGCGATTACGGCATCTGGAGACGACTACGGCTGATTCCATTCGTTCAGACTTTCAAAGGATCACAGGCAGACTCACGGCTCCCTGAAAAGCTCAAGAAAGAATCAGCGGGCATATTGGCATGGATGGTCAAAGGTTGTCTCAACTGGCAGGAGCAAGGGCTGAACGATCCACAAACAGTCCTAGAAGCAACTGAAGAATATAAATCTGAATCCGATGTGATCGGTCAGTTCATTGAATCTGAATGCTATGTCAATGATGGGATGCGTGTTCGGTTCGGTGATTTGTATTCAGCGTTTGAAACATGGTGTGAAGCCAATGGGGAAAGTATACCCAACAAAAAGAACACCGGTAATTATCTCGGTGAACATTATAAGAAGATCCGAAATGACGGGATCTGGTATCAGGGGGTGGCACTAAGAGCATGAATTTACTTCAGCAACGGAACGATACGGAACGATGGAACGATTATCTAAAAACTATCCCCTACACACGCACGGGGGGGGACTTTGTAAAACATCGTTCCGTCGTTCCGTCCGATCCGCAGGCGCGAAGGCATAGGTGATTACTGATATTTTTCACGGAAGGATATGGACTGAACGGAATGAACGACATAGTAAGCAAACGTGAGTTGATGGCATTCGGTGCTTATCTCGCTGATACAGACGGTGCTAATGGCATTCGTGACAGGCTCACCAGTTCGGATTTCATTGATAACGACCTAGTAAAGTGCATTGAAGAAATGGAGAACGTCACCAGCGGGAAGACCAAGAAGGAAGATATGAGATTCCTACCATTCCTCTTGGAATCCTTGCGATGTTCAAACGGTGGCAAAGCAATCGACGGGATAGAACAGACGACGAAGAAGCAGAAATATAGTGGATATAAACTCAGTCGGGATCACTCGGAACGACTCGGAATAATTAGAGATCCCGAGTGCTATCACACACACGCGGTACTCTCTCCCCCTTTAGGGGGGAGTGTTCCGAGTGGTGAGTGCGTGCCTAATGCAGTGAGTGACACTCAGGATACTTTCATCCCGAGTGATTTGAATGAAATCTTCCCAACTGATTCTGAAGGCGATCAGTTTTAGAAAGGTAGACCAATGATTAAGAAAGCAAACGACAAAGAAGCAGAGCAAGTATTCAGAATGGTGATTCAACCAGTAAACGAGTTCACGACAACGGAAGGAATGATTAACAAGCTCAAGATATTGTTTGGGTCGGCTGGTTTGCGTGTCGTGTCTGCTGAACCGATTGAGGACGACGAAGCATAACAAGGGGTATGGGCACTTGTATACCTGAGCGAAAACGATCGGGAACCACATTACCAGCATTTTCTTTGCGCGTGGAAAAAAACGCGAAAAAGCGTTTTGCCCGAAAGCGGTAAATAAAGATCAATCAATTTCAAAGAGGAATTCATTATGTGGGACATGAGAGAAGCAAAAAATAATTCAGAGGCTCGATTCGGTCAGCTATTCTTAAAGCTCGATACTGAAGAGCTGCGAATGCTAAACGGCACATGCCATGACGAAACATTCAGAGAAAAACACCCCAAGCTTGTGGGGTATATCTACAAAGCTTTGATGTATCGGGAAAACCAATTGAATACAAACTGCGAAGATGCTTGCAGTATCCAGGATCTTTTCATTGAAGAGTGGAATCTTGAGGAATTGGCAAACGGAATTGTCGGACTAGAACGCATTCGCGTGCTTGCTGGAAATTTCCCAAAAATAATCGAGTATATTCACATGTTCGACCGACTTTTAGTTACGCGTTGCCTTGGTATCTGGTTAGGAATGAAGGACTCGCTGGACGCAAGTTAAAGCAATATTGACCACTAAAAAATCGAAGGTATAATTAAGAGACGAATTAACAGAATTTCAGGAGTGACCAATGGAAGATCAAACAGAATACGTTTCACCCAGGGAAATTGCTGAGCAACTATGCGTAACAGCAGAAACCCTTTTAGCATGGGCCGATAAAGGAAAATTCCCCAAGCCCATTAAGTTAGCGCCCAAGACTCAACGTTGGAAACGATCAGACGTTGAAAACTTCCTGAATCAGAAGCAGATCGATACTAAACTAGCAAAGTAAACTTGCGATAAGAAACCAGAGCAACTCATTAGCGGCTCTGACAATCGAATATAAGTGCAACTCATTAGCGGCACGCAAATCACATTTACTGTGAAGGCGTGTCGTTTTTTCATGCCTTCACTCAAACAAATTATTGAAGGTATTAAAACCATGAGTTTCAAACAAAAGATTGATGAAGTCAAAGCTGAGATTAAATCTAAGAAGATCGAAGCAAAAGCATACTTGAAATTGGCAGAGTCAGAAGAACGCGACTTGACCAAAGCAGAAAAGGCGGCGGTAGATAGAATCGTAGATAACGAAATCGTTGCACTTGCTGACGATCTGGAGCGGCTTGAAAAGCTGGAAGCGTTTGCAGATGATGCCGACCGCACACACTTGCCGACATCTCACATCGACCCTGAAGACTGGGTAGACGGTGAACCGGGAACGTCAAAGCTATCGCGACAAGGCCACAAGCCGGAAATTATCAAAGATGTAGGCGGTCGGGAAATCCCTGTTTACAGTAAAGGCCAATCGATGGCGGCCTGGAATCAGGACAAGCAAATCCCTAATGATACGTTTGGCCGTTATGTTGTCGCATTGGCAACAGGTCAGCGCGATATCTGCCCCGAGTTCAGAAACGACTTGTCAACGACTGATAACGCTGGTGGCGGGTTTCTAGTCCCGAATCCTCTGGAACGCCAGATCATTGACCGTGTGCGTAATGCTTCGGTACTTGCCCGAGCTGGTGCAAGATTCATTGACCTGCCAGCTGGGGACACTCGAATTGCAACGGTTGAATCTGGTGCTTCATTTAGTTCAGTCGGTGAAGGCGAGCAAATTCCAACGGGAGGTATTACATTTGGTTCTAAGTTGCTGAACCTTCACAAGCGAGCTGTACTTATTCCAATGTCAGTCGAGTTATTGGAAGACGGTTTCAATGCAGCTCAGGTGGTACAGGATGCCGTTGTAAAGGATGCGGCTGAAGACCTCGACAACTTTATCATTAGCGGTGCAACCGATCCAAGCTATATCGGGCTGGTCGATTCTACGTTGATCACAGATACCGATGATTCAACAGCCGATATTGCATGGGAAGATTTCCATTCAATGGCAATTGAATTGAGAACTGCTAACGAGATGCCTACCGCGTATATCCTGAATCCAACGATTGCAGGCAATACTGATATTTTGACCACTGGCGACGGTTCAACCAGTGCAAAATCATGGCTCGGGGCTCCTCCGTCATTAGAAGGCATCCAGCGTCTTCAGACGGGCAATATTTCAACAGCCTATTCAATCATGGCCGACTTCTCTCAATTGTTGATCGCTGTGAAGCAAGGAACTTTCCGTGTGGAGATTTCCAGAGAAGCGGGCGAGTATTTTGGAAAAGATCAGGTTGTTTTGAAGCTGGTTTATCGTTGCGACTACGCTTTGACTCGCAATTCAGCATTCCGTCGATTAAGCGGGATCACGATCACCACTTAGTATTTGACAGGCCCGAGCCAGATCTGCAACTCATTAGCGGTAGGTCTGGATCGGGTGAAATTGCTACTCAGGGCCTTTTATGGGTTCAAGGTCCTGAGGAGTAAGACTCCGCATGGTTTAAAACTCGCCATGCGTGAGACGACTCCCAACATGGTTTAAAACGACGCCATGTTGGGAGTCTTTATTCTCAACAAAACAATAAACGAATAAGAGGTAGAAACATGGGTCGACCGCGTAAAAGTATCGAACAGCACAAGCGCGACGGAACGTTTCAGAAATGCAGACACCAAGGGCCCGAGCTTGAATCAAACGAGCTGCCAGTTCCCGAAGACATCAAGGGCGCAGCGGCTGAAGCATGGCAGGAGCTTGCCCCTATCCTTGCGAGTATGGGAATTCTGTCTGAAGCTGATTCAATGGCCTTTAGGCTGCTATGTGACTCCTATGGCCTATACCTTGAATCCTGCGAGCACATCGCTGAGCATGGAGCTTACTACGTGGCACATATTACAAGAGCTGGCATTGAACAGGTAAAAGAGCATCCGGCCTCGAAAGCTCGATCAAGATACTGGCGAGAAGTAGAGAGCATGGCAAGACAATTCGGCCTGACGCCGTCAGCCAGGACGGGACTGAACGTCGGCACGACAAAAAATGATGGGCCAAGTGAATTGGCCATGATTTTAAGAGGTGGCATGAACTAGGGCGGTTTTTGCCTATGTTTTCCGCCTGTGGCACATATTCCACAGGCGGGGAATCGAACTCTATCTACTCAAAGAGCCGTTGTTTGCTGCGAAGGCGAAAGAACAACAGGGAAATAGAACAGACATTTGTCAGAATTCTGACAGAAGTATAGACACGAAACGAGATAGCAGCACTGGCGGGAAGTCCTCTTTGACTTTACAGAATTCTGAAAAGTCAATAAACACTCAAAAGGAAGTTGCAACGCTCGCTGGAACATCTCACGACACAGTAGCGGTAGAGGGAAAAAAGGTTGTCAGAAACCTGACAACCTTATTGACAACTGGAAATCTGGCTACAACAATACAGCCTCTAAAAGCCTGAAAGGGCACCCATGTGATTATTCTAAAAAACAACCATGTAAACCAGAATCCATACTCTTGCGCGGAGCGGAACGTGCATCAAAACGGCAGAAGAAAGGGAAGAGATTAGACCTTCCGGAACGTTTACCGGAAGGTTGTAAGCCCGGTGACGCTCGTGATATTGCAGCCGAAAAGGTTGGAATGTCGGGTAGACATGCAGAGGCAGCGAAAGCATGTGTCATGCTTAACCGTGATACGCTTGACCGAAGCAAAGACGGTAAACACAGAATGCGCTCGGTCATGGCTTTGTCGATCAGGCCGGAGCATCTAGCACCAGATAATCCAGTTGAACCAGAACCGACTTTAGTATGTGAATAGGTTTTGAACGATGACCCTAATGAATATTTTCCTTGGGGTCTCTCAAACCTCACAGAATCGCCTGTATCGCGATTCATGCAATTATTGAACATTGACACCAATATCAAATCAAACAGCGTCAGGCGGGCAGCAGGGAGCCCTTTTTTATCGAACGACTCAAAAAAGGGGATTGAAGCAGTGGCGATCACAGTATTCAAGCCGAAGGGGCGCACAAACTACTCTTGTCAATGGGTTGATCCGGTTACCGGGCGAAAGAAAACCAGATCAGCGGGAACCAAGATCAAACGCGATGCCGAACGCTTTGCGGGCAATCTTGAAAAGCAACTGGCAAGCGGAACCTATCACGAAGATATCAGAATGACGTGGGATTCATTCCGGGAACGGTTTGAAGATGAGTATCTTCCCGGCCATGCACAGAAAACGCATGATTGCTACGGTACTGTTTTTAACAGTCTGGAACGAATCATAGATCCAAAGCTTTTATGCAGTGTGAACGAAGCAGCAATCAGTAAGTTTCAGTCAGAGCTACGCAAGCCAAGATCGAGATCTGAGGATAAACCAAAGACCGTTCTTTCAGAAGCAACGATCAAGTTTCATTTAGTTCACCTCAAAGCGGCTTTGAATTGGGCAGTTGAGCAGCGTTTTATTCCCGTTGCGCCTAAAATCCGAATGCCAAAGAATCCAGCAGGCATGAAGGGGCGCCCGATCACAAAAGAAGAATTTGATCGAATGGTTGAAAAGGTTGACGTGATTGATTCAAAGACTCCTGAAGAATGGAAGCTTCTACTGAATGGGCTCTGGTGGTCTGGCTTGCGTTTAGGCGAAGCCTTGAAGCTCCATTGGACCGATGAAAGCAATATCTGTGTTGATCTGGAAAACGAACTATTGCACATCCAAGCACACGCTCAGAAGGGGCGTCGATACACTCAAACCCCAATGGCTCCCGAATTCGTGGACATGCTGAAAGAAGTACCCACGGAAGATAGAGAGGGATTTGTTTTCAATCCGATAGGCTCACGTGATCGCAAGCAACGCATTCGAATGGACACCGCGTCAAAGATGATCGCCAGAATGGGAGAGGCGGCAGGCGTCAAGGTCTCTGAAACGGAAGGGAAAACAAAGTATGCATCAGCTCACGATTTTCGAAGGGCGTTTGGTCTTCGGTGGTCACGCTTGATCATGCCGACAGAGCTGAAGGAAGTAATGCGACATGAAAACATAGCAACGACCATGCAATTCTATGTCGGGCAGGACGCAAAACAGACGGTTAAGAAGCTGCGACAGGCCTCAGCTAACACTTTAGCTAACACCTCGAAAAACAGTCCAAAACCGGCAAAAGAAAAAGACTGTAACCCGTTGTGAGATACAGCCTTATGAATGCCCCCGCTAGGAATCGAACCTAGAACCTACTGATTAAGAGTCAGTTGCTCTGCCAATTGAGCTACAAGGGCGAAATAGATTTCTGCGGTTATTTTAGTTCTCTTAAATTCATCCGACAAGTGATTCCCTGTGCCATCTTAGAGTTGGTACAAAGAATTATCGTCAGCAGCATCTCAAAACATCGGTAAACTTATTTGAAAATCAGGAACCAAACTGTTTTTTTGCAGTCGGTTCCTGATTTTCTCATTTTGGCTTTGTAAAGTCTTCGTTTTCAGATCTGATCCAGAGCCTGTTTTAAATCGTTAATGATATCTTCCTGTGCTTCGGTTCCGATCGACAAACGAATGAAATCGGGAGTCACGCCGGAACTGGCTTGCTCTTCAGGTGTCAATTGTTGATGTGTTGTACTGGCTGGGTGGATGATCAGCGATTTGCTGTCGCCCACGTTCGCCAGATGCGAGAACAATTTCACACTGTTAATGAGTTTAATTCCATTGGCCTGTTGTTCTTCTGATGTCGCTCCCTGAATCCCAAACCCAAAGACAGCACCACTACCATCGGGCAGATACTTCTGCGCCATTTTATAGGAAGGATGTGATTCCAGCCCACAGTAATTGACCCATGAGACTTTCGGATGGTTTTCCAGAAACTGAGCGACGGCCATCGCGTTCTGGCTGTGGCGTTCCATTCTGAGATGCAATGTTTCCAACCCTTGCAGGAACTGGAAGGCATTAAAGGGGCTCATTGCCGGTCCCAGATCACGCAGCAATTGTACGCGAAGCTTCAGGATATACGCGAGATTCATTTCACCAAAGGTCTCATAAAATTTAAGACCATGGTAACTGGGATCAGGTTCGGTAAGTCCGGGGAATTTTCCATTGTCCCAGGGGAAGTCTCCTTTTTCGATAATGATTCCGCCGATGGATGTGCCGTGACCGCCGATGAATTTGGTACATGAAGCGACTACGATATCTACCCCATGATCAAATGCGCGGAACAAGGCAGGTGAGGCCAAAGTGGTATCCACGATTAAGGGAATGCCGGCTTCATGTGCGATGTCTGCGATGGCTTTGAAGTCGGCGATATCACAGCCCGGATTTCCGATCGCTTCCAGATAAAGGCATCGCGTATTTTCATCGATGGCTTTTCTGAAATTTTCGGGATCGCTCTGGTCAACGAACGTCGTATTAATGCCAAATTTTGGAAAAGTATAGTGGAACAAGTTGTAAGTTCCGCCATACAAACTGGAAGACGAAACAATATTTTGTCCGGTTTCCACAATATTGAGAATGGCCAAAGACTCTGCTGCCTGCCCGGAGGCCACAGCAACCGCTCCCGAACCGCCTTCGAGCATTGCCAATCGTTTTTCCAGTACGTCACACGTCGGGTTCATCAAACGTGTGTAGATATTACCGAATTCCTGCAGGCCAAAAAGTCTGGCCGCATGGTCAGTGTCATTAAATGTGTAGGATGTAGTCTGATAAATGGGAACGGCCCGTGAGTTGGTAGCACTGTCTGGTTCCTGGCCACCATGCAGACAGAGCGTTGCTAATTTCAATGCTTCAGCATCCATTGTAAAACCCTTCTTGTAATTGAAATAATTTGGCTTTAACAAGCACAATTGCTATTTTAGAGAACTCATTCCACGGAACATTATCCGACCATAAGCTTTAGAATGATCCGAAATGAGTTACAAACGAGGCAAAATCGACTGAGGATCAGAGGCCCTCAGAGTAATCAGTCATCCTATCGATGTTGTACGTAAAAAACAATTCGCCCGTATGTCTCTCTTCACTCAACTGTACATTCCCGAAAAATAGTGTGGATAGCAGACTTGCGCTAAATCTGAATCCATTTTTCGCTTTTATGCAGTTTAGATTTTCACTGGCATTCTCACTTTTCTACAATGGATGCTCTGCCGTTCATTGTCTCCTGTATATGAAGTCCTGTTGAAGAAGGTCCAACTATGAGTCGCTTTCTGCGTGTGAAAATTCTTCTGATGTTGTCACTGTACTTCGGTTTTTGTAACGGAACACTATTGCCGGGCAAAGCTCCCGAAGGAACGACTCAACAACAGCCGGGACTGGTCATGCAGGAATTTGTTTATAAAGAGGCTCCTTTTCCTTCCTGTCATGCCTCGACGATTGCGGAAACTCCCGAAGGACTTGTGTGTGCATTTTTTGGTGGGACCGCCGAGAAGAATAAGGACGTGGAAATCTGGTTTTCGCGAAATAACGGAAACGGATGGTCTGAGCTGACCAGTGTGGCTAACGGTATTAAAGATGAGGGCCACCGCTGGCCTTGCTGGAACCCCGTTTTATTCCAGACAAAGCCGGGAACGTTACTGTTGTTTTATAAAGTCGGGCCGAACCCGAGTGAGTGGTGGGGTATGCTGAAAATCTCGCATGATCACGGCAAGACCTGGGGGAAACCGCGGCGTTTGCCTGATGGTTTTGTGGGACCAGTCAAGAACAAACCATTTCTGCTTTCCGATGGAACCCTGTTATGTCCGGCGAGTACGGAGCATGATGGCTGGCAACTTCAGATGGAATGGACACCCGACCTGGGTAAAACCTGGCATAGAACCGGACCTCTGAATGATGGACACAAGCTGGGCGCGATTCAGCCTTCTGTGTTGCGGTATGGTGATCGATTGCAGATTCTGTGTCGGAGTCGTCGGGTCGGTAAAATTGTGGAGGCCTGGTCAGACGATAACGGCCGTTCGTGGAGCGAGGTGACTGAGACAATGCTTCCGAACCCCAACAGTGGTACAGACGCCGTCACTTTGAAAGATGGTCGGTCGCTTCTGGTATATAACCCGACCACAAAAGGACGCAGCCCCTTACATGTGGCACTTTCCTCTGATGGAAAAAACTGGAAAACCGGATTCGTCCTGGAAGATCAGAAAGGCGAGTATTCTTATCCCGCTGTAATCCAAACCTCTGATGGTAAAGTCCATATCACGTACACATGGAAACGAGAACTGGTGAAACATGTTGTCCTTGATCCCGCTCAACTGGAACTCAAAGAGATTGATTGAGGGGCGGAGTCGTTGACTGAATCAAACCCAATTTCTTCCATTCGCAAGAATTACAGAAACATGACATGGATTGTGTTTCAGTGGATTCTGCAGGTTTTCTTTGCGCTCTGGTTGCGCTATCAGTCACGGGGTAAAGATAATCTACCGGCAGAGGAGGGGGGCTTACTGGTTAGTAATCACCAGAGTTTTCTCGATCCCTTACTGATTTGTCTACCCCTGAAACGTCCGGTAAGTTTTATGGCCCGCGATTCTCTGTTTCGCATCCCGATCCTGGGGCCTTTTATGCGTTATCAATTTGTCATCCCCATCAGTCGCCGGGCAACCAGTTCCCAAAGTATTCGCACAGCGGTTGATAATCTTGAACATCACAATTTTGTCGGCATTTTCCCTGAAGGAACGCGGACGACCGATGGGACAGTCGAGCGATTTAAGCCTGGGTTTCTTGCATTATTGAAGCGAACTGACAGTGCCATCTATCCGATTGGGATTGCCGGTGCATTACGAGCATTACCCCGTGGTGCCTATTTTCTGCGACCGAAGCCGATTCGAGTGGTATTCGGCACTCCGATCACCAGATCAGAAATACAGGAATATTATGACAGAGACGCGGAAAAAGAATTGCTCCATCTGACGCACCAACGTGTTGCCGAATGCCAACAACTGGCCGAAGAATGGCTGAACCCTGACTCAATCGACTGAATTCTCTCTGAGTCGGCATTGCCATTTAAGACTGCCTTTACTATGGTTTTCCCCAAATAAGCACTAGTCGTAAAACGCAAGTTACACACACTTTCTTTCAGAGCAGGTAAAACCCATGTCGGAACGGATTCTCAGTATTTCGGGGTTACGGGGCGTTGTCGGTAACGGATTAACGCCCGAATATTTAACTCGTTTTGCCGCAGCCGTTGGTACTTTGGCAAACCAAGGGACTGTTGTCGTATCACGGGACGGACGAGGCAGTGGAGAAATGGTGCGTCATGCTGTTGTAGCCGGCCTGATTGCAACTGGTTGCCGCGTGATTGATGCCGGGATTGCCACGACTCCTACCTGCGGAGTTCTGGTGACTCACCTCAAAGCAGCGGGTGGAATTCAAATAACCGCGAGCCACAATCCGATTCCCTGGAACGGATTGAAACCCTTTTCGGCGGAAGGTTCGGTGTATAATCAGTCGCAAGGGGAACAGCTACTGGATGTACTCAACAACGAAACGTTTAACTATGTCCCCTGGGATCAACTCGGTACGCTGGAAATCTGTGATGATGTCGCGGGGCCGCATATTAAGCGTGTTTTAAATTTGGTCGATGTCCCTGAAATACAACAACGTAAATTCAAAGTGGTCCTGGATTGTAATCATGGTTCTGGTGGCGTAGCGACACCGCGTTTACTGGAAGCACTTGGTTGTGAAGTCGTTGTACTGGGGGGAACGGCGGATGGTCAATTTGCTCATACTCCGGAACCTCTCAAAGAAAACCTGACATCCCTGTGCGATGAAGTGATCAAACACAAAGCGGATGCCGGCTTTGCACAAGACCCCGATGCAGACCGTTTAGCGATTGTAGATGAAAACGGACGCTTTATTGGAGAAGAGCTCACGTTAGCATTGGGCGCTGATTATGTTCTGGCGCGAACTCCGGGACCGATTGTCGTCAATGGTTCGACCAGCAGGGTGACTGCCGATATTGCCGCCAAATACCATTGTCCCTTTTTTCGTTCCTATGTGGGAGAAGCCCATGTCTGTGCCAAAATGAAGCAGGAATCTGCCATTATTGGGGGTGAGGGTAATGGAGGAGTCATTGAACCTCACGTCGGCTATGTGCGTGACAGCTATGTCAGCATGGCTTATGTCCTGGCTGGCCTGGCAGCATCTGGTCAAAGATTAAGTGAATGGGCGGACTCTTTACCCCAATACAGTATTGTGAAAGATAAGATCACTTGCCCCCGGGAACAGGTTGAGGCAGCCTGTGACGCACTGGAAGCACATTTTGATTCGGCGAGTGCATCCAAAGGGGATGGTCTGCGACTCGACTGGGACGACCGCTGGGTTCAGGTGCGCGCCAGTAACACGGAACCAATCATTCGCGTTATTTCCGAAGCGCCACAAGAAACAGAAGCGCAGGAACTTTGTGCGGAAGCGATGAAAATTGTTTCAGAGGCTGTCTCTTGAATCATCATAAAAAAAGAGTAAATACCATCAGTGATATTTACTCTTTTTAGATTTTCAGTCAGCGTGAGGAATTCAGCCTTCCCAACGGGTCTTCATGAATTCCAAACCTTTGGTTGCCAGATGTTCTTCTGTGGGAAACATTTTGCGCCAGATGCGAGTGGCAGCTGCTAATTCGGGTAATGCCAGTCCGAATGCTTCAATCATCAGCCAGCCATCATAATTCACTTCTTTGAGAGCGGCAAACGTTTCATCCCAATTCACGCCGCCTTCGCCGGGGGTCGAGCGGTCATTTTCCGAGATGTGCACATGCACCATCTGATCGGCACATGCTTTTACGGCAGAAGTAATGCTTTTCTCTTCGATGTTGGCATGAAACGAATCATACATCATTTTCAAATTCGGGTGATTGACTTCGCGTGTAAACTGAGAACAATCTTCAGCGCTATTCAGGAAATAACATTCAAAACGATTCAGGTATTCACAGACGAGCATGACGTCATTCTGCTGTGCATGATCGGCTGCTTTCGCCAGTGTGTCTTTGCCATAGTTCCACTCGTCATCAGTACGTCCGGCACCACTGAATTCTCCGAGAGCAGAGTGGATCGGCCCACACAGGTGTGTGGCTCCCGAGGCGGCACACATATCGATCATCTGTTTCAATCGAGATAAGCCGGCTTCACGAATTTTTGCATCACTGGAGATCGGGTTTTCATCGGGCGTGCAAACGGTGACTGCCGTACAACCCAGGCCCAATTCTTTCAGTTTGTCTCCCACCTGTGAAAATTTCTTTTCATCTGCTTCGAAAACAGGTAACTCAACGCCATCATAACCCCAATCTTTGATCTGTTCGAGCAGACCAAAATGAGACTCATTTACATCTGACGTCCAAAGCAACATATTTAAGCCGTACTTCATTGTGATACTCTTTCAATCAATTGAAATTAAAAAATGTTCAGGCGGCAATAAATCGGCGATACGATTTTCCACGATCTCTCGGCCTGTTATTAATATTGAAATCGTTTCCTCTGGTAATGGTTGTAGTTTGACTCGTTTCATCACTTGATTCAAGCGTACCAACATTCTTTGTGGAACCAGATAGTCTCTTAAAAACCCTTCTTTATGAAATCGTGGCAGCCAGAGCTTCAACTGATCTGTCTGCTGTGTCGCCATCCGATTTGTTGCGGCTTCGATTTCCAGCGGGTCAATCTGGTTGAATGCCTCATAATATTGGTCAATCAGGGTTGGATTTTGCTGGATTAATACTCCATCCAGCAACAATTCTGTCACGATATGCCCTAAAAACCCAACCCTCGCGTACTCATCGTTTGCAAAAATATTTCGAAACAAAATAGAGAGATCGGTACTGACTTCCAGAAAACCCTGAGTGGAATGGAACCAATGATCATCGTCCAGATGCTGTTTGATTCCGGAGGCAATTTCAGCATGGATTGATGATTTGTCCTGCGTCAAGGGAACGACATTTTTCATCTTGAGTCGGACACGACGATCCACAACCGATAATAAATCGGGAAGGGCCGTTCCCGCCAGAAAATAAGGCCGATCAACGAACCGCATTCCATGCGCAAAATAATTCATGAAAACGCTTTATCAATGATAAACTAAACAATGACACTGAGCAGATCCAATCGTAACTGATCTGGATTCAAAATCACAGTTGGAGAGGATGAGGTTGGTTCACATTCTGGTTGGATCTGCCTGATTTCCAGTCTATCTGAATGGATTCGTCGCGATTCATTCACAAATCTGTCCCGTCCTGATGTAGAACCCAGGCCATAACATTGGATACTCTCTGAAGTATGCGTATAATGCCTGACACATCAATGCTTACAACTATTTTTGATTCCGTGCTGAAAGAGGAATATGTCTGATTCACCTTTAAATTTAATGTTCCTTCTACGAGATCAAAGTCCGCATATCCAGTCGGCCTGGGAGCAAATCAACAACTACATTCAAGCACAATCTTCTGTATACGTCTCGTCTGTCTCCGTCATTGAGGATTTTTCGCCAACTGATTCTGAGGCCGACCTGGTTGTTGTGTTGGGAGGAGATGGAGCGATTTTGCGTGCCTGTCGTCAGATGGGACTCAAGCAACTGCCCATGATCGGCATCAATCTGGGACGACTGGGTTTTCTAGCCGATTTAACTCCCGAAGGATTCTGCAAAAATTTCGCGTTGATTCTGGATCGAAAATACCGAATCGTCGAACACCTGATGTTCGAATGCAAACATTTTCTGTCTGATGGAACATCAAAATCCTACCTGGGTCTCAATGAAGTTGTGATCAGTTCGGCGGGTGCAATGTCGATGATTGATGTGGAACTGGCCATCGATAACGAGCTGGTAACAACATACAGTGGGGATGGCCTCATCATCAGCACTCCAGTCGGCTCTACCGCACATAGTCTGTCTGCTGGAGGTCCGATCCTGAAGCAAGACCTGCAGGCATTTGTGATCACGCCGATTTGCCCACATACTCCTTCAAATCGGCCACTCGTTGATAAAGCCGACGGCCTCTATTCTTTAACCGCCGCCAATGTACCAGACGGAGCGATGCTGGTGATCGATGGACAAATCAAAGTTCCGTATTCTTCTGGCGATCGACTGGAAATCACCAAAGCTTCGGTCACATTTAAACTCGCGCGTATCCCCGGTTTTAACTATTATTCCAGACTCAATCGGAAACTGGGCTGGGGTGGACAGCCGAAATATGGCGCTGAGTAGTCGGTTCGAGCCATTTTTCTCGATCTTGAGCAAAAATGCCCTCCCCATAAATTCATCGATGTGCTAATCTCACCCGAGGTTATGGAGAATTAGCAACCATTTTATGAGGGAAGGAGTCCCCAATGCGGCCTTTTGCGTACTGCGTGCTTTCATTTGTTCTAAGTTTGTTGACAGTCGTTCCAGCGCCCACTTTTGCGGAAGAGGACGCCACTGAATATACCTTGAGATATAAATTCACTGCTAACGAATTTGTGCACTACGATGTTGATTCAAAGAATAAAATGGTTGTTGAAAAGAATCAGGCCAAGGTAATTACGATAAATAACACGAATACTTTAAAACACTATCGTGTGATCTGGGTCGACGAGGAGGGAAATGGCACACTGGAAACTATGATTGACCGTGTGCAGATGAGTGTGAAGCTTGATGACCAGGAAGCTGCTACCTTTGATTCTAAACAACCCATAGAAAAAGACCTGAAACAATTTGAACCCATTCGCAAGTCGATCGGCAATGCTTCTCGAATTGTCTACTCTCCCCTGGGAAAAGTCGTTTCTAAAGAAGAGAAGCCAGATGCACAAAACCAGGGATTTATGATCCCGCTTCCTGAAAATAAGGTCAAAATTGGTGACAGCTGGAAGGAAGAATATGATGTCGAAGTGTCTGTTGGAAAAACATTAAGAAAAAAAGTTCCCATTCGCCGGACGTTTACATTGGAATCCATGGAAGACCAGGTTGCGGTCATTAAATTCAAAACCAAAGTTCTGAAACGCCAGAATGACCCTAAAATCGGGCTCCAACTGATACAAAAAACACCTTCTGGGTCGATCAAACTGGACATCGAACGCGGAGTTATCATTTCACAGGATGTCTCATCTGATAAAGCACAAATCGGAATATTCGACGGTCAGGGAGCAATGCGTGCGATTACCTCTCGAGTGGAGACACTGGTGGACCCCGCAACCATCGCTAAGACGGACACAAACACTGATTCAAAATAATCAATCTTACCTCAAATTGCTCACCAAATTTCAGCTCATACCGTTTTGACAGAATAGACCTCTTTCTTTCCACTAAGTTTTGAGATTGGAATCACTTTTTTAAAGGCTGGCAAGAGCTTCACTGTTGACGCTGACAACAATTATTTTACACTGAGGTGTCGGCGTAAATGCATGCAGGTTCTTGCACACTGTCTTTTCCATTAATTCTCCAGCTTCAGAATCCAACACGTGAACATCGCCTAAACATCCAGGTTTCTTTCTTACTTTTCACAGGGGAAAGTTTATCTGCAAGACGAAAGGGTGAAGTGATACGTTCAATGTCTGGAAAAGAGATTATTAGCCATAACAACTTTAATTGAGAGTGGATATGAAACGGGTTGAACTTTCTCAACAATTAACGAGCTTGTTAAAAGCGGCCAAGCGATTGGCCAGTGATTGTGAGATTGAAGTTGTCTTCCTGTTGGCCGATATTCCCTATGACTTTATGGAAATCAAGAAATCACTTGGGAAACTGCGACTGGTTGTCTCATCTGATAAACCTGATGTCCAGCGTGCCGCTCAGGAAGATGGAATTGACCTGGTCCCTTTGATTCACGAGCCACAAACCAGGCAGGTTCAAATCAGCCAGGCCATTCTGGAAGCGATCGCCGATGAAATCCTTGCATCTGGTGACCGTATTATTGCACTTTATGCCGGATTTGAGCGAGAGCACGCAGATTCATTAAGCATTGTCAGCCTGGCAGATCATCTGGCAAAACTGACTTCTCGAGATTTACAGCGACTTGAGACCAAAGTTCCTTTGCAGACATTAAGAACCGTTGTCGATCTAGCAGTAGAAATCGGCCGTGAAGGTCGGGAGGGAAAACCGGTCGGTGCTTTATTTGCAGTAGGAAACCATCGCAAAGTCTTAACCCTGTCTCACGAACAGGTTCATGACCCGTTTAAAGGTTATTCCCAAAAAGACCGCCTGGTGAGTAATCCCCGCGTCAAGGAAAGCATGAAAGAACTTGCTCAAATCGATGGAGCATTTATTATCAGCTCTGATGGGATTGTTCAGTCAGCGGGCCGTATTTTAAACGCCTCGGCTGAAGGCTTGACACTTTCGAAAGGTTTAGGATCCCGGCACTGGGCCGCGGCCGCGATTTCCAAAGAAACTGGCGCCATTGCCATTGCTGTCTCAGAATCAACGGGCACCGTGCGGATTTTTCAGGATGGCTATGTGGTGCTTCGAATTGAACCAATGAGTAGTGCTATGAAGTGGTTTGATTTTGATACTGAACCGCCTCAATCGGAATAAAACCGGCTGATTTCCCCAGGTATCCAACGGACCTATCATCTACTTTTATAAGCAGATACGTAGAATTCTCCAAATATTCTCTTTCCCTAAATTGTAATATTTGCTATTAAGCTGCCACACAATGTCCTATTCGGCTACGTCGAATATTTTTTGCACTTAAAACAGTGCTCAAAAGCTATCAATATCGTTTGTGAAAACTGAATTTCTCCAACTCTTGATAGCGGTAAGTTTAGTCTGTGTCACTTAAAGAGCTTGTTCAGCGGGAAGGGAGTCCCATGTCGAATGTAGCGATCAAACTCATCGCCGTTTCTGGAGTCGTCGGTCTCGGGTTATTGATGTTTCTTCAGGCCCAAAAAGGAATGCAAACGGGCGAGATTGACAAACAACTAAGTCAATTGGAAGTCCAGAAGGAAGCTGATTTGAATTCAGGTTCTCTCGGCACCGCAGCAGATCTGACCGGTGTACCAACCCAAGTAGAACCCAAAACGGATTCAAAAATTATCCCACTCGATCAGGTTCCCGCTGAGCTGTCTGAATTGACAGCCCGCGATGCAGCTCCCATAAAAAAAGATGCTGAAATTCCGTTTACACCGAACAGAAAAAATTCAACTCCAAAAATCCGACTCACGGGGGCAACAAAGGAACCCATAGCGGGCGATCTGAAATCATCCACAGTGATAAATGAACGTCTCGAGGCACCCGTAAAAGGTCTGGATTTTCGAAGCACGCCTGAAACGAAAGCACCCCGTCTTGCTGCAAATCCTTTTTCGGATTCCGTCAAAAATCCGACTGCAGAACCAGCGAAAAACGAGTCAACAGGCATCGCGCAAACTGAATTCAAAACAGGACCGCAATTTGGCACTCCCACCACATCAGACCCGGCGCGTATGAAGGGTTTTACAACAACATCGATTCCACCACGCGAGAAAATTCCAGAAGAAACAAAACCTGAGAATCCATTTGACTCGGTAAAAACAAAACCGACCCAACCTTCACTGACACCAGCACCAGATCAACTCGCATTTCGTGACGAGTTGCCAAAAACTGAGAAGAGTCCTGCATTTGAAATCAATTCACCCGCTCAAACACTCGAATCCAACGATTCGCCGTTTGAGATTAAGCCACCAACTGTTCCTGACACTCCCTCAATCGAAGAAAACCCGTTTCAGTCTACTCCCGCCAAACCTGATTCGACAAAGAAACCTGCATTGCCAGCAACACAAACGCCGGCCCCCGCAATCGAACCAGAATTCAACCCCTTCGAAAGTGATCCCGCTGCAAAAAAGGGTCCTGCTTTCGAGGCCAAGCCTGCGGATGCCAATCCTTTGCCAATCATCACAGAAAATAA
>JAHZKX010000033.1 GCA_022600195.1 Planctomycetota bacterium
CATTGAATTACCAAACCCCTGCGGCATTTGCCGCGCGGTGTTCTTCTTCCGTTCGGCCTACGGCCTCACTCCAGAAGAACACCGACCCCATGAACCCCGATTCTCTCACTTAGGCTGGTACTAACATCGGGGGAAGGTCATGAGGGCTTCGAATTTTCTGAACTGGTAGTGGATTTGCTGACAGTTTGCTGTGTGTCGTCGGCCATCGTTGAACGAGGGCCGCTATTCGCTGCTAGAAATCCCAGCAGAACGCCGACCCCTATGAGTGAGAAAGAAGCGAGTTTGATTTTCATTGGTTGAGTCCTCAAAGAATAACGAACGTTAAATAAAGCTCAGTCAGAAATTGAAAGGGACTGGATCCCCGATGCATCAAGGATCGAATCGCAGTCTCTAATTATTGTAGTGTGGTACACAAAATTAGCGATTTATTTTCGAATTTCGTCTGAATTTCGGCAATATCATGCCTGACTGCATCGTTCGTTAATACTTGATGGTACTGAAAATGAGTATGGCTGGCTTTGTTCCTGCCGTTTACTCTTGGCTGCAACGTTTGTCGCTCATGTACTCTAGCGTACTGATTTACAGCATGCCGGATAATTCTTCTTTAAGGTTACTAAGACGCCGCCCCATCTCAGCGATGGCTTGCTGGTGACCGGGGATATCAGTGTTTCCGGCTCGAAGTCGGTCGAGCACGATTGCTTCGTGTTTCAGATATTCGGAGCAGGCGTAAGGCACAGCGTGGGCGATTTCCAGCGGGATCGTTGTGACTCCGTTGCAGTCGCCGTGAAGTAAATCGCCTGGGTAAATTGTAATGCCACCTACATGAACCGGAACGTTGATCGATTCCGTATGGCAATGACCGTGGCCACAAACGACTCCATTACTGAAGCACGGGAAGTCAAGTGCGCGGACATTGTCCAGATCTCGAGCGGCTCCCGATGTGATTAATCCGACCGCTCCAAATGTTTTATACGTCAGACACATCCCATCACCGAACGTCGCGCCCGCAGGTGGGTCATCGAGATCCTGAAAAACCACGACCGCAGGGCCAGGCAGGCTTGCGAAGAATTCGAGATGCTGAGCGGACAGATTAGGATCGCCGGCTTTCTTTCGGGCCGGTTCCGCTGAGCGAAACGTTGCTGTGGTGGCGTAGCCCACCATCGGCGGCAGGTCCGGAAAGCAAGCGGCGATGCGTCGGTCCATGTAACCGGCCGTCGGAGGTCGAACATTGAACAGCTCGATCGCGTTGCAAATCGTGGGAGTGTCATATTTTGACAGTTCGGCAATGTTCGGCGGCTCAAATTTTTTGGTGACTGAATTCATGATGAGATTTCTAATGGTGTGATTGACGTTTCAGATGTGACGAAATCTTATTGAATCGAAAAATGGACGTCAACGACCCTCCGTAAATAGAGCTCATTTCCTAAAACACAGTTCGCAAAGATGTGCTACTCAATCAACGAGTCAGGCTCGTTGTTGTTAATAAAGACGGACGCGGTGATGTACATTGCGTTGATGAGCACCAGGCCGTCTTGCACGCCGCTCTCGGTGACCAGTTGTTCGACGTCATCGTGGATCGAAACAATTTGTCGTCGCTCTGGGATATCCATCCAGAGTTCTTTGGTGAGTGTTTTCATGTCACGAAATGACTCCACAGAAAATTTACATTATGACAGTAGCAGGCACCTGAAGCTGCCAATTTCGTTTGAACGCGTATTGTGAGCTTAGAGTATTTCACTCTGAAAGGTGGTGATCTATGTTGCTTGTCTCTGTATTCTATCCTGTGAATGGTTACGGGTAAACCGATTGAAACTAAAGCGAAAAAGTATCAGTCCGGGTGACTCTGACGAATTGTGAAACATCGGGGGCTACTTTCTTTAATCGCTTGCAGGGTGCCATCTTCGCGGTCATACTGAATTCAGAATCTGATTCTCTCTTGCATTACTTTTTATTATCTCAGGCATTTCTAAAGGATCTATGTCATGTGGCATTGCAGACGACCGCTGACTGTTTTGGCGGTTATCGTGCTCGCGGTTTCAACGTACTTTCCCTGTCGTCTAAACGCAGAGGATCCAGTTACTCAGAAGCTGATTGCAAAAGGCAAGGTTTTAAAGTTGAAGCGTGATACGATGCTGGGCGTTGTTCAGGCTGAAAAAGAATACTTCGGATTGCGTTCTGCGCCGCCTGGTACCGTTGATGAATTTGGGAGTCACTATATCAGTATTGCGATGCTGGCAGATGTAATTTTCGCACCTGGTGATTTTCAGATGAATCTGAAGATGGGGTTGGTGAAGCTCAGCAAAGCTCCTGGACCAGTTATGGTCAGTCTCAAGATAGGTAAGTGTTGGTACGAATTTGCCTTTGAAGATCAAAGGCTGACAATCAAAGGTGTTCGCCTCGATACCGTTCGTTACGACCACATGGAGATGTCGCATACGGTGCCGATCAAGCTGGATGGCAGTCCCTTCACTCTAAATTTTTCACGAACAGGGGGCGCGTTACAAATCAGACTTAATGGCGAGTTGCTACAGACGCTCTGGTCGGAGCCATCAGGAGGCGATCTGGCAATTTGTGTCGATCGTAAAAGTTTGCTGCGTGTGGCGACCAGCGTCAATGATACTGAAGCGGAACTGCGTATTTTTGACTGGACTGCCAGCGGAGCATTCGAAAAAACGACTCCAGCCCGGCAGCGTTGGGAAAAGCTAAGTGGCGACAGTTGGAGATTGATGAAACGCATTGGTAATGCTTACGAATATCAGAAAGACAATCCAGATCTTCCCAATGTGTTAATCATCGGCGATTCCATTTCGATCTACTACACCGATACGGTTCGCCGATTGTTGGCGGGTCATGCAGATGTCTATCGTACTCCCATGGGGCCCGGTAAAGCGGAGACACTCTTTGAGAGTCTGGACGAGTTTCTCGCGGAGGGAACATGGGATGTGATTCACTTTAACTCCGGACTACATGATTTTGCGCGACATAAAGGAACGGAAGAAAATCTGCAGAAGTATCGCAAAAATCTGAAGACCATTATTGGTAAGCTTCGCGGCACGGGTGCCCAATTGATCTGGGCCAGCACAACACCTGTGCCTGCGAAAGCGCCCGCTTCGATCACCGATGACGTGCGCTGTCAGAAATACAACGCGACGGCACAAGCCCTGATGGACGAACTGAACATACCCGTGAATGATTTATACTCGGCTGTTTTACCGGATCACTCCCGCTATTGGACCGCACCTAATAATATCCATTTTAACTCTGTGGGATCTGCCTTTCTCGGGAGGCGGGTGGCAAATGCTATTCTACCCGCTTTGAAAAAGAATTCATCGCCATAGCCTGTCATTTCGGTTTCGCACACAGGATGATTTCTGTTCCCTATTACTTTAACCATGCGAATTGAGCCACTCAAAATGCTATCTCCTGCGAAACGTTTAAAAGAGCAACTGGCAACAGACCAGCCGGTCATCGGATTGATGGCAACCGACCATGCCTGGCCTTTATTGGTAGAAGTTTGTCAGAAAGGTGGCCTGGATTATCTGGTCGTCGATAGTGAGCATGGTGACTTTTCTGATGAACTGGTATCCCATATCTGCCAGATTGGGCGACTGGCGAATTTTCCGGTATTGGTGCGGACGATCTCATGCGAACCGACTGTGATTCGGCGAACGATTGACTTAGGTCCCTGCGGTATTTTGATTCCGTGTGTGGAATCTACTGCACAGCTTGATTTGGTTCAAGAAGCGTCTCTGATGCCACCACGGGGGCGTCGACGACCGGGTGGAAAGGGTAATTACTGGCAAAAAAATTTCCAGTACGAAACCTGGAAAACTGACTTTGAAGATCATTTCATTGTCATCCCTCAGATCGAATCGCAAACTGGTGTCGACAATGTAGATTCGATAGCCGCTCATCCTCTGGTGACCGCACTGGGGCTTGGACCTTACGATCTTTCTGCAGACCTGGGCTGTTGCTGGAACCCTGAGAATGAGGATTATCTGGCAGCTTTGGATCGTGTCAAAGCAGCCGCTGATGCAGTGGGAAAAAAAGTATGGGCGGGAACCGATGTGTCGGCTTTGCAAGCCAAGGGTTATACGTTTCTGTGGGTTGGAACGGCGACATCGGTACTTACGAATGCCCTTTCTCAAATTGTAGAAGGCGTCAAAAATCCTGACACCCGGAATTCCGAACAAATGGGGACACCTCCACCAGCATGAAAACGATTACAAGCTTTCTCATTCTATTGTTATTCACCGCGTCGAGTTTTGCACAAAACGTCGATACAGGGGCGCAGAGTTTATATCAAGTCAAGCTGACTGTCGCTTCGAACACACAAGCAAATTCGCCGATCGCAGTCACGATCAATTTCCGAGAGTTGCTTGGAAATCAAACTGTGCAGATTTTACGGAGTTCGATTAGGATCAAGGCTGGTGAAGTGAATCTTCCCTGCAGTATCAGTGGCGACCTTGAGAATCAAGGTGAGGCGACGATTGCCTGGCGCAGTACCGGACCGAAACGTAAAGAGTATCAGCTTCATTTTGAGGCCGGGAACCCCAAGCTAGCGGCCAAGGCAAATACGCGATCATTTTCGGGCCCAATAGGGATCGGCGACACCTTCCATTACAATCACGGTAAATCGGGTCCCGCGAACATTACGCCGCTTCATTCGCAGTTTATTCACGTCGATTGGGACGGCGATGGTCGTCGTGATCTGATTGGCTGGGGCTTTCGCTTATTTGAACACAATCAGGAGCTCGAAAAACGTCTTGGTAACGCCGTTTATTTTCTGAAAAATGTGGGCACCAAAAAGGCACCGCTGTTTTTGCCACGTCGTCGTCTGTTGGACAGTGAAGAAAATTACCTGCGATCCGATCTGCTTCCTCAGAACGGGTTTGTTGACGACTGGGACGGTGATGGTGATCCGGATTTCTATGGGTTCGGTCCGGCACTCTGGCTGAACTGGTGGGAGAACACGGGCAAACGCGACGCGAACGGGTTATGGATTCTGAAGCCTGCTCAAAAAGTAATACAATTGAGAGAAGAATCAGAATTCCGGGAGCAACATCCGGGAATTTTGCGAAAGCGGCTGGTCTGGGCACCGCGGGGCGTGCGGCGAATTGACTGGGAAGGTGATGGCGATGTTGATCTTATTGTCGGTTATCGGAAAGTCAGTCGAATTCGAAAAGTCGACACAAGTAAAGGCGTTGCCCCGTATGGCACGGCCGTTATGGTGTATGACTTGCTGGAGAATACGGGGACAAAAGTAAAAGGTGTCGTCAAGTACGCGCGGCCTGTGACATTGACGGATTTGAATGGGATCGTGATTCATGGACGAGGTCATGCCAACGGCTCAGTGGAATATGCTGACTGGGACGGCGATGGTGATTTCGATTTGTTGTTTCACTCTGAAACAGATAGACCTCTGGAAGGTGGCCGACTCACATTTTGTGAAAACCGTGGCAGCCGCGAAGAACCGTTGTTTGAAGCCCCGATACCCATTGGCGTGAAAATCGTCGACTCTCCTTTCCTGGTCGACTGGAACGAAGATGGTCTCCTGGACATGATTTCCAACGGGGAATTTTTCGAGAATGTGAATCCGAAGTCACAAGTCAAAAGATCTTTGCCTCATCCTTTCAGTATCTCACCTCAACACGCAGCCGCCTTGCCCAAGCCTGTTCGCGGTCGAACTGTGCCAGGTACCCGCATCCCTAAAATATCGACTTATCCAAAATTAATCTCACGTGGTATCGCCAAACAGGTTGATCCAGAAATCATGTCCTACTTCACCATCTCAGTCGATTGGGAAAACGATGGCGACTTGGATCTGGTGGGTGGTTTTCACACAGGTCTGCGACTGTTCAAGAATCGTGGTACTACTTTGAACCCGGTCTTTGAAGCACCGGTTATGCTCGATGCGGGTGGCAAACCAATTTCGATGCCGAACTGGGTGGATCCGCAATCAGATGATCCCTCCACTTTCGGACCGCAGGGACCGACCGAACCAATGTATGGCTGGTTATGCCCTACGATGGGCGACTGGGACGGTGATGGCGATCTCGATTTGTTTGTGACAGGCCAGCGCTGGGAAACGAAGTACTTTGAGAATACAGGGTCACGCAAAGCACCGGTTTTTGCCAAAGGACGAACTGTGACAGTCAACGGCCTCACTGATGAGTTGGCATGGCGTTCCAAAATTTCTATCGGCGATATTGACGGAGACGGGACCATGGATCTGGTAATTCATTCAGACCGGGATAATGCCTTTCACGTTTGCGTTCGGAAAAGTGAACAACCCGATCCGAGTCGAATGGACTTTGCTGCCGGCCCTGCTTTGAAGCTGGAAAGTGGCGAGCCGGTCACAGGTTGGTTCGGCGGTCAGAATAATAACAGTGATAACCATACGCTGCTCGTCGACTGGGATTCAGATGGTGATCTCGATTTGATCAAAGGAACCGTGTGGTCGGTGTACTATTATGAAAACACAGGCAGCCCCACCAAGCCCCGGTTTAAAGCGCACGGAAAGTTTCAATTGAACGGCAAGGATCTTCAGGCTTACAATCACGCCTGCTCGTTCGATGCCGCCGACTGGAACGAAGACGGTCGCATGGACCTGTTGCATGGAACAGAAGGCCCTTCCGATCAACCACAGGGCGCCGTCTTGCACTTGTTTGATCGTGCCTATCTGGAAGGAGAGCTTCCCGTGGTCTCGGTCGGCAAACCGGAACTCCTGCAGCAGTATTAGCTTCGATTCCATGAGGATAGATTGTCTCTGTTCGATCTCATCCAAAGCCATTTTTTTGAATAAATCCCTCTCTGGGGGCATTTTTTCGTTGATTAGACTGACAGTCTAGATTATTGTTCTAAATATGAAACAAGAATTACGTGTTCCCCCATCGAAGAATAGTGGTCGTCGGATTTCGACCGAACAGCGGCGGCGCGAAATCCTGGATGCCGCTTTGTCCTGTTTTCTGAAACGGGGTGTGGCTGGTACGACGATCGAGCAAATCCGAGTGGCGTCGAAAGCCAGTCATGGCAGTATCTACCATTTATTTCGCAGCAAAGATGAGATTGCGCTGACGCTCTTCCTGGAAGGCATGCACGATTATCATCACAAAATATTACAGGCGTTGGAGCAGGAGACGACGGCTTTTGGCTGTGTAAAGGCCATGATCGTCACACACTTAAAAGATGTCGCAGACGATCCGCCACTTGCCCTTTATCTGACGCGGCTGGGTATGGCCGATGATTTGGGAGAAATCAGCGACCAGTTCCGCTCATTGAATGATCATTATATTCAATCCGTTTGGCCGCACCTCGAACCATTTGTTGATCGTGGCGAAATCGTACGGCTTCCACCGGAGATCTACATCTCACAGATTGTCGGTCCGGCCATTCATTTATGTCGAAGCTGGCTTCGCGGGCGCCTTGATCAAGATCTGTTCTCAGCAACCGATCATTTAGTAGACGCCGCCTGGAAATCCCTGCAACCTGGTTGAGTGGATCACAAAATTGGAAATGAACTCGGAGTCATAATTTCACAATACTTTGCACTGAAAGAGTAAAGCATGAACTCGATGAGTTTCATAAAACATCTTACACTTTGTGGCGTCCTCTCATGTCTGGGTACGCCGATTACATTTGCGGACGAGTCGAAAGTTATTCTGAAACCGAATTCCACACAGGACAGTTTCGACTTCGACACAAAGCAAATGTCGGGCACGATTCGTCTGGACGGCCCCTATCATGGAGTCACGCGGCTGACAGATAAACGCACAGGAAAACAGGTGATTGATACCAGGTACTCTGCGCTCAATTTCTATAAACTAATGTCTGTCAATCAGGTCATGGACGAGCCACGTAAGATGGCACGCACGATTACATTTGATGATCATTGGGTTGAAGTCAAGTGGGCGGCGACCGATTCACATCAGGGAGTGTTGACGGCGCGGTATGAAGTCAGCGAACCGAATGTGGTCGATCTGACACTGACACTGAAATCATCGGGAACGTATTCTGCCTACGAAGTCTTTATGCCGAACTATTTTGACAAAGCTCTTATCCCGCATGTTTATTTATGGACGCGTGGCCGTCGTGCAAATGAACTGGTGCTGCCGAGTGTGAATGATGTGTTTCGTGAGACGGTGCTGGTTTTTCCGCGTGATGCTCACGTCGCGCGGCACTGTATTGATGGGCGCTGGGACCGAAATGAATGGAATCGATCTACCGTGCAGATGTGTCCTGTCAGGCATTATGCGCGTTGTCTGGCTTTCATGACAGATCAAGAAAAAAAGTTGGGTGTCGTTCTGATGTCACGACCTCAGGATTGTTATGCGATCAGTACGCGCTATCACGCCGACAATGAAGCTGACCGCCTGACATCTTACAGTGCGTTCGATTTTTCGCTCTTTGGCGATAATGTGATTCCCGGTGATGAGCGAACAGTGCGGGTGCGTCTGGCTTTAACCCCACTGGATAGCGAGATGTCCCAACCACTCAAACTTTACCAAACGTATCTGTCAGAAATGAACGGTCCGCGCAAATAATCAAACTACTCAATTCAGAAGGATGAACACCATGAATGAAACACACGGTTCTCAAAAGTCACGTCGTGAGTTCCTGCATTCATCCGCATCGGTGGCTGCAGGTGGTGTACTGGCTTCTCAGATTGGTTTTCCAGCTGTGGTTTATGGTTCTGGTCAATCCCAGACCTTAAAAGTGGGGTTGATTGGTTGTGGTGGGCGTGGTTCCGGTGCAGTGTTGAACGCCTTAAAAGCCGACAGTAATATCGAGCTTTCCGCAATGGGTGATCTGTTCAAAAACAATATTGAATCGAGCCTGAGATCGTTGCAAAAAGCGATTCCCGATAAAATCAAAGTGCCGGCAAATCAACAGTTCGTCGGATTCGACGCGTACCAGCAGGTTATCAACAGCGATGTCGACATTGTGTTGCTGGCAACCCCACCCGGTTTTCGACCGTTACATCTCAAGTCAGCCATTGAAGGGGGTAAGCATGCTTTCGTTGAGATCACAGCCGCCATTGATGGTCCCGGCGTTCGCTCCGTCTTGAAGTCAGCGGAACTGGCAGAGAGAAAAGGACTTGCCATCGTCTCTGGTTTCTGCTGGCGTTACAACGACAGTATGCGTGCCGTCGCGGAGCAAATTAAAGCTGGTGCGATTGGAGAAGTGCGTGCTCTGTATGCAACCTATTACCGCAATTCTCTGGATCACAAATATCACGGTAAACGGACTCCGGAAATGTCTGATTTGGAATGGCAGATACGCGACTGGTATAACTACCTTTGGCTTTCGGGTGATGTGACCATCGTGCTTTCAGGTGGACATAGTGTCGACAAGATGTCGTGGTGGGTTGATGATATGATGCCGACCGCGGCGGTGGCTCTCGGGAGCCGTGCTATTCCTGCAGAAGGAAATACGTTTGATAACGGCTTTGTGGTCTACGAATATGCGAACGGGATTCGAGGATTTCTTGGTTGTCGATCACAAGATGGGTGTTATTCAGCTAACGGGGATTACATCATTGGCTCGAAAGGCATCTGCAAAATCGGCCGCACACCCGTCATCGAAGGGGAGACCAATTGGCGCTATCAAGGGAAAAAGAATAACATGTACCAGACGGAACACGATGATTTCATCGCCTCAATTCGCGCCGGTGAACCGATCAACGATGGTACGCGTATGGCTCACACTTCTTTGATGGCCATCCTGGGTCGAATGGCAGCGTATACGGGAAAAAGAATTACCTGGGAGCAGGCACTCAACTCGCAGCAAAAACTGGTGCCCGATGAACTCGACTGGAATAGTAAAATCGATGAGACACCAAGGGCTGTCCCCGGAATCACTCGATTCATCTAGCTGTGGGTATCGAGTGCTATTGGAATATTTTTCTGAATTAACCCAGTTTTTGATGTGCATCGAGAATCAGGGCTTCTGTTTCCTCCCAGTCGATACATTCATCGGTGATGGAAATCCCATACTGTAATTGAGACAGATCTTTGGGCAGACTTTGATTTCCAGCGTGCAGATTACTTTCGAGCATCAGGCCGATAATCGTTTCGTTGCCGTCAATGCGCTGGTCGATGACATTATTCCAGACGTTGCCCTGATTGCGATAATCTTTATTGGAATTCGCGTGACTGCAATCGACCATGAAGTGAGGCGGCAGTCCTGCCGACTTGAGACTCTTGGCTGCTGCTTCCAGATGTTCCCTCTGATAATTCGGGCCAGATCGACCACCTCGCAGAATGAGGTGTCCCCAGGGATTTCCTTTTGTATTCACGACGCAGGTTTGGCCTTCAGCATCAATCCCCAGAAAACTATGTTGGCTTTTAGCGGCGAGCATGGCGTTCAGCGCCACATCCAGGCTGCCATCGGTGCCATTCTTGTAACCGACGGGCATCGACAAACCACTGGCCATTTGACGGTGGGTGGGGGATTCCGTAGTACGAGCACCGATGGAAGCGAGAGAAATGGCATCGGCGATATATTGCGGCGTGATCGGCTCCAGCATTTCTGTTGCTGCAGGCAGTCCCAATTCACCAATCTGGAGCAATAACTGGCGTGCGATTTTCAAGCCTGAGGAGACATCGAAGGTACCATCCATATGCGGGTCATTGATCAGGCCTTTCCAACCAACGGTAGTTCGGGGCTTTTCAAAATAGACACGCATGACCAGAAACAGCCGATCGTCGACTTTGTCTGAGAGTTCTTTCAAGTGTTTGGCATATTCAATGGCGGCTTGAGGATCGTGAATTGAGCAGGGGCCCACTACAACAATCAGACGCTGGTCATCTCCAGAGAGAATGCGTTTAATCTGTTCGCGCGAATCACCGACAGTCTGTGTGACTTTGTCATTCCGCTTGTAAGTTTCTTTCAGTTCTTTCGGAGCAACCAAACGAACCGATTCGTGAATATTGACGTTTTGAATGGGTAACATCGTTTTTTCAATCATTTTCATTACTTAAGTGGTCGGATTCAGTATCTATATTGCTTTTCTGTTAGAAATCCCATTGCTGACGGATCTGGGAGACAACTTCCGGCGGGGTCAGTAGTGAGGCATCGATTTTTAACTCAGCATATTTTTCATAAAGCGGATATCGGCTGCTGTACAAGTCTGTCAGGCTTGATCCCGGTTCTATCAAAACGCCACGATCAAAGGTGTCTGAAATACGTTGCTCCAGCATTTCAGGTGATACATCCAGCCAGACTATCGTACCAAGACGGCTCAGATGTTGCATGGCTTCCTCACTATAACAGACACTTCCTCCGGTAGAAATTATGGATCCTGCTGATTGAATCGATTGAACGTATCCAGATTCAATCGTGCGGAATCCTTCTGCCGTATGCTCAGAAATAATCTCTGTCAGTCTTTTTGATTCACCTGCTTCAATTAATGCGTCTGTGTCCAGGAAAGGAAGACCTGTCTGTTCAGACAGTAGTTTTCCGACGGTTGTTTTTCCAGATCCGGGCATTCCAACAAGGACCAGACTTTTTTTGGAGATTGTGCTTTCAGAAGACATCACAATTATCCCTGTTTGAGAAGGGAGCATGTAATTTTATGGCTTGTGGTTCGTCTTCAGTCTGATCAAACTGCAAAAACATAAAAGCTGTATCTATATTGAAGGTAGTGGTTTACGTTAATTATTCAGGGTTGAGTTCGAAAAATAACTAAATTACAGCGAAAAGCAAAACAAATAATATCTCAAATAATGTCTAATAGGAACTAAGTGGAAATTCAGGTGAAAATGAATTGTTGTTTTCTTATAAGGACCAATACAAGCATGGGGTCGATGTTTGTGGAAAATTCACAGAATTTTTACTCGTCAAATAGTCTTAACAGTTCTGTTAGGATGTTGTCGTGATACTTCTATCAGGATGACCTTAGAGTTTTCTGAAACTTGAAGAATCGAATTCATTGTGGAAAAACAATCACCGGGCAAATTTGCTGCGAAAATCCGATGTTGTGCCAATGATCTACAGGATCATGGTGTCGATAAATTGGGTTCTCTGTATGATTTGACGGCACATCGTCTGATCCGATATGCAGTGACAGTCACAAAAAACATGTCAGATGCTGAAGATGCGATTCAAGCAACGATGGTTCGAATTGCCGTGAAGCCCAAAATTCTGGCAACGGCGCAGCAGCCCTGGCCTTATTTATTAAGAGTGACACGCAACGAAGCATTAAGGATCCTGCAAAAGCGAAAGCCGATTCAGATTTTTGCTCAGTGCAGACAACTTTGGGCACGAGATTCAGAGACCGTTGAAGAGAATGACGAAGCGCAAATGATCAGAAAAGCGCTTAAACGGCTTCCTACCAGTCAATCTGAAGTCGTGGTTTTGAAGATTTGGGAAGATATGACCTTTGCAGAAATAGCCAACGTGCTGGATGAATCGCCGAATACTGTGGCCAGTCGTTATCGTTATGCACTCCAGAAATTAGATAATTACCTGCGTCCGATGACGCATGAGGATATCAATGTTTGAATTTGAAGATCATCATTCACTTGAAGAACAACTAATGAAGGTCTCTTCTGACTCTGCAATTCCATTGCGAGGCAGTCACCGTCAACAAGTGCTGGATGCCGCACGGCAGGCCCGTTCCAGAAAGATCTACAAGCGTAGTATTGTTGCCGGGGTCATGTTTTTTCTGGCCATCACACTGTTGTCTGGAATGCGTGATTCAGAGAGGACGCAGACTGCGGCTTCTGATCGCGGACCGGGTTGGTCGAAAGCAATCTACGTGAAAAGCAGCCAGGTATTAGGAATCTCTACCACAACTCATCAACCAGTGATCATCAAGACTGATTGGAATTCCGTGCAGGCGACATTGAAGCAAACTGGTGAATGGGGGCTTGTCGATGCCGTCGTTCAATTTCGGAATGAGCGAGCAGGAACGATTGAGCAGATCTTTCATCGAGGCGATTAATGCAGGAGACCTTGTCCCAACGCTTTCAGGAGCAGCTTCCTGAAAAAACAGAGAACCATCCGGAATTCGTGACAGAGCTGGTTGATTTAATCTTAAATCAGGCACAAGCGATGAATGCCAGCGATATTCATTTGCTGCCAACCGAAAATAAAATGCGGATGGATTGGCGAATCGACGGGGTATTACATCACGTTGCCGATTTTTCACATGAGTTGGCGCCACGAATTACAGCGCGTTTGAAAGTCATATCGCATTTATTGACCTATCGGACGGATGTTCCTCAGGAAGGCCGGATTCGCCAGCAGGGTGAACAGGCTGTCGAAACACGGATCAGTACTTTTCCCACACTCTATGGAGAAAAGGTGGTCGTGCGTTTGTTTGTCGGTTCGGGGCAATACAAACATCTGGAAAGTTTGAATCTCCCCGACGAAATTCTTGTTGAATTGAAGCGGTTACTTACACAAACCGGTGGCGTCATATTGATGACCGGACCGGCGGGCAGTGGTAAAACAACAACGATCTACGCATGTCTGCGCGAAATCATTCGACAGTCAAAAGGATCGCGCAGTCTGGCTTCTCTGGAAGATCCCATTGAAGTGGTTGTTCCCACGGTGGCGCAGTCGCAGGTGAACCCTTCGTCCGGATTTGATATGGTTCTTGGTTTGCGATCTCTTCTCAGGCAGGACCCGGAAGTGATCATGGTGGGTGAAATCCGTGATTGTGAAACCGCAGAAACGGTATTTCAAGCATCGCTTTCCGGGCATCTGGTTGTTACGACATTCCATGCGGGTAGTGCTACGGAAGCCGTGAGTCGTTTGGCAGATATGGGCATCGAGCCTTATTTGCTGCGAAGCGGATTATTAGCCATATTGAGCCAGCGATTATTGAGAAGGCTTTGTACCTGTGCGCGATTTTCCCAGGCGGAGGAGGACCTTTTGGGACTGCCTGCCGAACAATGGAAAGTTCCTGTCGGTTGTGCAGACTGTGGCCAAACGGGATACAGGGGACGGATCGTTCTTACAGAAATGTTACAGCCCAATGAGGTTGATGTGGCGAATGCCATTTTAAATCAAGCTGATGCAACAGCTCTGCATCAATTGGCGATCAAATCAGGAATGCGAACTCAGTGGGATCGTGCGATCGAAGCCGTGAACCAGGGGATCACCAGTCCTGCTGAAGTACGACGCATTCTGGGCATGACACGTTTGGAATAATGAGAGACCCTGTTATGCGACTCACGATAAAGAAAATAACCAGGCAATAAATCGTTTCTACCATAGAGAGTGTGAATATGAATTCGAGAGACGATTCGGAAACTTCCCAACCAAAAGAAACAAAGTTTGAACTGGACGAATTGATCGCTTTGAACGAAGAGATCATTTCCCTGGTTCAAGCCGGGATACCGCTGGAGCTGGGCTTGCGTGAAATGGGAAATGAACTACCCGACCACCTGGGTAATATCAGCACGGACTTAGCTGATAAAATGGAGCGAGGCAGTTCACTGGCTGAGGCGATGAATTCAGAGGGCGATCGATTTCCGAAGGTCTATCGCGTGATTGTGGAAGCGGGAATCAAATCAGGAAAATTGACAGTCGCACTGGAGGAAATGTCAAATTATGCCTGGGAGTTGTTTCATTTACGGCGCCAGATCGGCATGGCAATGATTTATCCTCTGATCGTATTCAGTTTGGCCTATGGTCTGTTTCTGGTATTTCTATTTGAAATGCTTGCGCGATTTAACATTGTGTATGAGGCATTTCGTCTGGGGGAAACCCGTCCCTTACAATATTTAAATGTCATGGAATCAACGATCGTGTATTGGGGGATGATACCCCCGGCATTACTTTTTTTGTTTGTCATATTATGGATGCGGACCGGCAGTTCCCAGTTGTTGAATTTTAAAGGGACCAGTCGCCTGATTGGATGGATTCCAGGAGTACAGAAAATTGCGAATTATTATCGATACGGTAATTTTTCGGAATTGATGTCGCTTTTGATTCAGCAGCAGATTCCATTTTCAGAATCGATCGTGTTGGCAGCGGAAGCAACCGGTGATGATCAATTGGTGAATTCGGCGAATCTGATGGCAGAGCGACACTCAATGTCTCAACTGGAAACAGGCGATACGACGAAAGAATATGGCTGGCCACCGCTGTTGACCTGGTTGTTGACAACAAAAAATCAACAGAATGAATTAAGTCTGGCGTTGAAAAACGCCGCCGATATGTATCGGAGAAAAGCAACCAATTATACGAGATGGTTTCGAATTTTGTTTCCGATCTTTACTGGAACCATTATCGGAGGTGGAACGGTATTGTGCTATTCTCTTGTATTATTTCTGCCATTCTCCGATATGCTTAAACAATTAGCGAATCCATAAAGTTCTAACTCTAATGTGAGCACGTCATTTTCAAAGAATGGAATGTATTTACGTTTGTTCGTTTTGATGGGATTGAAGTCAGATGATTTGGTATCGTTACCAGGGAATCAATTCGAAAGGCAAAGATGTTTCAGGCCGCATTCATGCTGCGGACGGGGATGAAGTGGCCAGTTTGCTTCAGGACCAGGGCGTAATCATTCGACGTATTGAAGAAGATGAAGATGTAGCAGAGATGGCGTATGCTGCTCCGGAAGTTTCAAAGGCGAACCGTTTTTCGAATCTTTCATCGCGTGATTTTGAAGTGATTTCCGATCATCTGTCTGATTTGACGCGTGCCAAGCTGCCTTTGTCCAGGGGATTGGAGGCGGTTTCGCATGAAATCGAAAATGCGCGCATTCGCAGTGCCGTTCAGAAAATGGCATCAGAACTTGATGCCGGAAATGATTTGGAAACCGTCCTGGCAGATTCCAAAGCGCCACGTGAACTCTGTGCTCTGGTACATGCCGGTACTCAATCCGGTCGAATGACGGAAATTCTGGCGGACTATGTTGCACATACCCGACAACTTTCAGAAATGAAAAATCAGTTATTGATGGCGCTTAGTTATCCATTGATTCTGATGGGCTTCGCGACACTGGTATTTTTGAGCATCCTATTCTGGATTGTGCCTTCATTTATATCGATCTATCAGGATTTCCAGGTGGAATTGCCGGCCATTACTTTGAAACTGATGCAGGCATCCCTCTTTTTGCGTACCCAATGGTGGTGGTACCTTCCTGTGTTTTTGATTTCAGTGGCAGGTTGCCTGTGGTTTATCAAGACGGACATTGGTCAAGAGTTCTCGCAAAAAATTATTTATCATTTACCTCTGGTAGGAGGTTTATTAAGTGGAATTACGGTATCCCGTTTCTCTCATTTGCTGGCTTTACTGGTGGATAATGGAACTCCATTTCATGAAGCCATGAAACTGTCAGGGGAAAGTTCCAGTAATTATCAAATACGCGCGGCGTGTCGACAATTTACTCAAACTGCTTTAACTGGAGAAGCACAATTAGCTCCGCTGGAATCATTAAATATATTTCCCGCGACATTCTTGCGGACATTGGCAGACCATACAGGAACTTCTTCTCGAACGGAACCAAAATATTCCGTTGAAATTCTGAATGCGTTATCAGATATGTTGAACAGCCAGACCAGGGTGCGCATTACATTTTTTGCGAGTGTCGTCGAGCCGCTCATCATCATTTTCTGTGGGACATTGATGGGTTTTTTATTCATCGCCATGCTTGCTCCCCTGATCAAACTGCTGAATATGCTCTCATAAAACTATTTACAGATTCGTGATGATTCGTAAACACTTAGAATAAGGTCATCAACAGAAGAGATCGTCACCCTATGGATCGTAACTCGGGATTCAAAAGCTTTTTGAGTGTTGGACGCAGTCCCCTGCTGTATGGGTGTGGGCTTTCTTCGATCTTTGGTCGTGTCACCTATTCACAGCAGGTGGCTTTGTTGCGTGTTCTGGCGATCGCCTCAGAAAAACAGCTTTCCTTAATCGACGTTTTGGAAACATTTGCGAAAGATGTGCGAGGGCGTTGGAGATATCAAATTCTCCGACTGGTTGATTTGCTCAGAAGCGGCGTGTCACTTGCGGATGCCATTGAGAAGATCCCCACGGTCATTCCCTCGCATGCCTATTTTCTGGTGAAGGCGGGTGCAGAATCAGGCACGCTGCCTTCCGCTTTAGCATTGGCAGCGGAAACCTGTGCCGAGCGGCGCAACGACCGCGATTTTTTGCGTCCGGGAACGTGGGTTTATATCAGTGCTGTCGTAACAATCATGTTGTTAGTCCAAGCGTTTATCTGTTACTGGATTATTCCCAAAATGAAAAAAATCTATTTTGATTTTGACATGGAATTGCCGGCTTTAACTTTGGAACTTATTCAGGCTTCGGATTGGTTCGTCAATTATTTCTATCTCTTTCCGGCACTCGTCGTATTAATGTCCCTGCTCAGTGTTTTTCTGATCAAGTTGGGTATTCTTGATAGAAAAGAGCATGGAAGGTCTTTTTCAGGGATTTATCCGCGCGGGAGGGCCCCCGATGTCTTACGTTTTTTACATGTTGTCTCCGAATCGGGGCGCCCGTTACTGGGGGCTTTTGAGACGCTAACACATACGACCAAGAATCGATTTATGTCGCAGCGGTTTCGCGCGATCCTGGAAGATATTCGCAGAGGTAATGATTGCTGGACTTCACTGCACGATTACAGTCTGTTGGCTCCGAGTGAAGTGCGATTGTTACAGTCTGCACAAAGAGCCGGCAACCTGAGCTGGGCGCTTAAAGCGGTCGCCAAAAGTATTGAGCGGCGAATCGATTATCGCATGGCATTGGTAAGAGAATATTTTGAACCGGCAATCATATTGGGCATCGGTTGTGTGGTGGGTGTCTTCGTAATTGGTCTGTTTTTACCACTGGTGAGTCTCATGAATTCCCTGGCATAACATTTTTATATTGGTTGATACCGTGAGAAATCAAATTCGTACCAGAATGTATTTTCCATCAAAAGTCGGATTGGCGCTGCGCAATCGGCGTGGATTCACACTGATCGAAATGATGGTTGCCGGTGTATTGTTGACGACAGTCATGATGATCGTCGTGCCTTCCATTTTTTGGGTACATCGTGAACGCAGACAAACCGAACGCTATCAGGTCGCGATTGTTGAAGTAGAAAACATGATGGAGCGAGTGGTAGCGTTACCATTCAGCGAAGTGAAGCAGTCGACGGTAGACAAATTAGCCCTTTCAGAAAGTGCTTTGCGACAGTTGTCCGATGCAGATTTGAGAATCGAAATCAGCGAGTCAGATCAACTGCTGCAAATGAAAAAAATTCAGATCCGGCTGGGCTGGAAAAATCATCGGGGACTCAGTGTGGTCCCTGTTCGATTGACATCCTGGATCGGTCTTAAGGAAAAACAGAAATGAAGCGGCGTCGCTTTTGTATCTCAATAAAACAGCATGGTATTCCGCCGGGAATTTCTCTGGTGGAGGTTGTGGTCGCGATGGGCATCGCCACGATTTTGCTGGGCATCAGCATGACAACGATGCATACCGTTATGCGTGCCGAACGTGAAACGAGTAAAGCAGCCTGGTTAGGGTCGTCTTTTCATCGCTTTTCACGTCTTATCCGCTCTGATATTCATGCGGCAACCAGTCTGGAATTTCTGGAAGGATCTACACAGAGCAGTCCCGAACTGACAATTAAAAAAACAGATGCTGAAATCGTGAAGTATCGGATAGAAGGTCATCGAATTTTTCGCGTGGTGACAAGAAACGAGCAACAGGTTCACCAGGATGGTTTCTTTTTACCGGAAGGGAGCCATGCTTACTTTTTTGAACGGAAGCGTTTGAATCAAGCGGGAATCGCCATTGATGAACCTTTGCACGCGAAAAATTCCCTGAAGCAGGGTAGAACAGCGGTTAAAAACTCTGAGCTCAAATCGTCCCACAGAGAGCTCGAGATCATTTCCACAATAGGTCATGACTATCGTCTGGCTGACATGCAAATTAAACCAACGAAAAAAGAAACAAAATAAGCGGACAAGCAGGGTCAATACTATGCGAAGATCATCAAAATCTCGAATACAAACCAAGCTGCGTGTCGCTCGGCGGGGCGCAGTATTAGTAATTGTCATGGTCTGTCTGATGTTAGTTTCTCTTTTAATGGCTTCGCTCCTCAAGTCTGCTTTGTTACAAAGGCGGCAAATAATGAAAGAGCAGCTTCGTGTTCAAGCGGAATGGATTTTGGAGTCGGCGCTGGAGCGCGGTGCCTTACAACGCTTGAAAGATCCCAAATATCAGGGTGAGGTCTGGAAAATCAGCCCCGTTGATTTGGGGACCCGATATGCAGGGTCTGCAGAGATTACACTTAAACCAGCAGGAAAGGATGGCCGCCTGATATCGATTGAGGCCCATGTTATCTATCCTGAGAAAACAACGTTTTCGGTTACTCGAACAAAAAAGGTTGTTTTATGATCTGACCTGCACAAGAGGATGGTAGTTCAATTTTAATCATACATTGTAAGCTCTTTTTAAATTTATATATCCAGGGAATGAAAAAGATGAAAGACGTTTTTACGAGACCTCAAATTCGAATACGGCGAAGCGCCAAACGACGGGGCTTCACTTTGATTGAGTTACTGGTGGTGATAGCGATCATCGCCATCTTAATTGCACTCTTATTACCGGCGGTTCAACAGGCCCGCGAAGCAGCCCGCCGAACACAGTGCAAAAATAATTTGATGCAAATCAGCCTCGCGATTCAAAATTATGAAATGGCTTTCGAAGTATTGCCAGCTGGTGTTTATAACCAGACGGGTCCTATTAAAAATGAACCCGTGGGATATCACATGGGCTGGTTAGCAGGATTGATGCCCTATCTAGACCAACAGGTTCTTTTTCGTAAGATCGATTTTAAGCAAGGTGTTTACGCTCCAGACAATAATCAGGTTCGCAAGGCGCCAATTTCATTTTTACGGTGTCCATCAGACCCAATGCAATCACTCACACGTGCTGTTAAAGAGGATAACATCGAGATTTATCAGACTAACTATGCAGCCTGCTATAACGGTGGGGATGCACCCATTAACGTTGATAACACAGGTGTGATGTATTTAAATAGCAGTGTCAGCTATGAACAGATTACCGATGGCAGTAGCAACACCATCTTTATCGGCGAACATCTATTTAAAGAGACAGACCTGGGTTGGATGTCGGGAACGAAAGCCAGTTTACGAAATACCGGTTCTTTTAATGCTGACTTTCCCAAGAGTGCCGGAGCTTATTTTCGTAAGCCTTCTCAGCTTGAGATGGATGAAGAAGCAGATGACAAGAACCAGAAATCCGTTGATCCTCTCCTCAAAGTAGGGGGGTTTGGCAGCTATCATGTCGGAGGCGCTCAGTTTGGTTTAGGAGACGGCTCTGTCAGATTTCTTTCTGAAAATATTGATGCCGCGCTCTTCGAGCAATTGGGCAATCGCGCTGATGGAAAGCTGATCATGCAAGAATTTTAAGTGAAGTCTGTGTTGAGTGACTGTATCATCCACGTGGATGATACATTTGATGCACTGTTTTCAGACGGCTATGTTCCACGTGAGTGTAGATTTGAGTAGTGCGAATATTGGCATGTCCCAATAATTCCTGGAGTGCACGAATTTCGGCACCGCCGGCCATCATGTGAGTGGCAAAACTGTGTCGCAAAGTATGCGGACTGACTTCTTTACTACATCCAATCCGAGCCGCATTTTTCTTGACGATATTCCAGACCATGATTCGTGAAAGCTGCTTGCCGCCACGGTTGAGAAAAAGCGACTGGTCAGTCTGATTGCGTTTCACCATCGCGGGCCGTTCATGTTTCAAGTAGGTTTCCACGGCGGCGACTGCAACCGGATTGAGTGAAACCATACGTTCTTTATTCCCTTTTCCGATGCAACGTGCGTAGCCTTCATCCAGTTTGACTGCGTTCAAAGGCAGGCTCACGATTTCGGTGACACGACAACCTGTGGCATATAGCATCGCCAAAATGGCGCGATCCCGCAAAGGGTAGCGATCTTCTCTGCAAGGGGCCATCAGAAGTTCATTCACTTTTTCAGGGCTCAACACTTTGGGCAAATATTTCCAGAGCTTGGGTGAGTTGAGCAGGTCAGCAACACTTTCCGCCAAAACACCTTCGAGGACCAGATAGCGAAAAAATAATTTGATCGATGCCAGATGTCGAGCGACGGTCGTCGCCGCCAGTTTGCGCCTGTTGAGTTTTTCCAGATAGCTGGAAAGGAATTTTAAATCGACATCACTTAGCGGAAGGGGTTCCTGTTTGCCGTACCATGCCAGAAATTGAACGATATCTGAGTGGTAGGCAGAGATAGTATTGACCGCCATTCCACATTCGGCTTCCAGATAATTTAAGAACGGTTCCAGGTGTTCGCCAGGGTCTGCATGTTTGCGAGCCTGAAATTTGGATTTCGCAGGTGGTCTTTTACGTGGAGGCATGAAGTACCTTTGAAGTGACTGACGAGAGTGAATCCGGTTTAGAAATCATCTTGGAGTCGCGCGTATACCAGTCTTTCCTTATCTCTGTACGCCGACAATGGCCCATTAGTTTTTATCGGTGAGAAGCGAGGATTGCCTTGAGTCCGAAACAGATTATCGCAATCCCAACGGTTGTAAGGGGCAATGAGCGGCCATGAAAGTCTGGCTTTCATCTGCGTCATCAAAAATGACCTTGATCGTTCGTTTTCGGGAATAACCACTGATTCCCATAACGGTTCCAACGCCATAACGGGGATGCCTGACGCGCATTCCAACGGAAAATCCTTGCGGAAGTTCGGCAGCTTCCGGAATTTGTTTCAGGAGATCCGCTCCGGTCATTAAGAGAGGGCGTTTTGTTGTCGAAGCTTTCAATGCCTCGGTGTCAACCTTACCATCTTTGACCGATTCAACAAATTCATCGAAATAAGATTTCGATTCGAAGATGTTATCAGTCTGGTCGTTGACTTCGATATCAATTTCTTTCAGAAAGTCACTGGTGATCGTCCGCCAGGGGCGCCCTCTGAGAGAACGTTCTCGTGTTTGTGTCAGATAAAGAGACTGTTCGGCCCGTGTAATCCCAACGAAGAAGAGACGTCGTTCCTCTTCCAGTCCTTCGCGAAATTCTTCGCGCAGGACGCGCTCATGGGGAATCAGGTTTTGTTCCACACCGACAATAAAGACAACCGGGTATTCCAGTCCTTTCGCTGCATGCAGCGTCATGAGTGTCACGCGACCTGCGGCCGCATCCAGTTGATCAGTGGCACTGGCCAATGTGCTGACTTCCAGGAATCCTTCCAGGTTCGTTTCATCACCGTATATTTCGTCGTATTTCCGTGCTGTTGATACTAATTCATTCACATTGGAAATTCGCTGTTGATCTTCTTCAGAGGGGCTTTCTTTCCAGCTGTCGATCAGGCGGGTGCTATCGATGATTGATTCCATCAGATGCGCAACCGAGCCAGAATCGGCCATTGAAAAACCGGAGATCATTTTTGCGAATCGAGTCACCATTGTCACGGCGCGTTTGGAAAGTTTAGGGCAGTCTGCAGCTTGATGAGCGGCTTCCAGCAGGCTGATCTTTTTTTCATCGGCCCATCGCATCAGTTTATTTTGTGTCGTTTTACCGATGCCACGCAACGGTTTATTTACAATTCGAGAAAATGCCACTCGATCATCCGGGTTGTTGATCAATTTCAGATAGGATAGTAAATCCTTCACTTCTGTTCGTTCATAAAAGGCGACACTGCCTGCCAGTTGATAGGGAATTTTGTGTCTCGCTAATGCCAGTTCCAGTTCTCTGGAAAGCGAATTCACTCTGTAAAATATGGCAAAATCCGTGTAATGAAAGTCGCCTTGATCGACGGCATTACGAATTCGCAGTGCTAATTCGTTAGCTTCATGGCGTTCATCAGAAAAGCAGAGCAGTTCAACCGGTGTTCCTTCTTTATTTTCTGTGAACAGCGCCTTGGCTTTGCGTTTTTGATTATGTGATATCAAATTGTCAGCCACTCTCAGGATTGCTTTTGTACTGCGAAAGTTTTGTTCTAATCTAACAGTTTTACAGTCTGGAAAATCTCGTTCAAATTGCAGGATGTTGGCAATTTTAGCGCCTCGCCAACCATAAATAGATTGATCAGGGTCACCGGTGACACAGAGGTTGCGGGTATTTAATGAAAGCCCCATGACGATTTGGTATTGAGCCAGATTCGTATCCTGATACTCATCCACCAGAATATATTGATATCGTTCGTCCAGAGTCGCGCGTAATTCAGGGGAACTTTTCAAGAGACAGGCAACGTGCAACAGCAAATCATCAAAGTCCACTGCGTTTGATTCCAGTAAGAGTCTCTGATAAACCGGATAGACGCGCGCTGCGACCGCCTGCAGATGATTCCCAAATGATTCCTGATAGGCTTCGACAAATCGTTCTGCGGTGATCAGGTCATTCTTCGCGCGGCTGATCATTGAGGCAATTGTAGATGGATTATAGGCGACGGTATCAATATCTAACTCATGTAGAACATGTCGAATTAATTGATGTTGATCAGTCGTATCAAAAATGGAAAAATTGCTGTCGAGGCCAACTGCGTTTCCGTATCGTCTGAGAATTCGAACACAGAATTTGTGAAAGGTAGAAATTTCTACGCGTGAATTCGGAATTAATTGCCGAACACGCTCGCTCATTTCGTCTGACGCTTTATTCGTGAATGTGATTCCTAAAATATGATGGGGATGAACCTGAGCGTGGATCAGCGAAGCAATCCGATGAGTGATGACGCGCGTTTTTCCAGAGCCGGGACCTGCCAGAACCAATAAGGGGCCTTGATGATTTGATACTGCCGCGTATTGCGCGGGTGTCAGGACCTGCTGGAAATCCAAGAGTAAATCCTTGATCGTCTTTTATGGGGATTCAGTATGAGAAATAAACAATGTACGTTGCCTGCGCTGAAATTCCAAATCGAACAACTTAATATTCATCTCATTATACGTGCATTTCTTCTAACACTCTGTGGCGGGCTTCCTTTCATTATGAATCAAGACATGCTTATTCCGGTTTAGGCGAGAAGCAGTGAACGGTTGTATGTTTTGTTAATGTTGCGAATTCAAGTTGCTTTGGTTGATTGCACAATATTTGTGGGTCCACTAGACTGCGCAGAGGTGGTTTGATGATGCACCTTGATATTTTACTGAGTGAGCCATGATACTTTGAATTTTCTGATTTCAGAGTATGGGTTGTTTAGCAAGATTATTCGGCCAGGAACTTCACCACCTTGAATGTACAAGAAAACTGTAATAGACGGAGATTGTTTTTCGAACCTGCATATTTAGCAGGGTTTTGCAGAATTCGGTGCTTTAATAGTTGAATGGCAGGGATGATGTTCGAATTCAACACACATTCCTTGTCAGTAAATGACGATAAATAATTTTACAACGGTAGTCTCACCTCTACTCATTTGTAACGCGGACCCCAATCTGTCCTGTGTTCTGATTATCCGGTGACCGCCGTTTTTCGAATCCCTTTGTCGACGGAGTGCGATCAGACATGCTTTTCAAGGAACCTCAACCAACCAGAAAAAATCAAAAGTTTTTTGGCATGGTCAGTTTTGCCGTTTCAGGTATTACCAGTTTAGTGTTGGTTGTCACAACCACGATGGCTGTTGAAGTGAAAAAGCCTCAGCCAAAGGAGGTCGGATTACAAGGAATTCTGCCTGCCGAAGTTCCCGAGGATCTCGCCGAGTCTCCCGAAGATTTGGAAGGGAAATGGGCCAAGTGGGGCGATCAGGTTTCCGACTTGCTGGGTAAATTGTATGAATCAGAATTAAATCTGGCACAGCAAAAGCAGACGTTGAAAGCCCTCCAGGCGAAAATTAAAGAAGCAAAAGGTCAGGCAAATCTGGCGGAGTTCAACAGTCGTCTGGAACGACGGGTTGAAGTCGCCGACGCTGTTCTCAAAACTTTGGGACAAAACCTGGGAACCGTCAAGGCAGTTCAAATCAAATCAAAACAAAATGAGTTAGCCGCGGCAGTGAAAGCGTTAACAAAATATCTGGACACATTGCAGAATGGTAATGGCTGGGTAGATTATCTTCAGTTAAAAGCACTGCAAAAGGAATTAAAAAACAGTTACTCTGAAGTGGAATTAAACGATTTATTGAAATCCTTGAAAGCACAATTTCAATCTCGTGGTGCACTGAAAGATACAGAGCAGCGTAAATTCTTTAACCGGAAACAGTTCAAGGACCTGGAAAAATCAGTCAATGCCTTTCTGGCTCAATCAAAGCCGGGTGCAGCCAAGGTGAATGTCAGTAAAGTTCGTCAGCAGTTGAAAGCGCTGGTGAGTAACCTGGAAGAATATGAAGCCTCCCAAAGCAGTCATAACGCGTTTGAAGCGCGTAAAGCTTACGCTTTGTTACGTCAGGAACTGGAAGGCGGTCTGGGGTCATTAACGAGTGCACTGCGAAATGGTTATTTTAACTATAACCTGCGAGTTATGGTTGCTGAAGACTTTGTTAACCGTCTGATCCATGATAGCACTTCTGAAACAGGTCCTGTCGTTGATTGTATTCTGGGAGCTTATGTCACTGGAAATCAGGAAACTACGACTGAAGTCGGAGTTGATTTCAAGCCCAGCGAAACAACATTGCGGTTCGATTTGACACTTTCCGGTGTCACTAACAGTTCAACTTCTGGAACAACAAGTCAGGCGACAATTTATACTGATGGTCATCACAGTTTCTGGGGCGGTAAAGAAGTTAATTTCAACGGAGATCTCTTCACCACTCAGCCAGCCTGGGTGAAAGTAGATGCCAATAACACAACCGTCGGAGCCAGCACGAAACTTGATGGCGTTCCGCTGTTATCAAAGCTGGGCCGGAATATGGCCTACCGTCGTACCGAACAGCTGCGAGGAGAAGCGGAAGCAATTGCCGCTCAACGTGTTCGTGATCGAGTTCGTCCTCGTTTTGATGAGGAAGTCGATGGCAGAATCACCAAATCCAATAAGAAGGTGGGTGGCGAACTCAATAAGCGTCTGAGAGATAACGGTCTGTTTCCATCAGCCCGCAGTTTTGCTTCGACAGATAGCCATCTTTACATTCGGACTCGATTGATGGATACCGGTGAATTGGCCGCCAACTCGCCGCCACTTAATATCTCTGCAAAAGACAGCGTAGTCCTTCAGTTGCATGAATCTGTAATGAATAACAGCCTGTCCCGCATGGGTCTGGAAGGCCGCAAAATTTCGGATCAGGATTTGATAACCGAGTTTGAAAATTCGCTGGCCGATGTATTGGGTCGTAAAGTGAAACTGGAACGACCTCCTGTTGATCCCGACAAAGGTCCCAATATCCTGGCCTTTGATAAAAAGGATCCGATTCGGATTGAAATCAGCGACAATACTTTGAAGATCATTCTGCGTTGTGGTTTCGAACAAAAAGGCGAGACAGCAGTACCAACCCAGATCATTACAGTCCCCCTGAGTTTCAAAGTTGCAGGGGACAAGATTCATGTGACACGTGGAAATGTCAAGTCCTCTGCTGTCGTGAAGCCCAAGGGAATTGCTGCACAGATTGCTCGTGCGGGTGTCGTTCGTAAGAAGATGGAAAAGGCGTTTCCGAATCGTGTGGAAAATGCTCAAGTGAAAGCGAAACTGGAAAATCGAAATGTTTTTCTGCACATTACCGGAATCGAACCGAAAGATGGCTGGTTAACTTTAACTGTTGGAAACGATTTGACAGTTGAAAAACATGATGCCGTTCCTCCTCCTGTGGAAAAAACAGCATCAGTGAAATAAGCTGACTTCAAAATGGATTAAGAAATAGAAAGAGGCGAATCGATTGATTCGCCTCTTTTTTTATGTAAAGTGATCAGTGACACACAACTTGCAGGGTCAATAATCAATATCATCCGCTTCGATGGCTTCTTCCATGATTAGATCATAACGCAGGCTAGCATCTTTTCCAAAAAGCTGATTGAAGGTCGTGTCCGCTTCTAACTGACTGTCGATATCGACTTTCAGCAGAATACGATGCTTGGGGTCCAGTGTGGTCTCTTTCAATTCACTGGCTGTCATCTCGCCCAGTCCTTTGAAGCGACCAATTTCGTATTTCCGGTTGGCAGGCAATGACTCTACGATTTCTTCTTTCTGGGCGTCATCCTGGGCATAAAACTTTTCATTTCCCACTTTGATGCAATATAAAGGCGGTTGTGCCAGGAATAGTTTTCCTTGTCGAATCAGTTCGCGCATATGGCGGAAGAAAAAAGTGAGTAGCAAAGTGCTGATATGGTAGCCATCACTGTCGGCGTCCATTAACAGAATAATGCGATTGTAACGCAGATTGACAATTTCAAAGTTGGTGCCGATGCCTGTTCCCAGCGTTTCGACAAGATCTTTGATTTCCTGATTTCCCATGATTTTGGAAATCACCAGCGACTCAGTATTCAACACTTTTCCGCGTAAGGGTAGTACTGCCTGTATTCGGCTGTCACGCCCCATGGCGGCTGTGCCGCCGGCCGACAGACCTTCAACAAGAAAGAGTTCCGATTCTTCCGGTTTATTGGATCGGCAATCAAGAAGCTTTCCCGGTAAAGTTGATTTCCGATTCGTGGCTGATTTCCGACGCACTTCCTTCTGGGCATCGCGGCTGGCCAACCGGGCACGGGCTGCAAGTACAATTCGTCCCACAACGGCATCAGCAATGCTCGGATTATTATTCAACCAGGTTTCCAGCAGTGGTCGCACGATTCCTTCGACAAAGCTACTGACTTCGGGGTTGTTCAGCTTTTCTTTTGTTTGCCCTTGAAACATGGGGTCGTTATGGAAAACAGAAATCAGGCAGAGCACACCTTCACGAATATCTTCAGTCGTGATAGAAAGTCCCTTGTGCTTGATATTATGAACATCCATATAATTTTTGACTGCTTTAGCAATTCCGGATTTCAAACCACTCTCATGTGTTCCCCCCGCATGGGTGCGAATTCCGTTGACATAGCTGCGAATCTGTTCGTCTGTCGCATCGGTCCACCGCATGACCATTTCAATTCGAATGTTCTTGTCTTCTTTTTCCGCGAAAAATAACTGATCGTGGACCGGCTTCTTCTGCTGTTCCTGGGTTAATTTTTCCAGATACCCGCGAATTCCTTCCGGGTGCGAGAGTTCATGAGTCTCTTTTTTGACGTCATCTTTAAAAGTGATCTTCAAACCACCATGAATATACGCGACATCTTCCAGATGTTGCCGGATTGTATCTGCGTTGAAATGTACTCGGCGAAAGATACCGTCATCCGGACGGAAATAGATTTCTGTACTATGCCCTCGAAGTCGTTTCACTTTTTTAACGGGAGTCGTCGGCTTTCCCTTTTTATAGCGTTGCACATATTGATGACCATCGCGAACGACCGTTGCTATCATTTCTGACGAAAGTGCGTTCACTACGGAGGAACCAACTCCATGTAAACCACCACTGCGTGCGTAGTTTTTATCTGAAAATTTTCCACCCGCATGTAATGTGGTGAGAATCAGTTCCAATGCCGATTTTTTAGTTTTAGAGTGTTTGTCGACCGGAATGCCGCGGCCATTATCTTTCACACTGCAAGATCCGCCGTCCTTGTGCAGTGTAACAATGATCGTATCTGCTTCATTTGCCAGATATTCATCGACTGAGTTATCTACAATTTCCCAGAGCAGATGATGCAGCCCTCGGATATCGACGCCTCCGATATACATGGAAGGTCTTCTACGAACGGCTTCCAGGCCCTCTAATACCTCGATGTCGGCGGCGGAGTATTTTTTTGCGTTAGATGATTTTGCTGCAGTTGCCATAATAAGTGTCGTGAATTTCTTTAAATTATCTGCCAACGAAAAGTGAATGATACGAGATCTATGATGATTCCAGGAAGCTGAGACATGATCAGTTCATTCTTCATACTCGGCCAGTTCATCCCAGTCAACAATTTCTATCGGTGGATACAGTATTTCATCAAAGCCGCTTCTCTGGCTGGTTTTCACACCTTTGCCACCACGAGAAGTGACTCCATACTTCATTTGCCCAAACGTCATTTTCTTACCCGCAGTGTTGACGACTCGCAAGCAGTCACTCGGTCGAGTCAGCTGGAGAGCACCCATGACCTGGTCTCCCTTCTCCAACTTGATGCCTTTAACCCCTTTGCCTGCGTTGGATAGCAGGGCAGCTTCTTCAATTTTACAATGTAGAACACGTGCATCTTGCGTGGCGATAAACATGGTATCTGCGTCTTCCACCAGACCTGCGTACACGACACGATCATCTTTACCCAGTCGGCAATATTTACGGCCTGCTTTGGTGGAAGCAGTGCGAAATATACTGAAAGAGATCCGCATGATCTGACCTTTTTCGGTGACAATCAAAACATGGGGAGTTGGAATGGGCTTCCTGCGAGTTGACTTGTCTTCGGGTGTGAATCTTGCGTCTGTGGTAATAGCGGCGACGAGCTGCGCACCATCACCCATGCGTGCATGTTTAGAAAGGGGCTCGCCATATCCGGAAGAAACCGGAACCTGTTCGACAGGCAATGTATATGCCACCCCGTCACTTGAGAAAAATACGACATGGTCGAGTGTACTTCCCGGCGCCACAGCCAGCACACTGTCCCCTTCACGGACGCGCGTTTTGTCGAGTTCCCTGGTCTCGCCCTTTGTCTTCAGTCGGCCAACACGTTTGATCCAGCCTTCTCGACTTACAACCACATTGGTATTCTCTCGAACGATATAAGCTTGAGGGTCAAATTCTGTAATCTCCTCTGAGGAACCAAGTTTGGTCTGACGTTTCTCGGGAAATTCTTTCGCCAGCTCATTCAACTCGTTTTCAACGACTTTCCAGAGGCGTCTGTTGGAGGCAAGGATCCGGCGGATGCGGTCCGCTTCTGCCTGTTTTTCTTTCAGCTCTTCGCGGATCGTGTTAATTTCCAGTTTCGAGATGCGATATAGCTGTAACTCAAGAATCGCCATTGTCTGGACTTCATCCAGACGAAAATTTGCCATTAATTTTTTCGCAGCATCCTGCTTACCGCTACTGGCGCGAATTAACTTTAATGCTTTATCCAGACCATTAAAGATGATTTTGAATCCCTTAAGAATATGAATTCGTCTTTCCAGCAGTTCCAGTTGATATTCAAACCGGCGTCTCACAGAGACGAAGCGAAAATCGAGGAAATATTGCAGCATCTCTCTCAAATCGCAGCGCTGAGGGACAAGTACGTCAGATTCATCAGGTACCAGACATGTCAGATTCACCGAAAAATTCTGTTCCAGATGTGTGTGCTTATACAAAAAGGCCATCACAGCTTCGGCGTCGGCATCCGGTTTGATTTCCAGGACAATTTTCAGCCCGTTTTTCTCGTCTGTTTCATCAGCAACGTCAACCAGTTGTGGGAGTTTTCGCGTCTCGACCAGTGCCCCAATTTCTGAAAGCAGCGAACCGGTTTCCACTCCATAAGGGACAGAATGAATGATCAGCCTTCGGATCCCTTTCGAAGCTCTCTCCGATTCAGGTTTCCACTCTCCTCTGACTTTAATGGGCCCTCTGCCTTCTTTATATACGCTGGTCAGGGACCGTTTATCAGTTACGATCCGGCCTCCGAGTGGAAAGTCGGGCCCTTTGATGAATTTCATCAACTGTGCAACAGTCGCACTTTTATTGTGAATGAGATGGGTGCAGGCATTGATGACTTCACCCAGATTATGGGGGGGAATACTCGTTGCCATACCGACGGCGATTCCATGAACTCCATTGACGAGCAGGTTGGGAAACCGTGCAGGCAGCACTACGGGCTCATTTCGTGTGCCATCATAATTGGGCCGCATCTCTACAGTTTGATAACGCAGCTCATTCATCAGATGTTCTGCAATACCAGTCAGACGTGCTTCTGTATAACGGGCAGCAGCGGCGGGAAGGCCCATGATGGAGCCGAAATTCCCCTGACCGTTGATGAGAGGACTTCTCAGGTGAAAGTCCTGTGCCAGCCTCACAAGAGCGTCATAGACGGAGGCATCGCCGTGCGGGTGGTAATTTCCCGTAGTATCACCACAAATTTTAGCACACTTACGTGGCTTCGCATTCGCCACCAAATGCAGATCATTAAACATTACATATAAGATACGGCGTTGAACCGGTTTCAGCCCGTCACGCACGTCCGGTAATGCCCGAGATGTGATCACTGACATGGCGTAATTGAGGTACCGTCTGCGAGTGACCTCACTGATGGGGACATACTCGATACGATCGGTATCACTGCCAGCTCGTCCATTTGTGCTGCCGGCTTTGCCTTTATTGGCTGATTTTCGTTTAGCCAAGACTCTCTCCAAAACTCTATTACGCGGTCTGAAAATAATGAGGTAAGGATCTCCCTGAATTCGCATTCAATGGAATCGCTCTCCTTCAATTTTCGGGTTATCCCGCATGGTAGCTTAAGAAAAATATGTTGAATTGACGGTTTGTATAAACATTATGGATTGTAGCTGTTGAATCGGTTATTTAACAGATAACGCCACTCGTAACCCGTTAAATAGACAATAATTCGGGAAAATAGGACGAATCGTCATTGTAGTTACAAAATGACTCATTCCGATGATTCCTGCCAGCCGAAATTTGGACTAGTGGCCTTCATTTTTGGTGGGTCACTTTCTGGCGACTGAAACATACAAAATTGACCAGAGATCTGAAAAGTGGAATTTTGATTTTTTCAAGTTTTGCTGCAGTCTTTGTGAAGAGGCTTGTCCTCATTCGTGAACCGTTTACGGTTCAAAAAAGACAATTGAACATTAAAAGTTGACTGACGGGGGTTGGATGACCCTTTGAAATAGTCTCATTGGTGGATAAACCACAATAAAATCCAGGGAGGGATTGTTATGGCTCATTCGAGTCTGAAGGTAACCCTGCTTACCAGTTTGTTACCAGCGTTTTTACTGATGGCACCGGCTTTAAAAGCTGCTGAAACCGGTACTGTCAACAACGCCGTTGTCCAACAGGAAAGCCGCTCAAAAACATCAAAGTATAACCCGGTCAGTTGGTTCAAGCAGAAGTTTTCCAGGTCGACGCCCAAGCCTGCCAGCGTGCGGCAAGTCAGCCATGAACAAGAAAACAAATCTCGAACTACCAAGAAGAGTTCGTTTGCCAAACGCCCCAAGCTCGGTCGTCGCACACATGCCGGTGGTTATATTCAGCAGGTCAGCAACCAGCCAAGAATCATTACTTCCACGCCCGCCCGTTTTGAGAACGCACAACAGGCACGGCCCATCAGCTACTCACACGGCCACAAACATCACAAAAGTTACAAAGCAGGCCAGCCGATGCCATCGGCGGCGGGCATGAATGTGCTGCCAGGCTATCCGCAACTGGGAGCACCCATGTATCCTTCTCCCAAACCAGGAATTCCCGATTATGTGGGACGAACCGTCATCACCAACCAGGCGTTAGCTCCTCAGGAAATGTTGTACGCCCATGAGTACAACGCGATGTATGGTCCTTACTACTACAACGTAAAAGGCGGCTGGATCTGGACACCATTCGGAATGCGTTCGCATGAGGGTTGGAAGCTGGAAGGGACGAAAGTGAATGTTAAATATAAAACAGGTTTCGGAATCTTCCCCAGTTTCGTTCCACCCAGGATTCGGTAACAGAGCCTGACAATAAAAAGTAATCTTAATCAGAATACGTTTATCACACTGAGCCAGATGGCTCAGAGATACGATCAGGAAATAAAAACATGCACAATTTTAGTTATAAATTAGCGGGCTTCATTGCAATGGCAGGAATGATCACAGTCCTGTCAGTACAAGACCTGCAAGCGGGTGAACCCGATAGCTTGAGTACGAGCCAGAGAGCCGGCGCTCCCATAAATCAAGTGGGATATTTACAAAAGAAATGTGGCTGTAAACATAACCATGTTCATTCCTATTCAGATCGTTCTTCCTACGCAGGCGGTGAATGTCCTCATTGTCGTACTGGGTCAAATGTACGTTCCGCCGGGATCGGAAGGCGTGGTTCATTACTCGATAAGTTCCGCTGGAAGCATAAGCATAAGGCAAAGGGTGTTGCTCCTCTTGGGCGATACAACATTACCTATGCCGTCGATCCTTATCAGTTTGATAAACGAGATGGGCAGCTTTATGGTGCACAAGGTTATGGGGTTCCAATTGCAGTTCCGCTGGCTCCGAATGTGCATCATACCTATAACTACAGTTGGGGCATTCCTTCAAGCCGCCTGACTCCAGTCACTCGCATCGTTCAATAATCAAAAATATTATCCTCAATCGGGTCCAGGAAGATTGTTATGAGAATCTTAAATATGCAATTGCTTGCAATTCTGGCAGTGACAGGCTTCGTGGCTGGCTCTGTCTCGAATGTCAGCGCTGACGATAGAACTCCCGCAAGCCAGACAGGCATTGAGCAAGTGGGGCACAAGACTGGCGGGGGCGGTGAATACTATTGTCCTCCCGGATCGTCAGGCCGCTACGATGGTGGTGGTAGTTATCGATACTATGGTACGCGGGAAGGTTGGGCCTTTTTGCGAAAACATAAATCGCATGGTCCGGCATGGTGTCCCCCTTCCGCGCAGATGATTCAAAGAACTCCTGTGCAATATCAGCGATATTACTCAAATCAATACATGGGTCAACGTGGTCCTACCGGAGCTGCTAATTACCAGCAGATTTATATGCCCACCGATACCACACAGCTTGGTTTCTATTATCAGAGCGTACCAACCTGGCAACCACGCAGAGGCATGCTGCCACCAGCACCAGATCCAAGTATGTATCACACACGTAATTGCAACTCCTGCAAAGGACATGGCTGCAAATACTGTCGAGGACATCAAGCGGGTGGCCCCGTTTATTATTCCACTGGAAATCCGGGTACTCCACAACCAGAGGTGGCTCCAAAACAACAGAATGCCACCCCACCGGTACCACCGGCTCCATCCAAATTGAATCAGGCCTCCTTCCAAAAATAATGTAGGAGTCATGATTCATAACAGACAACTATGGACGATATTGAGTCACCCCATGAGGATCACCTGGGGTGACTCTGATTTTAGTAGATGGGCAGCAAGTCTCTCAATCAGATTGACAACCACAAGACTTGTTGAACGAAATTAGATCCCTGTTTTCAGGGATTTTTTTACGCCTCGATACCGCCGCGCCCCTGACGAAACTACTTCCTGTGTGTCGCGCGCAAGGTATTTTCTTTTGACGGTGAAGACTTCTCTTCCTGTGATTTCCAGCACTATAAAACTCGCATGATTTAGACTGATCTTCTCAAAAAATTCTGATATCGACTTCAATTTTTGCAGCTTTAACATGAACGGCCTGCAAAGTCGCGCGATCGAGGTAATGTCTGGTTTCATCATTGACTGAATCTGTTGGCTGGGTTTGTTCTGAATGCTCAACCAGCAAATGACGATTGAATCGACTCTCTCAATGGTATTGTATTGTTCTATGTTGCATTCGACACTTTCGGTTACCGTGCTATGATGTCGGAATGAGATCAATATCCAATCGCGTGGTAAGGGAGATTCAGATAGATGCAATTACAGGATTCAGGTTTTATGACTCCATCTCAATTGGTCGTAATCAGCGCGGCTTTTCTGATGGCCCTCTCGGGAAGTGTGCCAGCAAAGGAACCAGTGGCTCCACGCAAGCCTCATCCGGATGCCGTCGCGAACACGCATCCACCCGGTGAAGTCGATAAGCCCGAGCTGGTGCCTTTCATCGTTGCTAATGCTGAGAAATTGAAGGGGGTCGTCGTCGATGAAATGGATGCGAAATTAATCGGGACCTGGCAGTATTCGACCCATACGCCCCCTTATGTGGGGCTCGGTTATCTGCACGATCAGAAGAAAGGAAAAGGGAGCAAGGCCGTGATTTATACGCCCGCGCTTCCCAAATCAGGTCGCTACGAAGTACGGCTTTCGCATTGTTACAACATCCGCAGATCCACGAATACGCCGATTACCATCCATCATGCAGAGGGGGAAAAAACCATGCGCATTAACCAGCAGAAAATCCCCGAACATAAAAAACTATTCCGCACGTTAGGTGTTTTTCGATTCGAAGCAGGGAAATCGGGCTGGGTCAAAATTTCCAATGAGGGCACTGACGGAAAATATGTAATCGCCGATGCGGTTCAATTTTTGTTTGTTGGGGATTGAGAGAGCAAAATAGAAAGTGATACATTTCAGGAGCGGTATTTTCAGTCCGATCGCGACACCTGGCTCGAAGTTACAAAAAGTATCCTTGTGGTATGCTTAATTCGGCACGGCACTCATTAAGTACAGGAGATGCATCATAGAAACCCCCGTTGTATTCATTCACGGCACCAATGCAGGTCCTTGGACAATGTCGAACTTTTCGAATTATTTCGAGCAAAAGAACTATCGGTGCTATAACCCTACTTTCCGTTATCACGACAAACCGCGTTCAGATGAAACTGCAGCGCGACTCGCCGGAACGAGCATTACGGATTATGTCGAAGATATTATTGAGTTCGTGGAAACCTTAGACACGGCACCGATTCTGGTCGGACATTCCCTGGGAGGGCTGATAGCACAAAAAGTGGCAGCCACTGGTCGAGCACGCGCGATAGTGCTGCTGAATGGCAGCGTGAATTGGGGTATTCTTCCGACAACCGATCAGGAGCGCGCACTGGGCAAGATGTTTATGTCAGCTGGCGCTTTCTGGGAAGGTACATTACTGCCTGATTTCGAGACAATGGCTCAATTTGGGCTCAATAAGCTGGATCCAACAGAACAGCATCGGGTTTTCGATCTACTGGTACCAGAATCGGGCCGAGTCATGTTCGAGTTATTCTTCTGGATGTTCGATGAGAACCAGACTACAAAAATTGATTATGAGGGTGTGGCTTGCCCTGTATTGATGGTCTCCGGCTCCGATGACCTGGCAATTCCTCCCTCTACCGCACGCCTGATTGCCGAACGACATGGCTCGCTGACAACTTTTCATGAGGCCGAGGGTTTCGGCCATTATCTGACGCTAGAACCTGAATGGAAGAAGATCGCGAAAGTCTGTGAAAACTGGATCATAGAGCAGGTGCCAGATGTTGCCGTCTGAGTAGTATGATGAAACTCATTGTTCACCGAGCTCTGGAGTCACTCCGAACATTCTGGCCAATTCCAGTAGCAGTCGTTCCAGGGGGTTCATTGACCGGCCGCCGAACACTCCCAGCATAATCACCACGTCCGGTTGAATATCTGCAATCACATCTTTGACATACTAACCGATTTGAAAAAAGCACCCGGAACAATTCTGGAAATAACCGTTGCCCCATTGATCGTTACACCATCCAATTTTCTGGCAACAGTACCCGCAGGATTCGTTGCAAAGCCGTCAAACCCGGTTACAAGCATTTTTTCATGAGTCTTCAATTCAGGAAAGAGAGAAGAAATGATTCCAGTTCAAAAACCACATCACTTAGCAAACCGAGATCATTTCAAATACCAAAGGTTGAGAATCGTTTTAGATCTAAGAATAGAAATATGAAAGCTCGAAGCAGTATCGAGCAAACAACTTACGTCTCTATCACAAATTTTGGTGTCCTTTTATTCGTGAGCCGTGAAAGGTTTCCTTTTGTGGTGGATATTTACTGGTAAGGAACGAGAATGAATGTATGAAATCACCAGTCCCTGATACCCGAAACAGCCTGATTCTTCGACTACCTGACAAGCATGACGTCGAGGCGTGGGATCAGTTTGTCTCGATTTACGAACCGCTGGTGTACCGGCTGGCGCGCAGCAAAGGATTACAGGATGCAGATGCGCGGGAAGTCGTTCAGGAAGTATTGGTTTCCGTTTCACGAGCCATTGAACAGTGGGAGTTTGATCCGGAACGTGGCCGGTTTCGCGATTGGTTATTTCGGATTGCCCGCAACTTAATGATTAAGTTTATGACTCGCCGGAAGCATCGTCCGATTGGCACAGGTGATTCAGGTATTGCACAAATGCTGGAACAGCACGCTGATCCTGTCAGCGAAGAAGAGTCAGAGCGATTTGATTTGGAGTATCGACGTGAAGTGTTTCGGTGGGCGGCGGAGCAGGTCCAGGAGCAAGTGAAGGAGCGTACATGGCAAGCGTTCTGGTTGTCGAGCATTGAGGGACATCAGACGGAAGATGTCGCACTGAAACTCGAAATGAGCGTGGGTGCGATTCACATTGCCCGGAGTCGTATTCGAAGTCGTTTGCGGGAGGCGATCAAGACACTGGAACAGGACAACACAGAAAATATCTCATCACACAACGCGAGGTAAAGACCGTGACGAGTCATCTAAAACATACTAACGATACAGAGCTGCAAATCTTACTCTGTGGAGATGAAGACAGCGACGAATATCGCAGGACGGCAGCGCATGTGGAGACTTGCGAAGCGTGCCAAAAGCGGCTTGATACTGTTGCAGGACCGACACAACTTGATGCCGAAACTCGTGAATTACTCAGTGATTATCCATGGGAAGCGTTGTCAAACAGTCGTACAGGATTTCAAGGTACTGATGGATTGCCTGATCAAGCAGAGAGTCTGACTTTTCTCAATCCCCCAAGTCACCCTGAGATGCTTGGTCGTCTGGGGCGATACGAGATAGAGCGAATGATTGGTTCCGGCGGTATGGGGCTTGTGCTGAAGGCCTTTGATACGGAGTTGAATCGTCCGGTTGCGATCAAAGTGCTGGCTCAACATCTGGCTCATAGTGGTGCGGCTCGTCAGCGCTTTGCCAGGGAGTCACGTGCGGTAGCGGCCGTGGTCCATGAACATGTCGTCGCCATTCATAATGTAGAGGCGGACGACCAGAACCCGTTCCTTGTCATGCAGTATGTCGCGGGTGAATCGTTACAGGCGCGCGTCGATCGCGAAGGACCACTCGATGCAAAAGAGGTCATGCGCATTGGAATTCAGGCAGCTTCCGGACTGGCGGCGGCACACGAACAGGGTGTGATCCATCGTGATGTCAAACCGGCAAATATTCTGCTGGAGCAAGGGGTTGAACGCATTTTGCTCACGGACTTCGGATTAGCGAGGACCGTTGATGATGCCAGTCTCACACATACCGGAATTATCGCCGGCACACCGCACTACATGTCACCCGAGCAGGCCAATGGCGACACAATCGATCAACGCACGGATTTATTCAGTCTCGGCTCGGTTCTCTATTTTATGGCTACGGGCCGACCACCGTTTCGAGCCGAACGAGCAATGGGTGTACTAAATCGAGTTTGCCACGACACACATCGGCCGGTCTGGCAAGTGAATAGCGACATTCCCGACGACTTGTCTGACATCATCGACCGACTGCTGGAAAAAAAGGCATCCCGCCGATTTGCAAGTGCTGTTGAAGTCAGGGAGTCGCTGGTTCGATTGCTTGCGAGAACGCAGCAGCACGGAACACGCCATCGCAACCGCGTGAAGAGCTTCGTCCGGCAGCGTCCATTTCTTAGCAGTGGAGCAATCGTCTGCCTCGCGTCTGTCATTGTCGCGGGTTTCATGTTCATCCCATCCAGCGTTGAGCGAACTAGATTTCGCTCGATACAACCCACGGAGCCTGTTGCCCCCGACAACAACATTTCACTGGCTCAGCAAGATCAGGCGATTGCCGCAGAGTCTGCCGTTTATTCGGCGACGGCACAAGAAATATCAGCGCGGCTTCAGCAGCTGGAAGCCACATCAAACGCAGCCCAGTTTGCACAACCGGCAAGCGATGGGTTCTGGCAAGATTCCGCGTCTTTCAAGGTACGTTTAGACCAACTTGAACGCGATACATTTCGCGATTCTTCAATCTCATCAACAAAGGAAGAACGATGATAAAAGCACGATCATTTTTATTTTTGGCCGCTTGCGGAACTGCAGCCGTTGTTTCCACAGTGTTGTTCGGTACCACGAGTTATGCGCAACAAAGCTCTGCGCAGCGAACTGCTGCGGCCGCACGGCAGTTTGAAATGGCGAAGAATCTCTATGAGGATTTGAAGAATCCATTTAACGTGCTCCTCAGGCAACTCAAGAATGCGAAAACGGTAGAGCAGAAAGCTCAAACGAAAAAAGCAATACAGGCAGCGCTCGTCGAGTACTTTAATGCCGACATGAAACAACGCCGCGCAGAACTCGAAAAATTAACCTCACGAAGTTCCGGGATGTCAGCAGCGCTCGAAAAGCGTGCGGCGGCGAAGGAGCAACTCGTCGAGCTGCAACTGAAATCATTCAAATATGAGGTAGAAGGACTGGGCTTATTCACGAAGCAGCGTGCGGAATCTCAGTGGACAGGAAGGAAAAAACTCGGGTATTTTGGGGCGCCGCTCCTGCCTTCTGCTCCCCATATAGGCCAAAACGGGCTCGTGACAGTGACTTGGTCTCTAAATACCGGACCACTCAAAACCGCCATGAGTCACGTATCCGAAGGCCAAAAGAAACTTCAGAGTGCAAAGTCTGAAGAGGACCAAAAGAAGGCAACAACCGAACTGCGAAAAGCACTTAGCGAGTACTTCGACGTGGATATGAAGGCCCGTCAGCAGGAAATTGACACCATCAACGCGGGGCTCAAAAAAATGGAGGGCGGTCTTAAGAAGCGATCCGATGCGAAGGACGACATCGTTGACCTGCAGTTGCAGATCATTGTGAATGAAGCCGAAGGTCTTGGGTTCTTCCGCGAGGCTCCATTGAATTCTGATGACGTCCTTAGGGGCACAGGGCTATCGGGTGGGATGGGGCGTGCCGGGGCAGCGAATCCTCCGGGTATAGGAGGGCCTGGCCTACGTCCTATATTGAAACGATAAAAGGCTGCGAGCGAATTCCGTCCGCGGAAACGCTGAAAGCCGTAAGTCGAAACCAGATCCGTTTCTCGTGACCGAAGAATTGAGAAGTCAATGCTGTGTGCAGGAATGGTATTAGCGATGGTTATTTGACTGGATAATTTGTGTGAGAGCGTTTACTCTTGGGATATTTTGGGATAATTTTTTCCAAAATGGGCGTGATATTATCTGATTGCGTCCGCCTGTCAGGTAGATAAGACCGAAATAATGCTCTCAAAACAAAGGAAGTCAGTCACATGGGCCAAGCACCTGCAAAATCAAACAATACAGACAAAAAAACGCTGATTCTTCCACTACTTATCATCAGCATTGGGAGTGGCTGGTTGCTGACGACATTGGGAATTGCGCCCGGCATTAATTGGATTTGGACACTGGGTCTGGCGATTATCGGCCTGTTAACTTTTGCCGTCAGTGGCATTGATAAATCCACGGTGGTGATGGGCCCTTTCTTCCTGATCGCCAGTTGCCTTTCTGTTCTGCGGCAAACAGGACGCATCACATTAGACGTGGAGGTTCCCATACTCGTCATCGTGACAGGCTGCTTACTGCTCGTGGCCCGCAGCAAATCGATTCCCATACCGACGTGGGTTGTTCTGGAAGCCAAAGACGGGGAAGGGTAGTAAGCTCCGTTACATTCTCAAGAAGTAAAATTTGTACTCCCACATAAAACCCACTATCATTTCTCAGGTCTGAGAAGATGATTAATCACTGAGGCCATATACTACAGGGTCTCCATATCCAGAGAATTTTGAACAGGCGCGCCCCACGATGCATGGAACTGAGACGCAACGGCAAATTCTTGACGAAATCACTGGACCATTGGGTGTCGACTTTGATACGGGGAGTCCACTCGAAATTATCCAGGAACCGGGATACATTGACTCGCCTGTTGCCACACATGATTTCGCGGCAGCGGCATTGGGGGCATTCGGAAAGGCAACAGCGACGATAGGCAATATGCGAGGTCTTGGTTCGCAGTCAATATCTATTGATCGACGACATGCGGGATTGGTTTTGAATTCAATCGCCTATCATTTTCAGGCAGGGTGGCAACTTGACATCTCGCCGGTACATACGCCCGTGAATAACTTCTTCTCAACGAAAGACGGTCGGCACGTGATGTATAACGGGGCTTACCCGCATCTGCGCGAAGGTATCCTGAAATTTCTAAATTGCATCGGTGAGCATGATCCGATTGCTGATGCGACACGGCGCTATGACGCACAGGATCTGGAAGACCAGCTTTCGGCACTGGGTCTGTGCACTACCATCGTCCGTGATCGGGAAGAATGGCTGGCCCATCCGCAGGGGAAAGCCATCGCCGCCGCGCCGGTGATTGAACTGACGAAAATTGCCGACGGACCACCTGAACCCTTCTTGGAAGACGTGTTGCGTCCCCTCGAAAGCATTCGTGTACTTGAGTTCGCACGAGTCCTCGCCGGACCGACCATCGGTCGTAGTCTGGCTGAACAGGGAGCGGACGTAATACACGGACGTCATCCTTATCTGGACCACATCTTTCCGTTTGAAGTAGAGACCGGCTGGGGCAAGAAAGCCGCGTATCTGGATTATCAGTCCGAGCACGACCGTAGTCTCATTTTGCATTTACTTGAGACCACCGATGTATTCATTGATGGACTTCGTCATGGTGCTATGGCGAGCGCAGGCTATTCTATTGAAGAGCTGACGCGTCGAAAAAAGAATCTCATCATCGTGCAATTGGACTGCTACGGATTTCAAGGACCTTGGGCAGAGCGGCGTGGTTGGGAACAACTGGCCCAAAGCTGCACGGGACTTGCCAACATCCACAGCGCAAACAAAGAACGACTCAGCCTGATTCCTGCCTACTTCAACGATTACGGCACAGGTCTTTTAGGGGCTCTGGGTGTGACAGCAGCAATCATCCGTCGCGCCACAGAAGGAGGGAGCTGGCTTGTTCGTGTAGCGCTCGCCAAAACTGCGATGTTGGCAACCCGTTACCACAACAACACAGAGCCTCACGTCCCGATCACCCAGGAAGACCTTGAGAAATATCTGGTTGATCAGGATAGTCCCCTCGGTGTGCTCACTCGGGTGGCACCACCCATCCAATTCGAACGCACACGTTCCATGAGCGCAAAGGCAGGGACGGCGCCAGGTTCAGATACACTTAACCTTGGTTGGGACGCTGATTCTTCGAGTCTTGCGCAGCTGCCTCATCGGCCTACGGAAATCTTTAAGCTGAAACAAGTCCACTGGAAAGCGAATCAGACTTTGTAACAAGCGAGAATGCCTTCTGTCGGCCTGACTGAAATTACCAGTCTGCGTATGCAGTCGATCGCTTGCCGAGGCGGTTGGCTTACCTGTTTAGATGTCAAAGCAGAAATTGCGCATCAAACAAATGAAGAGAGCGAGTATCGAATGCTGGATATGAATTCGATGACAGTCATGGGGGATAGGGAAACTGAAGATTGACTCGTAAAATCTTCCCAACCCTCTCGGAATTTTGAATTGAGAAACGGTTTCGCTTTATCGTTTCCTGTCGCCGTTAGAGAGGTGGCGTCCCAGTCGAATCCATCTCCCGCGCGGTAGGCGGTGTTTCCCAGCAGGACGGTTTCGGTTAATGGGCCTGAGTAGTCGAAGATGCAGGTCGCAGGTGTGCTTTCCTTGCAGGCATCTGTCCATTCTCTGTGGAAGCCGGGCTTTTGGAGATCTCAATCATAGTGTGCTCCAGATTGTGTCAAATTCCGCCGGATTCAGAAAAGGAGAGCTTGAAATTTACTGCCTGGCAACTATGAAACGAGAAAGCGGTGATTAAATCGAGACGCACTAAGTCCTGATTCAAGCAAACAGGTTTTTGCGACTATTATTGAGCCTTCGTTTGAATTGGAAATGCTTTTTTTACGTTAACTTCTGTAAAACCAACAGGAAATAGCATGGTAAACACCATCGATTCAGAGCAAAAATCTCAGAAGTATGTTGTCCTTGGAGCAACAGGGGCAGTGGGTTCTGAATTGAGTCGCCGACTGATACAGGCAGGTCACGATGTATTGCTCTGCGGACGTAATCCGGAAAGTTTGCAGGATTTAGCAGAAGAATTATCGGCACTCACACAAACCGTTGAAGCGTTGGAGGCCGACTCAATTGCGGTTTGTCTGGAAAGAGCCGTCGATGAATTTGGCCGAGTCGATGGAGTCGTGAACTGTATTGGTTCGGTTCTTTTAAAGCCAGCGCATCTGACTTCAGATGCGGAATGGTCACAAACGATGGCTATTAATTTAACGTCTGCATTTGCCGCAGTGCGGAGTAGTGCAAAAGTAATGGGGCGCTCAGGAGGATCGATTGTGTTAATCTCTTCGGCGGCAGCACGAATTGGACTTGCCAACCATGAAGCCATAGCCGCCGCCAAAGCCGGAATTATCGGTTTGACACAGTCGGCAGCCGCCACTTATGCGAATCGTGGCATCCGTGTGAATGCAGTGGCGCCCGGTTTGATAAAATCGAAAATGACACGCAGCCTCTGGCAAGGTGAGGCAGCAGAATCTGCATCGAGTGAAATGCACGCGCTTGGCCGACTAGGGGATCCTGCGGATGTGGCTTCCCTGATCGAGTGGTTATTACAACCTTCAAATGACTGGATCACAGGACAGATACTGGGGATTGATGGAGGCCTGGCAACCCTCGTACCACGAACTCGACCCAAAAGAAGCAGACCTGAATAATGACTAGCTGAGAAAATCTTCCCATCCCTTACGGAATTTGGAATAGAGAAACGGTTTTGCTTTGTCGTTTCCTGTCGCCGTTAATGAGGCGGCGTCCCAGTCGAATCCACCTCCCGCGCGGTAGGCGGTGTTTCCCAGCAGGACGGTTTCGGTTAATGGGCCTGAGTAGTCGAAGTTACAGGTTGCGGTTGTGCCGCCTTTGCAGGCGTCTGTCCATTCTTTGTGGAAGCCGGGCGAATCGGGGATGGTCTGTTCGGGCGCCTTAAAGCCTTCATAGGTTTTTTCGGGGAACAGTTTATGAGAGCCGAATCCGGTCAGCAGCATGCCTTTCGAGCCGATAAAGAGCGTGTTGGCGCCTTTTAATTTCACTCCTTTTTCTTTCAAAACCGCAGGGCCTTTTTTGGACTGATACCAGTGCAGTTTGAGACCGGGCCGTTTGTCGTTCGCCGGGAAGGCAAAATGGGTATGCATGTCGGTGGGAGTTCGCTCTGCATCGATTTCTGGTCCTGAAGCATCAACGCGTGTGGGATATTTCAGGTCGAGGGCCCAGTAAGGGATGTCCAGAATGTGGCAACCGAAGTTACCGGTTTCCCCGGTGCCATAATCCCACCAGAAACGCCAGTTGTAAGGCGCCAGTGCACCATCGCCTTTGGCATTCAGAGCGTACGGGCGAAATTTTGCAGGACCAATCCACAGGTCCCAGTCGAGCGTTTTTGGCGGAGGTACCGTTTTCACAGGTTGGGCCGGCATGCCACGATTGGAAGCGATCCAGCTGTGAACTTCAGTCACATCACCGATCGCGCCGGACTTGATGAGTTCGACCACACGATGCATGTTTGCCAGAGCATGCCGCTGCATTCCCAGTTGTGTCGCCAGATTCTTTTTGGCGGCGAGTTTGGTCATCTCGCGCACTTCCCAGACGGAATGAGCCATCGGTTTTTCGCAGTAAAGATGTTTGCCCATCGTCATCGCCATCATTGAGGGATGGAAGTGTGTATGGTCGGGCGTACTCACCACGACGGCGTCGATCTGATTTTCCATCGAATCCAGCATGCGGCGGAAGTCGGTATATTTTTTTGCTTTCGGAAAACGTTCGTAGGCGTTTCCCGCACGTTTGTCATCAATATCACACAAAGCGACAATATTATCTGTCTTCGCGACGGCATTCAAATTGGCCACCCCACGGCCACCAATGCCGATCACCGCGACGTTCAATTTTTCATTCGCGGCTGCGCGCGTTGATTGAGTCGAAGTTCCCAGCCAGAGACCGGCTCCTAAAGCAGCGCTGATTTGTAAAGCTTCGCGACGATTGAAATGTTGGTCGGTCATAGGGGTTCTCCTCAAGTTCGATTCGCTGATAAAATTGGCTACGGCAAGTATACACGATGGATGGTTGCAAACAGAATTGTCGTTCAGACTGTAATAGTGAAAATCTGCGTAAATTTATTCTCTCTGACTCAGGATTTCTCAACAAGAATGTCGCCAGTTATCCGTAGCTGGTAGAGCGTCAGTCTTATTTTTTCAAACGAGACTGCATTTCATCATAACGGCTTTTCATATCGGGGTTGCCCAAATCCGGGTAGAGCAGTCTGGTGACGCCGAGTAGTTTTTTTGCTTCTGCTTCGTTACCGGAGCCGAACAAGGTCTGAATGAGATGCAGTCTGATATCCAGCCAGGGAAGCGTGCCCGGTTTTTCTGCTGTGATCAGAGATTGCCATTTTTGGGATGCCTGCTGCAGACATTGTTTGGTGCCGCAGCGTTCCAGGAGAAGTGCAACCTGCCTGATGAGCGAAGCATCTTTGGGAGAGTGTTTTAACAGAGTTTGATAATACTCAAGGGCTCTGATGGGCTGATCAATGGCCAGATAGGCTTCTGCCAGACAGAGGTCCAGGCGATTGGCCTGTTGCGGTTTTAATGAGTCACGTCGACTCGCCAGTTTCTCTGCCGATTTTAATTGCAGCATTCCCAGCTCCCTGCGGACTTCCGGCGTTAAATCCAGATTGATCTGTGATATGCCATTCAGAACAGAGAGTAGTTCATCGGTGCCGGCGGTTTCCAGACTTTCTACCAGTGACTGAGCGGCTGAGGGCTTGCCTTGTCCGGCCAGCGCAATAATCTGGAGTCTGAGAGCCTGATTGGAAAGGTCATTCCATTTTTTGATTTCCTGGACCATTTGAGAAATACTGGATTCCGAACGTTCACTGTTGCGTTTTAATTTCGCAACCACAGCTTTAGTCATATGAACGATCAGCTCTAACAGTCGGTTGGCTTTCGCGTAGAGAGGGGGTGTGTCGTTCAGGTAAATGCGCGTCAGTCGCAAAGCAATTTCTGCCTGAGATTGGCCTTTCGCATTGTCCGTTTGATCGGGAAAATCAGCGAGAAACTGTTCCAGCACTTCAATGGCTTCCTGACGCCAGGCTTTGGTTGGTTTCTTTAAGGATGTCAATCGAAGTAAAATATTTTCATAGCAGCGGGCAATTCCCAGATGCGCGTCAGCTGCTTTCGCGTGCTTATCGGGAATTTCCGAATACAACACCAGCGCTTTTGAATATTGCAAGCGCGATTCTTCCAGGCGCGCCAGCATCCAGCCTGCTTCATAAAAACTGTCACTATTGGGAAATTGGTTTCGAACACGTTCCAGCGCAGTCGTATAGGCGAGCCGTCGTGACTTCGTTCGACTTTGTGTATAGAGCTGTCCCAGACACCATGCCGCCAGCAGGCCAGCGTCGGCTGCTTTGGGCGCTGTTTGGTAACGTAATGACAGTGATTGAAACTGCGCTGCCGCCTGCTGAAATTGTTTGGCTCTTAACTGCAATGAAGCGCTTGTGAATCCCAGTTCAAAAGCCAGATCAGCATTGCCTTGTTCGGCTGCCTGTGTTGCGACCCGTTCATACGCGGCGATCGCCTGTTCGACTTTCCCCTGTGAGTACAACAACTGTGCCTGCTTCAAGTTTTGAGAAATCTCACTGCCATACTGGTCTATCTGGTTTTGCTGATTCACGAGCATACGTGTCCGTTGTGCCCAGTAACCGGGTTGAGCTTTCCAGAGCTGCTGCGATCGTGTTTCAATTTGCTGCCAGATTTCCTCTGCCAGAGATTGCTGTTTCTTTTCCATCGCGATTTTTCTGAGTCGAATGAGAGCATTCACTTCCAGGTAGCCCAGTTCGCTCGAGTAGTGCCCCTGATCCTGGCGGAATTTGATGATTTGCGTCGCCGCCAGTTGTGCTTTATTCTCAGCCAGCAAAACCCGTATCGATTCCACAAAGATCGGCTCATTCAGGTATGCTGGCGGGTGTTCTTTAACGAGTGCTTTAATTGCGCGGACTGCTGCAGAAAAATCTCCGTTGATCCGATCACATTGAATCAGTGCCAGCTTGCTCATCCATGTCACTTGCAGAGTGGAAGCCCGTCTGGATAGTGGTTCGAGATATTTGCTGGCAGCCTGGAGTTGCATTTTTCTTTGTGGGCTTTGTTCATCATATAAATCAGCCAGTTTGATTTTTGTTTGTGCAATCAGTAGTTGAAAATCCAGCAGTGTGTCGCGGATCGTGGCTGTATTGAGAACGGTAAAGTTTTGATAGGAGCCGGCTTTTTTTAAAAGACGTTGCAATTGTACTTCTGCCTGAGTCAACTCGGGAATGGCCTGAGCCAGCTTCGACATCGCTGATTTTTTCAGTGTTTCATTGAAGGGAATGGCTTTAGATTGCCAGTAGAATATTTCTGCTTTCTGGGCGGCAATGCGGGCGTGTTCGGCGTTAAAGACAGGTGCATCAGCCCAGTTTGGGTGATCCTTTATAATTTGTGAGAGTGTGTTTTGAGCCCGATTCCAGAGCTCGCTTTGTTCATTGCCTTCAGCAACCATCGCGTGTGCCGCTAAGGTGCGCGACAGTTCCAGGGTAGTGCGGGCACGATCGGTGTCGGAAAGTCGAGGCTCAGCCAGACGGCTTAAGCAATATCCTTCAGCGATCCCAAACAGATGTCGTTGCCTTAACCCTTCGAAATAAGAATGCGTAGGATCATCTGTTCCATGTAGATCAGGGGATGCACCAATGACAATGAGACAACAGAGAAACCATCGCCGCGCAGACCTGTAATGCAAGACAGACATGAAAAGGGTTTCAGTTTGTTTTGATCGACGGAGCATATGATATTTCGAGCAGGCAAAGTTTGGCAGAGGCTACAAGAACCCTGCTTCAAAACCGATTATGACCAGTGTCATCATACACATCACAGGCGATTTCTCACAGGCCTGATTTTGAGGGCCTGTTGAAACCTGCTACAGAAATATCCCTACTCTGTTTTAGGTGCTTTGATGATCCGTGGCAGTTCTGGGAGAACGGCCAGATCAGCACCGGCGTTAGTGCGATCAATGGCAGTTATGGTCAGACTGCCGTCAGTCGGCTGATTAAACTGAAGTTGTTCAGCCTGCAATTCAGAGCAGGGGGTGCTGATCAGTTTCTGGTGATCAATGATCCAGGGGATTTTCATTTGAAAGCTGTTTGCATCTGCAGAAAGTCCCCAGTTGTCTTTCCAGTCAAGTGCATCCAGGGATAGAGTTCTCATTGTTACCTGTTGCGATCGAATCGTCCAGAATGTTTTGAAGCCATCGTAATAATTGTTGGAGCCTCTCCAGGATAATAGTTTCTGACGAAAATCATTTTCGTTCGTCTTTCCTTTCATCAAAACAAAGGATGCATCGGTTCTTGAAACGAAAATAGTATTACGGGCAGAGATATGGAGGGGAATTAATTCTCGTGGGATGGTTCCACTGTCTATCACAGCCAGACCATTTCCCAGTACAAAAGTGGAGTGATTCAAAACCAATTCGAGGTGATCGCCTTCTGTCGGTTTGTTATTGCTGCCAACAAGTTCAATCAATGATTGCGCAAGCATGAAAGTAGAATTGGTAAGTTCCAGACGAAGGGGAGCCGTTTCCCGGATCGAAAAAGCGTGGCCGTCGCAGCGTAGAATCGAGTTAACCACTTCGATGAATGTCGATTCTTTCACCGGTCGTTTACCCATCATGGATTCATCATCTAAGCCCTGATTGATGGGTTCATTCAGTTCAAAGAGCGTTACCTGCTGATCGGTGGTATTGGAACATGTGACCGTTACCTGATGTAAGCGGATGTCGTGCGCATTTTTTAAGGAAAAGATGGCCCAGGAATCGGAAATCAGATCTTTCACATCGACCATGATGCCCAGTTCAAACAGTTCCAGAGAGCCATTGCCCACTTGAATCATGTGCGTCTGAAAACCTTCTGCCGGTTCTTCCACGGATTCAAACAGCAAAACCGGTTTACGATCTTTGGCAGCCCGAATACGAACACGTTTATTATTGATGTGGATGGGTGCTTCTTTGCGAATACCGGTAAACCCAAGTTCGATGATACTTCCGTCAACGGCAGCAGCACACGCCGCATTAAGTGTTTTGAAATCTTGACCGGGTGTACCATCCGGCTTGATGATCGTGATTGCGGGGATCTCGATTTTTTGTATTTCGCTGTCATTGTTTTTCGGAAACAGTTCTGGGGCTTCATTGGTTTGATTGTTGGAACGAGGAGCCAGAGGAATCATCGTTTTATTCTGGCCATTATTATTTGATAATGCCAGTTTCGATTCAGAATCGTTATTCAGGAGCACTCGATTTTCGGGTGCTTTATTAGAGTCGATCAAATCACTAAGTGATTTAGTGGGAGACAAAAGTGGGATGTTAAAAATTTCATTGAAATCTTTTGGGTCCTTGTCTCCATTCAAGTTTTCTATTTTTGTTTCAACGGGTTTTTTTGAATCAGAACTGGTACTGACCGGACTGGGAGTTTCTACCACTGTATTTTCATTGGAATTATTCGGTGGATTGAGAGAGGCGATCTCTGTGCCATCTGCCATCAATTTTGAATTGCCAACGACAGTCTCCGGCTGGGACAGGCTGGGATCAAGATTCTTCTTTTCGGTATCAATGGCTTTTTGACTGGAAGCTGGTTCTGTCTTTGGGTTTGTGTTTTGTACGACGTTGGCAGGATCAAAACCCGGAAAGTTTTCCAGGAGTGCGACTACAATTAATAAAACCGCAGCAGTTGCGATCCAGCCAACATGTTTTTCCAGAAATCCGAGTCGTGTACTGGTAGGGGAAGTCCAAACCAGTCCTTCCGGGTTCACCCCTCGCAAATCGAGCTGGCTGGCGATCTGAATCAAGTGATACATGAGTTCTTCAGGAGTCTGGTAACGATCCTCTGATTCACTGGCCATCATCTTCTGAACAATCTGGGAAAGTTCGCGTGGCAGCTGTTTATTGATGACTGCCGGATCGGGGACGTTTTTTCCAGAGTGGTCCAATAACTTTTGCAGAACGGTTCCTTCGCCGTAAGGAGGTTCGCCTGTCAGCATGTGGTACAACGTGCAACCGAGTGAATAGATATCGCTGCGGACATCTACATTGCGCGGGTCTTTGGCTTGTTCAGGAGAAATATAGTCGAACGTTCCCAAGGTCGTGCCGGCACTGGTGAGGTCAGCAGAAGCGTTGTCACTTTCTTTGCGAGCCAGACCCAGGTCAACCAGCTTCGCTCTGCCGCCAGGTGTAATGATGATATTTGATGGTTTTATGTCACGGTGAATCACACCCGCCTTATTGATGTGTTTCAGAGCGGATGCAATCTGCAGGGCGTAATTCACAGCTTCCGCTGCGGGCAGGATGCCGCGCGACTGGATGAGATCTCTGACATTTGTGCCTTTGACGTATTCAAAAGCAATGAAGTTCAAGCCTTGCGCTTCACCGATGTAAAACACGCGTGAAATATTTTCGTGATCCAAACGTGCTGCTGCTTTAGCCTCGTTTTGAAAACGCTTGACCGATCCCGCATCGCGTGATTGACCTGGACTCAGAACCTTTAAGGCGACAACCCGGTCGAGACGAGTGTCAATAGCGCGAAAGACGGCCCCCATGCCTCCGCGGCCGATCCGCTCCCTTATCACAAAATGCTCGAGTTCCATGCCTGCAGGATTGGGGATTTCGGTTTGTGAATCGGGATCATCAATCGTGGGTGGGAACAGCCGATTCCAGATAGAGGATCGCGCAAACTGGCTCTGTGAACCACTATTGTCTTGACCGGCGTCATTGATTGCTTCGAGTGGACTGATAATGGTTTCCGGGCCATCTGCTTCACGAACCGGACGCGCAAAAAACTCCGGTAGCGCTTCCTGGCTTGCTGTTGAGTGGTCAGATTTTTGTTCGGAACTCATGATGAAAAGTTCACTTTAAAAATAGCTTTGATTCCACGCTTGAAATGATATCGAACGCCTGATTGAGATGGCAACAGCGTAATTCAGAAACACATCGATTGCAGGAAACCTGTAATGGATACCCAAGTACAGTCTGTCTGCCGAAGTACATTGAAAAGCACTTTTAAATCTCAATAGCCCTAAGTCTTATGAATATAGCAGTTTAAAGATATTTGGCTGCATTAGCTTTTGAAAAGCCGGTCTCAGAAAATAGAGTTGCATTTCAGTTATAGAAAGGAATGGAATTTATTAAGTAAGAGCTGTTTATATAATACGCGCTGAACCGAGCATTCGTTCTGAGAAAAAGCCAATTTCCCTGAATTTCATCCAATTTTTTGAACCAGTGAGTTTGGCACTGATTAATCTGGCTGTTGGCGTTTTCAGGCTTATGGAGGCACGAACGTTTCGCAAGGGGGGAAAGATGCAAGCAGACCCGGAACAAATCAGAAGTAACTACCATCGGTTCTAAAATTCGATGATTTTGGACTCGAATTCATTCTTGAATCCAACCTGGTCTATTTTCAGACCAAAGTTTTCTCCAATTTTGACTGCCTCGCCCTGGCAATACACCTGATTATTGATATAGAGTTCCAACGGATCTTCGCAAGGCTTATCGAAGGCAATGAGCGACCCGGGGCAAATTGAGAGCAGCTGTTTCAGTTCAATTTTTTTGTTCGCCAGTCTTACAATCGCTTGAATGGGCAACTTGCTGATACGGTGAAATGGACTCTGGTCCGAATTAGAAGAAGATGCGTGGCTCATGGGTGATGTGGTCTGAGCAGGTTCTTCGGATGCCGCCTCCGGTTGTGAAGGTGGATCTGCTTTCGTTGTTTCTGTAACAGGCGGTTTCGTCAGTGGCCATATTACAGGGATCACAGCACTCGGGCTCTGGCCGTCGCTTTCATCTTCTGCAGGGAACAAATTGATTCGCAGCAATGCGGCCCAATCACTGGGGGCAGCTTGCTTGACTTCATTTAATAAACTATCAACATAATACGTTTTAAACTCATCAACGTCACCTAAATCCATGGGGATCAGGTTCATTGATAATTCCAGTGCCAATGTTTGTAATCGGGATGATTCCGAATCTCCCGGATTCGTGTACCAGTCTGGTAAAGGAACATTTGCAGGGATGAGCCCTGCCATTGCTTCCTCACCAATTTGAAACAGGGTAATCAAACCTGGTCCCTGAAATGCTTCTTCTAATTCTTCCTCTGACCAGACGCCCGATTCTCCCATTTCCAGTCGATATTTGAGATCGAAACACTGATTGAAGGAATCAGAAAGTGCAGGCATACTTTCGCCAGCGAAGGTAACGATCGCTTCTACATTTTCCTGGTTGAAACCTGACATTTCTGATTAATAAAGTCCTATAGGGTGATGTCCTGTTCACTGGAATTGGACAGTCACAGTTCTCGGGAGCAATTTCTCCTTAATTCATTCAATCGACCACTTGAAATTTAGTTCTTCACTCTAAATCGGCAAACTTCGCTTATTCGGAAAAGATTGACATTTCTTTGAGAGCAAAATGAAATCTTTAATCTTTCAGAAGGTCATTCACGTTTTGAGTGACATGAAGCCAAACTGGAAAAGCGATGTGTACAGAATCGCGAGCACATCTCGTTGAACCGGAGCAGTTTCAAGACAATGAAACCTGGTCCAGAGATTCCCAGTGACGCTACGATAAATCTGAATATAGAAACTTGCTTGAGAGAATGAGGTAAACAATGCAGTGTCATGAAGTTGATTACGAAATATTTGGTTCTGATCTTCAGATGGTGGAAATCATTCTTGATTCGGGTGAGTCGGTGGTTGCAGAAGCCGGGAGCATGAATTACATGGAAGAGGGTATACGCTTTGAAGCGAGAATGGGAGATGGCTCTCAGCCCGATCAAGGATTTCTGGGTAAAATTTTTAAGGCAGGAAAACGTGTTTTGTCGGGAGAGTCCTTATTCATGACTCACTTTACAAACGAAGCAGAACGCGAACAGAGAGTCGCCTTTGCTGCGCCTTATCCGGGCAAGATTATCGCCATTGATATGGACAAAATCGGGGGCTCACTCACTTGTCAGAAAGATTCATTTCTTTGTGCAGCATTAGGTACTGAAGTGACCATGGCATTTACCAAGCGTCTGGGAACCGGTTTCTTTGGGGGTGAAGGTTTCATCTTACAGAAACTGCGCGGTGATGGAATGGCGTTTGTGCATGCCGGGGGGACAGTCACGAAAAAGAAACTGGCGGGCGAAACATTACGTGTAGATACCGGTTGCATTGTCGCATTTACGGGTGACATCGATTACAGCATCGAACGAGCCGGAAATCTAAAATCAATGGTCCTGGGAGGCGAAGGCCTGTTTCTGGCGACCTTGAAAGGACATGGAACAGTACTGCTTCAAAGTCTACCTTTTTCCCGGTTGGCAGAACGTGTTCTGGCTCATGCTCCTTCCGCCGGTGGTTCCTCGGTGGGTGAAGGTTCGGTCCTGGGTGGTCTGGGAGATATGTTTGGTGACCGCTGAATCAACAGCGCGATCGAAAACATTTTCAACCAGTATTTAAAGGGAGTTATTCGATGTTAAAAAAACAGGCTCGCTTTCAGGATGTGCGGCGATTTATGATGGTGTTCTTCGGTGCGATTTTCATCATTGTGGGATATCTGGTTACTTATGAGATGGGGTTGCCTCTCATTGAACAGGCCAAAGCCAGTAAAAACTGGCCAACCACTGCTGGACTGGTTTTAAAATCAAAAGTGATAAGCCATCGCAAAAACAACTCGAGTTCCTCAACTTATACCGCGAAAGTGAGTTATCATTATGAGGTTAAGGGAGCTCAGTTTGAATCCGAAACCGTCTGGTTTGGAGGGGACATATCCACATCCAATAAATCGATGGCACGCGAGACCGTCAAGAAATTTCCAGTCGATCAAAAAGTAACCGTCTACTATAACCCGGAAGATCCGGAGATCGCCGTTCTCGAACCGGGCGTGTTCAAGACGACTTATTTCTACTACCTGTTTGGTTGGGTGTTTCTGGGTGTGGGAATTTTGATGACAGGAAGTCCTCTCTTCCGGTCGCTTTTCCACAGAAGAAAAACAGAGTGAGTGCCGCGGTTCGGCAATTTTTACCGCATGGCCGGACTAGTGCTTCTATCGGGAATCCTGATCTTGCTGCCAACGGTATTTTTTGATAAACAGCAGCTCTCTTTCACTTCTCTTTTCTCTCAACGGTTCCCTTCCCATGTTTCTACTGCGCGTATATTCTACGCAACGACAGATTCTGCTTGTCATTGTGGCGTTGACCTTGAGCCCGTTTCTAGCGGGTTGTGCAACCACCCCCTATGAATATCAGGTCCATTTGGTTCCAGAGCCTGAAATGGAATTGGAGGCAGAGGAATCGCAATTCGAGCGCGGTGAGCAAAAACCGATTCTGGATGGCATTGGCTGGTTCGTCGGCATTCCCGGAAAAATTCTTCTCTGGGACCGTCGCATTGACAATCACAGCGTTTCTCCTGAAACGGAGGCCGCGCTGGCCGCGTATCTGGAAAAAAATAACCTGGATCAAGTGAAGGTCCGCATCAATCAGTATGATCCGCGGGGTGAGTGGAGGCGGCTGCGAAAGAACAAATCGGTGAGTTGGGGTTGGCGATATACTGCAGGCACACTCACAGCCCTGCACTATACTTTATTGCCGGGACGAATCATGGGTGGTGACAACTATAACCCTTTCACCAATACTATTAATCTCTATTCCGATCATGCAGCTGTTGCCTTGCACGAAGGGGGGCATGCCAAGGATTTTTCCTCACGAAACTATAAAGGAACGTATGCTGTCGTAACGGCTTTACCGGTGCTGTCATTATGGCCGGAATCGATTGCTACCAACGACGCCCTTAGTTACCTGCGCGCGGAAGAAAATTACGAAGACGAACAGGAAGCCTACCGAGTATTGTATCCCGCCTATGCAACTTATATTGCAGGTGCCGCCTCACCATTATTGCCTTACAGTGATCTGTTGATTACCGCGGGTGCGGTCATTCCCGGTCATTTTCTGGGACGCTTAAAAGCCAGGGAAGTGAAACAGGAACAGATTGCCCGACTTTCCGAGTCAGAAAATCAGCAGGTTTCTGCTGTGGATGATTCTGAAAGTTCAACAGAAGCGAACATCGAAAGCCGAGACAGGATTCAACAGGTTCACTACGAACAGGAATTGAAAGATCACAACTTTGTGAACCAGAAACGTTTCTCTGAGTAATCAAACAGTGCAGGGAAGCCAGTGGAATAACTACTTCGCAGGAGGCTTCGCGGGTTCTCTCAGGATCGTCAGCCGATCTTCTGGTTCATTGCAAAGAGGATAGCTGCTTGTAGAGGAAGCAAGAATTTCGGCGAGCGTTGTTTCAGAAAAAGCATGTTCGGTGACCCGCATGGCTTCATCCAGCTTACGATGCAAGGGGCATAAATTCGTGCCATGCCCTTTTAACCCTAGCGGACAGGATGTGATCCGGCAGATGGGGTCGACCGCATTGACAACCTCCAGAAGATTCAATTCATCTGGTGTCTTTACCAGTGAGATACCGCCGCCGATGCCCCGCTGTGAATGAACCACGTTAGATTGACGCAGACTTTGGAGTACCTTCGATAGATAAGCTTGCGGAACTTTCGTCGCTTTGGCGATTTGTTCTGTTGTGCAAGGGTTTGGAGAATTGTCTGCTAAGTGGACAATCGCTCTGAGTGCATATTCGACAGTTTGGGAAAACATAAGAAATCCTTGGAAACTATAATTGGATGTTGATGTCTATTATTGCGTCTGTTATTCTGCGTATCAATATAAATCTGGACGATTTCAGAAATCGGCTCAGGTTATTATAGTCGCTTAGTTTATCAGGAAACAAAAATGAAACACATTGATGAAGAAAAATTGGAAACGGATCTCGCTTACCGGTTTGGATTTCTCGTAGAGTTTATTGGAATCACCGGAGAAGATTTAGAGGCAATTCATGGAGCCGCTGGCGCTGTTGCTCCCCTGGTTCCCGGTTTAGTTGATGCCGTCTATGACCAACTCTTCAGTTATGATTGCACAAAACGACATTTTGTGCCACGTCAACATGGTTATGAAGGTGAAGTTCCTGAAAGCATTGAGAGTTTGACTCTCGATCACGAAATGATCCAGTTTCGAAAACAGCATCTGGGCCGCTACCTGGAAGCCCTGGTAACGAAACCTTACGACGAAAAAATGGTGCAGTATCTGGATTTGGTAGGCAAAATTCATACACCCAAAGCGGGCAGCAAAGATTTGAACGTACCTCTGGTTCAGATGAATGCTCTGATGGGCTTTGTTTCGAGTGCACTTGTCAGTACGATTCTCGGTTTAAATCTCGATCGAGAAACCGAAGTAAAAACGTTAGTCGCGTTCAACAAATTACTCTGGGTACAGAATGATCTGATCACGCGTCATTATCAGGCGTAATCGTATTCCATGCTGATCGGGTTACATCCGGAGGTCAACGCAGACAAGATTTCCGGCTGAATCCCGGCAGTAGATCCGCCCGGAGCATAAAACGGGAACAGTCCAGCATTGGTGGTCGAGTACTTTGAATCGGGAAATTTCCTGGTAGGAGTCTGAGTTCGCTTTTGCAGTCACCAGTGTGCCTGTGTCGGACAGAATGATCAGCTTGCCGTCCGCAATCATGAGCGACCCGCAACCAAATCCGGCTTCGCGCCATTTAATTTTTCCTGTCTGCTGGTCGAGGCACGTTAATCGTACGATGCGGCCCAAATTAGAATTGCCGTCCATTCCATAAAAGTGTTTTTGATAAAGCACACTGTTATTGAAATGATTTCTCATATCACGATTTGTGAAACGGGCCTTTAATTTCAGATTATCGAAATCCAATAATGCACAGCCTTTTTGATAACCGGAAGAGATAAAAATGGTCTTCCCGTCAATAATCGGCGTGGTCGAATTGGTGTCGAACGGAGAAGGCCAGTTGAAAGTTGCAATCTCTTTGCCATCTGTCGCCTGGGCTACAGACAGGCAATCATTATTCAATAACGCGAGATAGTCGGTTCCGTTCATTGTAAACGCTGCCGGCGTGCCATACCCGGGCATATGAGGTGTGGATTTCCAGAGTTCCTTGCCCGTCTTTTTGTCGAGTGCCACCAGACGACCTGCTTCCACAAAGAGTTTATCGCCTTTTATCAGAGGAGAACAGGTAAAGCCCCATTCGGGAACTTTCATCTGATAGGCATCCGTCAATTGTTTTTGCCAGACGATTTTTCCGGTTTTGATTTCAAAACAGATCAATCTTCCGTCGCGGCTGTTTGTGTAAAGGAATTCACCATCGATGGTCGGAGTCGCACCAGGCCCGCCGGCATTCAGTCGGCTCACTAACTCAGCCGGATAAGTCTGTTGCCAGATGATGTTTCCCGTATCTGCCTCCAGGCAGTAGACGCTTTCCTTGCCATCTTTGTGTCCCATTGTGTAAATCCGCCCGTCGGCTGCAGAAATGGAACTGTAACCCGTGCCGACCGTTCCCCGCCAGAGAATCTGAGGTGGTTTGTCTGACCAGTCGGCCCGCCAGTCCGTTTCCGGAGAGATGCCGTTGTAATCGGGCCCCAGCCAATGAGGCCAATAGCCGGCTTTCTTTGTCTGGTCAGTTTTTGTCTGGCGCGTTGGTGACCGGGCATCTTTAAAGGAAACTTCCACGAGTGTCGCCGGAGGGCTTTGCTCTGGATTTTGTTCTGGTGAGAGTACCTGTCTTGTCTCTGCTGATGTCGGCAACGATTCGCTGCAGGCATGATTTAACAGGCTGGTAATTAAAAATAAACATAGAGTGACAGACTTCATTTCATTCTCCTTAATGTGTCTCACCCTATTATGCACGCCCTGTGATTATTGGGGAATGTCAATTTTGATGCGGAGGTCTCTCAACTGGTGTGGATCGACTTCAGAAGGGGCACCGCTCAGTAAATCAGCGGCTTTCTGGGTTTTCGGGAAGGCAACGACGTCTCGGATATTGTCATTTCCACAAAGTATCATGACCAGCCTGTCGAGTCCCAGGGCAGCGCCTGCGTGCGGAGGCGCACCATAACGCAGCGCCTGCAGCAGGAAGCCGAATCGTTCTTCCGCTTCTTCTGCGGAGATATCCAGCAAATCGAAGATGGTCTGTTGCACATTTTGATCATGTACACGCACACTGCCGCTTGCCAGTTCATGACCATTCATGATCAGGTCGTATGACTGTGCCCGAACCTTGCCTGGGTCGCTTTGCAGTAACGGGAGATCTTCTTCTACCGGTTGACAGAACGGATGGTGCTCTGCATCCCAGCGTTGGTCCTCTTCGTTATAAGAAAGCAGAGGAAAATGCGTCACCCAGCAGCAATTGATTTCGTCAGGGTCATACAATTCCAGCTCTTTCCCCAGACGATTTCGTAACGCAGCTAAAGCCGCGGATGTGACGGCACATTGGTCGGCGACAAAAAACAGCAGGTCGCCAACTTCGGCTCCCATGTCTTCCATAATTTTCTGTTTATCTTCATCAGAGAAGAACTTGGCAATGGGTGAATGCAGTCCTTCATCAGTAACCTTGAAGAAGGCCAATCCTTTTGCCCCGTATTCACCGGCAAACTCAGTCAACCCATCAATGTCTTTTCGGCTGTATTTATTGGCGGCACCTTTGGCATTCAGTCCGCGTACACGGCCGCCCGATTCGATGGTTTTCTTGAAGACTGCAAAGTCACAGCTTTGAGCAATTTCGCCGATATCCACCAGTTCGAGTGCGAATCGTAAATCGGGTTTGTCGGAACCATATTTTTCCATCATATCATGGTAGGCATAGCGGGGTAGTGGCAGTTTGACTTCTTTATTCCGTAAGTCTTTCAGCAAGGTTGCGATCAAACCATCGACGAGGGAGAGAATATCTTCCTGGTCAACAAATGCCATTTCCAAGTCGATCTGAGTGAATTCCGGCTGGCGATCTGCTCGCAGGTCTTCATCGCGAAAACAGCGGGCAATCTGGTAGTAGCGGTCATAGCCTGAGATCATCAGGATCTGTTTATAGATCTGTGGAGACTGTGGCAGTGCATAGAAACTGCCTTCATGCACACGACTGGGAACGAGATAATCGCGGGCTCCTTCCGGCGTGCTGCGTCCCAGAATGGGAGTTTCAATTTCCAGAAACTCCTGCTGGTCAAAAAAATCGCGAGTCAGTTTCGACAGGCGATGTCTTACTTTCAAGGCTTCCTGCAGACGCTCGCTGCGCAGGTCGAGAAAGCGGTAGGTCAAACGCAGTTCTTCATTGGGCAGTTCTGATGTTCCCGGTTCGAAGGGAGGGGTTTTGCTTTTGTTGAGGACTTTTAGTTCGTGTGCGCGAACTTCAATTTTTCCTGTGGCCAACTTTTCATTTTCGCGATCATCCCGTAAGACGACTTCGCCTGTGACCTGGATGACATCTTCCGCGCGTAGAGAGCGTGCCAGCTCGTGCATCTTCGCATCACGATCCGGGTTGAATACAATTTGTGTGATTCCATAGCGGTCTCTCAGGTCAATGAAAGCCAGGCCGCCGTGGTCGCGGCCTCGGATCACCCAGCCTGCCAGTGTGACGCTCTGCCCAACATGGTCTGTTCTCAATTCGCCACAGGTTTGTGTTCGTAACACCGTAGTAAGTCCTTGGTTAGAAAGCTTCTGTTCTAAAAATATTATTTGTGTCTGCACATCAGATCTGGTCGCTGGGATGTTCGGTGGAATGTTTCGAATTCCGCAACCCGGAGCGAGAGAATTTGTCTCTCTTAATCCTTACTATACAGCATGGCTTAATGCCGCGCTGAATCGCCAGGGTTCGCCATCAGCTCCTCATTCAATAAATGATCACGCTGATCTTATGGGAGCAGCAGGCTGCTCGCAATGACTAGCCGTCGGTAGCTCTTTACCGTCAGCCATCTTTTTACGGAATGTCCGATTATTCAGACAGAGATTGGCTTCAAAAACCAGATATGTGACAATGTGTTCACTTATCTGCGACTGCGGAAGCGTCGAAACAGTCTGCGGCGCTTTTGTTCCGGGCAGTAGTTGCAGTCATTATTGGCGGCAGCTTCTGTCGCGGGAACGGGTTGAATGGCACTGCTCTTTTCTTCATACGGAGCAGCGGCCACTTTCTTCTTTGGAGCGACTGGTTTTTTAGGTGCGGCCGCCACTTTCTTCGGCTTAGTTTGCTGCTTTGCCGGTTTCTTCTGAGCGACTTTCTTCTTCTTTGTGACATTCAAAAACTGTTGATAGGCGGCAGCGACTTTTCCCTGTTGCGTATTGCCTGAGTGAATGTAAATTCCATATTTCAGGTTCAGCTTGCCTCCTGCTTTCAGATGTTTGGCATCAACGGGCAGTTTCTTGTTTGTGTAAGCATGATCGCCAAACGGACTGATCGTGAACAGTCCATAATTGCGTACATGATACCGGGATTTCTTATAGTTTTGAGGAGAGTCCATCAGGGTCACTCCGTAAACTTTCTTATTCAGGGGGCCATAATAGTCGATCCAGGGAGTTGGTTTACCCCAGTTATCTTTGGTTCCTTTGACGCCCTTGTTGTTTTCGACGCTGCCGTTTTCTTTTTCCCGCATCCCATTGGGAAGGCGAACTCCAAACAGACCCTCTTTGGTATCTTCAAAGACAACCGGTTTGGCACCAGCGACAAAGGTGATGTTGTAGGTCATCAGCCGATTGGCATAAATCGAGATCACAGTATTTTCTGTGACGATGGGTTTTCCATCAGCGCCCAGCCATTGATTGCTGACTCTCATCACAGCGGGATTCCCGGAGGCCTTGATGATTTTAACACCCTTATTGCGGATTTTGCCTTTTTCTGCCCAGAAATCTACGGTATTCACTTCATCAACGGCCACCCAGATGCCTTTATGATGCGGGTGATCTTCGGGGTCGACCAGCGAACGTGTGATGATGGTTCCATCAGCAGCGCGAACCGGGGAGAAAAAGGGTTTAGGCAGATCGCCACCGGTATTGTAAGTCGCAAAAGGCTTTCCATCGATGGAAACTTTGACTTTTGAGCCTTGCTTCGTAATTTGAACGGACGCACCGTTGGCAATGCCGGTGGTAGACAGGCCAACAAACAAACAGATCAGGCTGAACACGATTTTCACTGTCAAAATTCCTCAATTGCAGTCATTCGTATAGAGTTTGTAATTAACAATTCGTTATTGTGTGCTGAAGAGCATCGCTGCGCCAAGTCGCACAGAGATTTTCGCGGACTTTTTCCTGAACTGGACTGGAACACGGTTTGCGAACAGGCCTTTTGTTCTGTTATTCTAAAATATTCGGATCAGGATCTTTAGTTGGAAATCTCAGCGAAGAAAAAATAAAATAGAAACAATGAATAAACGACGGCGGCTGCACACGACTTCTTCTGTAAGATCTTACCCCGGGAAACTGGCTTCCCTGCGTAACAATTCGGCTACTGAAAAAGAACCAGATTGGGAAATCGCCCTGTCTGGAGATCTTGGTGAGAAGGAAACAGATCTGGTGTCGCGGCTGGTTGATTTACCGCGAGGAAGTCGCGGGACGATCTTTTTTGATTCGCCCGGTGGTTCCGTTTATGCCGGTCTGACATTGGCCAGCTTAATCCGGCTGCGTAATTTGGACGTGGCTGGAGTTGCGTTAGGCGAATGTTCGTCCGCTGCTATTCTTCCGTTTGCAGCTTGCAAACATCGGTATGTCACCAGTTATACGACTCTCCTGTTTCATCCCGTGCGCTGGCAAAGTGAAGATGACGTGCGATTTGAGGAAGCGGCAGAATGGGCTCGGCACTTTAAAATTATGGAAAGCGATTTTGATCGGCTGCAGGCACAACTGTTCGGCTGCGATCAAAGTTTACTCGATCAGTGGACGCGGCCTGGCAAATTTGTCTCAGGAGTGGAGCTGGTAGAAGCAGGCCTGGCACAACTGGTCGACCCTTTCTCAGCAGAAGATCAATGGAAGCTCATCGAGACTAGATAACAGGTATTTGATTTATTACGAAAAGTTTAATTTTTCGGAATCTTTTCAAGTTTGGTTTGCGTCTTAGCTACTGACAATCCGCATTTTTATCTTGCTGAACTCCATCCCCTTACTATTCCAGATCAATGGGAAAGGTTTTAGATGAACTATTTACAATCAATTTACTGCCCCGTGCTTGCGCTTGCTTTGATGTTCACGAGCATGCAATCCGTGCAGGCAGAAAACACAAAGTCGAAACTGGTTTCTGTTCCCAAAATATTGAAGGTCACTCACAAGATTCAGGAGTCGCATCCACCCAATCTGGAACTCAATGTGACCGGACAAGTTCCGACTAGTGGTTATACCGACGTGCAACTATTACGAATGGTTTATGTGCAACCTCCCCAGGATGGCATCCAGGATTTTTACTTAAAAGCAATCCCCCCTTCAGGACTCGCGGCGACAGTCATTTCCCAAGTCACTGCTTCCAAAACCTGGAAAGGCTATCCGGCATGGGTCAAGGGGATTCGCGTGCATGGTGTCAAAGACGGAATTGTCGAGATCAAATTCAACAAAGATCCAGAAACTCCCAAGCCCATCCTGCGCCGGTTCACGGGAACATCGAAGGACGGCTCTTTCGAAACAGCACTGACAGAGGCAATTGCAAAGTTGAATAAAGCATTACCTGCAGGCGGCGTTGCGGATGCCACAGCGACGTGGAGAGTTGTCAGAACATCGGGGGCGGTAGGCGGCATTACTGGTCAGAATCAAATCCGCGTGATCATCTCAGCAGAACGACAACCTGCCTGGCCTCAAAAGAAACGCTTGAAAAAACTGAATCAAAAGAAAAAGTGATCGCTCTTTTTAAAACAAATTAACCTTTGGGTGCGATCACGCCGGTTTCGGGGCTGGAAGCAGTCGCATAGAGCTTTTTTGGAATCCGGCCGGCGAGGTAGGCGTCGCGTCCGGCTTCGATTGCGCTTTTCATGGCCCGCGCCATGCGAACCGGGTCTTGTGCGCCGGCGATACCTGTATTGAGCAGCACGCCATCACAGCCCAGTTCCATCGCTATTGTGATATCGCTGGCGGTTCCCACGCCGGCATCGATAATCACGGGGTAATCGGGATCATCTTCTTTCAGATATTCCAGACAGATGCGAATGTTGTTCGGGTTCAGAACTCCCTGTCCACTGCCGATAGGACTGCCTGCAGGCATTACCGAAGTGGCGCCTGCTTCTTTCAGGCGTTTGGCTGTCATTGGATCATCGGTCGAATAACAGAGTACGGAAAACCCTTCTTCCACCAGTTGTTTTGTGGCCTCCAAAGTTGCCACTGGATCGGGGAGCAATGTTTTCGTATCGCCGAGAACTTCTATTTTGACCCAGTCAGCTCCCGGGTTTTCCAGACCACGCAAAATTTCGCGGCCCATCCGGGCTACGCGAACGGCATCATCCGCAGAAAAACAGCCGGCGGTATTCGGGAGAATCGTATATTTCTCCAGATCAATGAAGTCGAGAATATTGCGACCATCCGCGTCGATGAGACGCTCTCGGCGTACAGCGACGGTAATGACGTCGGCACCACTCACCTCCAGGCTTTCCTGCATCAGTTCGTAGGTTGCATACTTGCCCGTGCCCACAATCAAGCGTGAGTTGAGATGATGTATTCCCAGGACCAGAGACGATTCTGTACTGCCGATTGTTGCCATAATTGTTATCCACCGCCTACGAGCGTTACAATTTCCAGACGATCACCTTCCTGGAGTGTACAGGATGCGTGCTCTTCGCGTGGAATTAAAATTAAATTTCGTTCGACTGCCAGATACTTTGGCTGCAAACCCAGTTGTGACAGAAGTTCTGACACTGTGAATTCCTCGGGAACCTCTTGAGTTTCGCCGTTCACCTGAATTAGCACCAATGAGGCTCCTGAATAAAGAGTTCTGCATCTGACCGAGTATACTGTAGAGAGAACACATAAAAGTAGAGACATCCGATGGGGTCTCGATGATAGTTTGCAAAAAACGAGTTTAGAAGTGATACTGCCGATCGTCAAGGAATGGCTGGGATGTAAAATTCATTGCTTCATTACAAGTCTTTCAAATATTTTTATATAACTTATTAAGGCGCAGAACTTTGTCACCGCCCTTTGAGTATTTTACTGAGGATCAGAAAAAATGTCGTGTATACGTTTCCCTCATTTCATTTCTTTTCTTACAGGTTTCGCCATCGTGTCCGCGACCACATCACTTTCCGCAGTAGAAATCATTGGCCATCGGGGTGCTTCGCATGATGCACCCGAGAATACGCTTGCTTCCGTTAATCTGGCCTGGGAGCGAAACGCAGACGCTGTCGAGATCGATATTTATCTGACCAAAGATGGACAGATTGTTGCCTATCATGACAAAACCACAAAACGCATAGGTGGTCGCGATCAGGAAGTGAAGGAACAAACGTTCGCAGAATTGCAAACTCTGGACGTGGGGGCGTGGAAACATTCCCGATATAAGCAGGAGAGAATTCCGACACTAGCTCAAATTTTGAAAACCATTCCCGATCACAAACGCCTGTTTATCGAAATCAAATGTGGTGCCGAGGTGCTACCACGACTGAAAAAAGATCTGGCAGATTCGGGTAAAAAATCAGAACAGACGGCCATCATCGGCTTTGATTACGAAACCATGAAGCAGGCAAAGCGGGTTCTGCCAGAGCTAAAAGTATTCTGGGTTTTCAAAGTGAAACAGAACAAGTTGACACGAAAGTGGGCTCACAACGCTGACTACTATATTCAAAAAGCTAAGACCGCTCATCTGGACGGATTGGATATCGGCTTCAATAATTTTGTGACGCAAGATTTTGTGAATCGCGCAAAGTCAGCCGATCTGCCCGTTTATGTCTGGACAGTCAATTCGGTGAGAGATGCCAGAAACCTTGTCAATATGGGCGTTGAAGGAATCACCACTGATCGGCCCGGTTTGCTGAATGCGGCATTGAAAGCAGCAAAATAGAAGGCTTTACAGTAATCTCAGAACAGTCTCGTCTTGATTTAGAGGTGGTTTTGCCCGAAAATGTAGAGCAGTCTGTTTTTTGGACGAATTTTTCTTAGAGGTACAGGCCTGATGTCTTCACGTTTGATTCTTATTGCTGGAAGTGTTCTTGTTGCGTCCTTGATGTTTCACAACGCATTATCTGCCGCTGAAGAACCAGCCAAACTTCCTCAGCAGGCGATTGAATATATTCTTGACCTGGAGAGTGAAGACTTTCAAACGCGTGAAAAAGCCACCCGCACATTGCCTGATTATGGCGAGCCTGTGATTGAACCTTTAATGAAAGTGACACGTGGTGACAGTCTGGAAGCCTCTGTCCGCGCGATTCTGGTACTCGAGCAGATTTATGTGAAAGGTAAAGAAAATTCTGTTGCAAAAGCGGAAGATGCGCTCGACCAGCTGACTCGGGCGAAGAACCCTTCCGTCGCAATTCGCGCAGAAGAAGCCATCGATCGACATGCTGATATTCGGAAAAAGCGGGCTGTTCGCGAAATCAAAAAGATGGGCGGAAACGTGAGACTATGGACAGCTAAAAGTATTGCGGAAGCACAAGCGAGCAGCAGGGCTGTGCCAGGGCAGGTGCGTTTCATTGTGTTGGGCGCAAGGTGGACCGGGAAAGAACACGGTTTACGATTTCTCAAGCGAGTGGGTCGTTTTGAGGCTTTGTATCTGATTAAAGGGCACCCTTTTACCGGGCCCGCCATGGATGATCTGGTAAAAGGCCTTTCTGGAACACCTCACCAAATCCGCGATAGTGAAGCGATGCTGGGTATTGGCAATGGCGGCAATTTTAATGAACGGGGAGGGTGTATCGTAGGTGGCGTAACCGAAGGATTGGCGGCACAAAAGGCGGGGATTCGAACAGATGACATCATCGTTAAATTTGACGGGCAGCCCGTTCCGAATTTTGAAGGACTCGTCACTCTGATTGGAAAAAAAGCAGCCTATGATACTGTGGAAGTTGAGCTGTTTCGGGATAGGAAGCTGAAAACGTTAAAGGTGACTCTCAGTAGTTGGCTGGATCAATAATCCAGCGGCGTCAGTCGTGTAACTTTCGCAGCAGCTTGAGAGCCGTCTTGCGAATCTGTGTTTCCGCCTCAATTTCCAGATAGCTGCTGCGTGCAGGCCAGGTTTCATATCCACCCAGGGCATGCTGTTCTGGTGTGGGCAGGTAGCCGCTGGAACCGTTGGCCAGCTCCATGGAAAACGTCGCATCGAATGGGCTCTCTGCTTTAATCGCGAGGCCGGTTTCCGTAAACACTTCGCAAGGCAGCCCGACAATTCCCAGATCACCAATGCGAATCGCCTGAATTTTGATCGACTCTGTTTCAGGATACTTGCTGAGAGCGACCGCTTCTGTGGCATAAATTTTTGCCCAGCGATGTGCTGTTTTCTGATTGGGATTCGCCAGGATGTTTTGTGCCCACGCCAGTCTTTTGGCATCAGGACGCCGGACTTTCAGCGCGAGTTCCTGTTCGATCATCGCCAGTTTCAGATTATTTTTGTGGTCCATTTTGTCGATGACTTTCAGGCTCTGCTCGGCAAACTGCTTCCCGGATTCTTCAATCCATTCGAAAGCCGCATACTTCCCTTTGTCCTGTTTCATGACGGCACCGACATTGCCGCTGGTTCCATTTGAGAGCATGCCAACAAACGGCGGGTATGTTTTTCCCGCCGATAGTTTTTCGGAGAGATATTTTGCATACGCTCCGAAATAGTCAGCGCTGATCTGACCTTTTTTATAACCGCCACAATAGTGAATACTCATATTGCCCAAAATTGCCAGCGGTGTACCGTCGGCATGTTGTACCGAGAGAATTGAGCACTGCGGGTCAATGTCCGCAGCGGGCCGGATGACACTCTTGCTGCGACCGGCAACCGATTTGATTTGCTCACCAGCAACACCAAACGGATTCAGTGAAACACTCCCTTTTTCAGCCAGAAACCGTCGGCAGGCCGCATACTTGCCTGCATCAAATGAGCCCCACCCTACCTGGGCGGGTTTGAGATTTTCCTGTGCCTGAATAATGGCTTTTGCAATTTGCTGCACGAGAGTCTCGTAATACTCATCATCGATTTTCCCCGCACGGCCATAGGGAACGCGTGGTGCGGCGTGTGTGTGAGTGCTCGACATCAGAATTCGATTCACAGGTAAACCGGTTTTCTTGAACACAATTTCCTTTGCTCTGTCAAAATAACTCCGCTCGACCATACACAGATCGTTCACGCAAATGGCAAATCGCTCTTGTCCATCATCGAGTACGAGGGCGCGCGAAAAGATTCGATCATGAATTCCGGTCACCGGTCCGTTTTTAGAAATCACTCCATCCAGCGAACTTCCGACAGGGGGTGTGATGTCCACGGCAGCGGCCCCCGCTTTCAGAGTGGATTCTGCAGCACGGAGTTCCGCGAGAGAAACATTTTGAATGAGGCAACAGAGGGGCAGGAATAGCAGGAAATAAAAACGGGATGACATAAGAGACCTCTTGAAAGAAGCTTCGGCTGGAGAAAAAACTCTCCCTTCAGGATAACGTATATCCAATCGGAATATCCAGACTTCGATCAATTTAAACGCGATTTTTGTATTGGAAACAAATTGAAACAGGTGGTCTTTAATCTGTTTTTTGTTGTGCGGCATTAGCCCGTTCGTTCATCCACTGGGCCATTTCATTGGAGACCAGGAATGCCATCGCGCCGCCGCGGGTATCTTTACCGAGGATCGCCATCCGGTCGAAATATCCGCGTACGCTGGTTTGTTTTCCGGTTCCCGTACATACATCAACCAGAGTACCATCAAAGGCGATACGGGTTTTGATGGCGTTCCAGGCACGCTCTATGATTGGCGCGTATTGTTTTTCGTCGAGCCAGCCCTTGCGCACGCCGCGGAGCATGGAAAACGTAATCATGCACGTGCAGGTCATCTCGCGGTAGCTTTCCCGATGATCGATGACCTGATGCCACATCCCCGTCGGATCCTGATGGCGGCTGAGCGCTTCCAGATGAGTTCGGTGACCATCAATGAAAGTTTTCCGCAGAGGAGAATTCAAAGGCAAATCCGTCAGCACCAGCGCCAGTCCCAATGCCGGGAAGCCATTCCCGCGCCCCCAGGCAGCATCACTTAGTGGAGAATTTCGATAGATGCCATCGGGTCGCTGATCCAGTTTCTGTATGAATCGCCAATGACGCATTGCCATTTCGTAATAACGGGTGTCTCCCGTTAATCGACCGACGGCTGCCAGGATCGGGCACGACATGAAAACCGCGTCACTCATTTCCACGTGATGCGGCATTGATTCACGGAAGTGTCCCTGTTCGTCGAAGCCGAGATCGGCCGCCTGTTTGGCGAGCATTAAGTATTGTTGATTGCCAGTTGCTTTCGCCAGTTCAGAAAACAGTAAATGCCCGGCTGTCACGCTGCCGCCACCGCGGTTGCTGAGCGGGTTGGGATTTTTGGAAAGGTATTTTTGTGTGATCTTTTCCACATGAGGCAGCCGAGTAAGATCACCCGTCAATTCGCCCAGTCGAATCTGGCTGATGAGCGAGAGCACAGGTAGATAAGAGAGGCGGCTCAGGTCATTTCCATACACTTTGGAAAGTTGAGTTGCGACCTGAATTGGCGTGCGTTGCAAGCGACGTTGCATTTCCTGTCGGGCAGGGGAGGGGGCTTGAAACTGATTTTGCGAGATCGCTGTCAACAGCACGGGTAGAAAGGGTTCTGTATTTTCTTTCGTGACTTCCAGTGCCAATGCCGGCAGGCGACCAATGTTTGAAGGTGAATTGTCAGCGAGACTGGAAACCAGTTCCCAGCCGAATACCGGACGAACATGAGGCTTCAGATGTTGCACCAACTTGTCTACCGAAGACAGGGCATCAGCGGGAATGACCCACTGAGTCTGTGCTCCTTCCCGAACGTCCAGAACCAGATCGGGCGCATGCATGCCGATCCAGCGCCACAAGTATTCTGTTTCGGGTTTGGTCGGGCTGTGATAAGCATCGCCCTGTGGCGGATAGCCGCGCGTGGGATTTCCGTGTGAAGCGTTTTTCGATCCCCGCTGCAAAACCCAGCCATCGGGATTCGCAATCGGGACTGCAGAGAGTGAATATTTCTCCCGAAACGGCTGGGCTGCCTTCGCACTGTAAAACCAGTTGACCGCGTTGATGACCGAAGAGACCGATGATTCAGATCCATCCAATCCACCAATCAGCAGAATGCGTATTTTTTTTGTGTTCAGGTTCAGGTCTGTTTTTGAATAGACACAGGGGATCGGTGTTTCTTTGCGGGTCAATCCAATGGCTGAATGGATGATCGCGGGTTGCGCTCTCAAGGAGTGTAAGCGTTTTTGGACGGCTGCATTAAAGTCAACGTTCGAATTCGGTTTGCTGGCTTCAATGGGATCCGCTGACAGCGGATTGAGAAAAATCGAATTCAAAAAGAGAATCAGACAAGTCAGAGGCAGAAGATATTTCATGGAGGCAAGATCCAGGCAGGCAGATTAAGACTTAAGATGAGGAAGCGGCGTTTTTATTTAACAGGTTTATTGTAAAATCGCTTCTGACCAATTACCAGCAGAGATTCCTGCTGACTATGCTGGGTTTCTGTCATGAGAGCGACTTACTTTGGTTCGACACGTACATGCAGACGCGTGACGGATGTCACACCATCGTCGCGGCTGCGTTTGACTGTGACAAGATAGTCGCCCGGTTTTTCGAATGTATGTTCTGTGACCGCATATCCATTTTCATTGAGTGCTTTGACATTTCCATCAGATTTCACACTGACCAGTGGTGTTCCATCTTTGAAATCCCAGACTTCATTGCCATCCGTAGTTCCAAATGTACGGACTTTGAATGTAATCGGATCCCCGACTTTATTTTTGAGCGAGGGCCAGTAAGAGGCGTGAATGCGTGGGACATATTCCGTGAGATTTTTCGGATCGAGGACGTGAACTTCTGCGAAATCATAATCAACGTTGCCTTGTTTGTCGGTGACCTTCAGGATTTCGCTGTAGACACCCGGTTGATTGTAGGTTCGTTTGATTTTGGGGCCGTTGGCTGTTGTCCCGTCTGTGAAGGTCCACTCATAATTCTGGATACTGTTTGTGGCGCTGTAAGATTGAGATCCTTTCAGAATCGTTGAGTCACCGGCTTTAATAAAGTGTTTGCGACGGGTGTTAGCAACCAGTGGGGGATGATATTGATTGCGGTATGCTTCCCATAGAAACGCATAACCGGCCTGAGTGCCCCATTTGCCCGAAGGTTGACGACTCTTGATTTCAAAATGCAGATGCGACCAGCCACCACTGGCGCCTTTTTTTCCCAGTATGCCGATTTCTTCTCCCTGTTTGATCAAACGCCCCGGTCGGATGTGGTCGTTGATTTTGTGGAGATGGCTATAGCGGTAATACCAGCCTCGCGCATCCAGCAGATACACTACGTCATAACGAGATGCGACGGGTGTGTCTTTCTTGTGTCCGTCCAGCACATCCGTGCCTGAAGAGACCACGACTGCATCAGTGGCGGCGATGACTCTAGTCAGTTTTTCTGCTCCGCCGATATCAAGCCCGCTGTGATAGTAGATTTTGGGAAGAATTTTCGAACCGCCGTCGACGGGTTCGTTATCATACCAGGTGCGTGTAGCAAACCAGAGTTGATCTACGGGATAAATAAACGAGCCGGGTTTGATCAGGGGTGAATCAGCGGGCCAGAAGCGCAGTCGCGCATCTTTTTCAAGTCCCCAGAAGGCGGGGGTGCCGTTTGAATTATAACCTTTTGTGATTGAACAATCGATCTGCACGCGCCCGATTTTCTGAGGCAGGTTATACATGCCCGATTCAAGGGCGATCGATTCATTGTCGACTTGTACGGCAACAATTGCACTACGTATCGCCTGTCGAATGGGGTCACGGGATTCTTTAAGATAGAGAAGTTTGACTTTGACTTGCGCGCCATTATTAAGCGTGACAGTTGTTGATTCTCCAATGTTTAAATCGACAACGCGTACGATGGGTTTTAAGGCCGGTTGTTCCTCTGATCCTGAAACGCGAGTATTCCCATTAATGGAACACAGTGAAGTCAGCATTGCGATACCGAGTACAAAACGCAGGCGGGAATTCATCATGGCAAGGTCTCTCTTTGAATCGGCAGGTCAAATATCAGGAATCAGTACGTTTCTGGTCGGCGATCAGGCCTGCTACGAAGCCTGCTTTAAAGCCTGCATCGATGTTAACCACAATCACGTTGGCAGCACAACTGTTTAACATCCCCAATAGTGCCGCAATGCCGCCTAAGCTCGCGCCATAACCAACACTGGTCGGAACGGCAATCACCGGACAGGAGACCCAGCCGCCAACCACAGAAGGCAGTGCTCCTTCCATGCCGGCAGCAACGACAATGGCAGAAACGTTTTGAAAACGTGGGAGTTGTTCCTGCAGGCGATGCGGTCCTGCGACGCCGACATCGAGAATAAATTCGGGTTGATAGCCCATCCAGATCAGAGTTTCAATGGCTTCTTCGGCAACAGGACGATCGCTGGTACCTGCTGTCAAAACAGCAATTTCGCCTGTGATCAGTTCTTCATCGAAGGCTGCCTCTTTTTCCGGAATGCGAATCGTACGCGCTGTCTGATTATAGATGGCCTGCGGGAACTGTTTGAGAACCGTTTTCGCCTGATCGTCTGAAACGCGCGTTCCCAGACATCTTTGTTTCGCTTCGAGTAAGGCCGTAAAAATTTCGACCAGTGCTCGGGGCGTTTTCCCTTCACAGTAGACCACTTCGGGATAGCCGCAGCGTGCATTGCGATCCAGGTCGATGTTGGCAGAGGGAAGCATCGCTGATTTCTGATTTTGCTGATTGGCGAAATGCGAAACAGCCTGCTCAACAGAGAGCGATCCCTGACGTACCTGCTCAAACAGTTGAGAGAGTTGGTCGTCGGACATTAAATCACCTTTGTCGTCTTTTTTCAAAAGAACAGCAGGATGGCTTGTCAGTAAGTTGCCATCCTGCTGTATATGATTGTGTGCTGGCGCTCAACTTATTTTACCGATTAATAAATTACGGTCCCAAAGCGATTAATCACTTTCCTGCAGTTTGGCGATGACACTGAGATCTTCGAGAGTCGTCGTGTCGCCTACAATTTCCTTTCCGGCAGCGATGTCTCTTAACAGACGTCGCATAATTTTCCCACTACGAGTTTTGGGAAGTGCGGGTGCAAAGCGAATGGAATCTGGTGTAGCGACAACGCCAATCTGTGTTCTGACGTGTTGTTTGAGTTCCGCTTTCAGTTCCTCAGTGTCTTCGTCGCCGGTCATTGAGACGAAACAGCAAATGCCTTCCCCTTTGAGTTCATGCGGGAAACCAACCACAGCTGCCTCAGCGACTTTGGGGTGCGAAACCAGTGCGCTTTCGACTTCCATCGTACTGAGACGGTGGCCGGAAACGTTAATCACATCATCGATGCGACCCATGATCCAGTAGCATCCATCTTCATCACGGCGGGCACTGTCACCGGCCAGATAGCGTCCTGCAATTGTGCTGAAGTAAACTTCTTTGAAACGATCATGGTCGCCGTATAAGGTTCTCAGCATGTGAGGCCATGGTTGATTCATTACCAAAAGGCCTCCCTGATTATCTCCCAGGCTTTCGCCTTCCGCAGTCACAATATCAGGTACCACACCGGGCAATGGTGTAGTACAACTTCCTGGTTTGGTGGCAGTCACGCCTGGCAGTGGGCTCATCATGATGCCCCCCGTTTCGGTCTGCCACCATGTATCGACAATCGGGCAGCGTTCCTGGCCGATCACGGTGTGATACCACATCCAGGCTTCGGGGTTAATGGGCTCGCCGACGGTTCCCAAAAGTCTCAGGCTGGAAAGGTCGTGTTTGTTCGGCCATTCATCGCCCCATTTAATAAAGGCACGAATTGCGGTGGGAGCCGTATAGAAAATATTGACCTGATATTTTTCGATGATTTCCCAGAAGCGTCCTTCATCGGGCCAGTTGGGAGCCCCTTCATACATTACGGTGGTCGCACCATTGGCCAGTGGTCCGTAAACAATATAGCTGTGTCCTGTGATCCAGCCGATGTCGGCGGTACACCAGTAGGTATCATTTTCTTTCAGGTCGAAGACCCATTGGGAAGTCATCATTGTTCCCAGGAGATAACCGGCGGTCGAGTGTTGCACGCCTTTGGGTTTACCGGTACTTCCCGAAGTATAAAGAATGAAGAGCGGGTGCTCGCTGTCGAGTTCAACAGGGTCACATTCTGTAGAGGCCCCCTCCATCAGATCGTGCCACCAGTAATCGCGATCGGGCACCATATCGACTTCACAACCAGTACGGCGGTAGACAACCACACTTTGTACGCTGGGCGATTTTTCGAGACTTTTATCAACGGCTTCTTTCAGTGTAATATTTTTCCCACGACGCCAGCCTCCATCAGCGGTAATCACCAGTTTGGCCTGGGCATCGTTGTTTCTATCGGCGATGGCATCTGCACTAAAACCACCAAAGATGATGGAGTGTGTGGCCCCGATACGCGAACAGGCGAGCATCGCGATGGCCAATTCCGGAACCATCGGCATGTAGAGCGTCACGCGATCACCGGTTTCAATTCCCAGTTTTTTCAAGCAGTTGGCAAACTTACAGACTTCACGGTGCAGGTCTTGATAACGCAGCACGCGCGTGTCGCCTGGTTCGCCTTCCCAGACGATGGCGGCTTTATTTTTTCGCCAGCTATCCAGGTGACGATCGATGCAGTTGACCGACGCGTTGATTTTGCCGCCCGTGAACCATTTTGTTTCCGGCATTTCACCTTCGAACACGTTCTCATAAGGCTGAGCCCATTCCAGACCTTGCGCCAGATCGCCCCAGAAACCAGTCGGATCGTCTTTGGCACGATTCCAAAGTTCCTGGTATTCTTCCATACTGGAAATATTGGCCTGTTCAACAAACTCTGCCGGCGGCGGAAATGATCGCGTTTCCTGAAGAACACTTTCAATGTTTTCGTTAGCCTGGTCACTCATCGTTGTTATTCCCCTTTAGTTTTATATAGCGAGCGAACTAAGAACCGAAACATGGGTTCAACGACCTGATCTCTCAGGAGTGAAGAATCGGCTCTCTCTATTAGGTTATTTTGTATTAATTAAACAATGCTAAGCCAGCGATTCTAGGGCACTGTTTTTTTGAAGTCAACAAACGGTCAAACAGACTCTATCAGAACCCGTCAGGCTCATTTATTCAACTTATCTCAGTGTCAAAAGACCGAAAATCAAGTAGAACAGTGCAGGCAGGTCAGTATAAAGTACTGAAAGTAAGCACGATTCCAGCATTCTGAGTCAATCGGTCTGTTTTCTAAATAAAATGCGAGGATTGAAGCGTGAACACATGCTGAATCTCTTTTCTGACTGGTGATGATAGGAACAGAGAGTGCGCGTTTCGTTCTCACCCGATTTCATCCGTGCGTGGAAGTGATTCACCTGTGTGATTTCTGCTGGTCCTTCTTCCGGGGCAAGAAGTTTTCGATGCCAGATCGAAGAGGGTTGAATTCGGTCTTTTAGCGTGTGGCTCAGCGGCGAATCAGACTACGCTGGCGGCTCTGCTGTTTGAGTGGACGACGGGAAATTTCCTGCCAGTGGCGGATGTCGATTTCGTAGGGACCGTGCGGGCGATCAAAGCCGCCGTAGTCGCGGTAGTACTTTTCCAGCTTCCCGATCTTCTGTTCGACGCGTAATTCTCCCCGCCTTTGACTTTTGGGAGATCGTCCCCAGACGATTTCCGATCCTCCGGTGGTGATCAGGCGATAAATGAGATCATCCAGTACCAGTTTCGCAGTGGTTCGTCGCGGTGCTTCGATGGAAACGATGTCGAGTTCTTTCCAGTAAGGTCCCAGCGCTTCGGCTAACTGTGCGGCTCCCTTCACTGTCAGATCTCCCCAGGGGCTACCCGCGGAGCCTTCCGGCACTGATCGAATCCCCGTAATGATCGGGTAGCGCCGAGCATCGGAAACCGAAAAATCTTCCGATGGTAACAAAATGCCTTCGTTGTCTACCGGATAAAGATTCTGCTTCAGCTCGACCATCGCCGCCGGCTTGCGAAATAACACTTCCACTACTACCGTATTGGTCTTCTGAACGGAAACGACTTTCTGAACCCAGGGGTGATTCTGAAACGCTTCAGCGATTTTCAGGACCAGCGCCTGATCCAGCAACGAGACTTTCTCTGGAAGTTGACTGCGTTTGATGACCTGATCAACGATGTCGATGGGAACATAATGCGGCGGTGCCGGATTCAGAGAGAGGTTTTTCGTTTCGATCTGGTATTCTTTACGTTGAGTCAGATCGGGAAGCTGGTTTTTGAGCTTTTGAAAAAAGAACAATCCCGAAGCGCAGATCGCGAGTATCAACAGGACTTTGGGCCGAAACAGCATGTGCAGGAGAAATGAGGGGCTCAGCACAGACTCTTCTTCTTCGAGCTCTTCCTCTTCTTCCTCAATCTCTTCGACCTTTTTCTTGACAGGCCGTTTTTTCGATGCTTTTCGACTCATAAGTGATTATTTATCGTGTTGTCTTCTGATCTGAAAAGTGAGACTTCCCTGGAAATAATTTGTTCCCTGGATAACGGCATTGCGAACTGACAGCGCGCAGCGAACGCGGGCGCAGCATTCCTACATTATGGTTATCGCAATCTCACGCAGTAAGAGTTGGGGCGCTCCGCAGAAAAGTCATGATTCCTGAGGAAAACAGGCCGCTTGGTCAAGCTTTATCAATTATGCGGCTTGTTGGCGGTTTTGTCAGGCAATTAACGAGGACTCCTTCGCACAGCGCGCCAAAGTCAATATCAGCCTGGGCTGCCGCTTTGGGAACCAGAGAGTGGTCTGTGAATCCGGGAATGGTATTCACTTCCAGTACCCAGGGTTTCTGGAACCGGTCGAGTAGCAGGTCCACACGAACAATGCCCCTGGTACCCAGTGCTTCGCAGGCATTGGCCCCCGTTTTAATAATGGACTGAATCACATTGGTAGGCAGATCGAAATTGAACAGGTATTGGGTTGAGTCTTCCACGTATTTTGCATCGTAGTCGAAAAACTCATTGGGTGTTTGAATTTGGATTAGCGGAAGTATCTGATCATCGATCAGAGTGACAGTCCATTCAGAACCTTTAATAGCCGATTCCAGAATTCCAAACGAATCATAGTGAAAACAACGTGCCAATGCTTGAGGCAGTTCTTCCGGAGTATTAACAATGCTCACACCCAGACTGGAACCTTGTGCGTCCGGTTTCACAACCAGGGGATAACCCATGCTGCGGGCGTTTTGTTCAATTCGTTGTGCATCATCAGATTCATGAATCAGGACATAAGCAGGGGTGCTTACATTGTTTTGAATAAACCGTTCTTTCGAAGCCGACTTGCTGAAAGCCAGTTTGGAAGTTGCTGCATCACAGCCGGCATAGGGCACGCCCAGGCGATCGAGTGTTGCCTGTATGGTGCCGTCTTCTCCGTAAGTACCATGTAAGGCAATGAAGACGACATCGCAGTTCGTCCAATCATAATTCTCAAGATCGACCAGAGAAGGATCGACGGTTTTCACCTGATGCCCACGAGACGTTAATGCGCGAGACACCGCTGCACCACTTTTGAGGCTAATCTCGGATTCAGCCGATTCTCCTCCAGCGAGGACAACAATATTGTAAAGGGGAATGGGATTGGATTGTGAGTCAGTCATCGGGAAGCCTCCTTGCCACCAGACACATTTGAAATCTAGTTTTTAATTTTGAATGGGGTCGCTTTTTAAAGTGAACCGCGGAATTTTAGCAATAGTACCTAAATCTGGAAATGTGGATCTTGAACCGACAGTTTCTGTTAAGCTGGGATATTAAAGAGAGATGCGACAGCTTTGATTACTGAAACAGTCGAATGGTTTTTCTTAACTGTCGATAGGCTTTTTTGCCCAGAGATTCGGGTGAAACGGAGATTTTCGCCTGACCCGCGGCATGGATGAGAGGTTGTTCCGAAAGTGGTTCCAGCGTCACACGGGCCAGGTACGAGGTACTGCTCAGTTGTCGTTTCCCTGTGGTGTCGATTTCGGTTGTAATTTCTTTGCGATGAATCAGATTGGGGTGTAAATCATCGATGTCAATTTCTGCGATTTCCTCAACGGTCCCTTTGAGGAGGTTGTCGGGATATTCATCCAGTAGAATTCGAACGGTTTGACCTGCTTCGATAAACTCGACATCTTCCTGGTTCACAATCAATCGTGCCTGTAGTTTTTGGGGATCGCCGAGAGAACAAAGCCAGGTTCCGCGTTCGAGAAAACAATTTCGATTTTCCTCATCCAGGGGAGAGCCCGACCAACCGGGAAGTGCATCTTCTTCCTGAGACGGTGGTATTTGTGGCGCGGGAACTAATGTGCCTGTAACAGGTGCATTTAACTTGAGTCGTCGTTGATCGGTTTGTCGCTGCTGCAGTTGCGCAATCAGGTCGTCGCGTTGATCTTTTGCTAAGAGTAGTTCCGGGACCGCTTCCGGGTCATTCACCTGGCGTCTTTCCAGTGTGGAAATGAGAATTTTCTGTTGGTTAATCTGGCCCGTCAGATCGAGGATTTCCTGATCAATTTCATCATTTTGTAACTGGGCGATCAATGCACCCTGCTGTAAAACCGTTTGAGGAGCAGCCGCTGACTTGAGGAATCCGGCCGCGGTGACATAAATGTGTGCGGCATCTTTGAGCTCGATGAGTGCGGGCGCGGTAATTCGATGAGGCAGAGGAATGAACAACAGACCCGCTATCAGAACCAGTGCGAACGTCGTACGAATCAGGAAGCGTCGCCATTGAATCTGACCTGCTTTGGCATAGGTCTGGATTTCATTCACGCCGGACTTCAAAGGCACAATCAACATTCCCATTAGAACAAAAGCTCCCATAACCTGCGCGATGATCTCCAGACCATACGGCTCTAATACATAATAACAAACGGTCAAAATTACGATAACAATAAACCAGCGATACAAAACGGAAGCCACTCCGTACAGAAACAGAAACCGTCGCAGTCGTCCTGGTTCTTTGAGCAGGATGTCTGCCTTATGCCCGAAGAACCAGTGATGCATTCGATTGGAAACAATGGACTGAGCCCGTTGTCTCAAGTTGGGTACTTCGATTAAATCCAGGAGGATATAGTAACCATCATAACGCAACAGGGGGTTTCCATTCAGTAATAAAGTGCTGACCGAACAGACAAAGACAATATTGAGACAGAGCGAATGAAACAGTCCCGGATAGGAAAACCACCACAGAAAAACGCAGGCAGCCGAGATGAAGAGTTCAACAAAAATACCTGCAGAACTCACAATAATGCGATGCCATTTATTGGGCATGGTCCAGGCATCACTGACATTCACATACAGGCAGGGAATGAAAGCCAGGAGCATGACCCCCATTTCGTGACATTCGCCCCCAAACTGTTTGCACCCGATTGCATGTCCCAATTCATGCATCACTTTGACCAGCGCCAGACTGACTCCCAGCAGCAACAGGTTTTTCGCTTCGAAGAACGTTGCAAAATCCGGAAGCTGTGCAATGACCGCATCCAAATGCGTGACAATCAATGTGCCCGCAGCAACCATCAAAATCAATGAGGCCAAGAGGAACAGGGGAGTAAAACACAAAGCAGCCAGTGGTTGCAGCCAATTTAAGAGTCGATGCGGATCTATGCCCCGAAAACGAATTGCCAGCGGATTCATCCATCGCGCGCGAAACGACTGTTTCTGTTTGAGCGTCCGACGTTCCAACAAAATTTCGCCTTGCCCAAACGCATCAGCGAGAATCAAACCTTCCTGATGCAGGCGTGATAAAAACCCCTGTAGTTGTGAGGCTTCCAGTTTTTGAGGCGAAAACCGCTGTTCGTATTGGCGTCGAATTGTTTCAAAGGAGGACTGTCCATCCAGCAGTTTGAGAATAAAATACTCTTCGTCGCGCAGTTGGTAGTATTGCAGCGAAATCGGATCTTTGAGCCCCCAATATTTTTTGCCACCAAACTGCAACGGTTGAATGTGCAGGTCGGCTCGCATTTGCAGGCGCAGAGGCTGATTCGAAAAGTCTTGAGGGCCGAACGACATGGTGGCTTTAGCGATTTTCTCAATGGAATAAAATTTATTTAATGATCAGTGAAGCACGCATACCCGGCTTGAGTTTGAGGTCGGGGTTTTCAATTTCTGCCCAGACTCGTGTCTGGTTATTGAGCGGATTGATTTCAGGGCTGACAAACGAAATCTTTCCCCGGAATTCACTTTCCTGTTTCGTTCCCGGATTCACAAGCAGAATCACAGGTCGGTCTTTGAGATTTTGTCCTTGCAGCCGAGATAATTTCACGAGTCCTTCCGCACGCAGACGATCTAATTTTAATAACCGAAGAACAGTTTCACCGGGTCGCACCCACTCTCCCTCTTTCATCATAATCTGAACGACCATTCCGGAAATGGGCGCGATCACCTTTCGCTTCTGGACCGCCAGAGCGGCGATGGCTTCTGAGTTCTGTTTCAGTCGGGCTTCGAGCCCAGATGTCTTAGCTTCTTCTTTCGTCTGTTCGATTTCCAGTTCTGCTTTTTCAGCGGTGAGTTTCAGGCGGTCCAATTCGGTTTTGGAAATACTCTTGGAATATTTCTTGATGGAATCTTCGGCTCGTCTTAACTCTGCCACTGCGACTTCATGCGACTTGCGGGCAAAGCGAATGTTAATATCATTCTCGGCTTTATTTTGCGCCATTTCATATTCCAGTTTCGCCTGCTGCAAAAGTAGATTCGATTCTGAATCTTCAATCTGTGCCAGGAGTTCCCCTTTGCGAACGGTCGAGCCCTCTTTGACCAGCATTTTGTTGAGCTGACCAACTTCTCGTGCCGGTACTTCCACCTGTTCAATCAGGCTGACTAAGGCGGAATCAATCCTCAGGCCGGTGGAACTTGCTGATTTTTCATCAGCCAGGAGTGCCCCTCGGTTTCCCGTGAGGGACAGGGCGGCAATGGTGGACAAATAAATCAAGGCACGAAATTGTTTCATGATATTCCATTCCTGGTTTCGAGGAAGTAGAAGGATCTGGTCGAGTCAAACACTGAAACTGGGTCAAAGAAAGTTCGTTTTCAGGTGCTTTCACCTCATACCATATCCGCTTTCCGAAGGCTATCGAAATTGTGTTATCTCTGTTCCGTAGTAGCAAACAGTCATCAAAACTGTGGATAACATTCTCAGAATACCCTATTTTTTGGTATCCACAATTGAGATCGGCACATTGTGTCCGTTAAGATCGACCAAGAGAGTCGATTTTATACTAGTGTGAAACAGGAAAAATAGTCCGAAATATTTTTGTATTCAGGTAGCAACCTTATGGATCAGCATTCAGAGCAAACAGAATCACGTCGTTCCTTTTTGAAGACGACCACGGCTGCAGTGGCTGGCAGTTTTTTTGCACCTGCGATTCTGGGAGCGGAAGATAAAGCCGGTGCGAAGAATCCTGTGCTGGGAGAGGGCGCGTTTCAGTATGAAGCAATCCATGGTTGGGGAGAAGTTCCCAAACATATTCAATGGGGAGAGACACACGGTGTCTGTGTGGATGCAGAGGGCTTGATTTATGTCAAACATCGTTCACACACCAAAACGCCGATGGATGCCATCGTGGTATTCAGCCCTGAAGGAAAATTTGTACGCTCTTTTGGTAAGGAGTATCATGGCGGCGGTCATGGGATCGATGTACGGAAGGAAGGCAGCGAAGAATTTTTGTATCTCTCTGATACCAAGCATGGAATTGTTGCGAAAACAAATTTAAAAGGGGATGTCGTCTGGAAAATGGGTCGGCCGACAACACCCGTGCATTACAAAAACACCAAACATCGCTACAGTCCCACCAATATCGCATTTGCCCCTGATGGAGGATTTTATGTGGGGGACGGCTATGGGTCGCATTTCATTCATAAATACACAAAAGACGGAAAGTTTGAATTCAGTTGGGGCGGCACAGGGACTGAGCCTGGCAAGATGAAAACACCTCATGGAATGTGGCTGGATACGCGAGGTGAGGGCGAACCAAAGATCGCGGTGTGTGATCGGGCCAATAATCGTCTGCAGTATTTCACTCTGGATGGAAAACATACAGGTTTCGTCAACACGGTCAGTTTTCCTGCCGATATTGATATTCTGGGTGATATCATGGTCGTCTCTGATCTACATGCCCGGGTAACACTGTATGATAAGAACAACGAGGTCATTACCCATTTAGGTTATGATCCGGACTGGACGAAAAAAGTTCTGGATGGCTTTAAAGTCCGAAAGCAACCCGAATCCTGGGAAGCAGGACGGTTTATTCACCCACACGATGCCTGTTTTGATGGGGAAGGAAATCTCTTTGTGACCGAATGGGTTCCCGTAGGCCGGGTGAGTAAGTTGAAAAAACTCAGCTAAACCACTCCCTTTGATCAAGAAGTTCAAACCTCAGTTTTTTCTATTCACCCTGGTTGGATCCTGATGAATTTTTCTCACGAATTCGATGAACAGCGTTTCTTCGATTTATGGACGGCAGTGCGGATTGAACGGCCTGTCAATTTCTCTCTGTTTACGTTTGGCGATCAAAAGTTGCCTTATTTCCTGGTGTGCGGTGCGTCTGAGCCCGGTTCCACGGTGAGTATTCGTAAGGGAGATGTCCAAATCACGCGACCCATGATTATTACGCCGGATCAAATGGAGCCGGAGTTCCGTAATTTTTTTGAAGAACAGGAAGAAGCAGAGCTGGCAGCGTTCCTGCTTTCGCGGACAGCCGGTTTTTCGAATTTAAAGTTCTCAAATACGAGCGGTCCCGAACGGATTGTCAGCGACAGTGTTGAGGAAGCGGTTGCCAAATTGAATGCGCAGCTTGATGACGAAGAAGAAGAGCACGTTGCCATTCTGAGTGCCCCGCCCGGAATGGGAGGCATAGCCATTATGCGTTATGCCGCCGAACGTGTCTGGGAAAGTGCTCCAGGAAATATTCAGGAATTACGAGAGCGCGGCTTTCTGAATTGAAACCGATCTCATGGCTGATATCTTTTCGGAATGCGATTCAACGTGTAATACGCCTGCGGGTGAAGCAAAGTCTGTCCGTGTTGATTTTGCACGCCTTTCGCCTCGAGTTCATGAACGTAGAGTTCGCGGAGTCCTTTCGTCTTCAAAATGACTCGTAACCCGTCGGCCGAAATGATGATGAGATCAATCTTCAACTCTTTGTTGAGTATCTCATCACTGCCGTAGGACGAGTGATAGTTGTAGGTATAACTTTTCAATTTGTAGGACTTCGGGTCGAGGGCGGTAGTCGGATCCACAGGTTGCGTGAAAACCAGTTCAAAGCCGTCGGGTTGTGCGCGCATCTCTTTGATTTCGAACGGTGTCTTGCCAGTCCAGATCAGCCTTTCCAGGCCGTAAGAAGCGGTTCCCAGACTACTCCAGCCCCGGTTTGTCAGGCCGACAAACATGCTGCCATCGGTTCCCTGGTCCATGCGAAGTACGGCAGAGGCGAAGCCTTCACGAAAGGGAAAGCAGGCGCCCTGATACTGGCCATCAATTTTTTCCAGAAACACGCGTTGCATTGAGGCTTGTGTAAATTCGCCCACAAAGAACTGTCCGTCGAACGGGCCAAATTTTCCGCCACTGTTATCGAGCATGATATCCGTTGCCGACTGTCCCGCTTTTTTATAGGGAAACCAGACCGCCGGCGGTTTGAGTTGCGGCATGCGTTTGACTGCTTCGGGAAAGGGGAGGCCGTTCGGAATGTTTTTGATTCCCTGAATGGGAGACCCTGGAAGATTCATGGAAGCCAGCGCTTCGACATGATGAAAAAATGCTCCTTCGCGCATGTGGTGCAATGTGTTGGTGGCGACCCAGTTGCCTTGTTGATCAGTGTAGAACATATCACCGGCTCGATTGACTCCCAGCCCGGAAGGGGAGCGCATGCCGGCACAGACGGGAATCAGTTTGCCATCGGGAGTATATTTCATACCCCAGCCACGCCAGCGTCCTTGCGAAAATCCCAGCGTTGGTTCGTGTACGGCGCGTGCTTTATGTTCTTTCTTGAGTCCCAGTCCGATATTCAACGTAAGCCACAGATTTCCCTCATGGTCGAGCTTGGGCCCATACGCGTACTCATGATAATGCCCGGTGACGCCCCAGCCTTTGGCAACGGTGAGATATTCATCGGCTGTTCCGTCTCCATTCACATCTCGAATACGCGTTAATTCACTACGTTGCACGGTGTAAAAAGAATCGTCTTTCCAGATCAGTCCCAGCGGCTCGTGCAAAGCGGTGGCGAAGCGTTTGTATGTGACATTTTTGGGTGGCTCATCATAGACGCCATCCAGAATCCAGATTTCTCCTTTTCGAATGGCAACAGCCACTCGCCGATCATCAAGAACCGCCAGGCCGCTCACTTCCAATACAAGATTGCCGGGCGCGGGTTTCCAGTTTTTTGCCCGTGAATCTGTTTGTGCTTTGGGAGTCATAATCGAAACAAGCCGATAGTAATCTTCTTCACTTTCAGCCAGTGCAGATTGTTGAGCGACGACACCAGAGGCGATCACAGCGAGGGCAAAAGCCAGCAGAGTAAAGGGTGTTTGTTTTACCATTGGTATTTTACCTCGATGGCAGATTTCTCTTTGGGAGTTATGGGAAAAATCCAGTCCGTTTTGTTTTCGATGGTGCGGAGTTCGCTGGCTTGGGCGAGCGTTTTCGAGATCGAGACGGTTAAGCCCGCTTGGTTTTTCATCGTAGTGGGAGTGAGTTGTTTCAGCGTGGCGCCAGTTAATCCACGGAACCAGAGCTGTGATTGTTTACTCAGTGCGTGCGTGTTTTTGATCGTCAATGTTCGCTTTAAGGTTTGATTTTCTGCGGGTTCCATGCGGTCTTCCATCTGGAAAGATCCCACGCGATACAGAAAGGTGGGAGTCCCCGCCGCATCAACACGATAGCCTTGAAACGGTGTTTGTGGATTGTCGGAAGCGATTGCGGGCCAGGGTTGGTTTTTATTTTTCAATACTGCGAAGGGCGTTCCGGTCGGGAGTAGAATTTGACTTGTTCCGAGTGGACGTGCCGGCGGTGCGAATCGGATAAACCAGGTTCCCTGTGCATCGAGAAAGCGTCCTTTCCAGGCAATCGCTGGTCTCACCTGTTCGGAGTCGAATGCGAAGTGTACTTTTTCAGGAAAGCCGACCGCAATCGCATGTGTGCCGGCTGCCTGCATAAAGGTGCGTAGAATGATCGGTCGTTTTTCGGGAACCAGTTCGTAGTTTTTCGATTTTTCCAGCAGAATTTTTTCAGGAAGCGGTTGCTTGGGTCCTGCTTTCAGATATCCCCAGAGCGAAGCAATTTGTTGGTTTACATCTCCGTCCAGAAGTGTTTTGTTTTGACTTTTGCCATTGGGAAAGAAAGTGGGCATGCGTGTGCGGGGCTTGAGAGCTGCCGGGTTTAATAAAAATTCTTGAAACCATTTTGGGTGTACGCGATTGGTGACCTCACTCAGATCGGTGCCAACGACGCCCGGCATACTTTCGCCATGAATCGGATGACATTGAATGCAGCCTGTGCCCAGCATGGTACGTCCCGCGGAGACCAGTTTCGCATGTGCGGGAAAAACTTCGCTTTCTTTCTGTTTCTGAACGCGATCGACTTTTTCAAAAGAGTGTGGCAGAGTAGAGATCATCTTTGCTGGAAAGACAGGCATTCGAGCCTGCATGTGAGAGCGAATATCCCCCTTTCCTTTGAGCACGTTCGTCATCCATTTTTTTTGCAGCTTGGCACCAATGCCCGTCAGCGTGGGAGGGATACGTCCTTCATCACCCAGATCGATATGGCCGACTGTTTCAAAATAGGGCTTGCGATTAAAGCCGACGCCCCCGCGTTTATTCCGTTCGTGGCAGGCATAACAGTTCAGTTGGAGCAATTGAAAAGCCAACTGCTGTTGGGGTTTCCATTTATTATTTTTCGAGAGTTGCGTTAATACCTGTTGTATCGCGGATAGTTGTGATTCATCCAGCGGATAGTGAGGACGATTTTTTTGTTTTTGCGCAAGGCAGCTTGAAGCTGCCCGCTGATTTAATTCTGCAAGTGGTTTCGCATACTGCGCTGGTTTCAGTTGATTCGATTCATGACAATTCACACACTTCAGTTCCAGAAACCGTTTTTGTCCCAGAGCGATGAGAGCCGTTTGGCTGTTTGTATTTATCGATTCCGGTGAGTTGGTTTGTTTGCGCAGCAGATAGGCGGCGATATCCGCGGCTTCAACGGCCTTTAATTTGAGTTGGGGCATGCGTCCGGCAGGACGGGTCTGTTCCGGATTGAGTAGAAAAAAAGTTAATGCTCTGCGCGTATACTTGGCGGGCAAGTCGCCATGTGGTATCGATTTGACAGGACGAATCGCTGCTGTCAAACCCAGTTCTTTCAAATCTTCGGCGTCGAGTTGGGCGAGCATTTTGTCGGTGGGTGAAATTTTTGATTCACCCGGTTCGTAAGATTCATCCGGTTCGTGACAGGCGACACAGCCAATTTTGTGATACAGGTCCAGGCCTCGCTGAATATTTCCTTTCTTCCAGAATTCGTGTGGCACGGGATTGACCCCCGTCGCTTTGATGGTGGGAAAGGTGAATTGTTTTGAAGTCAGGAATGCTGTTAGGGCCTCAATTGTTTGCTGTTTTTCTTCTTCTGGTAAATCGTGAAGCAGATCAGGCATTGTTGTGCCCGGTTTTGTGGAATGTGGGTTCGCCAGATAACGACGGAGCCATTTTTGTTGCAGACGATTGCCAATCCCGTTCAAGCGGGGGCCGCGTTTGGGTTGCAGATGGGAGTGCTCTGTTTGATGACAGGCGGTGCAACTTAACTCGCTAATTAATAATGCGCTGGCGAGCTGTGGTTCGATCTCCTGATGTCGGGCGAACCGATCAAAGCCTGATACAAAAGGAGCAGTACTGGATTGGCAATAAGCAGACGTGACAGTGACCAGAAACAGGACTCCCGTCAGAGAGTCTATCAGAGTGTATTTCCATAGCCGATTCATTCTCGATGTCTTTCCTCGGGGCAACGAAACAGGGCAGGGTTCTTAATCAGGTCGATATTTCCAAACAGGAACAACTTGATCATAGAACAGCGGTGCACTCGAATCAATCGGCGTCTAAGATCGATTTTGATTTGAATCGATTCGCAAACCCGCGGCAGGTTTTCCTGAATCAAGGCAATCCATTCGAAAACAGGCTGGTTGCTTCGAAGATGCTACTTGGATTGCAGGCTGAGCTCTCTTTCGTCGAGCGCTTTCTGCAGGGTGGATGAGTATGCTTTGTACTGCTGATCCAGTTCCGTATAAGAAAGCCCGATCAGCTCTTCCAAAGTCTTCGCGTTGTTGCGAATGCGTGAGTTGAAGCTGTAGAGTTCCGATAATTGACTGATGAATGCATCCCGGTATTCTCGGTTTTTAGCGTGCATGAAGAAATGCGAAAGCCCCGATGCCTGACTGTAGTTGGGGCTGATATTCGGACTGTTTTGAAAAGGAGTGCGGCCCATCGCGGTGAACGTTTCGAGGGGAACATAGTAGTTGTCTTCCAAAAGTCGATAACGGGCGGCATTGAAGCGGATATGGTTCGGATTTCCGGCCCGATATCCGTCGTCTGTTTTCTCGAATGATTCCATATAGCAGGCAATCCCTTCGATGGCCCAGAAATGGTTCTTTTCGCCGACCTGTCTGCGTATTCGAGTCGATCCGGTTTCATAGAACAGTTGGTGTGTGGCTTCGTGGTACAGAGTGCCCAGATCACCTTGTGCATCGGGTCGATGGTAAAAGTGTGAGATCCGATCGCCGAACAGATAGATGCCGTGCGTCAACGCAATTTGTGGAATCTCTTTTTGTAAGCGTTGGAGATATTCTTCACGTGTGCTGTAGTAATGCATTACATGTTGATGGTTGCTGTTGCGTTTTAGAAAAGGATTTCTGGCACCTTCAAATAATTTCTTCAGTTGTTCCGGTGTCTTAAAAAAACCAACAAACGTTTGATGAAAATAGCGATGAAAGTCTTCCATTTCTGTTGCTATTTTCACGCCCATTTCCAGGCTATGATTTGTTTTGATCAGAAAGTGTTCCGTTTTGATTTCCCAGGCGTTGCGGAAATCGCGTCTGATTTCCGCTTCCTGTGCCGCCGACTTCCAGCGGCCGTTGACGTAACGTTCTCCCTTTTCATAGCGGGCAAGATGTGAGGCTGGTAACCAGCCATATTTCGGGTGCCACTGCTGTTTCCGTTTTTTCATTTCCTTTTCAAAGGGGGTCAGCCATTCGTCGCCATTGCGAACATAGCCTAATATCTGTCTGACCGACCGATGGTCGGGGTTATGAAAAGCTGTTTCCAGAATCCGATCATACGCATAACTGGGAAAACCTGCGTGTAATACTTTGCGGGAAAACACAAACAGAGCATTCGCCTGCTCATTTTGCAGTTTGCGTAGCTTCAATCGCCATGTGCGTTCTGCTTCTGGCAAATTGAGAGGAATATCAACACGCAGGGTGCGTGGCAATGGGGTTGCTTGTGGATCGAAAATCTTTATTTCGTTCAACAGCTGGGTAATGGCTTGAACGCCCTCTGGCTGTTGATCTTTCTGGCAGCTCCGTGCTAATTGTATGAGTTGATCCTGAAAGTCCGCTTGCAGACTCTGGTACTGCTTCTGGTAGGTTTCCAAGGCACGCGAATTTTGTGCGAAAGTCTGTTGCGACATCAACAGAAACAGGATGAATAAAACCAACACCCATTTCATCCAACTAAACTCAGCACCACAACAGCCGCACGCCACCTGTCTCCAAAGCGGATTCGTTGACTTGCGATTGAATTGAGAGCGTTGAGTTCGATGAATTGACATAGTGCTGGATTTCTGATTTAAACCTTAGAACTCGAAGCGGGAACAGTCGACATACGCTCTGTAATAATCATACGCGAGAAAGTAGGTAGAAAAAAGAAATAATCTATAAATTTACCATCATTGAAGATTATGGCTGACCTTGTATAACGCTTACGCCGTGTAATGTAATCCGATCATAGGAAGGAGAGAAATCGATTTGCTGTGCTACATTGATGTCTGGTGAATTACCAGTTTTGGACAAACGGCGAATCGTCGCGTTGCGATTTCCAAACGAACGCATCATGTAAAAGTCTTTCGATTCATCAAAGCTGATGGTATCGGCACGTGCAATAAATGACTGAGTCGTCGGGGCTTTTTTATTTTTGATGATCGTATTACCCTCCAGCTCCGCATTACCTTTGGCGAGCATCGAAATCGATTTCTTTTTCTGATTTTTGATTTCGTGCTGGATCAGCTTCAGGCTATTGCTGCGCATCCAACTTGCACCAGGAGGCAAGATGTCTGGATCAATGGTATCCAGCGGTCGTTTCACACCGCCGTAAGTAATCTTCACGCCATTATCAAAAGTGGTGCTGCGCTGTTCCACATTGCCTGCCATTTTTCCGTTGAAGTCAATGCGTATGTAGGTCCAACTGTCGGTGTCGGTTTTTTGTGGTGTATTGGCTTGTGAGACATTGGATTGAGAGCCGGGCTGACTGGGGTTTTCTCTTCGCCACAAGGTCAAAAACCCAGGTCCACGGGCTTCGGCGTTGCCTGTTTTTTGATCGACATTCATTTGCCAGAAACTGGCGCGTCGGATTCCGATTAATCGGTTTTCCAGATACTCGTTACTTTCGACCTCGACTCCGTCACGACAGGTAATGAAATGCACGTCGGGTTTTTCATCTTTTTTACTCGATTGTTTCTCAGTAAAGGAGACACGATCGGAGAGAATGACATCCATTTCCTGGCAGCGCAGCCGGTTGTCTCCCATATTGGTTCGGACTTTTCCAAAGAAATTTGCCGTCAGGCCATCAAAGTCCATCTCCTTTTCCCAGTAGATTTCCAGGACATTATCTTGATCTTCCTGATCGGTCTCTTTTGTTTTATTCAGGCTACTGTCTTTGGTAATCCCTTCTGCACCAGAAAGCAGTCCGGCGGCTGATTTTTTTCCGCCTCTCACCGGAAGCAGCAAGAGTCCTTTGCCCTTCACCTCAGCCCGGTTTGCCAGGCGATAGAAGAAAATATTTTCGCCTTCAATCTGGGCTCCCTGGCCGTTGATTTTAGCCGGGCTACCGATGACATGCAGAACCTGATCGTTATCACCTTTGTTTTGGATATGCAACTGATTGCCAGTAATCCGCAACGGTTTTTTCGGTTTGCCATTTTCCTCTTCACCTTGAAGTTGTGTGACAGTCACATTTCCTTCGGTCCAGACTTCAGTGACTTCGGCTTTTCCAGCTGCATTTTTATTCACTCGCAATTTCATCAGATCGGCGATCAGCATCACCGGTTCGGAAAGTTCTTCCTCAGGTGGTTCATTGATAGATTCAGAATCCTTACTGTGTGAAGGTACTTTGGCCCGTCCTTCCTGAGATTCTATTTGGCTTTGTCTGGTGGTGATCGGATCATCAACGGCAAATACAGCCTGCTTGATCGTTGGCATTTGTGGTTGTGTGGCTGGCTGATTGCCGACAGGTGCATTCGGTGCTGACTGCGGTTTGGTCACCTGATCAAACCAGACTTCGAGTCGTTTGGTTTTTCCTCTGAGTTCGGGACTGTAGATGGCGACGTCCCGCTCTGCAATCATTTTATAAGGATCGATTTTGTCTTGCATCTTTTGAGAGTTGTTGGGGCTTGTTTCTTCTGAGCCCTGTTTTTTTGAATCGATCTCTTTCATGGAAGGGAGATCCCCTTTCAGCCATAGGCGGATCACCTGCGCCGCGAGTGCAAACTCTTCGACAGGCTGTCTGACGACACATTGCTGTTCCAGTTCCACCATCTGCAGGCCTGTTTCCGGGTCGATGAATTTTTTCATCTGTTTGACCCATTCCGCTGCCATCAGCAGGTCGCGTGTTTTCGCATCGTAGTGTTTGATCCAGCCTGCACCTGTGCAGATAATCGTCTCCAGTTGATCTTCCTGATTCTGATGAATTGTAATCTTGGGGCATTGGAGTCTTGTCGACTGCTGTTTAATGCGAACGTCCTGTTGTTTGTCCGAGAGAACAATGGTTTTGGTTTCTTCGTTATAGGAGAGCCGGTCCATCCAACCAGAAAATTGTTTTTCTTCGGAAATCAACGAGACATTTTTGCCAGTTGCAACCAGTTTCTGGAATGCCAATTTACCACTGGAATGATCAGACTTCTGTTTCGTTTCTTGTGGTGTAGTCTTCGTTTCTTCATCGACTTCTACTTTGCGAACAAACTGTAGCTGCAGTTGATCGCATTCGAGAGTGTCGGCCTGAGTAGCGTTGGTCGGATGATGGACATACACATTATCGGTAAACGTACCCTGGTTTGTTTCCAGATTGAAAGTAAAGCTACCTGTGCTTGTTACCGTGGCAAAACGTGACTGCGCGTTTTCCGAGGGTTCCTGGTCTTTTTTTAAAGCCAGTACCATATGCACGTCGCGTCTGAGCACGATTTCCCGAATCCCTTCAGCAGCCGGCTTGAGTTCCTTCGGCTTTGTGGCAGAGGGAATCAGTTTCATTTCGATGCCTCTTGCACGGCCTTTGTGATCTTCGTATGCGAAACGCACCTCGTGATCGCTCCAGATATTCATGGACGATTCATCATAGAAGAAATTGCGTCCGTAAATGATCAATCCATTGGGGCCTGTAATTTTTACAACGCCTTCCAGGGAGCCTGCAATCATCCTGCCGGGATCTGTATGTTTAATTCCAAAAGGCTTTTCAAGTCGGACAAGCGCTTCTTCACTCACGAGAGCAAATGGTGCTTCGGAGTCTCCTTTTTTCGGGTCGAACATCAGCATCGCAAACGGTTTCAGACGAGCTGCTTTTTTTTCCTCTTCCTGTTTCCAGGTATCAGTATAAACGTAGACATTTTCATCTTTAAACTGATAGCGGGCATCGGCTGCCCAGGGAAGATCGGGCAGGTATTTTTTTGCATATTCACTGTTTCCGGAAGAGTAAGCGGGAGATGTGATTGTCTCTTTCGGAAACTCTCGCCGGATCACTTTTTCCTTGACCACTTGCTGCAAGGTCTGCGCATACACCAGATATGCGCCGGTCAGTGAAACCGTTGTGAACCAGGTCAACAACAGCCGGTTGGCTATCAGGCGATCGAATAATCCATTCCTGTTATATTGAATGGCTCCGGTCATGGAAATGAAAAGGTCGTTTCTAAAAAATGATGTGATGTGCTGAAAGAATGGGGATCAGGTTAGCCTGCCGGGTGGTTAGCTTTGTTTGGTTCGGTTTGTGGCTGCCAACCGATGACGTCGGTAATATCAATCAAGCCTGCCAGGTTTTGTTGTCGATCGACGACAGGCAATTCACTTAACTTGCGTGATTTCAATAACTCAACGGCTTCATCGAGTGAAGCATCGGATTGAATGGTGATGGGCTGGGCAGTCATTACTTCGGATATGGGTCGATCCAGTTGTTCGTCACGTCGTTCTTCAAGCAGACGTACCAGGTCACTGTCTGTAAAAATACCAGTGACCCTGTTGGAATCATCCACGATAATGACGGCTCCACTACGGCGGTCCGGGGAACACAAGCGTACGAAGGTTTCGCGGATGGAACTGGATTCGTAAGTCACACGTACTTCTTCGCGTCCGCGCATGACTTCACTGATTTTGGTCAGACGTCGTCCCAGACTACCCCCCGGATGATAAGTGGCAAATTCCAAGGGCGTGAACCCGCGGGCTTTACTGATTACCAGTGAGAGTGCATCACCCATGGCCAGCATGGCTGTGGTCGATGTCGAAGGTGCCAACTGATGCAGTCCGGCTTCTTTTAGTTCTCCCAGGCACAAGACAACCTGAGAGGCGCGTCCGAGGGAACTGGTTTCGCGGGCTGTGATGCCAATGATGGGCAGGTCCATTTTCTGAATGATTGGCAACAATCGTCGGATTTCTTCTGTTTCGCCACTGTTGGAAAGTGCGAGAACGGTATCGTCTGAGTGAAGACAGCCGAGGTCTCCATGAATGGCTTCTGCCGGATGTAGAAAATGAGAACGAGTGCCTGTTGAAGATAAAGTGGCACAGATTTTTTGTGCGATAATTCCTGCTTTCCCCATGCCCGTTAAAATGACGGCACCCTGTCGCGATCTGATTAGATCAACAGCGTCACTGAGTTCGGTACTCAAAGAACGACCCATTTCGCGGAGCGCATCCGCTTCGCGAAAAATAATTTCACGCGCATCGCGTAACTGGTCAAACTGAGAAAACTCGATGACCGACCTTAGAGGCAGGGAACTCATGACGCCATATCCTTTGTCGCATCCTTGCGGGCATGTTTTGGGGTGCGGGAGTATAAAATGAAGTTGAAAGTGGGTCAATCCGAAAACGGGAGTAATAAAATGATGTAAGTGTCTTTTGGGGAATGACTTATTGGAATAGTTTTCGCGAACTCCATTTCAGAGATTGGTGTCATAATCCGCGTCATTACAATTTCATGCCCGGGATTGTCGAAGAATGAACCGATGGGCACTCGTATTTTAAAGGAGAACTTCTACAATGATTTTCTCCTGTGGTAACTTTATGATGTGAAGTCGTCTCGACTATCCTCGGTTTGTCATGCTTCCAAAAGATGGCGGTATTTGACCACAAATCGAAAAACAAAGGTTAAAATCAAAACCTTTGATTTTTCTTAAACACCCAGTCACGCAGAGGATACAAGAAACTTCTCTGTAGACTAGCTGATTGACGATATGGAAACAGCGGTGCTCTGAATGAAGCTCCTGAAATCGGGAACCTGACAATTTGCATGATTACCGTGTAACCGAAGCATAGAAAAGTGACAGTAGACCAAGCCTTATGTTTTTAGATCGAGTAGACCTTTATTGTAAAGCCGGTGATGGGGGAGATGGTTGTGCCAGTTTCCGTCGTGAGGCTCACGTTCCGCGCGGTGGTCCGAATGGAGGAGATGGAGGCAAAGGGGGCGATGTGGTTGTTCTCGCTGATGTCAATGTCAGCAGCCTCGCGCATCTGATTGGTCATAAGCATTGGAATGGAGAAAAGGGAAGTAACGGTCAAAGCAGCCAGAAAACGGGGAAAAATGGTGAAGATGCCATCATCATGGTTCCGCCGGGCACCCTGGTGCTAGATTCGAAGCGAGGGCATCTGTTACGGGATATGAAACAGAGTGGCGATCGTGTGGTGGTGGCTAAAGGGGGTAACAGGGGCAGGGGAAACCGTCACTTTGCGACTGCCACGCATCAGGCACCGCGTGAGTTTGAACATGGAGGAGAAGGAGAGACACGGGATATTTCACTGGAGCTCAAGCTGATTGCCGATGTGGGACTATTGGGTAAGCCGAATGCGGGAAAATCGACGCTTTTAAGTCGGCTTTCCAAGGCCCATCCGGAAATTGCCGCTTACCCGTTTACAACGAAATATCCCAATTTAGGTCTGGTACGTGTTGGTTTTGATCATCAATTCGTGGTGGCTGATATTCCCGGTTTGATTGAGGGTGCTCACGCGGGTGTGGGCTTAGGTCATGAATTTCTCAAACACGTTGAACGAACACGGGTTCTCGTACATCTGGTAGAGCCTTCACCCATGGATCAGACCGATCCGATCCAGAACTACCGTCAAATTCGGGAAGAGATGCGATTGTACGACCCCAGCTTGATGGAACGCCCGGAAATTATCGTGATCACCAAAAGTGAGCTACCGGATGCGGCTCCCGTTGCAGAATTGCTGGAAGAGGAACTGGGACACCCCATTATGCAGATTTCGTCCGCCACGGGTTCCAATCTGGATCAGCTGGTACGCATGATTATTGATGAGCTGCAAAAACTGGAAGTCGAGGCCTGAAGCTGGCAAGGGAGTATCTGTTGAATTCGGACGATTCAAAAAAAGAGCCCCTCCCTTCCGAAGGGGAAGCTGGAGAGCCACAAGCGACTCCCCGCGAGGTCCGCGTTCGTTTTGGGATGTATGGCGCGGGTCTGATGATGGTGCTCTGTTTTATGTTTCAGGCAGTCGTCAGTTCGACACAGACGCAAACCGAACGGATTACCGAGTTGGGAGTTCTGATGCTGGTCGGCTATCTCCTGGGTTGGGTCTTTGCCCGCATTCGCTTTTGACACATGTTGCGCAGTTAGTGGCCTCATTGTAAAATTTGCATTTCGACAAAAAATCAATGTGTGTTTGCAATATCTACAATGCGTTCTCACGTTGGTTTTCAACCAGTTGCCCTCACGTTCTTTTTTTGTATGTGTGATGTAAGTCTATGCGAATCTATCTCTTAAGGTACGTTGTGCAGGATATTTGTCAGGCGAAGGTCTCTTTTTTCGAGTGATTGGTCTCTTGTTTGCATTAAGAAACATTACCCTTCACTTGATTCCCTCGTCTGAATGGAATTCACCGACGACGGTTTCAGGTAACCAGAACCATATCGGTTCATCCAACGATCAATACTCAGAATCCCAATTCGAGTGATCGACCCAAAACTATCCCGTAACCACCAATTGAGAGTTTGTCAGACGAAGACCCGCATCTTCGTCTGCATCAATAAGGAACAAGAGGGCATGGAAGCTCAACTCTGTCGCTGTTTCGCGTTATGTCTGGCTGCATTTTTATCTCTGGGGGCCTCTTATAAAACTCCCAATTTTATTACCCACGCACCCTCAGCAGAGGTTGCCAAACAGGTGGGTGATGCTGCAGAAATCTATCGGAAAGAACTGGCAATTACCTGGCTGGGTCATGAATTGCCTAAGTGGGCTGCACCTTGTCCGATCAAAGTTAAAGTTGGCAATTACGGTGCAGGTGGAGCAACGACCTTCTCGTTTGACCGTGGCCACGTCTTTGGCTGGGACATGCAGATTCAGGGGACACTGGAACGAATTCTGGATTCGGTATTACCCCACGAAGTCAATCACACGATTTTTGCCTGTCACTTTCGGCGTCCTCTTCCCCGCTGGGCTGATGAAGGTGCTGCAACTATCGTCGAGCACGAGTCAGAAAAGAAACGTCAACGATTATTGAATCGGCAAGTGATGGGAACGAACAAGCGAATTCCCCTCAGACATCTGTTGTCGATGACAGAATATCCATCGGAAATGCAACAGGTTCTCACACTGTATGCTGAAGGTTATTCACTGGCAGACTTTCTATTACAGAGAGGTGGCAAAAAACGCTATCTGATGTTTCTGGAAGATGCGCATAAAAATGGCTGGGATGAAGCCATCGCAAAGTTGTACAAATACAAAAATGTGGAAGCACTGGAACAAGGTTGGGGTAAATGGATTATTGCCGGCAGCCCCTCCCTGCAGGTTCCCGCTGGTCAACAACTGGCATCTAACGAATCGAATCAGCAACTTGCGAGCGAGAACAAGAACTTAGTGATCCGCTCTCAGAGTCCTGACTCGAACGGAAATGATTCAGGGTTTTCATTAGGCGAGCCAATGGAACTGCCTGGACAGAATGAAACAAACGGTTCCAGCAGAAAGTCTCGCCCCCTTCCGATTGAATCCCGGATACCCTTTGGCGGGCGTCGTCCAACGCATGACAAGAATAGTTCGATAGCCGCGTTTGCTCCTGAACCAAGACAGATCCCGCGATCTAACCAGCTTCAGGAAAAACAGCAATATGCCAGGGCTCAAGCCCAACCCAGGCGTGTTTCACAAAACCGAGGGCAGCAACGACCTTCCAATGGTTATCAGCGAAGGCCAGGTTCTGTCGGTGGAGTTGATCTGGGTGCACCAGCTGAAATCGATTTCTAACCTGTGTCCAGGTTTAGCGTAGCGTCTCCAAGGCCATTTGAGACGAGTGTCATCGGACGATAGGCACTATGGTTAATTGGGATGTACTCTAGCGCGGCAGTACGGCTACGCGATAGGAACGCGGGTTCGCAGATTCGGTAAAAGCGGCAGAGATGTCATCCAAGGCAAACGTTTGTTCGCAGAGTTGCTGAAAGGGATAGGCATTTTGATATCTGTCGAGAAAGTTCAGTGCGTTGGCTAAATCGAGATCGATATAGTTATGAATACCTTCCAGCCGAATTAACTTGCGGACAATTGTCTCTGCAGAGAATTGAATCGCTCGAGCCGGGTATACCGAACCGACCAGAATCATTGTTCCACCAATGCCCATCGACTCCAGGCCACCTTCGATGACTTCCGGAACGCCTGTCATATCAAACACGAAATCAACGCCGCGATTCTCTGTCAGTTGTTGAATTTCTGCATGGAGAGAGTGTTCTTTTTTAACCAGCAGTGCATGGTCTGCACCAAATTTCTGGCTGCGTTTGATGCGCGTGTCATCGATGTCTGTCACAATAATGGATGAAGCTCCCTGGGAATGTGCCACGGCACAAGCCGTCACTCCCAGCATTCCCGCACCCAGAATTAAAACGGATCGATTTTGTACATTTCCGGCAATGCGAAACGCGGCCATCACGGTTGCCGTCGCGCAATTTGCAGGACTGGCGATGAGATCGGGCAAAGATTCCGGCACTTTGAATATGGTCGTGCCTTTGACTAAATGACAATGGCTGGCCAGTCCGCCGCTCAAATAATTCTGTTCTGTCAAACGTTGATGACCATACTTGAAGAGACGCGTACATTTTTGCGTCAATCCACGTCGGCAGTATTCACAATCTTTACAGGAAACGGCGACAGACCAGGTAATGCGATCACCGATTTTGACAGGTTGACCCTGATCATCCAACACAGGTGCGTCCGCATCTAAATCGACCACACGTCCCACCATTTCATGACCGAGAATGGTGGGGCAGGGAGTAGAGCGTGTGCCTTCAAATGTATGCAGATCACTTCCGCAAATCGTACAGCAGAGTATTTCCACCAGAACTTCACCCGGCTGTAACGCGGGCCGTTCTACGATTGCAGATTTTAACGCGGGTTCACTGCCTGTCAGAATGATGGAATGACATTGATCGTTCATGAGTTCGATTTGATAACCTCACCAGGAGAACTTCCCATTGTGTCGAGTACCTGACTAATCTGTACTACCAGATTCTGCATGTCGGCGGGAAACACATTTCCAATATTTCCAATGCGAAACGTATCTGCCTGGCTGATTTTACCGGGATAGATTACATAACGTCGTTTTTTTAATTCGTCATAAAACTGTTGGAAGGAAAACAAAGGGGAGTCCGGATAATAAAAAGAGGTAATAATGGGTGACTGCAGTGCGCGTGGCAAGAGCGTGTGCAGTCCCAGATTTTGCATGGCGGAGACGAGCGTGGATTGATTATCCAGATAGCGAGCGTGTCTTTGAGTGACCCCACCTTCTGCCTGCAGTTCTTTCAAGGCCTGCAGGAATGCGCAGACCACATGCGTGGGAGAGGTGTAACGCCATTTTCCCCCCTTGTGTTCCATTTCATTCCACTGATCAAACAGGTCCAGGCTCAGCGAACGTGCAAAACCTTTGGTCTGTTCCAATTTTTTTTGATTGGCAATGACAAATCCAAAACCGGGAACGCCTTGAATACATTTATTGGCAGATGAAATCAGATAGTCGACGTGAAATGTTTCCATCGATAAGGGAATCCCGCCGAAAGACGACATGGCGTCCAGAATATAATCTTTGCCAGCTTCGGCGACGATTTTTCCGATTTCCTCGGCTGGATTCAACATACCGGTGGTGGTTTCACAATGTACCATCGCGACATGGGTGATAGCTGCATCGTTTTTTAGAGTTGTACGAATTTGATCAAGATCGGGAGGTTCGGTTTCAGAATACGACAGTTCTTGCAGCGGGATTTTCAAACAACGGGTGATTTGACTGATTCGATTTCCATACGCGCCATTGGAAATGACCAGCAATTTCCCATCAGGGGGAATGACCGAGCCGATAGTGGCTTCGACGGCAAAGGTACCACTGCCCTGCATCAAGACAGCCGTGTATCCGGGCGAACTGGAAGCCAGTTGAACCAGCTGGCTGCGGATTTCCACGACGCGCTGATTGTAGTCAATATCCCAGGTCGAATAATCGACGCGCATGGCATCACGCACACTGCCTGTTGTCGTCAAGGGGCCGGGAGTCAGTAATAAATAGGGAATATCAGCGTCCATTTTCGTGCTCACCTGATTCAATTTGATTAATGATTTCAGGAAGTTCCTTCAATGTGGGAATGACAAAGTGTGCGCCTGCGTTTTTGAGTTTCGTTTCCGCGGTCTGTAACAGTTTGTGTTGTTGATCGCTGTTCAACGCATCAAATTCCGCGACTGTTAAGCCGACTTCACTGCCTGTTTGTGTCAATCCGACGGTCCAGGTTCCGGCGTTGAGTCCTGCTTCAATATCGGGAACAGTATCGCCGACTTTCACAACAGAGCCGGGTGGAAAAATATTAAGGGCCTCCATATTTCGATAAATCATCCAGGGTGCAGGACGCCCAGCGGGTACTTCATCTGCACACATCGTGAAGTCAGGGGCATAACCTTGTGCCTCTGCGACTTTGAGGATCGGTTCGAGGACGATACGCGGATAACCTGTTGTCGCGCCAATTTTGATGCCCCGTGCTTTCAATTGCGAAACCGTTTCACTCACTCCGGAAATGAGATCGGTATAGTTTTGTGCTTCATCTACTTGCAGAGGCGTAAAGGTTTCATAAATATGTTCGACATCACTTTCTGACCAGGAGTTCTGGTGAATCGCCTTCCATTGTGCTGCAATTTCGTCGATTTGAAAAAGGCAACGGATGTGATCTCTTTTATGCAGACCCATTGGACCACGTGCCTGCGAAGGTGTCAGTTCAACTCCACAGGCTTGAAATGCTTTTATGAAGGCAGAAATCGGGGCAAAGCAACCGTGGTCGATTGTGGTTCCTGCCCAGTCGAAAATAACGAGTTCAATCTTGGTCGGCTTCATGGCATCTTTCATTCTGTAGGTTTAGAGAGCCTGTTGCTCCAGGACTCCCAGGACATAAGTTAAGAAATATTCGAGTTCCGGTGTTTGACAGTCGGGAATTTTGGCAGCTTCATCCCAACTTCGTAGACGCAAGGCTGATTCAGACCAGCGGTTATTTTCAAACGAATCCAGTTCCCTCTGGTCAAAGGGACCTCCCTGCAGTTGGAGGCTCAACACCGAAGCGGGTGATAATTGAGAATGGTACTGTTGATCGATGGCACAGCGATAGCGTTTTGCAGCTACATGCAGACGAATTGGTTCGGTGACTTCCGGAGGAAAATATCGAACCAGCCACTGCGCACCGATGGTTTCATGCAGATCATCAATACCCTGTGTTGCGCAATTTTCATCGTGTTTATGAAGCAGATGGCCGATGTCGTGCAGCAGTGCGGCGACGATCAAATCCGGAGATCCACCTGCCTGCTCAGCGGAATAAGCGGCCTGCAGCGCGTGTTCTGTTTGAGTCACCGGTTCGCCGGCGTACATTTCGTTTCCTTTTTCGGTGAAGAGATGTCGAATTTCTTCCACGATCTTTGCAGGATCATGTTCAGGCATCGGGAGCCTCCGGTTTTGATTCGGATGAAAGTACTTCTGCCAGGTTCATTTCCCGTTCCTGAATCAGCCAATAGACGATTCCTGCGAGGATGGCAGTACAGCAAATGCCAGCCAGGCCTCCGAATGCCATTTTCCAACCATATTTTTGAGCGATCCACCCGACAGTATGCCCGGAAAGAATTGCCCCCAGATAACCGGCGGAGTCGACGAGCCCGGCTACCGTCGAACAACCTCGTTTCCCTCCCAGATCGATGGCCATCACGCCTGACAGAAAAGAATAAGGGGCCATCAGAAAAAACGCAACCAGCGAGAGCAGTGTGAGTGCTAAAACTGGTTTGCCGGAAACATCAACAGTGGCGAGTAAAATCAGTGACAACACCAGTAGGATCAGACTGGGAAGCACTACTCTGCCATGTCTGCCCCGCAGGCGATCTGATGTGATTCCCGCCAGATACGTTGAGCAACCTCCCACCAGGGGAAACAGCATGCTGCCCATTGCTGCACCGCCGATATTAATTTGCGCCACTTCATACAGAAAAGTAGGCGTCCAGAAATTGAATGTTTCCCTTACCAGAGTCAGGCTGAAATTCATGATACAAATCAGCCAGAATAACGGACTGGCCATGAGTGGTTCCAAGACCGCTTTAATGGAGATTCTCTCTGCATGATTTCCCTCTTCGCCGAACACGTTGATGGGATTCGCACTCGGTTCCGGAATACCTACCTCATTCGGGCTTGATTTTAAAGTGCGATAAACAAAAACAGCGATCAAAGTCAGAGAGATGGCGGCTACGAAAAAAATCGCGCGCCAGTTTGCCAGAAATCCGAGAGCGGAATAGGATTCGCCAAGGGAGATCAGTCCGCCGAGATAAAAGCGGGCGAACGCATCGCCGAATAAAAAGGAGAGCGAAAGAATGGCCATCACTGTTGCGTGCCGCTCTACGGGAAACCAGCGAGAGGCTGTTTTCACTAACGCCACCCAGCCCATTGATTGAACAAAACGATTAAACGCCCAGATGATGACAAACAGGGTCAGCCCCGAGACCAGCCCAAACAGAATCGTAAAAATAATCGAGCAGATCATACCCGTCATGAAAAGTAATTTTCCGCCGAGGAAGTCACCCAGATAACCATTGATTATTTTTCCAATGGCATACAGCATGACACCCACCGAGGCAACCGTACCCATTTCGACTTTGGTAAATCCCTCTTTGAGCAGTAAAGGCGTGGCAACCGCCAGATTGGAGCGGCAAATATAATAGCCGACATATCCCAGAAACAGACTCAATAGAGTCAATCGCTGCCAGTTTCTGGTTGGGTCTTTTGCCATCGATATTTACTTTGTTAAAGAGAGAGGTGTCCGATATTTTCTTTTGCGAGCCCGGGTCCTGTCGTCATTCCCTTGCCCCCGATTCCTGTAATGAGGTGGATATGATCACCGCGAGAATGCTGAAAGAGTCCTGCTGACTTTTCCTCAGTATAGATACCACACCAGCGATCAATGACCTGAAAATCCAGATGCACAAACATATTTCGCGCATAATTAATAATTTGTGATTCAATTTCTGCGGACAGAAACTCGTCCGGCGGTTCGTCTGAGTAGGAATGAGAATCACCGAGTATGAATTCATCATTCGCATTTTGAGTCATCCAGATTTGAATGCCGTGATCTTGTATCTTCTGATCTGGTAAGGTTAAAGAAATATCCTGTGAACGCTGCGCTTGTAGAAATGCAGGATAGCGTGTCAGCGCAATGGGGGATGCAATACTTGTTCCCAGCTTGCGATTTTCGGGATTGGACAATTTCAGCATTTGCAGTTTGCAGTAGTGCAAATTACTTTCGGTATAGATTTCTGGAAACAGGGTCTGAAGATCGGCACCCGAGCAGACAAAAGTGTGCTGTGCCTGAAACAAGTTTCCATCGGCGGTTTTGATTCGAATCTGATCGTTACCTTGCTCGACAGAGACAACAGTTGTATTCGGCAGGTAATCACAGTCGGAGATATTGGCAATCCAGTTGATAAAAGCACGAAAAAACTCTCTGGGGTCGAACTGCAGATCGCGCGGAAAGTAGAGACTTCCCTTGCAGAATGCCGGGTTCAGGCAGCTATTCAAATTGATGGTCTGCTCCGAGTTTAAAAATTCCGCCGGGCAATGATCGTCATTCTGCGTTTGAGACATGTGTTTTAAAAAACGGGCTTCCTCTTCCGTATGCGCCAGATATTGAGTTCCGGAATGGCGGAGCGGAATTCCCAGAATGTCACTTAGCTCGGAATAAATCTCGCGAGAGGCGAATGCACGTTCACGCCAGATGCCCTCGGGCATGGCGCTCGGAATGATCAGCCCAAAATTTCTGACAGAAGCCCGTAATGGAGAGCGATCCCGTTCGATCAACAGTGTTTTGAAACCTCGTCGCATGGAATGATAGGCATGAAACGCGCCTAGAACGCCGCCTCCGATCACGATGACATCGTAATTGCTCTGATAAGATGGTGCAGACATGGTTCAGAAACATGTTAAGCGGGAATGAAAAAATGAGAAGCTCTCGGCTCGACTTCGTTGTGTATTAAAAAGTATGTCGGATTCAATTGAAAATACAATGACAAATCGCTCAGTATCAATAACTATATTGACATCATGGTGGCGGCAGGTGGTGCATTGGCTTGATTACGTCTTCAGGATAGAATCTTACGTTTGCTATTGGTACGATCAAAGTACTACACAAGAGATTGATAGAAACCTTCTTTTTTGATTGAGCCTGCTTTTTTTGAATGAGGAAGACGAGATGATTCAAATCTGCTATCGGGCGGTATTGACGGTTTGTGTTTCAGGTCTAATGACAGGGTCTTTGTTCGCTGTCGACGACGATGCCGGCTCTCTTTTTATCGAGGGCTATACCAATCTGCTGAGCTATGAGCCGGGAGAGACGATCGCCTTTCACCTTTCCAGTTCCGAGCCTCAATATACGGTTGAAATCACACGGCTGGGACAGGAGAAGAAGACGGTCTTTAAGGAAACGCGAAAGAATGGAGCTGCTCACCCCGTTCCGGAAAATGCGTCATCTCATGGTTGCAAGTGGCCGGCGGCGTTTGAACTCACAGTGCCCGACTCATGGAAGAGCGGTTATTACAATGTGCGTCTTTCAGTCCGCGATCGAGGTGGGAAGTTCATTCAGCGGAATTCCCGAACCGCGGAATCGAAGCTGTTTTTCATCGTGCGACCCAAACAGCCGGGAACTCAGTCGAAAATTCTGATTCAGCTCAGCACGAATACCTACAACGCATACAACAACTGGGGCGGCTCCAGCCTTTACGGCTATCATGGTCGAGCCAATTTACAGGGTCATCGTGTCTCTTTTGATCGGCCGCTGGCCGGACAATTTTCAAACTGGGAATATCCGTTTATTGTCTGGGCAGAAAGCAATGGATATCAACTTGATTACGCTGCCAACAGCGATCTGGAACACCATCCAGAACTCTTGCAACATTATAAGCTGGTCTTGAGTGTTGGCCACGATGAATACTGGTCGGCACCGATGCGTGATCATCTGGAGAACTACATCAAGCAGGGAGGCAATGTGGCTTTTTTCAGTGGGAATTCGGTTTGCTGGCAGGTGCGCAGTGAAGATTCCGGTCGTGCGTTGACCTGTTGGAAGCAGTGGTACAATCAGGATCCCGTTTTCACAGAAGGAGATCAGAGCCTGTTATCTACACTCTGGAGTCACCATCTTGTTAAACGCCCTGAGAATCAGCTGACGGGTGTCGGGTTTCTTTATGGTGGTTATCATAAAAGTCATGGCCAGTTCATGGATGGCTCAGGCGCTTATAAAGTTCACCGTCCCACGCACTGGGTGTTTGAAAAAACAGGTATCAAACAAGGAGATGAGTTTGGCGGCAAAGATACCATCGTGGGTTATGAGTGTGATGGCTGCCAGTTTGAAATGAAAGATGGTTTACCCGTTCCGACCTATAAGGATGGTACGCCACGCACGTTTCAGATTCTGGCATCCTGTCCTGCGAAATGGGCTCCCGGCGATAGCCTGTGGTATGACCGTTTTGATAAAGATCGCGTGGGTGCGGCGATTCTGGGAATGTATACCAACGGCGGCACGGTCTTCACCGTTGGCAGCACAGACTGGGCGCATGGCTTGCGAGGTAAAGATCCGATTGTGCAACAGATGACGAAGAATATTCTGGATCGTTTATCCAGGTAAGGATCAACCTGGCACCAAGGCATCCCTTTCCATTCTGGTGATGCGATAGAGGACATGATTTCTTAACGGATCGTCTTCTGCCAATGTGGGATGATCAAAATTTTCAATATAGGACATGCCGATTTTTTCCATGACACGTCTTGATGCGCCATTAGCGGGGACCGTAAAGGAAAAGACCTCATTCAAATGACATTGAGTGAACCCGAATTCCAAAGCGGCTCGCGCGCCTTCGCTGGCGTATCCCTGATTCCAAAAGGGAACATCCAGGCGCCAGCCAATTTCAACGCAGGGTGTAAAATGGGCCGTGAATTTCGGAACTGACAGACCTATGAACCCTGCGAATTGTTGCTGGTCTTTTATTTCGACAGCCCAGAGACCAAAGCCATGCTTTTCAAAATGAGTTTTGATTCGTTTGACCATTTGCGCACTCTCTTCATATGAGAGTGTGCCGGGTAAATGCTGCATCACGCGTTGGTTTGCGTTTAGCTTTGCAAAGGGAGCCACATCGGTATCACGCCACTCTCTGAGAATGAGTCGAGACGTTTCCAATGTGCTGCTCCTCTTGAAATAACCAATCGAATTTCGTGCTGCGGTAATTTCACTACGCATTTGATGGCTCTAAAATAAGGAAAATTTCTAGAAATCAATTCAAAATCAAAATTTAAGTAGGGGTGAGAACGAGATTGAAATCCGTTGACTACTGTGTTTCAATAGAGAAACAAGATTAATTTATACGAACCCAATGAATCCCTCCTGAATTTCAGAGTCTTCTCGGAGCTATAGTTTGATGAAACTTCTTTGTCTCGTATCATCGTTTGTGTTGATTAGTTTTTCCTCTGTCGATTTACTTCTGGCTGAAGATTCGACAAGCAAGCCTGCTTTGATTCAGGTTCCCGGTGCCTGGGAAGAACAGTCAGACGGAAAATATTCTGATCTGGACGGGTACGCCTGGTATCGTTGTTATGTCAAAGTTCCCAAAAACTGGGCCGACATGACCGCGCGTCCGCTCTGGAGGGATTCGGTCACTCTCTCGATTGAAAAACTTGCCGATGCACATGAAGTCTATATTAATGGGACACGCATTGGTCAAATTGGCAGCTTCCCCCCCGAGTACGCCAGCGGCTTTGAAAAATATCAGCGTTATAAAGTCCCACCCGGTACATTGAAAATCGGGAAATATAATACGATTGCCATTCGCGTCTATAACCAGAAAGGCCCGGGCGGTTTTCGCGGTGTGCCTCCGATTCTGGCTGGTTACTTCCTGGAAAATGCTCTTAAAGGAGAATGGGAATTCTTACCCGGTGATAATCTGAAGTGGGCGACAGTCGCACGCGATGAAAAACCGGCCCATGCGGCTTTCGATGAATTCATTCCTGCGACGTCCACATTAAAACGATCTGCGAAACTTTCTCCCGGTCGTCGGATGGCTCCGGAAAAATCAATGGAGTTGTTTGAAACCGATGGCGATATGGTCGTGGAGCAATTGCTGACAGAACCCTTAATCGGCCAGCCTCTGTTTATGAGTTTTGATGAGCGGGGTCGTATGTGGGTGGCGCAGTATCGACAGTATCCCTATCCCGCTGGCTTAAAAGTTTTGAGCCGCAATAAATATTATCGAATGGAATTCGATCGCGTACCTCCGCCACCACCCAACCACTTTCCCGGCAACGACCGGATTTCCATCCATGAGGATACGAACGGCGATGGAAAATACGATAAGCATAAAGTGTTCGCCGGCGATCTGAACATTGCGACTTCCGTGGTCAAAGGACGTGGCGGAGTCTGGGTGCTCAATCCGCCTTACCTCATGTTTTATCCCGATAAGAATAATGATGATATTCCGGATGCGGACCCTGAAGTTCATTTAAGGGGTCTGGGGATTTCCGATACGCATTCCGCGCCGAACAGTCTGCAGTGGGGTCCTGACGGCTGGTTATATATCGTTCAAGGGAGCAACGTGGTTTCTCATTTAAAAAACAGTGACAAACCTGACGCAAAATCGATTTACTGTGAAGGGCCCGGGATCTGGCGTTATCATCCGGAAACAAAACGCTACGAGCTTTTCGCAGAAGGAGGCGGGAACGCCTTTGGTCTGGAAATCGATGCCGCGGGTCGGGCTTATTCGGGTCATAATGGAGGTGGCACACGCGGATTTTATTATGTGCAGGGCGGCTACTACGAAAAAGGAACCGAGAGAAAGTATGGCAATGTGAGTAACCCGTATGCGTTCGGCTTGCTGCCTTTTATGAAACATTCCAAGACACCCCGGTTCAGTCATGCTTTTGTCAAATACGAGGGAGATACACTGCCCGAAGAATACAAGGGCAAACTCTTATCGGTTGATCCGCTGCATCAGTATGTTGTGCTTTCCGAAATCGATCCGCTGGGATCTTCATTTGAAACAAAAGATATCGGATTTCCCTTACGCAGTACTGACTTTGGGTTTCGCCCCATTGAAATCAAAGTCGGCCCTGATGGCGCGGTGTATGTCGCTGACTTCTATGAAGAGTTCATTGCTCATGGACAACACTATCAAGGGCAGGTCGATCCGAACTCCGGTCGTATTTATCGTTTTAAATCGAAAGGAGCCAAGCCGCGTAAAATTGGTGATCTCAGTAAAAAATCAACGCGTGAATTGATTGAATTGCTCAAGCATCCCAATGAATGGCATCGACGCACGGCGCTGCGGCTGATTGGAGATCGCAAAGATCAATCAGTGAATCCCACATTGAAACAATGGATCAAAGAGAACGATGGGCAGCTGGCCCTCGAAGCGTTTTGGGCGTTGAATTTATGTCAGGGATTTGATGATGCGGTTGCGGAAGAAACGCTCAAACATACGAATCCACTGGTACGCTTCTGGACCGTGCGCCTGCTGGGTGATGACAAGGTGGTATCCAGTCAACTGAGACCGAAACTGATTGAAATGGTAACGAAGGAACCGAATGCAGAAGTGCGCGGCCAACTGGCGGCCACAGCACGGCGTCTGCCTGCGGATGTCTGTCTTCCCATTGTTGATGCTCTGACTGACTATCCAGAAGATCTTGAGGATCGGCATCAGCCTTTGATGGTCTGGTGGGCGCTGGAATCAAAAACGGCCTCTGATCGGGATCAGGCGATTGCTTTGTTTAAGAACAAGGAAATCTGGAGTCGGCCACTGGTGCAGAAAGCGATACTGGAACGATTGATTCGTCGTTATGCGACAGCCGGCGGTCGGACGAATTTGATTACCTGTGCAAAGCTGTTTGAACTGGCACCGGATACGGTTTCGCAGAAGGCATTGATGTCGGGTTTTGAAAGTTCGTTCAAAGGGCAATCATTGGCTGGTTTGCCTGAGGTGCTGGTGAAAGCGCTTGCAAATGCCGGTGGTGGTTCAACGACATTACAGATGCGGCTCGGCAATAAAAGTGCGATTGAGCTGGCGCTGAATGCGTTAAAAACGCCTGGCAAGAATCAGCCACAACTGGTGGAATATATTCAGGTGCTGGGTGAATTGCAGGAGCCTCGGGCTCTACCCGTGATGCAAACGTTGTTGAATCAGACGAAGAATGCCGACCAGCAAACCGGTTTGCTGGTGGCGCTGCAGAAATTCAATCAGCCAGAGATCGCTGCGACGATTCTTAAAAACTACGCTGCCTTCCCTGATGATGTACGCGAGGTGGCACAGAGCACGCTCGTCAGTCGCTCGGACTGGACGCTCGCTTTTCTCACAGCCATTGATAAAGGAACCATCAAGGCAAGTTCCATTCCCGAAGATCTGGTGCGCAAGATGACCATTCATCAGGATAAGCAGATTGCCTCTCTGGTGGCTAAGCACTGGAAGGAAGTGAAGGGGGCCTCGAATCAGCAGATGCAGGCCAGCATCTCGCGCATTTCGGGATTGCTGAAAGCGGTCAGCACGGACGTGTATCATGGAAAGGAACTCTATCAGCATAGTTGTGCGAAGTGTCACATTTTGTTTGGCGAGGGAAAACGAGTAGGGCCCGAGCTGACCCAGTATAAACGTGATGACTCGTTACGTATGCTGATGCACATTGTGAATCCGAGTGCGGAAATTCGGGAAGGATACGAAACCTATCTGGTGATAACCGATGATGGTCTTGTGGTTTCCGGTTTTTTGTTTGATCAGGACAAACAGATTGTCGTGATTCGTGGTGCCGACGGTCAGAATGTGACCATCAAACGTGAAAACATTGACGAGATGATCAAGCAACCGAAGTCACTCATGCCGGAAGGTTTGCTGGATAAACTCAGCGATCAGGATTTACGTGATCTGTTTGGTTTTCTGCGTAGCAGTCAGCCAGTGTTTAAGTAATCGAGACAGAGCGTTTCATACTCTATGTGGTTCTCGCCGGTGGCAACGGCGTGCGCTGCTTGCGTTCCATTAAATTGAAAAGGATCGAGTGGGAGATGTCTTATCGAATTATTCTGACGATGGGCTTCAGTTTTATTGCCGCCTTGATTCTGCCCAATGCGGTTTGGGCGCAATCGCGGAGTTTGCCGACAGAGCCGGTTGAGATCGGCACAACGCCGCAATTCGTCTTCGATGGTTATATCGTCGACAACCACTATGCTTTGAAGTACAAGCAGCAGGCGATGGAACGTGTGTTCCATGCGCCGAAAAAACACGCGAAGAATCCCCTGATTGCCGAGGAAGGGGGCTATGTTACGGTACGCCGCGATGCAGAGACCGGGCGATTTCTGATGTGGTATCAGACGCATACCCCCCGACTGAATGCAGAGGGAAAACATATCGGCTCAGAATATGCGATTGCGTATGCGGAGTCAGAAGACGGTTTGAGCTGGAACCGCCCCAAGCTGGGGCTCTTGAACTGGAAGGGGAACAAAGAGAACAACATTGTCTGGAAAGGGATTACGGGCAAACGTGCCAGCGGGCAGTGTATTATTGATGTACCGGAAGCGGACCGTAAAGGGTATCGCTACCTGATGTCCTATCACACCGGGGGAGCCGGCAAGGGGATGAGTGGCATCCGGGTAGTTGGATCACAGGATGGGATTTACTGGGATAAATCCAGCGACTCGCTGCTGGTGGAACTGCATAGCGATACGCTGAACAGCATTGTCTATGATCCTGTAGAGAAACAGTATGTCATGTATTGTCGGGCCAAACATATTTCTCGCACGTTTAAAGGTGATATTCTTGACACGGGTGCTTCGCGTCGTGTGGCCCGCATGACGGGGCTTTCCCTCTGGTCGGAGTGGACCAGTGAACCACAAACGATTCTGGTTCCTGACGAACTGGACAGTACAAAACGGTTCCATTTTTTCTACGGCATGCCCGTTCGTTATCACGCCGGGATCTTCTGGGGTTCATTGTGGCCATTCAAAATGAATACCGACGTCGTGACCGAACTGGCATTCAGCAGGGACGGGGTTCAGTTTGAAAGACTCAGTTCGCGGCCCCAACTGTTGGCACTGGGTGAAGAAGGCAGCTGGGATGACGGGATGGTGTTTGGAAACAACTGGGTTGAAGTGGGTGATGAGTGGTGGTTTTATTACTCTGGATTTGACGGCCCACACGGTATTACTGAGCGTAAGCCGGGCCTTGGCGTGGCGACGATGAAAAAAGAGCGTTTGATTTCACTACGAGGGCCGCGTAATGGTGGCGTGGTGATCACGCGTAAGATCAAATGGCCGGGAGGCAAGCTGGTTTTGAATGCGAATGCCAAAGGGGGCGAATTAAAAGTCCGCCTGTCGGATGCAAAACGCAAAGTGCTGGATGGGTTTGATTACGATGACTGTGTCGCCGTTAACTCAGACAGCCTGAATCATGAGGTCGTCTGGAACGAAAACTCTATCGAAAGTCTCAAAGGCCAAACGATCCGGCTGGAAATTTATCTGAAGGATGCGGATCTGTTTACGTTTCGCGCGGGTGATGTTGCTTCAAACTAAAAAGGCTGTTTTTTTACTTCCACAAAAATCACGAAAGACACAAAATACAAGTACTTGCTAGGTCGTGCTGAATACATTTCATTCTCAAAACTGGTCGTAGTTTTGCACCAGAAAAATAGTTGTCATTCCAAAGGAAGCTATCTTATGAGATTCACCAATATCGTTTGCCTGTTTGATTCTACTTTAGTGTTTTTGCTGACTGTCGTTCTGGGGGTTGGTGTGTTGGCGGAGGTGGGGTCTGCCAAAGAGCCGTCGCAGGGTGATGCCCGGAAGATTTCGTTGGGCGGTGGTGTGGATCTCGAAATCGTTTTTATTCCCCCCGGGGAATTCAAAATGGGTAGCACGTCCGCTGAAAAGGAATGGGCGGTGAGTGAAGAAGGGGGTGCGCGGTTCTCTTCAGGTGGTGGTTATCGTGAGGCTTACGAGGGTGAGCCGCGGCTGATGCGCGTGAAAAACAGTTTTTGGATGGGGCGCACCGAAGTGACGGTGAAACAGTTCCGGAAGTTTGTGAACGAAACAGGATATGTTACCGATGCGGAGAAACCGGGTGGATCAGCACACTGTTTCAATCCCGAATGGAAACCCAGACTTGGCATGGGTGGGCCGCCGCATCCCTGGGTTCCGATGCCTGATAAAAGCTGGCGCGATCCCAATCATGGTGTGAAAGAACAGGACAACTTCCCCGTCGTCGCTGTGAGCTATAACGATATGAAGGCGTTTTGTGCCTGGCTGACGAAAAAAGAACGCGCTGCAGGAACGCTTCCGGAAGGTTTGATTTATCGTCTGCCTACCGAAGCGGAGTGGGCGTATGCCTGTCGTGGCGGTCGAAGTGACAGCAGTTATTTCTGGTGGGGAAATAGTCTCAACGATGCCAAAGGCCGGCTGAATATTTCGGCTATCGATTTTCTGCCGAACGCCGATTATGTCTGGCCGGGAGCCAAACTGATCTGGAGTGATGGTTATCCGATGGTTTCGCCCGTTGATCATTATGGAGAACGCGGGCGGAACGGCTTTGGGCTGGCGGACATGTGCGGCGGCGTGTGGGAGTTTACGCTCGACCATTTTGATCCCAAGGGGGGGCACGAAGAGGTCTATTATGCCGATGCCAAACAACAGACTGTGTGGCGCCCGGTCTGTCGGGGCGGCAATTTTTATGACGTGCCCGGCAATGCACGCTGTGCCGTCCGGCTCGGTATTAGTAGCGTGACCTATTCCGATACCCGTGATGGCTTTCGGGTTTGTCTGGGCGTGGTGCGGGATTCGAAATCAGTGCCAGTTCCGAGTAACTGATAAAGGGGACAGGGACAGAAAAGTCTGATCTTTAAACGCTGTCAGCAGGTTCATCGTTCGGGCTCTCGCTGTCAAACTCTCTGATGATTTTCCACAATTCATCGCACAAGGCAACAATGAGACCATCATCCAAGTCGTCTAGATGTCCATCCATGGTAACGCCGCGGACGCGCAGCCAGAGCCCTTTATCGAATCTATTCTTTCGCAATTCGGCGATGCCTTTGCGATCATATTCAAAGGACGATCGGTCTCCACTATCATGTGCGACGAGCGTCAAACGTAATTTTTCGGCATCGATTTCGAACAGAGCCCTTGGCGGCGGCTCGGGTTTGGTTATGGCGCGCACAATAGCTGCACCTAAGGCCCATAACGGAACCAAGATAATTGCAAATAGTTCAGTTGCAACTAACGTTGAGGGGATAGGAAAATAGGGCAAAGGCATTGGGACGGCGACCTTAACGCAATCATCCTCTCGTGTTACCGTAAATCCTCTTGCGTCCATTTTAATTACTCGTTGAATAACAGAAAATTGAGCAAGCTCCTTAGATTCATATCTTAGAGATTTAAAAGCATTAAATGCATAATTATTTAGATTTTGGCGGAAACAATTCTTTGATGGATTCGATGGTCTGTTCTGTGAGGACCTGACCTCCTTTGTGGCCGACGATGTTGCTTTCGATGACGGCGCTGTAGCTGCCTCCGAGGGTGGCTCGTTTGTTGGGTACGTAGCTGCCTGCGCCGCAGAGTTGAATCACGAATGTCTGGAGGGCGGGGCTGCGTGCTTTCATTTGTGTTCCGAAGTCATTGAACAGTTCGAAATCGTTGGTGCCGATGGCGATATCTCCGAGGCGGAGGGTGTGTAATTCCATGCGATACGGTTTTGCTTTTCCGGATTTCTGTAATTCATAACGGTCGAGTACGGACTGCTTCCAGTTTTTGATCCAGACTTTGCTGGGATCTTTGGCGTAACCGGTGACTTCTTTACTCACGCGGGCATAGTCTTCTTCTGTGACGATGCGTAACGGGAGTTCGATGGTTTTGACTTTGTGAATCAGAACGGGGTCTGTGTGTTTTTCTTTACAGGCGCCTGCGTAGGCTTCTTCCCAGCCGACCACGATGCGGCGTGCGATTTCTTCCAGCAGGGTCAGTCCGCGCAGGGTTCGCATGCGTTCTTCCGATTTTTTGCGGTACATGGGACGAGGGACCTGATCGCCGGCGGCGCCCGCCCAACCCAGGACATGCAGATCTTTACCATACTTCGCACGCAGGGCCTCACGCACAGGATGCCAGAAGTCGGCGTTCACTGCACTCCTGCCTTCCACGGCCTGCGCAGGACAGGCGACGTTGATGGCTGTAGCAATCAATTCCTGTTTGGCGTTCCAGAAGAACAGGACTTCGAGCCCGTGATCTTCGTAGCCTTCGATGCCTCGAAACTCTTTGGTATTGGTGGGGCCATACATTCTGGCTAAGCCATTGGAATATAAGGCGCGGCGATTTTCTGCTACGACCGCATGGCCCATGCCCCAGCCCGCGCTGGCCGGCTGTTTTGTTTTCCAGGCTTTCACGATGGCGTCCGCGATGCGCTTTGATGCCAGTTCCACGAATTCTCGGGGCTGCATGATTCCCGTTGCAGGCAGAGTGTAGCGACCTTCTACCATCGTGGGAGCCGTGTGGGTATGCGTGGCGTTGAGAATGATTTTTTTCACGTCGATTTCTGTCTGTTGTTCTTTGAGTAGTGCGCGGACTGCTTCCAGCAAACCGCCGCGAATACAGACCACGTCACACGAAACGAAAACAGCATAGTCAACGGTTTTGTCTGCCTCTCGCGATTCTAAGACCAACACATTTGCGGTGACTTCACTTTCCACCTTGCGTGCAATACGCGTTCGCATTTGCCCGGTCAGAGATACGGGCATGTCGGGAGTGATGCTGACGCTGGCACCGCCGACGTAAAGATCGGCGGCCTGACACGGTGGTGCTGCTAAGACTGCCAACAATAATGTGGCAACGGTGGTGAATATAATGCGTGAGTTCATTCGCGATGATCTCCGGGTGGTCTGTGATTATGTTACGTGATCAGGAACATAAAAAATGAGCGTTGTTAAACGTCTTAGTTATGATCCCCTTCATTCATACACGCCGATGGAACAATTTTCTACCACGAAAGTCACGAAAGACACGAAAAAATCTGGGACGTGACATGATTTCTCAAATCCCTGGGTAGGTTTTTATTTGATAACCCGCCATTATCGTACTTATCTCTACTTGTGCATGATTCTCTGTTGAACAATCGTTCGAGATGGCCATACTGTGATGTATGATGATCGCCAGCTTTCTGTTTTTTCTGCTTTGCTTTCTGGGCATTGGAATTTATTCTGCGACGCAGAAGCAATCCAACACAGAAGATTATTTGCTTGCCGGTCGTTCGGTGAGTCCCTGGTTGACTGCACTGTCCGCTGTCTCATCGAACAACAGCGGTTTCATGTTCATCGGCATGATTGGTGCTACCTATCAGGCGGGTTTGTCTTCGATGTGGTTGATGGTGGGCTGGATCAGCGGCGATTATCTGGCCTGGCTGTTTCTTTTAAAACAGTTGCGGGAACGTAGCGAGCAACGGCAGGTTCTGAGTATTCCGACGTTTCTGGGTGCGCAGGTCGTTTCAAATCATCGGCCCACACCCGTTACAGAGGGGGATGTCAGTCGTGATCATTCCGCGTCGATTGATGAGCGGCCGCAAGTTGTTCTCCAGCGCGCTGTGGTTGTGCTGGCGGCCCTTGCCACGCTCCTTTTTCTGGGTACTTATGCTGCGGCCCAGTTGACGGCTGGCAGTAAAGCGCTGCATGTCCTGTTTGGCTGGAATGAATCTCTGGGTACCTTGATCGGTGCGGGGATTGTGCTGGCTTACTGTTTTGCCGGCGGGATTCGCGCCTCTATCTGGACCGATGCAGCACAGTCCATCGTGATGCTGGTCTCCATGTTTTTATTGCTGGTTATTTCCATTCAAACCATCGGGGGGTTCGAGCTGTTATGGACAAAGCTGGAGGCCATTGATCCTGCACTCGTCGACTGGGAGCCGAAAAATCTTCGTTTTGGTTTTGGATTGTATCTGGTTGGCTGGATTGTGGCGGGCCTGGGGGTGTTAGGACAACCACATATTATGATTCGGGCCATGGTGATCGATTCTGCGGATAATATTTCGCGTGCACGCCGGATTTATTTCAGCTGGTATGTTGCCTTTGCTGTTGCCACGATATTAACGGGTCTTTGCTGCCGCGTGTTATTGCCTGAAGCGCAGGGGGCAGATCCGGAAATGGCGCTGCCTTATCTGTCACAGCAACTGTTGCCCGATGTATTGGTTGGATTTATTCTGGCGGGTTTATTTGCGGCGACCGTCTCCACGGCTGATTCTCAAATTCTTTCCTGTTCCGCTGCCCTGACTCAGGATTTGTTTCCTCGCTGGCGTCACTCTTACAAACTCGCCAAGGTCGGAACCGTGATCATGACGCTGGTGATCATTGCGATTGTAATGGTTGGCCAGAATAGTGTGTTTGAGCTTGTGGTCCTCTCCTGGTCCGGGCTTGCCAGTTCACTCGGCCCCTTACTGGTTGTACGCGCTTTGGGGAAGAGGGTTTCCAGTCGCGTTGGTGTGGCGATGATTCTCAGCGGCATGATTGCCGTTCTGATTTGGAGATATGGCCTGGGGCTTTCCAGTGCTCTTTATGAAGTTCTGCCGGGAATGGCTGCCGGTTTTCTGGTTTATGGGTTGAGTCGCATCAAAACAGAGCAGTGACCGGTTTGCCTTGTGAGCTGGCGATTTCTCGGCCGGTGGGCATGGGGATGGTGGCTTCGGGTCGGTAGCCGAACGCGTGCAGGATGGTTGCTCCCAGGTCTTCCGGTCGGACGGGATCGTTTTTCACAAAAGCGGCGTGTTTGTCACTTTCGCCGTAGATTTGGCCGCCCTTGATGCCGCCTCCTGCGAGTACGGTGGAATAGCAGTTGGGCCAATGGTCACGGCCTGTGTTTTTGTTGATTTGTGGCGTGCGACCAAACTCGCCGGTGACGACGACCATGGTGTCATCGAGCAAGCCGCGGGTTGATAGATCTTCCAGCAAGGCGGAATAGGCGAGGTCAAAGGCGGGGCAGCAATAATCGCCGCGAATCATTTCCAGCCCGTTATTATAGCCGCCACAAACCGGTTTGTCGCTGCCATGATTATCCCACAGGTTAAACTGACAACCATCTTTGCCGTAGTAGGTCCAGAAGACATTCACCATTTGCACGTCGGCTTCAATCAGTCGTCTGGCGAGCAGAAAACTTTGGCCGTATTCATTGCGTCCATAACGGTCTCTCAGTTTGACCGGCTCGCGCTCCAGGTCGAAGACGCGCCCCAGCCCTTCTGAAGAGAGCATGGAGAAGGCCCGCTCGTAATATTTCTCCATGCTCTGGGTGACATCCGATTGCCAGCCTTTGTGCGAATCTGTTTTCAATTGGTCAAGCAATTGTCTGCGGTTCTGGAAGCGTGCGGCATCGACGCCATCGGGCAGGCTGAAGCCTTTGACTGTGAATTGCTTTTCAGCCAATGAATCCCGCTTTTCGACATTCAGATAAAGGGGATCAAAAGCGCCCCCTAAAAAGCCTGCGGTTTGTCCTTTATAGAAATTGCTGCCGGTTGTGAAGGGGCGTGGTACGGTGACCCAGGGTGGGAGTTGCGAGGCGCTGCCTTGCAGGCTTTGCAGAATTGCGCCCATGCCGGGGTGATCTGATCGCTGTGGGGGAAACGCTTTGAGTTTTTGTGTTTCCGGTCCGGAGTCGGCGAGCAGCATATATTTAATGCCGGTGGCATGTGAGGCTGAATTGTGATTCATCGAGCGGATGATGGAAAACTTATCCGCCTGTTTGGCAACTTCGGGTAACAGCTCGCCAATTTGAAAGCCGGGGGCAGAGGTCTGGATGGGCTGGAACGGGCCACGAATGGAATCGGGGGCCTCTGGTTTGAGGTCCCACATGTCGAGCTGACTTGGTCCACCACACAGGAAGATAAAAATGCAGCGTTTGGCGGTGGGCTTGTGGCTGGCCTTCGCGGCCTGGAGGAGTGACGGCTCTGGTAGCGATAATCCCATCGCTCCCAGACTACTCAGCCGCAACAGCTCTCGTCGACTGAGCCGGGTGCGACGACGGGCGCTTGAAGTCAGCAGTGACAGCATTGCCTGAGTGCCTCTCCAGAAAAACAGGAAAACCTGTTATACAACGTTACAGTTTCTGCTATCAGTCTAAACAATTCAGGGAAGAAGATTCAAGCCTTTATCGTGAAAACCAGAGGGACAGACTCGACCAGGGTCTTGATGTTGTGCGGGAGTGGTTCGTTGATGAGTTTTTTTCTACCACGAAAAGCACGAAAGACACGGAAAGTTCTGGTAGGTGATAGAATGAGTGCGCTAAGATGGTCCACCGATCCCGGAACTGCGGGAAATGATTTTTGGGGGAAGAGCAGATCGGTTCGGTGCAAGCCAACGGGGGCGAGACTGCGTACGCCGACGAATCCCCGTTTCAATTAGACGATGTTTTTACTGCTTTCAAAAAGGGTACGGCCCGAGGGTTTGAAATTCGTTATCACCACAACGGATTTGATTGGACTGACTTGGTCTTCGGGGCGGCAAAAGCTAATCAAGTCGTCCGGTGCCAGCATCCGAATCAGGAAAAGTAGAGAGATAGAAATCCAGGATCCTGCTATCAGTGAGAGGCGTTGACCCGACAGCTACTGTCTACCTGTTGCCGTTTGCCCCACTTTCTTAAATCTATTTTTTCCTGTGTGAATGCTCGATCTTAAATAGAATTTTTAATTTGCTTCAATGTGTTTCTTAGCAGTGGTTGACAAACTTATGCTAATCTGGTCATTGTATAATATAGTATATGTGTAAGTATTAGTACATGAACCATGTGATATGACATCCCCCACATTTTTTGATAATTCATGGCACGCATTTTCTGCGACCTCTCCTCCCCCTCCTGTTGACGTTCGTCAACAACCGCCCCTTGAGAACAGAGGCGAGCATTCTGGACGACTAAGTGCTCACACTAATCCCCTGACTGAAGCGATTTCCAAAGGTAACGCGGTTGTTTATGTAGGATCAGGCGCATCAATAGCAGCCGACTTGCCGGATTGGCCACGGTTCCTAGAGGAACTGGAAATAGAAGCGCGTGCCTATTCGCTGAACGCCGCCATTAATATCAAAAAAAGAATTTGCAAAGGTGACTATCTCGTCGCAGCAGAGATGCTTCAAAACGTGTTTGGAAACAAGTTACAAGACGTGACGCATCGAATTTTCGGCAAAGTATCTGTGCCGACCCCAATACACCGTGCCATTGCGTCCATTCCATTCTCTTTAGCTGTTACTACAAACTATGATTCTTTGCTGGAAACGGCATATGGCTTTTCAGTTCCCCGCCTTACTTGGCAAAATCCACACGATGTACTGCAGAATGTTCGTTCGGGAATCTTCTGTGTTCTGAAACTTCATGGTGACTATGCAGTGCGCAAGTCAGTCGTGTTGACAAGATCCCATTACCGGGAATTGCAACAAGTCAATAATGCAGTGCTCAATAGTCTACGAATGTTTTTGGCGACACACACATTCCTTTTCGTCGGTGTCAGTTTTTCCGATCCAGATTTACTTGCTCTGATGGATGAGGCAAAGGCGCTTTATGGTGACGTGTTCGGGCCTCACTACGCGATCTTTCCTCAGGAATTCTTTGATCCAGAATATTCAGAGGTTCTCGAACGCTCCTACAACATTCGCACGATCGTGGCTGATCCGCTTGAAGTTCCAAATTACCAATGCGATGCAATTACCGGTGGTGTAGCAGCCTTGTTATCCCATATTGGTGGAATTTCTTCCCACACTGCATTGTCTCAACCCTCTTCACACGGTTTCGCTCAGTATCTTCAAGATTCATCAAGTAAATTTCAGCCAGCCGGTGAACGCATTCAGACGGGTTGGCTTCTTAGGAATTTGGTGCTCCGATTAGGAGTTTCACATGGTTACGTAAGTATGTGTGATTCTTCGATGCCAGAACACCGCAAAATTCACCTTAACTTTGAATACGAAGTTACTGATGAGGAGGTAAAGTATAGTCCGGCGTCAACAGATTCCGAAGAACCCTTAGACTCGATTCAAAGCTGCTTGTTTCTACAGCGAAAAATTGAAGATGACTATATTCATTTATCTAATGTGGCTGATTCAGCTAAGGAACTAGAGTCACAAGGTTTTTCGGAAGCCAAATACACTCCAAGATACAAAGAAGCTGGTAGTGTGCTGTGTGTTCCTATCTATGTTGACGGCCATCGTTCTGGAGTGATCACACTTGAAGCGGATGCCGGATATCTGTTTTCAAAATACCATTGCAAGGTCGCCCAACATTTCGCTGATCGAATAGGGGCAACCCGCTACGAGTCGAATCGCCTGTCAGATTCAGCTAAAATTCTTAAAAAATATAATACCAATCCTGCTGAGTTTCAGGAAAATATGAGACGAAGTTTGGATCTGAACGACTTAGATTTACAGTGTCTGCTTTATCAGATCGATCCCCACGCAGGTAAGCTATCAGCGAAATTGGGAAATGATGATGAGATTCGGAAAAATAACGGAGAAAAGGATATTGTTTACGAGTTTGAAAAGCCATCGTTAGTCAGCGAGGCTTTTAGGGAACGAAGGACGATACGTATTTCGGATGCTAAAGAGGCTCTAAAAGAACACCGCCCCGTAATAGCAGAAAAAGGCATTGATATTTGCGATATAGAGGGGCCAGTGTATGCATTTCCTGTTCATGTGAGAGGTTATACAGCAGGGGTGTTTGTCGGTTGGTCTGGTGACAACGTTTCACTAAATATTCCAAACGTAAGTTCAGCGGATCGAAAATTCGAGCATAGTTTCAAATCCCGATTCTGGCGGGGGATGGAGCGAGCCAGAAGACTGCTGCATGTCATAGCTAACGAACCTATTGACAGAAGCCAGATCGCAGACGAGCGTCGTGAGAAAAATGAAATTGGGGGAAGAGCTAAGGAATTCCTTAATTCTGTAGACGATGCAATGCAACCGGTCGACGAGGGGGAGTCGTGGGGGGATCGTGTTAAAGATAGTTCATTTCGCAAGCGCGTGATCGATGGATTACTGAAGACGCTTGTTGGGCAGGGGTGCGGACTAAAGCGTGTCCGGTTATTCACAGTGAGTAGCGATTCTAATGGTTTCTTGAGAAAAGCAGTTTGCATTGCTTCGAGGAATGCTGAAAAAGTCGGACCACCAGGCCATAAAAGAGCGAATGGATATCGTGGAATTGTTCTAAAAGGTAGAGAAAAATATATCGAGCACACCATCAGGCGATCTGAGTTTGATCCTTACGCACGATTGCAGGATCACGTAACACTTAGTGAATCTAAAGACTCGAGTGAAACTTTATTCGATAAAGCAGAAGGGAGACCCTGGATTGTTGCTCCTATAGGCCCTCAGCACTATGAGCTGATGAATGGAAATTGCTTGGGAATGACAATGTGTGGATATCTTGCAGGTGACGATTTTTACTGGGATTATAAAAAGAAAAAGATGGTTGATGATTCCGAAAATATTAAAAATGAGAGTGTTGCTTATGAAGAATTCGTGTTCAAAAGGTATTGTCTGGATTTCGTGTCTGACATTCTTTCAATTCTGATGTTCTATGAAGCAAGTGCTCAAGACAGTGCCGAGTAACACGCTTGAATGCTGTAAGACAGAATGAAAGGTCAGCGCCTGTCTTAAACAGCGAGCGGAATCAATGCGCTCAGATATCAGTTAATCAGTTCGATTACGTTCCTTCATTCCTTCACCATAATATCTTGTCGTTTTTTTAGTCTTCCGTATTTGTTTTCACCAATCATCCAGACCTGCATTTTGCCTTTGTCCTGGATCAGATTCGCGGGAATCACGATCTTGCCGTTCTTGCGGTCCTGCTCGGTAATGAAGATGTTATGTTCGTCATAGCCGTTTTTGTCGCTCTTTAAGTGTGCGATGATCAGGTTCATGTTGTCGGATGAGATTTTTATCTCCCACAATTTACTTTTTGAGACTCCTTCGGTGGGCATGCTGAAATCGAATCTGCATACAGCGAACTCGCAGGCCTGGCTCAGGGAGCCGTCATTCATTACGCAATGGGCGGTATAGTCGCCGCAGGTTGAAAACGAGCGCTCAATGACTCCTTTGCCGGGCTGGTTGATTTCTTCTATTACTTTGTCTCCCCGCTTGATGACCAGTGATTTCACACCCCGGTCATTCTTATCCATGATATTGATTTTCACCTTCTGGCCTTTGTGATAAGGAACCCAGTCGCCAAGGTCGAGGAGCAAAACCTGATTGATGTCGGGGGTTGCGTTATCTTCATCGTAGTTGGGGAATAAAAATGACTCGGCTTTGTTATTGCCTCGCCAGGCATCCAGATCGGTAATGCGATACAGCTGTCTGCCCCTGGATGCGATATGCCTGTTGAAGTTTTTGGCACTGCGATTGGTGTTCGTGGTGGTTTGAGGTCGGCTTTCCTCTACTCGGACATGCGTGACCTGGCCCTGCTTGTCTTTGGTAATTTCTGTTACGATTTCGACATGAGAACCGGGTTGGGGAGGAGTGAAGATGATGTCTCCCACTTTTGCGGATAAAGCAGACTGTGGTTCCACCAGGGTGATTCCATTGCGATAGGGTGGGGTATGCAGACGGCTAACATACCAGATGCCGCATTGCAAAGCATAGCTGGTATACGAGGAACAGACCTTTCCATAGTAGCACTCTGCATTTTTCACCTTACCATAAAGGTTCTCCGTATAGAGCACGCTCTTCGGATTCTGGACCGCAGCCAAAAATGTTTTCAGGTAAATATCGAAGCCGATATAGCGACCGACAGATTTGACGCTCGAATAGGGAACTCCCGTGTATTCCGTTCCCGCTTTGAAGTGTCCGCCCCTTTTCGGCATGCCATCAGCAACAGGGGTCCATTTCACGCGCGACATAATGCGCGCATACTTGATGGACTTTTCCTGCCAGGTGATCGATGTCTCTTTCCCGGCTTGCTTCTCATTGGATTCCCCGGCGGCGGAAGAGCCATGCAGGAAAAAACAACCGATCAATGAAACTAGCAGGTAGACAGAATTGCGATAGAAAGAGGTCATTGACTGATCCTTGGCCTGGATTTTTCTGTGAACTTGGGGCGATGCAGTGGCTTTATTATAAGGGAATTTGAGACCCTTATCCATTCTACTGTTCTTTGCTTTAGTGAGTAGTGGTTATTTTCTACCACGAAAAGCACGACAGACACGAAAAGTTATGGTGTTTATTTTGTTCTGATGCTCTTATCAGTACTGCTGCATTTTCATCTGCAGACTGTTTGTGGTTTTCGGGTAGAATCTCTGTAAGCAGGTTAATTGTTTGTCCCTGGCGGAGATTCTTTTGACTGGAAATGATTTTGTTGAAAGGCGTGGGGGTGTCAAGATTATTATATTGCGCGAAGCGTGGTTGATAGCTGTCGAACCGTGTTTGAACAGTGGTTCAAACGCGTCGAAGCGTGACCGAAGCGTGTCGATAAGTTACGAGATATCGGGAACCGGTGACGATTTATCAGGTGAAGATTTTCAAAACAAAGGGACTTTGATAGTAGTGAGATCTTCAGTGTTCTTGAAAAGCAGTGCGCAAAAAACTCATCTCGCGCGCGACGCTTATAACGCATATTCGCCAGGGGCGAGACGCTGTCAAGTTCTCTTTATGCAGTGTTAATCTGGAAGGAGAGATGTGGGTATAAATGCGGAAGGAAAAATGGAGTGGAGAAGGTGTAAGGGAATGGAATCCCAGATCATGGGAAAAAATATAGTGCGCGGCACATTCATCAAACTGAGATGAACAGTGCTGCGCACGATGAGAGCATCGATGATTCAGATGGCGAGATTATGTGCCTTCTTCTTCTTCTTCTTTCTTCTTCTTCTTTTTCTTACCCAGCGAGACTTTTTCAACGCGAACTTTGGGCAAGCCGAGGGCCGGTTGTCCTTCGATCCAACGGTCTTCGAATTTCAATTTTTCAATCCGCTCTGCACGCTTCAATACGTTGCGTGCACGGACCAGGGTACTTTTACTCTTTAAACTTTTGTCGAGTGACACGGTGTCATCCCCTCTTATTTAGATGTTATTTTGATGACAGTCATTTACTATAGAAATTCACTGTCAAAACTGGCATAGTGGTGTAACTTTCGCAAGATGAGCTGAATCATCGTGGTGATCAACTGGTCAAACGGATTTCTTACCCGTGGCGCATTGCGAAGCGACATATGGTAAAAGGAATGGTCGTTGATTGCAACCGCTGCTAAATGAAACCTTTGAGCTGTTTTACGTGAAATTCCATTATGTGTCATTGAAAACGAGGGCAGGGGGAGACCAGCTATTTCTCTTTACGATACAAATTTCACCTGGTTGGACTGGTCGATCGTCGCCTGCTATCTGTTGTCATCGATCGTAATTGGTTTGTGGGCCAATCGTTACGTCGGAAACCTTTCTGATTATCTTGTAGCGGGTCGAAAGCTCCGCCTGCGTCTGGCGCTGGCAACGATGACGGGGACAGAGCTGGGTTTAGTCACTGTGATGTACATGGCCGAACTCGGTTTTATGAAGCAGTATGCTTCGTTGTACCTCGCTTTTCTGGAAGCGGGGGCGGTATTGATCATCGGTCTGACCGGTTTTGTGGTCTATCGCCTGCGCGATTCTTCGATTATGACGATCCCGGAGTATTACGAAAAACGCTATTCCTCTCGTGTTCGTGTTATCGGCGCGATAGTCATGGTGGTTTCGGGAGTTTTGAATATGGGTCTGTTTCTGAAAGCGGGCTCTCAGTTTGTGACGGCGATTTCCGGTTTGCAGGATGAAATGTCTCTCAAGCTGATCATGACGGGACTGTTATTGCTGGTGCTGTTTTATACGGTATTGGGCGGGATGGTGTCGGTGGTGATTACCGATCTGATTCAGTTTTTGATTCTGGGCACGGGGATGGTGATAGTCACAGTCGTGGTATTCTGTTCGATTGGCTGGGATGGATTTGCGGCGATTGTCACGGAGCAAAATGGTTATTTTAATCCTTTCGATTCCCATAACCCGTCCGGTAAAGGGCCGGGAATCGGCTGGCTGGAAATCATACAGATGACGGTGGTCATTGGGTCGGCGGCGATGTTGTGGCCGACGAGTGCTGCTCGAACGCTTTCCTGCCAGAGTGCGGCGGTTGCTCAGAAACTCTATACATTAAGCTCTGTTTCGTTTCTGGCGCGGCGTGCTTTACCCGTTTTCTGGGGCATTGGCACGTTTGCTTTTTTTGCTTCACAGCCACAACTGTTCGCTGATTTTGAAGAAGCGGTGAAAACGAATCCCTCTATTACTTCGATCTCAGCCATGCCTCTGTTTCTGGCGAAAGTGGTGCCCACCGGATTACTGGGGTTGGTCACTGCGGGCATGATTGCCGCATTTATGTCAACACATGACAGTTATCTGCTCTGCTGGAGCGGCGTGATTACGCAGGATATTGTGGCACCGATTGCGGGGCCGATGAGTCAGCGTTCCCGTATTTTAGTGACGCGTATTTCGATTTTTGTGATTGGGGCGATGCTCTTGATCTGGGGTCTCTGGTATGAAGTGAGCAGTGATTTATGGGGTTATCTTGCGGTGACGGGAACGGTTTATCTATCGGGGGCCATTCCGACTGTGGTGGGAGGCCTGTATTGGAAACGGGGCAGTCAGACAGGTGCACTGGCGGCAATTCTTGGCGGACTATTGGGGCTTTCGGCGATGGGTCCCTGTGTGGAAGCGATTAATCGGACGTTTGCGGTGGAGCTCAATGGAACGTACCTGACTTTGATAACGTTTACATGTTCTATCATACTTTACATTGCAGGCTCGTTGCTCTTTCCTGATAAAACCACTCAGCCCGTCTCAGCTGGTTCGAGTGCCTCTTCATAAACCTTGTGAAAGAATAACCATGTATGCTTGGATGACAATCTGGACGATAATGCTGATCGCCAGCGGTTTGGCCTTTCTGGTGGTGTTGGCCTATGTTGCATTTGGTGTGAAAGCAGAGCTGATCGAGACATTAAACGATCTGAAAGCTGACGTAGATGAATCTGTGGCACACGAGGAAATTCTGGATCAGCCGATAGAATAACGCGGTGGATTCCCTGTCATGTTCATCAGATTAGATGTTCGTAAACCTTTAAAAAATCGTGAATTCTGAATAATTGACTGGTGAATTAGTTTCGATCATGTTACTTTTAGGCATGCTTAAGCTGGCTTTCTCTCTTAGTGCAGAGGTCGTGTTGTTGTTTAGTTACCAGGAGCCGCGTCGTTTATGATGTGCCCTTTTTGTCGTGATGGTGAGACGAAAGTCATTGATTCTCGTTTGAGTCAACCTTTCAGTGTGCGCCGGCGGCGGGAGTGTCTGGCTTGTGGGAAGCGTTATACGACTTACGAAAAGATTGAAGAGTCGCCGCTGAAAGTCATCAAAAAAGATGGTGCTCGCGTACCCTTTGATCGCACAAAGATGGTCAAAGGAGTCGAGACGGCCTGTTATAAAAGGCCGGTCAGCCCGGATCAAATTGAAGCGATCGTGTCACAGATTGAGGCGGAAATCTACGAGAACTTCGATCGCGAAGTTCCCTCCCGTTTTATTGGTGAGCAGGTTTCTGCCGTTCTGAAAGACGTCGATCAGGTGGCCTTCGTTCGATTTGCCTCAGTTTATCGCAATTTTACCGCTGCAAACGATTTTGTTGTCGAAATTGAACCGATGCTGCGATCGCATGACTGAACCGAGAATTGTGTTAAGCAATAATATCCGGAACAACATTGCCGGCGACGCCAGTGACTCGCATATCGAGACCCTGGAATTTGAATGTCAGTCGTTCGTGGTCCATGCCTAACAGATGCAATAGTGTGGCATGAAAATCGTTAACGTGCATTGGATTTTCTGCAACGTTAAACCCGATGTCATCTGTTTTGCCATAAGCAAATCCGCGTTTGACGCCGCCACCTGCCATCCAGACGGTATACGCATCTTTGTGATGATCGCGTCCCGGAGTTTTTCGGTCTCCCTGAACCATGGGTGTTCTGCCGAACTCAGCGCCCCAGACCACCAGTGTATCGTCCAGCATTCCGCGTTGTTTCAAGTCTTTGATCAAAGCGGCAATGGGTTGATCCACCTGATTACATTTATTTTTAATACTTTTGACCAGATTGCCGTGATGGTCCCATCCCTGATCAAAGAGTTGCACAAACCGCACGCCACGTTCTACGAGTCGCCTGGCCAGGAGGCAGTTATTCGCAAAACTTGCTTTACCGGGTTGTGTCCCATATTGCTCATGAATGTGTTTTGGCTCATCCGAAATATCCATCAGATCCGGAACGGCAGACTGCATTCGATACGCCATTTCGTATTGATTAATCCGCGTTGCGATTTCCGGGTCACCCACATCAGCCAACTGGACTTTATTTAAATGATTCACGCTATCGATAATGCGTTTACGGTCTTCGCCGGTCATGCCTTTCGGGTTGGAAAGAAACAGCACGGGATCACCCTGTGACCGAAATTCCACACCCTGATAAATGCTGGGCAGAAAACCGCTACCCCACAGGCTGTTACCCGCCCCCGCGACGTTGCCCGTGATCAGTACTACAAATCCGGGCAGGTTGCTGTTTTCGGAACCCAAGCCATAATTCACCCAGGAGCCAAGAGAAGGACGACCGAAGCGGGAGAAGCCGGTCTGAAAAAACAGTTGTGCTGGTGCATGGTTGAAGTGTTCGGTTTTGAGAGAATGGATCATGCAGAGTTCATCGGAAACCGATCCGAGATGAGGCATCAGTTCCGAAATGGGAATACCTGCTTCTCCCTGTTGCTTGAAGGCAAACGGGCTACCCATGAGTTTCGGTTGCTCGCGAATAAACGCCAGTCGTAAACCTTCCCAGAGTTTATCGGGAACCAGTTGGCCATCCAGTTCCTGTAGTTTTGGTTTGGCATCGTAAAGATCGAGATGTGAAGGTGCTCCCACCATATGCAGGAAGATCACGTTTTTCGCTTTGGGAGGAAAGTGTGATTTTTGGACTGCCATCGAATTGTTTGAAGACGGATTAGCCGCCCCCAGGCTGTCAGCGAGTAAGGCTGTCAATGCAGCGCCGCCAACGCCCATGCCTGCGCGTTGAAAAAATTCGCGTCGGGTATAATTCAGCAATTGTTGCAGGTGGTCGTTCATGATCAGCCCTTTGTAATCGTTTCATCCAGGTTTAGCAGAATATTAGCGATATACAGCCATGCCGCCATGCGCGACGCACCCACTCCTTTCGGGCGGTGTTCTGCTGAAATCAATTTTTGAGCTGCCTGGGGATGATCCTGAAAATATTTTAGTTCCTGTTGGAATACTTTAGTGAGATGGTTCACTTCTTCGGTCTTTGGTTTACGGGCTACGCACAATCTGAATGCATGGGCCACGCGATCCCTGTCAGTCAGATCAGGAGGCTGCTCTGTGGTCGCGAGTCGCGTGGCCAGACCGATGGCGATTTCAATATAAGCAGGATCATTCAACAGGGTGAGTGCCTGTAAGGGAGTGTTGGTCCTCGAGCGATTGATCACACAGGCGCCACGGTCGGGTGCATCGAAGTTGATAAAACTGGGATAAGGGGCACTGCGCCGCCAAATCACATAAACTCCTCGACGGTAGCGGTCTTCAGAAGTTGAAGTCAGATACTTGGGTGCATTGCGACCTACGTGTCTCCAGAGCCCCTTTGGTTGTGGTGGATAGACGGGGGGGCCTCCCATTTTGGTCGATAGCAGACCGCTGATAGCCAGTGCATTATCCCGAATCGCTTCTGCTGAAAGTCTTAGTCGTGGGCCACGTGTATATAGTTTATTATAGGGGTCTGTTTCCAGAAGTTCTGGAGTCACCTTTGAAGACTGTTGATAAGTGGCCGACATTACAATGGTCTTATGTATGTGTTTCATCGACCAGTTGTGTTCCATAAATTCTACCGCCAGCCAATCGAGGAGTTCCGGGTGGGTGGGAGCATCACCCTGACTGCCAAAATCTTCGAGAGTCGCTACAATCCCGTGGCCAAAGAATTGAGCCCACCAGCGATTGACGGTCACGCGAGCCACGAGTGGGTTCTCTTTCGCGACCAGCCATTTCGCAAATGACAGGCGGTTAGGTTGACCCTGGGTCTTGAGAGGATGCAATGCGTCGGGCGTCTGGGGTTTGACTGAGGCCCCTTTGTTGAGAAAGTCACCGCGTTTGAAAATATTGTTCATTCGAGGTTGATCCATTTCGACCATCACCAGGGTCGTATCGGGTTCGAGTGCTTTCAATTCATTGAGGATTCGATTTTGCTCTTTTTTCAGGTCAGCATAGGAGGGGTCCTGCTTTTGTTGCAGGCTTGTTAACTGTTTTGATTGTTTGTCTGTTCGCTTTTTGGTTTTGGTGCGAAGAATTTTTTGAATGGTTGCGGGAACTTTTGCGCTCTGTTCGCTGTTTTCCAGCATCGCGAGCATGGTTTCTTCCCACTGTGGGAATGCCTTTTGCAATTCCTTCTCGCGTGTTTTCATTTTTTTCTGAACAGCAACTTTCTGACGGGTCAGTTCTTCTCTGGTTTTTTTCTCTTTCGCCTTCAGAGGCAGGGAGAAATTGGCGCCTGTGAAATCAAAGGTCACAGATTTTCCGAGTTGTTTTACTTCCAGCGGTGTATTGTTGAAAAATGCAAAGATCTGATAATAGTCCTGTTGTGAGAACGGGTCATATTTGTGATTGTGACATTGGGCACATTCAAATGTCGTTCCCAGCCAGACTAAGCCAGTTGTGTTCACGCGGTCAAAAATCTGATTCACTCGATTTTCTTCAGGGTCCACACCTGCTTCGACATTACAGGTAGTACAGCGATGAAAGCCTGTCGCAATTTTTTGATCGATGGTCGGCTGAGGTAACAGGTCGCCGGCAATTTGCTGAATGGTGAACTGATCGAAGGGGAGATCCTGATTGAGGGAGTTGATAACCCAGTCGCGATACAGCCACATCTTGCGCAGCTGGTCAGCCTGAAAGCCATTCGAGTCGGCATAACGGGCCATGTCGAGCCAGGGTCGTGCCCATTTTTCTCCGTAACGTGGGGATTGTAACAGGGAATCGACAATTTTTTCGTAAGCTTCCGGTGAGGGATTTTTTTCGAATGCACGCACGGCTTCGGTTGTGGGGGGCAGGCCAATCAGATCAAGCGAGACCCTGCGCAGTAATCGTGCCGGATCGGCCAGTGGTGCCTGAGACAGAGGTTTTGTATTTCGTTGCAATTGATCGACCACAAAAGCGTCGATCGGATTATTGACTCGAGACGAACCATTCATGGTTGGTGGTGGACTTTTGACAGGAGAGTTATATGCCCAGTGCCCGGGTGCTCCTGACTCTGTAGGCCAGATGGCTCCCTGATCGATCCACTGTTTCAGAATTTTGATTTCCTGTTTTGAGAGACGTTCCCCTGTGTCAGCGGGTGGCATCTGCTCTTTTTCATCCTGAGATGAGACGCGGTGCATGAGAATACTTGCATCGCTTTTCCCAGCAACGATTGCCGGTTCTCCGGAATCATTTCTCATCAGAATATTTTTACGATTGGTCAGACGTAAGCCCCCTTCACGGGCATCGGGACCATGACAGTCCTGGCAATGTTTGACAAAAATGGGCTGGATTGTTTTTTTGAAATCAATCTGAGGGGCAGCGCCTGATTTTGACTCTGTCTTCGGAGCCGACTGGGAGACAGAGGGAAATAACAGATTGAAGGCGAGCACAATCGAGAGAATGCTAATCGCAAATCGTGCAACTTGTGAACCATACATACGCGTTCAATTCCTGACAGGTCGTTTCCAGTAAGACTGCAACAATCTCAAGGAATGACCTGATGAGACAATTGAAAGTAATGCCGGTCCGTCAGAACTGCCGAGTTCGGGGGACGGTAGTCAGACACCATTGTCTGACGGGCTGAATTTATTGTTGGGAAATGAGTCTGATTGACCTTTCCACAGGAGACGCAACAGAGGTTTAAGGATAACTTCAATTAGCAGTAATTTCAAGTTTTTCTAGACTGAGGGTCTTATTCAGAAGTCTGTATATCGACGTAAGCTGATAACTTAAAAGGAGATAGTATAGCCGTCCGTCATGCGTTGCTTAAGATTTGGCCTTCTGACGTTTTTTGGTTGGCTTTTTCAATTTTTGAGCTGATTTCCCCGCTTCGAATATATTCACGGTGCCATTGTTCTGCTGTGGTTTTCCGGGAGTAGAACGACCACGTTCTACATAACTCTGAAGTAATGTGGTTAAATCCTTTACGATTTCAGGATGCAGGTGTTGTACGTTTTGTTGTTCGCCTGCATCGTCGTTCAAATTGTAAAGTTGTATCTCAGCGAGTTGACTCAGATCATCTTTCCCTGGTTTAGGAAAACTCCAGCCTCCAGAACCCGGGCAGAGTTCCAGTTTCCAGTGGTCTTTTCTGATAGAAAATGCGCCACGGATCGAATGATGGACGGCTGCCTCTCTGAGGGGTGCTGTTGCTTTTGCTTCGAGCGCCGGTAGTATGCTGACGCTGTCTTCGCCTGCTTCGTCGGGAAGTTTGGCTCCGATGATGTCAGCAGCAGTCGCCAATAGATCGGTCAGACAGGTCAGTTGATCAGAGCGAGTGCCTGCTTTAATGCGTGCTGGCCAATTGGCAATGAAGGGAACGCGATGTCCGCCTTCATAGATGTCTGCTTTATGTCCACGAAAGCGATAACTGGGTTGATGGTCTTTGTCTGCCATTTCTTTGAAGTTGGCAGCCGGTGAGCAGCCATTGTCGGCAGTAAAAATAACCAGTGTGTTTTCGGCAATGCCTTGTTTTTTGAGTGCTTGCATGACCTGTCCCACGGTGTCATCAACCTGCATGACAAAATCACAATAGGCGTTGATCCCACTTTTACCTTGCCAGGCGGGAGTAGGAAGAATGGGAGTATGCGGTGCGTTCAAGGGGAAGTAAATGAAAAAAGGCTTACCCGATTTGGCAGCACTCGATCGTTGATTGATGATGTCAACGGTTTGTCTGGTGATACGGGGGAGGACATCAATCGCTTCAAAGTCCTTATGAGCAGGACCGTCTCGAAAAAATGCTTTTGTGACTGTCGGAATTCCCTGGCTGCGATTGTTTTCGATATAGACATAAGGGGGCATGTCGAGAGAGGCGCTGATACCAAAGAAATAGTCGAAGCCTAGGCTGTTCGGGCCATTTTGAATGGGTTGGGAGTAATCCACTTCCCAGCCCGGGTTTGTTTTTTTATTGAATGATTTCTCTGTCGCGAAGCCACCCTGTTTGAGCGTCCAATCCATGCCCAGATGCCATTTACCAACACAGGCAGTATGATAACCATGTTGTTTCAGCAAGTCTGGTACAGTCAGTCGATCTTGTTCTATCAGTCGCCGGGACAGGCCCCAGAGCACGCCACTTTTCAGTCGGGACCGCCAATTGTAACGACCTGTGAGAACTCCATAGCGTGTGGGAGTACAGACGGAAGAGCTGGAGTGTGCGTCGGTAAAGATCATGCCTTTCTGGGCCAGTTGATCGAGATGCGGTGTCGCAATTTTGCAATCCGGATTGAGGGCCCGAATGTCGCCATAACCCATGTCATCGGCGAGGATGTAGATAATATTCGGGTCAGCAGCCTGGGTTGTTTGCCATCCGCTGTAGAGAAAGATGGACAAAAAGCAGATTACAATTCGAGGAAATTTCATCAGAGCCTCTGAAAAAACAGAAAAGACAGGGAACAAATATCTGCGTTTTCAGTCTAACAGTTGCGGAAGGTGTTACACAATCCTGTTGCGCACGAGAGACAGTCTGGCGCCGTAATTTCTTTAAGAATTCAGGGTCGGATGTTCTGGTTTTTCTCTTTGATTTTCAAGGCAATTCACGTTACTATGGATACTATATGCTTGTATTGTACTGCTTTAAAAGTAGTACAAACTTTGGAAAAAAATATTCTGTGCAATTAAAATTGATAATGCCGTTCCTTCCAGAGAGAATATAGGCTAAATTTAACTCCTTATATTGTCTCATTTTATCGAGGTCAAAGACCGACGTTCCGGTCAGCTTCATTTGATTGATCAGCCCAAATTTTGAGGAACAACAGCGTGAAAAGTATCTGGGCGTCTCTTTTCGTAATTCTTAGCATTATCGTGTTATCGACGGACATTCATGCCCAGGTCGATTCCCAGAGAAATAATGATTCGCAGGACAATGGTCGAGCGGAGGGACGGCGCAATGGTCGATCAGAGAGACAGGACAATGCGGAAGCGGATGGAGGGGACAATAGGCGGAATGCAACTGCTAAGGCGGGGAACTACCCTCCTCTTCCAGGACCATTTTTTCGTGGGAACGATCCACGTTTCACTAATTCACAAGGGTTTTATTTCCATTTCTGGAAACTTCTACTCGTAATTCTGCTATTTATCCTTTGGTCAAAAACCTCTTATTGGGTTGATGATGACAGCCGTGGATTGAAGAGTGATACGGCGTTCTGGAGTTCTACCGTCTTAATTGCCGGTGGACTCGGTTTTCTATTCGTCTTTTGTATGCCCAGCTTTCTGCTTGGTTTTTTCATTCTGGCAGTGGCATATGGCGCACCTCTTGGGCTTTATATCCGCGAACGAAATGCGAAAGTACCGCCTTCCAGCAGAGTCATGACTCCCGAACATATTCAGAATTTGACACTTCGCTATCTGGCGAGGATGGGAATTCGAATCGGAGGCGAAACAGCGCAACAGGCTGCCATCGGGCCTGAAATCCGATTTGTAGGAAAATCGTCAACCGGTCGGGGAGATGACCCTTCAAGTTCGCGTCGGGTTGAGAATTCACGTGGTTTTCTAGCGGCAAAAGAACTCGTCCATGATGCCGTCATGCGTCGAGCGACCGACGTTCACCTGGAGCCAAAAGAAGATGAATGTGGAGTGCGTCTACGTATTGACGGAGTGATGTATCCCACAGAAGGATTTGATCGTGCGATTGGTGATGCGGTTCTGAATATTTTTAAAGTGCTTGGTGCGATGGACATCACCGAGAAACGTCGGCCGCAGGATGGCAGTTTTCGTGCCATTATGCCCGACCGCGAAATTGATTTTCGTTTAGCCAGCCAGGGAACCAGGCACGGCGAGAAAATGAGTTTACGTATTCTTGACCAGACAAATTCGGTTGGAACGTTAGCAGGACTGGGGATCAGAAAGCAACTGGTTGAAAAGCTGAGTTCCATAGTCAAACAGCCCCATGGTCTGTTTTTATGCTGTGGACCGACAGGTGCCGGTAAATCAACTACCCTGTTTGCTGCCTTGCATGAAATTGACCCGTATCAGCGGAATATCATCACAATTGAAGATCCGGTGGAATATCGAATTGATAATGTATCACAAATTGAAATCAACCAGAAAGCCGGCCAGACATTCGCAGAGTCTTTAAGAAGTATTCTTCGGCAAGACCCAGATGTGGTAATGATCGGGGAAATTCGTGATGCAGAGACAGCACGCATTGCCTGTCAGGCAGCCAATACCGGACATATGGTATTTTCAACGGTGCATGCAAACGATACCTTTACGGCTTTGTATCGACTGATGGATTTGGGAGTGGAGCCTTTTATGCTGGCAAGCTCTCTTTCAGCTCTCTTAGCACAGCGTCTGGCCCGGCGATTATGTCCTGAATGTAAGGAATCTTATCAGCCGAATCCTGAATTTTTGAAGAAAGCAAATTTGCCTCCCGAAAAAGTGAAATGCTTTTACAGACAACCCAAAAATCCGGAAATTGTTTGTCCTGCCTGTGGTGGATTGGGATATAAGGGGCGCATCAGTGTGGTCGAACTGCTTGATTTTAATGAGCGGATGCGCGACATGATCCGCGATGCAGCCAACATGTCTCAGTTGAAAGCATCGGCTCGTAAGAACGGCATGTTATATATGAAAGAGGAAGGTTTGCGATTAGTTGTGAAAGGGATCACTTCCATCGATGAATTACTGCGAGTGGTGAAGTGAGATTATCAATTAAAAAGCGATAGGCCTGTTTTTGAGTTTACGAAATATTTACATTTGATATCGACTTATTCAGTCTGGAACTTGGTCATGATCGACATTTTACTGCTGGCAATTCTCGGAATTGTAACTTGGTGCGTTGCCAGTGAAGGAGCCTGGGGTGCAGGGTTTATTTTCGTCTCCGTCCTGCTGGCGGGACTATTGGCGATGAATTATTTCGAACCATTGGCTACTCTTTTGACAAATAATATTTCCAGTTCAGGGGCTTGGTCGCGTCGTTGGGACAGTATTGCTTTGATTGGATTGTTTATCGCTTTTATTTTTCTCTTTCGGGAAATCACGGTGCGAATTACACCCACTTATATGCAGGTTCATCCTTTGGTTCACGAGATAGCCCGATGGGGCTTTGCAGCAATGACGGGGTATATTGCAATGGCGTTTTTGCTGACGGCATTGCACACCGCACCTTTACCTCGCGAGTTTGCCGGTTTTACTCCCGAACGAAAAAACCTGTTTAGTGTTGCCGCTCCAGATCGTCAATGGCTGGGCTTTACACAGTATGTTTCTGAGAAATCGATGCGTAATGGGACTGTTGGCCATTTGTTTGACGGGCCTGAATATCCCATTCCTCAGCAACAAAATACGGTCTGGCCCTCATTCCCAATCCGTTACGCGGCGCGCAGAAGTCAAGGGCTAGCGGGTGGCGCAGCCGCAAAGCCTCTCACGAAAGAGAAAGCAGACCGCTCCTTTTAGCTGCCTTTGAATAAAGGTGCTACTTTGTTGGATTCAGGTCTGTTGTTCGAACAATTCTACCAAAGGTGGGATGAATCGTTCAAAGGCACGTGCGCGATGACTGAGGTGCTGTTTGACAATGGGCGCTAACTCACCAAAGGTTTTATGCAGCTCAACGATTTCAAAATAGGGATCGTAACCAAATCCATTCTGGCCGCGCGGTGACTCGGTGATACGACCTCTGCAGCTTGCTTCCACTTGCAGGCATATTTCTCCCCGTGGATTAGAGAGAGCGACATTACAAAAATAGGCAGCAGTGCGTTTTTCAAGAGAGACGTTTTCTAACTCTTGAATCATTTTGGCATTATTCTGTTCATCAGTTGCATCTTCTCCACTGAAACGTGCGGAATAAATACCCGGTGCACCATTCAGCGCGTCGATCATCAATCCGCTGTCTTCGCCAATCGTCCACTGTGAAATTGCCAATGCGGTTTCAACTGCTTTTTTTGCAGCGTTTTCACCAAATGTGTTTCCATCTTCCACTACTTCCTCAGCATCCGCGAATTCAGTCACACTTTGTACCGAGATGTGATACGGGCTTAATAGCTCCGATATCTCACCGGCTTTTTTTTGATTGCGACTTGCTAGAACGATAACAGGATATTGAGCCATAAGACGATTGATTTTCAAAGTGAGTGACTTACCGGATTTTTTTAGTGAACCCATTCTGGTTCTTCTCATCCACGGCGCAAAAAAGAAGCCTTCCCAGATCCAGGCACTTTAACAGGCCCGAGAGATAGAGGGAAGGCAACGATTTTCATCTAGTTCAGACGAGTTCGTTTATCTTGCTTTTGGAACTCGCATCAACGTTGGCTTGGGATCGAATACCCAGGATGCGATTGGCGGCGATTGTGGTGTTTTACCAGGGATCACAAAATATTCAGCGGTCATTGATTCCACATTTGTTTCCGGGTGAGGTTTCATTTTTGATCCAAACAGTTTTGCATATGCGGTAAGGCGGGGATCGTCTGGTGAATCAAAAGAACCTACAGTGACGATCGATCGGTACTTTTCGTGCAAAACATAGGCATCGATATCTCGAGCTGCCCCGGCGGGAAAACCATAGCTTTTTGCGTTTCTCAATGCTTTGGCAAGTCTCCAGGCATTCTCGGCTGCCAGATCCAGACTTTTACCAACCTTTAAAGTTTTCGAAGCATTCTGGAATCGAGATGTGGCCGTTTTGGTCACAGAATTTCCATAAAATGACGCGACAACCAGAGAATATTTTCCTTTGTTTTTCAGGAGTGAATATTCGATTCCTGAATTCAGTTTGGCGATGAGCGGATCTTGTTTTCTATTAGCGACTTCCTGAGGCGAAAGTCGCGGATTGATTGCGAGAAACGCGCCGCTGAGAGGTCCCGGTTGACCGGGTGTTTTTTTATAAACGCCATTTTCAGTGAGAACTTTTGGTTGAAACTTTTTGATATATTTCAACGTTTTCTGTGCAACGTCATCATTACTATCAGAATAATTACCTGCGATCACGGAAATCCCCGCACGCTGTGCTGCATAACTTCGGCGTTCTTCTCGGCCTAGACGGTCCAAAGTATTGAATCGCTGGATCACAGATTCTTGTTGGAATGTGTAAGCCGGAATTCCGCGTTTACGTAATTCGAATACGAGTTCGTCTGCTGCTTCTTGTGCACTTAGCCCCTTTGAGCGTCTGCTATCAGGAATGTCCGACAGGCCGGCTACCATAATCATCCACGGTCCATGCCGTTTGGTGAGCTTGTATTTTTTGCCTTTGACAGCTTCAATTCCTGCATCTGCTTCGGGTAATATTCCCGTAACAAAAACGGTCAATATTAATGTAAGAATCAGATTTTTTTGGAACAGTTGCATGGTCCGCATATCAGTATCCCTTCTGAAAGCGTCCGAACCGGATGGATTTGATTTGATTCAGCAGGCTCTGGTTCCCCATGCATCCTGATGGGTTAGCTACCTGTAAAATAGACTTTTTTAGCGTATCATGCTGAGATGTCTCAGTCATGCGGCGTGAGTCTAGCAGGTCTGAAAAAATGAGTCTATAGCTGATTTTCCGCGTCTTTTCCGTGATGAATTGAAAGAAAAATAGAAGAGATACAGACCGTCGACTTGAATCATTGTTTTCAAATCAAGGCAACTTGCATAGAATCTAAGTAGTTATGGAATAATAAGATAAGAAATCTATTTTGCAAATCCGTTCCCTGATGGGTTCGATTGAAATCAGGTTGAAAATCGATGCGTGTGCTTGTGGTATCGGACATTCATTCAAATTGGGCGGCGCTTTCCGCAATCCAGGAAGACTTTGATTACTGTCTGTGTGTTGGTGATCTGGTTGATTACGGAACTGACCCGTTACCCTGTATTGAATGGGTAAACCGGAATGCGACTGCTTGTGTACGCGGAAATCACGATCATGCCGTTGCTCAGCGGGTAGAGGCCAAGGGGACCACTGGATTTCGAAAACTGGCCTGTGAAACGCGGCCCTTCCATTGGGATTTACTGGATCGAGTCAGAATGAAATATCTGGCACGGCTTCCTATTTCACAACAGATTACTCTTGAGGGAGTCACATTTTATCTGGTGCATGGTACGCCTCGTGATCCCCTGGATGAATATCTGGGAGATAATGAAGCTGCCTGGAACGCGCGGTTACAGGGAATCAATGCGGACTTTATCTGTGTCGGACATACCCACATTCCGTTTCATCTTGATCTGGCTGACAAGCAAGTGGTTAATCCGGGAAGTGTCGGGCAACCTCGCGATGGTGACCCCCGCTGCTCTTATGCCATCATTGAAGAGGGTAAGGTGACCCTCAAGCGGCAGGAGTATGACATCCAAGCCGCCATCCATCAGATGGAAGAAGCCGGCCTGACGGGAGAAGCGCTGGAAATGGCATCCAATGTGCTATTGAATGCCCGCATGTCCTGAGAGCTATTTTTTTCTCTCTCCGTTACGATGTCGGATCATTGCACAGAGAGAAGCTTCGTGGTCTGCTTACGCCTGTGGTTCAGTCATACTCATTGGATCCAGGGCTTCACGCAGCGTTTCTTCTGGTAGAATTTTTTGCTCGGTACACAGTTCGCGAATGGTTTTACCTGATTTGAAAGCTTCTTTGGCCAGAGCCGATGCTTTCTCGTATCCAATATGAGGATTCAAACTGGTTACCATTGAGAGGCTGTTTTCCACTGCCGCATTGCAGGCTTCTTGATTTGCTTCCATATTTTCACAACAGAGCTTTACAAATTCATTGCTGGAATTGGCCAGCAGATGGATGCTTTCTAACGCAGTGAATCCCATGACGGGCATCATGATGTTCAATTGAAATTGTCCACCAGCGGCTCCAGACATGGTAATGGTCTGATCGTTACCGATGACGCGCGTCGCTGCCTGCATCATACTTTCACACATGACCGGGTTTACTTTACCGGGCATGATAGAACTACCAGGTTGCAAGTCGGGAATTTTCACTTCATAAAAACCGCAGCGGGGACCAGAACCAAGCCAGCGAATATTGTTAGAGACATTGAAGAGTGTTGTAGCGATTGTCTTCAATAGTGCATGACATTCCACAAGACCATCACGTTGTGCATTGGCCTCAAAATGGTTTGTGGCTTCGATGAATGCAATGCCCGTTAGTTTGGCCAGCTCTTGACTGACTCGCTGTCCAAATTCCGGATGTGTATTGATTCCAGAACCGACGGCAGTACCTCCTACAGGCAATTCATAAACGGCAGCCGCAGCTCGCTTCGCGCGTTCCACACACATTTCCAGTTGTCGGGCAAAGCCACCGAACTCCTGACCCAGTCGTAACGGAGTGGCATCGGCGAGATGTGTTCTACCAATCTTGATGATCTGATCCCATGCTTTTGCTTTTTGAGCCAAGCTGTCCGCAAACTTTTCCAAGCCGGGAATCAAGTGATTGTGGATACTGGATGCGACTGCAACATGAATGGCGGTGGGAAATGTATCGTTTGTGCTTTGGCCCATATTAACATGGTCGTTTGGATGCACCGACTTTTCAGGAGCAAACCGGTCTTCACCCAGAATCTCAATCGCGCGATTACTGATGACCTCGTTCACGTTCATATTGCTTGAGGTGCCTGACCCGGTCTGGTAGACGTCGATGGGGAACTGGTCGTCAAATTTTCCCTCTGCAACTTCTGTGGCTGCTGATGTGAGGGCCTGGATCTGTGTTTCATTCAGAGGGTTTTTGCCAGTTCCAGACAGTTTTCCAAGATCACGATTCGCATGTGCGGTCGCCAGCTTGACCTGTCCCATTGCATGAATCAGGCTGGGAGGCAGGGTATTGCCGGAGATTTGAAAATTCTCAACAGCGCGCTGAGTTTGAGCACCATAATAGGCGTCAGCTGGAACCTGTACTTCACCCATAGAATCACGCTCGGTTCGAAAACCCGACATTGGTCTGCTTCCTGTCTCTGAAAAAATGATGATCGTTAACGTAAAAAGGGTGGCAATCATAGTGATTGATCACCAACCTTAATTGTAGCAAGTTATCCGGTTTTCTCAATCGCTGCTCGGTATCAGATCGAAATCGATTACGGCAGGGGTTGAGAACTTCTTAGATAACTGAACAGGTCGCGTACTTCTTTTTCAGAGAGTTTGTCAAGCAGTCCTTCGGGCATCAAAGATTTCTTTTGCGGCAGCATTTCATCAATGTTGTTACGTTCAACAGTAATGCTCTGACCATCGGCACTGCGTATGACTACGACATTATTATCCTGGTCTGCCAAAAATCCGTTTACGGTTCGACCATCTTCGGTAACTATCAGAAACGTTTCGAAACCCTCACGAATTTCTGCAGAAGGATTCACAATATTAACCAGCATTCGTTGGACATCATCGCGTTTGAAAGCCGTTAGATCAGGTCCAATCTTGCCTCCTTCACCGAACAGTATATGGCATTTGCCACAGTTTTTCTGGAAGAGTTTTTCACCAGCATATCGGTCGGGTTCTTCTTTACTCATCTGTAGTTTTTTTGCGTGGCTGTTAATGATCAATTTCATTTCTGCGGTTGTCGCACCTGAAATGGATCCAAAATGTTTGGCGATCAGACCGGTGATGTTGGAATCACTGTAAACGGTCATTTTCCGAGCCGTTTCGATGGAAACCGCAGCTTTATTAATTTTTCCAGCATCAATGGCGTTCAGAAATTCGATGGCCCATGGTTTTCGAATGGAAACCAGAGTCTGGGCGGCACTTCGTAAATCGTCTGACATATTTGGATACTGACTGGTGACCACGGTGCCGATGGTTGCGTCCGGATACTGCTGCAACGCACTGATCGAAGCAATCTGCATCTGCAGGTCGCTGGAGCTCTTAATTATCTCTAACAGGACCGGAACGCACTGAGGGACTTTGACTTCACCAAAGATTTGAATCAGGTCCCGTCGTTTTTGGTTATCGGCTTTCGAGTCGGCCACAATTTTCAATGCTTTTTCAATCGCCGTTTTGTCACCCTGGCGAATGCCTAATGATATTGATTGCCCACCATATTTGGACATTGCGGTGATCAGTGCTTTCGGGAAGCTGGCCTGTGAGCGGCCTTTCATTGCTGTTTCAAAGCCCGACATCAGAATTCCTGCATGAGATTTTCCTGGTGCAGATTCCAGTAGTCTGGCGCAGATCATCAGATCCTTGCGTGAGCCGGTGGAAGCAAACCGGCGCATGATACGTTCCAGAATATATTTTTCGACCAGAGGATATTGCCAGACTTCCGCTTTCGAAAAATAGGCCAGTAAAGCATCTCGGCTTTTATCGACCCGCTTTTCCAGCGACCACCAGAGGATCAGCGGCAAGTGTATATCGTCGAGATCTTCTGAGCGACTCAATAGATTGAAGGCAATGGGCAGCCCTGTGGCTGCAGGGAGCCGTTTGGATGAGCTGGCGAGCTGGCTGCGGACCTGCACGTGCGGTTCTGTTAATGCCAGGGCAATGAGTTGTTGTCCAATTTTCTCGGGAACCTGATGTTGATCACATAATAATCTGATTGTCCAGGCACGGACATGAGGGTCTGGATGCTGGAGTGATTTCTCTGCAGCACTTTCATCAAGTCCACCACTCAGGTTCAGAGCCCAGAGCGATTCCAGAGCCGCTTGTCCGTCGGAAGCAAACAGTTTCTTTTTTAGAGCAGGGATGGCTGATGCATCTTTTCGATCCCCAAAAAGACGCAGTGCCTGTTGGCGGTACCATTTGTTGGGGTGGTCCAGAACAGAGATCAGCTCCAGTGAGGTTTTCTTACCCAGATCAAAGGGGGCGACAGGTTTGGCATCTTTGGCATTGATACGATAGATGCGACCATCTCCTTTTTCGACACTGCCTGCATAAAGCTGGAGATGAGATATTTGATGTTCGTACATATCACAAAAGTAAATCGCACCATCGGGGCCAACTTTGATATCGACGGGCCGAAACCGTTTGTCTGTCGTAGCCACCGGCCTTTGTAAATCTACGGTCTGATAGGAAGATCCATCACTCGAAATTTCACTTTCCACCACGCGGCCTTGCAGCGGTTCAATACCAAACAGATGCCCCCGATATTTTTGGGGGAGTGTGTCTGCTTCATAGATCACAAAGTTGTGAGTAAAGCGGGGAACTTTGGCATGTTTCATGGCCTGGAAATAACCAAAGGTATAAGGATTAGAAAGAGGGCCGTGTTTGCCAAACCCTTTTTGATAGTAGCTGTCTTGTGTGTAATGGAAGCCTCTCGTATTTCCCCCGTTATGACCGGAATAGAGGCGTCCTTTTTGATCGAACTCGACTCCAAAGGCGTTCCCGCCACCTTCAGCGAAGATCTCATAAATTTTCTTTTCGGGATGATAACGCCAAATCAATTGGCCTAATGAGTGGATGGCTTCCTTGTCTTTCTGACCAGGCTTTTTCACTTTGGCGGAGACTGTGCTTCCCTGTGAAGAATACAGCCAGCCATCGGGGCCCCAACGCAAGCTGTTGACGACGGAGTGCGTATCTTCCAGGCCGAAGCCTTCAAGATGAACTACAGGGTCGCCATCGGGAACGTCGTCATTATTTTTGTCGGGGTAAAACAATAAATAAGGAGGGTTCAACACCCAGACTCCGCCACGACCTTTGACAAACGAAGTCGCAATATTCAAACCATCGATGAACGTTTTGTGTGAATCGTATTTACCATCGCCGTTAGTATCTTCGTGAATGGTAATTTTATCCGCACCCCGTTCGTGGTTAGGCGGCGCAAGCGGCACCTTATCGTAGACGGCGCGCAGATGTTTGTCTTTACTGAGAATTCTTAAACCTTCTGGATCTGGGTATTGAAGATAGTTGATGACCCACATCCGGCCACGTTCATCAAAATTCTGAAAGATGGGCTGCTTCACATATGGTTCGGCGAGTACTTGTTCAATTTTCAAGTCGTCTGGTACGGTGAATTGTTTCAACGAATCAGCGGGGCCAAAAAATTCTCCGCCGGTAATCTTCGGAGGTGGTTTTGGTGGAGCAGCCTGCCCCGTTGCGAATGAATGCAAAATGAGTGAGAACGCAAGCAGCAAGAACAATCGATGGCTCATTGTTCTGGATCCTTTTAATTCAATATTTCTGGATGAAGATAAAGTAGAGGCAGGTGCTTCATGTTTTACAGGGCGAGAATCTACTTCTTAGTCTGAAGAGAGACGATATCAAAATCAAGCATCAGGCAGGGATTCCATGATGCTTTCTTTGATTGAAACTCAGTCCTCGCCATATGGCATCAAAACCTGTAATTTACAGTAGATATTGCTTACCCTCTTTCCTTACGATAAATGGGGGAGTAAATCTCAGGAGCAATCGTGATATTTTCAACAAAACATTAGAAACAGGAAAAGACAAGATGATCAGCAAATGGATGTTTCTTGCAATGGCCAGCTTATGTTTCTGTTTTCAGGTCGGGTTAGGTCAGGATCCCGCAAACTCCAGGCCCGAAACACATCCCCTGCCTGAAACGGTAGCAAAGAACGCGAAACTGCAGCAAGAATATGCGGCCAAAGCCTTTTTTGAAGGACCCGTTTGGGATCCTGCGGGGAAAAAATTATACTTTACTTCTTTTGTCGGCAAGGACACAAAAATTTTACGTCTGGATGGAGAGGGGAAAGCCCGTGTCTGGTTGGATAAGACGAAAGGCATTAACGGAACCTATCTCTCCCTGAAAGGACGCATGCTTGGCGCACAGGCATTTGGCCAGCATTTGATGAGTTACGGTTTCGGTGAAAACGGTCCAACAGACACGATCATCGTCGCTCAGAATCCCAAGTGGAACCAACCTAACGATGTCTGCCAGACTCCTAACGGAAATATTTATTTTACCGACCCTGATTTCAAGAATCGCAAAACGAGCGCCGTTTATTTCAAGGCAACAAACGGGGCAGTCAAAAAAATCATTACCGATATGCCCCTCCCCAATGGTGTTATTGCCTCCAATGATGGTAATACACTCTATGTAGGGGACAGTCATGAAAAACTCTGGCGGAGTTTTCCCATCAAAGCAGATGGAACTGTGGGGACTGGGAAACTCTTTTTCGATCCCAAAACGAAACGACAGGATTCACCCGACGGAATGAGCATTGATGCGAAAGGGAATCTGTATCTTTCCGGGCGGGGTGGTGTCTGGGTGGCGACTCCTGATGGTAAATCTTTGGGATTGATCCCGATTCCGGAGTTTTGTTCCAATGTGACGTTTGGTGGACCGGATGGGAAAACGCTGTACTTCACCTGCTCGAATAAGGTTTATAGTTTAAGAATGAATGTGAAAGGGGCACAGTTTCCTTAAACATAAAAATAGAAAGTGAAACGGGCGATGTAATTAAGCATACATCGCCCGTTTTGATTGAGTTTAACAATTGACAAACATTTTACAGAATCGCAGCCCCTTTGACGTCGATTCCTTTCAGGGTCATTTTCAATTCTTCCACGTTCGGTGAAATTTCGAATGCGTCTGCTCGACTGATAAATTCCCGGTCGATAAAACCTTTCAGGCTGTCATTAAACTGCTGCATCCCTTCTTCTTTCCCGATGCGGATGGCGGCTGCCAGTTTTTCGTCCTGTTCTTCCAGGATCAGTTTACGCACAGTCGGATTGAAGGTCATAATTTCTACAATGGGTACTCGGCCTGGGGCATCAACGATTGTCTTTAGCAGTTTTTGTGCAACGATGGCGCGCATATTAAATGCCAGACTGCTCCTCAATGCATTATGCATGTCCTGTGGGAACAGGTCGAGGATACGGCCGATACAACTGGGGGCATTCGAGGCGTGGATTGTACCGAACACCAGGTGACCTGTTTCCGCTGCATGGATCGCGGTTGAAAATGTTTCCATGTCACGCATTTCGCCCACGAGCATAATGTCGGGGTCCTGGCGAACGGCATGTTTCATGGCAATTTCAAAGTCTTTCACGTCGATACCAATTTCGCGTTGATTGATCAGACATTTATTCTGGGTGTAAACAAATTCGATCGGGTCTTCAATCGTCAAAATATGTTTGCGATAGTTATCGTTGACCCAGTTGAGCATTGAGGCAATCGTGGTACTTTTACCACTACCGGTCACACCCGCAAGCAAAACCATGCCCTGGTCAAACTTACAAAGTGATTCCATGACATCAGGCAGGTACAAGCCTTCAAAGTTAGGAATCGATCGCTCAATTTTACGAGAGACCATTCCAGGTACACCCAACTGGATAAATAAGTTCACACGAAACCGCCAGGGTACTCCTTCGTATTCCACCACGTAAGAAAAGTCGGCTCCCCCTTCATCGTGGAAAATTTTGGTATTTCGCTCATCCATCATCGGAGTAAACAAAGCCATCATCTGATCTCGATCGATCGGCTCCATCTGCAGCTCGCGCAGAGTCCCTTTGACACGTAAGATCGGAGCTTTGCCTACCTGCATATGCAAGTCGGAGCCGCCATGCTTGATCAGCTGGCGGAATACTTTATCGATATCATTTTCAGCATGTCCGGTTAAAGGAGAGACCTCTTTTGCTTTCGCAGGTACGGTTGTCGCCATAAACAAACTCCAATTATCGAATGGTCTTTACAGTTGCTAGATTTTGCAGCTGAATCGAAATCAACGCAGACTCGTTTTTGAAAAGAAATCAGGGACAAATTGTACAGATGAATCAATTTGCCTTAAATCAATCTATACTGCTATTTTGGGGACTCTGGAAGAACATGCAAGGTCCTTTTTCTATGTAAACGATAAATTTGTGGCTCTTCTCGCAACACAGGTGATACCACCCTGATTTTTAACTTACCCTTGTGAGAGAGAAACAGTGCTTTTGAAGCGAATGGGAATGCCACGTTCCGCGAGATACTGTTTTGTTTCTTCCACGGGGTGAGTGCCATAATGAAAAATACTTGCAGCGAGCGCGGCACTGGCTTTGCCTTCCGTCAGGACTTCATATAAGTGTTCGGGGCAGCCTGCACCACCGCTGGCAACCACGGGGATCGTGACGGCTTCTGC